>NZ_CABVPP010000011.1 GCF_902499075.1 Burkholderia pseudomultivorans | reverse complement strand
GGCTGCGGCACCCAGCGCACCGGCTCCGGCCGCCGCCGCGCCCGCTGCGGCGCCCGCCGCTGCACCGGCGAAGGCGGCTGCGCCGGCCCCGGCGCCGGCTGCCGCCGCACCGGCTGCGGCGCCGTCGGGTGAATACCGCGCGAGCCACGCGTCGCCGTCGGTGCGCAAGTTCGCGCGCGAACTCGGCGTCGAGGTCGCACGCGTGCAGGGTACCGGTCCGAAGGGCCGCATCACGAAGGACGACATCACGGGCTTCGTGAAGGGCGTGATGTCGGGCCAGCGCGCGGCGCCGGCCGCAGCGGCCGCGTCGGCAGGCGGCGGCGAGCTGAACCTGCTGCCGTGGCCGAAGGTCGACTTCTCGAAGTTCGGCCCGTTCGAGGCGAAGCCGCTGTCGCGCATCAAGAAGATCTCGGGCGCGAACCTGCATCGCAACTGGGTGATGATCCCGCACGTCACGAACAACGACGAAGCCGACATCACCGAGCTCGAGGCGCTGCGCGTGCAGCTGAACAAGGAGCACGAGAAGGCGGGCGTGAAGTTCACGATGCTCGCGTTCGTGATCAAGGCGGTGGTGGCCGCGCTGAAGAAGTTCCCGACCTTCAACGCGAGCCTCGACGGCGACAACCTCGTGTTCAAGCAGTACTACCACATCGGTTTTGCGGCCGACACGCCGAACGGCCTCGTCGTGCCGGTGATCCGCGATGCGGACAAGAAGGGTCTCGTCGACATCGCGAAGGAAATGGCCGAGCTGTCGAAGGCCGCGCGCGAAGGCAAGCTGAAGCCGGACCAGATGCAGGGCGGCTGCTTCTCGATCTCGTCGCTCGGCGGGATCGGCGGCACGAACTTCACGCCGATCATCAACGCGCCGGAAGTGGCGATCCTCGGCTTGTCGCGCGGCCAGATGAAGCCGGTGTGGGACGGCAAGCAGTTCGTGCCGCGCCTGACGCTGCCGCTGTCGCTGTCGTACGACCATCGCGTGATCGACGGCGCGGAAGCCGCGCGGTTCAATGCGTATCTCGGCGCGTTGCTGGCGGATTTCCGTCGCATCATTCTTTGATGAGCTGAGGGGCTCGCGGGAGCGTGGGTTTTCGAGTCGGTGATCCACGCTCCATCGTTGAACGGGTTGGCTTGACGGTCTGCCAGCGTCGCCCCTGCGCGGGGCGGCGGTTACTTTTCTTTGTCTTCCAAAGAAAAGTAACCAAAAGAAAGGCGCGTCCTTGGGCGGACGGCAAAGGTGGTACTGCCGATGTCGTCGTCCGGTCAGGCCGTAGTTCAATCGCGGGTTTTCCTCCCTCTCTCAGCAGCCAAACAAGAAGGGGACGTACATGAGTCTCATCGAAGTCAAGGTTCCGGATATCGGCGATTTCAGCGGCGTCGATGTCATCGAAGTCAACGTGAAGCCGGGCGACGTGATCGAAAAAGAGCAGACGCTCATCACGCTCGAATCGGACAAGGCCTCCATGGAAGTGCCGAGCGACGTCGCCGGCACGGTCAAGGAAATCAAGATCAAGGCCGGCGACAAGGTCTCGCAAGGCACGGTCATCGCGCTCGTCGAAGCGTCGGCCGACGCGGCCGCGGCCGCGCCCGTGAAGGCAGCCGAACCGGCCAAGGCCGCGGCTCCGGCCGCCGCGCCCGCAGCCGCACCGGCCGCACCGGCGCCCGCACCGCAAGCCGGCAGCTACACCGGCGCCGCCGACATCGAGTGCGACATGCTCGTGCTCGGCGCCGGCCCCGGCGGCTACTCGGCCGCGTTCCGCGCCGCGGATCTCGGCATGAAGACGGTGCTCGTCGAGCGCTATTCGACGCTCGGCGGCGTGTGTCTCAACGTCGGCTGCATTCCGTCGAAGGCGCTGCTGCATACGTCGCTGGTCGTCGAAGAAGCCGCGGCGCTCGCGTCGCACGGCATCACGTTCGGCAAGCCGCAGGTCGATCTCGACAAGCTGCGCGACTTCAAGGGCGGCGTCGTCAAGAAGCTGACGACGGGCCTCGCCGGCATGGCCAAGGCGCGCAAGGTCGAGGTCGTCACCGGCGTCGGCGCGTTCGTCGATCCGTATCACATGGAAGTGCAGGGCGAAAACGGCAAGAAGGTCGTCAAGTTCAAGCAGGCGATCATCGCCGCAGGCTCGCAGGCCGTGAAGCTGCCGTTCATGCCGGAAGACCCGCGCGTCGTCGACTCGACCGGTGCGCTCGAACTGCGCCAACTGCCCAAGCGCATGCTCGTGATCGGCGGCGGCATCATCGGCCTCGAAATGGCGACGGTCTACTCGACGCTCGGCGCCGAGATCGACGTCGTCGAAATGATGGACGGCTTGATGATGGGCGCGGACCGCGACCTCGTGAAGGTCTGGGAAAAATACAACGCGAAGCGCTTCGGCAACGTGATGCTGAAGACCAAGACGGTCGGCGCGGAAGCGAAGGAAGACGGCATCTACGTGAAGTTCGAGGGCGAGAAGGCGCCGGCGGAAGCGCAGCGCTACGACCTCGTGCTCGTCGCGGTGGGCCGCAGCCCGAACGGCAAGAAGATCGGCGCCGACAAGGCCGGCGTCGCCGTCACGGACCGCGGCTTCATCGACGTCGACAAGCAGATGCGCACCAACGTCCCGCACATCTTCGCGATCGGCGACGTCGTCGGCCAGCCGATGCTCGCGCACAAGGCCGTGCATGAAGGCCACGTCGCAGCGGAAGCCGCGCACGGCGAGAAGGCGTACTTCGACGCACTGCAGATTCCGTCCGTCGCGTATACGGATCCGGAAGTCGCGTGGGCCGGCAAGACCGAAGACCAGTGCAAGGCCGAAGGCATCAAGTACGGCAAGGCCGTGTTCCCGTGGGCCGCATCGGGCCGCGCGATCGCGAACGGCCGCGACGAAGGCTTTACCAAGCTGATCTTCGACGAGGAAACCCATCGCGTGATCGGCGGCGGCATCGTCGGCCTGAACGCGGGCGACCTGATCAGCGAAGTGTGCCTCGCGGTCGAGATGGGCGCGGACGCGGAAGACATCGGCAAGACGATCCATCCGCACCCGACGCTCGGCGAATCGGTCGGCATGGCCGCCGAGCTGTACGAAGGCGTGTGCACGGACCTGCCGCCGCAACGCAAGAAGTAAGCAAGCCGCGTCGCCGGTTTCGCACCGGCCGCGAACGAACGCCGCCTGTCGGGTTGCCCCGGCAGGCGGCGTTTTTGTTTTCTCGTCGGCGGTCAGGGCAGCGCGGGGGCAGCTGTGTGCGCCGACGCCAAAAACGAAAAAGCCGCGCGAGTGCGCGGCTTTTTCAGGAGCGACGGACGCTTACGCGGCCGGCTTGGTCGAACGGCGCGACGCAGCGGCGTTCGCAGCCTTCGTCGCGACGGCGGCGGCGGCGTTGAAGTTCGTCTCGGCGATTTCGACGGCTTGCTTCGCAGCCTTCTGAACCGTTTCGTACGTGGTGTTCGCAGCGTTCAGTGCCGACTTCAGCGCAGCGACAGCCGTTTCCGAACCGGCCGGAGCGTTCTTCGCGACGTTGTCGACGAGCGCCTGGACCTTGCGGTTCTGCTCTTCGTATTGCGACTCCGCGACCTTCGCGAACTCGGCTTGCGTGGCCGACGCGATTTCATACAGGTGACGGCCGTACGACAGCACCTTTTCCGCGACCGGCTGCGTGAGGCTGGCTTGCAGCGCGATCAGTTCCTGCGCGTCCTTCACCGACAGCAGGCGCTGCGCGTTTTCCTGGCCCTCGGCCAGCGTCGACTTCACAACTTGCAGGTTGAGTTCGATCAGCTTTTCGACGCCTTCGAACGCCTTGGTCGTCAGACCGAACAGGCTTTCGAGGTTGGCTTTCTGTGCGGCGGCGATTTGCTCGGGGGTCAGCAAAGACATGTCAAGCTCCTGAAAAGCGATCGGGCGGATCGCAGGGTAAAGGGCACTACGCTGGGGAACCTCGGATGCGCGTGCTTTGTGCAACGCAGCAATGGAGCCTATTTTAGGGCAGAGAAAAACCTTGTCAAGCATTTTTTGTGCGTTGCACAATTGCGATAAAATATCGATAAAACAACGAGTTAACGCCGAGGTCCGGAATCGGTTTCAGCGACGCGCCGGAACGGTGCGGGCGGCCTCCGGGCGGCCGCGGCGCACCATGATCATGCACAGGTAAACCTGACGGGCCTGTGGAACGTTATCCTTCTGCTCCTGTCGAAAAGCGCGCCGTTTCGATGCGCACGCCGTGGCGACGCGCCAGCGCCGCGGTCGAGACCGGCGCCAGGCACGCCGAGCGCCGGATACGTAGTTCCCCCGCTTTAAAATGCCGCCGAAGTGACGTTATCTCAATTAACCGCGTGGTAATCGGGACACGGCACCGTTGGGCGGCGCATCCCATGATTTTTTTCGATGGGGGCGGGCGGGTCGATCGAGCGAATATTCGGCGACCCTTACAATCCGGTTTAAAGACGATCGGTAAGTGCCTAATATTGCTCTTTTTTTCAGCTTTAACTACACTGGCGGTAACCTCCCGCCCGCTTTGTCCAGACCCCAATGAAAGCCGAATCGTTTTCACCGCGCAGATTGTTGCAGAGCATGACGCTCGGCACGGCTGTGTCGGTCGCCGTCGCGTTGCTCGCGACCGCAGCGTCCGTCGCGCCCGCTGACGCCTTTGCTGCCACTGCGAAAGCCCACCAGACCGCCAAGAAGAAGGCCGTTGCACCTGCTGCGTCCGCGAAGCAGAAGTCGGCCAGGGCGGCCTCCGCCAAAGTCGCATCGGCCGAAGCGCCGCGCGCGAAGGCGTCGCGCAAGCGCGTGACGCTCGCGGCCAGTAACGTGCACGGCGGCCACCGCGGCGCGGTCCGCAAGGTCGCGTTCCAGCCGCGCCGGCCGACGGTCGGCCAGGCGTTCGGCCTGCACGACACGCCCGATGCGCTCGCGCTGCGTTCGAGCGTCGCGTACGTGGTCGACCAGAACACCGGCGAACCGCTGTTCGACAAGAATTCGCACGCGGTCGTGCCGATCGCGTCGATCTCGAAGCTGATGACGGCGATGGTCGTGCTCGACTCGAAGGCGCCGATGACCGACCAGATCGAGGTCACGGACGAAGACCGCGACTACGAGAAGGGCACGGGCTCGCGCCTGTCGGTCGGCTCGGTGCTGTCGCGCGAGGACATGCTGCACATCGCGCTGATGGCGTCGGAAAACCGCGCCGCGGCCGCGCTGTCGCGCTACTACCCGGGCGGCCGTCCGGCGTTCATCGCCGCGATGAACGCGAAGGCGAAATCGCTCGGCATGACCGATACCCATTTCGAGAATTCGACCGGCCTGTCGAGTTCGAACGTGTCGAGTGCGCGCGACCTGGTGAAGATGGTCAACGCGGCGTACCAGTACCCGCTGATCCGCCAGTTCTCGACCGACCGCACCTACGAGGTGTACACCGGCAAGCGCAACCTCGTATACAACAGCACGAACGCGCTGATCCGCGGCAACGGCTCGTGGGACATCGGCCTGCAGAAGACGGGCTTCATCAACGAAGCGGGCGAATGCCTGGTGATGCAGGCGACGATCCACGGCCGGCCGATGGTGATGGTGCTGCTCGACTCGTTCGGCAAGTACTCGCGCTTCGCCGACGCATCGCGTCTGCGCAACTGGCTCGACGCCGGCGGCGGCGAGCGCCTGACCGCGGCCAACACGCCGAGCGGCGGGACCTGATCGGGCGCGCGGCGGTGCGCCGCCGCATCGCACCCGGCAGACAGCAAAAAGCCCCGCAACCGCGGGGCTTTTCGCATTCGTCGGGCGCGCACCGCACCGCGGACTTACGCCTGCCGCTGCAACCCTTCCGTTTCCTTCGCGGCCTCGGGTCGGTAGCCGAGCGATTCCGAGATGGTCAGCGCGGTCCGGCTCAGCTGGCCGAGCCATGCGTCCTGCAGCCGGTCGGCCGGCGCCGACAGCGACAGGCCCGCGACCAGCTTGCCCGAATCGTCGTAGATGCCGGCTGCGATGCAGCGCACGCCGAGCTCCAGCTCCTCGTTGTCGCGCGCGCACGATTGCTGACGCACCAGCGTCAGCTCGCGCTCGAGCTTCGTCAGGTCGGTGATGCTGTTCTGCGTATGGCCGGAAAGCCCGGTACGCGTCGCGTAGGCGCGCACGCGCGAGGTTTCGTCGGCGGCGAGGAACAGCTTGCCGACCGACGTCAGGTGCAGCGGCGCGCGGCCGCCGATCGCGCGGACCACCTGCATGCCCGAGCGCTCCGAATACGCGCGCTCGATATAGACGATCTCGTCGCCCTGGCGTACCGACAGGTTCACGGTCTGGCCGGTGAGGCGGTGCAGCTCGCGCATCGGCATCAGCGCCGCGTCGCGCACCGACAGGCGCGCCTTCACGAGGTTGCCGAGCTCGAGCAGCCGCATGCCGAGCCGGTACGTGCCGGGATCGGAGCGGTCGACGAGGCGGCAGGTCACCATGTCGTTGAGGATGCGGTGCGCAGTCGATGGATGCAGTTCCGTGCGCTGCGCGAGTTCCTTCAGGCTGACGGGGTCGCTGTGCGCGGCAAGCGCGTCCAGCAACCGCATCATGCGTTCGATCACCTGGATCGACGTTTTGGAATCCGGGGTGGGTTGGCTCATGTCGGGGGAATCGGTTGACGCGTCATGCGAGGTTGGAACGATTGTATCTCGTATAGTGAAAAAAGCGAACGCCGTTCGAGGAAGTCCTCGTTTCCGCTCGTGCCGGCGCGTGCATGGTTCGGCGTTGGTCTGGCCGGCCAAAGCGCGGATAATGAGAGCCGTTTTCTCGAAGGAGCGCGTATGCGAGTCGGTTTGTTCGTGACCTGCCTGGTCGATCTGATGCGTCCCGAAATCGGTTTTTCCGCGCTCAAGCTGCTTCGCGACGCCGGCTACGAGGTGATCGTGCCGCCCGCGCAGACCTGCTGCGGCCAGCCGGCCTACAACTCGGGCGACCGCGCGCTCGCGCGCGATCTCGCCGAAAAGACGCTGCGCGAGTTCGAGCAGTTCGACTATGTCGTCGCGCCGTCGGGTTCGTGCGGCGGGATGATCCGCGCGCACTACGGCGACCTGTTCCGCGACGATCCCGAGCTGATGGGGCGCTATGCGCGGCTCCAGCAGAAAGTCTACGAACTGACCGATTTCCTTGCGAACGTCGCGAAAGTCACGCTCGCGCCGGGCGAGTTCACGGGCCCCGTCACCTATCACGATTCGTGCTCGGGCCTGCGCGAACTCGGCGTGAAGGCGCAGCCGCGGGCGCTGCTCGCGCAGCGCGGCGTCGCCGTCACCGAGATGAAGGACTGCGAGCACTGCTGCGGCTTCGGCGGCACCTTCGCGGTCAAGTACGGCGACATTTCGGCGGCGATCGCGGACGAGAAATGCGCGAACGTGCGCGCATCGGGCGCCGGCGCCGTGGTGCTCGGCGATCTCGGCTGCATGCTGAACATCGAAGGGCGGTTGCGCCGCACGGGCGACCGCGACACGCGCGTGCTGCACATCGCGCAGGTGCTGGCGGGCGACGTCTGACGCCCGGTTTCGCTCACATTTCCCCCGATACCGCGATGCAAGTCCAATCGATGCATTTCAAGGCGCGCGCCGGCCAGAAGCTGGCCGACCAGCGCCTGCAGCAGAACCTGAAGAAGCTGTCGACGAAGTTCGTGTCCGCGCGCGCGGACGCGATGACCGAGATCGACTTTCCGACGACGCGCGCCGCGCTGAAGGCGCGTCGCAACCGCGCACTCGAGAACCTCGACGTGTGGCTCGACGCGTTCGAGCGCGAGGCGACGCGGCGCGGCACGACGGTGCTGTACGCGGAAACCACCGCGGACGCCGCGCGGCTCGTCGCCGACATCGCGCGTCGTCACGACGTGAAGAAGGTCATCAAGACGAAGTCGATGGTGTCCGAGGAGATGCGCCTGAATGCGGTGCTCGCGGAAATGGGCGTGCAGTCGGTCGAGACCGACCTCGGCGAATATATCCTGCAGATCAACGACAACGAGCCGCCGAGCCACATCATCGCGCCCGTCGTGCACAAGGACAAGGACGAGATCGCCGACCTGTTCGCGCGCACCCATCATCGCGAGCGGCTGACCGAGATCCCGGACATGACGCGCGAGGCGCGCGAGATGCTGCGCCCGCAGTTCCTGTCGGCCGACATGGGCGTGACGGGCGGCAACTTCGTGATCGCGGAGACGGGCTCGGTCGCGCTCGTGACCAACGAAGGGAACGAGGGAATGTGCACGGTGATGCCGCGCGTGCATGTCGCGGTGACGGGCATCGAGAAGGTGCTGCCGACCCTCGAGGATCTCGCGACCGCGATGCGCCTGCTGCCGCGTTCGGCGACCGGCCAGAAGACGTCGAACTACTTCTCGTTGCTGACTGGCCCGCGCGGGCCGGGCGACGAGGACGGCCCCGAGCACAACTACGTGGTGCTGGTCGACGGCGGGCGGACCGGCCTGATCGGCGGCGAGTTCCAGGAGATGCTGCGCTGCATCCGCTGCGGCGCCTGCATGAATCATTGCCCGGTCTACCAGAAGGTCGGCGGCCATGCGTACGGCTGGGTCTATCCGGGGCCGATGGGCTCGGTGCTGACGCCGAGCTACGTCGGGCTCGACCGCGCGCTGGACCTGCCGCAGGCCGCGACGCTGTGCGGCGAATGCGACAGCGTGTGTCCGGCCGGGATCCCGCTGTCGCAGCTGCTGCGCACGCTGCGCGAGAAGCAGGTCGAACGGCATCTGCGCCCGTGGCGCGAGCGGGCGGCGCTCGCCGCCTGGGGTTTCGTCGCGCGCCGGCCGATGCTGTATGCGCTGACGACCAAGCTCGCGGTGCGCGTCCTCGAGCGGCTGGGCGGCGACGGCGGGATGCTGCGCCGCCTGCCGATGATGGGCGGCTGGATGGACACGCGCGACATGCCGACACCGACCGGACGCACGTTCCGCGAACTGTACGCGGCGTCGCAAAGCCACCTTGGCTGACCCACTGTTCACCCGGCGGCAACAGTGCATTCACTATTTACGTATTTATCCCGATAGATGCGGTCTATAGAATCTTGCCTGTAATCCCTGGAATAGGGTTCCGGGGCATCGGGTCAAGGAGGTCCGCATCATGAAAAAGACAATATCGATGTACTGGCCGCTGGCAATCGTCGTTCCGCTGGCTGCGGCGGCCTATCTGCATGCGATGGACAGTGCGCCGTCGCGCGGCCCGCTCGCGGTTCACCAGGCGTCCGCCGAACTGGCGCGCGCAGTGTCGTTCGGGCTCGTCGACGACGCCGTGAAGCCGCTGCCCGCCGCGTCGGGCGAGGTCATGCTGGCCGCGCCGAAGGCGCTGTAATGCAGGCCGCCGTCGCTTTGCGCGGCGGCGCGATTGCGGGCGCCTTTGTATAATGGCGCGTTCTGCTCCCACGCGGTTCGCCGCGGCTTTCCGATAGTGCGATGACCCGCGTAGCAATCTGTTTCGTCTGCCTCGGCAACATCTGCCGTTCGCCCACCGCGGAAGGCGTGATGCGCCATCAGGTGGAGGCCGCCGGCCTGGCGGGTGGGATCGACGTCGATTCGGCCGGCACCGGCGACTGGCATGTCGGCGAGCCGCCCGACACGCGCGCGCAGGCGGCGGCGCGCCTGCGCGGCTACGATCTGTCGGCGCTGCGCGCGCGCCAGGTGAGCGCGGCCGATTTCGAGCGCTTCGACCTGCTGCTCGCGATGGACGAGGCCAATCTCGCGGAATTGCGCCGCCGTTGCCCGCCGCAGCATCGCGACAAGGTCCGCCTGCTGATGGAATTCGCGCCGGGCGCGGCCGAGACCGAAGTGGCCGACCCGTATTTCGGCGGCGCGCAGGGCTTCGAACAGGTGCTCGACCAGGTCGAGCGCGCGTGCGAGGGCCTGCTGCAGACGCTCCGGACCCGCATCGCCCGCTGATCGCCGCACGGTATTCAGCGATCTGCGAATACCCTGCCGAAGACATGGATACTTGACTAAAAACGTCAAATATTTATACTTGACCAAAATCGTCAAGATTGCAGTCCCCTAGACACCATGAGACTCACCACCAAAGGCCGTTTCGCCGTCACGGCGATGATCGACTTGGCACTGCGCCAGGAGCAGGGCCCGGTGACGCTTGCAGGCATCAGCCAGCGCCAGCGGATTTCGCTCTCGTATCTCGAACAGCTGTTCGGCAAGCTGCGCCGGCATGAAATCGTCGAATCCGTGCGTGGCCCGGGCGGCGGTTACAACCTCGCGCGCCGCGCGCAGGACGTCACCGTCGCCGACATCATCATCGCGGTCGACGAACCGCTCGACGCCACGCAATGCGGCGGCAAAGGCACGTGCGACGGCTCGAAGCAGCCGGACGGCCATTGCATGACGCACGAGCTGTGGTCGACGCTGAACCAGAAGATGGTCGAATACCTCGATTCGGTTTCGCTGCAGGATCTCGTCGATCAGCAGCGCGCCCGCGAGGGCGCGCCCGCGGTGCTGCGCGATCGGCGCACGCCGGAGCCCGTCGCCGCGCCGGCCGAGCCCGTGCGCACGATGCCGCTCGGCCCGAATTCGGTGTTCAACATCGCGAGCTCGTGAGCGCGACCGCACACGACCCCAATAACGCACATAGTCCCTGCACAGAATATCCGGAGCGACAGATGACCCAACAGACTCTCCACCTGCCCATCTACATGGATTACAGCGCGACGACGCCGGTCGATCCGCGCGTGGTCGACAAGATGGTGCCGTACCTGCGCGAGCAGTTCGGCAACCCGGCGTCGCGCAGCCACGCGTACGGCTGGGATGCGGAGCGCGCGGTCGAGGAAGCGCGCGAGCAGGTGGCTGCGCTCGTGAACGCGGATCCGCGCGAGATCATCTGGACCTCGGGCGCGACGGAATCGGACAATCTTGCGATCAAGGGCGCCGCGAATTTCTACAAGGGCAAGGGCAAGCACATCGTCACGGTGAAGACGGAGCACAAGGCCGTGCTCGACACCTGCCGCGAGCTCGAGCGCGACGGTTTCGAGGTCACCTACCTCGACGTGAAGGACAACGGCCTGATCGACCTCGACGTGCTGAAGGCCGCGCTGCGCCCGGATACGATCCTCGTGTCGGTGATGCACGTGAACAACGAGATCGGCGTGATCCAGGACATCGAGACGATCGGCGAGATCTGCCGCGAGAAGGGCATCGTGTTCCACGTCGATGCCGCGCAGGCGACCGGCAAGGTCGAGATCGACCTCGCGAAGCTGAAGGTCGACCTGATGTCGTTCTCCGCGCACAAGACCTACGGGCCGAAGGGCATCGGCGCGCTGTACGTGCGCCGCAAGCCGCGCGTGCGCATCGAGGCGCAGATGCACGGCGGCGGCCACGAGCGCGGGATGCGCTCGGGCACGCTGCCGACGCACCAGATCGTCGGCATGGGCGAGGCGTTCCGCATCGCGCGCGAGGAAATGGCGACCGAGAACGAGCGCATCCGCATGCTGCGCGACAAGCTGCTGCGCGGCCTGTCGCAGATCGAGGAAACGTACGTGAACGGCGACATGGAGCACCGTATCCCGCACAACCTCAACATCAGTTTCAACTTCGTCGAAGGCGAGTCGCTGATCATGGCGATCAAGGACGTCGCGGTGTCGTCGGGTTCGGCGTGCACGTCGGCGTCGCTGGAGCCGTCGTACGTGCTGCGTGCGCTCGGCCGCAACGACGAACTCGCGCACAGCTCGATCCGCTTCACGGTCGGCCGCTTCACGACGGAGCAGGAAGTCGACTACGTGATCGAGCTGCTGAACAGCAAGATCGCGAAGCTGCGCGAGCTGTCGCCGCTCTGGGAAATGCACCAGGAAGGCATCGATCTGTCGACGATCGAATGGGCCGCACACTGAGCACCGCATATCGAACATACCCGCGGGCGGATTCGCGCACGCAGACGTAACGAGTCAAGGAGTCTGAGTCATGTCTTACAGCAACAAGGTTCTGGATCACTACGAAAACCCGCGTAACGTCGGTTCGTTCGCGAAGGACGACGACGCGGTCGGCACGGGCATGGTCGGCGCGCCGGCCTGCGGCGACGTGATGAAGCTGCAGATCCGCGTCGGCGCGGACGGCGTGATCGAAGATGCGAAGTTCAAGACCTACGGCTGCGGTTCGGCAATCGCGTCGAGCTCGCTCGTGACCGAGTGGGTGAAGGGCAAGACGCTCGACGAAGCGCTGTCGATCAAGAACACGCAGATCGCCGAGGAACTCGCGCTGCCGCCGGTGAAGATTCACTGCTCGATCCTCGCGGAAGACGCGATCAAGGCAGCCGTGGCCGACTACAAGAAGCGCCACGACACGAAGGAAGGCGATCAGGCAGCGGCCTGAGCGGCATCGAGCGGCTTCTGAAGGAACGCGGCGCGCCCCGGCGGCACGCCGCGGCAAGGACATCATGGCAATTACACTGACCGAAAAAGCAGCACAGCACGTCCAGAAATACCTCGTCCGTCGCGGCAAGGGTGTGGGCCTGCGGCTTGGCGTCCGCACGACCGGATGCTCGGGGCTCGCGTACAAGCTCGAGTATGTCGACGAGCTCGCCCCCGAGGATCAGGTGTTCGAGAGCCATGGCGTGAAGGTCGTGGTCGATCCGAAGAGCCTCGCGTATATCGACGGCACCGAGCTCGATTTCGCGCGCGAGGGCCTGAACGAAGGGTTCCGCTTCAACAACCCGAACGTGAAGGACGAGTGCGGCTGCGGCGAATCGTTCCGCGTGTGACGCGGATGGCCGCGCGATGCGGGCACGAGGCGGCAAGGGCCGCCTTTTTAATGTGCGGCGTTTGCCGCGCGACGAACCGGAATTGAACGCGACGATGGTTTCGCTGAAAGACAGCCACTTCGACCTGTTTCACCTGCCGGCGCAATTCGCGCTCGACGACGCGGCGCTCGACGCCGCCTATCGCACGGTGCAGACGCAGGTGCATCCGGACCGCTTCGCGGCGGCCGGCGACGCGCAAAAGCGCATCGCGATGCAGTGGGCCACCCGCGCGAACGAGGCGTACCGCACGCTGCGCGATCCGCTCAAGCGCGGCACCTATCTGCTGTCGCTGCGCGGCGTCGACATCGGCGCGGAAAACAATACCGCGATGGAGCCCGCGTTCCTGATGCAGCAGATGGAATGGCGCGAAGCCATCGAGGATGCCGCGGCCGCCCGCAACGTCGACGCGCTCGATGCGCTGCTGGCCGAGCTGCGCGACGAGAAGCGCGCGCGGCTCGAGCGCCTCGGCACGCTGCTCGACAGCGGCGCCGACCAGGCCGCCGCGGAGGCCGTGCGCCAACTGATGTTCATCGAGCGGGTCGCGTCGGAAGTGAGCGCGCAGATCGAGCGCCTCGAAACTTAACCGCGTGCCTCGCGGCACGCGCAGCAAACGGGCCGAGCGCCCGAACGAACCAAGATGGCTTTACTGCAAATTTCCGAACCGGGCATGGCGCCGGCGCCGCACCAGCGGCGACTCGCCGTCGGAATCGATCTCGGCACGACGAACTCGCTCGTCGCGGCCGTGCGCAACAGCGTGCCGGAAGTGCTGCCGGACGAGGCGGGCCGCGTGCTGCTGCCGTCGGTGGTCCGTTATCTGGAGAAGGGCGGCCGTCGCATCGGCCACGAAGCGAAGGAACAGGCCGCGACCGATCCGCGCAACACGATCGTGTCGGTCAAGCGCTTCATGGGCCGCGGCAAGGCCGAGGTCGAAGGCGCGGCGAATGCGCCGTACGAATTCGTCGATGCGCCGGGCATGGTGCAGATTCGCACGATCGACGGCGTGAAGAGCCCGGTCGAGGTGTCGGCCGAGATTCTCGCGACGCTGCGCTATCGCGCCGAAGACACGCTCGGCGACGAGCTGGTCGGCGCGGTGATCACGGTGCCCGCCTATTTCGACGATGCGCAGCGCCAGGCGACCAAGGACGCCGCGCGCCTCGCGGGCCTCAACGTGCTGCGCCTGCTGAACGAGCCGACCGCGGCGGCGATCGCCTACGGTCTCGACAACGCGGCCGAAGGTCTCTATGCGGTGTACGACCTCGGCGGCGGCACCTTCGACCTGTCGATCCTGAAGCTGACGAAGGGCGTGTTCGAGGTGCTGGCTGCGGGCGGCGACTCCGCGCTCGGCGGCGACGATTTCGACCATGCGCTGTTCGGGCACGTGCTCGCGCAGGGCGGCATCGACGCGAAGACGCTCGCGCCGGAAGACGTGCGGCTGCTGCTCGACCGCGTGCGCGTGCTGAAGGAAGCGCTGTCGTCGGCGCCGCAGGCCACGCTCGACGTGACGCTGTCGAGCGGCGCGCACCTCGTGCAGACGATTTCGCACGACACGTTCGCGTCGCTGGTCGAGCCGCTCGTGCAGCGCACGCTGGCGCCGACCCGCAAGGCGCTGCGCGACGCGCAGGTTACGCCGGCCGACATCAAGGGCGTCGTGCTCGTCGGCGGCGCGACGCGCATGCCGGTGATCCGCGAAGCCGTGGAGAAATACTTCGGCCAGCCGCCGCTCGTCAATCTCGATCCGGACCAGGTCGTCGCGCTCGGCGCGGCCATCCAGGCCGACCTGCTGGCGGGCAACCGCGGCAGCGGCGACGACTGGCTGCTGCTCGACGTGATTCCGCTGTCGCTCGGTGTCGAGACGATGGGCGGCCTCGTCGAGAAGATCATCCCGCGCAATTCGACGATTCCGATCGCGCGCGCGCAGGAATTCACCACGTTCAAGGACGGCCAGACCGCGATGGCGATCCACGTCGTGCAGGGCGAGCGCGAGCTCGTCGCCGACTGCCGGTCGCTCGCGCGCTTCGAGCTGCGCGGCATTCCGCCGATGACGGCCGGTGCGGCGCGCATCCGCGTGACCTATCAGGTCGATGCGGACGGGCTGCTGTCGGTATTCGCGCGCGAGCAGCATTCGGGCGTCGAGGCGTCGGTCGTCGTGAAGCCGTCCTACGGCCTCGCCGACGACGACATCGCGAAAATGCTCGAGGACAGCTTCAAGACCGCCGAGATCGACATGCGCGCCCGCGCGCTGCGCGAAGCGCAGGTCGAAGCGCAGCGGATGATCGAGGCGACGGAAGCCGCGCTCGCGGCCGACGGCGAACTGCTCGACGCGGCCGAGCGTGCGGAAGTGGACGCGCGCGTCGCGGCGCTGCGCGCGATCGCACAGCGCGACGACGCGGATGCGATCGAGGCGTCGACCAAGGCGCTGGCCGACGGCACCGACGAATTCGCGGCGCGCCGGATGGACAAGAGCATCAAGCGCGCGCTGTCGGGCCGCCGGCTCGACGAGATCTGAACGAAGAATGCAGCGCGCGCCGGCCGGTGACGGCCCGCGCGCGATATTGAACCGTGCGGCGCATGACGCCGCACCCTGACTGACGGAACGGACATGCCTCAACTGGTGGTGCTGCCTCACGTCGAACTGTGCCCGGACGGCGCGGTGATCGACGCGACGCCCGGCAAGAGTATTTGCGACAACCTGCTCGACAACGGCATCGAGATCGAGCACGCGTGCGAGAAGTCGTGCGCGTGCACGACGTGCCACGTGGTGATCCGCGAAGGCTTCAACGATCTCGAGCCGTCCGAAGAGGACGAGGACGACCTGCTCGACAAGGCGTGGGGCCTCGAGCCGACGTCGCGCCTGTCGTGCCAGGCGATCGTGACGGAGGATTCGGACCTCGTGGTCGAGATTCCGAAGTACTCGATCAATCACGCGAAGGAAAATCACTGAGCGCGCTGCATGCGACCTGACCCGCTGCCGCTGCGCCGGCGCGGGTCGATTTCGGGATGACAAGGAGAGCAGGCATGAAATGGACCGATTCGCGCGAGATTGCGATCGCGCTTGCAGACAAGCATCCGGACGTCGATCCGCAGCGGATCAATTTCGTCGACCTGCGCGCGTGGGTGATCGCGCTCGACGGTTTCGACGACGATCCGGGCCGCTCGGGCGAGAAAATCCTCGAGGCGATCCAGGCGCACTGGATCGACGAATCGGACTTCGACGACGAAGACTGAGCGGCGCGCGCGACGTTCGTTCTTCGCGTCGCGCGGCGGCTTACGCAAAAACGGCTCGTGATGATTCACGAGCCGTTTTCGTTTGGCGAATCGCACGGCTGCCCGGCGCGGGCGGCCATGCGGTGCGCGGCGGCGTCAGGCGCCGACCAGCGTGCCGTTCTCGACGCGCACGCGCTGCCCCTGGCCGAACGGCGGCGCGTTGCGGTATGTGAAGGTGCGCGTCGCGCCGTTTTCCATCTGCACTTGCACCTGGTAGTCGGTTTCCGCGCGCACCTGCTTCTCGACCTGGTTGCCGGCCAGGCCGCCGCCCAGCGCGCCGATGATCGTCATCGCGGTGCGGCCGTTGCCGTGGCCGAACTGGTTGCCGAGCAGGCCGCCGGCCGCTGCGCCGCCGACCGCGCCGATGCCCGAGCTCTGGCCCGGCGTGCGCGTTTGCGTGATCGCGACAACCGTGCCGCAGGTCTGGCAATAGGCCGGCTGCACGGGCGCGGACGGCTGCTGCGCGTATTGCGGCGGTTGCGGCGCGGGTGCGCGGTGGTGGTGCGTCACCGGTCGCGGCGCCGGCTTCGGTTCGGCCTGCGCGAGCGCCTTTTGCTGCGCGGCCTGTTCCGCCGCCTGCTGCTGCGCCTGCGCGGCGAGCGCGGCGCTGGCTGCCGCCGCCGTGTCGACGGCCGGCTGCGACGCGATCAGCGCGGCCTGGGTCTGGCCGTTCTGTTCGTTGCTGCTGTTGGCTTTCGGAAATACGCCCGTGATCGCTGCCGTCGCGGCGAGGCTGGCGACGATGACGGCGCCGGCCGCGGTCGCGACCAGCGGGTGGAGGCGTTGCTTTTGCGGCGTGGTCTGATTCTGATTGTCCATTTTTTTCTCCTGGTCGATCCGGGTGTGGCCCGGATCCCACGCGTCGGGGTCGCTCGGAGTCGGCTTTTTTGCGCCGGGCTCCGGCCCCGTGGTCATGCGTGGTGACGGAAAGGAGTGTCGTCTACGCGCGAGGCGGCCGCCGTATCAAGGTGTAACGAATTGCAGCCCGGCCACGGCGCTCGATACCGGGAAAACCCGCAGCGGGCCGGCGCGGCAAGGAAATAAAACAGGGAGGAATCAGTGGCCGGCGAACGCCGGCGGGCGGGATTTACGCGTCGTTACAAAGCCGGCGCGTGCGCGCCGCGGCGGGCGGCACACGCGCGGGCAGGCGTCAGTCTTCGCGGCGCAGGTGGGGGAACAGCAGCACGTCGCGGATCGTCGGGCTGTCGGTCAGCAGCATCACGAGACGGTCGATGCCGATCCCGCAGCCGCCGGTCGGCGGCATCCCGTATTCGAGCGCGCGGATGTAGTCGGCGTCGAAGAACATCGCTTCCTCGTCGCCGGCATCCTTCTGTTCGACCTGCTTCCTGAAGCGCGCGGCCTGGTCTTCCGGATCGTTCAGCTCCGAGAAGCCGTTCGCGATCTCGCGGCCCGTCATGAACAGCTCGAAACGCTCGGTGATGCCCGGCACCGTGTCCGATGCGCGTGCGAGCGGCGACACCTCGACCGGATAGTCGATGATGAAGGTCGGCTCCCACAGCTGCGCTTCGGCCGTTTCCTCGAACAGCGCGAGCTGCAGCGCGCCGATGCCGGCATTCAGGAACGCCGGCTGCGTGACGTCGACGCCGAGGCGCTTCAGCTCGCTGCGCAGGTACGCGTCGTCCGACAGCTGGCCGTCGGTGTACTGCGGCGCGAACTTCTGGATCGCCTGCGTGATCGTCAGGCGGTGGAACGGCTTCGCGAGATCGAGCTCGCGGCCCTGGTACTGGATCGTCGCGGTGCCGAGCGCATCGATCGCGGTCTGGCGGATCAACTGCTCGGTGAAGTCCATCAGCCAGCGGTAGTCGGTGTACGCGGCGTAGAACTCCATCATCGTGAATTCCGGATTGTGGCGCGGCGACACGCCTTCATTCCGGAAGTTGCGGTTGATCTCGAACACGCGCTCGAAGCCGCCGACGATCAGCCGCTTCAGATACAGCTCCGGCGCGATGCGCAGGAACATCTGCATGTCGAGCGCATTGTGGTGCGTGACGAACGGCTTCGCGGCCGCGCCGCCCGGGATCGGGTGCAGCATCGGCGTCTCGACTTCCATGAAGTCGGCGTCGCCCATGAACTTGCGGATCGACGCGATCGCCTTGGTGCGTGCGCGGAACGTGTCGCGCGTCTCCGGCGTGACGATCAGGTCGACGTAGCGCTGGCGATAGCGCATTTCCTGGTCGGCGAGGCCGTGGAACTTGTCGGGCAGCGGGCGCAGCGCCTTCGACAGCAGGCGCAGCTCCGTGCATTTGACCGACAGCTCGCCCTTGTTGGTGCGGAACAGCACGCCGCGCGCGGCGACGATGTCGCCGAGGTCCCACTTCTTGAACGCATCGTACGTTTCCGCGCCGACGTCGTTCGGCGTCACGAAGAACTGGATCTGGCCCGAACCGTCCTGCACCGTCGCGAAGCTCGCCTTGCCCATCACGCGCTTGAGCATCATGCGGCCGGCGATCGCGACCTCGAACGGATTCGCTTCGAGCGCTTCCTTGTCCGACTCGGCGAATTTCGCCTGCAGTTCGGCCGCGTGGTGCGTCGGCCGGAAATCGTTCGGATAGGCGACGCCTTGTTCGCGCAGCGCGCGCAGCTTGTCGCGGCGCTCGGCGATGATCTGGTTTTCGTCCGCCGCGACGGCGGCTTGCGTTTGGGTCGATTCGGTCATGATGGTCGGAATTCGGGGTGGGGGCGGCTACGCAAACGGGGAGGGCGGCGCGGAGGGCCCGCGCCGCGGCGCTCAGACGCCCTGTTTGAGGCTCGCGCTGATGAAGTCGTCGAGATCGCCGTCGAGCACCGCCCGCGTGTTGCTCATTTCGACGTTCGTGCGCAGGTCCTTCACGCGGCTCTGGTCGAGCACGTACGAGCGGATCTGGTGGCCCCAGCCCACATCGGTCTTGCTCGACTCGAGCTTGTCCTGCTCGGCCTGGCGCTTGCGCATCTCGGCCTCGTACAGGCGCGACTTCAGCATCGCCATCGCTTCCGCGCGGTTGCGGTGCTGCGAGCGGTCGTTCTGGCACTGCACGACGATGCCGGTCGGCATGTGCGTGATCCGCACCGCCGAGTCGGTCTTGTTGATGTGCTGGCCGCCCGCGCCCGACGCGCGGTACGTGTCGATGCGCAGGTCGGCCGGGTTCACCTCGACTTCGATCGAGTCGTCGATTTCCGGATACACGAACACCGACGAGAACGACGTATGGCGGCCGCCCGACGAGTCGAACGGCGACTTGCGCACCAGCCGGTGAATGCCCGTTTCGGTGCGCAGGAAGCCGTACGCGTATTCGCCCGTGACCTTGACGGTCGCGTTCTTGATGCCGGCGACGTCGCCGTCGGATTCTTCGAGCACTTCGGCCTTGAAGCCCTTGCGCTCGCAGTAGCGCAGGTACTGGCGCAGCAGCATCGACGCCCAGTCGCACGCTTCGGTGCCGCCGGCGCCGGCCTGGATGTCGATGAAGCAGTTGTTCGGATCGGCCGGGTTCGAGAACATCCGGCGGAATTCGATGTCACCGACGCGCGCTTCGAGTTTCGCGGCGTCTTCTTCCGACGCGACGAGCGTGTCCTCGTCGCCTTCCTCGCGGGCCAGCTCGAACAGGTCGAGCGCGTCGCGCAGGTCGCCGTCGAGCACCGTCAGCGTCGTGACGACGCCCTCGAGCAGCTTCTTTTCGCGGCCGAGCGCCTGGGCGTTCTTCGAATCGTTCCAGACGTTCGGGTCTTCGAGTGCCTTGTTGACTTCGATCAGACGCGCAGCTTTGGCGTCGTAGTCAAAGATACCCCCGAAGCTCGCCTGCGCGCTGGCGCAGGTCGAGCAGGGAGCTTTCGATCGCGTTGAGACGTTCCGCTTCCATGATCGTTTCGCTTTTCGTGCTTCGTAAAAAAGCGGAATTATAGCCGATCGGCAGAGGCTCCCGGTGGCGCGGATCGAATGCGCGCGCCCGCGGCGGCCCCGTGCGGCGCGGGGCGCGCGCCGTTTTGGCCGGCCCCTGTGCGCGAGGCGGCGCGGCGCGTTATCCGGCCGCGTGCTCGACGATCAGCTGCACGCGCGTGACGCCGTTCCAGGTGTCGGCGACGAGGCGATACGCGATCAGCGCGCTCGCCGGCAGCGGCTCGGTATGGTTGAACCAGATCGCATTGAAGCGCTGGCGGCCGCGCGCGAGCTGCAGCTTCAGGTGCTTTTCCTTCACGAGGCTCTGCGACACGACGTCGAACTCGCCGGAAAAAAGCGGGGCCGGAAAGCCCTGGCCCCACACGGCCTCGTCGAGCAGCCCGACGAACTGCGGCGTGAAGTACGCATCCTCGAGCTCGCCGTCGGTCTCGATCACGCGCGCGAGCGCGTCGTCGGACAGCCATTCGCGCGCGACCGCCTCGAACGCGGCCGCGAAGCGGGGCACGTTGTCGGCGTCGAGCGTGACGCCGGCAGCCATCGCATGCCCGCCGAACGCGACGAGCAGGTCCGGTTCGCGCTTCGATACGAGGTCGAGCGCATCGCGCAGGTGAAAACCGGGGATCGACCGGCCCGAGCCCTTGACCCGCGTGCCGTGCTCGTCCGCGTGCGCGAACGTGAACGACGGGCGGTGGAATTTTTCCTTGAGCCGCCCGGCGACGATGCCGATCACGCCCTGGTGCCATTCGGGGTTGAACAGCGTGATCGTGCACGCGTCGGCCGGATCGACGTCGGCGAGATCGGCGAGCGCCTGCTGCTGCATGCCGGCCTCGATCTCGCGGCGTTCGCGGTTCATCACGTCGAGCTGCTGTGCGAGGTCCCATGCGCGGCCGATGTCGTCGGTGATCAGGCACTCGATGCCGAGCGACATGTCGGACAGCCGCCCGGCCGCGTTCAGGCGCGGGCCGAGGCCGAAGCCGAGGTCGAAGCCCGACGCGCTGCGCGCTTCGCGGCCCGCGGCGCGGAACAGCGCGGCGATGCCCGGCTGCATCCGGCCGTTGCGGATCCGCTGCAGCCCCTGCGCGACCAGCACGCGGTTATTGCCGTCGAGCCGCACGACGTCGGCGACGGTGCCGAGCGCGACGAGGTCGAGCAGGCCGTCGAGGCGCGGCTCGGCTTCCTTGCTCGCGAACGCGCCGCGGCGGCGCAGTTCGGCGCGCAGCGCGAGCAGCACGTAGAACATCACGCCGACGCCGGCGATGTGCTTGCTCGGGAAGCCGCAGCCGGGCTGGTTCGGGTTGACGATTGCGCGCGCGGCGGGCAGCGCGTCGCCGGGCAGGTGGTGATCGGTCACGAGCACGTCGATGCCGCGCGCGTTGGCGGCCTCGACGCCCGCGACGCTCGCGATCCCGTTGTCGACGGTGATCAGCAGGTCGGGCTGGCGCGCGGCCGCCAGCTCGACGATTTCCGGCGTGAGGCCGTAGCCGTATTCGAAGCGGTTCGGCACCAGATAGTCGATCTGTGCGCCGAACATCCGCAGGCCGCGCACGGCGACCGCGCAGGCGGTCGCGCCGTCGCAGTCGTAGTCGGCGACGACCAGCAGGCGCCGCCGGGCGGCGATCGCATCGGCGAGCAGCACGGCCGCGTCGGCGCAGCCCTTCAGTTCGGTAGGCGGCACGAGGCGCGCGAGCGCGGTCTCGATGTCGGCAGGGGACTGTACGCCGCGCGCCGCATACAGGCGCGCGAGCACCGGATGCAGGCCGTGGCGGGCGAGCGCTTCGGCGTCGGCGGGCGCGACGGAGCGGGTAACGATGCGGGTCATTCGGGGTCTTCTTTCGGCTTATTCGAACAGGGACGCGAGCGCGCGGCGGCGCCAGAACTTGCGCAGGTCGCCGCGCGTCGCGCGCAGCGTCACGGAACTCGTGTCGCCGCACAGCGTGAAATCGACGCCGGCGCACTCGCCGCGCTGCAGCGCGGCAAGCGCCGGCGCGAACCAGTCGCGCTCGAGCGCGGCGAGCGCGTCGTGCCAGCGCGCCCAGTCCTGTTCGATGAACGGGGTGGTCAGCGCCGGCAGCTCGACGAGCGTCGCGCCGTCGGCGGCGGGCAGGGCGCCGAACGCGGCCGGCGGCGCGCCGGCGTCGGTGCCGGCCGCGCGGGCCAGGCCGAGCGCCGCGGGCGACGCGGACAGCACGCGCGCGAACGGCTTGCCGACCGGCTTCAGCGTGCCCTGCGCATGGAACCAGATCGAATTGACGGCCGGCAGCCCGCGCGCCTCGCGCGCCTCGTTGACCGGATGCTGGAACCAGGCCATCTGTACTTCGTTCTGCAGCTTCATCCACATCCGCGAGCGTTCGCCCGTGTGCGCCTCGTGCGGCAGCCAGATCTCGATGTTGCGGCCGCTCGCGCGCAGCGGCGCGGCGCCCGCGAGATGGGCGAACTGTTCGCTCGACAGGTACCAGCGCGTCGGCTGCGGCGCTTCGACGCGCACGCCCAGTTCCTCGATCAGCGGGCGCGCGACTGCGAGCAGCGCGGCGGCATCGCCGTCGTCGAGCGCGAGGGCCGCGGGATCGACCAGCACGAGGTGATCGTGCGCGATTTCGACGTGGACCGGCTCGACGCAGGCCCACGCGTGCGCGCCGGGGTTGCCGCCGTCTGCCAGCAGCATGTAGGGCGCGAGCGGCGCCTCGTCGGCGGCGCTGCCGTGCGTTGCGCCGAACTGGCGGGCCAGCCAGCGCTCGTGCGGCAGCGTGCGCTGGAAGTCCTCGCCGGCGACGCGCTCGACGAGGCTCGCGCGCGCAAGCAACTTTTCGAGCGCGGGGCTGTCCAGCGTGTGCAGGGACGAGGCCGCATCGGCCGCCGACGGCAGCGCGAACGGAACGAGAAAATGGAGGCGTCGGTCGTGCATGATGCTGCGCATTGTATGGCAAACTGCGCGCGTGATCGGGCCGGCAGACGGCCCGATTGCGTCCGGCGGCCATTTTTCGACCGCCTCCGGGCCGGCAGCGTGCCGCACCGGCGGCGCTCCCGCCGCGGGCCGCCGCCCCGCCGCAACCAGCAGAAAGGATTCGCTTGAAACTTCCGTATGAATGGCAGATCGGCTGGCGCTACACGCGCGCCGGCAAACGTACGACCGGCAACGGCTTCATTTCCTTCATCGCGCTCGTGTCGATGTTCGGGATCGCGCTCGGCGTCGCCGCGCTGATCGTCGTGCTGTCGGTGATGAACGGCTTCCAGAAGGAAGTGCGCGACCGCATGCTGTCGGTGCTCGCGCACGTCGAGATCTTCTCGCCGACGGGCTCGATGCCCGACTGGCAATTGACCGCGCAGGAAGCGCGCCGCAATCCGTCGGTGATCGGCGCCGCGCCGTATGTCGAAGCGCAGGCGCTGCTCACGCGCCAGGACGCGGTCAGCGGCGTGATGCTGCGCGGCGTCGAGCCGTCGCTCGAACCGCAGGTGTCGGACATCGGCAAGGACATGAAGGCCGGCCAGCTGAGCGCGCTGGTGCCGGGCCAGTTCGGCATCGTGCTCGGCGATGCGCTGGCCGGCAATCTCGGCGTGACGGTCGGCGACAAGATCACGCTGGTCGCGCCCGAAGGCTCGATCACGCCGGCCGGGATGATGCCGCGGCTCAAGCAGTTCACGGTCGTCGGCGTGTTCGAGTCGGGGCACTACGAATACGACAGCACGCTCGCGATGATCGACATCCGCGACGCCGAGGCGCTGTTCAGGATGTCCGCGCCGACCGGCGTGCGGCTGCGGCTCAAGGACATGCAGAAGGCGCCGCAGGTCGCGCTCGAGCTGTCGCATACGCTGTCGGGCAGCCTGTACATCCGCGACTGGACGCAGCAGAACAAGACCTGGTTCTCGGCCGTGCAGATCGAGAAGCGGATGATGTTCATCATCCTCACGCTGATCATCGCGGTGGCCGCGTTCAACCTCGTGTCGTCGCTCGTGATGACGGTGACCAACAAGCAGGCCGACATTGCGATCCTGCGCACGCTCGGCGCGCAGCCCGGCTCGATCATGAAGATCTTCGTCGTGCAGGGCGTGACGATCGGCTTCGTCGGCACCGCGTCGGGCGTCGCGCTCGGCTGCCTGATCGCGTGGAGCATCCCGTGGCTGATCCCGATGATCGAGCATCTGTTCGGCGTGCAGTTCCTGCCGCCGTCCGTGTATTTCATCAGCGAGCTGCCGTCCGAACTCGTCGCGAGCGACGTGATCAAGATCGGCCTGATCGCGTTCGCGCTGTCGGCGGTCGCGACGCTCTATCCGAGCTGGCGCGGTGCGAAGGTGAAGCCGGCGGAGGCGCTGCGCTATGAATGACCGCGCGACCGCATTCGCGGATTCACGACAACACATCAAACAGGATTCGGCAGGTATGCAGGAATACGTGCTTCAGGCGCGCGGGATCACGAAGGCGTTCGTGCAGGGCGGCTTCAACGTGCAGGTGCTCGACAATACCGAGCTGACGGTGCGGCGCGGCGAGAAACTCGCGGTCGTCGGCGCGTCGGGCTCCGGCAAGAGCACGCTGCTGCACGTGCTGGGCGGGCTCGACGAGCCGAGCGCGGGCGAGGTGTCGCTGCTCGGCAAGCCGTTTACGCAGCTCGCGGAGCGCGAGCGCAACGACCTGCGCAATCGCGCGCTCGGCTTCGTCTACCAGTTCCATCATCTGCTGCCGGAGTTCACCGCGCTCGACAACGTCGCGATGCCCTTGCGGATTCGCCGGATGACGACCGAAGACGCGCGCGCGCAGGCTCAGGCGATGCTCGAGCGCGTGGGGCTCGGCCCGCGCGCGAAGCACCGGCCGGGCGAGCTGTCGGGCGGCGAACGGCAGCGCGTCGCGATCGCGCGCGCGCTGGTCACGCAGCCGGCCTGCGTGCTCGCCGACGAGCCGACCGGCAACCTCGACGGCGCGACGGCCGATACCGTGTTCAACCTGATGCTCGAGTTGTCGGAGACGCTGAACACGAGCTTCGTGATCGTCACGCACGACCCCGATCTCGCCGCGCGCTGCGATCGCATCATGCGGCTGCGCGACGGCGTGCTGCACGAAGAGCCGGCGCTGCCGGTCTGAACCAACGCCCGCCGCTCCGGGTTGTCGCTTGCCGCCCGTGTGGCGGCGCGGACGGCGGGGCGCAGGAGTGCCCGACATGTGGATCGACACGCACTGCCATCTCGATGCGGCCGAATTCGACGCCGACCGCGACGCGGTCGTGCATGCGGCGCGCGCGGCCGGCGTGTCGCGCATCGTGATTCCGAGCATCGGCCGCGACAACTTCACGACGGTGCGCGAGCTGGCCGCGCGCACGCCGGGCGCGGTTTATGCGCTCGGCATCCATCCGATGTACACGCCTCATGCGCGCGACAAGGATCTCGACCGGCTGCGCATGGAAATCGAGGCGAGCCTCGACGATCCGCGCTTCGTCGCGATCGGCGAGATCGGCCTCGACTACTTCGTGCCGGGGCTCGACGAAGCGCGGCAGCAGTTCTTCTATCAGGGGCAGCTCAGGCTCGCGCGCGACTTCGACCTGCCCGTGCTGTGCCACGTGCGCAAGTCGCAGGATCGCGTGCTGGCGGGGCTGCGGCGCTTCGACGTGCGGCGCGGCATCGCCCATGCGTTCAACGGCAGCTTTCAGCAGGCCGACGCGTATCTCGCGCACGGGCTGCATCTCGGCTTCGGCGGCAACGTGACCTTCGCGCGTGCGCGGCAGATCCGCCGGCTTGCCGCGCAGCTGCCGCTCGACGCGATCGTCGTCGAGACCGACGCACCCGACATCGCGCCCGAATGGGCGTACAAATCCCGCAATACGCCCGACCAGGTGCCGCGCATCGGCGACGTGCTCGCCGAACTGCGCGGCATCGACGCGCATGCGCTGAGCGTCGGCACAACGGCCAACGCGCTCGCCGCGCTGCCGCGACTCGCGCTTTCGTCCGCATAATCGTTGCCGGAAGGCGCCGCATGCAGCGCGGCGTCGTGTCGGCGAGGAGGCGGAATGCGCGTGGGGTGGATGGCATTCGCGCTCGGCGTCGTCGTGTTGCAACGACAGGCGGCGTTGCCGGGCGCGCTTGCGTGGCTCGTCGTCGCGGCCGCGCTGTCCGGGTGCGCTGTGTTGTACGCGTGGCGCATGCGCCGGCCGCGCACGCGCGCGGGCGTCGTGCTCGGGTGGACGCTGTGCGCGGTCGCGGCCGGCGTCGCGGGGTTCGGCTATGCGGCGGCGCGCGCCGAGTGGCGGCTGCGCGACAGCCTGCCGGTCGAGTGGGAAAGGCGCGACATTGTCGTCACGGGCGTGATCAGGGGGCTGCCCGTGGTCGATGCGTCGGGCGCACGGCTGCTGCTCGCCGTCGAATCGAACGATGCGGGGCTCGCCCGTTTTCCGCAGCTGATCCGGCTGTCGTGGCGCACCTATGATGCGGCTGCGAGCCGCGACGCCGTGCCCGAGCTGCGCGCCGCGCAGCGCTGGCGGCTGGTCGTGCGGCTCAAGCGTCCGCATGCCGAAGCCAATCCGGGCGTGCGCGACAGCGAGGCGGCGTGGCTGGCCGCGGGCATTCGCGCGATCGGCTACGTGGCCGCGCCGCAGCGCGCGGTGCTGGTCGATGCGCGTGCGGCGGGATCGAGCGCATCGATCGACCGGCTGCGCGATGCACTGCGCGCGCGCATCGTCGACGTGCTCGGCGCCGACGCGCTGCATCGCGGCATCGTCGCGGCGCTCGCGATCGGCGACCAGTCGGGTATCGGCGACGACGACTGGCGCGTGCTGCGCAATACCGGCACGAGTCATCTGGTCGCCATCTCCGGTCTGCATGTCGGGCTCGTCGGCGCCTTCGCGGCCGGGTTCGCGTCGATGATCTGGCGTCGCCTGCGCTGGCGCACGCGGGCCGCGACGCTCGCCGTGCCGGCGCCTTATGCGGCGGCGCTCGCGGCGCTGGTCGCCGCCGCCGGCTACGCGGCGCTGGCCGGTTTCAACGTGCCGGCGCAGCGCGCATGGTGGATGATCGCGGCCGGCGGCGTCGCGTATCTGGCCGGGCGCAGCGTGCCGACCTCGGCGGTGCTGTGCGCGGCGCTCGGCGGCGTGCTGCTGGCCGATCCGTGGGCCGTGCTGTCGGCCGGGTTCTGGCTGTCGTTCGGCGCGGTCGCGGTCATCCTGCTGTCGGTCGCCGGTTGGCGCGCGGTGCGCGATGAGGACGACGAAGCGGACGGCGGCGCAGTCGCCGGTCGGTGGGAGCGGCTGCGCGCGTGGTACCGGCGTGCGGCGCGGCGCGTCGCCGAGGCGGCCCGCGTGCAATACGCGGTGACGATCGGACTCGCGCCGCTGACGGCCGCGTGGTTCGCGCAGATCTCGGTGTCGGGACCGCTCGGCAACGCGTTCGCGATTCCGTGGGTCAGTTTCGTCGTCACGCCGGTCGTGCTGGCCGGCCTCGTGCTGCCCGCGCCGCTCGATGCCCATGCGTTCCGGCTTGCGCATGCGTCGCTCGAACCGATGATGGCGCTGCTCGGGCGGCTCGCGGACTGGCCGCCGGGCGTGATGGCGCTGCGCATGCCCGGCTGGCCGGTGCTGGCGCTCGCATGCGCAGGCGTCGTCTGGATGCTGATGCCGCGCGGCTGGCCGCTGCGCTGGGCCGCGCCGCTCACGTGGCTGCCGCTCGTCGCGCCGGCGGCCGACGCGCCGCCCGTCGGCGGCTTTCGGCTGACCGTGCTCGATGTCGGGCAGGGCGCATCGGTGCTGGTCGAAACCGCGCGCCGCACCTTGCTGTTCGACGCGGGGCCGGGCGCGGAGTCGACCCACGCGGGCCAGCGGATCGTCGCGCCGTCGCTGCGCGCACGCGGCATCCGCACGCTCGACGCGTTCGTGCTCAGCCACGCGGATGCCGATCATGCGGGCGGTGCGCCGGCCGTCTATGCGTCGGCGCAGGTGCGGCAGCTGCTGGCGGGCATTCCGCGCGGCCACCGGCTGTGGCGCGACGCGCAGTCGGCGGGCGTCGCCGACCGCCTGCCGTGCGCGGCCGGGCAGCGCTGGCGCTGGGACGGCGTCGACTTTACGGTGCTGTGGCCGCCGGGCGGCCCCGGCGCGGGCGCGTCGAACCGGCAGTCGTGCGTGCTGCGCATCGACGCGGGCGGGACGTCCGCGCTGCTGACCGGCGATATCGATGCCTATGCCGAGCGTCGGCTGGTCGACACGATGCGCGACGCGCTGGCCGCGCAGATCCTCGTCGTGCCGCACCACGGCAGCCGCACCTCGTCGGTCGAGCCTTTCCTCGACTCGGTCGGGCCGCGCGTCGCGGTATTTCCTGTAGGCTATCGGAACCGTTTCGGGCATCCGCACCCGAGCGTCCTCGCCCGCTACGCGGCACGCGCGATTCCGCTGCCGCGCACCGATCGCGACGGGGCCGTGCGGTTCGACGTCGCGCCGGCGGATCGCGGGTTCGCGTTCGAGCGCTACCGCGATGCGCAGCGCCGCTACTGGATGGATCGGTGAGCGGGCGGGCGTCGGGCCGCAGCGATGTCGGCGCGACCCGACGCAGGGCAAGGAAACCGGGCAGGCGCCCGCCCGGTTCGACAAGACCACGGAGGCATCGGCGTTTGAAGGACATCCTGCATTTCTCTCACGCGAACGGCTTTCCGGCGTCGACGTACCGGACCATCTTCGCCGAGCTGGCCGACGACTACGAGCTGCGCTACATCGAGCGGATCGGCCACGATCGCCGCTATCCGGTCACGCGCGACTGGCCGCATCTGGTCGACCAGCTGCTCGACGACATCGGCAGCCGCTACGAGCGCCCGGTATGGCTCGTCGGTCATTCGCTCGGCGGCTACCTGTCGCTGATGGCCGCGCTGCGGAAGCCGCAATGGGTGCGCGGCGTCGTGATGCTCGATTCGCCGATCATCGCGGGCTGGCGCGCGGGCGCGCTGCGCGCGAGCCAGTGGGCGGGGCTCGACGAGCGGCTGTCGCCGGCCGCCGCGACGCGCAACCGGCGCACGCGCTGGGCGAGCCGCGACGAAGCATGGCGGCATTTCCGCGAGAAGCCTGCGTTCGCGCGCTGGGACGAGCGGATGCTGGCCGACTACATCGACTACGGGATTCCGCAGGCGGGCATCGACGGCGAACGGGCGCTCGCATTCGATCGGCAGGTCGAATACCTGATCTACCGGACGCTGCCGCACACGCTCGGCCCGCGGCTCGCGCACGGTGCACCGGTGCCGCTCGGCTTTCTCGCCGGCACGCGTTCGCGCGAGGTGCGGCAGGTCGGGCTCGATGCGACGCGCCGGGCGTCGCACGGCCGCATCGAATGGCTCGAAGGCAGCCACTTGTTCCCGATGGAGCGGCCGGTCGAGACCGCCCGGGCATTGCAGCGGATGCTGAATTCGCTGCGCGGGGAAGAAAGCGTCGCGCCGCTCGCGAAGCGCGCGTGACGTGCTGCGCGCGGCATGCGCACGCGGGCTGCCGCGCCGACCGGCCGGCCGGTCCGCCCCGGCGCGCACGACCGGCGCGGCACAGCGCGAAGGGGCGCGATCATCGCGTCAATTGCTGAGAGAAGGGCGGGCTTTACGGTATAATCCGTTTTTCCCGCGAGCATCCAGCGATGACCAAATATGTTTTCGTCACCGGCGGCGTAGTTTCTTCCCTCGGCAAGGGTATTGCCGCCGCCTCTCTCGCCGCGATCCTCGAATCGCGCGGTCTGAAAGTCACCCTCCTCAAACTCGATCCCTACATCAACGTCGACCCCGGCACGATGAGCCCGTTCCAGCACGGCGAAGTGTTCGTGACGGAAGACGGCGCGGAGACGGATCTCGACCTCGGCCACTATGAGCGCTTCATCAGCACGAAGATGCGCAAGGCCAACAACTTCACGACCGGCCAGATCTACGAATCGGTGATCCGCAAGGAGCGCCGCGGCGACTATCTGGGCAAGACCGTGCAGGTCATCCCGCACATCACGAACGAGATCCAGGCGTTCATCGAGCGCGGGGCCGCGTCGGCCACCTGCGGCGAGCCTGACGTCGCGATCGTCGAGATCGGCGGCACGGTCGGCGACATCGAGTCGCTGCCGTTCCTCGAGGCCGCGCGCCAGATGAGCCTGCGCCTCGGCCGCAACAGCGCGTGCTTCGTGCACCTGACGCTCGTGCCGTACGTCGCGACGGCCGGCGAGCTGAAGACGAAGCCGACCCAGCACAGCGTGCAGAAGCTGCGCGAGATCGGCATCCTGCCGCACGTGCTGCTGTGCCGTGCGGACCGCCGCATCCCGGACGACGAATCGAAGAAGATCTCGATGTTCTCGAACGTGCCGGAAGACGCGGTGATTTCGGTGTGGGATGCCGACAGCATCTACAAGATCCCGCAGATGCTGCACGACCAGGGCCTCGACAGGATCATCTGCGACGAGCTGAAGCTGTCGCCGCACGATGCCGACCTGAGCATGTGGGCGGAGCTCGTCGAGAAGCTGGAGAATCCGAAGCACGAAGTGACGATCGGCATGGTCGGCAAGTACGTCGATCTGACGGAATCGTACAAGTCGCTGATCGAGGCGCTGCGCCACGCGTCGCTGCACACGTCGACGAAGGTCAACATCGAGTACATCGACTCGGAAGAGATCGAGACGAACGGCGTCGACAGCCTGAAGCACCTCGACGCGGTGCTGGTCCCGGGCGGTTTCGGCCGTCGCGGCACCGAAGGCAAGATCGCGGCGATCCGCTATGCGCGCGAGGCGAAGGTGCCGTACCTCGGCATCTGTCTCGGCATGCAGCTCGCGGTGATCGAGTTCGCGCGCGACGTCGTCGGCCTGAAGCAGGCGAACAGCACGGAGTTCGATCCGGACACGCCGGAACGCGTGGTCGCGCTGATCACCGAATGGTACGACCGCGAAGGCAAGGTCGAGACGCGCACCGAGGAATCCGATCTCGGCGGCACGATGCGCCTCGGCTCGCAGCGCTGCCCGATCAAGCCCGGCACGATGGCGGAAGAAATCTACGGCAAGGACGTGAACGAGCGTCATCGCCACCGTTATGAAGTCAATAACCGCTTCGTGCCCCAGCTCGAAAGCGGCGGCCTTATCATCAGCGCGCGTACCCCGAGCGAGGATCTGCCGGAAATGATGGAACTGCCGCGCTCGATGCACCCGTGGTTCGTCGGCGTGCAGTTCCACCCGGAATTCACGTCCACGCCGCGTGACGGTCATCCCCTGTTCAAGTCGTTTGTCGAAGCCGCGCTCGCCAACAAGCAGGCGCGCGCCGGAGTGAAAGCATGAAGCTGTGCGATTTCGAGGTCGGTCTCGACAAGCCTTTCTTCCTGATCGCGGGAACCTGCGTGGTCGAATCGGAGCAGATGACGATCGACACGGCGGGCCGCCTGAAGGAGATCTGCGAGAAGCTGAACGTTCCGTTCATCTACAAGTCGTCCTACGACAAGGCGAATCGCAGTTCGGGCAAGTCGTTTCGCGGCCTCGGAATGGACGAGGGGCTGCGGATCCTGTCCGAGGTGAAGCGCCAGCTCGGCCTGCCGGTGCTGACCGACGTGCATTCGATCGAGGAGATCGAGCCGGTCGCATCGGTCGTCGACGTGCTGCAGACGCCCGCGTTCCTGTGCCGCCAGACCGACTTCATCCATGCGTGCGCGCGCTCGGGCAAGCCGGTCAACATCAAGAAGGGCCAGTTCCTCGCGCCGCACGACATGAAGAACGTGATCGACAAGGCGCGCGACGCGGCGCGTGAAGCGGGGCTGTCGGAAGACCGCTTCATGGCGTGCGAGCGCGGCGTCTCGTTCGGCTACAACAACCTCGTGTCCGACATGCGCTCGCTCGCGATCATGCGCGAGACGAACGCACCGGTCGTGTTCGATGCGACCCACTCGGTGCAGTTGCCGGGCGGGCAGGGCACGAGTTCGGGCGGCCAGCGCGAATTCGTGCCGGTGCTCGCGCGCGCGGCGGTCGCGACGGGCGTCGCGGGCCTGTTCATGGAAACGCATCCGAATCCGGCCGACGCGAAGTCGGACGGCCCGAATGCGGTGCCGCTGAACCGGATGAGCGCGTTGCTGGAGACGCTCGTCACGCTCGACCAGGCGGTGAAGCGCAACCCGTTCCTGGAAAACGATTTCAATTAAAGACCGAATGAACCTTGCGGCGGCTTCGCGCGTCAGTAGCGAAAGCGGTATTGACGCGCGAGCCGCCGCAGTTTGAAGAATCCATCGTCATTCTCAGAGGAAACCCATGAGTGCAATCGTAGATATCATCGGCCGCGAGATTCTGGATTCGCGCGGCAACCCCACCGTCGAATGCGACGTGCTGCTCGAATCGGGCACGATGGGCCGCGCGGCGGTGCCGTCGGGCGCGTCCACCGGCTCGCGTGAAGCGATCGAACTGCGCGACGGCGAAGCCGGCCGCTACAACGGCAAGGGCGTGCTGAAGGCAGTCGAGCACATCAACACCGAAATCTCCGAAGCCATCATGGGCCTCGACGCGTCGGAACAGGCGTTCCTCGACAAGACGCTGCTCGAGCTGGACGGCACCGACAACAAGTCGCGCCTCGGCGCGAACGCGATGCTGGCCGTGTCGATGGCCGTCGCGAAGGCCGCCGCCGAAGAGGCCGGCCTGCCGCTGTACCGCTACTTCGGCGGCTCGGGCGCGATGCAGCTGCCGGTGCCGATGATGAACATCGTTAACGGCGGCGCGCACGCGAACAATAGCCTGGACATCCAGGAATTCATGATCGTCCCGGTCAGCCAGCCGACCTTCCGCGAAGCGCTGCGCTGCGGCGCCGAAGTGTTCCACGCGCTGAAGAAGATCCTGTCGGACCGCGGCATGAGCACGGCGGTCGGCGACGAAGGCGGCTTCGCGCCGAACTTCGGCAGCAACGACGAATGCCTGTCGACGATCCTGCAGGCGATCGAGAAGGCCGGCTACCGCGCCGGCGAAGACGTGCTGCTTGCGCTCGACTGCGCGGCCTCCGAGTTCTACCACGACGGCAAGTACCAGCTCGCGGGTGAAGGCCTGCAGCTGTCGTCGGCCGAATTCACCGACTACCTCGCGACGCTCGCCGACAAGTTCCCGATCGTGTCGATCGAGGACGGCATGCACGAAGGCGACTGGGAAGGCTGGAAGCTGCTGACCGAGCGCCTCGGCAAGAAGGTGCAGCTGGTCGGCGACGACCTGTTCGTCACGAACACGCGCATCCTGAAGGAAGGCATCGAGAAGGGCATCGCGAACTCGATCCTGATCAAGATCAACCAGATCGGTACGCTGACCGAAACGTTCGCGGCGATCGAGATGGCCAAGCGTGCGGGCTACACGGCCGTGATCTCGCACCGCTCGGGCGAAACGGAAGATTCGACGATCGCGGACATCGCGGTCGGCCTGAACGCCGGCCAGATCAAGACGGGCTCGCTGTCGCGCAGCGACCGCATCTCGAAGTACAACCAGCTGCTGCGCATCGAGGAAGATCTCGGCGATATCGCGAGCTACCCGGGCAAATCGGCTTTCTATAACCTGCGCTAACGCGCTACTATCGGGTTCGTCATATCGACGCCGCTCTGTGCCACGATGCGCGGAGCGGCGCTTCTTATATCTGCGTCTCTTACATGCGGCTTGTCACTGTCGTCCTGATTGCCTTGCTGGCGCTCATTCAGTACCCCCTATGGTGGGGACACGGCGGCTGGTTGCGGGTGCACGAATTGCGTCAGCAGCTCGGCGATCAGCTCCAGAAGAATGCCGATGAAAAGCTGCGCAACGAGCGGATCGCGGGCGAAGTGCAGGATCTGCAAAGCGGCACCGCGGCCATCGAGGAGCGTGCGCGCTACGAGATGGGCATGGTGAAGGACGGCGAGGTGTTCGTGCAGTTCGTGTCGCCGAATGCGCCCGCCGCGCCCGTGAACAATGCGCCGTCGAACACGTCGACGCGCGGTGTCGTGTCCGCGGCGCCGGTGCGCGTCGTGCCGAATCCGCAGTCGATCGCGAAGCCGTCGCGCCATCACGGCGGCGACAAGGGCAAGGCCGCGCATCATTGAACGCGACGAGCCGGTCGAATTGAAAAAGCGCGGGAAATGCCGCGCTTTTTTATTTCCTGAGAGTCGTCAATCGGTCGCGCGTTACCACCACCAGCCCGGGTAGCCGTAGCTGATGCCCGTGCCCCAGCGATTTCCCCAACCGCCGCCGTAATACCCGCCGTAGACGGTCACCGGCGGCGGCGCATAGTACGACCACGCGCGCGCGGCGGCTTCGGCCGCCATCGCATTGTTCTGGTCGCGCAGCACCTGCCGGTCGATCTCGTCGTAGCGCTTGCGCTCGGCGGCCGACAGTGCAGGCGGCTGACCGCCCGATGCGCCCGGCTCCGGCAGGCGGCTCAGGATCGTGGACGACGGCTGCACCGCGCAGCCGGCAAGCACGAGCGTACCGGCGGCGACGCTCGTCAGGACGATGGTGCGGAACGGGCGATTCATGAATTTCTCCTGCGGCGCGCCGACGGCGGGAAACGGCAGGCGCCGACGGCCGAAGCCGTGGCGCTGCGCGTGCGACGCTCGTGCGTCATTATGCGCCCGCGCGTGGTGCACGCGCGGGCGCGCGGCTCAGTGATGCTGCCCGGCGGCGGGCGTGATGCCGCTCGCGAGCTCGGGGGCCGCGAACAACTGCGCGACGTCGACGGGATCGAATTCGTAGCGCTGGTTGCAGAATTCGCAGTGGATCTCGACGTGGCCGCGCTCGACGATCACGCTGTCGACTTCGTCGCGGCCGAGCATGCGCAGCATCGCGCCGACCTTCTCGCGCGAGCACGAGCACTGGAAGCGCGTGACGGCCGGTTCGAAGTGCTGCACGTTTTCCTGCCAGAACAGGCGGCGGAACACGACTTCCGGCTCGACCTCGAGCAGTTCCTGCGCGGACAGCGTGCCGCCGAGCGTGCACACGCGTTCCCACGTGTCGGTGTCCGTCTCGGCGTTGCGCGGCACGATGCCGCCGTCGCCCGGCAGCTTCTGCAGCAGCATGCCGACCGCGCGTTCGCGATCGGCCGCGAGCCACAGCCGCGTGTCGAGCTGCTCCGAGTGATGCATGTATTGCTCGAGCACCTGCGACACCGATTCGAGCGGGCCGTCGACGCCGTTCAGCGGCACGATGCCCTGGTACGGCTGCTGGCCCGGCAGCTTGTCGGACGGGTCGAGCGTGATCACGCAGCGGCCGTGGCCGCTCGCGTTGACGAGCGCCGCGAAGCTCGTGTCGTCGCCGATCGTCTGCGCCGCCTCGCCGGAGAACTTCGCGGTGGCCCGCATCGACAGATCCGAGCCGCACTGGACGACCAGCATCTTCACCGGCCCGTCGCCGAAGATCTGCATGATGAGGGTGCCGTTGAATTTCAGGTTCGCGGACAGCAGCGCGCACGCGGCCATCATCTCGCCGAGCACCGTGCGCACCGGGGCAGGGTAGTCGCGCCGGACGAGCACTTCCTGCCACGTGTTGCGCAGCGAAACGATCTCGCCGCGCACGGGCGCCGCATTGAACATGAATTTCTGTAACTGGTCGCTCACTCTTCTTCCTTGAAATCCGCGCGGATCACCCGATCCGCACGAGTTGCTCCTTGAAATGCGCGCGTCGCTCGACATACGTCTTCGCGTTCGCGCGCAGCCGCGCGATGTCGTCGGCCGACAGCTCGCGCACGACTTTCGCCGGTGCGCCGAGAATCAGCGAGTTGTCCGGGAACGTCTTGCCTTCCGTCACGACCGCGCCGGCACCGACCAGACAGTTGCGGCCGATGACCGCACCATTCAAGACCACGGCCTGGATGCCGATCAGCGAACCCTCGCCGATCGTGCAGCCGTGCAGCATCGCCTGGTGCCCGATCGTCACGTTTTCGGCAATCGTCAGCGGATAGCCGGGGTCGGTATGCAGCACCGCGCCTTCCTGGACGTTGCTGCCCGCGCCGACGGCGATCGTCTCGTTGTCGCCGCGAATCGTCGCGCCGAACCAGACGCTCGCGTTTTCCTCGAGCACCACTTTGCCGATGATGGCCGCCGTATCGGCGACGAACACGCTTTCGTGAATCGTCGGGGCCGTATCGCCCAGCTTGTAGATCGTCACGGAGTCTCCTTGGTCTCTTTCGATGATGGGCGCCGGTAAAATGGCGCGTTGCCCGGCGCGCCGCGCCGTGGCGAAAACACGTATTGTAAACCGTCGCGTGCATGCGCTCCCGCGATGCGCGCGACAGCGTTCCGCGGGTGAATATGGTGTCTTCTTCTTCCGTCGATGCGCGGGCCTGCGTGCGCCGTGCGGCGCTCGCCGCACTGCGCGAACCCGAGCCGGCCGGCAAGGCGGCGCAGGTGCGTGCGCTCTACGACGCACTGCTGGCGGGGCAGGCTGCGATCTCGCCGTCGCTCGCGTTGGCCGAGCCGGCCGACCTGCCGGGGCGCCCGGCGCGCCCCATGCTCGTCGAGCCGCGCCAGCTCGAGCGGCGCAGCATGCGTTCGCCCGAGGGGCGCGCGGTGCTGCTCCACGCGCTCGCCCATATCGAGTTCAATGCGATCAACCTGGCGCTCGACGCGGTGTGGCGCTTCGCGGACCTGCCGGACGCGTTCTATGCGGACTGGCTGAAGGTCGCCGCCGAAGAGGCGTATCACTTCACGCTGCTGGCCGAGCGGCTGGCGGCGTTCGGCCATGTTTACGGCGACTTTCCCGCACACAACGGACTGTGGGAGATGTGCGAGCGGACCCGTGACGACGTGCTCGCGCGCATGGCGCTGGTGCCGCGCACGCTCGAGGCGCGCGGGCTCGACGCGTCGCCGCCGATCCGCGCGCGGCTCGCGCAGGCCGGCGACGACGCATCGGCGGCGATCCTCGACGTGATCCTGCGCGACGAGATCGGCCATGTCGCGATCGGCAACCGCTGGTTCCGGCATCTGTGCGGGCAGGCCGGCCGCGATCCCGTGCCGACTTACCGCGAGCTGGCCGAGCGGTATCGTGCGCCGCGCCTGCGCGGCCCGTTCAATTTCGATGCGCGGCGCAGCGCCGGATTCGAGCCGGCCGAACTCGACGAACTGGCCGCGCAGGACGGGCGCGCCGAGAACGGCTAGGCTGCCGTCCGGAGCGGCGCCGATCCGGGATGCCGCGCCGGCGCCGGCGCTAGAGAGGTGCCTCGCCGCGCGGCCCGCCGCAGCGAGGGCGCCGCCGCTATAATCGAACGACCATTCTTTTTTCTGGCGGCTGCAATGAATGCCTCGAGTTCTGTTTCCGATTTCGTCACGGTGCGCGGCGTCCGGCTGCATGTGCGGCGCTGGGGCCGGCCCGACGCGCCGACGCTGTTCATGCTGCACGGCTGGATGGACGTCGCCGCGTCGTTCCAGTTCGTCGTCGATGCGCTCGCCGGCGACTGGCAGGTGATCGCGCCGGACGCGCGCGGCTTCGGGCTGTCCGACTGGCCGGTCGCGCGGCAGGGCGGCGGCCACTACTGGTTCCACGACTACCTCGGCGATCTCGATGCGCTCGTCGACCACTATGCGCCGACCGGCGAGGTGAACCTGGTCGGCCACAGCATGGGCGCGAACGTCGTGTGCCTGTATGCGGGCGCGCGGCCGGAGCGCGTGCGGCGCGTGGTCGACCTCGAAGGCTTCGGGCTGGCGCCTGCGCGTGCCGAACAGGCGCCGCGCCGGCTGCGCGGCTGGCTCGACGAACTGCGCGAACCGCCCGCGCTGCGCGCGTATGCGTCGCTCGACGACGTCGCGGCCCGCCTGACCAAGACCAACCCGCGGCTCGACCCGCGCCGCGCGGCGTTCCTGGCCGCGCACTGGTCGAAGCGCGGCGACGACGGTCTCTATCATCTGCTCGCGGATCCCGCGCACAAGATGCCGGGCCCGCTGCTGTACCGGCTCGACGAAGTGATGGCCGTGTGGGCGAAGGTGCGCGCGAAGGTGCTGCACGTCGAGGCCGTCAATTCGCCGACGCTCGCGCAGATCGCCGGCGCCATCCCGCTGCCGGAATTCAAGGCGCGCTTCGGTGCATTCCCGGACTGGCGCGAGAAGCTCGTCGAAGACGCCGGCCACATGGTGCATCACGACCAGCCCGAGCAGATCGCGGCGCTGATCGAGGCGTTCTGCGCGTAGGCGCCGCCACCGCGGCGGGGCAGGCGGGCGGCGCGATTGCCGCATTGCAGTAGAATGAAGCTTCACCTGCCATGCCGACAATGAACGCCGATCTCCACTGCCACTCGAATGTTTCCGACGGACTGCTGTCGCCCGCCGACGTCGCGCGCCGCGCCCATGCCGGCGGCGTGACCCTCTGGGCGCTGACCGACCACGACGAGATCGGCGGCCAGGCAGCCGCGCGCACGGCTGCGGAAGCGCTCGGCATGCGCTACCTGAGCGGCGTCGAGATTTCGGTCACGTGGGCGTCGCGCACCGTGCACATCGTCGGCCTGAACATCGATCCGGCGAATCCGGCGCTCGTCGACGGCCTGTACCGCACGCGCCACGGCCGTGCGGCGCGCGCGCAGGCGATCGGCGCGCAGCTCGCGACGCTCGGCATTGCCGGCGCTTACGAAGGCGCGCTGAAGTACGTGTCGAATCCCGACCTGATCTCGCGCACGCACTTCGCGCGCTTCCTGGTCGAGAACGGCTATGCGGAATCGACCGTCGACGTGTTCGACCGCCTGCTCGGCGACGGCAAGCCCGGCTTCGTCCCGCACCGCTGGGCGGCGCTGTCCGACGCCGTGCAATGGATTCGCGGCGCGGGCGGCGAGGCCGTGGTCGCGCATCCGGGCCGCTATCGCTATACGCCGGTCGAATTCGACGCGTTCTTCGGCGAGTTCATCGATCTCGGCGGTCGCGCGATCGAGGTCGTGACGGGCAGCCACACGCCGGACCAGTACCGCGAATACGCGGATGTCGCCCGCCGCTTCGGTTTCGAGGCGTCGCGCGGCTCGGACTTCCACGCGCCCGGCGAGGGCCGCGTCGAGCTGGGCAGCCTGCCGCCGCTGCCGTCGGGCCTGAAACCGGTCTGGGAGCGCTGGCTCTGACGCTGCGCGGCGGCCCGTCGCCCGCATGACTGCCGGCACGCCCCTTCGATCCTTCCTTCTTTATCTGTCCCCATGTCCCAGTTCTTCAGGATTCATCCGGATGATCCGCAGCCGCGCCTGATCAAGCAGGCCGTGGAGATCGTCAGCAAGGGCGGCGTGATCGCGATGCCGACCGACTCGAGCTACGCGCTCGCCTGCCACCTCGACGACAAGAACGCGGTCGAGCGCGTGCGCCGCATTCGCGGCCTGGACGACAAGCAGCACTTGTCGCTGCTGGTGCGCGACCTGTCGGAACTCGCGAATTTCGCGATGGTGGACAATCGCCAGTACCGGCTGATCAAGTCGGTGACGCCGGGCCCGTACGTGTTCATCCTGCAGGCGACCAAGGAAGTGCCGCGCCGGCTGTCGCATCCGTCGCGCAAGACGATCGGCCTGCGCGTGCCGGACCATGCGATCACGCTCGCGCTGCTGGAATCGCTCGGCCAGCCGCTGCTCGGCACGACGCTGATCCTGCCGCCGGACGACGAGCCGCTCAACGACCCGGAGGAAATCCGCGCACGGCTCGAAAAGCAGGTCGACCTCGTGATCGACGGCGGCGCCTGCCCGCGCGAACCGTCGACGGTGATCGACCTGACCGGCGACGAGCCGCAGCTCGTCCGCGCGGGGCGCGGCGCGCTCGAACCGTTCGGGCTCGCCGCCGCATGAGTGCGCCGTTCATTTTTGCGCGAGCGCGCTTGTTACAATAACGCGATATGGATGCTTCCCTGATACAGACCATCGCCGTCTACGCGCTGCCGGTGATCTTTGCGATCACGCTGCACGAGGCTGCCCACGGCTATGCCGCCCGCCTGCTCGGCGACAACACCGCCTACATGATGGGGCGCGTGTCGTTCAATCCGATGCGCCACATCGACCCGCTCGGCACGATCGCGATCCCGCTCGCGATGTATTTCCTGACCGGCGGCGCGTTCCTGTTCGGCTATGCGAAGCCGGTGCCGGTCGCGTTCCGCAACCTGCGCAATCCGCGCTGGGGCAGCCTGTGGGTGTCGCTCGCCGGCCCCGCCTGCAACTTCGTGCAGGCGCTGCTGTGGGGCGTGCTGAGCATCGTGCTGGCCGCCGCGGGCGTCGACGAGCCGTTCTTCACGCGGATGGCGGTCGCCGGCGTCAGCGTCAACCTCGTGCTCGGCGTGCTGAACCTGTTTCCGCTGCCGCCGCTCGACGGCGGCCGCGTGCTCGCGGCGCTGCTGCCGCCGAAGCAATCGATCGCGCTGTCGCGCATCGAGCCGTACGGTTTCATCATCGTCCTCGTGCTGGTCATGACGGGCGTGCTGACGAAATTCTGGCTGCGTCCGCTCGTCAATATCGGTTACGACGTCGTGAGCGCCATCCTGACTCCTTTCGCCTCGCTTTTCTAACGACAATCATGTTCCCAGATCGTATTTTCTCCGGCATGCGACCCACCGGGTCGCTGCACCTCGGCCATTACCACGGCGTGCTGAAAAACTGGGTGAAGCTGCAGTCCGAGTACCCGTGCTTCTTCTGCGTGGTCGACTGGCATGCGCTGACGACGCACTACGAGACGCCCGAGGTCATCGAGAAGAACGTGTGGGACGTGCTGATCGACTGGCTCGCGTCCGGCATCGACCCGGCGCAGGCGACGCTGTTCATCCAGAGCAAGGTGCCCGAGCATGCGGAGCTGGCGCTGCTGCTCGGCATGAGCACGCCGCTCGGCTGGCTCGAACGCGTGCCGACCTACAAGGAGCAGATCGAGAAGCTGAAGGACAAGGACCTGTCGACCTACGGCTTTCTCGGCTACCCGGTGCTGATGGCGGCCGACATCCTGCTGTACCGCGGCTCGCTGGTGCCGGTCGGCGAGGACCAGGTGCCGCACGTCGAGATGACGCGCGAGATCGCACGCCGCTTCAATTACCTGTACGGCCGTGAGCCGGGCTTCGAGGAGAAGGCGCTGGAAGCCGCGAAGAAGCTCGGCGGCAAGCGCGCGAAGCTGTATCACGAGCTGCGCAACGCGTACCAGCAGGAGGGCGACGACGAGGCGCTCGAACAGGCGCGGGCGATGCTGCAGGAGTCGCAGAGCCTGTCGATGAGCGACCGCGAGCGCCTGTTCGGCTATCTCGAAGGCGCGCGCAAGATCATTCTGGTCGAGCCGCAGGCGCTGCTGACCGAGGCGTCGCGGATGCCGGGCCTCGACGGTCAGAAGATGTCGAAGTCGTACGGCAACACGATCGGCCTGCGCGAGGACGCGGAGACGATCACGAAGAAGGTCCGCACGATGCCGACCGATCCCGCGCGCGTGCGCCGCACCGACCCGGGCGATCCGGACAAGTGCCCGGTGTGGCAGCTGCACCAGGTCTATACGGACGAAGCGACGCACGACTGGGTGCAGAAGGGTTGCCGTTCGGCGGCGATCGGCTGTCTGGACTGCAAGCAGCCGGTCGTCGAAGGCATCCTGCGCGAGCAGCAGCCGATGCTCGAGCGCGCGCAGAAGTACATGGACGATCCGTCGCTGCTGCGCGCGATCGTCGCGGACGGTTGCGACAAGGCGCGCAAGCACGCGACCGAAACGATGCGCGACGTGCGCGACGCGATGGGCCTGTCGTACACCTGATCGCCATGCACGAACCCGTCAGCGCCGCCGCGGGCGGTCATCTTGCGCAGGCCGAACCGTCGCGCTGGGTCGCCCGCTGGTCGCATCTCGTGGCCGCGGGCGGCGTGGTGCTCGACGTTGCCGCGGGCGGCGGCCGCCATGCGCGCTGGTTCGCGTCGCACGGGCATCCGGTGCTCGCGCTCGATCGCGACCCGGCGGCGCTGGCCGCGCTGCGTGCGATTCCCGGCGTCGACGCCCGCGACGCCGATCTCGAAGGCGCGCCGTGGCCGTTGCCGGCCGGCACGCAGTTCGCGGCGGTGATTGTTACGCATTATTTGCATCGCCCGCTCTGGCCGCACCTGCTCGATGCGGTGGCGCCGGGCGGCGTGCTGATCTACGAAACGTTCGCGCAAGGAAACGAAACGGTCGGCAAGCCGTCCAATCCTGCGTTCCTGCTCGCCCCGGGCGAGCTGCTGGACGCGGTGCGGGGCCATCTGCGGGTGGTCGCGTACGAGGACGGATTCGTCGCCGCGCCGCGCGCCGCGTTCGTCCAGCGCCTCGGTGCAGTACGCGAGGGCGCGACCCCGAAGGCGGGGGCGGGAATTCCACGTTACGAACTGCCCGGCTAATCCGCTACAATCTCAATGTTTACCGGTACATATTCAATCGCGTTTCATGGCTAACGGCACCCAAGACGGCATTCAAATCCGCGGCAGCATCCCCGCGATCGTCACCCCGATGCTCGAAGACGGCAGTCTCGACCTGCCGGCGTTTCGCAAACTGATCGACTGGCACATCGAGGAAGGCACCGACGCGCTCGTCGTGGTCGGCACGAGCGGCGAGTCGGCGACGCTCAACGTCGAAGAGCACATCCTGATGATCCGCACGGCCGTCGAGCATGCGGCCAAGCGCATCCCGATCATCGCGGGCGCGGGCGGCAACTCGACCGCCGAGGCGATCGAGCTGACCAAGCACGCGAAGGCCGTCGGCGCGGACGCGACGCTGCAGGTCGTGCCGTACTACAACAAGCCGACGCAGGAAGGCATGTACCGCCACTTCAAGACGATCGCCGAAGCGGTCGACCTGCCGGTGATCCTGTACAACGTGCCGGGCCGGACGGTCGCCGACATGGCGAACGACACGATGCTGCGCCTCGCGCAGGTGCCGGGCATCATCGGCGTGAAGGAAGCGACGGGCAACATCGATCGCGCCGCGCAGCTGATCAAGGCCGCGCCCGCGCATTTCGCGATCTACAGCGGCGACGATCCGACCGCGATTGCGCTGATGCTGCTCGGCGGCCACGGCAACATTTCGGTGACGGCGAACGTCGCGCCGCGCGCGATGAGCGCGCTGTGCCGCGCCGCACTGGCCGGCGACGTGAAGACGGCGCGCGAACTGCACATGAAGCTGCTGTCGCTGCACAAGAACCTGTTCATCGAGGCGAACCCGATCCCGGTGAAGTGGGCGCTGCAGGCGATGGGCAAGATGCAGGGCGGTATCCGCCTGCCGCTGACGGCACTCGACGAGCGCTGTCACGATGCCGTGCGTTCGGCACTCGTCGAGGCGGGCGTGCTCGCCTGATGTCCCGGCGGCCGCGCCCTGCGGCCGCCCTCGACCCCTGATCAACCCGCACCGGCCGGCTCCGTCCGGCGCCGCTCCTGACGAGCGTTCAAGCAAGACGAAGGATTTCATGAAACGTTTCGCCTTTTCCTCTCGCGCCATCCAGATGTCGGTGATGGCGCTGGCGCTGGGCGCGCTCGCCGGCTGCGATACGCTGAACGACTACCTGGCCCCCGACCGGGTCAACTACAAGAACACGGGCTCGGCGCCGCCGCTCGCGGTGCCGAGCGACCTGAAGCCGGTGCCGACGACGCAGCAGTTCGTCGCGCCGCCGACCAACGCCGGGCTCGGCACGCTGCCGCCGCGGGCGACGACGGCGGCCGGCAACGCGACGGACGGCATCCCGAATGCGCAGGATCCGTACGGCATGCACATCGAGCGCGACGGCGATCGCCGCTGGCTCGTCGTCGACGGCCGCACGCCGGAGCAGCTGTGGCCGATCCTGAAGGAATTCTGGCAGGAGAACGGTTTCTCGCTGAAGACCGACGCGCCGTCGACCGGCATCATGACCACCGACTGGGCCGAGAACCGCGCGAACATTCCCGACGACTGGTTCCGCCGCACGATCGGCAAGGTCATCGATTTCGCGTACTCGTCGGGCACCCGCGACCGGTTCCGCACGCTCGTGAACCGGACGCCGGACGGCAACACCGACATCTCGATCACGCACAGCGCGATGGAGGAAATGATGGTCGGCCCGCAGGGCGGCACGTCGTCGCGCTGGGAGGAGCGTCCGCGCAACCCGGTGCTCGAGGCGGTGTTCCTGACCAAGCTGATGCAGAAGTTCGGCTTGACCGAGGCGCAGGCGAAGCAGCTGTTGACCGATGCGCGCTCGTCGACTGCGCCCGCGCAGGTGACTGACACGAGCAGCGGCGCGGCGACGCTGCAGCTGTCCGAGTCGTTCGACCGCGCATGGCTGCGCGTCGGCCTCGCGCTCGACCGCACCAACTTCACGGTCGACAATCGAGACCGCGAGAAGGGCGTGTACACGGTGCGCTATGCAAACTCGATGGAAGAGCTCAAGCGCGACGGCCTGTTCGGCAAGCTGTTCTACGGCGGCCCGTCGGCCGCGAAGCCCGGCAAGGAGTTCCTGGTCAACGTGCGTGCGCAGGGCAATGGCGGCACGCAGGTCGCGGTGGTCGACGCGAACGGCCAGGTCGACAACTCGTCGGATGCGCAGCGGATCATTTCGCTGCTCCACGCGCAGCTGAACTGAGCGCGTGCGATTCGCCAGCCTCGGAAGCGGCAGCGAGGGCAACGCGCTGGTCGTCGAGGCCACGAGCGGCACGACCACCACGCGCGTGCTGCTCGACTGCGGTTTTTCCGCGAAGGAGGTCGAGCGTCGGCTCGGCCGCCTGAATCTCTGCATCGGCGATCTCGATGCGATCCTGATCACGCATGAACACAGCGACCACGTCGGCAGTGCGCTGACGCTCGCGCGTCGCGCATCGCTGCCGCTCTACATGAGCTGGGGCACTGCGCGCGCGGTCGGCGCGGACGACGCCGATGTCGATCTCCACGTGCTGTGGGGCGACGAGACGGCCGCAATCGGCGATCTGGCCGTGATGCCCTATACGGTCCCGCACGACGCGCGGGAGCCGCTTCAGTTCGTCTTTATGGACGGTTGCCGCCGCCTCGGCGTGCTGACCGACGTCGGGATGGCCACGCCGCACATCACGACCGTGCTGAGCGGCTGCGATGCGCTGGTGCTCGAATCGAACCACGATACCGCGATGCTCGCCGGGAGCCGCTACCCGCAGTCGCTGAAGGCGCGTATCGGCGGCAGCCACGGTCACTTGAGCAACGACGCGGCGGCCGGCATCCTCGCGTCGCTCGAACGCAGCCGGCTGCGGCATCTGGTGGCCGCGCACCTGAGCCAGCAGAACAACCTGCCGGAACTGGCGCGCCAGGCGTTTGCCGATGTGCTGGGGACGGACGGGGAGGACGTGATCGTCGCCACGCAGGACACGGGCTTCGACTGGCTGATGCTCGATTGAGCGGCCGGGGGGGGCAGGGTCGCGATGGCGGCCATTGCGCCGGCGCGGACGCGCTGCCCGGTTCCGCCAAACGGCAGACGTAAAAAAACCGGCCCATGGGCCGGTTTTTTTTCAGCTGATGCTGAGGCTTACTGGCTTGCGCCCGAAGCCGGAGCAGCCGTCGCAGCCGAAGCAGCCGACGCCACAGCAGCAGCTGCATCGCTCGCAGCAGCGGATGCCGACGAAGCAGCAGCCGACGCGTCGCTCGCAGCACCAGCAACTGCCGAAGCAGCCGACGAAGCGGCAGCCGATGCGTCGCTAGCAGCCGACGATGCGCTTTGGTCTGCGCTCTTGTTGCAAGCAGCCAGAGCAACAGCAGCCAACAGGGAAGCTACGAGGAGGGATTTCTTCATGATCACGTCCTTTTATGGTTAAAGGTAAGCAACAGCGCGAAACAATACCGGTAATGTGCTCCAACACCGACCTGGGCCGCTGGTGGAGACGCACTTCTAGAGCGTGAATCTTCCCTACGGCTTGGGCGGAAATTATATGCACTTTCCTATCGACCGTCGACAAATGCGGGGTCAATACGTTGTCTTTCCCATACAAAAATTGATTTGCATGAGCGTACAGGTCGGCCCACCCTAATTCCGGCTCCCGACCCGTATCCAGCCCGCACGATACCATTCGTGCAGCAAGGCTGTCATTGAGGGAACCCGGGAGAGTGTTACAAACCGTTTCGCCTCCATCTGGCGCTGATTTGCCAATTCGGGAAGCCATTCGTCGGCTTGCTCGAGCGGCCCTTCCTCGCCATTAATGAAGTACGAGCGCGCGTTATACAACAATGCGGCCCGTCTGTCGAGACACACGCCGCGGCGCGAGGCCTGCGCGACAAACGCGGCTTCGGACAGTGGGCGCGCGGGCGGGTCGAACACGACGTTCGGCTTCGGTTCGCTGAGGTAGCAGCCGAGGAATTCGGCGATGTCGCGCTTGCGCCAGCGGATCGCGTCGACGATCTCGGCGACGCGTTCGACCATGGCCGGCGGCAGCTGCGCCGGCGTGTCGACCGCCGGCTGTTTCGGGTCGCGGTAGAGGTCGTCGCCGACGCGCTCGCGCAGGCCGCCGCGCTCCGCGAGGTAATACAGGAACTGCGCGCCCAGCTCGCCGGCGGACGGCGCGCGAAAGCCGATCGAGCACGTCATGCATTCGCCTTCGGCCACGCCGTCGTGTGCGATATGCGGCGGCAGATACAGCATGTCGCCGGGCTCCAGCAGCCACTCTTCGCTCGGCTCGAAATGCTCGAGGATCTTCAGCGGCACGTCCGGCAGCAGCGACAGGTCTTTTTGCGCGCCGATGCGCCAGCGGCGGCGCCCTTCGACCTGCAGCAGGAATACGTCATACGAATCGAAGTGAGGGCCGACGCCGCCGCCGTCGGTCGCGTACGAGATCATCAGATCGTCGAGGCGCGCATCGGGGATGAAGCGGAACCGGTCGAGCAGCGCGCGCGCCGCGTCGACGTGCAGGTCGAGTCCTTGCACGAGCAGCGTCCAGGCCTTGCGCGTCGTCGCGGGCAGCGCGCCGGGCTCGAACGGGCCGTGCGCCAGTTGCCACTTGTTACGAAAATGGGTGATCAGTCGCGATTCTGCGTCATAGTCGGCTGCCAGCTCGAACAGCGCGTCGCGCGTGACGGGCGGCTTCACGCCGGGCATCGCCTGGCGAATCAGCAGCGGTTTTTTCTGCCAGTAGCGGCGCATGAATTGCGCCGGCGTGAGACCGCCGAGCAGCGGTGTGGGAAGATCGGGAGGCAGCGCGCCGAACGGGGCGGCAGCGGCGTCCCGCGGTTCGGCTTGAGACCGGTTGCGCATCGTATAATGAGACTTGTATTTGGGAGAATTGGATGAAAATCGCAAAAAACACGGTCGTCTCGATCGCTTACAAGCTGTCGGATGCGCAAGGCAACCTGATCGAGGAAAGCGACGAGCCGATGGTCTATCTGCACGGCGGCTATGATGGCACGTTCCCCAAGATCGAGGAACAGCTCGATGGTCATGAGCCCGGCTACCAGACGCAGATTCAGCTCGAGCCGCAGGACGCGTTCGGCGACTACGATCCCGAACTCGTGAAGATCGAGCCGCGCGATCGTTTTCCCGAGCCGATCGAAGTGGGCATGCAGTTCGAAGGCACGCCGGAGGATGGCGACGAGGAAGTCGACTCGCTGATCTATACGGTCACCGACATCGCCGAAGACAAGGTCGTGCTCGACGGCAACCATCCGCTCGCGGGTATGGCGCTGCGTTTCGCGCTGACCGTGCAGGACGTGCGCGAAGCGACCGAAGACGAGATCGAGCATGAGCACGCGCATGGCGCGGAAGGGCTGGAGATCGTCGACGAGGATGACGACGAGGAAGACGGCGCGAACGGCGAGTCGCCGTCAGGGCGCACCCTGCACTGAGCTCGCGGGCCGGCCGGGTGTCGGCCCGGACGCAGCGGGCGGCGCCGGCCACGATGCGCCGCCCGGCATCGTGCTGTCGCCCTGCAGCGGCGGCGCGACCGACGACGAGTCGGGCAGCGCCGGCAACGCCGGGATTTCCGGCATTTGCGGCAGCGGGACGTCGTCGTGCGGCATCAGCGGCAGGGCGGGCGGCACCGGCAGGTTTTTGGGCACGTTCTGCAGGCTCACGCTGAAGAGCGTCTGCCGCGCCGGCGACACGCTCACTTTCACCCACTGATTCGCCGGCTGGCGCGGTCCGATCGCGACACGCGTCACGTTTCCCACCAGTTCGCCGTTGTCCGCGTGCAGCGGGCGGTCGATCAGAAAACCGCTCGCGAGCGGTTCCGCGCTCGCATGCATCACGAGTATCGGGCCGCGGAACGTCGTCGCGGCCTTCACCAGTGTGCGTTTCAGCTCGCGAAAGCCGTCTCGCCCGCGCGGCCGGTTGAAGCGCAGCCACGCAAAGCGCTCCGCGCGCTCATAGCGATCGAACTGCGGATCGCCTTCGAAAATCACCACCATCGCGCGCGCATCGCGCCGCTTCGCATATTCGGCCGCATGGTCGATCCAGAACCCGTTCGCGATGATGCGGTCCTCGAATTCGCCGTTGCGGCCGCCGGCCGTCAGGAAATGATTGTTCGGCGCGGGCGCGTTGAGTGCGACATAGACGATGCCGTCGCGCATCCAGCGCGCGTTTTCGCGATATGGCCGGAAGCGTGCGACTTCGCTTTCGCGCGTGATCTGCAGTGCGCCGGGATCGGGCAGCGCCGAGTCGGCGAACAGGGTCTGCCGCAGGAAGTCGAGCCGTTCGACGGGATCGTAGCCGCCGCCGGCCGGCGTGCCGCAGGTCACCCAGTCGTCGTGGCCGGGGATGAACACGAGCGGCACGCGCGCGGCATCGAGGATCGCACCGCGCTGGGTATACACCGAATCGCGGCATGCTTCCTTCGCGCCCTTCAGGTCGCCCGCATAGACGATGAACGCGAGGTTGCGCTCGCGTGCGATCGCTTCGAGCATGCGCTGCGCGGCCGCTTCGTCCGCAGGCACGCTGATGACGCCCGAGACGACCGCGAACGAATAGGGCGCGGCGGTGCGCGCGGCGGGCGCCGCCAGCGCGCCGGCCTGCGACAGCGCGAGGGCCGCCGCGACGAACGCAGCGGCCGCGCGTGCGGGCAGGCCCGACATCGGGTGCTTACGCGTGCCCGTCGGCATCGTGCGACCGGACGAGCGTGCGCAGCTCGTACAGCAGGTCGAGCGCTTCGCGCGGCTTGAGGTCGTCGGGATCGACTTCGCGCAGCTTTTCGAGCGCCGGGTGCGGCGTGTCGGGCACGGTCGGCGCGTCCGCGCATTCGAAGTCGCCGGCCGTCGGCTGCGCGCTGAACAGGTCGAGCTGCGGCGTGTGCTGGGTGGCCGACTGCTGTTCGAGATACGCGAGGTGCTTGCGCGCCGCGCGGATCACGGGTGCCGGCACGCCGGCGAGCTGCGCGACCTGCAGGCCGTAGCTCTGGTTCGCCGGGCCTTCGTTGACCGCGTGCAGGAACACGATGCCGTGGCCGTGCTCGACGGCCGACAGGTGCACGTTGGCTGCCTGCGGGAATTCGGCCGGCAGTTGCGTGAGCTCGAAGTAGTGCGTCGCGAACAGCGTATAGCAGCCGTTGTGGGCGAGCAGATGGCGGGCGATCGCCCACGCGAGCGCGAGGCCGTCGAACGTCGACGTGCCGCGGCCGATCTCGTCCATCAGCACGAGGCTTTGCGGCGTCGCGTCGTTGAGGATCGCCGCCGCTTCGGTCATCTCGACCATGAAGGTCGAGCGGCCGCCCGCGAGGTCGTCGGCTGCGCCGATGCGCGTGAAGATCCGGTCGATCGGGCCGAAGCAGGCCGACTTCGCCGGCACGTAGCTGCCGACATAGGCCATCAGCGCGATCAGCGCGGTCTGCCGCATGAACGTCGACTTACCGCCCATGTTCGGGCCGGTGATCAGCAGCAGCTTGCGTTCGGCGCCGAACCGGCAGTCGTTCGCGATGAACTGCTCGACCTGCGCCTCGACGACCGGGTGGCGGCCCTGTTCGATCTCGATGCCGATTTCGTCGGTGAAGGTGGGGGCGACCCAGTCGAGCGCGCGGGCGCGTTCGGCAAACGCGGCGAGCAGGTCGAGTTCCGCGAGCGCCGACGCGACGCGCTGGCATTCCGGGATGAACGGCAGCAGCGCCTGCAGCACCGCGTCGTACAGCGCGCGCTCGCGCGACAGCGCGCGTTCCTGCGCCGACAGCGCCTTGTCCTCGAAGGTCTTCAGCTCGGGCGTGATGTAGCGCTCGGCGTTCTTCAGCGTCTGGCGGCGGCGATAGTCGTCGGGCACCTTGTCGGTCTGGCCGCGCGTGACCTCGATGTAGAAGCCGTGCACCTTGTTGTATTCGACGCGCAGGTTCGCGATACCGGTGCGGGCGCGCTCGCGCGCTTCGAGATCGATCAGGAACTGCCCGCAGTTCTCGGAGATGTCGCGCAGCTCGTCGAGCTCGGCGTCGTAGCCGCGCGCGATCACGCCGCCGTCGCGCACCATTGCGGCCGGCTCGGGTGCGATCGCGTTCGTCAGCAGGTCCAGACATTCGGCGGGCGGCTCGAGCGCCGCGTCGATGCGGGCGAGCGCATCCGCATTCGCGACGATCGGGCTGATGCGCTCGCGCAGCGCCGGCAGCGCCGCAAACGTGTCGCGCAGGCTCGACAGGTCGCGCGGCCGCGCGGACAGCAGCGCGAGCCGCCCGGTGATCCGCTCGACGTCGGCGATCTGGCGCAGCGCGCTGCGCAACGCGTCGAGGCTCGCGTTCGCGGGTGCGTCGAGCAGTGCGCCGATCGCCTGCTGGCGCGACTGCGCGGCAACCGACGCGCGCGGCGGATGATGCAGCCAGTGGCGCAGCAGGCGGCTGCCCATCGTCGTGCAGCAGGTGTCGAGCAGCGAGTACAGCGTCGGCGATTCGGTGCCGCGCAGCGTCTCGGTCAGTTCGAGATTGCGGCGCGTCGCCGGATCGAGGCCGATGTATTCGGTCTCGTTCTCGACCTTCAGGCTGCGCACGTGACGCAGCTGCTGTCCCTGCGTGGCGGCCGCATACAGCAGCAGCGCGCCCGCCGCGCCGCAGGCGCTCGTCAGCGAATGCGCGCCGAAGCCGTCGAGGCCCGCGACGTCGAGCTGGTCGCACAGGCGCTGCGTGCCCGATGCGATGTCGAAGTGCCATGCCGGCACGCGCTTGATCGCGCCCGCGCCGGGCGGCATCGTGTCGGTCGCGCCGTCCGCGGTCAGGATTTCGGCCGGGCGGATGCGCTCGAGTGCCGCGCCGAGCTGATCGGGTTCGATCTCGGCGAGCCGCAGCGCGCCGCTTGCGAGGTTCAGCCATGCGAGGCCGATGTTGACCGCGACGCCGCGCTTGTTGTGGCCCGTGCACATCGCGAGCAGGTAGACGTCGTTCTTGTCGGACAGCAATGCGGCGTCGGTGAGCGTGCCGGGCGTGACGACGCGCACGACCTTGCGCTCGACGGGACCCTTCGACGTCGCCGGATCGCCGATCTGCTCGCAGATCGCGACCGATTCGCCCATCTTCACGAGCTTGGCCAGATATTGCTCGACCGCGTGGTGCGGCACGCCGGCCATCTTGATCGGATTGCCGGCCGATGCGCCGCGCTGCGTGAGGGTCAGGTCGAGCAGGCGCGCGGCCTTCTCGGCGTCCTCGAAGAACAGCTCGTAGAAATCGCCCATCCGGTAGAAGACGAGGGTGTCGGGATGATCCGCCTTGATGCGCAGGTACTGCTGCATCATGGGCGTGTGGTTGTTAAAAGCCGCTTCTGTAAGCTGCTGTTTTCGTTCCGTAATTTCCTGCACGTCCTTATCCATCAAGGCATTCCGTCAATTTTGGGGGCTTCGGTATGGAGTTTCCCCATGTTGCGACATCTTGCTAAATTTTCGTCGTCAGCGTAGCTTTTCGTCTTTCGTGAAACCTACGCCTACGCGGGTGCTGTCCGGCGTGTGGCGGAAACCTACGCTGAGGTTTGAATGCGGTTTGACGCGCGTACGGCAAAGCAACTTTTGCCCGGTGCACATATAACTATCGACGGTTGTCCCGGCCTACGGCTCGAAGCGACAGCGTCGCGTCGTAGCTGGATCTACCGGTACAAATCGCCCGTCGACGGGCGCATGCGACAAATTAAAATCGGCGAATGGCCGGCGCTGTCGATCGCAGCGGCGGCCGTCGAGTGGGAGCGCTTAAGGGACCAGCGCAACGCAGGCAACGACCCCGCACAAACCAAGCGGCAAGCACTCAGCTCTGTCGCCGTAATGGTACAGCAAGGGGATTCGCCGACAGTGGGCGCAGTGTGTTCCGCCTATCTGAAAGGGCATGTCGAGCGCAATCGGAAGCCGAAGGGAGCCGCCGAAGTTGCCCGGATGTTTCGCACCATGCTCGGAGATATCGCCGAGACGCCAGCTGCCGAGCTGACGCGCGAGCGCGCATTTACCAAGATCGACTCATTTCGCCATATACCGGTGCAGGCGTCGAAGCTACGGCTTGAGTTGGGGGCTGCGTGGGACTATGCGCTCGACGCCGGCAAATTGCCAGAGTCCACGCCGAACTGGTGGCGTCAGGTCATGCGCGGTCGTTTGCGTAGCAACGGTAAGCGAATTCAGGGACAACCGACTGGAACTGTAAAGCGGTTTCTGAGCGACGCTGAGGCGGGGGCGGTGATCAACTGGTTGCCAAACTTCAGTCGCAACGTCGCGGACGCGCTGACGCTGTATCTGTGGACGGCAACGCGCGGTGCCGAGATTGGCGCGATGGAAGGGCGGGAAATTGCCGAAGAGGCGGACGGGCTTTGGTGGACGATACCGAAGATCAAGACCAAAAACGCTCGCCATGAAAGCGCGACGGACTTGCGGGTGCCGCTAGTGGGCCGAGCGGAAGCAATTGTACGTCGGCGACTGGAGCGCTATGGGAAAGGGTGGCTGTTCCCGGCAGAGCGCGGTGGCCCGATGCAGCAGAAAGTGTTCGGGCAGGCTGTTCATTTTCATATGCCCTATAGTGAAACGCGACCGGAGCAGCAGCGGCCACGTCTCGCAGTTACTCATTGGGCGCCACACGACCTGCGTCGCACGGCTCGCACCATGCTGGCTGCGCTCGGATGTCCATACGAGATCGGTGAGGCGATCATCGGGCACATGCTGCCGGGGATTGGTGGCGTCTACAATCGTCACCATTATGACGCCGAGCGCAGGCAGTGGTTGTCGCAGTTGAGCGCGAAGCTGGAGGCGGTCAGTCAGGCGCATGTGCGCTAGCCTTTCGTCGTCCAGTTCCGCAGTTGGGCGGCGGTAGGAATTCCGACGGCATCCGGGCCTCTGCCCATTCTTCGATTTCCCGCGTGAGCCATCCCACGCGGCGACCTGACAGCGCGCGAGGCTTCGGGAACTCTTCCTGTCGGACAAGCTTATGGATGACGGCTGGCGACAGGGAGATTGCGGCCGAGACCGATTCGATATCGAGGTAGATCGGTTTCATTGCAACGGTCATGCAGGTACTCCTTGATTCTTCAATGCTTCGTCGGCCGCGCCGGGTACGGCGCGAGCCAGTTGCATCAGCCCGGTTTCCAGTGTGATGCCGGCGGTTGCTGCCCAGGTGCGTGCGTCCTGCGCCGCCTTGTGGCGAGCGAACGATCCGATCTCGTTGGCCATGAGGTCCAGCAGCTCGACGTCGGCCGCGTGCGAGATCTCGGTGATCAACGCGCGGATCTCGATGCGTAGGGCGTCGAATCGCGCGAGCCTGCCTTGGCGGGGCTCCGCCAAGGCTTCGTTCGTCTGGATAGGTTTGCGCCGCGCGAGCGGCGCTTCGTCCTTCTGGATCGCTTTTGCGGGCGTCAGCCCGCTGCAATCGGACTGCATCGAAGTTCCGTTGACACTCGCCAGTGCGATAGCCGGGCGCTTCTTTGCGTGTCCCCGCTTTCGCGGCAGCGGACGTGGGGTAGAAAGGGCCGGGCGCGGGGTCAATTTGCGGCTCCGCTCGGGAACGGCCATGCGGATGCTGGGTCGAGGCCGGTCTTTGCTTTCCGCGCCGGGAACGCTGTGTCGAGAAGTGCCTTATTCGACGCGATCCGCTGCTTATGGCCGATGGCCGTCAACACATCCGACAAATCAGGGCGTTCGCCCTTGGCGGTCGCGGCAGAGAATTCGGCTGTCATGTCGGGATCGGGCATGTCGATGATCTTGTGTGCCCATTCGAGAATGCGCTTGAATGATGCTTGCTCTGCCTTCGTTCGCCCGTGGACCGGCGATTTGATCGTCTCGATGAGCCGCGCTGCGCCCGAACGGATCGCTTGAACGCGCGTCCATACCGCGCGCGTCTGTGGCGACACCTTCAGCGCGTCGCTCGCGAAGCTGGTCCCGGTGTTGTATTCGATCGCGTAAATCCATGCGCCAGGCGCAGGCTGTGCGACGCGAATGTACGCCAGCGGGCCCTTGATTCTCCCGGTCCGCTCAGGTCCGCATACCGTATCGATAGGCTCGCAGCCGCCATTTGCATCCGGCTCGGAGACGGGCCAGACCTTTCGAGGCGAGGGGTAGTCGAGTTGGTCGGTGAGCGGCAGCAGCGCGGTATGAACGGCTTCGATTGTCGGCTTTGCCAGTCGGCCGAAATTTTTGTCATGGAGTACTGCCTGCAGGGCCTGCAAAAGTTGCTTTGACTGTTTCTCGCAGATCTTGAGGGGGGCGCTTTGACGCGACGCTGCCTGCACCGGCGGCTGCGTCTCAATCGTGGCATCCGCGGCCGGCGACGCGACGAGCGGTGCAGCGTCAGCGACGGTGTCGGTGTTGCTGTCGACTGCTGCGGCTGCTGCTGGTGCTGCGGGTGCTGCGGGTGCTGCGGGTGCTGCGTGCTCGGGCGAACGTTCCGGGTCCGGCTGCGTATCGAGCAGGGGCACTGCTTCGAGATACTTCTTCGTCACCTTCGACTTGCCGGCTTCGGCCGCTTTGGACAAGCCTGCGACGATGCGTTCGAGCGCTTTGTCGCCGCCGTGCTGGCGGATCTGTTCGATCGCCAGTGTGCCGGTACATTGCCCCTTCCGTACGAGCTGATGCAGTTCGGCCGGTGCACGTTCGAGCAGACCGACGTCGCGGATCGTTTGGTCGGTGACATTCAAGCGCTTGCAGATGGCTGCGAGCGTCATGCCGTGAATATCTCGCAACTCTGCGACGGCAGCGGCCAGATCGAGCGGCGACGACGGTTTCCCGTTGTTGCTGTTATAGCCGTCGATAATCATTTCGGCACGATTGACCGTCTTGGCGTCGCGGACGACGACAGGAATCTTGCCGATGTCCTTGCCCGCTTCGATCGCTTTGCCGGCCGCAAGGTAGCGGTGCTGCCCCTTGTACACGTACAGGAGATCCTTGCCGTCGACCTTCCGTGCGTAGCAATGGAGCGGTGAACCCTTGTCGTATCCGTTCTCCATCATCAGTGCGGTGAGGTGCGTTACCCATTCGGCATCAACCGGCCGAATGTTGTCGGACGGGTCGTAGTGAAGCTGTTCGTAGGGGACCATCCAGAGGTCCGCTGACGTTGCGCCGGCCGCTGCGGCTGCGGCCTTGATGTTGCCGGTCGGGATCGACGCGGTCAGATCGAGCTGTCGGGTGCGATCGTCCATTACGCAACCTCCGATGCTGAGGTGGTACGCGGCTTGCCGGCCTTCTTCGCTTTATCGATAGCGTTCGATGTCGCTATGCCCGCCGCACGCTTTGCGTCTCGCAGGCGCTTGATCGCATCGGCGCAGTCGCCTTCGCTCGGGATCGAGATCTGCTTGCCAGCGATCTCAGCGCCGTCGAGGATCAAATATTCCGTATGCACGCTGTCGACCAAGGGGCGGCGACCGACAACGTATTTGCCGATCAGGATCGGGGTCGACGGCCGGCGTGCGTTCCGGTCGTATCGCGTAATGGTGCGCAGTGACAGCGTGTCGCGACGCTCAACGTCGACGACGGGAAGGGGGCGGGCTTTGATTCGCGGCATGGTGGTCTCCATGACGCCGGGGCCGGTCGCCCCGGCAAGGTCGGGGCGGCTTAAACGCTGACGTGATATGCGGTGGTCGGAGCGACTACCGGATCGTCCTGGAACACGTTCACGACGACAAACAGCAGGGCGGCGACTACCGTCCAGCGGAAGATCTTCGATTTTTCAAAGTTGCTTTGGCCGCCCGGTTCACGCGGGGCGATCCGGGGCGCTTGTTCGTGACGAAGCCATTCCCGGCGGGTTTCGGCGTGCAGATCGGTGAGTTTCATTTAGCTTCTCCGGTGACGCGTCTGTCGACGCTGCCCTCGAATTAAACACTACGTTTACGATTTGTGTAAACACAATGTTTATTTTGGGGGTGTGCGTCGGCGCGCGCAGGCCCGGAGATGGCGTTATCTCGTTATCTCACGTGGTTGCGTCTAGATAGGTTTCGAGTACGAGGGTTGACAAGCTTTGGCTCCAAGCAAGAACTGCGAGGAGATGGTTCTCGTCGAGGCGGGGCGGGGGAGCGGCGATTGTGCCGCCGCGTGAAATTGAAAAGTGAACTTCTGTTACAAACTCTGACCCAGCTGGGTCCGTCGTTATGCGTTGCTCACGTGTCCGTCGATATGAGGCGAAGTCGATTACGTTATCGCGTGGGTCCCCGTTTCTGTCCTTCATCGTTAGCGTGGTCTTCTGGCTTCACGGCCGCACGTATTGCGGCGAGTGAGCGTTTGGCAAACGCCGCTGAGCTTGTGCTTGTGACACCGGCCTCCAGCATGCCTTCGAGCGCTTGAAGTAGTTGAGGGGTTACAAGACCTCCTTCGGCTGCTCGCGTCAGAGCGATGCAGAACGATTTGGTGCGCTCGACGAGATGGGGGCTGGCGGTCGACAGCGGCTCCGGTTTCTGACGAGTGCTTGCGCTATCAGAGACCTTACCTTCTCGTAACGTGCCTTTCGCTGCACCTCTGTCGACCATGTCGCCGTCGCCAGATCTGAGCCATTCCGCCCGGCAGCCGATTGTTCTCGCGGCCTTAATGATTCCGGACGCGGACATGCCACGTCGCTCCCAGTTATTGATCAACTGCGGCGACTCGTTGAGCAGGCGAGCCACATTCGCGGGACCCTCAATGTCCCAAATTTCCTTGGCCGCAGCGTAAAGACGACGCGTGGTTTCGTGTATGGCTCGCATGGAGCCAATGTTCGATGAAGTAAACGTCTTGTTGTTAAACGCTGTGTTTGCAATGTGTATAAACATGGTGTTTAATCGTGCGCTATGGACAAATCAGCGCACATCCGAACGGATCGACAGACGATCGAACGACTCGGCGGCCCGGCAAGGGTGGCCGAGCTTCTCGGCTACGAAAAAAGCCTTGGTGGTACGCAGCGGGTCTGCAACTGGCTCGTCCGAGGCATACCTGCGGCGGTCAAGGTCGAGCGCCCCGACTTGTTCATGCCAAGCGTTGTTGCTGCGTCGAAGGACGATCCGAGCCGGCGAGGGCCAGTTCCTGCAGGCGATGCATCTTATGCGTCAGTCGAAATGTAGCGACAGCATGAAACAGGCCCTTTCTCAAGCAACCCTGCGATGACTTGCCGATACGACAGCACCGAATGGCTGGACGTGCTCTATACATCCGTTCGAAACACGCCTGGCGGCGTTGCCGACGCCGCAAACCATCTCACTATCCGGCGCAGTAAGAACATCACACCTGAATCGCTCCGCCTGCGCCTGCGCGGCGTCGGCGACAGTCGTTTGTCGATGGAAATGTTCGAGCTGTTGGTCGAGTGGATGCAGGAAAAGACGGGAGGCAGTGCGCACGCACTCGATGCGCTCCACGCGTTGAACGCGCGATTCGGACTGGTCGCCGAGCAAGTCGGCGATCACGGATCAGACGAGGCGCTTGAGCCGGGCACGATGCATCTTGTCTCTACGACGCTGCACCTGCAGGCGCACGTCGGTCGCGTAGCCGATGACGTAACCCGTGCGCTCGAAGATCAGCGGATCGATGACCGCAAGGCCGAAGAGATCATCGCGACCGGGCGCAAGGGGCAGCGGCTGTTCCAGAAGCTGATCCATGCAGCTCGTACCCTTGCGGCCAAGCGTCGGCGTCGCTGATATGGAGCGATTCAAGCAAGGCATGGCTTGCTGCCGGCCCGATCGTGAGCGGGTCGGCCTCTGCTGCTCACCGCAGCAGCAATTGGCGTGCGCTGTCACGAAGCTCGCATCTCAATTCGAGTGTGCCCCCGCTGAAGCAGGACGCCTGCTGTCAGAACTGATTGCCGCCTTCCCGGATCGCCTCGCTCCGATTCTTGCGGAAGCGAGCGCAGCGGGAAAGGTGCGTCCATTCGTAGAGCGAGCTGCGCGTGCATGCGCAGCGCTCGCAACCAAGGCGGAACGGCACGCGTTCCGCGATCAGCTTACCGATCGTCTCTGCGCGCTGGACCTTGCGGCGTTCGACGATCTCATGTCGGCGGAATGGCGTCGACTGCGCGGCAAATAACCGGAGACCCCAGTGAATGTGAACGGAATCAGCAGCGCGTTGCGACGCGGTGCGTCTCAGTACAGCCGCTCGCCGAGTGGCCGGCAGTGCTATGCCGCCGGCCGGGCAGCGTGGCGCAGCTTCTCTCACAGGGTCGCACGCGACCGTCGCCTCGCCGAGCTGGATTCGCCTCGGCGTGCGAGCTAAGGGGAGGCTGCTCAACGAATCGTGGTCTGGCCGCGAGACGCGGCCAAAGTAACTTTGATCGAGGGAATTTTCGTATGGCAACACTGGACCAGATCATTCAGCAATTGCGTGCGGCGGGGCATCCTGAGTTGCCCGCCGGGCATCCCATCGCGGACGGAAAGCATCATCGATACGGGCCGCGCAAGAAATACTGGTATCAGCTTCGAGAAATCATCAGCAAGGGCACGGTAATCGGCTATGGCGGTACGTTCGGCCATTTCTCGGGCGACGATCCGGGCACCGAGCGATTCGAGTGGAGCGGTGCACCGATGAGCGAGGAAGTGCTCGCGGAGACGCGTCGCCGGCAGGAAGCCGCCGACCGTGAGCAGGCGGAGCGTGATGCGCGTCAGGCGAAGCTCGCCGCGAACCGCGCGCGAGATCAGTGGAACCGTGCGGCGGAGCATGGCGAGTCCGCCTATCTTCAACGTAAGCGCATCACGGCGGAAGGCGTGCGTTTTGACGCGGACGGCACGATTTTCGTGCCGATGTATCAGTACGGCGGCGATGCTCGGCTCGTCGGCCTGCAGAAGATCACGCCGGACGGCGCGAAGCGCTTCAATAAGGGCATGGAAAAGAAGGGCGCGTCGTATCTCCTCGGCGCGGTCGGCGCAGACGATCAGATCGTGCTGGTCGCCGAAGGCTACGCGACCGCGCGCTCGATCCGTATGGCGATCGACGAGGCGTTCGCGGTCAATGTCTGCTTCGACGCGGGCGGTATCCTCCCGGCGGTGCGCTATCTGCGTACGACGTATCCCGATGTGCACGTGCTGGTCTGCGCTGACGACGACTGGAAGATCGAACAGCGCATGCGCGACTGGCTCGCCGACGAGTTCGCTTTCCGGGGCGAGCTGGTGTTCGGTGCCGAACCGGTGCGGATCGAGGCGAAGAACACGTGGTACATGGTCGCCGCGTCACGCCGTCTTGACGACAATGGCGTGCCGTATGCCGAGGTGAGCTACGGAAACGACGTGATGCCGTTGCGCCGTAAGCGCTTCGAGAACACGGGCCTGAAGCGTGCGTACGAGGCGGCAGCGACGGTCGCCGACGTCAGCGTCGTCTATCCGGCATTTGCCAATCGCGGCGAGCGCAAGCTGACCGATTTCAATGACCTGCACGTCGAAGAGGGCTTCGAGGCGGTCGAGGCGCAGGTGCAGGCGGCAATCTTGCGCGTCATCGCGCCAGCGAACGAAGAGATTCGGCCGGCGACGGTTGCAGTGTCGACCGCGGACTCAACGCCGACGAAGCCGGCCGCGACGTCCGCTGCCGCGAAACAGCCGGAATGGGATGGCCGCGAGGCAGAGAACGGCGCGCACACCTGGGAGCAGGATCTCGCGCGGTCTGACAAGGGGAGGCTGCTGCCGACGCTCGGAAACGTGCACCTGATCCTCTCGAACCACAAGGCGTGGCAGGGCGTGATCGAGCAGGACGACTTCGGTGGTCGTGTGATGAAGCGCAAAGCGCCGCCGTTCCCGCAGGGTGTCACGGGAGAGTGGACCGACATGGACGACCAGCGCACTGTTCTGTGGTTGTCTCGACGATATGGTCTCGACACGCGTACCGATATCGTGATGAACGCGGTCCTGTTGGTGGCGGACGCGACTCACTTCCATGACGTGCGCGAATACCTCGAAGGGCTGAAATGGGACGGCGTGCCGCGCGTGCGATCAATGCCATCAACATACCTGCGCGTGGCCGACAGCGAGTATGTGCGGCTCGCGTTCATGAAATGGATGATCGCGGCCGTCGCGCGCGTGATGGAGCCGGGCTGCAAGGTCGACAACGTCCTGATCCTCGAAGGTAAGCAGGGGCATCGCAAATCGACAGCGCTGAAGGTGCTGGCCGGCGCATCGTGGTTCACCGATACGCCGATCCAGATCGGCAACAAAGACACATACGCGGTGCTGGCCGGGAAGTGGGTGATCGAGCTGGCCGAGCTGGACTCATTGAACAAGGCCGACTCGTCGGCGGTAAAAAGCTTCTTCGCGACGGCCGTCGACCGGTTCCGCAATTTCTACGGCAAACGGGCGACCGACGTCCCGCGTCAGTGCGTGTTCGCTGGCTCCGTCAACTTCGACACGTACCTGAAGGACGAATCGGGCAACCGGCGCTACTGGCCGCTGCGTGTCGGCGGGCTGGTCGACATCGACGGCATTGTGGCCATTCGTGATCAGCTCTGGGCGGAAGCCGTGCATCTGTATCGCTCGGGCGTCGTGTGGCACGTCGAAGAGCATGAGCGCCCGCTGTTCGAGATCGAGCAGGCGGAGCGCTACGAAGGCGACGTGTACGAGGACAAGATCGCCAAGGCCCTGGAATTCGTGGCGCGCACGACGATGGAGGAAATCCTCGCGGACATTCTGAAGCTCGACACTTCGAAGTGGACGCTCGCGGAGCAACGCCGCATCGGCAAGGCGTTGAAGTCGCTCGGGTGGGTGCGCAAGCGTGAGTCGACCGGTTCGCGTGGTTGGTACTACGTGAAGGAAGAGCAAGAGCCGGAAGCGGAGCGCGAGCTGGTCGCAGCGGGTGATGACGACAGTCCGTTGTGATCGCGTGGCGCGCCGTGCCTGCACGGAAAGCGCGCCACTTGCCCCGCCTTGGCGCGCTGTGGACGTCCCATGTCCCAACGTCCCAAGGCGCGGTCTCGGGCGCGGGTGCAGGGGCGCGACATGCGCGACGTGAGCGGCGCATGTCGCATGTCGCAGGCGCGCACGCCTCCAAGCCTTTTCCCTTGGGACATTGAGACATTAGGACGAGTAGGAGAGAGTGATGATCGATTTGAAAGAGCGGGTGGGCGTTGCGATGAGCGTTCGTGGGCAGTTCACCGACCCGATTGCCGATCCTAAAGTAACTTTGGGCGCACTCGCCTTTGCGAACGATCTCGGGAGCTTGCTGGCCCGAATCAAGGCCGGGCCGCTGCCGACGGCGGCGACGGTCCGACGTGCAACGTTGCTGTTGGCGCAGATGATCCGGACGTCGGGCCGATTCAAGCGTGCGCGATTCACGGGCCTGTCGCGCGACGAGCGGCGCGATCAACGTGCGGGGAACACTGTCGAGCGTTCGAAGGTCGACATCGTTGAGCGGTTCGCTCTGCGGTTGCTGGACGAGTGGGTGAACGACCAGTGTGTCGAGTGCGAGGGACGCGGCGTTGTGCGTCGCGTGCCTGCCGTCACGACGTCAACGCGCACGTGTGATGTGTGCGGAGGCAGCGGGAAAGTGTGCGTATCAGAGGAGCGTATTCCGTTCTTCGAAGGGCGTAACGGGCCGCTTGTCTTTCGGGAATACGAACCATGCGACGACTGCGGCGGGATGGGGCGGATCGCTGCGTCGCCGGCTTCAGATTCGAAGGGCCGGCATATTTGCCCGTGCTGTTCCGGTTCCGGCAAGCGGCAGGTCGACGACGCTGGCCGAGCGCACGCGCTCGGCGTATCGCTCGACGAGTATCGGAAGAACTGGTCGTGGCGCTTCCACGACATGCTCGCGCTGCTGGATACGGTTGATGGATCGGTGTACGACACATTGCGTCGGCAATTGCGAGGATGAAACGTATTCCATTTCAAGAGCGGATCGCTTAAACTCTGCACATCCTTTACCGCGTCACTGGATAAATGAGCGACCGCATACTCGTGTCGCAACCTTAGCCCGACAGGCGTACTGATTCGCGGGAGCGCCGCGACCAACAACGATAATTGTCTGTCGGGATCTGTTGGGAGGGCGTTCGCCCTTACGAAATGAATATCGAAGCCCTGATTGCTGTGCATTCAGGGCTTCTTGCTTTTTGCCATGCGCTGACCGTCACCTGATATGCTAGTGACATGTTGAACGAGCAGCGGACGGGGAAGGCATGGAAAAAGATGTTTCGACAAAAATGCTCGACGCCTATGACAAGAACAACGGGTTGTACTCAGACTTCTGCGGTTCAGTAGAGCGTCTGCTTCGCGATCTTTTGAGCGAAAAACGCATCGAAATATTGAGTGTGACATCGCGTGTCAAAGGCAAGGGGAGTTTGGAGAGAAAGATTGCTACGAAAGGCGTAGGGCGGTACAAGTCGTTGGCTGATGTCACTGATGTTTGCGGTGTACGCGTGATCACTTATTTTGAAGGTGACGTTTCGCGTGTGGCTGATCTGATTCGCGCTGAGTTTGACATCGATGAGAAAAACTCAACGGACAAGTACCACGCGAGCGATCCGGATCGATTTGGCTACCGCTCGGTACACTTTGTCGTAACGCACCGAGCAAGCCGGAGATGTTTGTCTGAGTACCGGCGGTATGAGTCCTGCAAGGCAGAAATTCAGATTCGCTCGATACTTCAGCATGCGTGGGCGGAAATAGAACACGACCTTGGATATAAGGCATCGGAAGACGTTCCTGCGCCCGTCAGAAGGCGATTCTCGCGTCTCTCTGGATTGCTGGAGTTGGCAGACGAAGAGTTTATGACAATACGCAAAGAGATCGATGCGTACGAGCAGGCGTTGGCTAGTCGAATGTCGAAGGATCTAAGTGATGTCGCAATTGACGCAGCATCATATGTTGCATTTGTGAATGGTGATTCACTTGTGAAGAGCATTGACGACGCGATAGTCGGTCCATCGAGTGGGGTTGTGATTCCATCGCCTAAATCGAGAACGGACCGGAATGTGTCACAGCTACGATTCCTGGGGATTGATCGCGTTGGTCAGTTGAAGCAGCTATTGCAGGAGCACGAGGAGAAAATCGTCAAATTCGCCCATCGATTTGTCACGCGAGATGGACGTGAACTCTCCCAGGTGGTTTGGCCGGCTAAAGGGGTGGCGAGTGGAATCTCGATATACTACTTGGGGCTAGTGTTGTTAACAATGAGCGGGCAAGAAGGCCGTTTAAAAGAATATCTTGCGGAGTTCTTTCCCGGAAACGCAAACATGGAAGCGGATTTGAAGGCGACTGCTGCGGACCTTGCGGAAAAGCGGAACATGTAGTGTTCAGAACCGTATGCATCCGGACTCGCCGGTAGTCCGAAGGTGCACGTTTCAGAGAAGTGTCAAGTTGCAACCGGAATCGCATATCTTGGGGTGTTCTTGTGAGATTCGGTTGCGATTTCAGTTCAGCTAATCGCTGAGCGATCGGTGGGATTTTTAGCGGTGGTATAGCCCTGAGTGCGAAAGCCCTCGGGGCTTTTTGCATTGGGGCGCCGAAATGCGAATCGAGTCGACGAGCGCCGGGCCGAGCGAGGTCTGGTCGATGTGGGATGAAGATCGAAGCATGGGGCGCGTTACCGCACGGTGCTTCGTGTTTGACGACGCGATGGACCGCGTCGTGTGGGCGATGGACCGCGCGGGCGACGGCGTGACTGCCGATGTCGCGGTTGGTGCAGGTCTGCCTATTTTTTGAGCAGGCGGGGACCCTCGGGGCATCGCCACACGCGGGGGCTCGCACCCGCGTTTTTTCTCTACTGGCGAGTTTCCATAGGGGGTCATATTCATGCCGACTCAGCAGCAGATCGCTGACCATCTCGACCTTGACCAGTCGGCCGTTTCGCGGTTCGTCGACAAGGCTCGGCTCGATTACCGCGCGGTGTCGATCGACGAGATCCGCATCGCCTATATCCGGCATCTGCGTGAGGTTGCGGCCGGTCGCTCAAGCGAGACCGGGATTGACCTCGTCGCCGAGCGAGCGATGACGGAGCGTGTCGATCGCGAGATCAAACTGCTGACGCTGGCCGAGAAGAAGGGCCAGCTCGTCAATGCGGCGCAGCTCGAACAGGCGTACGGCCTGATGGTCGGCGCATTTCAAACGGAACTGCTGTCGCTGACCGACAAGCTGGTGCAGGAGCTGCACACGCTATACGGCGTCGAGGTCGACGTCGAATGGTTGAACGAGCACATATATGGATGTCTTGAGCAGCTTTCTGAATACGACCCAGACAGTCAACGCGGTGATTCGCCGGCTGGCGAAGATGCTGCGCCCGCCGGAGAAGATTGGGACGACGGAATGGGCGCGCAAGCATCGCAGGTTGAGCGCGAAGGGATCCGCCAGTCCCGGCCGCTATAACCCGAACATCACGCCGTGGGTGTTCGGCATGCACGACGCGCTGGACGATCCGACCGTGCAGAAGGTCGTGTGCATGAAGTCGGCGCAGGTCGCGTGGACGGACGGCGTGCTTCTGAACTACATCGGCAAGCGGATCGACGTTGCTCCGTGTCCGATGGTTGTCATGTTCCCGAAAGAGAAGACGGCGAAGAAATTCAACCTGGAGAAGTTCGAGCCGATGGTCGAGGTAACGCCTCGCCTGTCGGCCAAATTGCCCGTGCACGCGGCACGTGACAAAAACAACCTGTGGGATCACAAGACGTTCGCTGGCGGTTTCCTGAAGTTCGTCACGTCGAACGCACCGGATGACGTGAAGTCGACGCCGGCTCCGGTCGTAGCGGTCGAGGAACCGGACGACGCGAACACGAACGTGCGCGATCAGGGCGATTCGATCACGCTGCTGGAAGAGCGGATCAAGAGCTATTCGGGCCGGCAGCGCAAGATGATCTTGGGCGGCACGCCGACCGTCGACGGCCTGTCGCGCATCCAGCAGGGCTATGCGGCATCGGATCAACGCGTGTATCTGGTGCCATGCCCTGATTGTGACGAGGAGCATGAGCTGGCGTGGGAGAACGTCACCTGGAGCGAGGGTGCCGAAGTCGTGCATGAGGTCTACGGCCGTGCGCAACCGGAGACGGCCCGCTACACCTGCCCGCATTGCGGCTCTTTGTGGGACGACGCGACGCGCATTCGCGCAGTTCGCCGGGGGCGATGGGTTGCGACGGCGCCGTTTCACGGCGTTGCCGGCTTTCGCATCAACGAGCTGGTGTCGCCGTTTCCCGGCTCGAACATGGCCGAGCTGGTCAAGAAGTGGCTGACGGCCGACAAGGCGCTGCGCGAAGGCGACGATACGAAGATGCGCGCGTTCGTGAACAACTCGCAGGGGCGGCCGTACAAGTACCGGACGGATCTGCCCGAGCTGGACGTGCTCGCGGAGCGTGCGCTGCCGTACGAGGAGCTGACGGTGCCGGCCGGCGGTCTGGTATTGACGCTTGGCGTCGACGTGCAGCACGACCGGCTCGCGATCGTCCTGCGCGCATGGGGACGTGGAGAGGAAAGCTGGCTCGTTTTGTGGGGAGAGATCTACGGCAACGTGACGGAGCAGCAGCAAGACCCGATGGCTGGCGGTGTGTGGGGCGCGTTGACGATGCTGCTGTCGCATGCATACCGGCACGAGAACGGCTGGCTGCTGCGTGTACGCGCGACGTCGATCGACTCGTCGGACGGAGCGACGTCGGATGCGGTATACAACTACGTGCGTGCGGCGCAAAGGGCCGGTTACAACGTCATGGCCGCCAAGGGCAGTAGCAACATCGACGCGGAGATCTTCAGTGTGCCGAAGGCGTCGATCGACTCGACGCGCAACAACAGCAAGGCGGCAAAGTACGGGCTGCGGCCTTATATGGTCGGTGTGAGCCGCGCGAAGGATCTGATCCTCGAAAACCGGCTGAAGCTTGAGGGCGAAGGGCCGGGTCGCATGCACTGGTACAGCGACGTGCGCAGCGACTACCTGTCGCAGCTCACGGCGGAGGTTAAGGTGCCGGGGCCGCGTGGCGGTAAGCGCGTATGGAAGAAGATCAGCCCGCGTAACGAGGCACTGGACTGCGAAGGTTACGCGCTGCACGCGGCCCGGAGTGTGAAAGTGCATCTGATGACCGAGGCGCACTGGCAGGTCGAGCAGCATCGTGTGTCGCAGGCCTCGCTGTTCGACGCGGTTCCGGTGCTGGAGACATTGCCGTCGGCGCTGCCTGCCGAGGTACTTCCCGATCCGCCGGTCGAAGAGACCGTTACAGAGACTCCGCGGCCGTCGCCGCAGGTAGCAAAACCCACCGAAACCCCGCCCCCGAGCGGGGTTTCGCGCATTCAGGGGCGTCGTGTTGGTCGCTCGACGTACCTGAAGCGGCGCTAAACGAGGGAATGGCATGGCATACACAAAACAGGATCTGCAGAACATCCAGTCTGCAATCGCGAAGGGCGAGCTGGAAGTCCAGTATGCCGACCGGCGCGTGAAATATCGCTCGATCGGCGAGTTGCGCGAGGCGCGCACCGAGATCATTCGTGACCTGAACGGCGCTGCCGGGCGTTCGTCGATCGTCCGGATTCGCCACGCCGGCAAGGGGGTGCGATGAAGGGGGGCTATCCGTCACTCGCGCGGCGCGGATTCGTGGTGCCGACGCGGCTCAAGGCGGCGGCCTACGAGTCGGCGAGCACGACGGGCGCACGGGCGAAGTCGTGGCGGACGTCGAGCGCGGGACCGAATGCGGCGGCGGTGCAAAACCTGCCGCTACTGCGCTCCCGTGCTCGCGATGCGATCCGAAACGACCCGTGGGCGAAGACGGCGATTGCCCGACTCGTATCGAACACGATCGGGAACGGCATCCAAGCGCACCCGAAGCATCCGAACGCTGCGGTGCGAATGATGCAAAAGCAACTTTGGGAGGATAGCTGCGAGGAGATCGACGCGGACGAGCTGTTCGACATGGCGGGCGTGCAGACGCTCGCAGCGCGTGCGTTCTTCAGTGACGGCGAGGTGTTGGTGCGTCGCCAGCTTCGCAGCCCGAGCGAGGGCTTGGCGGTCCCGATGCAGATCCGGCTACTCGAAGGCGATCTGCTGCCGATGGAAAAGAACGAGACCGTCCCGGGCGGGGGCGAGATCGTTAACGGCGTCGAGTTCAATGCGGACGGTCGACGCGTTGCGTATCACCTGCTGCAGCGTCATCCCGGCGAGTACGGGCGTGCATCGACGGCCAACATGCAGACCGTTCGCGTGCCGGCCGATGAGATCGCGCACGTGTTCCTCGCGTTGCGGCCCGGCCAGGTGCGCGGAGTTCCCGAGCTGTCGACCGTGCTGCTGCGGCTCAAGTCGTTGGACAACTTCGACGATGCAGTGCTGTTCCGGCAGGAGGTCAGCAACCTCTTTGCCGGCTTCATCACGAAGCCGCCTGCCGAGCCGGGCTTTCTTGGAGATCCCGTCACGGGCGGCCAAATGCAGTACGACGTCGACGGTTTTTCGCCGGTCGTATCGCTCGAACCGGGGAGCATGCAGGAGCTGGCCCCCGGAGAGGACGTCAAGTTCGCCGAGCCGCCGGGTTCGGGAACCGACTACGGCCCGTTCATGCGTCAGCAACTGATGGCCGCTGCGGCGTCGGTTGGCATGCCGTACGAGGTCATGACGGGCGACCTGCGCGACGTCAGCGATCGCGTGTTGCGCGTGATCTTGAACGAGTTCCGACGGTCGATCGAGCAGATCCAGTGGAACGTGTTCATTCATCAGTTCTGCCGGAAGGTCTGGCGCTGGTGGGTCGACGTCTGCGCGTTGTCGGGTGCAATGCCGATGGCGGACTACTACCGACGCCGTCGCGAGTATCTGCGGGTGCGGTGGGTGCCGCAGGGCTGGCCGTACATCCATCCGGTGCAGGACGTCACGGCGAAGCGGATGGAGATCCGCTCCGGGCTGGCGAGCCGAACGGGTGCGGTGTTGTCGCGTGGTGATGATCCGGAGCAGGTCGACCAAGAGAACGCGGACGATCTCGCGCGTGAGCGCCGGCTCGGGATTCGATATGACACGCTCGATCCGGTCGACGGGGCGGGCGATCTTTCTTATGGGGATGGCGAATGAAAGGGAAGAAGCGGTGGTGGGACATCCGTGCGCAAGTAAATGCGGCAGGCGGTACGGAGGTCGAGGTGCGGCTCTATGGTGACATCGGGTTTTGGGGCACCGACGCAGAGATGTTTGCCGCGAAGCTGGACGAGGTAGGGTCGACGGCGACGTCGATCGTCGTCGCGATCAATTCGATGGGCGGTGATGTGTTCGATGCGTTCGCGATTTACAACTCACTGCGTCGGCATGCCGGCAAGGTGACAGGGCGCGTCGATGGTGTCGCCGCGTCCGCCGCATCACTCGTTCTGATGGCTTGCGACACGATCGTGATGCCGTCGAACACGATGCTGATGATCCACAACCCGCACACGTTCGCTATCGGGGAGGCAGACCATCTACGTAAGCGTGCGGACCTGCTCGATAGCACGCGCAGCAACATGGTGGTGGCTTATGTGGATCGCAGTGGCCGGACCGAAGAGGAGGTCCAGGAGATCATGGACGCCGAGACCTGGATGACGGCAGCGCAAGCGAAGGAGCAGGGATTTTGCGACGAGATCGCCGACCCGATTCGCATTGAGGCATACGCGGGCGCGGAGCGGCTTGCGGCGCACTTCTCGGAGGTGCCAGTCGCGATTCGGGCACTGCTGGAAGATGACGACGACATGACGCCTGCTCCTGAACCCGGCCGAGTGCCGACGCCTACGTCCGCAACGGCGTCGGAGGTGTCGGTCCTGGCGTCGCACGTGTATAGCGCGTGTCGCGACGCGAAGATCGAGCACTGCGTTGAAGGCATCGTGCTGTCGACGGGACTGCGCGACCGCGCGACCGTCGACGCAGCGATCCGTAGCGCACAGGACATCGCCGGTATTTGTCTGGCTGCGGGCCTGACCGAGTTGACCGCCGGCTTCGTCGCAGACGGCCTCACGCCCGATCAGGTTCGCGCACGACTGTTCGAGCGCGTGACAGCCTCGCAGAAGCCGATCAACCATCGTGCTGCCCCGGTTGCGTCGCAAGACGTGCCCGTGGTCGCGAATGCGCCGCGTGCGGCGTCCATCTACGCGGCTCGCAAGAGCAGCAAGTAACTTTGACGTAACCCGAGGAGGGGAAAACTCATGTCGAACGTGAAGCAACAAGGCGTGCTGCCGGCCGAATTTCTCGTGTCGGAGGGTAACGGTCAGATCTCGCGCGAGCAGATCGTTGTGCAGGCGGGGGTGGCGCTGCCAGCCGGGCAGGTGCTCGGCGTGACCGGTACTGGCGAGTATGCGCCGTACGACAACGCTGCGCACGACGGCTCCGAGGTCGCCGCCGCGATTCTCTATGCTCCGCTGGCGGCGTCTGAAGAGCCCCGCCGGGCAACGGTGATTGTCCGGCTCGCCGAAGTCGCTGGCGGGCAGCTCACGGGACTCGACGCAGCCGGTCGCGAGGATCTAGCCGAGCGACACGTGATCGTCCGCTGATCGCATTGCACGCCATTCAAGGCCACGCAGTCCGCGTGGCCGTTTTTGTATCCATTTTCATGTCGGAGGTTGTATGGCGGATATCGCCCTGTTTCAAGACGACGCGTTCTCGCTGTCGTCCCTGAGTGCTGCGATCAACGAGCAGCCGTACGTTCCGGGCCGAATCGGCACGCTCGGGCTGTTCGAAGAGGACGGCATCACGACGACGACGGTACAGATCGAGCGCGACGGCGACACGCTGTCGCTTGTCCCGGCCGGCCAGCGCGGTGCACCGGCTGTTGTTGTCGGGGGCAGCAAGCGCGGCATGATCCCGTTCAACACGGTGCATCTGCCGCAGCGTGCTGTGATCATGGCAGACGAAATCGCAAACCTGCGTGCGTTCGGCTCCGAAACGGAGCTGGAGGCGCTGCAGACCGTCGTGAATCGCCGGCTCGCGAAGATGCGCCGCCAGCTCGATGCGACGCACGAATTCCACCGCATCGGCGCAATCAAGGGCGCGGTGCTCGACGCGGACGGCAAGACGGTCCTGATCGACCTGCTGAAATATTTCGGTATCGAGCAGACGGTTATTCGGTTCGAGCTGTCGACCGCTACCACCGAGATGCGTCAGAAATGCGTCGAGGTGCAGGACGCGATCGAAGACGCACTCGGCGCGATGACGTACACGGGTGTGCGTGTGTTCTGCGGGCGCGAGTTCTGGAACAAGCTGATCGTCGCAAAGTCGGTGAAGGAAACGTATCTCGCGTCCGTGATGGCCGCGCAGTTGCGCGGAGACGCGCGCGACGCGTTCGACTTCGGCGGTTGCACGTTCGAGCGTTATCGCGGTCGTGTCGGCGACGTTGGGTATGTCGCGGACGACGAAGCGCATGCGGTGCCGGAGGGCGTGTCCGAATTGTTCATCTCGCGCTTCGCACCGGCCGACTACGTCGAGGCGGTGAACACCACCGGGATTCCGTACTACGCGAAACAGGAACTGATGGACTTCGGCAAGGGTGTCGAGATCGAGGCGCAGTCCAACCCGATCCACCTGTGCACGCGCCCGAAGGCGCTGATCAAGCTGAAGGCATGACATGGCGTTCCGGGATCTGATGGCCGACGTCGACACGGCCGTGAAGCGAGACCTGTCGGACCACGTGAAGATCGACGGCAAACCGCTGCAGGGCATGTTCAAGGCGCCGTGGCTCGGCCCGGATCTCGGAACGCAGCGCACGCAGCTCGTTGCGCCGATCCTCGACATCACTGACGACGATGCGGCTCGCGTGCGCGAGGGCAGCATCGTCGAGGCCGGGGGCGAGCGGTTCCGTGTCTTCGAGATTCACCCGACCGGCACCGGCTGGACGGTCCTCATTCTGAGGTGACGATGGATCTACTGAAGATCGAGATTGACGTGAAGCGGGCGCTCGAAGCGCTCGCGGGCCTGCCGCCTGCCGCAATGCAGGCGGCATGGCGTCGGACGCTGCGCAAGACCGGCGCGTGGATCCGGAGTCAGACGGCGAAAGAGGTCAGCGGCGCGACGGGCATTCAGCAGAAGCTGCTGCGGCAGCGGATGTACTTCTTCATGCGCTCGCTCGATACGGGCAAGGTATGGCTCGGGCTGAACCCGCTCGAAGCGCATCGGCTCGGTGCGGTGCGGCGCACGAAGAAGGGGATGCGTGCCGGCAAATCGCTATTCGAAGGTGCGTGGCGCAAGACCAAGATGCAGCCGGACGGCGCGATCTACCGCCGTATCGGAAAACAGCGGACGCCGTACGAGGTCGTGAAGGTCGAATGGTCGCAGGCGGGCGATCCGGCGTTTCGTCGGGCGGCGCAGGCGTGCGAGGCGCGGCTGATGACAGTGTTGCGGCAGGAGGTCAACCATGAACTGCAGAAGGCTATGAATCGTGCTCGATAACCTGAAGCAACTGCACGACGGCATCGAGGCCGGCCTGCGTGCCCGGCTACCGGATCTCGGGCGCATTCATGCGTATCCGAAGATCGGCAAGTCGATCGAAACTCCGTTTGTTGCGATTGAGCTGTCTGAGCTGGAGCCCGGGCACGACGACGGCACCGGCCGGGTGCCGCTCGTCGGACGGTTGCAGGCGCGCGTGATCGTGGATCCGATTGTGCCCGGTGCGGAACTGCTGGTCCGTGAACTGTCTGCGCGCGTGCTGCAGGCGGTGCACGGTGCGACGTGGAATCTACCCGTGACACCCGGCAAGCAGGTCGGCTCGGCCGGCGAGGATCCGTTCCGCCCGGACCTCGACACGTACCTCGTCTGGCTCGTCGAATGGGAACACGAATTCGACCTGGGCGAGGCGTTCGAGCCACCGACCAAGGGGCGGTCGGTGCTGTGGGGCGTGGATCCAGAGACCGGGCCGGCGCACGTGGACCGTTACTGGAGTCCGACGAATCTGCCTTGGAGGAACGTGTGAGCGACTTCGAGCTTGGCGAGATGGATCGCCGAATGGCATGCCTAACGCAGTCGGCTATCGTCGAGGCGGTCACGTATGACCCGCCGCGCGTGAAGGTCCGGATAGGCGATTGGGTGAGTGACTGGCTCAAATGGCAGGCGGGTGCCGCTGGCAAGGTTCGGCAGTGGCGACCGCCGTCCGTCGACGAAGAGGTCGCGCTGTGGGCACCGTCCGGCGATCTCGCAGGCGCGTTCGTCGCGCCCGGCTACTACACGGACCAGCACGGTGGTTCGGGGCGGTCGAGTCCCGACGAGACGGCGACGGATTATCCGGACGGTGCGTTCGAGCAGTACAACCATGCGAGCCATGAATACGTGCTGTCGGTGCCGGCAGGTGGGCGGATCGTGTTTCGTATCGGCGCGACGGAGTTCGAACTGAAGGCAGACGGCGCAACGCTGCGCACGACGAAGCTGCTCGCCGATGTGCCGGACTCGACTTTCACAGGCAACCAGACGACCGAGAAACTGCTGACGTTCAACGGTGGCATGCAGGGCAAGGCGGGCAAGGGCGGCGGCGTTGCAGTGAAGGTCGCGGGCAGGGCTGAGTTCACCGACGACGTCGTCGCAGCCGGCAAATCGGTCAGTAAGCACAGGCACCGCGAACAAGGCGATGACGAGCTGGTTAGTCCGCCGGTATGAGCATATCAAAGTGACTTTGGACCCCGCGCGTTGCGGGGTTTTTCGTTTGTGGGGGTAGTTATGGCGAAAGACACGCAGCAGGGCGGGGCGGCGGCACCCGTCACATTCATCGATACCGAGTTTCGTAGTCGCGTGATCGTGTTTCCTGACGGATCGCACGTCGCGGTGCTGGCGGGCAAGACGCAAGTCACGCACCCCGAGCACATCGCGTATCTCGAATCGCGCGGGTGCTTTAAGCGCCTGCCGACCAAGGTGCAGTGATGGTCGCGCTGGTCGGTATGTGTCGTCGCACGGGCCGGCTGATCGGTGGTGTCGAGCACCTGGTGCAGAGCGTCGCGGACATCCTGAGCACGCGCAAGGGCACGCGTCGCGAGCGGCCCGAGTATGGCTCGGACCTTCCGGTGATGGTCGACCTGCCGATCACGCGCGGCTGGATTTCGGCCGCACAGGCCGAATCGGCACGCGCGATCGCCCGATGGGAACCGCGCATTGCACTGGACCGTGTGAACGTGCTGTCGGTTGTAGACGGCAAAGTAACTTTTCGCATTGCCGGGCAGTACGACGGCGATGACGTCGTATTTGAGGTGACGACATGACAGTGATCGATTTGTCGGCGCTTGATCCGCCTGATCTCGTCGAAACGCTGGACTTCGAGGAAGCCTATCAGCGCAAGCTCGCGCACTTCAAGCGCATCTATCCGGATTGGACGGCTGCGCTCGAATCCGATCCGGTCGTGAAACTGCTCGAATTGGCGGCGTACGAAGAAATGCGGTTTCAGGCCCGCGTGAACGATGCCGGTCGGGCAGTGTTGCTCGCGTACGCGACTGGTGCGGACCTCGAACACCTTGCGGTGCTTTGGAATTTGCAGCGCGAAGTCATCGATCCCGGCGACCCGGAGGCGCATCCACCGGTTCCAGCGACGCGCGAGCGAGACGAGCGATTGCGATTGCGTACCCAGATGGGCATCGAGCGCGCGTCGACCGCCGGCCCGTTCGGCGCGTACCGGTCGCTCGCGATGGACGCGTCGCCCGATGTTGCCGATGTGCGCGTCGATCGGCCGGAAGCCGGTGTGGTGCGTGTCGTCGTGAAGTCGTATTCGAACGGGGGCGTGGCGAGCGCGGCGTTGCTCGATACGGTGCGTCGTGCACTGTCGCCGGAAGACCGTCGGCCGTTGAGCGACACGCTGCTGGTCGTTGCGGCTCGACCCGTCAATTACACGATCGTCGCCGACGTGTACGTCGGGCGCGGCCCTGATCCCGACGTTGTGATCGCCGCGCGGCGGCAGGATCTGGATATCGCAGTCGCGGCAGGCGAAGCGCTGCGCGTTGGCATGCCGCGTTCTGCCGTGACCGGGGCACTTCATCCGAAAGCATCGGGTGTCGTGCGCGTCGACCTGAAGTCGCCGGTCGGCGACGTCGTGTGCGCGATCGACCAGTTCGCACGCTGCACGTCGATCGTGCTCAATCCGAGGGTGGCCGATGACGATTGAAGCACTGCTGCCAGCGAACCAGACGGGTCTGGAAGCCGCACTCGCGCAGGTGATGCGCCCGAGCGTCGATCCGGACGTGATCCGTACGCTTTGGGATGCGGATCGCTGTCCGGCTGCGTTCCTGCCGTGGCTCGCGTGGTCGCTCGCGGTCGACGGGTGGGAACTGGCGGAGTCCGAAGGCGCACGCCGGGCGCTGATCAAGTCGTCGCTGGCGATTTACCAGAAGAAGGGCACGCCGTGGGCGATCCGCGAGATCGTGCGGCGACTCGGTTTCGGCGAGATCGATATTCAGGAGGGGCGGCAGGTCAAGCGTCGAGACGGGGCAGTGAAGCGCAACGGTCGATATCTGTATGGCGGGTCGTCAGCTTGGGCCGAATACATCGTGACGCTGAAGCAGCCAGTGACGCGAGATCAGGGCGAAAGCCTGAAGCGCGCAATAGCGCGCTATGCGCCAGCGCGCAGCTTGCTGGCGTGGCTCGATTTTTCTGAGGTCGCGATCCGGCACAACGGCGTCGCGACGCGAAACGGTCGATATACGCGAGGGGTAATCGGAACATGGCCAATTTGAAGGAAGAGAGTAAGTGGGAGCCGGGAATTCGGCAGTTTGAGACGTCGGATCCCGTGCAGGGTGGGCCGGACGGGGTCGACAACATCGCACTCAAGCAACTTGGCAACCGGACACGCTACCTGAAGGATCGTGTCGACGCGGCCGACAAGGCTGTCGTCGGGCTCGGCACCCGCGCGGACGCGACGGACAAGAAGGTCTCGGATCTCGCGACACGCGCAGACGCGTCCGACAAGAAAATCGGAGACCTTGGTAGCGACAAGCTCTCGAAGTCCGGCGACACGATGAAGGGCTGTCTGCTTGGGAAAGCCGGCGCGATCACGCCGAACAACACGAACAACGTCGGCTTTGGTTTCGAGCGCGATCCGGATACTGGGATGTTTTCGCCGACCGATGGACACCTCCAGATCGGTGCGCAGGGGGTGCCGTACGTCGTCTTGCTATCCAATAATCTGACGCTGGGTGCCGCTGGTTGGCTGTCGTTTATCGCTGGCAAAACCGAGCGCGGTCGCATCACGCCAGAAGGACGATGGTTGCTCGGTGGCGCGTCCGATGACGGCTCAACCATGGTGCATGTCAACAATCCTGCGTCCGGCTATGCCGTCGCGGCGCGGCGCCGCAACACTAAGCAGTTTATCGGCATCGGTTCAGCTCCGGGGTTGGGTAACAGCGGTTTCGATAACGTCGTAGTCAGCTACAGCGATCCCGGCGCACCGAAATCGCTGATTCTCGGTGCAAGGACCGACGAGGCGAATACCCCGCCAAGCGGTAATGGAATCCTGAATATCCGATTCACGATTCAGGATGTCACGCGAGCACATATCACGCAGGAAGGTAACTTTATTCTTGGCGTGGGCGTATCGGATGGTGGCATAGGGCGGTTCCAGTCAACCGCAGATGCAACGGGCTACGGTGTGGTGGCTCGACGGCACGCAAACACGGCCCAATACATTGGTATCGGCGCAGCGCCGAACGCCGGTGGCGGTGTGTTTGACAACTGCATTGATGGATACTCGCAGGTCGCTGCAGGGAAAATTCTTTTCCTGAATTCGACAACGGACGAGAGCAATTCGGTTCCGACCGGAGGTCGACTCGGGATCGGATTCAACATCCTCGGTAAAACGAAGATGATGTTGAATCAGGCCGGGCGGTTGCTGATCGGCGGTATTGCGGACGACGGATCGAATCTGTTACAGGTCGGTGGTGGCGTGTCTTTCGCTTCGCGAGTCACGCTGACTTCGAAGCAGGCAAACATCGAAATGGGGAGCACCACCGAGGCCGGAACGCCCTATATCGATTTTCATAGTTCGGGGGCGCCGCGTGATTTCGATGCCCGAATCATCGCTAAGGGCGGTGATGCGACGGCTGATGGTACGGCAAATCTCCAGTATCTCGCTGGGCGGCATTCGTTTCTGATCGGGGCAACGGAAAAAGTAACGATCAATTCGGCCGGTCGGGTATTGATCGGCGGGGTCGCTGACGACGGCTCGTCGTTGCTTCGGGTCGGTGGCACGGTCACGGCGACTGCGCCGCCTGCGGGCGACCGTTCAGACAAGCTGATTACGTCGGCGTGGTTTGCTGCGGCTGTCGCGAATGTCCAGATCGGGCAGATCGTGTGGGAAGCCCGAACTGCGGCACGTGCGGGCTTCTTGAAGCTGAACGGCACTGAGCTGAAGCGGGCGGACTATCCGTTGCTGTGGGCGTATGCGCAGGCGAGCGGTGCAATCGTGGCGGATGCGGACTGGAGCAGGGGGCGTCACGGTTGCTTTTCGACCGGCGACGGCAATAAGACGTTCCGGCTGCCCGATTTGCGCGGCGAGTTCGTGCGCTGTTGGGACGATGCTCGCGGCGTTGATGGACAGCGCCAGATTGGTAGCTGGCAGGACAGTCAGAACCGCTCGCACGCGCACAGCGCGTCTGCCGCTGCTGTCGGTGACCACACGCACGGTGCATGGACGGACGCTCAAGGTATTCACGCTCACGGGGTCAATGATCCGGGACACGCGCACACCACGCGCATTGGTCGCGTCGGAGTCGTCGGTACGAGCTTCGGTCAGGGCAGTGGTCCGTATAACGGGGATCGGGGCGACAACTTCGGATCGTCCGTCTCCGGCACAGGGATTTCGATCGCGGCGGCCGGCAACCACGGTCACAACGTCGGGATTGGCGGGGCCGGCGCGCACTCGCACACGGTCAGTATCGGTGCGGACGGTGGCAACGAGAGCCGTCCACGCAACGTTGCGCTGCTCGCCATGATCCGCGCTTACTAAATCGAGGTAGAACATGCTTTGCAATCAGTACGACAACCTGACCGGCCGCTACGTCGCGAGCTTTCTTGCGGAGCGCGATCCGATGGACGCGAATCGCTATCTCGTGCCGGCCTTCTGCACGCTCACACCTCTGCCGGAAGTGCCGGCACGTTCCTGGCCGTTCTGGCAGGACGGCAAGTGGATGATGCAGCCGGACTATCGCGGTGTCCGTTTGTATCGCACCGATACGGGCGAGCCGGGAGAGATCACGGTCGCGGGCGTCAGCCCCGACGAAGCGGGATTGACCGAATTTCCGCGTCCGTCCGACGAATATGTCTGGAGCGACGGCGCATGGGTGCTCGATGAGGCCGCCGTCGCGGAGCGGGTGCGCGCAGCGGCGATGGAGGATTTCTACGCGCGCATGGAGGGCGCCCGTCAGCGGAATCTCGGGAAGTCGGATGCGCGCGTCACTGGAAAGCTGTCGGACATCGAAGCGGCGATGTTCGACGCGTGGGCAGCGTATCAGGTCGCACTGGTGCGTGTCGTGGATTCGCCGACATTCCCGGATGACATCGTATGGCCGGACGAACCCGACCCGCAGGCGGTGCTCGCCAAGGTGGAGGCCGAACGGGCGGAGAAAGCCGCTCGCGAAGCGGAGGAAGCCGCTCGGCGCGAGGAAGAAGCTCGCCGCAATGAGGCGGCCAAGACGGCTTCGGATGTCGAATCCGCGCTGCTCGCCGGTGACGAAACCGCGAGAGATACCGAGGCACCTGCCGACGTCGACGCAAAGTAACTTTCCCGGCGCATTCGTGCGCAGGCCTGTATCGCAAGCCGCTCATCGAGCGGCTTTTTTAATTTCTGGAGATCCGCATGGCAGCGACTTCCTTTTTCCACGGCATCACGACGACGATCGTCGACAGCGGCCCGCGAACGATCGCGGTGCCGTCGTCGTCGGTCATCGGCATGGCTGATACCTACACGCCCGGCCTCGATCTGGCTCAACCGAATGTGCCCGTGCAGCTGACAAGCTATCGCGAGGCCGTGCAGGCATTCGGTGAGAAGAGCGCGATCGCACGCGCGGCCCGCGCAATCTACGCGCAGAGCAGTGCGGTGGTCATCGCGGTGGGTGTGCCGACGTCGGCCGATGCGGCGCAGCTCACCTCGGCGATCATCGGCGGTGAGACGGCCGGCGGTGCGCGTACCGGCATGCAGGCGCTGCTCGACGCGAAGTCGCGTTTCAATGCGCAGCCGCGCTTGCTGATCGCGCCCGGCCATACGTCGAAGCAACCGGTCGCAACGGCGGCCGATTCGCTCGCCGGCAAACTGCGGGCCGTTGCCGTTATCGACGGGCCGAACACGGGCGACGAGGCGGCGATCGCGTACGCGAAGAACTTCGGCAGCAAGCGCCTGTACATGGTCGATCCCGGAGCGAAGGCATGGGACAACGCGACGAATGGCGAGATCGCGCTGCCGGCGTCGGCATATGCGGCGGGTCTGTTCTGTCAGACCGACGCGAAGATCGGTTTCTGGGCATCGCCCTCGAACAAGGAGATCGTGGAGATCACGGGAACGGGCCGACCGATCGAATATCTCGACGGCGACGAGACGTGCCGCGCGAACCTGCTCAACAACGCGAACATCACGACGATCATTCGCGACGGCGGTTATCGGCTGTGGGGGAACCGTACGCTGTCGTCCGATCCGAAGTGGAAGTTTGTCACGCGTGTGCGCACGCTCGACATCGTGATGGACGCCGTGCAGGCCGGCCACAAATGGGCGGTCGACCGGGGCATCACGGCGACCTACGTCAGCGACGTGACCGAAGGGCTGCGAGCCTTCATGCGCGACCTGAAGCGTCAGGGCGCACTGATCAATTTCGAGGTGTACCCGGATCCGGAGCTGAACACGGCGAGCCAGCTCGAAGACGGCAAGGTGTACTGGAACATCCGATTCACGGATGTACCGCCGGCCGAAAACCCGATTTTCCGCTTCGAGGTCACGAATCAGTGGCTGACCGAAGTGCTGGATAACCAGATCTAAGGGAGGGACGATGATTCCGGAAACTCTGTACAACTGCAACACGTTCGTCGACGGCCGTAGCTACGCGGGGCGTGCAACGAGCATGACGCCGCCGAAACTGAAGCTCAAGACGGACGACTTCCGCGCGGGCGGTATGGATGCGACCGTCAAGGTTGATCAAGGCATGGAAGCGCTCGAAGCGTCGTTCGCGATGGCGACGATGGAGTACGACGTGTTGAAGTTCTTCGGGCTGGTCGATCAGGGGGCGTTCAACGGCGTGTTTCGCGCGGTGTTCAAGGATCGCAGCGGCAACTCGAAGAGCGTCGTCGTGTATCTGCGCGGGATGCTCTACGAAGTCGATCCGGGTGAATGGAAGCCGGGCGACAAGGTAGACGCGAAGTTCAACGTGTCGTGCGATTACTACAAGCTGGAGATCGACGGCGCTATCGTGCACGAGATCGACATCTTTGCGTGCAAGCGCGTGATCAACGGCGTGGATCAGCTCGCCGACGTTCGCAAGAAGCTCGGCATGGCGTAACCGTCATCCGACGGACACGCAGCAAAGTTACTTTATTCAATCAATGGCGAGCCGATGGCTCGCCATTTTTCGTTTCAGGAACCGCAATGGACAAGGTCACGGTCAAGCTCGACTTTCCGATCAAGCTCAATGGTGTGGAGTGCGACACCTTCACGATGCGCCGGCCGAAGGTGCGCGACATGCGTGCCGCGCAGAAGCTCGCACCGAACGATGCAGAAGAGCAGGAACTGATCCTGTTCGCGACGCTAGCCGACATTGCGCCGAGCGATCTCGACGCAATGGACATGGCCGATTACGAGCGCGTACAGGACGCCTACCACTCCTTTCGATCCGTACGCAAAGCTGGACCGAAAGACGCTCAAGGCGCTGGCGAAGCGCCTCGCGTGTGAGTACGGCATGTCGCCGACCTCGATTGACGAGATGACGGTCGACGACATGCTCTGGTGGCTGACGGACTGAAGGGGCCGATATGGCGAAAGACCTAGCACTTGGCATCGTGATCGGCGGAGCCGTGTCGGCGACGTTCGGCAAGGCGATTACCGACACGTCGTCGAAGATCGACGCGATGAAGAAGCGGGCGAACGACTCGCGGCTCTGGCAGCGCCAGATCGGCGAGACGATGCGCCTGCAGGATGAGTTCCGCCGGCTGCACCTGGCGGGCGACAGCGCGGCGGACGGCATCCGCCGCAAGCTTGATAGCAATCTGAAGTCGCTGCGGGATGCCGGGATCGAGGTCGACCGGCTCGATCGCGCGTATGTGCGGCTCGGCCGCACGACGCGGGGGCTGGAGCTGAAAGCGTCCGGATACGGGCGGCTGGCGGCCGGCAAGGAGGCCGGGCGGGGCGTGATCGGCGACGCGGTGAAGCTGACTGCGGCGGTCGCGGTGCCGGCGACGATTGCGGCGAACTATCAGGCGATCATTCGCGACATCGCGATCAAGGCCGGTATTGCGCGTACGCAGGAAGAGGCTGCGATGGGTGTGCGTATCCGGCGTGATGCCGCTGCGAACGGCATCGGTCGCAACGAGCTGGCCGATGCGGTGAACCAGATGGTTGCGGGCGGCATGGATCTGGACCGGGCGCTGAACTTCGCGCCGCTGGTTGCGAAGTTTTCGATCGGCCAAGGGGCGACGACGGTCGAAACCGCGAAGATGATTCAGGCGCTGCAGCAGAACGCGGAGATCGTGGACCCGCGCCAGATGGCGAAGGCGTTGGAGGCGATCGCGTACCTCGGCAAAGAAGGCTCGTTCGAATCGGTCGACATGGCGCGATGGTTCCCGGTGCTGCTCGCGGAGATGAAGAAGATCGGCATCACGGGGCAGGACTCGGTGACGCAGCTCGGGGCGATGCTCCAGGTGCAGATGAAGACTGCGGGCAGCTCCGACGAAGCGGCGAACAACCTGAAGAACTGGTTTTCGAAGATCGGTTCGGGCGAGACCGAGCGGAACTATGCGAAGGCCGGCGTCGACTATCAGGCGAAGATGCGCGAAGCGATCGGCAAGGGCTGGTCAACGCTCGAAGCATCGTTCGTCCTCGCACGCGCATACATCGAGCGCGTCGATCCGGCCAAGGCGAAGCAGCTCGCGACGGCAGCGAAGCAGTTCAATTCGGAGATGGATCCGGCCAAGCGTCAGGCGCAGATGGCCGCGTTTGCCGAGACGATGAAGACCGGCGACCTGTTCAACGACATGCAGGTCAAGGCGGCGCTGACAGCGTACATGCAGAACGCGGACCTGTACGCGAACCTGAAGCGCAACGCGCAGCAGGCGAGTGGCGAGATCCAAAAGGATCTGGAGGCGCGTCGCGAGACGTCCAAGCAGATCTGGAGCGAGGTCGGGCAGCGGTGGGATGACGCGATGCGGAGTATCGGCGACGCGCTTCGTCCGGTCACGGATCGCATTGGCGAGGGCGCGAAGGGACTCGGAAGTGGTATCCAGTCCGTCGCAGACGCCGCACCGAAGGCGACGGCAGCCGTCGTCGGTATCGCAGGCGCAGCGCTCGCGTTCCGTGGTGCAAAGGCACTTTGGAGTATCGGCCGGGGCGCGGTCGACATAGCGCGCGGCACGGTGCTCGCGCGAGGCGGTCGTGCGGCCGCTGAACGTGGTGGCAGGGCCGCCGGTGTCGTGGGCCGGGCGCTCGATGCGCTCGGCGGGGCTGCGGGTGCTGCCGGTGGCGTGCAGCGCGTGTTCGTCGTCAACCTGCCCGGCGGTGGTCTCGGCGGTGGCGGGCTGGGCGATCTCGTCGGCGGTGGTGGGGCTGGTCGCGCAGCACGTGGTGCGGCTCGGGCAGGGCGCATCGGGCGCATCTTCAATGCCGGCCGGGCGCTGTTCGGCCGCGTGGCACCGTACGCCGGCAAGCTCGCCGTCGCCGGCACCGTGCTGAAGCTCGGCCTCGCCGCGCGTGAAGCATACGCCGTCGCGTCGAGCACCGATAGCAGCACGCAGAAGGCGAACCGGTTCGCGGGCATCGCAGGCAGCCTCGCCGGTGGCGTGATGGGCGCGAAGGTCGGCGCGATGATCGGTGCGCTCGGCGGCCCGATTGGCTCGGCGGTGTTGGGCGTGATCGGCGGTGCGGTCGGCACGTTCGCGGGCGACAAGCTGTTCAGCGCCATCTCGCGCAAGGTGCTGGACAGGAAGCGAGACGAGACGCCAGCAGACGCTGCGGCAATTGCCAAAGCGAAGGCGCTCGTGCCGGAGGCAGCCGGCGTCGGCGCTCGACCGGGGCCGCGTATCGAGCAGCAAAACACCTTCGCACCGGTCTTCCACGTGAAGATCGAGGCGAGCGACGCCGACATGGCGAACAAGTTCCTCGCGCAGGTCAGTCCGGCGCTAAGCCGGATGATGGACGAGCATCAACGCAAGGCGAACGCGCGAACGGCCATGTTCGATTCGCCACACATGTAAGGGAGGTGCAATGGATGTGGTTCGACAGATCACGGGCGCGGCGACGCAGGCAGGGATTGCGACCGAGCGCGTGCGCCAGATGGTCCGCATCTTCGACCGGAATCGTGCGGCGAGCATGTCGACGGTCGACATGCTGCAGCGGCTCGCGACGGGCAATCTGAGCAGCGCGGCCGAGCTGTTGACTGGCGCGAGCGGTGCGATCCCGCTGGCCGGCGATCTGTTTCCGCAGGTCGGCACGGTGCTGCGCAGCTTCAACGCGGCACAAGCGTCGGTCGGCGCGATCCTGACAGCTATCGACGGATCGAATTTCCCCCTTGTGCGGGCTGCCGCCGACAGCGTGAAGTCGGCGCTCGGCGGGGCATGGAATCAGTTCAACGCGTCGGTCGGTCTGAAGGATTCGGCGGTGATGAACGTGATCACGTCGACAGGGATCGGTTCAATGGTGTCCGGGATATTCGATGGTGCGACGTCGAGCACGCCGCACCTCATGTCGATGACGACCGATGCCGGCGACGCATTCCACTTCAATCTGTCGACGGCTGCGTACGACAAGCTGCGACGGGCGACGCGGTATCGCGTGGCGCCGCAGGAGCGTCTGAACCGTCAGGAGGCGCTGCAGGCGGTCAGTGAAGGGGGCGAGACGATCACCCTGTCGGGTGTCGTATTTCCGGCGCTCGGGGCCGGTACGAAGCAGATCAACCGGCTGCGGGAAATCGGCGGGCGCATGAAGCCCGTGCAGCTCACGACGGGCGACGGCGATGTGCTCGGACGGTGGCTCTTGCAGTCGATCGAGGAGGAGCAGGACGCACTGCTCGTCGACGGCATGCCGCGCAAGCAAACTTTCTCGGTGGAGTTCGGCCGCTATGGCGAAGACTTTAAGAACGTCTGACGGCGACGTGCTCGATACGCTCTGCTTCCGGTACTACGGGACGTTACAGGGCACGGTCGAGGCCGTGTACGACGCGAATCCGGGACTTGCGGCTCTGCCGCAGCCGTTCCCGGCCGGCGTCGAGATCCTGCTGCCGGATCTCGATGCGCCGCGTGTTGAATCGGTCCAGCTCTGGACATAGCGAGGTGTGATGGAAGCGATATTTCAGGTGATCGCTAACGGCTCGGACGTGACCAAGGTGATACAGGACCGCGTGCTGGAGATCCGCGCGGTCGACAAACCCGGTCTAGACGCAGATGAATGCACGATCACGCTCGACGATCGCGACGGCCGCATCGAGTTTCCGCCGAAGGGCGCAACGTTGAAGGTGTCGATCGGATGGGACGAGCAGGGACTGTCGATGCTCGGCGAGTATGCGGTCGACGAGATCGGTGTGCGCGGGCCGCCGGCGAGCGTCGTGATTCGTGGGAAGCCCGCGAATATGCGTGCGACGTCGAAGACGCAGCGCTACGGCAGCTGGTCGAATGCGAAGCTGGCCGACATCGTCGGCGACGTCGCGCGTCGCAACAAATGGTCGGCCGCGTGCGACGTCGACGTCGTCGTGCCGCGTATCGACCAGTTCGGCGAGAGCGATCTGCATTTCATCACGCGGGTGGCTCGCCAGTACGGTGCGACGGCGACGGTCAAGGCTGGCAAGCTTATCGTGTTGCCGCGTGGGGGCGGCAAGAGCGCGAGCGGCAAGCCGCTGCCGATCGTGACACTCACCCCCGGCGATTTGCTCGACTACGACATCAATTTCCCGGATCGCGCGAGCTTCGCGGCCGTTCGTACGAAGGTGCACGACCGCAAGACGGGGAAGAAGATCGATCTGACGATCCCGAATCCAGACGCTCCGCCAGGTGCGTCCGCGGTGCATACGGAACGGCATGCGTTCGCGAGTCCGGAGGCGGCGAAAGCCGGTGCGAAGTCGCGCTTGGCGACACTCAATCGGCACACGTCGACGAGCCGGCTGACGATGCGCGGCCGGGCAGATCTGTCGGCTGAAAAGACGATCGCGCTCAAGGGCTTCAAGACCGGCGTGGATGGCGAGTTCCTGATCGAGTCGGTGGAGCACTCGTTCGCGTCACGCGGGTGGATCACGGTGGTCACACTGAACGGAGGGAATAAGGGGAAAGCGAAAGTCGGGCACGGGAAGAAGAAGGGCAAGAAGATCGATCTGGTGGTGCCGGCGCCGAAGTAGCGCAGGTTACGCGTCGCGCACTGTAGTTGCAGGCCGCTCACGGGAAACCGGAGCGGTCTTTCTTTTTATCGGGACAAGGGGAACCGATGCAAGAGCATGAAAAAACGATTCTGGAGCTGATCGTTATGGGCGGATTGATCGGGATCGCGAAGGTGTTGGTGGGTAGCGAGCAGTTGACGTTCCGGCTCGTCGCTGGCCGGGCCGTGTTGGGGTCGGCGACGTCGATGGTCGCGGGCATCGCGCTGCTGCAGATCCCCGACCTGCCGCCGATCGCGTTGCTCGGGATCGGGAGCGCGTTCGGCATCGTCGGATCGCAGTACCTGGAGATCCTGCTGCGCAGGAAGGCAAAGCAACTTTTCGGAGGAAGCAAGAATGGGTAAGTACGACGGGGTCAAGCTGAAGGCCGAACTGGCGCGCGATGAGGGCCGGCGGTATCGGATCTATACCGACACGGTCGGCAAGGTGTCGGGCGGAATTGGCCGCAATCTGACCGACAAGGGGTTCCGCGATAACGAGATCGATTTGATGTACGAAAACGACGTCGAGGAAACTGAGGCGTGGCTCGATCGCAACCTGCCGTGGTGGCGGTCGCTCGATCCGGTGCGTCAGCGCGTGATGATGAATATGGCGTTCAACATGCAGGGCCGGTTGCTCGGGTTCCGCAAGTTTCTCGCGGCGACGCAAAGAGGCGACTGGAACGCAGCGGCAGTCGAGATGCTCGACAGCCTGTGGGCGCGACAGGTCGGCGATCGGGCGAAGCGCCTCGCGTCGACGATGCGGAGCGGCGCATGACGTGGTTCGATCCTCGACTCTGGCTCGCGCTCATCGCGGCCGTCTTCGTCGGCGCTGCTGCCGGCTATTCGAAGGGGCACCGTGATGCGGATCAGTCCGCGACGGTCGCCGATCAGGCGCGGCAGATCGACCATCTCCGCGCTGAACGTGATGAATATGGCCGCCGATTGGTGGCACAACAGGAGATCGCAACCGATGCTGCGAAAGAACGTGATCAGGCACGCGCTGATGCTGCTGTTGCCGACGGTGTTGCTGACGGGCTGCGCAAGCAAGTCGCCGCGCTCGTTGCCGACGCTCGACGTGCCGGCGCTGCGGCCGGAGGCGCGGCAACCGGCGACTCCCTCGATCTGCTTGCCGACCTGTTCGGCCGGGCTGACGAGCGCGCGGGAGAGCTGGCGAAGATCGCTGACGAACGGGGCATCGCCGGCCAGCAGTGCGAGCGTAGTTACGACGCGTTGATCGGCGACGCGCAATCCAATTTGCCGCAGTAGCGCGGCGATCGAGGCCGGGGCGGTCTCGAAAGAAACAGGGCGACCGGGGGAGTGTTCGCGCATTCTCCCGGTCGCCTTTCCACTGAGCGAGCCAGTGAATCAGCCAAAGCCCTGTTTACCTACGTAGGCGGGCCGGATTCTACACCAAGTTTAAAAACGGCTTTCACAATGGCAAATCCCATCATTCCTTGGATCGGCGGCAAGCGCCGTCTGGCAGATCACCTTATCCCGCGTTTCCCGGCGCACGACTGCTATGTCGAAGTGTTCGCGGGCGGGGCGGCGTTGTATTTCCTGCGGCCGCCTGCAAAGGTCGAGGTGATCAACGACGTGAACGGTGAGCTGATCAACCTATACCGCGTCGTGCAGCATCACCTCGAGGAATTCGTGCGGCAGTTCAAATGGGCACTGACCAGCCGGCAGGTATTCGAATGGCTGAAACAGACGATCCCGGAAACGCTGACCGATATCCAGCGTGCGGCCCGGTTCTACTACCTGCAGAAAAGTTGCTTTGGCGGAAAGCTGGAGGGGCAGACGTTCGGGACAGCGACGACAACGCTGCCGGGCCTGAACCTGCTGCGCATCGAGGAAGAACTGTCTGCGGCGCACCTGCGTCTGGCGAACACGTTCGTGGAGCGTCTGGATTGGGCTGCTTGCATCGATCGCTACGACCGGCCGCATACGCTGTTCTACCTGGACCCGCCGTACTACGAGACGGAGGGCTATGGCGTGTCGTTCCCGTTCGCCGAGTACGAGAAGATGGCGCAGCGGCTGCGGTCGATCAAGGGGCGCGCGATCGTGAGTCTCAACGACCATCCGGATATTCGACGCGTGTTCGACGGATTTCACATCGAGACTGTGCCGATCCAGTACACGGTTGGAGGCGGGAAGGGCGTCGCTCGAAACGAGCTGATTATTTTCAGTTGGGATGACTCAGCGCAGCCCGCAGGACTGTTCTGACCCACGATGCCGGCGCGGACTTTCGCGCCGGCATTGCACGGTGAGCGCGATGTCAACCCTCGCGAACGCATTCAATCATGCGACGGAGCTGGTCGAGTGCGAACGAGTCGGGATAGCCGTTCTTCTTCAGTTCCAGCTCGGCGGCGCAGACCATCTTATCCATAAGCCGCATCGTCCGGCGTACATGGACGACTTCCAGCACGAAACGCTGCTCGAGCGATAACGGGCGATTTTTCTTGTAGCTTGTGGCGCTCCAAGCCTCGCGCAGGTGGGCCCATGTCAGTCGTTGAAACTCGGGCAGCTTCGTCGCTTTATCGGAGCCGGGATCGGGCTCACCGGGGGTGTCACGGAGCCGATTTTTCATCGCTTCGCGCGCGCGCCATTCGTCGGAGAACGGCGCAAGTTGCGCGCGTGGGTTCCCGAGCCGACCCGATCGCATGATCTCTTTGTCGAGCTTGATCGTCAGCCGGCGCAGCGGTGCGGCGTATTTCAGTTCGTCGGCTCGTTCCAGGTACGCGATCATTCGAGTGGCGTGCCCGGTAAGTTCGCTCATTTCCCGCAACGTGATGCGTAGGTGTAGCACTTCGAGGATCAGACGGTGAACCTCGGCGTAAGTGCAGGTGCGCCACCATGTCGACATCTCGTCGAACTTCGGCGGGTCAAATGGGGGCAAGATCATGATGCGCGTGAAACACTGTATGGATATACAGTTTATCGCGCTGTATGATGACCTCGTCAAGTCTCGAAAATAGGGATGCTGTCGATACCGATCGGCAGCGCCTTTTTTCGGCCCGGGAGGTGCCATGCCAAGACCGATGACGGTGGTGCAACGAGCGTTTATCGACTGGTGTATCGCGTACTGCAAATTCCGGATCGTTGACGACATGTCGATCATGCTGGTGGACTACGACGCAAGCAGTTACGACGCGCTTTGCAAAGACGGCCAGCTCGGCAAGTATGGGTATCTGGACTCGGGGATGGTGGAAATTGGCCGAAGCCGGTTTCCTGATGCCCCTGGCCAACCGGACGGTTCGGCGTTTGACGAGGCGTATGACATCGTGTGCACCGCGCTGGACGAGTGGCTGAGCGGTCCGGTCATGCCGATCGAGCAGGTTTCGTTTCCTCCGGAAGGGGAGCCGCCGGACGATTTCGATCCGCTCCCTTCGAACCAGTGATTCAGTTTTTGGAGGGGCCACCGAGTGTGTACGAACTACTACGCGCCGGGCGAGGATCCGGGCCTGAACGAACTTAAGATCAACAATTTCCGCGACCTGTACCGCTGGACGCCGTGGAAGCCGGAGATCTACCAGGACTATGACGCGCCGATTGTCGGCAGCATTGACGGGCAGTTCAAACCGTTGATCGCCGGCTTCGGTTTCTGGCCGCGCGCGCTACAGAAGGCCAACATTGAGAAAGCGAAGGCGCAGGGGCGCAAGCCGCCGCCCATGCGTCGTACGATGAACGTGCGCGACGATAACCTCGGAGAATCGCCGCTGTATGGGCCGGCATGGCGAGCGGGTAGCCGATGCCTGATCCCGGCGACATCGATAGTCGAGCCGTCATACCCGGACGCGCGGCAAGACGCGAATGGCGACTGGTTGCTCGGACCATGCGTGTGGCAGCGGATCGGAGTCGCCGACCGGCCGACGATGTGTGTCGCGGGTATCTGGCGGACGCTCAAGAATCCGGATGGAAACGACCACCATGTGATGTCGATGATCACGGTCAATGCTGACGGGCATCCGGTCATGTCGCGCATGCACCGGCCGGCCGACGAGAAACGATCGGTAGTCATCTTGCGGCCCGACGACTGGGAGGAATGGTTGACGACGTCTAACATCGAAGCAGCGCGCGCGATGCTTCAACTGTACGCAGCGGAGGAAATGACGGTCGAGCCGAAGTAGCTTTGACAGGCTCCGTATGCGCGAAAGCCCGCTACGAGCGGGTTTTTTGAACTCTACAAATTTGCTACAGCAAGGGGCGGAAGCCTTGCTGGATAAGCCTTGTGCTTATCATTCCATCCCGTGAACTACGGGGTAGATGTCTATAAGGCAGATGTTGGGGGCTACCAGTTTGGCGGCTCCAGATGCTCTCTATGAAATCGGATATGCTCAGCGCCGGTCATCTTCGGATTGTCATCTTGGAAGAAGGTCCATAGAGATTCGCACGTGTGATCTGGCCAAAGGTGGTTTATCAAATGGATATGAGGTCCGCCATGTTTGAAATGATTTTCGTAAGGCGTAAGATCTCGATTGTCGAAATAAAACAAGTGCCAGTTAGAATGGTCTCGTGTATAGAAAATATGACCGACGAGGTAGCGTCGATCCTTTAGAATTTGATGCCATTTCCTCCACGCCTTCATTGCCGATTTTTTGAGTGGTCCAACAATAGAGCGTCCAAGTGATTCGCTGTCTTGATCGGTGTATTGAAGGTTGTTTGGCATAATGTCGCGATATGACATCTGATGTTGCCACGGTAATTGGGCGGCCGTGCATGCCGAAATTAAGGCGCAAAACGCATTCTCCGTGATGACGGTCTCTTTGCAGAGTTTGCTTAGGTCGCTTTTTTTCTTGGCAAGTAATATTGCGAGAAGTGGTCGGATTTCCGACATCGCTTGTTCGTATGGGCTCATGATGCCTATTTAGATAATTAAGTCTCTTGATTTTTGTGGGGCTTGTTTTAATGGTAATTTTGAATTCAATAGGCGACGGGCCCGAAGTGGCCCAAGTAGCCAATCTGAGTTAAGACTATTCTATCGATGCATTTCACGCCGACGCGGCTTTGTTCGATCGGTCGGCCAAAGAGAGCGAAATTGGGAATCGTATACGCCTTGGCGTACTCCTCTGCTTGTGGATGGAAGCGGCGGAGCGACAGGCCATAGACTGTCTCAAAGGGGCGTCCTCCGGTGCGAAGCAAGCTAAAGTAGGAGGGGTATATGACGCCGTCGAAACTTGCATTTCTCGCAGCAATCGCGATATCACGAGAAATGTCGTATGAATGGGATTTCGCAAGAAAGAGCATGTGGATAGCCATGTCTAGGCTCTCGAATTCGGTGACTCTCTCTTTTAGGACCGATGTGAGATCTAAAAGCCGTAAGTCTCGGGTGGCCTGTAGCGTGGCGACGTACATGTCGTCCTCTACGGTGGCGCGACATTCGTGGATGCAGATATCTATATCCTGTGAGCCGTACATGACTGCGAAACCAGCGGAATCGAGTCGCCCCCTTCCCGCGATATGTAACGGGGGACTGTCATATTCATCCGGCTCGGCAGGGTGCTGAGGGTTCACGCGGACTCGATAAAACGACTCGTCCTTCGCGAGCGTTCGCGTAGGATATTCTGTCAAGACGCGCTTGATGATTGGGGCGCGCTTCGCTGGATCTTGTAGCGCCTTTAATGGCTCGATTTCTCCAAACATCCAATATCGAGGGCCATAGTGAAAGAATCCAATCTTTCCTGCTTCCTCGATCAGTTTTACATCGTTTTTTAGCCACGGCGACGGTGAGATGTCGCTTGTGCCGTAGTGGTGCTCGTTGTACTGGACACGCGGTGCCGCGCCGTAGTCAAAACGGATAGTAGAGCCATCAACAAAGAAGCGATGTGCAATCCACAATACGTGATCCTTCGTCAACTTTCTTCCGTCGGGGCTCTTGCAGTTTGGGCACTCGCCGTCTTGCTCGATGCCATGCTTCCACGAGTCGATCCTCAATCCCTCATCGAAAAAGCAATTCGAGCAAAGGAGAACTTCGGTAGCGTTTGCTGTGTCGTCGGTCATGTGAGATCCGTCGATAATGATGTCAGCGGTACAGACGCGAGCCGCGAGACAGTTTCTAGTCTACTTCGGTCCGAGAGCGCCCACTCGGGAAAGTATATGCGCAGCAGAGCCGTTCGTCTTGCCGGAGAACTCGACGTTCGAACGTCGGATCACAGATGGCTATGCGCTTCGAGATCCGGTGACTGCGACGCCAAGCAAACCAGCGCCTGCGTAATCGTACAATACTGGCAGTGGGCTAATATTCCGCTTGCGCGATACGGGGGGCAAACAATCAATGAAACGGAAGTTCGAGCAGACCCAGATCAGGACGTCAGCCGCGCATGAGTTGCTGACGTGTTTCGAAAGATTTGTGTATGACCGGCCGATTGATGTGAATGAAGGCTTGCATTTCGCGGACGTACCGCTGACGGACTATGCCTTGCAGACAGCCACCATTGAACCACGGACGGCGTTGCACAAGGTGCTCGCTGATCTGGCTGACGTCTATTTCTATCTGTACGCATATGACGACGCCGAATTCGCACCGGATCTGGCGAGCGAATTCGCCGACTATGTCCGATGGATGTTCGGTGAGATGGGCATGATCGCTCCGGCCGCGTTTTCGTCGTCCGATCCCGAGGTACTGCGGTGCGCCCGGGACGAGCACCGAAGCGCCTTTTCCGATGGGTTGCACAATATTGTTGTCTCAGCGTACGCCATCGCCTGGCAGCGCAGAACGCTGATGTTCGACTTCAATACAAAGCTGGCCGAGCGAATCCGGCCGCTGAAAAAGTCGGACTACCCGGTTCTTGAATCCGATGGGCGGCTTCCGCGCGCTTATTTTCCCTCATGGCTGGTGAATCGCATCCAACACCGCGACAGGGGCCTGTGCCAACACTGCGGCCGACCGGCTTTGGCGGTTTTTGGCAGCGAGGAGTCGTCCCATATCGATCACATGGTCGCGCTCGCGATTGGGGGGGGCAACGACCCGACAAACCTCCAGCTCTCGTGTGGCGACTGCAATCTGGCGAAGGGAGCGAAAGTGGTTGAGATACGAGATGAATTCTCTTGGCCCGATGCACGAGGCAGCGGAAGCGTTTTGTGACACGTGTACATACTCATGGCAACCGACTGTGTTAGGAACTAACAAATCGTGGACCTCGTTGACACCTTAAGAAAGAAGATCGACGTATTGGACGAAGGAGAGTATGTCCCGGGACTACGTGCCGTTCTTTTGCACATAGAGACTGCTTTTCGGCACTTGTCTCGTGGCCAAGAGACCGATGATGAGACGGCCTTCACTGACGCCATATACCGAACGAATCAGGCCTTTGAAGGCAGTATTAAGGAAGCGTACAGGGTGTTTGCCCGACAAGATCCTTCGAAAAAGCGTCCGTACGATATCGAGAACTATCTTGAGCAGAACAACGTTTTTCGTAATCGAGTTCTGAGCCAGTTGACCACGTACCGTACCGAATGGAGGAACCCGTCGGCACACGATTACAAGCTAGATTTCGATGAGAGTGAGGCCTTCCTCGCTATCGTTTCCGTTTCCGCTTTCGCATGCTTGCTTCTCGATCAGATTGCAGAACGCCTCGCTTTTGCGAGCGCACAGGCAGAAGCTGAAGCGAAAAAGGCAGAACTGGAAACAAACTTGGCCCAAACAGCGAATGCGGGCCTATTAGTACGTTCTATAGAACTTCTGAACCAGTTTTGCGCGACTCATTTGTCATCCCCAACGTTCCCGGGTAGGGCGACCGAATCTCAGGCAATTGGAGCTCTGCACGGCTTTCTTGCTTCCGCAGCACCGGAGGTCAACGTACAAACCGAGGTGCGATTGGACGCCGAAAGGCCGTTTCGGGCTGACCTTATAGTTACTCACGAAGACGAACGCGTCGTCATAGAAATCAAGCGACATATGATGCCAAAAAACTATGCCAATGCGGTCGCTCAAGTTGAACACTATTTGCTCATTAGCGGTATCAAAAACGGCATCCTGTTGTTCCTTCCGGATGTGCCGGGCGAGATGGAAAGACTCGATGCGAACGTCAGTGGAATCGATGGACGGCTTGTTGTGCTTTCCCCTATGGGATCTAACCCATCGCTCAATCGACCGGTTTCTGGTCGTCCGTCCCCATCGTAGACAAGCATTAACGATGAGCGGCTAGTCGAAAGAGGTGTAACGCGCCGCTTGGTTGCGGAATCGAACGTCAGCAGGCGCTCAGTCGGGGTAGGCCAGAGACTGTGAGTGGAGGTCCCGGCGTAGCTTTGTGCCCCCCCCGTCTTGTCAGATAACGCTCAGGTACTGCTCCATCATTGGAGTGACGGTTGCAGGTGTGCTGGCGGTTGCGTGCTCATGTGACCGGGAAAAGTTGCTTTGGCTGCCCGAGTTTACCAGCGGCCCGCGCGGGATCGGTCGAAGTCCGCCATATGGCCAGTTGTGAGCGGCGACGGCGACAGGCAGCTACCGGCCGAGAGCAGTCGGTGGCAATTAGAGAAACTAGACGCTCAACGGAGAGATGGCGGCGACTTGCAGGAGCGGCCCAAGGCGCGGATGCTGCAAGGCATCCGTACCGACCGAGAAGTTAGACCGCACGGCTCACGCGTGCGCTCATTCCTGCATTCGCAGTAGAACTTGGATGCACAATGTCCCCGCAACGCGCGTTTGCTCGGCTCGCTTCACCAAGCAATAGTCCAAAGCCATCAGCGGCGTTACGTTCTCGCTGACTCTGGAGATCATTTCGGCGGCTTGGACAACACGCAGCAACTCGGCGAGATCCAGCAGATGGATAAAACCTCCCGTCGCCTCCATGAAGTCTGCAATAAACGCCAGACCGTAGTTCTCTTGATTTTCTATCAAGTCGAACTCTGGAATGAGAACGACGGCGTGTGCCGGCTGTGATCGCTCAACGTCTATAGCGGATCCACCCCGAGTGGTAACCGGTGCGCCATCTTTGAGCCGCCGAATGCTACCGCGCAGCTGGCGAACTGCTTTTTCGACGTGCTGCGATACATCCTTTGCTAGCTTCGTTCGATCAGGCAACTTATCGCGATTGAAGACAGTGAGAGCCTTCGACTCGATCAGCAGTGCACCGGCCTCGTGGCTGAGGAGAATATCGGTGAGTTCGCGTGTTCCGTTCCCCTTTGGGATTTGGGGACTGTGGTGTACTCCACGCGGGTGGAGGCTGTCGGTTAACCAGACCGCAAGTTGTTCCTGCTGTCCGCCCTCGTCTCGGCTAAACAAGTCGACCGGGCTGTTACTGCCGTGGCTCGTAATGAAGTGATTGAAAACTGCATGCCACTCGTCGATACGGACAATTTCTGCAGACAGCAACTCGTCGGGGGTCGTAGTGCCGTCGAACGCCCGTTCCAGCAGGTCGCCAGCCTCTTTAGCAATGGCAGGGCAGTCTCCTTTCCCAAGTTTCGCGTTGCTGATCCAGTCGTTCACCTCTGAAGGGAAGCTAGCTTTTACGGTGGACCATGCAACATTCAGGGCAAGCTCGTTAAACAGGAATATGGGGGACGGTTCGCCAGATGCCAGCCCCCGCAGCGCTGTGACCTCTGCCTCGTTTTCCACGACCGACCATAGCGATGCAGGCTTAGATGGATCGTCGTACGCCGTTAATGCATATAGGAGACGACCTTTTACGCGCGCCAGATGAAACCGTAGCCGCGAACCCAATACCATGAACTTCAGCAAGAGCGTGCTGCCCTTCACCAGCAGCGTTGGCTCAAAGCCATCCTTTCCCTTGGCATAGTCGAGTCGTATGAGTTGCGGGGTAGCCAGGAACTCAGATTGATAGTGTGAGGCAAGTAGATGCATGTGGCCTTCTTCGTGCTGTCATCGCTCAACGCCTTCCGTCACGGACGCTCGACCATTTTCGGGAGGATTGACATTTACTAGACTCGTGTCCGAAGACTACGCGGTGCCTTTGCTTTGGGCTGGTAATTCTCCATTTTTACCCTTTTTCGTTGAAGAGTTTGCGTCCCTTCCTTTGTCAAACTCGGATATGCCGGAGAGAAGATAGCCGACGATTCCGCCGATCAGCGTACCGACCGTGGCACCGTCAAGAATTTTCTCCAGAGCTAAAATCAGTATGAGTGGAACCAGCATCCCGACCGCGGTCAATTGTATGGCTCTGGCACCTATGCCGCGCTTGTTGACGATCCGGTCGATTATGACCAGCACAAAAGCTACAGGTATGGTAGCCGCTGCAATAATTTCGATTACGCTGACGTTCATTTCGTTTTATTCACGTTCCGAGGATGTGCCGGCATCATAACCTGAACTGGCCCCGAAATTTTCACATCAGATGCCGACTTTGAAGTCACCTACTCTTAAATCAACAAGAGGGGACTGACGACCACCAGCCACTGAGCACGGATATATCCATCGCCTGCAACGGGACGCGAACGGCCGGCTCCGAAATTTGTTCGCGTAGGTTTTGGCGTAGCTTTTTTATTTGAGCGTTATCGGGTATGGCGCAGGTACTGCTGCATCATGGGCGTGTGGGCTGCAAAGGCCTCGGGCGACAACGTGGTCATAGGTCAGGCATCGGGTATGTTGCTTGGGATGCCCGAGTTTACCAGCGGCTTCGATCGACAAGCGCGAAGTTGGCTTTTCGGCCGGGTTTCGGCGCTCGCGATGCGTGATAACCGGGCATCGGTCGGCGCGTATCTATCTCTCGATACGGGGATTTCGTCGTTCGTCGTTCCAAAACGCCGACGGCCCGTGCCGCACGAAGCGGAGCACGGGCCGTCGCATTCCCCGCGACTGCGGGCCGGAACTTATTCCGCAGCCGGATGCATGCGGCTGTAGCGGTTCAGGATCGGGATCATCTGCGCATAGATCTTCGGGTTCGCGGCGACGATCTCATGACGATGCAGGAAGTCGGCGTCGCCCGTGTAGTTGCCGACGAGGCCGCCCGCCTCGGTGATCAGCAGGCTGCCCGCGGCCATGTCCCACACGTTGATGCCCTGCTCGAAGAACGCATCGAGGCGACCGGCCGCGACGTTTGCGAGGTCGAGCGCCGCGGCGCCCGGGCGGCGCAGGCCCGTGCACGCCTGCGTCATTTCGGTGAACAGGCGCGCATAGGCGTCGAGGCCGTCCTTTTCGCGGAACGGGAAGCCGGTGCCGACCAGCGCGTCGGACAGGCGATCGCGGCGGCCGACGCGGATGCGGCGGTCGTTCAGGTACGCGCCGCGGCCGCGGGTGGCCGTGAACAGGTCGTTCTTGTTCGGATCGTAGACGACGGCCTGCGTGATCACGCCCTTGTGCTCGAGCGCGATCGACACGCAGTAGTACGGGAAGCCGTGAATGAAGTTGGTCGTGCCATCGAGCGGATCGATGATCCAGCGGAATTCGGATTCGTTCTCCGACTCGCCCGATTCTTCCGCGAGGATCGCGTGGTCGGGGTAGGCGGTCTTCAGCGTCTCGATGATCGCGTCTTCGGCGGCCTTGTCCACTTCGGTGACGAAGTCGTTCTGCTGCTTCCTGCGGATCTCGATCAGGTCGAGATCGAGGGACGCGCGATTGATGATCTGTCCGGCGCGGCGCGCAGCCTTGACAGCGATGTTGAGCATGGGATGCATGAGCCTGGATCCTGTAGCCGGCGGCATGGGCCGCCACGAAGTGGAACAACCCGCCCTGGACGGCGCAAGCTTGCCGGGCGAGATGAGACGCGAATTGACAAAGAGCGGGGTACGACCCGCGCCACATCCGAGTGTGACGCGTAAACGCATGATTTTACCCGATTTTCGGTGGTTTCAGGAAACCGGAATGCGGGGAAACCCCCACTGGCCGTCCGGCCGGGTGGGTTTGCCGCGTCGATGGCGATACCATACGGCCATTCTGATGAATCGAGTCGCATGGTAGTGGAAACCCCGCAGAACATCGCCGCGCCGTCCGCATCGGACGCGGCGCCGTCCCGGTCGCCTTCGGGCGGCTTTACGTCAACCCGCTTCGTGCTCGTCGAGCCGAGCCATCCCGGCAACGTCGGCGCGGCCGCGCGCGCGCTGAAGACGATGGGCTTTTCGCGGCTGGTGCTGGTCGCGCCGCGCGTGCCGCACGTGCAGAGCGACCCCGAGGCGATCGCGATGGCAAGCGGCGCAGACGACGTCCTCGCGTCCGCGCACGTCGTGGCGACGCTCGGCGAAGCATTGTCCGGCGTCCACTGGTCGATCGCGCTGACCGCCCGCACGCGCGAATACGGCCCGCCGCGTCTCGCGCCGCGCGCGGCCGCCGGGCAGGCCAGTGCACAGGTCGGCACGGGCGACATCGCGCTCGTGTTCGGCAACGAGCGCACGGGTCTCGCGAACGAGCATGTCGAGCAGTGCAGCGCGCTCGCCCACATTCCGGCGAACCCGGCCTACAGTTCGCTGAACCTTGCTCAGGCCGTGCAGGTGCTCGCGTACGAGCTGCGCGTCGCGTTTCTCGAGCAGCAGGCGAGCGACGCGCAGCCGCCGTCGGGCGAGGCCGGCACGCTTGCGCAGAGCGACGAGATCGAGCGGATGTACGTGCATCTCGAGAACGCGCTGATCGCGCTCGATTTTCTCGACCCGCGCAATCCGAAGAAGCTGATGCCGCGTCTGCGGCGCCTGTTCGCGCGCACGGGGCTCGAGCGCGAGGAGGTCAACATCCTGCGCGGCATCGCGAAGCACATTCTGCTGAAGACGCATACGCCGGACGGCGACGCGTAACGCGCGGGCGGGGCGGCAAGCGGGCGCGGGACGACCGTTGTGCGGATGCGCGGGCCGTCCCGGCCGAACCGGCGGGACGCATGTCCGGTCGCGCCGGTTTCGGGCTTGCCGGTTTTTCACGGATATTCCGCCGGCTCGGCGCGCTGGTCGTCGCCGGACTGCATCGTTCGCGGTCGATCAGGCGGTCCCGGAACGCCCGCCGGCCGTACGTTCCCGCCGAATACCCGCGCCGGCGGCGGGGTGAACGCGCGGCCTCGAGCGGCCGCGCGCGACAGGCCCTACAATCGCCGGACGTCATATGTTAATTACCCGGTGCGATAACGGCCGGCGATCGCCGGCGGCGTCCGCCGGCCTTTTTCCCTATCCGACCATGTTCACGAGACTGCGCGAAGACGTTGCGACGATTCGCGAGCGAGATCCCGCCGCTCGCAGTGCCTGGGAAGTGCTGACCTGTTACCCGGGGCTGCATGCGCTCGTGCTGCACCGGTTCGCGCATGCGTGCTGGCGCGCGAAGCGCTACTGGCTCGCGCGCTTCGTGTCGCAGGCCGGGCGGTTCCTGACCGGCATCGAAATTCACCCCGGCGCGACGATCGGCCGGCGCGTGTTCATCGATCACGGGATGGGTGTCGTGATCGGCGAGACGGCGATCGTCGGTGACGACTGCACGATCTATCAGGGCGTGACGCTCGGCGGCACGTCGCTCACGCGCGGCGCGAAGCGCCATCCGACGCTCGAGGCCGGCGTGATCGTCGGCGCGGGCGCGAAGGTGCTCGGCGGTTTCACGGTCGGCGCGGGCGCGAAGGTCGGATCAAATGCGGTGGTCGTGAAGCCGGTGCCGGCCGGCGGTACGGCGGTCGGCAATCCGGCGCGCGTCGTGATGCCTGCACAGCCGAAGCCGCAGTCCGAGCGCGCGGCGTTCAGCGCATACGGGATCACGCCGAACGCCGACGATCCGATGTCGCTCGCGATCCACGGGCTGATCGATCATGCGGCGAAGGAAAGCCGCCGCGTCGACGAGATCGTCGCGGCGCTGGAGCAGCTTGGCACGCATCTGGAAACGCTGCAGGGCGCGGATGCCGCGCGCCTCGACCTGCGCCGCCTGTCGGCGGTGCTGGAGGGGAAGGCGGTCGAGCGCCAGGCTTGATGGTGAGCGGTGCCTGCCGGCGAGCGCCCGCAGGTATCAGTCGAGCGGCATCGCGTGGATGCCTTCCGCGTCGACGCGCAGGTAGCCGCCGCGCGGCATGCCGTGGTCGAGATCCCAGTCGGGCAGCACCCAGCGCACGCCGTCCGCTTCGACGTGGCGCGCGGGGCGGTGCGTGTGACCGTGAATCATTACTTTCGCGCGGCTTTTCCGGAACAGTGCGGCGACGCCGTCGCGCGTGACGTCGTAGATCGCCGACACGGGGCGCATCCGGCCCGCTTCGCTGTTCGTGCGCATCCGCTGCGCGAGCGCGCGGCGCCAGCGAAGCGGCCACGCGAGGAACAGCCATTGCGCGACGCGATTGCGCGCGAAACGGCGGAACAGCTGATAGCCGCGGTCGGCCGTGCACTGCGCATCGCCGTGCGCGAGCACGATGCGCTGGCCGAATGCCATGATCAGCGAAGGATCGGGCAGCAGCATCGCGCCGGCCGCCTTCATGAAGCGTCGGCCGAGCAGGAAATCGCGATTGCCGTGCATCACGTACAGCGCGATTCCGCGCTCCGAGAACGTATGCATCAGCGCAGCCATGCGCGCGGCGAACGGATCGTCGTCGAGGACGTCGTCGCCGATCCAGTATTCGAACAGGTCGCCGAGGATGAACACCGAGTCGGCGCTGTCGGCGGTGTATTTCACGAAATGCTCGAACGCGGCGACCGTGTTCGGAATCGCGTCGCTCAGATGCAGATCGGACAGGAACAGGAACGGGCGTGCGGCTTGCGCGTATTCGCGCTCGCCCGGCACGCCCGCGGAGACGCTTCGCGGCGGACTCTCCTGCAACATCGAAGTGCCTCCCTGGCCGCGCGTCAGACGACGACGGCCTTCTCGATCACGACGTCGTCGGTCGGCACGTCCTGGTGGAAGCCTGCGTTGCCGGTCTTCACGCCCTTGATCTTGTCGACCACGTCCTGGCCTTCGACGACCTTGCCGAACACCGCGTAGCCCCAGCCCTGCGGCGTCGGCGACGAGTGGTTCAGGAAGTCGTTGTCGTTCACGTTGATGAAGAACTGGGCGGTGGCCGAGTGCGGGTCGTTGGTGCGCGCCATCGCGATCGTGTAGGCGTCGTTCTTCAGGCCGTTGTTGGCCTCGTTGTCGATCGGCGCGTCGGTCGGCTTCTGCTTCAGGCCCGGCTCGAAGCCGCCGCCCTGGATCATAAAGCCGTTGATCACGCGGTGGAACACGGTGCCGTCGTAGTGGCCCTTCTTCACGTAGTTCAGGAAGTTCTCGACCGTCTTCGGTGCCTTCGCGGCGTCGAGTTCGAGCTTGATCACGCCGTGGTTCGTATGCAGTTCAACCATGATGAATTCCTTCGGTGAGGCGGTTTAAATGGCACGCGGCCGGTCGTGCGACGCGGCCGCGTGAGGCGCCGGACAGGCCGGCAGGGTCTTACTTCGAGACGATGCTCGCCGATTCGATCGTGACCGGTTGCGCCGGCACGTCCTGCATCGGGCCGCGCGACGTGGTCGGCACCGCCTCGATCTTCTTCACGACGTCGAGGCCCGACACGACCTTGCCGAACACCGCATAGCCGTTGCCGTCCGGGTTCGGGTAGTCGAGGCCCGCGTTGTCGACCGTATTGATGAAGAACTGCGCGGTGGCCGAATTCGGATCGCTCGTGCGCGCCATCGCGATCGTCCCGGTCAGGTTCTTCAGGCCGTTCTTGCTCTCCAGCGGAATCGGCGCGCGGGTCGGCTTCTCGTCGAAGTTCGCCTTGTAGCCGCCGCCCTGGATCATGAAGCCCTTGATCACGCGATGGAAGATCGTGCCGTTGTACTGGCCGGCCTTCACGTACTCGAGGAAGTTGGCGACCGTCTTCGGCGCCTTCTCCGGGTAGAGCTCGACACGGATGTCGCCCTGCGAGGTCTTGAGCTGCACGACCGGGTGCGCGGTGGCCGTTTGCGCGAACGCGGGCGCGGTCGCGAGAAGGGCGGCGCCGCCAAGCGCCAGCAACAGACGTTTCATTGCGATCCTCAGGTTGGGGATGAAAAGGGAAGTGAAACGTCGCGCCGCTTACTGCGACGGCGCGACATACGGCGCGGCCAGCGCGCCCGACGGGCCGCTGAACTGGAACGTCGGCGACATCGGCAAGGTGGTGGTGCTGACGTTGGCCGCGGCGCGATCGGTGTACTCGCGCGTGGCCGGTGCCGCAGCGTGCGCGTTCGACGCGGACTTCGGCGGCGACACGATCTTCTGGATGTCGGCGAGGCGCTGCGCGGTCGCGCCGCTGGTGCGGCCGAGCGACTGCGCGCGCTTGTACGATTCGGCCGCAAGGCGCAGGTACAGGTCGCCGAGGTTTTCGTAGGCGAGCGAGTAGCTCGGGTTCGATTGCGTCGCGGTGACGAGCGCGGCGCGCGCTTCGTCGTAGCGGCCGTGCTTCGCGTACAGCGCCGCGAGGTTGTTGTACGGTTCGGGCAGTTCGGGGTACGCCTGCGTGATCGCGACGAACTGCTGGATCGCGTCGTCGTCGCGGTTCAGGCGCGCGAGCACGGTGCCGCGCTTGAACTGCGCCTGCACGTCGTGCGGGTTCGACGCGATGCGCGCGTCGAGCTGCGCGAGCGCCTGTTTCCACTGCTTGCCGGCGATCGACGCATCGATTTCGGGCGTGCCGTCGGCGGTGGCGGGGGCCTTCTGCGCATGCGCGGCGGGGGCCGCGAACAGGGCCAGCGCGACGCCCATGACGGCGGTCGCAACGAGGGTCGCAGCGCTCGGCGCGCGGCCGCGATGAGATTTCATAGGCGTAAATCGGAATGTTATACTCCGAGCCATTCTAACAAAACGTCTGCGCGTTCCGGCGAGCGGCAGACAGTCTTTCTTTGCCTCTCGTGGCCGTCACCGCTGTGCTTGCAGCCTGACCGCCCCATGTGATATCGAGGACGCGCGGCGTCGCGCCGCAGCAGGTGGTCCGTCCGTTTCGCATGCTGGGCGAGCTTCGCCAGGGCGGTTTCCTTCGGCTCACGGTTCATCTCTATGGAATCACTGCGCATCTACAACACGCTCGCGCGTGACAAGCAAGTTTTCGTGCCGCGCCAGTCCGGCGAAGTGCGGATGTACGTATGCGGGATTACCGTCTACGACTATTGTCACGTGGGCCATGCGCGCATGCTGGTCGTGTTCGACCTCGTCCAGCGCTGGTTGCGTGCGATCGGTTACCGGGTCACGTACGTGCGCAACATCACCGACATCGACGACAAGATCATCCGCCGCGCGGTCGAGAACGGCGAGACGATCAAGTCGCTCACCGACCGCTTCATCGACGCGATGCACGCGGACGAAGACGCGCTCGGCATCCAGCGGCCCGACATCGAGCCGCGCGCGACGCTGTTCATTCCTCAGATGCTCGGAATGATCGAGAAGCTCGAGGCGAACGGCTACGCGTACCAGGCGAGCGACGGCGACGTCAATTACTCGGTGCGCAAGTTCCGGAACTACGGGAAGCTGTCGGGCAAGTCGCTCGACGATCTTCGTGCGGGCGAACGCGTCGCGTCGAACGACGCGAAGGAAGATCCGCTCGATTTCGTGCTGTGGAAGCGCGCAAAGCCGGAGGATCCGGAAGGCACGTCGTGGGCGTCGAAGTACGGAATGGGTCGCCCGGGCTGGCACATCGAGTGCTCGGCGATGGGCTGTACGCTGCTCGGCGAGCATTTCGACATCCATGGCGGCGGGCAGGACCTGCAGTTCCCGCACCACGAGAACGAGATCGCGCAGAGCGAGGGAGCGACCGGGCAGACCTTCGTCAATTACTGGATGCACAACGGCTTCGTGCAGGTCGACAACGAGAAGATGTCGAAATCGCTCGGCAACTTCTTCACGATCCGCGAGGTGCTGGAACGGTACGACGCCGAGGTGATGCGCTTCTTCATCGTGCGCACCCACTATCGCTCGCCGCTCAATTACAGCGACGTGCACCTCGACGATGCACGCGCGTCGCTCACGCGCCTCTACACGGCGCTGAAGGACGTCGAGCCCGACACGCTCGCGCTCGACTGGAACGAGCCGCACGCGCAGCGTTTCGCGGCCGCGATGAACGACGACTTCAACACGCCCGTCGCGGTCGCGACGCTGTTCGAGCTGGCGGGGGAAGTCAACCGCACGCGCGATGCGTCGCTCGCGCGGCAGTTGAAGCAACTGGCGGGCCTGCTGGGCCTGCTCGGCCGCGAGCCGCGCGCGTTCCTGCAGCAGGCGTCCGGCGCCGCGCAGGCAGGCGCGCTGGCGGCCGACGAGATCGAAGCGAGGATCGCCGCGCGCGTCGCGGCGAAACAAGCGAAGGACTATGCCGAAGCGGACCGGATCCGGGCGGAACTGCTCGAGGCCGGCGTCGCGCTTGAAGACAAACCGGGCGGATCGACCGAATGGCGTCGCGTATGAGCGTGGCGCGTTCCACTGACCGATCCGTCGGGTAGGAGGCAAGATGGCAACGGCCAGAAAAGCGCCGGTCAGGCGCGCGACTCCGGTCGCCGCGCGTCCGGCAGCGAAGCGCGCGCCGGCGGCGAAGGCGGACGCGACGCGCGCGGTGCCGAACGGCGCGCTCAACGGTCATGCGCAGCCGGCGGCGAAGCCCGCGCGCGCGAAGGGCGCCGATGCGGCGCAGCCGGAGCACGCGATGCCGGCCGCCGACGCGGCCCGCAAGACGCGCGCGTCCGAGGCGGCGGTCGATGGCGCGGATGTCGGTGTGCGTCCCGCATACTGGGACAAGGCATGCGCCGATCTCGTCAAGCGCGACCGCATCCTGAAGAAGCTGATCCCGAAGTTCGGGCCCGCGCATCTCGTCAAGCGCGGCGATCCGTTTGTCACGCTCGCGCGCTCGGTCGTCGGCCAGCAGATCTCGGTGCCGTCCGCGCAGTCGCTGTGGGCGCGCATCGAGGCCGCATGTCCGAAGCTCGCGCCGCAGCCGGTGATCCGGCTCGGCGCGGACAAGCTGATCGCGTGCGGACTGTCGAAGCGCAAGACGGAATACATCCTTGATCTCGCGCAGCACTTCGTGTCGGGTGCGCTGCACGTCGACAAATGGACGTCGATGGACGACGAGGACGTGATCGCGGAACTCACGCAGATCCGCGGCATCAGTCGCTGGACGGCCGAGATGTTCCTGATCTTCAACCTGTCGCGGCCGGACGTGCTGCCGCTCGACGATCCGGGCCTGATCCGTGCGATCAGCGTCAATTACTTCAGCGGAGAACCCGTCACGCGCAGCGAGGCGCGGGAAGTCGCGGCCAACTGGGAGCCGTGGCGCACCGTCGCGACCTGGTACATGTGGCGCAGTCTCGATGCGCCCGACGCCGACGCCTGAACGGCGCCGGAGTGGCGGCTATCGGGTTTTAAACATCAATAGTTGAGAGCCGGTCTTGCGCGTCGTGCGCGCGGGTAGAATACGCGCTGCCGCAAGACCCAAGGATTCGAACACATGAAGACCACGTTTCTGGATTTCGAACAGCCGATCGCCGAACTCGAGGCCAAGATCGAAGAACTGCGATTCGTGCAGGACGACTCGGCTGTCGATATTTCGGAAGAAATCGATCGGTTGTCGAAGAAAAGCCAGCAACTGACGAAAGACCTGTACGCGAACCTGACGCCGTGGCAGGTTTCGCAGATTGCGCGGCACCCGCAGCGTCCGTACACGCTCGATTACGTTGCGGAACTGGAACTGTTTACCGATTTTCACGAACTGCACGGCGACCGCGCGTTCGCGGACGACCTGTCGATCGTCGGCGGCCTCGCGCGCTTCGGCGGCCATCCGTGCATGGTGATCGGCCACCAGAAGGGTCGCGACACGAAGGAGCGCGCCGCGCGCAACTTCGGGATGCCGCGTCCGGAAGGCTATCGCAAGGCCGAGCGCCTGATGCGTCTGGCGGAGAAGTTCGGGCTGCCGATCTTCACGTTCGTCGACACGCCGGGCGCGTATCCGGGCATCGGCGCGGAAGAGCGCGGCCAGTCGGAAGCGATCGGCCGCAACCTGTACGTGATGGCCGAACTGAAGACGCCGATCATCACGACCGTGATCGGCGAGGGCGGTTCGGGCGGTGCGCTCGCGATCGCGGTGGCCGATACCGTGATGATGCTGCAGTTCTCGACCTATTCGGTGATCTCGCCGGAAGGCTGCGCATCGATTCTGTGGAAGAGCGCGGCGAAGGCGCCCGAGGCTGCGGAAGCGCTGGGCCTGACCGCGCATCGGCTGAAGGCGCTGGGCCTGATCGACAAGATCATCAACGAGCCGCTCGGCGGCGCGCATCGCGATCCGAAGGGCATGGCCGCGCTGTTGCGTCGTGCGCTGGCCGATTCGCTGCGCCAGTTCCAGGGCATGAGCATCGATGCGCTGCGCGAGCGCCGCTTCGAACGCCTGATGGCCTACGGCAAGTTCAAGGAAACCACGCCGGGCGCATGACCGGCTCCACCCTCGCACCGTGCGCCGTCGTGCGCACGCCCGCTCCGTGATTCCCCCGACCGAATTCTCCGCCGACCGCGTCGTCCTCGATGCGGTCGGCGCTGCGCTTTCCGGCGTCCCGTCCGATGCGCGCATCGCGATTGCCTACAGCGGCGGCCTCGACTCGACGGTGTTGCTCGACGCGGCCGTGCGCGTCGCGGGCGCGTCGCGCTGCGTCGCGCTGCACGTGCATCACGGACTGAGCGCGAACGCCGATGCGTGGGTCGCGCATGCCGAAGCGACCGCCGCACGGCTCGGCGTCGCGTTCGACGCGATGCATGTCGAGGTGCCGCGCGACAGCGGCCTCGGCATCGAGGCGAGCGCGCGCGAGCGCCGCTATGCGGCACTCGACGCGATGTGCGAGTGCCACGGTGCGGCCGCGCTGTGGATCGCCCAGCATGCGGACGACCAGGCGGAAACGGTGCTGCTGCAGCTGCTGCGCGGTGCGGGAATCGCCGGGCTGGCCGCGATGGCGCCGCGCTATCGTCCCGACGGCGCGTGCGTCGAGCGCGTGCGGCCGCTGCTGAGACTGTTGCGCGCACAACTGGAGCGCTACGCGGCCGGGCGCGAACTCGCGTGGATCGATGACGAATCGAACGGCGATACGCGTTACGCGCGCAATGCGTTGCGCATCGACGTGCTGCCCGCGCTGGCCGTGCACTTCCCGGGCTTTCGCGACGCGCTGGGCCGCGCGGCCCAGCATGCGGCCGCCGCGCAGCGGCTGCTCGACGATCTCGCCGAACTGGATTTCGCCGGCGTTGCGCGCGACGACGGCCGCGCGCTGTCGCGCGATGCGCTGATGGCGTTCGACGACGAGCGCGGCGCGAATCTGCTGCGCTACTGGATGCGCACGCTCGGCCTGCCGGGCGCCTCGGCCGCGCGGCTCGCCAGCATGATGCGGCAGTTGCGCGACGCGCACGACGCGCATGCGCTGCGCGTCGATCATGCGGGGCAGTGCCTGCGGCTCTACCGCGACATGGTCTACTGGGAGGCGGGCGACAGCGCGGACCCGGCCGACGACGGCACCGGCACGCCGCACGCGGACGCGTCGCTCGTCTGGGCCGGGCAGGAGGTCTGGCATCTGCCCGCGTGGCGCGGCACGTTCGTGTTTGCGCCGGCCGATCCGGGCATTCCGGGCAGCGAGGATGCACTGCCCGAGACGCTGCTGCGCGGCGCGACGCTGGTGGCGCGTGCCCGCGCGGGCGGCGAGCGGATGCGCACGTCGCCGGGCGGCCCGGGTCGGACGCTGAAGAATCTGTTCCAGGAGCGTGGCGTGCCGGCGTGGCAGCGCGACGTGCCGCTGTTGTTCGCGGGCGAGCGCCTGATCTATGTGCCGCGGCTCGGCGTAAACCGCGACGGCGGGTTGTTCGACGGCCAGTTGTCGGCCGACGACGGCTGGCGCCGGATCGAGTGGCGGCCCGACCTGCTGATCGCATGACCTGACTCGATCGACGCAGGCGCTTGGCGCAGCGATGGCGCGTCGGAACAGCGCCGGAACGCATGCCGGCGCGGCGAGCGGCTTGTCAAGCGGGCGTCTATCGGGTACGCTCGGTCGTTTGCTCGGCTCGATTTTTGAGCGATTTGTGCAGGTTTTCCGCGTGACGTACCCGGTTTGCGCGGCCTGATCGGCCTTCCGGGCAAAATCCGTCACGCTTGCGTGTTGCGTCCCAGCCGTTCCTCTCGTCGTCCGTCCACAGCCACAAGCCGCGTGACCGAACGGCAACGCGGTCTGCCCAGCGCGCCCGTGCGGTCTCTCCTCCAGTTCAGAACGACAATGGCACTCATCGTACACAAATACGGCGGCACTTCGATGGGCTCGGTCGAGCGCATCAAGAACGTCGCGAAACGCGTCGCAAAATGGCATCAGGCCGGGCACCAGATGGTGGTCGTGCCGTCCGCGATGTCCGGCGAAACCAACCGTCTGCTCGGTCTTGCGAAAGAGATTTCGAGCCAGCCGAGCCCGCGCGAGCTCGACATGATCGCGTCGACGGGCGAGCAGGTCAGCGTCGGCCTGCTGTCGATCGCGCTGCAGGAAATCGGCGTCGAAGCGGTGAGCTACGCCGGCTGGCAAGTGCCGATCAAGACCGACAGCGCGTTCACGAAAGCGCGCATCCACTCGATCGACGACGAGCGCGTGAAGGCCGATCTGAACGCCGGCAAGGTCGTGATCATCACGGGCTTCCAGGGCGTCGATCCGGACGGTCACATCACGACGCTGGGCCGCGGCGGCTCGGACACGTCGGCGGTGGCGGTCGCGGCTGCGCTGGGTGCCGAAGAGTGCCTGATCTACACGGACGTCGACGGCGTCTACACGACCGATCCGCGCGTGGTCGAAGAGGCGCGCCGCCTCGACCGCGTGACGTTCGAGGAGATGCTGGAAATGGCGAGCCTCGGCTCGAAGGTCCTGCAGATCCGCTCGGTCGAATTCGCCGGCAAATACCAGGTGAAGACGCGCGTGCTGTCGAGCCTGACCGATCCGCTGATTGCGCTCGACGAAGAAATGCGCTCGGGCACCCTGATTACTTTTGAAGAAGACGAGACCATGGAAAAGGCAGTCATTTCCGGCATCGCGTTCCAGCGCGACGAAGCCCGCATTGCGGTGATGGGCGTGCCCGACAAGCCGGGCATCGCGTATCAGATTCTCGGGCCGGTCGCCGACTCGAACATCGACGTCGACATGATCATCCAGAACCAGAGCGTGCAGGGCAAGACGGACTTCACGTTCACGGTCGGCCGCGGCGACTATCAGAAGGCGATGGACATCCTCACGAACCAGGTGAAGGGCCATGTGAACGCCGAGACGGTGCAGGGCGACCCGAAGGTGTCGAAGGTGTCGGTGGTCGGCGTCGGCATGCGTTCGCACGTCGGTGTCGCGAGCAAGATGTTCCGCACGCTGTCGGAAGAGGGCATCAACATCCAGATGATCTCGACGTCCGAAATCAAGATTTCGGTGCTGATCGACGAGAAGTACATGGAGCTGGCCGTTCGCGCGTTGCACAAGGCATTCGAACTCGACCAGGCATCGTGAATTTTTCGTGATGCATCGAAGAAAATGCATCACGGAAATTGACGAGCGGTTCGAAACCCTATATTATTTCGTTCTCGTCGCACTGCCTCCCTGGTGCGAGCGAAAGTTTGGGAGACGTGGCCGAGAGGTCGAAGGCACTCCCCTGCTAAGGGAGCATCTGGGCCAAAACCTGGATCGAGGGTTCGAATCCCTCCGTCTCCGCCAAAAGCGGTGACAAAGCCCCGCAAGTTTTCGGACTTGTGGGGCTTTTTCTTTTTGGGTCGTGGTGTTCGCCCTCAGCGCGGCGTCGAGTTTGTCGACAGGGAGCGCCCGTCAATTCCGCTCGGCCGCTTGCCGGCACCCCACCCAATATCGTGTATCGTTTGACACGACTCAACGTCGCGCATGCCGCCCCGATGCATTCCGTACTGACTCTCCTTTCCCATCGCCCCGTCGACGGCCTCGTCGCGAACCACGAGCGCTACGCGCGACGCCACGGCTACGCGCATGCGATCGTCGACGGCACGCATGTCTACGGCGAGCGTCAACAGGTGCTGCACAAGTACCACGCGATCGCCCGGCAGCTGGTCGCGATGGAGCAGGGTGCCGTGCTGCTCGTGCTCGACCCGTTTTCGGTCGTGTACAGTCCGCATCCGCTGCCCGATGTCGCGCACGGCTACGATGCGATCGTCACGACGCAGGCGTCCCGCTCGTCGCTGCCCGCGGCGAGCGGGATGATCTTTCGCAATACGCCCGAAGTGCGCGAACGCTTGCGCGCGCTGATCGCGACGCTGGGCGCATGGGCGATGCACATGCCGGAGCAGCGGCACGACTGCGAGGCGACGCTGCTCGCGCAATGCTTTCCGCCACTGCCGTTCGACGTGCGGCTCGAGAACGGCCATTTCGCGTCGGCGCAGACGGTATGGTTCGACGGGCTCGCGATCGATTCGATCGCCGGCGCCCAGCCGCTCGTTGCGCACCATGCACCCGAGTGGCGACAGGTCGACGGTGCGTGGGTGCCGGCCGTCGATTACGATTTCCGCTACGTGCAGGCGCTCGTCGACGATGCCGAGCGATTCCAGCGCGGCGAGCATCCGGACGCGATGGGCGAGTGGCGCGCCGCGCAGCAGCGTCCGCGCGAGCTGGAGCGGCATGTGAATCCCGGCGCACGGATTGCGTTCGTGAGCCTGCATACCTCGCCCATCGCCGGCTATGGCGACCTTCATGAAGAGAACTTCGTCCGCTACTGCACGCGGCACGGCTATGCATATCATGCGTATCGCACGCCGCCCGCGTTCCTGCCCGACGGCGTCGATGCGAACTGGGCGAAACTGCATCTGATTCGCGAACATCTGCCGCATCACGATTTCGTGTTCTGGGTCGACGCGGATATTCTGGCGATCGACCAGCGCCAGCCGGTCGACAGCGTGATCGCGGCGCGCGACTTCGTGATCGGCACCGATCACACGGCGTGGGCGGTCAACTCGTGCATGATCGGCGTGCGCAACGTGGCGCCGATGCGGGCACTGGTCGAGCGGATCTGCGCGCGCATCGAGAGCTTCGACGACCGTTCGTCCGTCTATGCGAGCGGCGGCGACCAGCAGGCGATCTATGTCGAACTGCTGGAGTCCGGGATGATCGACGCGCGCTACATCGTCGATGCGATGACGTTGGCCGCTTCGCCGGTTTACGCCACGCGCGACAGCCGCTTCGTTCACTTCCCCGCGCAGCACAACCACTATCGCGCAGTGACGATGCGTGTGTGGGACCGCTTGAGTCATGAGCGGTAGCGGCGGCGACTGGCCCGGGCGGGCCGTGTTCCCGTTTTGCATCGTGAGCCCCGCGCAGGCGGGGTTTTTCTTTTGTGCGCGTCAGGCGGCATGCCGATGGACCGATGATCGCGATTGCCCCGCGACATCCGCTATCGCGTGCAAAACACCATTTCAGATCAGCGCAAAAATCGGCACGAATCGAAATAAAAATGTAATTGTCGTCGTAAGGAAGCCGGCGCCCCGGAACCGCTGGTGATGATGGTTGCGCTCGCAACATTCCGACCCCTTGCGTCCCCGCGATCGCGTCAAAAATGACGCATCGCACCGATTTCCCCGAAGCACGTCCCCGCAGAATACAAAAAATTACACATTCAAATCAATAGTCTGCGATGCCGCGAAAAAACGACGCTTTGCTGCGATGCAGAAAATAATCAACCGATTTATGCTGGTTAACCCGATTGCGTTTGAGCGGCGTCAAGTTTTCGTTCGATGCCGCTTTACATTTCGCCAACAACGGCGATTCGCGAAATCTACCTGTCGTTTCGGTTTCGTTTCTTTCGTCGTGCGCGTTCCCGATGCCGTGCGCGACCCACTCTAGGCCCTGTTGACATGCATGATTTTCCCTTTCTGAGCCTGGCTATCTGGGTTCCGATCCTGTTCGGCGCGTGCCTGCTGCGTGCCGGTTCCGACCAGCATCCGCGACGGACGCGGCTGATCGCGCTGGCGGGCGCGATCGCGGGGCTGGCCACGGTCGTCCCGCTCGTCGCGGGCTTCGCTCCGCATTCGGCCTCGATGCAGTTCGTCGAAAGCCGCGACTGGCTGGCGGCGTTCGGCTCCGGGTGGCGTGTCGGTGTCGACGGTGCGTCGCTGTGGCTCGTCGTGCTGACGGCCTTCACGACGCTCGTAGTCGTGATCGCGTCGTGGGAAGCGATCACGGTGCGCGTCGCGCAGTACTACGCGTCGTTCCTGATCCTGTCGGGATTGATGGTCGGTGTGTTCGTCGCGCAGGACGGCCTGCTGTTCTTCATCTTCTTCGAGGCGACGCTGATCCCGCTGTACCTGCTGATCGGCACGTGGGGGCGCGAACATCGCATCCATGCAGCCGTGAAGTTCTTCTTCATCTCGTTCGCGGGTTCGCTGCTGCTGCTGATGGCGATCCTGTATCTGTACGCGAAGTCGCATACGTTCGACATGACGGTATGGCGCACGCTGCAGCTCGGCTTCGCGCCGCAGTTGCTGGTGTTCCTCGGCTTTTTCGCGGCATTCGCGGTCAAGGTGCCGATGTGGCCCGTGCATACGTGGCTGCGCGACGTCTACACGGACGGCCCGACGGGCGCCGCGCTGATGCTCGGGATGCTGAAGCTCGGCGGCTACGGCTTCCTGCGCTTCGCGCTGCCGATCACGCCCGACGCGAGCCATTTCTTCGCGCCGGCCGTGATCTCGCTGTCGCTGTTCGCGATCGTCTACGCGAGCCTGGTCGCGCTCGCACAGACCGATCTCGGCAAGCTGCTCGCGTATTCGACGGTCGCGCACATGGGGATCGTCACGCTGGGGCTGTTCCTGTTCAATCGGATCGGCGTCGAAGGCGCGATCGTGCAACTCGTGTCGTACGGCTTCGTCGCGGGCGCGATGCTGCTCTGCGTGAGCGTGCTCGTCGATCGCACGAAGCAGCGCGAGATCGCCGCGTATGGCGGCGTCGCGAACGTGATGCCGCGCTTCGCGATCTTCGTGCTGCTGTTCTCGATGGCGAACGTCGGCCTGCCGGGCACGTCGGGCTTCGTCGGCGAGTTCATGGTGATCATGGGCGCGATCCGCCTGAACTTCTGGATCGGCGCGCTCGCGGCGCTGACGCTGATCTTCAGCGCGTCGTACACGCTGTGGATGCTCAAGCGCGTCGTGTTCGGCAAGGTGTCGAGCCCGCGCATCGCGCAGCTCGCCGACCTGAGCCGTCGCGAGATCATGATGTTCGCGTCGCTTGCATTGGTGGTGCTGATGGTCGGCGTCTATCCGAAGCCGTTCACCGACGCAATCGATCCGACCGTCGGGCGCCTGCTCGACGAGGCAAGTCATTCGAAGGTCCCGGCGGGCGACGACACCGCGCCCGCGCAACCTTCGTACATGGCGTCGGCTCACGGCTGAGCGCGATGCACCATGCGTGTGCAATGCTGCGCCGGACGACGGCGCGGTCGTTGCGCGCGCATCGATCGTGGGCCGGCGCCCTGGGCGCCGAGCCGGCTTCCGGCTGCGCGAAATTCCCCCGCGACACTATGACTCACCGCAGATTCCGCAATGATGATTTGCCGCATCAATCGATTTTTCATTGCGCTCGCGCGACGTATGATTCGGCCACTTTCGTGGATCGAATGCGCATCGGGCGTACGCAACGGATTCAATGACTCTCGGGCAGTGTGATGAAAAGAAGAGCTTCAACAGGCTGGTCGGCGCTGATGGCAATCGGCGCGGCTTTAAGTCTGTCAGGTTGTAATTTAGATGTACTAAATCCGAAAGGAAGCGTCGGCGCGGCGGAAAAAGCGCTGATCGCGACCTCGACATGGGCGATGCTGATCGTCGTCGTGCCGGTGATCCTGCTCACGCTGTGGTTTGCGTGGCGTTATCGCGCGTCGAACCGCAAGGCGACCTATGCGCCGAACTGGTCGCACTCGACCGCGATCGAGGTCGTGATCTGGACGGTGCCGACGCTGATCATCCTGTTCCTCGGCGTGCTCACGTGGAAGACCACGCACGAGCTCGATCCGTACAAGCCGCTCGAGTCGTCGGTGAAGCCGATCGACGTCGAGGTCGTCGCGCTCGACTGGAAATGGCTGTTCATCTATCCGGAACTCGGCATCGCGTCGGTGAACCAGCTTGCGATTCCGGTCGGCACGCCGGTGAATTTCCGCATCACGTCGGATTCGGTGATGAACTCGTTCTTCATCCCGCAGCTCGGCGGCCAGGTCTATGCGATGGCCGGCATGCAGACGCGTCTGCACCTGATCGCCGACGAGCCCGGCAACTACGCGGGCACGTCCGCGAACTTCAGCGGCCGCGGCTTCTCCGACATGAAGTTCCGCACGCTCGCCGAGCCGCGCGAGCAGTTCGATGCATGGGTGCAGAAAGTGAAGGCGTCGCCCGACCGGCTCGACGCGACCGCCTACGGCGCGGTCGCGCAGCCGAGCGAGAAGGCGCCGGTGCGCTACTTCTCGACGGTCGATCCGCGGCTGTTCCACAACATCATCGCGAAATACAACGATGGCCACGTCCTCGACCTGAAGGACGCCGCCTGCGGCACGAAGGGGTAACGCATGTTCGGCAAACTCACACTCTCGGCGATCCCGTTCGATCAGCCCATCATCATGGGGGCGGGCGCCTTCATGGGGCTGGTCGTGCTGGGCATTCTCGCCGCACTGACGATCACCGGCCGCTGGAAATGGCTGTGGACCGAGTGGCTGACGACGGTCGACCACAAGAAGCTTGGCGTGATGTACATCATCGTCGCGCTGATCATGCTGCTGCGCGGCTTCGCGGACGCGATCATGATGCGCATGCAGCTCGCGCTCGCGTACAACGGCCCCGGCTATCTGCCGCCGCATCACTACGACCAGGTCTTCACCGCGCACGGCGTGATCATGATCTTCTTCATGGCGATGGTGTTCATGGTCGGCCTGATGAACCTGATCGTGCCGCTGCAGATCGGCGCGCGCGACGTCGCGTTCCCGTTCATCAACTCGCTGAGCTTCTGGATGACGGCCGTCAGCGCGATCCTGATCAACATCTCGCTCGTGATCGGCGAATTCGCGCAGACGGGCTGGCTCGCCTATCCGCCGCTGTCGGAGCTTCAGTTCAGCCCGGGGGTAGGGGTCGACTATTACCTGTGGGCATTGCAGATCTCGGGCGTCGGCACGCTGCTGACCGGCGTGAATTTCTTCGTGACGATCATCAAGATGCGTGCGCCCGGCATGACGCTGATGAAGATGCCGGTGTTCACGTGGACCGCGCTGTGCACCAACGTGCTGATCATGGCGTCGTTCCCGATCCTGACCGCGACGCTCGCGCTGCTCGGCCTCGACCGCTATCTCGGCATGCACTTCTTCACGAACGAAGCCGGCGGCAACGCGATGCTGTACCTGAACCTGATCTGGGCGTGGGGCCATCCGGAGGTGTACATCCTGATCCTGCCGGCGTTCGGGATCTTCTCGGAAGTCATCTCGACGTTCTCGAAGAAGCCGCTGTTCGGCTACAAGACGATGGTGTACGCGACCTGCGCGATCATGGTGCTGTCGTTCCTCGTGTGGCTGCATCACTTCTTCACGATGGGTTCGGGCGCGAACGTGAACGCGTTCTTCGGCATCATGACCATGATCATCGCGATCCCGACCGGCGTGAAGGTGTTCAACTGGCTGTTTACGATGTACCGCGGCCGGATCGAATTCACGACGCCCGTGCTGTGGACGATCGGCTTCATGGTCACGTTCACGATCGGCGGGATGACCGGCGTGATGATGGCGATTCCGGGCGCGGACTTCGTGCTGCACAACAGCCTGTTCCTGATCGCGCATTTCCATAACGTGATCATCGGCGGCGTGCTGTTCGGCTATCTCGCGGGCTTCAACTACTGGTTCCCGAAGGCGTTCGGCTTCAAGCTGAACGAGAAGCTCGGCAAGGCGGCGTTCTGGTTCTGGCAGGTCGGCTTCTACGTCGCGTTCGTGCCGCTGTACGTGCTCGGCTTCATGGGCATGACGCGCCGCCTGAACCACTACGACAACCCGGCATGGCATCCGTGGCTGCTGGTCGCCGCGTTCGGCGCGGTGCTGATCGCGATCGGCATCGGCTGCCAGCTGCTGCAGCTCGTCGTCAGCATCCGCAACCGCAACCTGCCGGCCTATCGCGACACGACCGGCGATCCGTGGGGCGGCCGCACGCTCGAGTGGGCGACCACGTCGCCGCCGGCCGACTACAACTTCGCGGTGATTCCGCAGGTGCGCACGCTCGACGCGTATGCGGACATGAAGGCGCGCGGCGACGGCCGACCGAACCCGGCGACGTTCCGCGACATCCACATGCCGTCGAATACCTGCGCGGGCCTCGTGATCGGCGTCTTCAGCCTGGTGCTCGGCTTTGCGATGGTGTGGCACATCTGGTGGCTGGCGATCGCCGGGCTCGTCGGCATCGTCGCGACGCTCGTGGTCTACAGTTCGCGCGATAACGACGGCTATTACATCCCCGCGTCGACGGTGTGGAAGATCGAAGAGAAGCAATCGACGAAGCGCGTGGCCGCGCGTGTCGACGACGTGGAACTGGAGGCCAACTGATGTTGCAGAAAACCCTGAGCGCAACCCTGCTCGAGCACGACGACCATCCGCCGTCGCACTCGGTGTTCGGTTTCTGGCTGTACCTGATGACCGACTGCGTGATCTTCGCGGCGCTGTTCGCGACCTTCGCGGTGCTCGGCCATCAGTATGCGGGCGGCCAGACCGCGAAGGAGTTGTTCGACATCCCGGGCGTGGCGGTCGAAACCGCGGCGCTGCTGCTGTCGAGCATCACCTACGGTTTCGCGATGCTGTCCGCGTATCAGCAGCGGCGCGGCGCGCTGCTCGGCTGGCTCGCGGTGACCTTCGTGCTCGGCGCGGCGTTTCTCGCGATGGAGCTGCGCGAGTTCTCGCACCTGATCGCCGAAGGCGCCGGTCCGCAGCGCAGCGCGTTCCTGTCGGCGTTCTTCACGCTGGTCGGCACGCACGGGCTGCACGTGACGGCCGGCCTGCTGTGGATGGTCGTGCTGGCCGCGCAGATCGTGTGTCGCGGCGGCGACCTGACCGATCGCGACCTGCGGCGTCTGACGTGCCTGAGCCTTTTCTGGCACTTCCTCGACATCGTCTGGATCTGCGTGTTTTCCTTTGTCTATCTTGCGAGCGTGATCTAAATGGCCCATTCGCATTCGTCTCAACTCGAAGAAGGGCACGGCAGCGTCGGCGGGTATGTCGCCGGCTTCATCCTGTCGGTCCTGCTCACGGCCGCGTCGTTCGGCCTCGTGATGGGCGGCGTGCTGTCGCCGCATGCGTCGCTGGTCGCGCTCGCGGTGCTCGCGTTCGTGCAGATCGTCGTGCATCTCGTGTATTTCCTGCACATGAACGGCTCGTCGGGGCAGCGCTGGAACGTGATGGCGTTCAGCTATACGGTGCTGACCGCGGCGATCCTGATCGTCGGCACACTGTGGGTGATGCACAACGTCAGCATGAACATGATGTCGCGCTGAGCGATATCGCCGCGCATTGCGCGCGTAACGGGAAGCGGCACGCGTGTGCCGCTTTTTTTTCGTCCGTTGCGGCACGCGCGTAGCGGCGTCGGCGTGCGCGGGCGGTATGATTCGGCGCGCGGCCCGTGCGAATGCCGCGCCGGGAAGGGCGCTGCGGCATGCGGAAAAGCGCCCGCGCGTCTTCGCCGGCCGTCGATTGTTACAAGACGTTAGCGGATGCGTCGTGTTGCGATTCTGCGCATCAGTTCTTACAAACTTGAAATATGCGGCGGCGACGCTTGCCGTTATAGTCGAATCACACATCAAACAACCCCAGAAGAGGAATCCATGAAGACCTTGCGTGTTGCCTCGCTCTTGACCGGTATGACGGCCTTGCTCGTGTCGGGCGCAGCAATGGCGGGTGTCAATGTCGGGATCAATCTCGGCGTGCCGGCTCCGGTCTACGTCGCGCCCGCACCCGTGTATGCGCCGCCGCCTCCGCCGCCGGTCGTCTATCAGCCGGCGCCCGTCTACGCGCCGGCACCGGCAATCGTGATCGGCTGGCATGGCGATCGCTACTGGGACGGCCATCGCTACTGGGGGCGCGACGAGTGGTACCGGCGCCACGGCCGCGGCCCGGGCGGCGGTCATTGGGATCACGGCCGTCACAACGGCTGGCGTTGATCGACCGCTCGTGCACGGGTGACATGACACGTGCACGTTCGTGACGAAGCCGCCCTCGAGGCGGTTTTCCTTTGTGTGGAACGGGTGACGGGCGGCCGCCACGACTTGCGGCACGAGACTTGGTCGCAGGCCTGATGGCCTTGCCGCATGAGGCCGGCGTCGCAGGCTGCCGCGGGTTCGCGGTCCGAAACCACACCCGAATGGCGGCCGGATGGCTCGCAGTCGATTTGAATGGGTAGAATCGCTCAACGTTACTACCCTTAATCGACCGACAGGGCCTCTATGACGATGGGTTCGCCCCCGGCCGCCGCCCGCGTGCGTTTCGGCGCGACGCGGGCCGTACGTGCCGCCGGCCGCGCGGCAGCGATATTGGTGCTGCACGCGGCGCTTGCCGCGCCGGCTGCGCATGCCGCCCATGCGATCGCGCAGTACGGCGAGCCGAAGTATCCGCCGGGCTTCAGGCATTTCGACTACGTCAATCCCGATGCGCCGAAGGACGGCACGCTGGTGCTTGCGAACCCGAACCGGCTGACGTCGTTCGACAAGTTCAACCCGTTTACGATGCGCGGCAACCCGGCGCCGGGCATCGACATGCTGTTCGAGAGCCTCACGACCGGCAGCTCGGACGAACCGGCTTCCGCATACGGGCTGCTCGCCGACGACATCGCGGTCGCCCCGGACCGCCGGTCGGTCACGTTCCACCTGAATCCGCGCGCGCGTTTCTCGAACGGCGACCCCGTCACGGCCGACGACGTGAAGTTTTCGTTCGACACGCTGAAGAGCAAGCTCGCCGCGCCGCAGTTCGGCGCGTATTTCGCGGAGATCGACAAGGCGGTGGTGGTCGATCCGGCGACCGTGCGTTTCGAATTCCGCAGCGCGAACCGCGAATTGCCGCTGATCGCCGGCGGCGTGCCGGTGTTCTCGCGCAAGTGGGGTCTGCGCGCGGACGGCTCGCGCATTCCGTTCGACCAGCTTGCATTCGAGCAGCCGATCGGCAGCGGCCCTTACCTGATCGAACGCTACGACAACGGCCGCACGATTACCTATCGGCGCAACCCTGCGTATTGGGGCGCCGACCTGCCGGTGCGGGTCGGCACCAACAACTTCGCGCGGATCGTCTACAAGCTGTACGGCGACGGCACTGCGCGCCTCGAGGCGTTCAAGGCCGGCGAGTACGACGTGCTCGTCGAATACATCGCGCGCAACTGGACGCGGCGCGACGTCGGCAAGCGCTTCGACAGCGGCGAGCTCGTCAAGCGCGAGTTTCGCCAGCACAACGGCGCGGGCATGCAGGGTTTCTTCATGAACCTGCGTCGTCCGCTGTTTCGCGACGTCCGCGTGCGGCAGGCGCTCGATCTCGCGTTCGACTTCGAATGGCTGAACCGCCAGCTGTTTTACAACGCGTACACGCGCCTGGACAGCTATTTCGCCGATACCGACCTGCAGGCGACCGGCATGCCGAGCTCCGGCGAGCTGAAGCTGCTGGAGCCGCTGCGCGCGCAGCTCGACCCGGCCGTGTTCGGCCCGATGGTCGCGCAGCCCGACACGAACCCGCCCGGTTCGCTGCGCGCGAACCTGCTGAAGGCGCGCGCGCTGCTCGCGCAGGCCGGCTGGACCTACCGCGACGGCGCGCTGCGCAACGCGCAGGGCCAGCCGTTCGCGTTCGAGATCCTCGACGACTCGGGCGCGTCGATGGAGCCGGTCGTGACGGCCTACCAGCGCAATCTCGCGAAGCTCGGCATCGACGCGCGCTTTCGCACGGCCGATTACGCGCTGCTGCAAAAGCGCCTCGACGCGTTCGACTACGACATGACGACGGTCCGCTACCCGGGCGTGCAGGTGCCGGGCGCCGAGCAGCTGGCGCGCTTCGGCAGCAAGTTCGCGGACGAGCCGGGCTCCGACAACATCATCGGCCTGAAGTCGCCGGCCGTCGACGCGCTGCTGCACGCGCTCGCCGTCGCGCAGACGCGCGACGAGCTGCTCGACGCGACGCATGCGCTCGACCGCGTGCTGATGCACGGCTACTACGCGGTACCGCAGTGGTACAGCACCACGCACCGGATCGCGTACAAGCGCACGCTCGCCTATCCGCAGACGCTGCCGCTGTACTATTCGGCCGAGGGCTGGGTCGTGTCGACCTGGTGGGCGAAGCCCGAGCGCTGAGTCCCGCCGACCCGTCATCCCGTCCAACCCAGCCTATCGATCGCGAGTCGACGCCCATGTGGAGCTACATCCTCAAACGCCTGCTGCTGATGATCCCGACGCTCGTCGGCGTGCTGACGCTCACCTTCGTCGTGATCCAGTTCGTGCCGGGCGGCCCCGTCGAGCAGGCGGTGCAGGAATTGCGCAAGGGCGCGACGGAGCAGGGCGCGGTGCCGTTCGGCATGCGCGCGCATACCGGCGTCGACCCGCAGCAGCTCGCGCAGCTGAAGGCGCTGTACGGCTTCGACAAGCCGCCGCTCGAACGCTACTGGCTGATGCTGAAGCGCTTCGCGCGCTTCGATCTCGGCGAAAGCTACTTCCGCCACCAGAGCGTGTGGTCGCTGATCGTGCAGAAGCTGCCGGTGTCGATCAGCATCGGCCTGTGGACCTTCTTCCTCACCTATCTGATCTCGGTGCCGCTCGGCATCGCGAAGGCCGTGCGCAACGGCTCGGCATTCGACGTCGCGTCGAGCCTGATCGTGCTGGTCGGCTACGCGATTCCCGGCTTCGTGCTCGGCGTGCTGCTGCTCGTGCTGTTCGGCGGCGGCTCGTTCTGGCAGATCTTCCCGCTGCGCGGACTCACGTCGGACAACTTCGCGCAGCTGTCGCTCGCCGGCAAGGTGCTCGACTATCTGTGGCACATCGCGCTGCCGATCACTGCGTCGGTCGTCGGCAGTTTCGCGGTCGTCACGATGCTGACGAAGAACGCGTTCCTCGACGAGATCCGCAAGCAGTACGTGCTGACCGCGCGCGCGAAAGGGCTCACCGAGCGCCGCGTGCTGTGGAGGCACGTGTTCCGCAACGCGATGCTGCCGCTGATCGTCGGGTTTCCGGCCGCGTTCATCGGCGCGTTCTTCACCGGCAGCCTGCTGATCGAGACGCTGTTCTCGCTCGACGGCCTCGGGCTGCTGTCGTACGAGTCGGTCGTGCGGCGCGACTATCCGGTCGTGCTCGGCACGCTGTACCTGTTTACGCTGATCGGGCTGGCGACCAAGCTGGTCTCGGACCTCTGCTACGTCTGGGTCGATCCGCGCATTCAATTCGAGAACCTGGAGCGCTGACATGAAACCGTCCGTCCGCCTGCCGCTGCGCGGCACGTTCGCCCGCATGCCCGGCGCCGCCGGGCGAGGTGCGCGATGAACCGGGCCCTCGTGTCGTCCCGTCTCGACGCGGCCCGCGCGCGCGTGTCGCCGTCGCCCGCGCGCCGCGTCTGGCAGCGCTTCCGGCAGCAGCGTCTCGGCTACTGGAGCTTCGTGATCTTCGTCGTCGCGTTCGCCGCGAGCCTTGCCGCGCCGCTGTGGTCGAACGACAAGCCGCTGGTGGTCCGCTACGACGGCCAGTACTATTTCCCGCTGTTCCATGCGTATCCGGAGACGACCTTCGGCGGCGACTTCCCGACGCCGGCCGACTATCTCGATCCGTACGTGCGCAAGCGGCTCGACGCACCCGGCAACTTCGTCGTCTATCCGCCGAACCGCTATTACTACGACACGCTGAACTATTTCTCGAACGTGCCGAACCCGGCACCGCCGTCGCGCGAGAACTGGCTCGGCACCGACGCGCAGGGGCGCGACCTGCTCGCGCGGCTCGTGTACGGGTTTCGCGTGTCGGTCGAGTTCGGGCTGATCCTGACCGCGATCGGCACGCTGCTCGGCATCGCCGCGGGCGCGGTGCAGGGCTTCTTCGGCGGGCGCATCGACATCGTCGGGCAGCGCCTGATCGAAATCTGGAGCTCGCTGCCCGAGCTGTACCTGCTGATCATCTTCGCGTCGATCTTCGAGCCGAGCTTCCTGCTGCTGATCGTGCTGCTGTCGCTGTTCGGCTGGATCGGGCTCGCCGACTACGTGCGCGCGGAATTCCTGCGCAACCGCACGCAGGACTACGTGCGCGCGGCGCGCGCGATGGGGCTGTCGAACTGGCAGATCATCTGGCGCCACGTGCTGCCGAACAGCCTGACGCCGGTGATCACGTTCCTGCCGTTCCGGATGAGCGGCGCGATCCTCGCGCTCACCAGCCTCGACTTCCTCGGGCTCGGCGTGCCGCCGCCGACGCCGAGCCTCGGCGAGCTGCTCGCGCAGGGCAAGGGCAACCTCGACGCGTGGTGGATCTCGCTGTCGACGTTCGGCGTGCTGGTCGCGACGCTGCTGCTGCTGACCTTCATGGGCGACGCGTTGCGCAATGCGCTCGATACGCGGATCGGCGACTCGATGCGTGCGGCGGGAGGCCAGCGATGAGCGACGCCATCGTCACGAAGCCGGACGAGCCGCTGCTGTCGCTCGAACATCTGCACGTGCGCTTCGGCGACACGGTCGCGGTCGACGACGTGACGCTCGCGATCGGCCGCGGCGAGCGCATCGCGCTCGTCGGCGAGTCGGGTTCGGGCAAGAGCGTGACCGCGCTGTCGATCCTGCGGCTGCTGCGCGACGCGGACGTGAGCGGCACGATCCGCTTCGCCGGGCAGGACCTCGCCGCGAAGAGCGAGCGCGAGATGCGCGGGCTGCGCGGCTCGGACATCGCGATGATCTTCCAGGAGCCGATGACAGCGCTCAACCCGCTGTATACGGTCGGCGCGCAGATCGGCGAGACGATCATGCTGCACGACGGCGTGACGGCCGCGCAGGCGCGCAGCCGCGCGGTCGCGCTGCTCGCGCGCACGGGGATCGCGGAGCCGGACAAGCGCATCGACAGCTACCCGCACCAGTTGTCGGGCGGCCAGCGGCAGCGCGCGATGATCGCGATGGCGCTCGCGTGCCGGCCGCGCCTGCTGCTCGCCGACGAGCCGACCACCGCGCTCGACGTGACGATCCGCGCGCAGATCGTCGACCTGCTGCTGGAACTGCAGCGCGAGGAAGCGGAAAAGCGCGGGATGGCGATCCTGCTGATCACGCACGACCTGAACCTGGTGCGGCACTTCGCCGAGCGCGTCGCGGTGATGGAGCATGGCCGGCTCGTCGAGAGCGGGCCGGTCGAGCGGATCTTCGCGGAACCGGCGCATTCGTATACGCAGCGGCTGCTGGCCAGCCGGCCGCAGCGCGCAGTGGCGCCGGTGATGCCGATCGCGCCGGTGCTGCTCGACGCGCGCCACGTGAGCGTGCAGTTCGCGCGCAAGCGGCCGGGCTTCGCGGGCTGGTTCGGCACGCAGCCGGTGACGGCGGTGGCCGACGTATCGGTGTCGGTGCGGCAGGGCGAGACGCTCGGCATCGTCGGCGAGTCGGGGTCCGGCAAGTCGACGCTTGCGATGGCGCTGCTCGGGCTGCAGAAGACGGCGCACGGCGAAATCGAGTTCCAGGGGCGCGCGCTGTCGACCTACCGCGGCCGCGAGCAGACCGCGCTGCGCGCCAACATGCAGGTGGTCTTTCAGGATCCATTCAGTTCGCTGTCGCCGCGGCATACGATCGAGCGGATCGTCGGCGAGGGGCTCGAACTGCATCGCCCCGAACTGACGCCCGACGCGCGCCGCGCGAAATCGCTCGCCGTGCTGCGCGAAGTCGGGCTCGACCGCACCGTGCTGCATCGCTATCCGCACGAGTTCTCGGGCGGCCAGCGTCAGCGGATCGCGATCGCGCGCGCGCTGGTGCTGGAGCCGCGCATCCTGATCCTCGACGAGCCGACGTCCGCGCTCGACGTGTCGATCCAGCAGCAGGTGCTGAAACTGCTCGCGAACCTGCAGCAGAAATACAACCTCGGCTATGTATTCATCAGCCACGACCTCGAGGTGATCGGCGCGATGGCGCACCGCGTCGCGGTGATGCAGGAGGGCGCGATCGTCGAGTCGGGCGACGTTGCCGACATCTTCACGAGACCGTCACATCCTTACACACAAAAACTGTTGAAAGCGGTCTGGAAAGCGTGATAAGGCTCAATGGTCTGACTATCTCGATTGAATTTTTTAATTTGTTTTGACAAACGATTACGCGCTGGCTAGTATCGACCGAAATTTTCCGCCAATCAGCTGATTTTTAAGCAAATTCCATCGACCAATGCAGCATCGATCCCTGACCCAGGCATGCGCGCGCACCCTCGCCGGGCTGTTCATCGGCGCCCTGTTCGCAGCAGCTCCCGGCGCGTTCGCCGACGAAGTCAGCAGTTTTAACCAAAATGTCACGAATTCGACTCAAATCGGGTCGACTTCCTCCCTCCAGCAGGCCAGCACCCAACCGTCGAGCGGCGGCGCGAAGTCGTTCCTGTCCGGCATGGCGGGCAAGGCCGGCGACGTCGTCGTCAGCGCGCTCAACATGATCGGCGTGCGCTACCGCTGGGGCGGCAACTCGCCGGATTCGGGCCTCGACTGCAGCGGCTTCGTGCGCTACGTGTTCCAGGACACGCTCGGCATGTCGCTGCCGCGTCGCGCGGAAGAGATGAGCCGCGTCGGCGAAAAGGTAAGCATGAGTAACCTGAAGCCGGGCGACCTCGTGTTCTTCAACACGATGCGCCGCACGTTCTCGCACGTCGGCATCTACATCGGCGACAACAAGTTCGTGCATTCGCCGTCGACCGGCAGCACGGTCCGCGTCGACGATCTCGACAACGGCTACTGGGAAAAGCGTTTCACCGGCGCGCGCCGCATCGAGACGCAGTTCCCGATGAAGGCCGACGATCTGCGTCAGCGCGTGCGCGCGACGATCGGCGACGACGCGGACAACGGCAACAACTGACGTTCGCCGCAGTCCGCTGCGGGCTGGATCGAAAAAACCCCTGTCACCGAAAGGCGGCAGGGGTTTTTGTTTTGGGGCCGACGCCGCGGCGCGCGCCGCGCGTGGTGCGCCGCCGCCGTGCGCGCTTATGCGGCGGCTACGCCGCGCGCCGCCGCGAGCTTGCGCTGCAGTTCCGGCATGATGCGCGCGACCGCTTCCTCGCCCGCGAGGATCGCCGCGTTGCGCTGGTTGAAGTCGCTGCCGCCCATCGCATTGAGGTTCGGGCGGATCACGACGTCCGCGTACTTGTCGAGTTCGTAGGTCTTGATCGTCTGGCCCATGATCGTGAAGGTCTGCAGCAGCATCTCGATCGGGTTGTTGGTCGCCGCGCCGTCGGGGCGCGCCGAGATGTCGACCGCGATTACGAAGCTCGCGCCCATCTTGCGCGCGAACGACGCGGGCACCGGGCTGACGAGGCCGCCGTCGACGTATTCGCGGTTGCCGATCTTCACCGGCTCGAACACCGACGGCACGCTGCACGATGCGCGCACGGCGAGCCCCGTATTGCCCTGCTGGAACAGGATCGGCTGGCCGTTTTGCAGATCCGTCGCGACGATGCCGAGCGGCTTGGCCATCTTCTCGATCGGCCGGTTGTTCAGCGTCTTGTTCAGGAAGTTCTGCAGCGCGACGCCCTGCAGCAGCCCGCGCGAGCGAAACGGCAACGCCCAGTCGCTGATCGACGCCTGGTCCATGTCCAGCGCGATCTTGTTGATCTGCAGCGCGTTCATCCCCGACGCATAGAGCGCGCCGACCACCGAGCCCGCGCTGGTGCCCGCGACGATCTCGATCGGGATTCCGCGCGCCTCGAGCGCCTTCAGCACGCCGATGTGCGAGAAGCCGCGCGCGGCGCCGCCGCCGAGCGCGATGCCGATCTTCACCGGCTTTTCATGCGGCTGCGCGGCGCCGGATGCGTTGTCGGGGCGGGGCTTGCCGCCGAAGGACGTACAGGCGGCGAGGCTGGCGGACGCGCACGCGATCGTGAAGTGGCGGCGCGACAGGCGAGGGGACGACATCGAATGGTTCTCCGGCGGCTGGGCGGCGGGGCACACGGCCCGCACGCGGCGATAGGTTCCGAGCGACGGCGCGACAGGTTGCGCGCGGCCGGCGCGGCGCCGGCAGGCGGCCGCGGCGCGCACATCATAAAGCAAGCGGCGCGCTTGGCGCGATGTCCGGCGCGAGTATAATTCCGGCTTCTTTCCCGTTCCGGGCGTCGCCGGCCCCGTTGCTGTCCGCGCTGCCGCCGTCGATCCCGCGTCGAATCATTCATGCGCCCCAGGCGTTCGAGTTACCGTTTATGACCCGTCCTGTCCGTACCCGCTTCGCGCCGAGTCCCACCGGCTTCATCCACCTCGGCAACATCCGCTCCGCGCTCTATCCGTGGGCGTTCGCGCGCAAGATGAAAGGCACCTTCGTGCTGCGTATCGAGGACACCGACGTCGAGCGCTCGTCGAAGGAAGCGGTCGACGCGATCCTCGAGGGCATGCAATGGCTCGGCCTGGACTTCGACGAAGGTCCGATCTACCAGATGCAGCGGATGGACCGTTATCGCGAGGTGCTCGCGCAGATGCTGGAGAAGGGCCTCGCGTACCCGTGCTACATGTCGGCCGAGGAACTCGACGCGCTGCGCGAACGCCAGCGCGCGGCCGGCCTGAAGCCGCGCTACGACGGCACGTGGCGTCCGGAGCCCGGCAAGGTGCTGCCGGAGCCGCCGGCCGGCGTGAAGCCCGTGCTGCGTTTCCGCAACCCGCTGACGGGCACGGTCGTGTGGGACGACGCGGTGAAGGGGCGCGTCGAGATTTCGAACGAGGAACTCGACGATCTCGTGATCGCGCGCCCGGACGGCACGCCGATCTACAACTTCTGCGTGGTGGTGGACGACATGGACATGGGCATCACGCACGTGATCCGCGGCGACGACCACGTGAACAATACGCCGCGCCAGATCAACATCCTGCGCGCGCTCGGCGGCGAGGCGCCCGTCTATGCGCACCTGCCGACCGTGCTGAACGAGCAGGGCGAGAAGATGAGCAAGCGGCACGGCGCGATGAGCGTGATGGCGTACCGCGACGCGGGCTACCTGCCGGAGGCGGTCGTCAACTATCTCGCGCGCCTCGGCTGGTCGCACGGCGACGCGGAAATCTTCACGCGCGAGCAGTTCGTCGAGTGGTTCGATCTCGAGCATCTCGGCAAGTCGCCGGCGCAGTACGACCACAACAAGCTGAACTGGCTGAACGCGCACTACATCAAGGAAGCGGACAATGCGCGCCTGGCCGCGCTCGCGAAGCCGTTCCTCGCCGCGCTCGCGATCGACGACGCGGCGCTCGCGGCCGGCCCGGCGCTCGAGGCCGTGATCGCGCTGATGAAGGATCGCGCGACGACGGTCAAGGAGATCGCGGAAGGCGCCGCGATGTTCTACCGCGTGCCGGCGCCGGACGCCGAGGCGCTCGCGCAGCACGTGACCGACGCGGTGCGGCCGGCACTGGCCGAGCTCGTCGCCGCGCTGAAGGCGGCCGACTGGACGAAGGAAGCGATCTCCGCCGCGCTGAAGGCGACGCTCGGCGCGCACAAGCTGAAGATGCCGCAGCTCGCGATGCCGGTGCGCCTGCTGGTGGCGGGCACGACGCATACGCCGTCGATCGACGCGGTGCTCGCGCTGTTCGACCGCGACGTCGTGGTGTCGCGTATCGAGGCGGCGCTCGCCTGAGGATCGGACGAGCGCGGGGCCGCCGCGCGGCAATCAACGGCGGCTCCGCAAAAAATTTCGTCCGGTTCGCAAAAAGGTATTTACAAGTTCAAAGTAGGTCCATATAATCTCATTTCTGTTCTGCAAGGGGGTATAGCTCAGCTGGGAGAGCGCTTGCATGGCATGCAAGAGGTCAGCGGTTCGATCCCGCTTACCTCCACCAACAGAACAAATTAGATTGGTTTGCGAAGCGCGAGTGGTAATAAATGCTTCACAAAACGATTTAAAGCAGTTAGAATTTCGGCCTTCGCTGTTGACGAGAAGTGAATAGCGAAAGTCAGACAGATCTGAAAAGATTATGTCCCCTTCGTCTAGAGGCCTAGGACATCACCCTTTCACGGTGAGTACAGGGGTTCGAATCCCCTAGGGGACGCCA
>NZ_CABVPP010000010.1 GCF_902499075.1 Burkholderia pseudomultivorans | reverse complement strand
ACGAGTCTCGAACTCGCGACCTCAACCTTGGCAAGGTTGCGCTCTACCAACTGAGCTACTCCCGCATTGTCCTGCATTGTCCTGCATGTGCAGCGCTTTGCCGTACGACACGCTGCCAGAAAAATCTGGAGCGGGAGACGAGTCTCGAACTCGCGACCTCAACCTTGGCAAGGTTGCGCTCTACCAACTGAGCTACTCCCGCATGCGTACTGCGCTACTGCTGCTTCCCCGCTACATTCGCTTCGTCGTGCAGCGGAGAAGCGAGATTATGTCGAAGGCACATTCGTATGTCAAGGGCTTTTCGCGCCCTTTTTCCAAAAAACTTCCGCGCCGCGACTGCTGCATGCGCATCACGACGCGCCGCCGCGCTCGCGAATCTGCGGCCACGCGAGCTTCATGTAGTAGAGCATCGACCAGATCGTCAGCACCGCGGCGAGATACATCAGCCACTCGCCCCACACGCGCGTGTCGATCGTCGCGAAGCCGAGCGGCAGCGGCCCGAAGTACAGCAGCATCGGGATCGCGACCATCTGGCATGCGGTCTTGAACTTGCCGAGCTGGTTCACCGCGACGCTCTTCGATGCGCCGATCTGCGCCATCCATTCGCGCAGCGCCGAAATCGCGATCTCGCGGCCGACGATCACCAGCGCGATCGCCGCGTCGACGCGGGAAATCTGCACGAGGATCAGCAGCGCGGCCGTCACCATCAACTTGTCGGCCACCGGATCGAGAAAAGCGCCGAACGACGAGGTCTGGTTCCACTTGCGGGCCAGGAACCCGTCGAACCAATCGGTCAGCGCGGCGAGGATGAAGATCGCCGCCGCCGCGATATTGCGCTGCGCGCCGCCCATCACCGTGTCCGGCAGATAGAACACGCCGACGACGAGCGGAATCAGCACGATCCGCACCCACGTCAGGAAAATCGGGAAATTGAACGGCATGGCATCCGGGACAGTAAAGGATTCGCAATTGTGCCGTGTCGACCGGCCCGCCACAAGAACGCGGGCAATGCGGCCGGTCGCGCGGCCATATCAGTGAAGCTGCTTGTAGATCTGCTCGGCGAGCGCGTGCGAAATGCCGTCCACGCTCGCAAGCTCCTCGACGCTCGCCGCGACGACGCCGCGCAATCCGCCGAAGCGCGCCAGCAGCCGCTGGCGACGCTTCGCGCCGACCCCTTCCAGCTCCTCGAGCCGCGAGGTCTGGCGCGCCTTCGCGCGCTTCGCGCGCATCCCGGTAATCGCAAAGCGGTGCGCCTCGTCGCGAATCTGCGCGACCAGCATCAGCGCGGCGCTTTCCTTGCCGAGTTCGAGCGGCGTGCGGCTGTCCGCGAACACGAGCGTCTCGAGGCCGACCTTGCGCCCCTCGCCCTTCGCGACGCCGACCAGCATCGACGTGTCGAGGCCGAGCTCGGTAAACACCTGGCGCGCGATCTCGACCTGACCCTTGCCGCCGTCGATCAGCACGATGTTCGGCAGCAGGCTCGAAGCCTCGGCCTGGCGCGTCGACTCGCCGTCGATGCCGGCCGCGTCGTCCGCGGCCGCTGCCTGCGCGGCCTGCTCGACCATCTTCTCGTAGCGGCGCGTCAGCACCTGCCGCATCGCCGCGTAGTCGTCGCCCGGCGTGATGCCCGCGATGTTGTAGCGGCGGTACTCGCCCGACTGCATCTTGTGATGGTGATAGACGACGCACGACGCCTGCGTCGCCTCGCCCATCGTGTGGCTGATGTCGAAACACTCGATGCGCAGCGTCGCGAGATCGTCGCATTCGAGGCCGAGCGTCTCCGCCAGCGCGCGCGTGCGCGCCTGCTGCGAGCCCTGCTCGGACAGCAGCCGCGCGAGCGCGATCTGCGCATTCTGTTCGGCCATCGACAGCCATGCGCGGCGCTGCCCCTGCGGCTGCCGCACCAGCGACACCTTGTGGCCGGCCTGCTCGGACAGCAGCTCGAGCAGGTCGCGGCTCGCGGGCGCATGGCTGACCACGAGCACCGGCGGCACGCGGTTGCCGAGGTAGTGCTGTGCGATGAACGCGTCGAGCACCTCGGCCTCGACCGATGCGGCCGCGCCGCGCGCGCCGCCGGCTTCTTCCGCGAGTCGATCGGGCAGCGCATCGTCGGCGATGTCAGCCGCCTCGGCCGCTTCGGCTTCGTCGCCGAGACCGCCTTCCGCGAGCGTCAGCGCGCTCTCGACATGCGTCGGGAAATACGCCTTGTCGCCGAGATGCCGGCCGCCGCGCACCATCGCGAGGTTCACGCACACGCGCCCGCCCTGCGCGACGACCGCCAGGATGTCGACATCGCTGTCGCTGCCGACCTCGATCGCCTGCTGGTGCAGCACGGTCGCGAGCGAGCTCATCTGGTTGCGCACGGCCGCCGCCTGCTCGAACTTCAGCTCGGCCGCGAACGCATGCATCTTCTGCTCGAGTTCCTTCATCACCTCCGATTGCCGGCCAAGCAGGAAACGCGCGGCGTTCGACACGTCGACCTCGTAATCGGCCTCGGAAATCGCGCCGACGCACGGCGCGGTGCAGCGCCCGATCTGGTGCAGCAGGCACGGCCGCGTGCGGTTGTTGAAGACCGAATCCTCGCAGGTGCGCAACTGGAACACGCGCTGCAGGATCTGGATGCTCTCGCGCACCGCCCATGCGCTCGGGAACGGCCCGAAATACTGGTTCTGCTTGTCGACCGCGCCGCGGTAGTAGGCCATCCGCGGAAAACGGTGCGCGGTGAGCTTCAGGTATGGATACGACTTGTCGTCGCGAAACAGGATGTTGTAGCGCGGCGCGAGCGCCTTGATCAGGTTGTTCTCGAGCAGCAGCGCCTCGGCCTCCGAACGCGTGACGGTGGTCTCGATGCGCGCGATGCGCGTGACCATCATCGCGATGCGCGGCGACAGCTGCGTCTTCGTGAAATAGCTCGACACGCGCTTTTTCAGGTCGCGCGCCTTGCCCACGTAGAGCACGGCGCCCGCCGCGTCGTAGTAGCGGTAGACGCCCGGCATGTGCGGCAGTTGCGCGAGGATCTTCTTCGGTTCGAACGGGGTGTCGGAAGCTTCTGGGGATGTCATGCGTGATCCGGGCGCCGACAGGCGCGGAACGGGTCCATTAGAATCGCCAGTTTAGAGCATTCACTGCGCCGCTTCGATGTCCGTCACCGTCCCTGCCCCCGTTGCCCCGGCGCCGCTCGCGCCGAACGAACCGATCGCCTGCGACCTCTTCTGCACGGTGATCGACAACTTCGGCGATATCGGCGTGTGCTGGCGCCTCGCGCGGCAGCTCGCGCACGAGCACGGCTGGCAGGTGCGCCTGTTTGTCGACGACCTGCACACCTTCGTGCGCCTGCTGCCGGGTGTCGACCCCGACGCGACGCGACAGACGCTCGACGGAATCGCGATCGAGCACTGGCACGCGGAGATCGGCGACACGCTCGAGATCGCCGACGTCGTGATCGAGGCGTTCGCGTGCGAGCTGCCCGCCGCGTATCTCGCGGCAATGGCGCGCCGCGCGCGCCGTCCCGTGTGGATCAACCTCGAATACCTGAGCGCCGAGGACTGGGTCGCCGATTTCCATCTGCGGCCGTCGCCGCATCCGCGCTACCCGCTGCTGAAGACGTTTTTCTTCCCGGGCCTGTCGGCCGGTACCGGCGGCGTGCTGAAGGAGCGCGACCTCGACGCGCGCCGCACCGCGTTCGAAGCCGATGCCGACGCCCGCGCCGCGTGGTGGCGGCGCGCGACCGGCGGCGCGCCGCCGGCGCCCGGCACGACGGTCATCAGCCTGTTCGCATACGAAAATCCGGCCGTCGACGCGCTGCTCGCGCAGTGGCGCGACGGTGCGTCGCCGGTGGTCGCGCTGGTGCCGGCCGGCCGCGTATCGCCGGCGCTCGCGCGCTTTTTCGGGGTCGAGTCGTTCGGCGCAGGTTCGCATGCGCGCGCCGGCAACCTGAGCGCGCACGGACTCGCGTTCGTACCGCAGGCCGACTACGATCCGCTGCTGTGGGTCGCCGACGTCAACTTCGTGCGCGGCGAGGATTCGTTCGTGCGCGCGCAATGGGCGCGCAAGCCGTTCGTGTGGCACATCTACCCGCAGGCCGACGATGCACACCTGCCGAAGCTCGACGCCGCGCTCGCGCACCTGTCGGCCGGCCTCGCCGACGCGCCGCGCACGGCACTCGAGCGCTTCTGGCATGCGTGGAACGGCGTCGGCACGCCCGACTGGGCCGATTTCCGGCAGCATCGCGCGGCGCTGCACGCGAATGCGGGCCGCTGGGCCGACGAACTCGCGGCCGTCGGCGATCTCGCTGGAAAGCTGGCCGAATACGCAAAATCTCAGTTAAAATAAGCGGTTATCCGACGGCTGACCACGCAAGCGCTCGCTTTTGGCGCCCACCGGACCCCTCGCTTGCGCCGTCAGCCGTTGTGCAACGCTCAGGCACCTATTTATTTGATTTGATCAGGACAGTTTTTTTATGAAGACCGCACAGGAACTCCGCGTAGGCAACGTCGTGCAGATCGGCAGCGATGCCTGGGTCATCTCGAAGACGGAATACAACAAGTCGGGCCGTAACGCCGCCGTCGTCAAGATGAAGATGAAGAACCTGCTGACCAACGCAGGCCAGGAATCGGTCTACAAGGCCGACGACAAGTTCGACGTCGTCGTGCTCGACCGCAAGGAAGTGACGTACTCGTACTTCGCCGACCCGATGTACGTGTTCATGGACGCCGACTACAACCAGTACGAAGTCGAAGCGGAAATGATGGGCGACGCGCTGAACTACCTCGAAGACGGCATGGCTTGCGAAGTCGTGTTCTACAACGAGAAGGCGATCTCGGTCGAACTGCCGACGATCCTGGTTCGCGAAATCACCTACACCGAGCCGGCCGTCAAGGGCGACACGTCGTCGGGCAAGGTGCTGAAGAACGCAAAGCTGGCCACCGGCTTCGAGCTGCAAGTGCCGCTGTTCTGCAACACCGGCGACAAGATCGAAATCGACACGCGCACGCACGAGTACCGCAGCCGCGCGTAAGCGCCCGCGATGCCCGCATCGAACAAAGCGCCCTTCGGGGCGCTTTTTGTTTGTCCGTCGCCAACAGCGACCGCGGACGGGGGACAGATGCAGCACAAAATCCACCGGTAAAGATATTCAATTTGTATCATCGGTAACTGTTTTATAGCGCGAAGGAAATAATGCGCGTCAGGCGTTCGGCGGGGCATAAAATCAGTCTTTAATCTCATCTCGAAATGCGGCTGCGGATTGACGGCCCGCCTCTCTTGAACCGACTCGCGTCCACCATGCCACACGCCCTGATTGTCGAAGACGATCCCAACAGCCTGTCCGGCCTCACCGCGCTGCTCGCCGCAGACGGTTTCTCGGTCGACACGGCCACATCGCTCGCCGAGGCGCGCAACGCGCTCGGCCGCTCGATTCCCGACGTCGTCCTCGTCGACCTGAACCTGCCGGACGGCAGCGGGTTCGACCTGCTCCAGCACCTGCCGCAGCAGCAGCCGAACGGTTCGCTGCCGGTGATCGTGCTGACCGGCAATGCAACGGTCGAAAGCGCGATCGAAGGCCTGCGTCACGGCATCTGGGACTACCTGCTGAAACCGATCAACATTCCGCGGCTGCGCAGCCTGCTTGCGCGGATTCCGCGCCCGTACGAACTGATCGACGAAGTGCAGGCGCTGCGCGCGTCGCTGCGCCACCTCGGCCGCTTCGGCGCGCTGGTCGGTCGCAGCGAGGCGATGCAGCACGTGTACGACATGATCGAGCACAACGCGCGCACCGAAACGGCCGTGCTGTTCTCGGGCGAGGCCGGCACCGGCAAGAAGCTCGCCGCCCGCACGCTGCACGACCTGAGCCGCCGTCGCAAAGGGCCGTTCGTGTCGTTCGACTGCCGCACGATCGCGCAGGCCGGCCGCCAAGGCGCATCGCTCGACAGCCTGCTGTTCGGCCACGAGCGCGGCGCATTCGACGGCGCCGAGCGGCGCGAGACCGGCCTGTTCGAGCAGGCCGGCGGCGGCACGCTGTTCCTCGACGAAATCACCTCGTTGCCGCTGGTGCTGCAGGAAGCGCTGCTGCACGCGCTCGACTCGCAGAATTTCATGCGGATCGGCGGCACGAGCGCGATCGCGAGCGACTTCCGGCTGATCGCGAGCACGCGCCGCCCGGCACGCGAGGCGGTCGCGAACGGCACGCTGCGCGAGGATCTGTGGCTGCGGCTGGACGCGGCCTCGATCACGATGCCGCCGCTGCGCGAGCGCGACGGCGATGCGCTCGCGATCGCCGACGCGCTGATCGACGATCTGAACCGCGACGCGCGCGCGACCGGCCGCAGCACGACCGACAAGCGCGCCGCGCCGGGCTTCGTGCGCGAATGCGTGTCCTACGAATGGCCCGGCAACGTGCGTGAATTGCAGGAACGCGTGCGCTTCGCATACGACGCGTCCGGCGATTTCATCGAAACGCTGCGGGCCGGCGAGGCGAGCTTCGCGGCCGGCGCCGCGCTGAACGGCAGCAGCGTGCAGATCAAGGTCGGCACGCCGCTGTCCGACGTCGAGGATCTGCTGATCCGCGCGACGCTCGACGCGGTCGGCGGCACGCGCCATCGCGCCGCGACGCTGCTCGGCATCAGCCCGAAGACGCTGTACAACAAGCTGCAGCGGATGAAGGTGAACTGAGCGGGCGACGGGCGATTCGGGGCAGCGGTCGGCACGGACCGTTAGTTGCGTTCAAGACGATCCCCGCGCATCGCATCGCCACGTGCGTACGTTCCATGCAAAAGCCGCGCAAATGCGCGGCTTTTCCGTTTCTTTCGGCGAACCGAAGCAGCGCGGCCCGCGCCGCCCTGCTCGCCTGCTATGCCAGCGCGCTGGCCAGCAGCGCCTGCGCGCGCAGATACTCGGGCTGCGCGATCAGCTTGTCCCACTTGAGCGGCTTGCCGCGCGCGCGCATGCGCTTGATGCGCCGCACCGATTCGGCCGACGGCTGCGTCTTCAACCCGTTCAGCACGACCTCGGCCGCGTCCGGCTGGTTGCAGACGAGCACCATGTCGCAGCCGGCGGCGAGCGCGGCCTCGGCGGCCTGCGTCAGCGTGCCGCCTTCGCGCGCGGCCTCCATCGACAGGTCGTCGCTGAAGATCGCGCCGGTGAAGCCGAGCCGCTCGCGCAGGATGTCCTGCAGCCACACGCGCGAAAAGCCGGCCGGCCGCGAGTCGACCTGCGTATAGATCACGTGTGCCGGAATCACGGCCGACAGCGACAGCCCCAGCCAGTCGTACGGCGCGACGTCCTGCTTGAGGATCGCGTCGAGCGGCCGGTCGTCGGTCGGCAGCGCGACGTGCGAATCGGCTTCCGCGAAGCCGTGCCCGGGAAAGTGCTTGCCGCAGTTCGCCATGCCGGCGAGCGCGAGCCCGTGGTTCAGGCTCTTCGCGAGCAGCGTGACGACGCGCGGGTCGCGATGAAACGCGCGATCGCCGACCACCTTCGAATGGCCGTAGTCGAGATCGAGCACGGGCGTGAAGCTCATGTCGATCCCGCACGCGCGCAGCTCGGCGGCGAGGATGTAGCCGACCGCGGTCGCGACCTGCATCGACAGCAGCACGTCGCGATCCCACAGTTCGCCGAGCCGGCGCATCGCCGGCAGCACCGTGAAGCCGTCGGTACGGAACCGCTGCACGCGCCCGCCTTCGTGATCGACGGCGATCAGGATGTCCTCGCGCACCGCGCGGATCGAATCGGTCAATGCGGCGAGCTGCGCGCGGTTCTGGAAGTGTCGCGCGAACAGGATCACGCCGCCGGTGTTCGGATGCGCGAGACGCCGCGCATCGTCGCGCGACAGGGCCGTGCCGACGACGTCGAGCATGACCGGGCCGGGAATCGTTTTCATCGAATCGGGAATTCCGTCAGGGAGTGGTTCGGGAAACAGGCGCGGACGGCGCATCCACCGCGGGAGAATCGGTCTCGGCAATCACGAACGACACCGCATAGTCGCGCTCGTCGCTGACCGTCACGCGCGCGGTGATGCCGCGCGCCGCCAGCCAGTCGGCCAGCTCGCCCGACGCGACGACGTAGGGCTCGCCGCTCGGCCGGTTCAGCGTCTGCAACGCGCGCCACGTCATCGGCCAGTGCATGCCGAGGCCGATCGCCTTCGAGAACGCTTCCTTCGCGGAAAAACGCGTCGCGAGAAACGCAATGCCGCGTGCTTCCGAGCGGGCGCGGCGCGCGCGGAACACGCGCAGTTCGTCGGCGCCGAGCACCTTCTCGGCGAAGCGGTCGCCCGTGCGTTCGAGCACGGCCGCGATGCGGCTCACCTGGACGATGTCGGTGCCGATACCGTAGATCGCCATGTCAGCCACGCCCGTCCGACGAACGGCCGACAACCCGTGCGCGCAGCGCGTTCATCTTCAGCGCGCGCCGCCGTGCAGCGCGGCGACGCGCGCCGCGACCATGATCGCCTTCATCTCGCGCACCGCGTTGTCCCAGCCCGCGAAGATCGCGTGCGCGACGATCGCGTGGCCGATGTTCAGCTCGACGATGCCGTCGATCGCGGCGATCTGCTGCACGTTCGTGTAATGCAGCCCGTGGCCTGCGTTGACCTTCAGGCCAAGCTGCGCGCCGGCCTGCACGCCCGCGACGATGCGCTCGTATTCGCGCTGCTGTTCGGCTTGGTCGTGCGCGTCGGCGTAGCGCCCCGTATGCAACTCGATCACCGGCGCGCCGGCTTCGTGCGCCGCGCGAATCTGGGTCTCGTCCGGGTCGATGAACAGCGACACGCGCACGCCCGCATCGGCCAGCTGCCGGCATGCGGCGCGCACGGCCTCGAAGCGTCCCGCGACGTCGAGGCCGCCTTCGGTTGTCAGCTCCTCGCGCTTCTCCGGCACGAGGCACGCGTCGTGCGGACGCACTTCGCATGCGATGTCGAGCATCTCGGCCGTCACCGCGCATTCGAGGTTCATCCGGGTCTTCAGCAGCGGGCGCAGCTTGCGCACGTCCGCGTCGACGATGTGGCGGCGGTCCTCGCGCAGGTGCAGCGTGATCGCGTCGGCACCCGCCTCTTCGGCGGCCAGCGCCGCGCGGATCGGATCGGGATAGGTCGTGCCGCGCGCGTTGCGCAGCGTCGCGACGTGGTCGATGTTCACGCCGAGGTCGATGGCGGTCGGCGTAGTCAGGAAGAAGCTCATAGGTTTTGCAGGTCGATCAGGATCTGTCGCGTGGCGAGCGGCGTACCGCCGAGATAGGTGTTCAGCAGGAAGCGCATCAGCGTCTTGCTCTGCGCGACCGTCTGGGCTCGATGGTAATCGTCCTGCTCCATGTCGAGCAACGTCTGCCCGGAAATCACCGGCCAGTGCGACGGCACGTCGTCGTCCGCATTGCGCACGCCGCGCTCGGGGTCGAACACGTAGCGGCGCTCGGGCTCGACCGCGCGGCGCGCGACCGTGCGGTTCAGCGCCATCGCATAGCCGGTCTCGCGCAGCAGCACGCGCTCGAACGAGCGCAGCACCTGCACCGCGGGTTCGCCGTGGGCGAGGCGCGTGAGCGTCAGCACGTAGTGATTGAACAGCGGCGGCTGCGGATCCTCGCGCGCGCAGAACTTCACGAGCAACTCGTTCGCGTAGAAACCGCACAGCAGCGCGTCGCCGCCGAGCGGCAGCATCCCGCCGACCCACTCGGCGCCCGTCAGCGTGCGCACTTCGGACTTGCCGGACCACGACAGCAGCAGCGGCTGGAAAGTCTGCAGCACGCCGCGCAGCGCGGAGTGCGGACGCTTCGCGCCCTTCGCGACGAGCGCAAGCCGGCCGTGATCGCGCGTCAGCACGTCGATGATCAGGCTCGTCTCGCGATACGGATAGCTGTGCAGCACGAACGCCGGCTGCTCGGCGACGCGGAAATCGGACGTGCGGGACGTCGCACGCCGCGCCTTCTTGCGCGGCGGTTCGGGCGGCGCCGGCAGCGGCGCGTCGTTCGCGCCCGCGGTCACCGCATCTTCGGTCGACGTCAGCGCGTCATTCGTACCCATAGGCGCGCAGCCCCGCCTCGTTGTCGGCCCAGCCGCTCTTCACCTTCACGAAGGTCTCGAGGTACACGGGGCCGTCGAACAGCTTTTCCATGTCCATCCGCGCCTCGGTGCTGATCTGCTTGAGCTTCGCGCCCTTCTTGCCGATCACCATCGCCTTGTGCATGTCGCGCTCGACGAGGATCGTCGCGAAGATGCGCTTCAGGCGCCCCTCCTCCTCGAACTTGTCGATCACGACCGTGCTCGTGTAAGGCAGCTCGTCGCCGGTCCAGCGGAATACCTTCTCGCGCAGGATCTCGGCGGCGAGAAAGCGCGAGCTGCGATCGGTCAGGTCGTCCTCGCCGTAGATCGGCTCGCCTTCCGGCAGGTACGGCTTGATCGTCTCCAGCAGGCGCTTGATGTCCTCCGGCTGCTTGGCCGACAGCGGCACGATCTCCGCGAACTCGCGCAGCGTGCTCATCTGCTGCATGAACGGGAACAGCGTGTCCTTGTCGCTGACGCGATCGAGCTTGTTCGCGATCAGCAGCGTCGGTGTGCCGGGCGGGATCAAGTCGAGCACCTTCTGATCGTCGGGGCCGAAACGGCCGGCTTCGATCACGAACAGGATCGCGTCGACCGAGGTCAGCGTCGACGTGACCGCGCGGTTCAGCGAGCGGTTCAGCGCGGTACTGTGACGGGTCTGGAAGCCCGGCGTGTCGACGAAGATGAATTGCGCGTCGTCGGTCGTGTTGATGCCGGTGATGCGATGGCGGGTCGTCTGCGCCTTGCGCGACGTGATGCTGATCTTCTGGCCGACAAGCGCGTTCATCAGCGTCGACTTGCCGACGTTCGGACGGCCCACGATCGCGATCATGCCGCAGCGGAAACCAGTGGGAGCGGGAGCGTTCATATCGATTGGGAGACAGGTTCGGAACCGGCCGCGCGGCGCGCGGCACGATCGATGGGCGATTCAGTGGTCGGCATCGGCGGCGCGCGCCCGCGCGCCCACGACACTGGCCGCACCCGGCGACGTATCGGGGCCGGCGGCGGCGACATCGAGCACGCGCGGCGCCGCGCGCGAAGCGGGGTCGGCAGCGGATTTGTCGGTGCTGCGCGGGCCCGCATCGGCGGACGAAGCCGCCGGATCGGTCGCATGACCCGACGCCTTGTCGGTCGTGCGCGGCGCGGCGTCGCCGCGATCGGCCGGTTTGTCGGTCGCGGGTTTGTCGGTCGCCGCCGGCTTGTCGGCCGCCGGTTTCGCCGCCCGCTCGGCCTTGTCGGCCGTCGTTTCGACGTGCGCCGCGCGAATCGCGGCCACCGGTGCCTGGGCCGACCGGTCGGCCGGCTCCGCCGCACTGCCGGTCGCGGCCTGGGCCGCCTGCGCCGCCTTGGCCTCGCGCGCCGCCGCGCGTTCCTTGCGCTCCGGCGAGCGCAGGTCGAGCGCCTCCTGCACGCCCTTCACGCCCGGCACGATTTCCGGCTCCGCATGCTTCGCCGCCCGCGCATTCTTCGAGCGCTTCGGCTTGGCCGCCAGCATCGGCGCGGCCGCCATCACCTCGTCGAGCGCCTTCTTCGCGGCGGCCTGCTCGGCCGCACGCCGGCTCGCGCCGGAACCCGACACCTTCACGTCGAGTTTCGGCACCGTGCATTCGACCTCGAACTGCTGATTGTGCGCCGCACCATGCGTCGCGACGACCGTGTAGGTCGGCAGCGCGATCTTGTGCCCCTGCAGGTACTCCTGCAGCAGCGTCTTCGCGTCCTTGCCGAGCGTGCGCGGATCGATGTGGTCGAGAATCGGGATATAGAGCCGCTTGATGACCCCCTGGGCGGCTTCGAAGCCGCCATCGAGGAATACTGCCCCGATGATGGCTTCGAACGCGTCCGCGAGGATCGACGGGCGGCGGAAGCCGCCGCTGCGCAGTTCGCCCTCGCCCAGCCGCAGGCCTTCCGAAATATTCAGGGCCTGAGCAATTTCGTACAGCGACTGCTGTTTGACGAGGTTGGCGCGCACGCGCGACAGGTCGCCTTCGTCCAGCTTGCTGAAACGCTGGAACAAAAGCGCGGCCACCGCGCAATTCAGAACGGAATCGCCGAGAAACTCGAGCCGTTCGTTGTGCGTGGCACTGTGACTACGATGGGTCAAAGCCTGGCGCAATAATTCCGCATTGCGAAATTCGTAGCGCAGCCGGCTTTCCAACTGGGATAGGGGCATGTGCAGGAGTATAACGCGGGCGCCGGTCGCGCCGAAACGGCGCAGCCGGACCCGAAAAGGCGTGACGAAGCGGTGTTACCGCCGGTTCTTAAAGTAGTTCGACAATACGCGGCGCGGCCCGTGCGCCGCGTATTGCGTGTGAATCGAAGGCGCTCAGTGGAAGGAGCCGATGCGCTTCAGGTCGCTGAAGTTCATCCAGATGAAGAACGCGCGGCCGACGATGTTCTGGTCCGGCACGAAGCCCCAGTAGCGGCTGTCCGCGCTGTTGTCGCGGTTGTCGCCCATCATGAAGTAGTGGCCCGGCGGCACTTTGCAGATCACGCCGCGGCTGTTGTACGTGCAATTGTCGCGATACGGATAATCGTAGGCGCCCATCACGAACGGCGGCACTGCGGGATTGTTCAGGATCGCGTTCTTCCGGTTGCCGTCGATCGTTTCCTCGAACTGCTTCGCGTAGTTCTGGCGCTCGTCGTCGAAGTAGTCGGGCAGCGGCGTTTCGGGCACCGGCTGGCCGTTGATCGTGAGCTGCTTGTCCTGGTACGCGACCGTGTCGCCCGGCAGGCCGATCACGCGCTTGATGTAGTCGACCGACTCGTCCTTCGGATAGCGGAACACGACGACGTCGCCGCGCGACAGCGGGCTGCCCTGCGTGATCTTCGTGTTCGTGATCGGCATGCGCAGCCCGTACTCGAACTTGTTGACGAGGATGAAGTCGCCGACGAGCAGCGTCGGCACCATCGAGCCCGACGGGATCTTGAACGGCTCGACGACGAACGAGCGCACGACGAACACCGCGAGGATCACCGGGAAGAAGCTCGCCGTGTACTCGAGCCACCACGGCTGGCGCAGCTTCTCGTCGCGCAGCTTCGAGCGCGTCTGCACCGCGTTTTCGTCCGCGAAACGCTTGTCGATGCGCGACTGCTGGCGATCGAACTCCTCGATCGCCGCGTCGGCTGCCTTGCGTCGCTTCGGCAGGAATACCAGCTTGTCCAACACCCACGCCACGCCCGTCACGACGACGAGCACAAAAAGAATCAGCGCAAAATTCATAAAAGGATCAGTCCTGTTATTTGTCTTCGACGCGCAAGATCGCGAGGAACGCCTCCTGCGGGATCTCGACCGAACCCACCTGCTTCATGCGTTTCTTGCCTTCTTTCTGCTTCTCGAGCAGCTTTTTCTTACGTGTGATGTCGCCGCCGTAGCACTTCGCGAGCACGTTCTTGCGCAGCGCCTTGATGTTCTCGCGCGCGACGATGTGCGCGCCGATCGCGGCCTGGATCGCCACGTCGTACATCTGGCGCGGAATGATCTCGCGCATCTTCGCGGCCACTTCGCGGCCGCGATACTGCGACTGCGAACGGTGGACGATGATCGACAGCGCATCGACCTTGTCGCCGTTGATCAGCATGTCGACCTTCACGACATCCGACGTGCGGTATTCCTTGAACTCGTAGTCCATCGACGCATAGCCGCGCGACACCGACTTCAGGCGATCGAAGAAGTCGAGCACGATCTCGGCCATCGGGATCTCGTACGTGAGCTGCACCTGGCGGCCGTGATACTGCATGTTGATCTGCGAGCCGCGCTTCTGTTCGCACAGCGTGATCACCGAGCCGACGTAGTCCTGCGGCATGTACAGGTTCACGGTGACGATCGGCTCGCGGATCTCGGCGATGCGCGCCGGCTCCGGCATCTTCGCCGGGTTCTCGACCATGATCGTCGAGCCGTCGCTCTGCACGACCTCGTAGACGACCGTCGGCGCGGTCGTGATGAGGTCCATGTCGAACTCGCGCTCGAGCCGCTCCTGCACGATTTCCATGTGCAGCAGGCCGAGGAAGCCGCAGCGGAAGCCGAAGCCGAGCGCCTGCGACACTTCGGGCTCGTACTGCAGCGATGCGTCGTTGAGCTTCAGCTTCTCGAGCGATTCGCGCAGCGCGTCGTACTGGTTCGCCTCGACCGGATACAGGCCCGCGAACACCTGCGGCTTCACTTCCTTGAAGCCCGGCAGCGGCTCGACCGCGGCCTTGGCCGCATGCGTGACGGTATCGCCGACCTTCGCGGCCGTCAGCTCCTTGATGCCGGCGATGATGAAGCCCACCTGCCCCGCCGACAGCGATTCGAGATTGCGCGACTTCGGCGTGAACACGCCGATGTGCTCGACCGGGTACTGCGCGCCGGTCGCCATCAGCTTGATCTTGTCCTTCGGGCGCAGCGTGCCGTTGACGATGCGCACCAGCATCACGACGCCGACGTAGTTGTCGAACCACGAGTCGATGATCAGCGCCTGCAGCGGCGCATCAGGGTCGCCCTTCGGCGGCGGCACCTTCGCGATCAGCGCTTCGAGCACGTCCTCGACGCCGAGGCCCGTCTTCGCGCTGCAACGCGTCGCATCGGTCGCGTCGATGCCGATCACGTCCTCGATCTCCTCGATCGCGTTCTCCGGGTTTGCGGCCGGCAGGTCGATCTTGTTCAGCACCGGCACGACCTCGACGCCGAGCTCGATCGCCGTGTAGCAGTTCGCGACCGTCTGCGCCTCGACGCCCTGGCTCGCATCGACGACGAGCAGCGCGCCTTCGCATGCGGACAGCGAGCGGCTGACCTCGTACGAGAAGTCGACGTGCCCGGGCGTATCGATCAGGTTCAGGTTGTAGAGCTTGCCGTCGCGTGCGCGATACGACAATGCGGCCGTCTGCGCCTTGATCGTGATGCCGCGCTCGCGCTCGATGTCCATCGAGTCGAGCACCTGCGCTTCCATTTCACGGTCGGCGAGCCCGCCGCAGACCTGGATGATGCGATCCGCGAGCGTCGACTTGCCGTGGTCGATGTGCGCGATGATCGAGAAATTGCGAATATGATCCATTCAGTGCCGATCAAGCGAAAAAGGCGCGCTCGACGACTGCGGAGCACGCCTTGTAAGTCGGTGAAAAAACGGCTTATTTTAGCCGAAAAGGCCTTTGCCGGGCGGTATTTCGGACGGCCGTCCCGGACGGCCGGTCCCGGACGCCCGGCCCGCGGCGCACTGCCTGCCGACGCCCGCGCCGAAATCAGCCCCGGAGCGCCAGCGCGGCGCGCACCTTCGCATCGTCGAACCGGTGGCGGCACACCTCCACCCCGTCCAGCAGCAGCACCGGCACGTCCTCGTCGTAGCGGGCGACGAGCGCCGGATCGGCATCGACGTCGACATAGTCGACCGCGACGCCGAACTCGGCCGCCACCGGCGCCAGCGCGTCGCGCATGTCGTCGCACAGGTGGCACCAGCCGCGGCCGTAGAGCGTGAACATCGGCGCGTTACTTCTGCCGCGGCCGCACCGGCACGTACTGCGTATTGTCGCCGCGCCGCACGAGCACCGCGACGGCCTTCTGCGGATCGAGCTGCGACGTCACGTCGGCGAACTGCTTCGCGCTCGTGATGTCGGTGTCGCCGACCCGCAGCACGATGTCGCCGCGCTGCAGGCCCGCCCGCGACGCCGGACCGTCGACGCCATCGACCTGCACGCCGTTCTTCAGCTTCAGCGTCTTCAGCTGGTCGGCCGACAGGTCGCTGACCGTCAGGCCCAGTGCGTTGCTCTGGCGCGGCTTCTGCGGCGTGCTCTTGCGCTGGTCGGCCTTCGCGGTCGTATCGGACGGCGTTTCCGCGATCACGATCGGCACGTCGCGCGACTGGCCCTTGCGCCAGACCGTGACGGTCGCCTTCGTGCCGGGCTTGGTGTCGCCGACCATGCGCGGCAGATCCGACGCGGCATCGACCGGGCGCCCGTTGAACTTCAGGATAATGTCGCCCGGCTGGATGCCGGCCTTGTCGGCCGGCCCGCCCGGCTCGACGCTGCTGACCAGCGCGCCTTCGGCCTTCGGCAGCCCGATCGAGTCGGCCACGTCCTTCGTCACCTCGCCGATCGCGACCGCAATCCGGCCGCGCGTGACCTTGCCGGTCGCCTTCAGTTGGTCGGCCACGCGCATCGCCTCGTCGATCGGAATCGCGAACGAGATGCCCATGAAGCCGCCGGTGCGACTGTAGATCTGCGAGTTGATGCCGATCACCTCGCCCTGCATGTTGATCAGCGGGCCGCCCGAATTGCCGGGGTTCACCGCGACGTCGGTCTGGATGAACGGCAGGTAGTCGCCGGTGTTGCGGCTCTTCGAGCTGACGATGCCGGCCGTGACCGTGTTGTCGAGGCCGAACGGCGAACCGATCGCGACGACCCATTCGCCGACGCGCACCTTGTTCGAATCGCCGATCGCGACGACCGGCAGGTTCGACGCCTGGATCTTCACGACCGCGACATCGGTGCGATCGTCGACGCCGATCAGCTTCGCCTTGAATTCGCGCTTGTCGGTAAGCGTCACGTAGATGGTGTCCGCATCGTCGACGACGTGCGCATTGGTCATCACGTAGCCGTCGGCCGACACGATGAAGCCCGAGCCGACGCCGCGATTCTGCTCGGTATCGGGCGGATTGTCGGGCGCGGGGGCGTTTTTCGGATTATTGCCGGGCGCCTGCGGCAGCGGAATGCCGAAGAAGCGCCGGAAGAATTCCGACATGTCGCCGTCGTCGAAACCCGGCGGAAGGCCGCCGCGCGGGCCGGCGGTCGGCACATTGGCGGTAGTGCGGATGTTCACGACGGCCGGCCCGACCTTTTCGACCAGATCGGCGAAATCGGGCAGGCTGGCAGCAGCGGCCGCAGTGGGGGCCGCCGCCGCGGGATGCGACGCGAGCGGCAGGCAGGCAGACAGCGCCGCCGCCGCAAGCCAGTTGCGCAGCGTGGGTTTCATCATGTCGGAAGCCGTAGCGTTACTTGGAAGCCTTGTATTCTATGGCAGACGCGAACTGCTGCAACGTGGCCGGCGGCACTTCGCCGAGCACGGTGATCCAGTAGTCGCCGCGGCGCTTCACGAGCACGTGCGTGGCGCCGGTACTGCCCGCGCCTTCCTTGCGCGTATTCTTTTCGGCCGGTTCGACGAACACGGAGATCGTCGCGAGGCCATCGGTGAACACGGCCTGGTCGACCGCGATCGGCGGATCGCCCGGGTCGCGCGCGGCCATCGGCCGGCGCACCTCGCGAATCTTCTGGAAGCCGGCGACGCCCGGCGCGAGCTGCCAGCCCTGCGCTTCCATGTCGACCGTCGCCACCGGCGGACGCACGACCGTCCAGCCGCCGAGATTGCGCATGCCGGCCGCGATCGCGCTTCGGTCGCCGGTCGCGCCGCCCGTCTGCAGCTGCGAGAACGCGATCTGTTCGAGCACGTGATCGTTCGCGTCGAGCGTCTGCGAGCGCAGCAGCAGCCCGGTGCGGGCGTCGGCCCACAGCTTGTACGTAAAGCGGTAGGCATCCTTCGGCACGAGTTCGACGACCTGCGCGTCGATGCCGGCCACGCGGTCCTTGCCGAGCAGTTTCGCGTCGTAGACCGACATCACGTGCTCGCCGCTCGCGCCGAGCAGCGCGGGGAACGAATCGCGGGTCTGGCGGCGCTCGACCACGCACAGCTTGCGCTCGGGCACGAACGTATACAGCTCGTCGTTATGCCGCAGCACCTTGCGCGGCTTGCCGTCGAGCGTCTCGATCCGCTCGAACTCGCCGTCGCGGGACGCGACGTGCGCGATGCGCGACGACTGCACGTACCCGCCGCGCTGGTAAACGAACGTCCCTTCGTAGTTCTGCTGCTGCGCGGCCTGCTGGATGCGGTCGAGCCAGTCCGCGGCGCCCTTGCGGGTCGCGACGGGATCGTCCGGTTGCTGGGCGCTGGCAGGAAGGGATTGAACGGACAACAGGGCGGCTGCGCAAAGCAGGAGGGCCGGCAGCCGCTTCCATCCGGAGATGGCGTGATTCAACTGCAATGTCCGCATCGGGTTTATTGGCCTGGCGTGGTGGTCACGGCTGCGCGGATCAGCGGCATCGAACCCGTGACGACGGGCTGCTGCGCGAATTGCTGGTGCGCTTCAAGATATTGATCGAGACTCGCGTCGCGGATGATGTTGACGTCCTGCAGCCCCGGCTGGGTCGATGCCTGCGCAACCGTCACGCGCTGCAGGCTGCCGTTTTGCGGCGCGCCGACCGACGCGACCTGCACGGCACCCGGCGCTCCGGCCGTCTGCATCTGCGGGACGACGATCCAGGTCAGCGTGGCCGCCGCCGCGGCCACCGCGAACGCCGGCACGACGCGCCGGCGCATCGACAGCAGCTGGCGGACGACCGGCTTGCGGGCGACCGGCGCGGCCGCCGGCGCGAGCAGGTGCGGCTCGGCTTCGAGCACGGCCGACATGCGCGCCGTGAACGTCGCGCTCAGCGCGGGCGACAGCGCGAGCTCGTCCGAGCGCAGCGCATCGCCGATCAGGTGGTAATGGGCCCACGCAGCGCGATCCGCGCGGTCGAGCTCAGCCAGAAACTGCCCGTGATCCGGGCCGTCGAACATTTCGCCGTCGACCAGAGCGGAAAGGCGCTCGCCGCGCGAGCACGCTTGCGACTGCGTATTGACCGACCCCATGATGCTCCCCATCTTGCACACCCCGTCGTGACTTCACGACTCTAACCGTAACTAGACCCCGACCCGCGTCGTTCGCCCGGCGTCGCGCTTACCAGCGCTTGCCTTCCGGCGTATCGAGCAGCGGACGCAATTTCGCAGCGATTGCCTCGCGCGCCCGGAAGATCCGCGACCGGACCGTCCCGATCGGACAGCCCATCATTTCCGCGATTTCCTCGTAGCTCAGCCCTTCGATCTCGCGCAGCGTGATCGCCTGGCGCAATTCCTCGGGCAAGGCGGCCATTGCAGTGTTGACCGTCTCGGCAATCTGCTTGCTCATCAACATCGACTCAGGCGTGTTGATATCCCTTAGTTGGTCTGCGTCGGAGAAAGTTTCCGCTTCCTCGGCATCGGCCTCGGTCGAGGTCGGCGCCCGGCGGCCCTGCGTCGCAAGGTAGTTCTTCGCCGTATTGACGGCAATCCGGTACAACCACGTGTAGAACGCAGACTCGCCGCGAAATTGCGGCAGCGCACGATACGCCTTGATGAACGCGTCCTGGGCCACATCCTCGACCTCGGCGGGATCCCGCACCAGGCGCGAGATCAGCCGGATGATCTTGCGGTGGTATTTGGAGACCAGGAGTTCGAACGCCGCCTTGTCGCCCTTCTGTACGCGCTCGACCAGAGCCTGATCGATTTCTTTTTCACTCACCTGACAAATCCGTTAACTAGGGATGCAACGCGGAGCGCTATTGTAGCGTTCCCGCGCCGGCCGCTGATTACGACCCGTAACTGCCGCGCCGTCATGCGCGCCCGGCCCGTCCCGCGGTTCTCGCGAGCACCGCCAGCGCGCTGAACGATGCGGCGTCGAGCGCATCGGCCGGAATCAGCAGCGGCCGCGCCCGCCGGGCGCCCTGCCCGACCGTCAGCACGAGCAGCAGGCTGCTCCAGTGCGCATGGCCCGTCACGCGGCCCCGGGCAAGCAGCCGCCCGGTGCGGCCAAACGCCGCGACTTCCCCGAACGCATCGATACGCAACTCGGCCGGCAGCCGCCGCGCGCACGCGCGGGCCGCCCCCATCGCGAGCAGCGCAGCCGTCGCGGCCGCGACGCACGCGCCGGTCAGCGCCCCTGCGCGCGGCGCGCAGAACAGGTGCACCGACACGGCAGCCGCCGCGACGAACACGGCCAGCACGAGATACGACACGGCCGAGGCCCGCAATGCAAAGCACTGTGGGCGCCCGGCCGGAGCATCGAATGGACTCGTCAAGCGATTGCAGCGTCAGACGCGCTTGAACACCAGCGTGCCGTTGGTCCCGCCGAAGCCGAAATTGTTCTTCACGGCAACGTCGATCTTCATGTCACGCGCGGTGTTCGCGCAGTAATCGAGATCGCACTCCGGGTCCTGGTTGAAGATGTTGATGGTCGGCGGCGATACGTTGTTGTGCAGCGCCAGCACCGAGAACACCGACTCGAGGCCGCCTGCGCCACCCAGCAGGTGACCCGTCATCGACTTCGTCGAGTTCACGACCATCTTGTACGCATGCTCGCCGAAGGCCGCCTTCACCGCGTCGGACTCGTTCTTGTCGCCCAGCGGCGTCGACGTGCCGTGCGCGTTCAGGTACTGGACCTCGTCCGGGTTCACGCCGGCGTCGCGCAGCGCCGCGACCATGCAGCGGCGCGGGCCGTCCATGTTCGGCGCGGTCATGTGGTACGCGTCGCCCGTCATGCCGAAGCCCGCGACTTCCGCGTAGATCTTCGCGCCGCGCGCCTTCGCCGCTTCGTACTCTTCGAGCACCATCACGCCGGAACCCTCGCCCAGCACGAAGCCGTCGCGGTCCTTGTCCCACGGACGGGACGCGGTGGCCGGATCGTCGTTGCGGGTCGACAGCGCGCGTGCCGCGGCGAAACCGCCGATGCCGAGCGGCGACACCGTCGATTCGGCGCCGCCCGCGACCATCACGTCGGCGTCGCCGGCCTGGATCAGGCGCGCCGCGAGGCCGATGCTGTGCAGGCCGGTCGTGCACGCCGTCACGGCGCCGAGGTTCGGGCCCTTCAGGCCGAACATGATGCTCAGGTGGCCCGAGATCATGTTGATGATCGAACCCGGCACGAAGAACGGCGAAATCCGGCGCGCGCCGCGATCGATGTAGGTCTGGTGCGTGTCCTCGATCATCGGCAGGCCGCCGATGCCCGAGCCGACCAGCACGCCGATGCGCTCCGCATTGGCTTCGGTCACTTCGAGGCCGCTGTCCCGCATGGCCTGGACCCCGGCTGCGATGCCGTAATGGATGAACGTATCCATGTTCCGGGCTTCCTTCGCCGGGATGTACTCCTCGGCGCTGAAACCCTTCACTTCGCCCGCGAAATGGCAGGCGAGGTTCGACGCATCGAACTTCGTGACGGTGGCGATACCGGACTTGCCGGCGACGAGATTGGCCCAGCCGTCGGCAACATTATTGCCAACAGGCGAAATCAGCCCCAGGCCTGTAACGACAACACGACGGCGGCTCACGGTAACCTCTTTTCCATTGGATGACAAAAACAAAAGCCACAGTGGCCACAGGAACCAGCCCTGCGAGCCCTGTGGCTGTTAGCCCGTCCGGCGCGAATGCCGGCAGGATGGCGCGTCAAACGCGAAAATCGCGGCGACGTGGCAGACAAGCGCGGTGCGCTTACGCCTTGACGTTCGCGCGAGCGTAGTCGATCGCTTGCTGAACCGTCGTGATCTTCTCCGCTTCCTCGTCCGGAATTTCCATGCCGAACTCGTCTTCGAGAGCCATCACCAGTTCGACGGTGTCGAGCGAGTCGGCGCCCAGGTCGTTCACGAACGAAGCTTCGTTCTTGATCTCGGCTTCCGCGACGCCCAGTTGTTCGGCGACGATCTTCTTGACACGTTGTTCGATGTTGTCCATTACCCCTCCGAGGGAAAGTTCAGTTTTACAAGTGCGCGCATTTTATCAGGTTTGCTGACGGCAAAACGCGCGTTGGCCTGATGGTCGATCAAGCGCCGACCCGCCTGAAAAACGGGGCACGGCGCGGATGGTAAACGAAAATCCTTACGACATGTACATGCCGCCGTTCACGTGCAGCGTCGTGCCGGTAATGTAACCGGCCTGCGGCGATGCGAGGAACGCGACGGCATGGGCGATGTCCTCCGGGCTGCCGAGGCGGCCGAGCGGAATCTGGGTCTTGAGCGCGGCCTGCTGTTCTTCCGGCAGCGTCTTCGTCATGTCGGTATCGATGAAGCCCGGCGCCACGCAGTTCACGGTGATCCCGCGGCTGCCGATCTCGCGCGCGAGCGCGCGCGTCATGCCCGCGACGCCGGCCTTCGCGGCCGCGTAGTTCGCCTGGCCCGGGTTGCCGGCCGAGCCGACCACCGACGTGATGTTGATGATGCGGCCGCCGCGCGCCTTCATCATCGGGCGCAGCACCGCGCGCGACAGGCGGAACACCGACTTCAGGTTGGTGTCGATCACCGCGTCCCAGTCCTCGTCCTTCATCCGCATCGCGAGCTGGTCCTGCGTGATGCCGGCGTTGTTGACGAGCACGTGCAGCGCGCCGAACTCCTTCACGGTCGCGTCGATCAGCGCTTCGGCCGCCGCCGCGTCGTTGACGTTCAGCACCGCGCCGCGGCCCGTCACGCCCGCTTCCGCGAACGCCGCGGTGATCGCGGCCGCGCCCGACTCGCTCGTCGCCGTGCCGATTACCGTCGCGCCCGCGCGCGCCAGTTCGAGCGCGATCGCCCGGCCGATGCCGCGCGATGCGCCGGTCACGATCGCAACCTGTTTATCGAGAGTCTTTTCCATGAATCGAATATCCGTCTCTGGTGGAACGGCGCCGCGTTACGCGGTCGCCAGCTTGAGCGCTTCGTCGAGCGACGCCGGGTCGAACACCGACGCGCCCGTCAGGTTGCCGTCGATACGCTTCGTCAGGCCGGCCAGCACCTTGCCCGGACCGCACTCGATCACGTGCGTGACGCCCGTGCCCGCGATGTGCTGTACGCATTCGACCCAGCGCACCGGGCCTGCGGCCTGGCGCACCAGCGCATCCTTGATCGCGGCCGGATCGCTGACCACCGCGACGTCGATATTGTTGACCACCGGAATCTGCGGCGCCTTCACGTCGACGCTGGCGAGATAGTCGCGCAGCTGGTCCGACGCCGGCTTCAGCAGCGACGAATGGAACGGCGCCGACACCGGCAGCGGCAGCGCGCGCTTCGCGCCCTTCGCCTTCGCGACTTCGCAGGCCTTCTCGACGGCCGCCTTCGCGCCCGCGATCACGACCTGCGCCGGCGCGTTGAAGTTGACCGCCTCCACGACGCCTTCGCTCGACGCTTCCGCGCAGACCGCGCGCACCGTGTCGTCGTCGAGGCCGAGGATCGCGGCCATGCCGCCCTGGCCGACCGGCACGGCCGTCTGCATTGCCTGCGCGCGGAACCGCACGAGCGGCACCGCGTCCCGGAACGCGATCGCGCCGGCGGCGACGAGCGCCGTGTATTCGCCGAGGCTGTGGCCCGCGACGATCGACGGCGCCGGGCCGCCGGCCTGCTGCCACGCGCGGTAGCACGCATACGCGGCCGTCAGCATCACGGGCTGGGTGTTGGTGGTGAGATTCAGTTCTTCGGCCGGACCTTCGGCGATCAGCTTGCCGAGATCCTGGTTGAGCGCATCGGACGCTTCCTGGAGCGTCTCGCGCACCACGGCCAGATCGGCGAATGCGTTGAGCATGCCGACCGACTGCGAGCCCTGCCCCGGAAAAACGAATGCAAATTTCATATCGTCCCCAATTGAATCGGTTCGAACGGCGCGCGCGAACGGCGCGCCGCGTGGGAGTGCGCGCGCGACGCGCGCGGCGGATCAGTAGCGGAAGACCGATGCGCCCCAGGTAAAGCCGCCGCCAACGCCTTCGATCAGCACGTGCTGGCCGCGCTGGATGCGGCCGTCGCGCACCGCCGCGTCGAAGGCGAGCGGGATCGACGCAGCCGACGTGTTGCCGTGCTCGCCGACCGTCACGACCATGCGCTCCTGCGGCAGGCCGAGCTTGCGGCAGGTGCTGGTCATGATGCGGATGTTGGCCTGGTGCGGGATCAGCCAGTCGATCTGCTCGGGCGCGAGATTCGCCTTTGCGAGCGCCTCGATCGCGACCTTCTCCAGCACGTTGACCGCGAGCTTGAACACGGCCTGCCCGTCCATGTGCAGGAAGGCGCTGCCTTCGATCACGCCGCGGTTCACGTTGCCCGGCGTGCACAGGATGTGCGAATAGCTGCCGTCCGCGTGCAGCGCGCTGCCGAGCACGCCCGGCTCTTCCGACGCGGACAGGATCACCGCGCCCGCGCCGTCGCCGAACAGCACGCAGGTCGTGCGGTCCTTGAAGTCGAGAATCCGCGAGAACGTCTCGGCGCCGATCACGAGCGCCGTGCGGTGCTGGCCGCTGCGGATGAAGCTGTCGGCCGTCGCCATCGCGTACGCGAAACCCGAGCACACGGCCTGCACGTCGAATGCCGCGCCGCCGTTCTTGATGCCGAGCTTGTTCTGCAGCAGGCACGCGGTGCTCGGGAACACGAAATCGGGGGTCGAAGTCGCGACGATGATCAGGTCGATCGACTGCGGATCGATGCCGGCGGCCTCGATCGCGCGGCGCGACGCCTCGAGCGCCAGATCGCTCGTCGTGACGTCCGGTGCGGCGAAATGGCGCGCATGGATGCCGGTGCGCGCGACGATCCATTCATCGCTGGTCTCGATGCCTTCCTGCGCGAGACGATCGGTGAGCTGCTGGTTCGTGACACGGTCGGGCGGCAGGTAGCTGCCCGTGCCGAGCACGCGGGAATAGAGAGTCGATTGGGCCATTTATGCTTTAGAGGATTGCGCAGCGGAAGGTTCGGCGTGATGGCCTGCGGCCGGGCTCGTCTGGCCCGCGCCGCCCGCGTCGTGCTCGCCGTCGCCGAGCGACGCCGAATTGTCCGCCATCGCGCGCGCGAGGCGCTCCAGCACGCCGTTTTTGACGGCATCATACCCGCGTTTGATTGCCCACTCAAACGCGTAGGCATCGGCGGAACCGTGGCTCTTGATCACGAGGCTCCTGAGCCCGAGCAGCGCCGCGCCATTGTACTGGCGGTGATCGACGCGCTTCTTGAAACGCATCAATACCGGCAGCGCGAGCAGCGCCATCAGCTTCGACAGCAGCGAGCGGCCGAACTCCTCGCGGATGATGTCGGACAGCATCTGCGCGAGCCCTTCGGACGTCTTCAGCGCGACGTTGCCGACGAAGCCGTCGCAGACGATCACGTCGACCGTGCCCTTGTAGATGTCGTTGCCTTCGACGTTGCCGCGGAAATTCAGCGTGCTCGCGCGCAGCAGCTCGCCGGCGCGCTTGATCGTCTCGTTGCCCTTGATGACCTCTTCGCCGATGTTGAGCAGACCGATTGTCGGCCGCTCCTTGCCCTCGAGCGCCGCCACGAGCGCATGCCCCATCTCCGCGAACTGCAGCAGGTGCTGCGGCTCGCAGTCGACGTTCGCGCCGAGGTCCAGCATCATCGTGTAGCCGGTCGGGTTCGGCAGCGCGAACGCGATCGCGGGCCGCTCGATGCCGGGCAGCGTCTTGAGTACGTAACGGGAAACGGCCATCAGCGCGCCGGTGTTGCCGGCGGAGATACAGGCCTGGGCCGCGCCGTCCTTCACATGGTTCAGCGCGACGCGCATCGAAGAATCCTTCTTCTTGCGCAGCGCGACTTCGACAGGATCGTCCATCGCCACGACTTCGGTGGCGGGCACGATGGTCAGCGCGGGATCGTCGAGGGCCTTCAGCTTCTTGAGCTGGGCGCGAATCGCGCCTTCGATGCCGACGAGCATCAGGTGCGCATCGGGATGCGCACGAACGAACTTGACTGCCGCGGGAACGGTCACGGACGGGCCGTGGTCGCCTCCCATGCAATCGATTGTGAGCTTTACTGTCATGGAATGCGACGAATTTCAGGCACAAAAAAGCGGCAGTTGAATGCCGCCTTTTTGTTGCGCCAGGAAAGTGTCAAGCGAACCACTTGTCACGCGAACGAGCATCGTAGCGCGCAACGCGTGACTTGACGCTTAGTCGTTCTTCGTCTTGACGACTTTCTTGCCGCGGTAGTAGCCGTTCGGGCTGACGTGGTGACGCAGGTGCACTTCACCCGTGCTCGGCTCGACTGCCAGCGGCGCTGCCGTCAGGAAATCGTGCGAACGGTGCATGCCGCGCTTCGACGGCGACTTCTTGTTTTGCTGGACTGCCATGACTAACTCCTAAAAATTTTCCGGATTCTAACACAGCCCGATCCGGCGCTTGACTACCCTGGCCCCACGGCCCTTACGCCTTCCCGCGCCACAACTGCTTAGTGTTTCTTGCTGCCGTCCCCGTCCTTCTTCAACGCTTCCAGCGCTGCGAACGGATTCGGCCGTTTGCCTTCGTCCCCGGTTTCGCCGGATTCTTCATCCGACTCCTCCGTGGGACCGCTCGCACCCGACACGAGGCTTTCGTGAACCGCCGGGCAAACCTCGTGCTTGGGCACGAGCGGCAGCGAAAGCAGCAACTCCTCCTCGATCAAGTCGACGAGATCGAACTGGCGCGAGCCCACGATCACATCGGCTTCATCGTCGTCGAGCGGAAATTCTTCAGCTTCTTCTTCGGTTGCAACGATCCGGTACACCATGTCGACGTCGAACGCCTGATCGTACGGGGCCATGCAGCGCTGGCACGTGAGCCATGCGTGGCCGTGCAGCGCGAGGCGCAAATACGGCTGCTGCCCTTCGGTGCCGTCGTCCTGCAACTCCTTCTGGGTGAACCCTTCCGCCTGCCAGGTGAAGACCGTGTCGCGATCGGGCGCGTCGGCCGGCACTTCGTTCAACATGCGCGGCAGTTGCGAAAGGTGCACCGCGCCGGCGGCCTGCCGCCCGCTGCGAGCAAACTCGAACAGGTCGACCGCGTGCGGATCGAGCGATGCCGCAGGTTTGCCAGAAGAAGTGTTCATGTGCGCTCCTGCTTCAGGGTGACATCCGGATCCGGCCTGGCGCCGCATACTTCCGAAGACTCGGCAGGCGCTTCAACAGAGCCTGCCGATGAAAAGCGGGAAAGCATACCCGTTTTACCTTTTTCAGTCAATCACTTAAGCTTGCGTCCGCGCAACCCCGCGCAAGCCCCGACGACTCACCGATCCAACCGACCATGCCGGATACCGTTTGCCGCCCGCCGCGGCTGATTCTCGCCTCCAGTTCCCGCTACCGCCGCGCGCTGCTCGAGCGCCTCGCCGTACCGTTCGACGTCGTGTCGCCCGACCTCGACGAAACCCCGCTCGACGGCGAAACGCCCGCCGCGACCGCGCTGCGCCTGGCCGGCGCGAAGGCGCGCGCCGTCGCCGCGACGATCGACGCGCCGGACGGCGTGCTCGTGATCGGGTCGGATCAGGTGGCGACCTTCGACGGGCTGCAGATCGGCAAGCCCGGCACGCACGAACGCGCGCTCGCGCAGCTCGTGTCGATGCAGGGCCGCGAGGTCGAATTCCATAGCGCGCTGTGCCTGTACGACAGCCGTACCGACGAAGCGCAGACCGAGGACGTCGTCACGCGCGTGCGCTTTCGCGCGCTGCCCGAAGCCGAACTCGACGCGTACCTGCGCGCCGAAACCCCGTACGACGTCGCCGGCAGCGCGAAGTCCGAAGGACTCGGCATCGCGCTGCTCGACGCGATCGACTCGGACGACCCGACCGCGCTGGTCGGCCTGCCGCTGATCGCGCTCACGCGGATGCTGCGCGCCGCGGGCTATCCGCTGTTTGCCGCCCCGGGAGCACGCGCATGACGGCCGGCACGCTCTACCTCGTCCCGAACACGCTCGGCGAAGGCGACGACGCGATGCTCGCCGCCGTGCTGCCCGCGGCCGTGCAGGCGCGCGCCGGCACGCTCGGCTACTACATCGGCGAAAACGCGAAGACGACCCGCGCGTTTCTGAAGAAGATCGGCACGACGCGGCCGATCCAGGAGATCGAAATCCGCGAGCTGAACGTGAACACGCCGGCCGGCGAGATCGACCGGCTGCTCGCGCCGGTGCTGGCCGGCGCGGACGCGGGACTGGTGTCGGAGGCCGGCTGCCCGGCCGTCGCCGATCCCGGCGCGCTGCTGGTGCGCCGCGCGCACGAGCGCGGCGTGAAGGTCGTGCCGCTGGTCGGGCCGAGCTCGATCCTGCTCGCGCTGATGGCATCGGGCCTGAACGGCCAGAGCTTCGCGTTCAACGGCTACCTGCCGGTCGACGCGGCCGCGCGCGCGAAGCGCCTGCGCGAGCTGGAACAGTTGTCGCGCAAGGCGCGCCAGACGCAGATCTTCATCGAGACGCCGTACCGGAATCAGGCGATGCTCGACACGCTCGTCGCGACCTGTGCGCCGTCGACGCAGATCTGCGTCGCGGCCGACCTGACGCTGGCGACCGAGACGATCGCGAGCCGTACGGCGGCGGAATGGAAAAAGGCGCCTGCGCCGAACCTGCACAAGCGCCCTGCAATCTTCCTGCTGCTCGCGAACTGACGGCGGGACCGGTCCGCGGCACGGGTTGCGCGCCCGTGCGCCGCGGTGCCGGCAGTCAGCCGGCAGCCGTCCAGCCGCTCAACGCAGCTGGACCGACGCGCCGGCCGCCGTCAGCGCCTTCATCGCGGCCCCGCCGACCGCCGCGCCGAACTTGCGCGCGACGCGATTCGTCAGGCTTTCCTTCACCGTATAGTCGACGAGGTCCGGCGCCTTCAGCACGTCGCGCGCAACCGTGTCGGTCGTGCCGTAGCCGTCTGCCAGGCCGAGCTCGACGCTCTTCTCGCCGGTCCAGAACAGGCCCGAGAACATGTCCGGCGTTTCGTGCAGCCGCTTGCCGCGGCCGTCCTTCACCGCCTTGATGAACTGCGCGTGGACCTGGTCGAGCAGTTCCTGCGCGTGCGCATCCATCTTCGGCGTCTCCGGCGAGAACGGATCGTAGAAGCCCTTGTTCTCGCCCGACGTGTGCAGCCGGCGCTCGACGCCGAGCTTGTTCATCAGGCCCGTGAAGCCGAAACCGTCCATCAGCACGCCGATCGAGCCGACGATGCTCGCCTTGTCGACGAAGATCTTGTCGGCCGCGGACGCGATGTAATAGCCGCCCGACGCGCACATGTCGGTCACCACGACATACAGCGGCTTGTCCGGATACTTCGCGCGCAGCCGCTTGATCTCGTCGTACACCATGCCCGCCTGCACCGGGCTGCCGCCCGGGCTGTTGATCCGCAGCACGACGCCGGCCGTGCCGTCGTCGTCGAACGCGGCGTCGAGTGCGGTATTGATGTCGTCGGCGTTCGCGTTGGTGCCCGCCGCGATTTCGCCGTCGATCGTCACGAGCGCCGTATGGCGCCCGCTCGACGAGAACTTCGCGTCGCTCGAGAAATCGATCAGCGCAAACGCGAGCAGCACGAATACGGCAAGGAACGCGAAGCGGAAGAAGATCTTCCAGCGCCGCGCCGCGCGCTGCTCCTTGACGGCCGCCAGCGCAACGCGTTCGAGCACCGCGCGCTCCCAGTTCGGCTCGCGGCTGTCGGGGCGGGAAGAGGACTCAGGAAAATTCGGTTGGTCGGCCATGCGCAGTCGTAATCAGTCGTTCGTGGCGGGACGCAGGTCGGCGTCGGGCAGCCAGAATACCGCACGCCCGTCAGGCGTGTCGCGCTCGTCGACGTCGACCGGCCGCAGGCGGCCGCCGCGGCACGGGCCGCCGACGCACTTGCCGGTATTCGGCTCGTAGATCGCGCCGTGCGTCGCGCACATCAGGTAGAGCCCCGACGACTCGAAGAACTGCCCTTCGGCCCAGTCGAGCTCCATCGGCACGTGCGCGCAGCGGTTCAGGTAGCCGTATGCGCGGCCGTCGTAGCGGACGAAGAACACGACGGCCTGCTCGCCGCGCAGCGTCGCGTCGACCCGCACGCCGGCGCCGCCGTCGACCAGCGCGTCGGACGCGCACACGCGCACGGCATCCGCGTCGGACACCGCGCTCATGCGTGCTCCCGCAGCCATTCGGCCAGCGCGTTGACGTCCGGCGCGACGAAGCGCGGCGTCAGCGCGGCCAGCGCGTCGGCCGTATGCGCGCCGTACGCGACGCCGATGCCGGCCGCCCCGGCGCTCGCGGCCATCTGCAGGTCGTGCGTCGTGTCGCCGATCATCACGGTCCGCTTCAGGTCCTGCCCCAATTCGCGGGACAACTCCTGCAGCATCGCCGGATGCGGCTTCGAGAAGGTCTCGTCGGCGCAGCGCGTCGCGTCGAACAGGCTCGTCAGCTTCGACTGGTCGAGCACGCGGTTCAGGCCGACGCGCCCCTTGCCGGTCGCGACCGCGAGCAGATAACCGGTATCGCGCAGCTCCGCGAGCAGTTCGCGCACGCCGGCGAACAGCTCGATGCGCTGATCGTCCAGCAGATAGTGATAGCGGTAGCGCTCGGCCAGCCGCGGGTAGTCGGACGGATCGAGGGTCGGAGCGGTAATCTGCAACGCATCGCGCAGGCCGAGGCCGATCACGTAGCGGGCCGATTCGTCGGACGGCCTGGGCAGACCGAGATCGCGGCACGCGGCCTGGATGCTGTACGCGATATGCGCGGTCGAATCCATCAGCGTGCCGTCCCAGTCGAAGACGATCAGATCAAATTGCTGTCGGGCCATGCGGTTCAGGCGGTATCGCGCAATGCGCTGAGTTGATCAAGAAAACGCCGGCACTCGTCCGGCAACGGCGCATCGAACTGCAGCGGCTCGCCGGTGAGCGGATGGGCGAGCCGCAGCCGGTGCGCATGCAGGAACATGCGCTTGAGCGACGGCTGCGCGTTCGCGCGGGCCAGCGCCTTGTTCAGCGCGAAATCGCCATACTTGGCGTCGCCGGCGATCGGCAGGCCGAGATGCGCGAGGTGCACGCGAATCTGATGGGTCCGACCCGTTTTGAGTTCCGCTTCGACGAGCGCATAGTCGGGCCAGCGCTCGATCAGGTTGAACACGGTATGCGACGCGAGCCCGTCGTCCTGCACGCGCACGCGGCGCTCGCCTTCGGCAGTCGTGTACTTGAACAGCGGCGCCTTCACCGCGCGGCGACGGCCCCAGTCCGGCTGCCATTCGCCGTGCGCGCACGCGTAATAGCGCTTGTCCATCCGGTTTTCGCGGATCTGCTCGTGCAGGCCGACCAGCGCCGAGCGCTTTTTCGCGAGCATCAGCACGCCGGACGTCTCGCGGTCGAGCCGGTGCACGAGTTCGAGGAATTTCGCGCGCGGACGCGCCTGGCGCATCTGCTCGATCACGCCGAACGCAACGCCGCTGCCGCCGTGCACGGCGACGCCGGCCGGCTTGTCGATCACGAGCATCGCGTCGTCTTCGTACAGCACGTCGAAATGCGCGGGCGGCACCACGGGCGCGTCGGCGCGCGCCAGGTCGGCCGCGGCCACGCGCACCGGCGGCACGCGGACGAGATCGCCGAACGCGAGCCGGTACTGCGCGTCGACCCGGCCCTTGTTCACACGCACTTCGCCGCTGCGCAGGATCCGGTAGATATGGCTTTTCGGCACGCCTTTACAGACGCGCAACAGGAAATTGTCGATCCGCTGACCGGCCGCACTTTCGTCGATCTCGATCATCGATACCTGGCCGCTTGCGACCGAATTCTGGGATATTTTGCCTAACTCATTCATACTGAATATAATTTTGCCCAGCCTGACGTTGCGGGCGGCCTGGAGGCCGACCCGACCCAACCGGGCAAGGCGCAAGCGCAAACCGTCATTTTACTTGCGCCGGGGGTCCGCTGCTCGCCCCTTATCAAAGAGAAGCAGCAAGTTGCACGCACGGCGCCGCCCGTCGGCAAGGATCGCGCCCACAGGCGGATTCGGTCGGCAAGGCGCCGCGGTAACGGAAAGTTGGTTGAAAAGAATTTGATTGGCAGCCCGACGGCGCGAAGTGCGTCCGCGCAGGCTGCCGGTTGCGAAAATTACGGCGTTGCGCCCGATTTGGCCCCGCGAAGCGTGCGGGGCTTGGCGACGTCAAACCAAGGAAGTACACCCCAGGCGGGAAAGTCGGGCTGGATTCGATACTCCCCGCTGCGGCCCAAGCCGCAGCATCTGCCGCCCGTCGGCGCGCGCGACGCATTGCGCGCGCCCGTGGCAATGCCGGTCTCAGGCTTAGCGCGCTTTCGCAGCGTGCGGTGTGTGGACGCCGTGCTTTGAAGCCGTGTTCGCAGGTGCCCTTTGGCCGCCGGTCCCGTCGTTCGGGGCCCAAGCGCCTCTTCAGGCAATTCTCCCCGCCATCGTTCCCGCTCCAGCGTGCTCGTGACAACACAACAAGGCGCGGCCTGCCGTCGTCCCCGTCTTCGCGACTGACAACCGCGAAGCGCCGCCGGTAGAGCCGCCTGGAGTCGTTCATGAAACGCATGCTGTTCAATGCGACGCAGCAGGAGGAGCTGCGCGTCGCCATCGTCGACGGGCAAAAGCTCATCGACATCGACATCGAGACAGCCGGGCGCGAACAGCGCAAAGGCAATATCTACAAAGGTGTCATCACCCGCATCGAGCCGTCGCTCGAGGCCTGCTTCGTCAACTACGGCGAAGACCGCCACGGCTTCCTGCCGTTCAAGGAAGTCGCCCGCCAGTACTTCAAGGAAGGCGTCGACATGCGCTCCGCGCGCATCCAGGACGCGCTGCGCGAAGGCCAGGAGCTGATCGTCCAGGTCGAGAAGGAAGAGCGCGGCAACAAGGGCGCGGCCCTCACGACCTTCATCTCGCTCGCCGGCCGCTACCTCGTGCTGATGCCGAACAATCCGCGCGGCGGCGGCGTGTCGCGCCGGATCGAGGGCGACGAGCGCCAGGAACTGCGCGAGACGATGGCCCAACTGCAGATTCCCGACGGCATGAGCATGATCGCCCGCACCGCGGGCATCGGCCGCAGCGCCGAGGAACTGCAGTGGGACCTGAACTACCTGCTGCAACTGTGGCGCGCGATCGAAGCGGCATCGCAAAACGGCCATCCCGGCCAGCCGATGCTGATCTACCTGGAATCGAGCCTCGTGATCCGCGCGATCCGGGACTATTTCCAGCCCGACATCGGCGAAATCCTGATCGACACGACCGAGATCTACGATCAGGCCCGTGCATTCATGGATATCGTGATGCCGGACAATGTCAGCAAGGTGAAGCGCTATCACGACGACGTGCCGCTCTTCTCCCGCTTCCAGATCGAGCACCAGATCGAGACTGCGTACTCGCGCACGGTGCCGCTGCCGTCGGGCGGCGCGATCGTGATCGACCACACCGAAGCGCTCGTCGCGATCGACGTGAACTCGGCCCGCGCGACCAAGGGCGCGGACATCGAGGAAACGGCGACCCGCACCAACCTCGAAGCGGCCGATGAAGTCGCCCGCCAGCTGCGCCTGCGCGATCTCGGCGGCCTGATCGTGATCGATTTCATCGACATGGAATCGGCGAAGAGCCAGCGCGAGGTCGAGCAGCGCCTGAAGGACGCGCTCAAGCACGACCGTGCACGCGTGCAGATGGGCAAAATCTCCCGCTTCGGCCTGATGGAGCTGTCGCGCCAGCGCCTGCGTCCGGCGCTGTCGGAAGGCAGCCACGTGACCTGCCCGCGCTGCAACGGCACGGGCCACATCCGCGACACCGAATCGTCCGCGCTGCAAGTGCTGCGGATCATTCAGGAAGAAGCGATGAAGGAAAACACCGCGGCGATCCACTGCCAGGTGCCGGTCGAGGTGACCGCCTTCCTGCTCAACGAAAAGCGTCAGGAAATCAACAAGATCGAGTCGCGCTTCAAGGTCGGCATCGTGCTGATCCCGAACAAGCACCTCGATACGCCGCACTACAAGCTCGAGCGCCTGCGCCACGACGACGCGCGCCTCGACGATCCGCGCGCGTCCTGGAAGATGGCCGAGGAAGCCGCCCGCGAACTGGAGTCGGAAACCGGCTACAGCAAGCGTGCGGCCGACGTGAAGCCGAAGCAGGAAGCCGCGGTCAAGGGCATCACGCCCGAGCGTCCGGCCCCGAGCCCGGCGCCGCAGCGCACGGCCGAGCCGGTTGCGCCGGCCCCGGTACCCGCCCCCGCCCCGGTGGCGAGCGGCGGCTTCGTCGGCTGGCTGAAGGGCCTGTTCGGCCTGTCGCCGGCTCCGGCGCCCGCGCCGGTCGCACCGGCGCCGGCACCGGCGAAGGAGCAGGCTGCCCGTCCGGCCCGCGGCGAGCGTGCCGAGAAGACCGAGCAGCGCGGTGAGCGCGGCGGCGATCGCAACCGCAACCGCCGTGGCGGCAACGCCCAGCAGGCGCAAGGCGGCCGCGACCAGGCCGCAGCCGGCCGCGGCCAGCCGCAGCGCCAGGAACGCGAAGGCAAGGAAGCGCGCGAGCCGCGTGAACATCGCGAGGGACGCGAAGGTCGGGAGGGCCGTGAAGGCCGCGGCCAGCGCGAAGGTCGCGAGGGTCGCGAGCCGCGTGAAAACCGCGAGCAGCGCGAAGCACGCGAGAATCGTGAACCGCGCGAGCGCGTCGAGCAGCCGGAAGCCGTCGACGCAGCCGGTCGCGGCGAGCGCCAGGAGCGCGGTGAGCGCCGCGAACGCGGCGAGCGCCGCAAGCCGACCCAGCACGCGGCCACGCTCGAGACCGTCAACCGCGGCGAAAGCCATCCGGAACAGGACGAAGCCGACAAGGTCGCGGCAACCGCCCTGCCCGGCGCCGATGCGGCAGCCGACACCGAAGCCGCCGGCGAGGAACGTCGTCGTCGCCGGCGCGGCCGTCGCGGCGGTCGTCGCGAGCGCGAGGACGAAGGCGCAATCGCCGGCGGTGCCGAAGGCGCGGACGGCGAAGCCGCAGCGCAAGCGGTGACGCCGGTTGCCGAACCGGCGCATGCGGCCGCTCCGGCAGCCGTGGCGGCCGTGGCAGCGGCTGGCGCCGTCGTCGCGGAAGCGGTCGGGCAGCACGCCGAACCGGCTGCTCCGGTCGTCGCCGACGCTCAGCCGGCACCGGCCCGCGTCGAGGCAGCACCGGTTGCGGCGGCAGAACCTGCCGTCGTCGAAGCAGCCGAATCGGCACCGGTAGCGCCGGCAGCACCGGAAGCCCCGGCCGTCGTGGCCGAAGCCGGCCCCGCGCCGGTCGCGGTTTCGCCGACCGACGCGTTCGAAGTGCCGGCGGCCGCACCGGAAGCCCCGGCTGCAGTCGAAGCACCGCAGGCCGCACCGGTCGCCGAGCCGGCACCGGTCGTCGCACCCGAAGCCGCACCCGAAGCCGCACCGGCAGCCATCGAGCCGGTTCGCGTCGAAGCGGTGCCGGTCGAGCCCGTCGCGGCCGCCGCCGCACCTGCGCCGGCGCCGGCTCCGGCACCGGCGCCCGCCGCCGCGCCGGCCCACGCTTCGGCAAGCCTCGAGGTCGTGCTCGAGCAGGCCGGCCTCGTGTGGGTGAACACGGACGCCGAGAAGTTCCGCGCGGCGCAGGAAGCCGCGTCGAAACTGCCGCGTCCGGTCCGCGCCCCGCGCGAACGCAAGCCGCTGCCGCCGGTCGATGCGACCCCGATGCAGCAGGTCGAAACGATGCATCGCTAAGCGGCGCATCGCATGACCCGGAAAAGCCCCGCCGCCGGCGGGGCTTTTTCATGTCCGGGGCCTGCGGGTTTCCGCCCCGGGCCTCGACGCGGGCAACCCGCTAAAATAGAAGCTTGGCTCGCACTTCTTTCGACATGTCCCGACGCATCATTCCCCTAGCCGACGTCAGCGGCGTACCCGACGTTTCCGGCGTTGCGCACGCGCCGGACGGCACGCTGGCCGACACGTTCGCCAGGCCGCTGCGCGACCTGCGCATCTCGGTGACGGATCGCTGCAACTTCCGTTGCGTGTACTGCATGCCGCGCGCGGTGTTCGACAAGGACTATCCGTTCCTGCCGCACAGCGCGCTGCTCACGCACGAGGAAATCGAGCGCGTCGCGCGGATCTTCGTCGCGCACGGCGTCGAGAAGATCCGCATCACGGGCGGCGAGCCGCTGCTGCGCAAGAACCTCGAATTCCTGATCGAACGCCTCGCGCGCCTGACGACGCCCGACGGCCGCCCGCTCGACCTGACGCTGACGACCAACGGCTCGCTGCTGGCGCGCAAGGCGCGCGCGCTGAAGGACGCGGGCCTCACGCGCGTGACGGTCAGCCTCGACGCGCTCGACGACACGCTGTTCCGACGCATGAACGACGCCGACTTCGCGAGCGCCGACGTGCTCGACGGGATCTTCGCCGCGCAGGCCGCGGGCCTCGCTCCCATCAAGGTGAACATGGTCGTCAAGCGCGGCACGAACGACGGCGAGATCCTGCCGATGGCCGAGCGCTTTCGCGGCACCGGCGTGATCCTGCGCTTCATCGAATACATGGACGTCGGCACGTCGAACGGCTGGAACATGACCGAGGTGCTGCCGTCTGCGGACGTCGTCGCGCGGATCGCCGAGCATTTCCCGCTCGTGCCGCTCGACGCGCACACGGCGGCCGAGACCGCGCAGCGCTGGGGCTATGCGGACGGCAGCGGCGAGATCGGCGTGATCTCGAGCGTCACGCAGGCGTTCTGCGGCGACTGCACGCGTGCCCGGCTGTCGACCGAAGGCAAGCTGTACCTGTGCCTGTTCGCCTCGGCCGGCCACGACCTGCGCGCGCTCGTGCGCGGCGGCGCGACCGACGCCGAGATCGCGACCGCGATCGCACGCATCTGGCAGGCCCGTACCGACCGCTATTCGCAACTGCGCGGCAGCGCAGCGGCGGACGCGCCCGACGGCGAACGCAAGCGCGTCGAAATGTCCTACATCGGCGGCTGACGCGCGCCGCTCTCGCACGATGACCGCCTCCCGCGCCCCGTCGATCGCCGGCCTGCTGCTCGCCGGCGGCCGCGCGACGCGCATGGACGGCGTCGACAAGGGCCTGCAGCTGCTCGACGAGACACCGCTCGCACTGCATGTGCTGCGCCGGCTCGCGCCGCAGGTCGACGAACTGCTGATCAGCGCGAACCGCCATCCCGACCGCTATGCCGAGCTCGGCGCGCCGTTCGAAGCGCGCGTCGTGCCGGACCAGACGCCCGATTTCCCCGGCCCGCTCGCGGGCCTGCTCGCCGGCATGCGTGCGGCGCGCGCGCCGCTCGTCGCGTGCGCGCCCTGCGATTCGCCGTTCCTGCCCACCGACCTCGTCGCGCGGCTGCGCACAGCGCTCGACGCGCAGCACGCCGACATCGCGATGGCGGTGAGCGTCGATGCGCAGCGCGCGCGCGCGCCGCAGCCGACTTTCGCGCTGCTGCGCACGTCGCTGGCCGACGATCTCGCCGCACGCCTCGCGGCCGGCGACCGCAAGGTGCGTGCGTGGTACGCACGCCACAAGACGGTCGAAGTCGAGTTTCGCGACGAGCGTGCGTTTTACAATGCCAACTCCTGGCAGGAACTGGCCGCGCTTGCCCGTCGCTGACGGCACCGGCACCGTTCCCGCGCGCCGCCCGCCGCTTGCGACCCCGCGCTCACGCGCCCTTCTCGCGCCACCGGCCACGAACCCGATACGCCTTGCGGCGCAGTCCGACTGATGATCACGCAATCCTCGCCCGCCTCCCGCCCCGCTCCCGATTCCGACGCGCCGCTGTCGCTCGCGGACGCGCAGGCGCTCGCGTGCCGCTTCGCGGTGCCGGTCGACGCGTGCGACACGGTGCCGCTGCGCGACGCGCTCGACCGCGTGCTCGCGACCGACGTGAATGCGCCGTTCGACATGCCCGCGTACGACAACTCGGCGATGGACGGCTATGCATTCGACGGCAGCGCCTGCCCGTCCGCACCGACGCAGCACGATATCGTGCTGGCTGTCGCCGGCACCGCGTTCGCCGGCCATCCGTTCGACGGCGCCGTGCCGGCCGGCGCCTGTATCCGCATCATGACGGGTGCGCCGATGCCGGCCGGATGCGACACGGTGATTCCGCAGGAGCGCGTGCGCGTCGACGGCGACGCGATCCGCTTCGCCGCGCACGACGTCGCGCGCGGCGCGAACTGCCGCAAGGCCGGCGAGGATCTCGCGCGCGGCGCCTGCGCGCTCGCCGCGGGCCGCATCCTGCGCCCGTCCGACCTCGGCCTGCTCGCGTCGTTCGGCGTCGCGCACGTCGCGGTGCGCCGCCGCGTGCGCGTCGCCGTATTCTCGACCGGCGACGAATTGCGCGAACCGGGCACCGCGCTCGACCGCGGCACGCTGTACGACAGCAATCGCGGCATGCTGGTCGCGATGCTCGAACGGCTGCACGTCGACGCGATCGATCTCGGCATCGTGCGCGACGATCCGGCCGCGCTCGAAACCGCGCTGCGCGACGCCGTCGCCGCGCAGGCCGACGCGGTGATCACGTCGGGCGGCGTATCGGTCGGCGAAGCCGACTTCACGCGCGACGTGATGGCGCGGCTCGGCGACGTCACATTCGCGAGCCTCGCGCTGCGGCCCGGCCGGCCGCTCGCATGCGGTACGCTCGCGCGCCCGGCCGGCTTGGCGGGCCACGCGCTGTTCTTCGGACTGCCCGGCAACCCGGTCGCCTCCGCCGTGACGTTCTACGCGATCGTGCGCCCCGCGCTGCTGACGCTGGCCGGCGCGCACGTGCCGCCGCCGGCGATGTACACGGCGCTCAGCACGCAGGCGCTGAAAAAGCGCCCGGGCCGCACCGAGTACCTGCGCGGGATCGCGACGCGCACCGCCGACGGCGCCTGGCAGGTCGCGCCGGCCGGCTCGCAAAGCTCCGCGTCGCTGAGCGGGCTGGCGGCCGCCAACTGTTTCATCGTCCTGGGCCACGATACCGCGGCAGTCGACGCGGGCGCCCCGGTCGACATCCTGCCGCTCGACGGCCTGATCTGAATTCAACTATCGGCATCTCTCTACGGGGGCAATCCGCACATGAAGAAACAAATCTCGTCGATCGCCGCGGGGCAGACCGCGAAAGCGCTGATCCTCGTCTATCTGACGTTCAGCGTGCCGATCGTGCTGCTCGGCATCCTGGTCGCTTATGTCCGCTACGGCATGGTCGAGCTGAGCACGATCCTGAGCGCGCTGCTGCTGAATGCGATCCTCGGCTTTGTGCTGCTGTGGATCGCGTGCCATGCGTACAACTGGGTCGCGTCGCGCTTCGGCGGCATCGAAATCGTGCTGTCCGATCCGCCGGAGGAAGCGTGAGCGAGATGCCGCTGATCCGCGCGGCCGAGGCGCGCGACGTCGGCGCGATGCTCGCGCTGATGCGCGAGCTGGCCGAATTCGAGAAGCTCACGCACCTGTTCGTCGCGACCGACACCGATCTCGCCGACGCGCTGTTCGGCACCCATCCCGCCGCCGAAGCGCTGGTGGCCGAGCGCGACGGCGCACTCGTCGCGTACGCGCTGTTCTTCCACAACTATTCGACGTTCGTCGGCCGCCGCGGCCTGTATCTCGAGGATCTGTACGTGCAGCCGTCGCAGCGCGGCACGGGCCTCGGCACCGAGATGCTGAAGCGGCTCGCGGCGCTGGCCGTCGAGCGCCGCTGCGCGCGCTTCGAATGGTCGGTGCTCGACTGGAACCAGCCGGCGATCGAGTTCTACGAGAAGATGGGCGCGACGGTGCTGCCCGAATGGCGCATCGTGCGCGTGACGGGCGACGCACTGGACACGCTCGCCGGACGCTGAACAGCAGGCGCTGCCACGGTCGAGCCGTTCACTCGCCGGGCGCCGCCGCCCTTCGACCTCCCCAAACGAACAGCGCCCGATCGGCGCGAGCCGGTTCGGGCGCGTTCGGCCGGACCGGCCTTCCGTCGCGGCGGGCATCAGGCTTCGTCCGCGTCGGCCCCTTCCGCGCCATCGGCCGCTGCCGCGCCGAGCAAGCCGACCGCCGCGTCGCCCGGCAGCGCCTCGACCTGCTTCAGCTTGCGGTTCATCACGCGCGTGCGCTGCTCGGCCGCCTCGATCGAGCGCGTGACCGTTTCGAGCTGCGACTTGGTGCGCGCGAGCACGTCGCCGAACTTGCCGAACTCCGTCTTCACCGCGCCGAGCACCTGCCACACCTCGCTCGACCGCTTCTCGATCGCGAGCGTGCGGAACCCCATCTGCAGGCTGTTCAGCAGCGCGGTCAGCGTGGTCGGCCCGGCCACCGTCACGCGGTAGTCGCGCTGCAGCAAGTCGGTCAGCCCCGGACGACGCAGGATCTCCGCGTAAAGCCCCTCGGTCGGCAGGAACAACAGCGCGAAATCGGTCGTGTGCGGCGGCGCGACGTACTTCTCGGCGATGGTGCGCGCCTCGAGCCGCACGCGCGCCTCGAGCGCGCGCGCCGCGTCTTCGACCGCCGCCGCATCCGCGCGCTCCTGCGCATCGATCAGCCGCTCGTAATCCTCGCGCGGGAATTTCGCGTCGATCGGCAGCCACACCGGCGCCGCATCGCGCGCGCCGGCGTCGCGGCCCGGCAGCCGGATCGCGAATTCGACGCGCTCGCTGCTCTTCGGCACCGTTGCGACGTTCTTCGCATACTGGTCGGGCGTCAGCATCTGTTCGAGCAGCGCCTCGAGCTGCACTTCGCCCCAGGTGCCGCGCGTCTTCACGTTGGTCAGCACCTTCTTCAGATCGCCGACGCCGGCCGCCAGCGTCTGCATCTCGCCGAGCCCGCGATGCACCTGTTCGAGCCGGTCCGACACGAGCTTGAACGATTCGCCGAGCCGCTGCTCGAGCGTCGCGTGCAGCTTCTCGTCGACGGTGCGGCGCATTTCCTCGAGCTTCGCCGCGTTGTTCGTCTCGATTTCCTTCAGCCGCTGTTCAAGCGTCGCGCGCACCTCGCCGATCCGGCGATCGTTCGCCTCGGTCAGCTGCGTGAGCTGCCGGTTCAGCGTGTCGCCGAACAGCCGCAGCGCGGCCGTCTGCTCCTCGCGCGCCTGCTGCGCGTGACGCTGCACGCTCTCGCGCATCGCGTCGAACTGCTGCGCGTTGCCCGCGACGAGCTTGCCGAGCTGCTGCGCGAAACCCTCGATCTGATTGTTCTGCACGGTCGCGACGCTCGTCAGCTGCGCGGCGAGCGTTTGCTGAAGCTGCGCGAAACTGCCGGCCAGCTCGGTGCGCGAGCCGCGCGCGTTCTCGACGATCTCGCCGCGCAGTTCGCGTTCGAGCCGCTCGACCGCGCGCGCCTGCGCGTGCGCGGCGTCCTCGATCTGGTCGCCGAGCATGGCCGCGTCGTCGTGGCGGCCGCCGCCGCGCACGAGCGCGACGATCGCCACCGCCAGCGCGACGGCCAGCACGACGAGCGCCGCCAGCAACAACGTGATCGTCATGCGCGCGGCTTCCCGATCACGTCAGGGTTGATCGGATTCGGCGGCTGCCCCGCGCGCGGCCCTTCGCCGAGCGCGGCGATCAGGTTGTCGGCCGCGAGGTTCGCCATCGCACGACGCGTCTTCTCGGTCGCGCTCGCGATATGCGGCGTCAGCACGACGTTCGGCACCTCGAGCAGCGCCGGATGCACGCTCGGCTCGCCTTCGTACACGTCGAGGCCGGCCGCGGCGATCGTGCCGTCGCGCAGTGCGGCGGCCAGCGCCGCGTCGTCGACGATCCCGCCGCGCGCGATGTTCGTCAGCGTCGCGGTGGGCTTCATCTTCGCGAGTTCGGCCGCGCCGATCGTGTGATGGTTCTCCTTCGTATACGGCAGCACGAGCACGACGTGATCGGCACGCGCCAGCAGCGCGTCCTTCGACACGTATTCGGCGTTCAGTTCCGCCTCGATCTCCGGCGCCACGCGCGAGCGGTTGTGATAGATCACCTGCATCCCGAAGCCGCGCGCACGGCGCGCGAGCGCCTGGCCGATGCGGCCCATGCCGATCACGCCGAGCGTCGAGCCGTGGATGTCGCTGCCGAGAAAACCGTCGTACGCCCACTTCCGCCAGTGCCCGGCGCGCAGCCAGTGCTCCGATTCGGCGATCCGGCGCGCGGCCGCCATCATCAGCGCCCAGCCGAAATCGGCCGTCGACTCGTTCAGCACGTCGGGCGTGTTGGTGCCGAGCACGTTCGCCGCGTTGAACGCCGCCATGTCGAAGTTGTTGTAGCCGACCGCCATGTTCGACACGACGCGCAACCGCGGCGCCGCCGCGAGCGTCGCCGCGCCGACCGGATCGCCCGCCGTCAGCGCGCCGTCCTTGTCGGCCAGGCGCGCGGCGAGCGCGTCGGGCGCGAGTGCATCGCCATTGTTCCAATCGACGTCGAAATACTGCTCGAGCCGCTCGATCACGTCCGGAAAAATCGGACGTGCGACCAGAATCTTCTGCATCGCCATCTCCGCATGCCGCGGACGGCGCCCGGCGCGCCATGCGCCGTCGGCTCCGCCCGCACGGGTTGAAATTTGTCAGCCTACGCCGTGAAGAAGATCCACGACGTCAGCACGAACACCGGTACCAACACGACGACCGCCCAGCCGAGATACGCGAAAAAGCTCGGCATCTTCACGCCGCGCGACTCCGCGATCGCCTTCACCATGAAGTTCGGCGCATTGCCGATATAGCTGTTCGCGCCCATGAACACCGCGCCGGCGGAAATCGCCGCGAGCGTGGTCGCGCCGGTCGTCATCAGCGTCTGCGCGTCGCCGCCCGCGAGGTTGAAGAACACCAGGTAGGTCGGCGCGTTGTCGAGGAACGACGACAGCAGGCCCGTCGCCCAGAAGTACATCGCGTCGATCGGCCGGCCGTCCGGCCCGGTGACGAGATGGACGATCTGCGCGAACGCGCCGTCCGCGCCCGCGCGCAGGATCACGATCACCGGCGCGATCGTCACGAAGATCCCCGCGAACAGTTTTGCGACTTCCTCGATCGGCGCCCAGTTGAACGCGTTGCCCTCGCGCGCGGAACGCGGCGTCAGCGCGAGCGATGCGAGCGTCACGCCGAGCAGCGCGACGTCGCGCACGAGGTTCTGCAGTGCGACGTGCGTGCCCCACACGTCGAACGCGATGCCCGGCTTCCAGATCCCGCTCATCAGCACGAGGCCGACCACGGCTGCGAGCAGCACGAAGTTGATCTTGCCGTCGATCGACAGCGCGCCGCCGTCCGGCGTCGGATCGAGCGCGGCCGGCCGCTCCTCGCCGCCCTTGCGGTAGAAATACGTGTCGAGCGCGAAGAACAGCGCCAGCAGCACCGCGCAGATGAACAGCATCGGCAGCGCGAGATGAGTGGTCGTCCAGAAGAAGCTCACGCCGTTCAGGAAGCCGAGGAACAGCGGCGGATCGCCGAGCGGCGACAGCGAGCCGCCCGCGTTCGCGACGAGGAAGATGAAGAAGATCACGACATGCACGACGTGCTTGCGGTTGTCGTTCGCGCGCAGCAGCGGCCGGATCAGCAGCATCGCGGCGCCGGTCGTGCCCATCACGCTCGCGAGCAGCGTGCCGAGCGCGAGAATCGCGGTATTGAGCTTCGGCGTGCCGTGCAGGTTGCCGTTCACGCAGATGCCGCCCGCGACCGTGTACAGCGCGGTCAGCAGCACGATGAACGGGATGTATTCCTCGAGCAGCGCATGCACGAGCGTCCCGAACGCGGTGCCCGCGCCGAACGCGAGCGCGAACGGCACCAGGAACGCGACCGCCCATGCCGCGGCGATCTTGCCGAAATGGTGATGCCAGAACACCGGCGCGACGAGCGGGAACAGCGCGATGGACAGCAGGATCCCGGCGAACGGGATGCCCCAGAGTGCGGACAGCGTGGCGCCGTCGAGTGTAGCGGCCGATGCGAGCGCGGGAACCGCGCCAAGCGCGGCCCCCGACGCCATGCCCGCCCACGCGGCATGTCGTTTCATGCAGAGTCTTCCTTGTTGTCGATGAGTGTCGGTGAAGGTGACGCGCGCGTCATGCGCCGCGCACGACGATCGCATGCACGCGATACGGGCCGTGCGCGCCCAGCACGATGGTCTGCTCGATGTCGCCCGTGCGCGACGGGCCGGACACGAAATTGACCGCACGCGGCAATTCGCCGCGTTCCGCGCGAATCAGTGCGAATGCGTCCTCGTGGCCGGCGACGATGCGCGACGCCGGCACGATCGCGATATGCGTTTCCGGCAGCAGCCCCGCGGACGCATAGGTGTCCGGACCGGACAGCAGCACGAGCGAGCCGGTTTCCGCGGTCGCGCAAAAGCAGCCGGTCAGGCCGACGAGATCGCCGTCGGCGGGCTTGCGGCATTCGACCGACAGCCCCGCGGCCGCCCAGTCCAGCTCGGCCAGCGTGCGCCAGGCAATGGCGCGCGTCGGCAGGCCATGCCCGGCCAGATAGCGGGCGACGGCGGCCGGCACGTCGGCGAGCGCCGCGACTTCGTCGACGGTGGTCGCCATGCGGGCCGCCTCCTGCGCGAACGCGGCGACGAGATCGGCCGGCGCGGGCGGACGCGGCCCTTGCGGATGACGGGCGAGGTAGTCGGCGACGCCGTCGCGTTCCGCCGCATCCGGCTCGGCCGCGCGGCCCTGCGCCGCACGGATGCGCGCGAGGATGTTGCGACGGGCAGCGGAAGTGTCCATGAAGCGTCCTCGTGACGTTGGCGTTCGATACCCGCGGATTATACCGGCCGCCCCTTGCGTCACGCACTTCCGGCCGAACGGCCGGCGCCTACTTCGACGCGTCGTCGTCCACCGGCTGCGCGATGCCGAACACCTGGCGCAGGTACGCGAGATACGCCTTGTCGTCGCACATGCTCTTGCCCGGCGAATCAGACAGCTTCGCGACCGGCTGGCCGTTGCAGCGAACCATCTTGATCACGATCTGCAGCGGCACGTAGCCGAGGTCGTTGGTCAGGTTCGTGCCGACGCCGAACGCGAGCTTGCAGCGGCCGCGGAACCGTTCGTACAACTGCAGGACCTTCGGGATGTCGAGCGCGTCCGAGAACACCAGCACCTTGGTGCGCGGGTCGCAGCGGTTCGCCTCGTAATGGCGGATCATCCGCTCGCCCCACTCGAACGGGTCGCCCGAGTCGTGGCGCGCGCCGTCGAACAGCTTGCAGAAATACATGTCGAAGTCGTTCAGGAACGCGTCCATCCCGTAGACGTCCGACAGCGCGATCCCGAGATCGCCGCGGTATTCCTTCGCCCACATCTCGAAGCCGTAGGTCTGCGAATCGCGCAGCCGCGGGCCGAGCGCCTGGCAGGCCTGCAGGTATTCGTGCGCCATCGTGCCGAGCGGCGTGAGCCCGTGCTTCATCGCATAGAACACGTTGCTCGTGCCCGCGAACTGCGGACCGAGCCCGTCGCGCAGCGTCAGCGCGACCTCCTCGTGCCAGACCTTCGAGAAGCGCCGGCGCGTGCCGTAGTCGGCGATCTTGCAGTCGGCGAATTCGGGTTTCGCGCCGAGCAGCTTGATCTTCTCGCGCATCCGTTCGCGGCCTTCCCGATAGTCGGGCGTGCTCTGCGTGTTGCGGAAATAGACTTCGTTGACGATCGCGAGCACCGGAATCTCGAACAGGATCGTGTGCAGCCACGGGCCCTTGATCTCGATGTCGATCTCGCCGTTGCCTTTCGGCGAAGGCGTGATCGAGATGTACTTCTCGTTCAGGTGGAACAGCGCGAGGAAATCGATGAAGTCGCTCTTGATGAAGCGCATCCGCCGCAGGTAGTCGAGTTCGACGTCGGAGAACCGCAGCGCGCACAGCCCGCGCACCTCGTCGCGGATCTCGTCGATGTACGGCACGAGATCGACGCCGGGCGTGCGGCACTTGAAACGGTATTCGACGCTTGCGGCCGGGAAGTGATGCAGGACGACCTGCATCATCGTGAATTTGTAGAGATCCGTGTCGAGCAGCGAAGTGATGATCATGATGACGGCACCGCCAGTAGCGTGACAGGGTCGGCGCACCGCGCGCCGCCCGGCCTGTCGGTCATGTTACCCGAATGCGTGCCCGACCATCGCGAAACCGCCTGCCCCCGTTGCGTCGCGAGCGCGTGCCGCGCGCGGCGCCGGCGGTTCCGGACGCGCTTCCCGGGCGATGTCCCATAAACTAATCACGAAACGGTATAAGCGGGAAAGCCGACCAGCTCATGCGGGTTTTGCGCTTCAGTTACAATGCCGCTTTTGGCGCAAACGCCACCCCATATATACCGACACCGCCAAGCAGGAGCGTTTTAATGACTCACGTTGTGACCGAAGGCTGCATCAAGTGCAAATACACGGATTGCGTGGATGTGTGCCCGGTGGATTGCTTCCGTGAAGGTCCCAACTTTCTCGCCATCGATCCGGACGAGTGCATCGACTGCGCCGTGTGCGTGGCCGAGTGCCCGACCAATGCGATCTATGCCGAAGAAGACGTTCCGGGCGACCAGCAACAGTTCACCGCGCTGAATGCCGAACTGGCGAAGAACTGGCCGTCGATCACGAAGACGAAGCCGGCGCCGGCCGACGCGGACGAGTGGAAGGACGTGCAGGACAAGCTGCACCTGCTCGAACGCTGATCGAACGGCGGGCCTGCAAAAAATTTTGAGCATCCGCGCTCAAAAGTATTGACAGGTTAGCCAACGCTCCATAAAATCTCGTTTCTCTGCTGTTGATGTTTGTTCCCCGATAGCTCAGTCGGTAGAGCGCCGGACTGTTAATCCGTAGGTCCCTGGTTCGAGCCCAGGTCGGGGAGCCAAAAACACCGAGACCCGTTGCAGGCAGACGGGTTTTTTAGTGACGACGCAACTGCAGATATACCGATTTATTCCCCGATAGCTCAGTCGGTAGAGCGCCGGACTGTTAATCCGTAGGTCCCTGGTTCGAGCCCAGGTCGGGGAGCCAGACAGCGAAAGGCCCGTCATTCGACGGGCCTTTTGTTTTTCCGGTGCCGCTCCGCCGTCCGGTGTCGCGCATGCTAGAGTTGCCGTCCCGCATTCGCCTCCGGTTCCGTCGATGAAGCATCGCCTCCTTTCCGCCGCGTCCGCCCTCCTCGTCACCGCCTTCGCCGCCGCGCCGCTCGCGCACGCGGAGGAAGTCGGCAGCGTCAACACCCATTTCCGCGTGACGGGCTCCGACCGCGTGGTCGTCGAAGCGTACGACGACCCGCTCGTGAGCGGCGTGACCTGCTACGTGTCGCGCGCCCGCACAGGCGGCATCAAGGGCACGCTCGGCGTCGCCGAGGATCCGAGCGAAGCATCGATCGCGTGCCGGCAGGTCGGCCCGATCGGCTTCAAGGAACCGCTCAGGCAGCAAACCGATGTGTTCAGCGAGCGCATGTCGTTCATCTTCAAGACGCTGCATGTCGTGCGCGTGGTCGACAAGAAGCGCAACACGCTCGTCTACCTGACCTACAGCGACCGCATCGTCAGCGGCAGCCCGAAAAACTCGGTCACCGCGGTGCCGATGCCGGCCGGCACGACGATTCCGGTCAAGTAAGCCGGGCCGGCGCGCGAGCGATACACTGTCGGTTCGACCGCTCCCGCGCCCGACCATGTCCGCCTCCCGCCTTCGAGACGCCGCCCGCTACTGGCGCACGCCGCTGCTGCCCGACGCGGATCTGCTCACGGCCACCTATCGCGACCATGCGTTCGCGCCGCACTGGCACGACGCATACACGATCCCCGTGATCCTCGAAGGCGCAGAGCGCTACACTTATCGCGGCAACGGCTACGTCGCGGAAACGGGCAGCGTGCCCGTGATCAACCCCGGCGAAGTGCATACGGGTTCGCGCGCGGTCGACGAAGGCTGGTGCTATCGCGTCAGCTATGTGCCGGTCGAGTTCATCCGCGCGCTCACGGACGCGATCGCCGGCCGCCCGCAGGATGCGCCGTGGTTCGCGCCCGGCGTGATCCGCGACGCCGATCTCGCGGCCCGGCTCGCGCTCGCGCACCGGATGATGGAGGCCGGCAGCGAACCGGTGCGGACGTCACACGCGCCTATGGAGTCGACCGGCACCGGGCCGCCGTCCGGCGCGCTGCGCATCTACGATCCGCTCGCCGCCGAAACCGCGATGCTCGACGCGCTGTCGACGCTGATCGTGCGCCATGCGGACGTGCGGCCGCGACCGGCACCGCTCGCGGCCGACGAGCCGCGCGTCGCAGCGATGCGCGAGCGACTCGCCGCCGATCTCGCCGGCGCGGTGACGCTCGCCGACGTCGCGCAGGCGGCCAGATTGTCGCCGTTCCACGCGGCGCGGCTGTTCACGCGTGCGACCGGCATGCCGCCGCACGCGTGGCGCAACCAGCTGCGGCTGCAGCGCGCGCTTGCGCCGCTGCGCGCGGGCGCGCCGGTCGCCGAGGTCGCAGCGGCCAGCGGCTTCGTCGACCAGAGCCATTTCACGCGACACTTCAAGCGCATGTTCGGCGTGCCGCCCGGACGCTGGCAGGCGCGTTGACGCGGTAACGTTGCCGTCGCGACCGGGCGGCCGCTTCGCAGGCCGTTTTGCTGCCCGTTTCGCCGCCCGAACGCGCCGCGCCCAACGCGCCCGACACCGCCGGCGCACTCCTCTCGCAACACCGTCGCCCGCCGCAAGAACGTACAAGCCGGCCGCGCACCCGCCCGCTATCCTTCCGCACATGGAGGAGGCATCTTGAATTCGATACCGCGATCACCCGCCCGCCGCCCGCTCGACGAATGGCTCGACGGCGCGCGCGACACGATTCCGATGATGGTCGGCGCCGCCCCGTTCGGCGTGATCTTCGGCACGCTCGTCGGCGGCGGCCCGCTCGCCGCGTGGCACGGCGCGCTGATGTCGCTCGCCGTGTTCGCGGGCTCCGCGCAGTTCATCGCGCTCGGCCTGATCGCCGGCAGCGCGAGCTTCATCGTCGTGCTCGCGACCACGCTGATCGTGAACCTGCGCCATCTGCTGTACAGCGCCACGCTCGCGCCGTATGTCGCGCACCTGCCGCTACGCTGGCGCGCGACGCTCGGCGCGCTGATGACCGACGAGGTGTTCGCGGTCGCCTACGCGCACTACCGGCACTTCCCGCCCGGCACGATCGGCCCCCACTACTTCTTCGGCTCGGGGCTCGCGATGTACCTGAACTGGCAGGTCTGGACGCTCGCGGGCATCGGCTTCGGCGCGGCGTTCCCGGGCCTGCAGTCGCTCGGCCTCGACTTCGCGATGGCGGCGACCTTCATCGCGATCGTCGTCCCGCAGCTCGGCACGCTGCGCTATTTCGCGGCCGCCGCGACGGCCGGCACGCTCGCGTACTTCTGGCAGGGCTGGCCGTACAAGCTCGGGCTGCTCGGCGCGGTCGCGGCCGGCGTCGCGGTCGGCGTCGCGCTCACGCTGCTGCACGCCCGCACGCGCGCCGGTTCCCGCACGGAGGCTGCATCGTGAGCTACGCGCTGCTGATCCTCGGCATGGCCGTCATCACCTACGCGATCCGCACGACGCTGTTCCTGTTCGGCGAACGGCTGGCGTTCCCGCCGCTCGTGCGGACCGCGCTCGGCTTCGTGCCCGTCACGGTGCTGACCGCGATCATCGTGCCGATGGTCGTGTCGCCGCACGGCGGCGCGGCCGAGCTGAGCTGGCGCAATCCGCAGCTGGTCGGCGGGCTCGCCGCGGTGCTCGTGTCGGCGACGACACGCCGCCCGCTCGTGACGATCGCGGTCGGGCTCGCGGTGTTCTTCCTGTGGCAGGGCCTCGTGCTGCCGCACTGGCCGGCGGCCTGAGCGCGGCGCGCCGGCGCGCGCTCAAGTTTGCGGCCCGCGCGCCGATATAGGGAGGGAAGACCCGCCATCGGCCTCGGCGCGAACCGGCTCGTCGACGCGGCGCCCGGCCCCGGCGCGCCGCGTCGTCCGCCGCACGCGCAGGCCGCCATCGAGATGATTCATGGGCCAGATCACCCTATCCCTGAAGGACGACACCGTCGCGTCCCTGCGCAAGGACTACGACGCGTTCGTGCGCGTATCGCTGAAACTCGACCCGCATTTCGCGACGCCGTCGTTCGAGGATTTCCTGCGCGCCAAGCTGCTCGACAACATGGTGCCGCTGACCGAGCACGCGGTGCAGCGAATGCTCGAAGGCGGCCAGTACGCGTGGGCGAAGCGCACGCTCGACAAGGAATTCCCGGACGTCGTCGCGATCCTGATGCGCCAGGCCGGCGAGTTCGGCTTCGGCTTCGCGTCGCGCGCCGAGTGGACGCCCGACGAACTCGCGAAGGCGTGCCGCGACTGGGCGAAGGCAATCGTCGCCGAAGCGCAGGGGGACGCATCGCTGGTCGACCCGCTCGCCGCGCAGATCAAGAGCGCGGTGCATGACATCCAGGCGCTCGAGGAAATGATGCAGACGCCCGCGTGGCGCCTTGCGGAATCGCTGCGGCAGCGGATCTACGAAGCGAAGCTCGCGTGCGAGATGAGCGTGGGCAGCGCCGCGCGCGACAAGCTCGGCGAACTGCGCGGCCTGCTGCGGCTCGGGCTCTCGCACGGCTCGTTCCAGAAACAGGAAGCGCAGCAGATCATGGAATACCTGCGGCTGCTGAAACCCGAGATCTTCGTCGAGGAGCCGTACGACGTGTTCGCGCGGCTCGCCGCGTGGCTGCGCAGCGTGTTCACGCCGGCCGCGCGGGCGCCGCAGGGCCAGGGACCGGGGCCGCGCCGGCCGTGACCGCGCGCCCGCGCACGTGAAAACGGCCCGGTTCGCGCACAGGCGAACCGGGCCGTTCGGCAAACGCCGTCACGACGCGCCGTCCGGGGCGGGCGTCGTGCGGCGTTCAGGCACCGCTTACTGCGTGGCGCCCGAGGCCGATGCGCCGCCCTGCACGCCGGCCGACGCATCGCCGTCCGCCGCTTCGCCGGCCTTGGTCTTCGCCGAACCGGCGTGATGCTTGGCCGACTTCGCAGCGTGCTTCGCGTGCTTCTTGGTCGAATGAACGGCCGACGCGGCCGTATCCTTCGCGCCGTCCGCCGCGGTGCCGACCGCGTCCGTCGCCGTGCCGGCGGCATTGCCCGACGCGTTCGCGCCGGCACTGCCCTGAGCGCCCGCACCGACGCCCGCAGCAGGCGTCTGCGCCTGCATGCCGGCACCGGCCGAACCCTGCGCCGCCGCGCCCGTCTGTGCGAATGCGGCCGAAGTGGCGAACGCCGTCAGCGCGGCACCGATCAGCATCGTACGAATCTTGGACATGACAATCCTCCTCAAGAAGTTGTGGGCGCGAAGCGCGTCGATGCGCTCCGTCGCGTCCCCCGCCGCAACACGCAGCAGGTACGCCAACAGACCCGCGGCTCGCACGGCCGGTTCTCGGATTTCTCAGACTGTTACCCACCGTTTCATTTGCTGACGAATCGCTCACAGTCGCTAACAACTGCCCGGCCGCGCTCGCGCGACGGCCCGCGGTGCCGTATGATGCGGGCGATTGCTTCCGCTTCCTTGCGCGCGCCGCGCGCGTTCTTCGTCATGCCCAACCTGGATTTCACGCTGACCGGCGACTACGTCGAGCTGCACAGCCTTCTCAAGATCACCGGCCTCGCGGACAGCGGCGGCACCGCGAAAATGATCGTCGCGTCCGGCGCGGTGAAAGTCGACGGTGCGGTCGAGCTGCGCAAGACCTGCAAGATCCGCGCGGGCCAGGTCGTGCTGCTCGGCGACACGCGCATCGCGGTGCACGACGCGTAGCAGCGCCCGCCGCCGCGCATCCCCCTGCGCGCGACGTGGCCATCGACGCAGGTTCGACAGGGGGTCAATAAAGCCGTAAGCTTGCTTTCTCACAAAATAGAACCACAAGCGCGGGCCCGCACCCGCGCGTCCACGCCATGTCGCATTCCGGTCTCACGCGGACGGCCGCCGCGCCGCCGTCCCTGTCCAGTCACGCCGCCGATACCGCTCGCCTCGCCGCGCCGCTCGCGATCGCGCAGCTCTCGCAGATGGCGATGAGCGTCACTGACACGGTGCTGCTCGGCTCGCTCGGCCCCGATTCGCTCGCGGCGGGCGGGCTCGGCGCGAACTTCTTCTTCGTCATCGTGACGGTGCTGCAGGGCGTGCTGTCGTCGGTGAGCGTCAGCGTCGCGCACGCGCGCGGCGCGCAGGCCGACCATCGCGTGCCGCACATCTACTGGACCGGCTTCGTGCTGTCGGTGCTGCTCGCGATTCCGGCGATCGTCGCGCTGTCGCTGTCCGAACCGATCCTGCTGATGTTCCACGAGCCGCCGACGCTCGCCCGCCATGTCGGCGAGTACACGGGCGTGCTGCGCTTCGCCGCGCTCGGCAGCCTGATCGGCGTCGGCCTGATGCGGGCGTTCCTGCCCGCGATCGGCGCGGCGCGCCGGCTGCTGTGGGTGTCGATCGGCGGCGTCGGCGTCAACGGCGTGCTGAACTACGGGCTGATCCACGGCGCGTTCGGGCTGCCGCGCCTCGGCTTCCTCGGTTCGGCGGTCGCGACGACGATCACCATCTGGCTCACCGCGCTCGCGTTGATCTGGCTGCTGCACGGCCGGCAGCGCTTCCGTCACTTCGTGACCGCCGCGCGCCCGAAGCTGCCCGTGATGAGCGAGCTGATCGGCATCGGCTGGCCGGTCGCGATCACGTACGGGGTCGAATCGACGCTGTTTCTCGCCACCGGCCTGACCATCGGCGTGCTCGGCGCGACCTCGCTCGCTGCGCACCAGATCGCGCTGAACGTCGCGTCGGTCGCGTTCATGGTGCCGCTCGCGATCGGCCAGGCCGCCAATGTGCGGGTCGGCTACTGGGTCGGCGCGGGCGCGCCGGTCGCCGCGCGCCACGCGGGCTTCGTCGCGCTCGGGCTCGGCGTCGCGTTCATGTCGCTGTCGGGCCTCGTGCTGATCGTCGCGCCGCATGCGATCGTCGGCCTGTACCTGCATCTCGACGATCCGGCCAACGCGGCCACGGTGTCGCTCGCCGCGTCGCTGCTCGGCATCGCCGCGGTGTTCCAGATCGTCGACGGAATGCAGACCGTCGCGTCCGGCGCGCTGCGCGGGCTGAAAGACACGCGCATCCCGATGCTCGCCGCGACCTTCGGCTACTGGGGCATCGGCTTTCCGACCGGCTACTGGCTTGCGTTCCACGCGGGCCTTGGCGCGCGCGGCCTGTGGTGGGGGCTCGCGGCCGGCCTCGCGAGCGTCGCCGTGCTGCTCGCGTGGCGCTTTCATCTGAAGAGCGCGTCGCTCGCCGCAGCAGCGCGCTGAGCCCGACACGACGCGAAATCGCGACCGGCGCTATGCTTGTCGGTTGAAGCCCGAAGACGCCGCGCGTGCGGCGCGACCGCCCCACGATACGCCCGACGCCGCGCACCGCGCGGCCTTTCCCCTTTCCAGGAGGAGTGCATCATGAACGAAGCAGTTCGGATGGAACGCGACACGTTCGGCGAGATCGCCGTGCCGGCCGACCGGCTCTGGGGCGCGCAGACCGAGCGCTCGCTGCAGAATTTCCGGATCTCGACCGAGAAGCAGTCGCCCGAGCTGATCCACGCGCTCGCGATCGTCAAGCGCGCGGCGGCCGCCGTGAACCAGTCGCTCGGCGTGCTGGCCGACGACAAGGCGCAGGCGATCATCGCCGCGGCCGACGAAATCATCGCCGGCAAGCATCCGCGCGAATTCCCGCTCGCCGTCTGGCAGACGGGCTCCGGCACGCAGACCAACATGAACCTCAACGAGGTGATCGCAAACCGCGCGAGCGAACTGATGGGCGGCGAGCGCGGCGAGGCGCGCAAGGTCCATCCGAACGACGACGTGAACCGCGGCCAGTCGTCGAACGACGTGTTCCCGACTGCGATGCACGTCGCGGCCGCGTACGCGATCGTCAACCATCTGCTGCCCGCGCTGCACACGCTGCGCGCGACGCTCGACGCGAAATCGAAGGCCTTCGCCGATATCGTGAAGATCGGCCGCACGCACCTGCAGGACGCGACGCCGCTCACGCTCGGCCAGGAATTCTCCGGCTACGTCGCGCAGCTCGACCAGGGCATCCGGCACGTCGAATCGGCGCTGCCGCACCTGTACCAGCTCGCGCTCGGCGGCACCGCGGTCGGCACCGGCCTGAACGCGCATCCGGAATTCGCGGTGCGCGTCGCCGACGAGATCGGCCGGCTGACGAAGCTGCCGTTCGCGACCGCGCCGAACAAGTTCGAGGTGATGGCGGCCGCCGACGCGCTGGTGTTTGCGCATGGCGCGCTGAAGACCGTCGCGGCAAGCCTGATGAAGATCGCGAACGACGTGCGCTGGCTCGCGAGCGGGCCGCGCTGCGGGCTCGGCGAGCTGTCGATTCCGGAGAACGAGCCGGGCAGCTCGATCATGCCGGGCAAGGTGAATCCGACGCAGTCGGAAGCCGTGACGATGCTGTGCTGCCAGGTGTTCGGCAACGACGTCGCGGTGAACGTCGGCGGCGCGAGCGGCAATTTCGAGCTGAACGTGTTCCGGCCGATGATCGTGCACAACGTGCTGCAGTCGGTGCGGCTGCTCGCCGACGGCGCGCAGAGCTTCAACGATCATTGCGCGGTGGGCATCGAGCCGAACCGCGCACGTATCGACCTGCTGCTGAACGAATCGCTGATGCTGGTGACGGCGCTCAACCCGCATATCGGCTACGACAAGGCCGCGCAGATCGCGAAGAAGGCGCACAAGGAAGGCACGACGCTGAAGGCGGCCGCGCTCGCGCTCGGCTATCTGACCGAAGCGGAATTCGATGCGTGGGTGCGTCCCGAGCAGATGATCGGCACGCGCTGAGCCGGGCGCCCTTACCCGTTGCGCGCGTCGGCGGCGACGTCCGGCGCGCGATCCATGCACGGCAAACGGGGGCGACGCCGCCCCCGAACCGTCAGATCTCGCCCTTCGCGACCTCTTCCGGCTTCATCTCGACGATCTTGTCGAGCGCCGCGCGCACGTCCATCGCATACTTCGCCAGACGCTTCTCCTCGTCGGTCTCGGGCACGAACGTCGGGACCGGCAGCGGGTTGCCGTTCTCGTCGACCGCGACGAACACGACGAGGCAGTCGGTCGTCTGGCGCAACACGCCGCCCTTCGGATCGCCGGCGTGCACCGACACGTGGATGTGCATGCTGGTGCGCCCGGTCGCGACGACGCGCGCCTTCAGCTCGACCAGGTTGCCGACCAGGATCGGCCGCTGGAAACGGATGTTGCCGACGCTCACCGTCACGCAATAGCGGCTCGACCAGACCGCCGCGCACGCGTATGCGACCTCGTCGATCCATTTCATCAGCGCGCCGCCATGCACCTTGCCGCCGAAGTTCACGGAAGACGGCTCGGCAAGGAAGCGGAATACGGTTTCGGTGCGGTCGAGGGCGGCCGGCACGGGGGACGGTTGGGACATCTTGTTGGCTCCAGGCGGCATGGGCGCTGTAATCGGCGCATTATACGTTGCACTGCGGCAACGCGTCGCGGCCGGCCCCGCGCGGCGGCCCGGCCCGTCACGCAGGGATCAGCGCCGCACCGTGATGCCCTGGTCGATCGTGCCGTACATCTCGAGGCTGCCGCCCCGCTCGCCGGCGGCACCCGTGCCGCCCTGCGCACAGGCCGCGCAAACGAGCGCGGCCGCCAACAGGCAGAAAAGCGTCTTCATGATTGCATCGTGTCGCGTGCGGCGGCCCCTTGCCGCCGCGTCCGCCCATTCTACGCGCGCCGTGCAATGCGCCCCGCGCGCCGCATGCGCGGCTCGCGCCGACGCCTGCATCCGACATTTCAGCCGAACCCGAAACATCGAATGCGGACAGCGCCTACACTGCTGATCATCCGCTGCGCGTTGCGCGGCCGCCGATCCGACGAGGCACGACGATGACCGACCAAGACGACCACCACTTTCCCGGCCTGAGCCGCATCGGTGCGCTGATCGCCGACCCGGGGCGCGCCGCGATGCTATGGGCGCTGATGGACGGCAGCGCACGGCCGGCCGGCGAGCTGACGATGATTGCCGGGCTGTCGCCGTCCGCGGCGAGCGCGCATCTCGCGCGCCTGACCGAAGGCGGCCTGCTCGCGCTCGAAGTGCGCGGCCGGCACCGCTATTATCGGATCGCGTCGGCCGACATCGCGGCGTCGCTCGAAGCGCTTGCGAACGTCGCGCGCGCGGCCGCGCCGCACCGCCCGGTGCCGCCGCCGTCGCGCACGGTGCCGGCCGAGCTGCGCTACGCGCGCACCTGCTACGACCACATGGCCGGCGAACTGGCGGTACGCATCTTCGACGGGCTTACCGCGCGCGGCTGGCTGCAGGCCGACGGCGACGCGATCGAGACCACCGAGCTCGGCACGCAGGCGCTCGCGCGCTGGGGCATCGACGTCGCGCAGCAGCGTACGCGCCGGCGCCGCTTCGCGTGCGGCTGCCTCGACTGGAGCGAACGCCGCGCGCATCTCGGCGGCGCACTCGGCGCAGCGCTGCTCGACAGCTTCTGCGAACACGGCTGGATCGAGCGCACCGCTCGGCCGCGCGTGCTGCGCGTGACGGTGCCCGGACAGCAGGCTTTCGACGCGTGGCTTACGGCCGCTTGACGCCGGCATTGCGCCAATACGACAACGGCGCGCGCCGGACAGGTTTTGTTACATCGCGTGCCATTCGACTTACAAAACACCGCGCACTGAAACAGGCCGAGCGGATATTGTGAATTCAACGGCACGAATCGACGCGCCGCGATCACGACGAAGACGTTCACCATGGCCACCTTGTTCGCGCTGAAGCGCATCACCCGCGTCACGTTGCTCGCTGTCGCGGCCCTCGCCGCCCTCCCGCCCGCCTTTGCCCAATCGACGAATGCCGCGCCCTACGCAGCGGCCGCGCAGCAGCCCGGCGGCGACCCGCCCGGCCGCGTCGCGCGCCTGAACTACCTGTCGGGCGCGGTGACGACCGAGCCGGCCGGCACCGACATGTGGTCGTATGCGGCCGTCAACCGGCCGCTGACGACCGGCGATCAGCTGTGGAACGATGCCGGCGCGCGCTCGGAACTGCACATCGGCTCAACCGCGGTGCGGCTCGGCGAATCGACGAGCCTGTCGGTGTTGAATCTCGACGACTCGACCACGCAGCTGAAGGTCGGGCTCGGCACCGTATCGACCCATGTGCGCGCGCTGCCGTCGGGCAGCTCGTACGAAATCGACACGCCGAATCTCGCGCTCGGCATCGCCGGGCCCGGCGACTATCGCGTCGACGTCGCGCCGAACGGCGCGAGCACGACCGTCACCGTGCGCAGCGGCAGCGCGACCGTCTACGGCAACAACGGACAGTACCCGCTGTCGCCGGGCCAGCAGGTCGTGTTCACCGGCACCGACCTGCAGGTCGCGCAGCAGGCGCCCGCCCCTGCCCCCGACGCGCTCGACCGATGGGCCGGGAGCCGCGACGCGGCCGAGGACCGCTCGGTATCGGCCCGCTACGTGTCGCGCGACATTCCCGGCTACCAGGACCTCGACGCGAACGGCACGTGGCGCGAAACACCGAACTACGGCGAGGTCTGGGTGCCGAACGACACGCCGGCCGACTGGGCGCCCTATCACGACGGTCACTGGATCTGGCAGGCGCCGTGGGGCTGGACCTGGGTCGACGATGCGCCGTGGGGCTTCGCGCCGTATCACTACGGTCGCTGGGCGTACGTGGACGATAGCTGGGCGTGGGTGCCGGGCCCGATGGCCGTCAGCGAGCCGCCGGTCTACGCGCCGGCGCTCGTCGCGTTCGTCGGCGGTGGCGGCGGTCCCGACTGGAGCGTCGCGCTGACCGTCGGCGGCGTGGCCGCGGCCGGCTGCGCGTGGTTCGCGCTCGGTCCCGGCGAACCGTGGCATCCGGGCTGGGGCGGCTGGAGCCCGCATTACTACGATCGCGTGAACCGGAACATCGTGGTGAACAACGTGACGGTGAACAAGACCGTGAACGTGACCAACATCACCAATATCCACAATACCTACGTGAACTTCCGTGCGCCGCATGCGATCACGGCCGTGCCGGCCACCGCGTTCGTGCATGGCCAGCCCGTCGCGCACTTCTCGCAGCACGTCGATCCGCGGCAATGGCGCAACGCGCACGTGATGCCGGGCACGCCCGGCATTGCGCCGGTGCGCCAGAGCTTTACCGGCGGGCTGCGCACGGCGAGCTACCGGCCGCCTGCGGCGATCGCGCAGCACCCGTTCATCGCGACGCGCAATCCGGCCGTGCCGGCCGCCTACCGCGACCAGGCCGCTGCGCATCTCGTCCGGCAAGGCGGGCGCGTGCCGGGCGCCGGCGTGCCCGTCGTGAAGACGAGCGTGCCGGCCGACTACGCCGCGCGTCCGGTGCGCGTGCCGGGCAACCCGCAGGGCGGCGCGTGGGCGATGCGCAACGTGCAGCTCGTGAATCCGCACGGCCCGGTCGTGCAGCCCGCGCATGCGCCACGCGAAGGGCAACCGGCGCAGGCCGGGCGCCCGGGCGCGCCGATGCAGGACGCACGCGCGCCGGTCATGCCGAACGGTGCACGACCGATGAACGGCGCAAGCCCGAACGCGCCGCGCTTCGCGAACGGCGGCGCACCGCAGGCACCGGGCAACCCGACGCCGCATGCGGCGTTCGCGCCCGGCAACAGCGTCCCGCACCCGCCGATCGCATCCAACGGCCCGTCCGGCATCGGCAGCGCGCACGCCGCGCAAGCGCCGTCGCCCGCGTGGATGCAACCTCATACGCCGATGGAACGCCAGCGCCCGACGCCGCCGACCGCGCTCCACAGCGCCGGCCAGAACGCACTGCCGCCGGTGCGCGGCGCGGCGCCGGCAGCGCATCCGGACGGCATGCCGGCGGGACCGGGCGCCGAGCCCGGCGTCCGGCAGCAAGCGCCGCGCGCGCTGCCGCAGCCGCCGATCGACCATACCGCGCAGATCCCGCAGCCGCGACCGCGCCCCGATTTCCAGACGCCGACCCAGCCGCGGCCCGAGCGGTCCGCCCCGGCCGCGCGACCGCGCCCCGAATTCGCGCAGCCCGCGCCGCATCGCGACGTTGCACCGCCGCGCGGAAACGAGTTGCGCGCGCCGTCCCCGGCGCGCGACATGCCGCGACCGCAGCCGGCGCCGCGCATGGAGCCGCGACCGGCGATGCCGGCACCGCACCTGGAAGCACGGCCCGCGATGCCCGCACCTCGCATGGAACCTCGGCCGCAACCGGCACCGCATCCGAACAACCCGCCGCCGCACGGCGACGAACGGCATCGCCAATAAGCGGCGGAAACAACAAGGCCCGACCGGCTTGCACCGGTCGGGCCTTCGTGCTTCGGGACGCGGCCCGCGCGCCGCTCAGACCGCCATCGGCGCGGTCAGCGGCTCATGGTGCCGGTAGCCGACCAGCGAGAAATCCGACGGCTCGATCAGCTCGAGCCATTCGGGCGCATAGACGCCCGTCTTCGCATAATCGGGCACGCGCTCGGCGATCTCGAGCCGCGGGCTTTCGTACGGCTCGCGCGTGAGCTGCTGCTGCAGCATGTCGAGCTGGTTCTCGTAGATATGCGCGTCGCCGATGAAATACGTGAACCAGCGCGGCGTATAGCCCGTCAGCCGACCGACGAGCGACAGCAGCGCGGCGCCTTCGGTCAGGTTGAACGGCGTGCCGAGCCCGACGTCGTTGCTACGGATGTACAGGCACAGCGAGATCTCGCGTTTCGCGGCGTTCGGCAGGAATTGATACAGCAGATGGCAGGCCGGCAGCGCGATCTGGTCGAGCACGGCCGGATTCCACGCATGAAACAGGATGCGCCGGTCGGACGGATTCTCGATGATCGTGTCGAGGCACTGGCGAAGCTGGTCGATCGCCTTGTACAGCAGCACCTTCGGCGCGCCGTCCTCGTCGAAGCGCGTGACGATGCGAAAGCCGCGACGCGTCGCATCGGCGATCTGCGCGTCCGCGCCCGCGTCGAGCACCTTGTAGCCCGGCCACTGGCGCCATTGCACGCCGTACACGTCGCCGAGATCGTCGACGCCCTGCCGATACGGATTCGCGAGCCACTGCGCGTTCTCGTTCGCGTTCGCGTCCCACACCTTGCAGCCGAGCGCGCGGAAATCGGCGGCGCTGCGCGACGCGCGCAGGAAACCGACCAGTTCGCCGATCGCGGACTTGAACGCGAGCTTCTTCGTCGTCACGGCCGGAAAGCCTTGCTGCAGGTCGAAGCGCAGCATCGCGCCCGGCATGCTGATGGTGCGGATCCCGGTGCGGTTCTCCTGCCAGGTGCCGGTGTCGAGGATGGTGCGAACGAGATCGAGGTACTGTTTCATGCGGGTTCCTTCGGCCGCGAGGGCGGCCGTACCCGCCAATTTTAGCAAGCGTGGCGAGGATGCTCCGGCAACGGCGGCGAAAACCCTGCGAGCGTGTCGCCGCGATCGCGCATGCCGTGCGTGCACATCAGCCGGTACAGCGTGACGCGCGACACGCCGAGTTCGCGCGCCGCGTCGGCAAAGCGGCCGCGATGACGCAGCAATGCCTGCTCGATCGCCTGTCGCTCGGCCGCCTCGCGCGCCTCGACGAGCGACACGGGCGCGAGCGTCGCGTAGTCGTTCAGTTCGAGATCCGCCGCGGTGATCATCCGGCCCTCCGACATCACGATCGCGCGCCGCACGCGATTGATCAGCTCGCGCACGTTGCCCGGCCACGAGTAGCCGTACAGTGCCGCGACCGCATCCGGCGAAAAGCCGCGCAGCCGGCGATGCGCATCGCCCTTGAAGCGCTCGAGCATGTGGCGCGCGAGCACCTCGATGTCCTTGCCGCGCGCGCGCAGCGGCGGCTCCTCGATCTTCAGCACGCACAGCCGGTGAAACAGGTCCTCGCGGAAGCGCCCTTCGCGCAGCGCGCTTTCCATGTCCACGTGCGTCGCGCAGATCACACGCACGTCGACCGGCACCGACACATGCGCGCCGAGCCGCTCGATCTTGCCTTCCCGCAGGAAACGCAACAGGCTCGCCTGGCTCTCGAGCGGCAGGTCGCCGATTTCGTCGAGAAACAGCGTGCCGCCGTTGGCAGCCTCGACGCGCCCGACCTTGCGCTGGTTCGCGCCGGTGAATGCGCCGCGCTCGTAGCCGAACAGTTCGGCCTGCAGCAGCGTCGGCGGAATCGCACCGCAGTTGATCGCGACGAACGGCGCCTGCGCGCGCGACGAACGCTCGTGAATCGCGACGGCCGTCAGCTCCTTGCCCGTGCCCGACTCGCCGGAAATGAAGACCGGCGCATCGGTCGTCGCAACACGGCGGATCGTTCTGAACAGCGCGAGCATCGCCTCGCAGGTGCCGACCATCTCGCCTTCGCCGCGCCCGGCAGCGGTGCCCGCCGGCGGCGCGACCTGCTCGGTCAGCGCGACCATCCCGTGCGCATGGCCGACGGTCTCGACGATGCGCGAAGTCTCGTACGGCATCGTCACGTAATCGAAGCAGTAGTCGCGAATCAGGTGGCGCAGCGTTGCATCCTGCAACTGGCCGCGCTGCGTCGCGGCGATCCAGCCGATATGCTGGATGCTCAGACAGGCTTCCAGTTCGCGCAGATCGGAAGGCCTGAAGCCCGGTGAAAAATCGAGAAGTCCGGCGGTCGCAACGCCCTGCTGCACAGCCCGCCGCACATCGCGCACCGTCTCTGCGAGATCGACGCTCCAGCCGCAATCGTCGAAATGGCCGCGCAACGCGTCGTTCGGTTCGCGCGAGTAATAGATCACATGCCGCTGATCGGCTCCCATATGCTCACCCCGTTCATCAACCGTCTAACGATTGCCGCGCACGCAAGATCGCGTGCGAAAAGGATCGGATCGGGTCAGCCCGGTTCGTCCCGGTGGTGCTCGGCAATGACAAGCCTCGCATGGTGGCGCTTATCTCGCGTCCAGTTGTTCTTCTGGTGAAGGCAGCTTCAGTTATAAACGCCGAACAAGACAAACCCGTTTCAGCGCGTGCGGCGAGTGATCGCTCAGGAGGTCGATGCATGTCAATCGTCTGCACATAGCACGCGCGCAGCGTCGCTGCCCTGCCTCGACACACGCGACGATTTTCATCCTTGAAGCGTGGCCGTTGAATCAGCAGTATTCCCGAGCCCTGTCGTTTCATGCCTGAAACATTTTCCGGCGTTTTCCAGCGCGATTCACAACGCGCTTGCGCGAATCGCAGCCGCGACAACGCTCGCGCCCCGATGGCATGCATTTCGCTGATAACGGAAGCATCGGAGAGGCGACCATGCGAAAACATTCTCTACTTTCTTTCGTGTCGATCGCGATTGCGCTCGCGGCGGCCGGTTCGCCTGCATCGGCGCGCGCAGACGACATGTCGGGCATCGAGCAACGCGACGGATTCGGCATCGTGACCGTGTCGGCGCCGCGCGCGCTGCCGCCCGGCAAGACCTCGGTGACGCTGTGGGACGAAATCACGCCGCCGATGCCGCTGCCGGCCCCCGTACCGATCCCGCAACCGTCCGACGTGCAGCACGCGATGCAGGGAAACGCGGAGAACGGCACGCGTCAATGAACCCCCATTCGATCAGGATTACAGACTGAATCGATGTGGCCCGCACGGGACCCATCGATCGCTCTGTCATCCGAAACGGTTTGGTGCCCCGTCCCCCGGCGGGCACTTTTTTTCTTCGGCCGGTCGTCGTCGCGACGACCGGCGGCAATGCCCGGCACGCGTCGCCGTTCCGGTAGAATCGGCGCCATTCCGGCTCTCCTCTTTCCCGACCTTCATGACGACGTTGACCCTGATCGTCGCGCGTGCCCGCAACGGCATCATCGGCCGCGACAACCAGTTGCCCTGGAAACTTCCCGAAGATCTCGCGTTCTTCAAACGCACGACGATGGGCGCACCGATCGTGATGGGCCGCAAGACCCACGAATCGATCGGGCGGCCGCTGCCGGGCCGCCGCAACATCGTGGTCACGCGCGATGCATCGCGCCGCTTCGACGGCTGCGACACCGTCACGTCGCTGGCCGATGCGCTGGCGCTCGCGGCGCGCGACGGCGTCGCCGAGGCCTTCCTGATCGGCGGCGCGCAGCTCTATACGGAAGGCCTCGCGCTCGCGGACAAGCTGATCGTCACCGAGATCGACGCGGACTTCGACGGCGATGCATCGTTCCCTGCGCCCGATCCCGCGCACTGGCAGGAAGTGTCGCGCGACGCGCACCAGGCCGCCGCGCCGAACACGTTCGGCTATGCGTTCGTCGTCTATACGCGCAAGCACGGCTGACGCACTCGACGCGCAACGAAAAGCCCGACCGGCTCATGCGCGCCGGTCGGGCTTCTTTTTTCCGGAACCGATGCCGCGCCCGCTGTCGCGCGGGCGGACATCGCGCGCCGCTTACTGCCCGGCGATCGTCATCTGCTCGATCAGCACCGAGCCCGTTTCCTTCGTGCCGCGCACGATCGAATCCGCGCCGATCGCGACGATGTGCCGGAACATCTCCTGCAGCGTGCTGGCCACGGTGATCTCCTCGACCGGATATTGGATCACGCCGTTCTCGACCCAGAAGCCGGCCGCGCCGCGCGAATAGTCGCCCGTTACGTAGTTCACGCCCTGTCCCATCAGTTCGGTCAGCAGCAGGCCCGTGCCGAGCTTCTTCAGCATCGCGTCGAAATCGTCGCCCGGCTGCGTGTTCGCGCTGCGCAGCGCGAGGTTGTGCGAGCCGCCGGCGTTGCCGGTCGTCTGCGTGCCGAGCTTGCGCGCGGAATAGGTCGACAGGAAGTAGCCTTCGACCACGCCGTCCTTGACGACGCTGCGCGCACGCGTGCGCACGCCCTCCTCGTCGAACGGCGCGCTGCCCATCGCGCGCGGCACGTGCGGATCCTCGACGATCTGGACGTGCGGTGCGAACACCGGCTTGCCGAGGCTGTCGACGAGGAACGACGTCTTGCGGTACAGCGCGCCGCCGCTGACCGCCTGCACGAACGCGCCGAGCAGGCCGGCCGCGAGCGGCGCCTCGAACAGCACCGGCACCTTGCGCGTATCGAGGCGGCGCGCGCCCATCCGCGCGAGCGCACGTTCGGCTGCGTAACGGCCGACCGCTTCGGGCGCCGCGAGATCGAGCGCGTTGCGCTTCGACGAATACCAGTCGTCGCGCTGCATGTGGCGGCCGCTGCCCGCGATCGGCGCGCACGCGACATAGTGGCGCGAATACGGATAGCCGGCCAGGAAGCCGCGCGAGGTCGCGAGCACGAACTGCGAGTGCTGCGCCGACACGCTTGCGCCTTCCGAGTTGCGGATCTGCGGGCTGACCGCGAATGCCGCGTCTTCCGCGCGGCGCGCGATCTCGACGGCCTCGTCGGCCGTCAGCGCCCACGGATGATAGAGATCGAGGTCGCGCGGATCGGTTTCGAGCAGCTCGGCCTCGGCGAGGCCGGCCGCGTCGTCCTCGGCCGTGAAGCGCGCGATGTTGTAGGCGGCGGCGACGGTGTCCTTGATCGCGGCCGGCGAGAAGTCCGACGTGCTCGCGTTGCCGCGCTTCTTGCCGATGAACACGGTCACGCCGACCATCTTGTCGCGGTTGTGCTCGATCGTCTCGACCTCGCCGCGGCGCACCGACACCGACAGGCCGTCGCCCTCGGAGATTTCGGTCGCGGCGTCCGTCGCGCCGAGGGCCTTCGCATGGCGAAGGATGTCCGAGGCGATTTCCTTGAGCTGGTCCTGCGTGTGCGGGAAATAGCGCGCTTGTACGTCGAGATTGGCTGCCATCGTCGTGATATCCGGTGGCGGGCGTGCTGCCCGCGTGTTCAAAATGTTGCGTATCCCGCGATCATAGCAAGGTCCGGGGCCGCGTACAGACAAGCTGGGGGGTCCCGGCCGCGATACAATGCCGCCCATGAACCGCAAAACCCGAATCCAGCCGATCGAGCATGCCGACGACGACGTCGACAACGGCTACGATCGCCCCAGCAAATCCCAGCTCAAGCGCGAGATGCACGCGCTGCAGGAACTTGGTCAGGCGCTCGTCGACCTGCCGAAAGACGCGCTCAAGCGCATGCCGATGCCCGAAGATCTCGCGGACGCCGTTCGCGAGGCGCGCCGCATCACCGATCACGAAGGCAAGCGACGCCAGCTCCAGTATGTCGGCCGCGTGATGCGCTCGCTGAGCGACGACGAGACGGCCGCGCTGCGCACGGCGCTCGACGCGCAGCGCGGCGTGAACAAGGCCGCGACGGCCCGTCTGCACTGGATCGAGCGCACGCGCGAGCAACTGCTCGCAAATGACGACGCGCTGACCGAATTCATCCGCCAGCACCCGGACGCCGACGTGCAGGAAGGCCGCACGCTGATTCGCAACGCGCGCAAGGAAGCGCAGCAAGGCCGGCCGCCGCGCTATTTCCGCGAGCTGTTCCAGTGGATCAAGACCGCGAGCGGCGCACCCGATACGGAAGACGAAGCATCCGACGATGCCGGAGACGACGATGACGACGAAGCGTAACCACCCGGACGAGCTCGTCGTCGGTCTCGTGTCGATCAGCGACCGCGCGAGCACCGGCGTCTACGAGGACAAGGGCATCCCGGCGCTGCAGGAATGGCTGGCGGGCGCGCTCACCTCGCCGTGGCGCGCCGAGACGCGGCTGATCCAGGACGATGCGCCGACGATCTCGGCCACGCTCGCCGAGCTGGTCGACGTCGCCGGTTGCGACCTCGTGCTGACGACGGGCGGCACCGGCCCCGCGCGCCGCGACGTGACGCCCGAGGCGACGCTCGCGGTCGCGACGAAGGAAATGCCGGGATTCGGCGAGCAGATGCGGCAGATCAGCCTGAATTTCGTGCCGACCGCGATCCTGTCGCGGCAGGTCGCGGTGATCCGCGAGACGGCCGACCACGCGGCGCTGATCATCAACCTGCCGGGCCAGCCGAAGTCGATCCGGGAAACGCTCGAAGGGCTGCGCGATGCCGACGGCAAGTCGACCGTGCCCGGCATCTTCGCCGCGGTGCCCTACTGCATCGACCTGATCGGCGGCCCCTATATCGAGACGAACGCCGCGGTGGTCGCGGCGTTCCGGCCGAAAAGCGCGCAGCGCGCGCCGCGCTGAGCGCGTGCCGGCCCGCTCAGGCGGCCGGCGCGGATTCGCCCGCCGACGCGGGCGTCGAAGCGGCCGGAATCAGGAAATGCTCGCGGTAGTACTTCAGCTCGTCGATCGACTCGTGGATGTCCGCGAGCGCGGTATGCATCGCGCGCTTCTGGAAGCCCTTGTAGATCGCCGGCTGCCAGCGCCGGCACAGCTCCTTGAGCGTGCTGACGTCGAGGTTGCGGTAGTGGAAGAAACGCTCGAACTCGGGCATCCAGCGCGCCATGAAGCGACGGTCCTGGCAGATCGAGTTGCCGCACATCGGCGACTTGCCGGGCGACACGTACTGCATGAGGAACGCCTGGAGCTGCGCGGCGGCTTCCGCCTCGGTCACGGTCGACGCGCGCACGCGGTCGATCAGGCCCGAGCGGCCGTGCGTCGACTTGTTCCAGTCGTCCATCTTCGCGAGCGTCGCGTCGCTCTGGTGGATCGCGAACACCGGACCTTCGACGGCGATGTCGAGCGTCGAATTGGTCACGACGACCGCGATCTCGATGATGCGGTCGTTATCCGGGTCGAGGCCCGTCATCTCCATGTCGAGCCAGACGAGGTTCAGCTCGTTGCGCACGAGCGCGGACTGGCTGGTGGAAGCGGCGGTATCGGTCATGAGTCATCCTGGAAAATGGCGGACGGCGCGCGGCGCCGCCCCGGCGGCCGGCATCGCATCAGCGAGCCCGGTCCGCAAGAACATATAATTCTCGCATAGAACCCTTTGGCGCCCTCGATGTCACCCTTTTCGTTCACCCTGCTGTTCGCGCTCGCCGTGCTCGCGATGGTCGTCACCAAGCTGTGGCTGGCCTCCCGGCAGATCCGCTTCGTCGCCGCGCACCGCAACAGCGTGCCCGCACAGTTCAGCGCGACCATCCCCCTTACCGCACACCAGCGCGCAGCCGACTATACGGTCGAGCGCACGCGGCTGGCGATGCTCGAGATCGTCGTCAGCGCAGCCGTGCTGGTCGGCCTGACGCTGCTCGGCGGCGTCGGCGCGCTCGACGGGCTGCTGACCGGCTGGCTCGGCCGCGGCTACGGGCAGCAGGTCGCGCTGGTCGCCGCCGTGCTCGTGATCATGAGCGCGATCGACGTGCCGTTCGAGTACTACCGCCAGTTCGGGATCGAGCAGCGCTTCGGCTTCAACCGGATGTCGAAGCGGCTGTTCTTCACCGACATGCTGAAGAACACGCTGCTCGGCGCCGCGCTCGGCCTGCCGCTGCTGTTCGTCGTGCTGTGGCTGATGAACCAAGCCGGCAGCCTGTGGTGGCTGTGGACCTGGATCGTCTGGGTCGCGTTCCAGATGCTCGTGCTGCTGATCTACCCGACCTTCATCGCGCCGCTCTTCAACAAGTTCGAGCCGCTGAAGGACGACACGCTGCGCGCGCGCATCGAATCGCTGATGAAGCGCTGCGGCTTCGCGGCGAAGGGACTGTTCGTGATGGACGGCAGCCGCCGCTCCGCGCACGGCAACGCGTATTTCACCGGCTTCGGCGCGTCGAAGCGGATCGTGTTCTTCGACACGCTGCTCGCCCGCCTGTCCGGCCAGGAAATCGAGGCCGTGCTCGCGCACGAACTCGGCCATTTCAAGCGCCGCCACGTGATGAAGCGGATGCTCGTGTCGTTCGTGCTGAGCCTCGCGCTGCTCGCGCTGCTCGGCTGGCTCGCGCAGCGCACGTGGTTCTACACGGGGCTCGGCGTCGCACCGTCGCTCGACACGAGCAACGCCGGCGCCGCGCTGGTGCTGTTCTTCCTCGCGATCCCGGTGTTCCTGTTCTTCGCGACGCCGGTCGGCAGCCTGACCTCGCGCAAGCACGAGTTCGAGGCCGACGCGTTTGCGGCCAGCCAGACCGACGCGCAGGATCTCGTCAGCGCACTCGTGAAGCTGTACGAGGACAACGCGTCGACGCTGACGCCCGACCCCGTCTACACGGCCTTCTACTACTCGCATCCGCCTGCGTCGCAGCGGATCGACCGCCTGCTGCAGCACGCTGCATGAGCCGGCCGACCTCCCGCAAGCCGGCCCCGCGCGCATCGGGCGCGGAACGCGTCGAAGGCCGCGTGATCGCCGCGCACGGCCGCCACTACATCGTCGCCCCCGACGACGGCGGCCCGATGCTGCAGTGTTTTCCGCGCGGCAAGAAAAGCGACATCGCGGTCGGCGACCGCGTCGTCTACGAACGCACGTCGGCCGACCAGGGCGTGATCGTCGAGATCGGCGAGCGGCGCAACCTGCTGTATCGCTCCGACCAGTTCAAGTCGAAGCTGTTTGCGGCCAACCTCGACCAGCTGCTGATCGTGCTCGCGACCGAGCCCTATTTCAGCGAGGACCTGCTCGGCCGCGCGCTGATCGCCGCCGAGGCGAACGCGCTGAAGCCGCTCGTCGTGCTGAACAAGATCGACGTCGAGGCCGCGCTGCCGGTCGCGCGCGAGCGTCTCGCACCGTACCGCGCGCTCGGCTACGACGTGCTCGAGCTGTCGGTGAAGGGTGCGCCCGACGACGCACGCGCGCAGCTGATGCCGCACCTCGCCGGGCATTCGACGATCCTGCTCGGCCAGTCGGGGATGGGCAAGTCGACACTGGTGAACCTGCTCGTGCCGGACGCCGAGGCCGCGACGCGCGAAATCTCGGCCGCGCTGAACAGCGGCCGGCACACGACGACCTTCACGCGCCTCTACCCGCTGCCCGACAGCGACGGCGCGCTGATCGACTCGCCGGGTTTCCAGGAGTTCGGCCTCTACCATCTGACCGAAGGCCGGCTCGAGCGTGCGTTTCCGGAATTCCGGCCGCTGCTCGCGCACTGCCGTTTCTATAATTGCCATCATCTGCACGAACCGGGCTGCGCGATCCTCGAAGCGGTCGCCGACGGCCGCATCGCGCCGTCGCGGCATGCGCTGTATGCGCAGCTGGTGCACGAGGCCAGCCAGATCGTGCGTTGACGGCGGGTTGAACCGGCGGGCCGGGCCGTTCTCGCCGGCCATTAGCGTTACCGACAGGAGCCGCGATGCGCTTCAAGGCACCCGATCTTGCGACCGCGCAGCACTGGGCCAACGTGCTCGAGGCGGCCGGGATCGGCTGCGAGCTGCACAACCGCTATGCGACGGGCGCGCTCGGCGGCATTCCGGTCGATGCGTGCGCACCCGAGGTCTGGCTCGACGACGAACGCGACGATGCGCTCGCCCGCCGCCTGCTCGACGCCGCGTCGCACGGCCCGGTGGCCGGCGCCGCGCCGTGGCGCTGCCGGCAGTGCGGCGAGGTCCTGGAAGCGCAGTTCACCGCGTGCTGGCATTGCGGCACGATCCGCGATCCGCGCGACGACTGATCCGCAAAAAACAAAATGGCCGGCATCGAGCCGGCCATTTTTGCGTCGCACGTCGGCGTACTCGCGTCAGGACACCCACACGGCGAGCGTCAGCATCAGCAGCAGGATCATCCACAGAATCACCGCACGCCACACGAGGCCGACCGCCGACTGCAGCGTGCGCGGCGTGCAATCGTCGCCGACCGTCAGCGGGCCGCTGTCGCCGACCGCCAGCGCATCGAGGCTCGACGGCTCCGCGAGCGGCCCCGCGAGACGCGCACCGAGCGCGCCGCTGCCGGCGGCGAGCAGCACGCCGTCGTTCGGGTCGGGCCACTGGCGCGTATGGTTGCGCCACGCATAGATCGCATCCTCGAAGTTGCCGACGATCGCGAAGCCGAGCGCGGTCAGGCGCGACGGAATCCAGTCGATCACGAAGAACGCGCGCTGCGCGAACGTGGAAAACGCGGCGGTGCGGTCTTCGCCCGGCACCGACCAGCTGCGCGCGAGATATTCGGAGATTCGGTACAGCACGGCGCCGGCCGGGCCGATCGGCAGCACGTACCAGAAGAACACGCCGAACACGTGGCGGTGCGACGCGACCACCGCATGAATCAGCGTGTGGCGGACGATCTCGCCGACCGGCATGTCGACGGTGTCCATGCCCGTCCATTCGTGCAGGATTTCGCGCGCGCGCGGCACGTCGTCGTTGTTGAGCGCGAGATGGATATCGGTGAAGTAGTGGCTGAACTGGCGGAAGCCGAGCGTGAAGTACACGACGACGACGTTCCACAGGAACGCGAGCACGAAGCTCACCTTGTACAGCAGGAAGTAGATCAGCGCGACGACCAGCACCCACGGCAGCACGACCGCGAGCCACGCGAGGATGCCGTGCTTCTGCTTGCCGGCGTCGAGGCCATGCGCGACGGTTTCCGCGTGAAACTGGAACAGCGCGAACACCGGATTGTTCGGCGACAGCGCGCGGACCTGTTCAATGATGAGGGCGAGGAGAACCGAAAAGAAAGTCATGCGTGGCGCCGTCTTCGGAGTTATGTCATTTTTTGCATAACGATAGCACAGCGTAAGCCCGGTATGGCTGCCGACGCGGTCGCCGCGCGCCCGGCCGCACGCGCGGACTGCCGCGGCGCGTCATCCGGCGGCCAAGAAGCGATACAGATTGCGCAACATGCCCGCAGTTGCGCCCCAGATGAAGTAATGGCCGCCCGCTTCGCCGTTCGGATAAGGCATCGCAAAAAAACGACGCTCGCCGCCCTCCCAGCGAAACACGCGCACCTGATGGTTCGCGGGATTCATCAGGAACGCGAGCGGCACCTCGAAAATCTCGGCGACTTCGAACGTATCGGCCTGCACCGTGAATGGCGGATGCACGAGACCGACCACCGGCGTCACGCAGAAGCCGGTGCCTGTCAGGTAGTCGGGCAGCGCGCCGAGGATCTCGACGCGCTCGTGGGCGAGCCCGATCTCCTCCTTCGCCTCGCGCAATGCGGTTGCGGTCGAATCGCGGTCGAACGGCTCGCGACGGCCGCCGGGAAAGCTGATCTGCCCGGCGTGGTCGTTCAGATGGTCGGCGCGCTGGGTCAGCAGCACGGTCAGCCCCGTGTCGCGCATGACGAGCGGCACGAGCACGGCGGCGCTGCGCGGGTCGACGCCGGCCTGCAGTGCGGCCTCGCCGGGCTCGACGCTCCATTCGAGCGTGCGCGCGAATCGCTCGCGCATGCCCGGCGGCGTCATCAGATGGGGGGCGATGGCCGGCAGGCCGGCGCCGGTGCCTTCGACCGGCAGCACTTCGGGATCGATGATGGGGCGGCGAGTCAATGGAGCTCTCTGATTTGTGTCGTATCGAGATATTGTCGCGCCAGAATGAAAAAAGCACCCGGGTGGGTGCTTTTTCCTTACAGCTCTTACTCTTGGGAAGCTGCTGCGGTGCGATCCTTCGACACCAGCTTTTCCTTGATTCGAGCCGACTTGCCCGAACGCTCGCGCAGGTAGTACAGCTTCGCGCGACGCACGTCGCCGCGGCGCTTCACGACGATGCTCGCCAGCAGCGGCGAGTACGTCTGGAACGTACGCTCGACGCCTTCGCCCGACGAGATCTTGCGGACGATGAACGACGAGTTCAGACCACGGTTGCGCTTCGCGATCACGACGCCTTCGTAAGCCTGAACGCGCTTGCGGTTACCTTCAACCACGTTCACGTTCACGATCACCGTGTCGCCCGGGGCGAATTCGGGGATCGACTTGCCTGCGAGCGCGCGCTCGATTTCTTCCTGCTCAAGCTTTGCAATCAGATTCATCACTGACTCCTAAAACCATCTTGTCGGCGTTTGCGCCCGCCCGATTCCAGGCATGGCCCCGATAGAGGATGGGTTCACATCAGGCGCCGCACACGCATGCACGGCACCGCCATTTCCCGCCCGCGACACCGCCTCAGGAGGCGTTCTTCGCTTCGCGTGCGAGGTTCGCAAGCCATGCCTCGTCGGCACGGCTCAGCAACTTGTCGCGGCGCGCCCGGACGATCAGGTCCGGCCGCTTCCGCCACGTATTCCTCAATGCTTCCTGGCGCCGCCACTTCTCGATCTCGGCATGATGCCCGCCGAGCAGCACGTCCGGCACGCGCACGCCCTCGTATTCCTCGGGACGCGTGTAGTGCGGACAATCGAGCAGGCCGTCGACGAAGCTGTCCTGAACGGCCGACTGCGCATCGTTCAGCACGCCGGGCAACAGGCGCACGACGGCATCCATCATCGCCATCGCCGGCAACTCGCCACCCGACAGCACGAAATCGCCGAGACTGATCTCCTCGTCGACGCAGCGATCGAGCAGGCGCTGGTCGATCGCTTCGTAGCGGCCGCACAGCACGACGACGCCGGGTTCCTGCGCCATCCGCACCGCACGTTCGTGCGTGAACGGCGCGCCCTGCGGCGACATCATCACGACGCGCGTGCTCGCGATGCCCTGCTCCGCCTGCGCCGCTTTCGCGGCGTCGATCGCGGCCTCGAGCGGCCTGGCCAGCATCACCATGCCCGGACCGCCGCCGTACGGACGATCGTCGACCGTGCGGTAGTTGTCCGTCGTGAAATCACGCGGATTCCAGGTACGCAGCCCGAAGCGTTCCTGCTTGACGGCCCGGCTGGTGATACCCCAGTCGGTCAGCGCACGAAACATTTCGGGAAAGAGCGAGACGACATCGAACTGCACCGCGCGCTCCGTAGCCTGGTTCATTTCAGTAATCGGCTTCCCAGTCGACGACAATGCGTCGCGCCGCCTGGTCCACCGTCTTCACGTATACGCCGACGAACGGAATCAGCCGCTCGGCCGTGACGGGCCGCCCATCCTTGCCGACCGACGGATACTCGACGCGCATGATCGAATGCGCGCTGTTGTCGATCATCCCGGCCACCTTGCCGAGCGCCACCGATTGCTCGTTGACGACCTCGAGACCGATCAGGTCGACCCAGTAGAATTCGTCCGCGGCCAGTGCCGGAAAATCTTCCCGGCGCACGAACACGCGAAAGCCGCGCAAAGCCAGCGCGGCATCGCGGTCGCTGACGCCCGCGGGTTGCGCGACGACCGTGTCGCCGTGCGTCTTCGACTGCATGATGCGAGCGGAAAACCGCTGCGCACCCTTTTCCAGCCACCAGCGGCGCGCCTTGAGCAGCGCGTCGCCACCGCGACCGGCATCGGCGTGAGCCGCCACCTTGAGCCAGCCTTTCAGGCCGTAGGCGTCGACCACCGCCCCCACCTCGACGGCATCGTCGGGGAGGGTTTGCACCGCTTCGAGACTGTCCTGTCGGGCAGCCGCACCGGCACTCGCGGCATCGCCGCGCTCGACCGGCTTGCGGACGAATGCGCCGAACGACGCTCGCCCGCGCCTTGCGTTACCGGAATCGTGATCCGACATCAATACACCTCACAGCCGGCACGACCGGCACACCGCGCCATGTTAGGCAGCCGGCTGCGCCTTTTGCGCTTCCTTCACGAGACGCTGGACGGTCGGCGACAGTTGCGCGCCAACACCTTGCCAGTACGTCAGGCGATCTTGGGCGATACGCAGGGCTTCGCCCTTCGTCGCGACCGGGTTGTAGAAGCCGACGCGCTCGATGAAGCGGCCGTCACGACGGTTGCGCGAATCGGTAGCGACGATGTTGTAGAACGGGCGCTTCTTCGAGCCGCCGCGAGCCAGACGGATGATAACCATATGAAATCCTTCGGGAAAACCGGGTTCGAAACTACTGAAACACGCGATTATAGCTGGAAACTGGAGGTACAACAAACACTTACGCGCAAAAAATCCGCGGGCGGTCTGCCGGCCGGGCATACAATCGTCGTGTCCGCGACCGTTTCCCGCCGCCATGCCGCTTCTTCGCGCCGCCCTCCCGCGCCGCGCGCAGCACCGCCTCGCGGGGCTGCTTGCCGGCCTTGCCTGTCTCGCGTCCGCGACGTGCGCCGCCGCGGCGCTGCCGGTCGGCGAACTCGTCGTACCGCCCGGCTTTCACGTGGACGTGCTGACCGATGCGGTGCCTAGCGCGCGCGAAATGGCCTGGTCGCCGCGCGGCATCCTGTATGTCGGCACCCGCGAGGGCCGCGTGCACGCACTCGTGATGCACGAGGGCCGGATCACTGCCCGCCACGTGATCGCGTCCGGGCTCGACATGCCGGTCGGTGTCGCGTACCGCGACGGCGCGCTCTATATATCCGCGGTATCGCGCATCCTGCGCATCGACCATGTCGACGACCGTCTCGCCAACCCGCCCGCGCCGGCGGTCGTGACCGACGCGCTGCCGACCGAGCACCACCACGGCTGGAAGTTCATCGCGTTCGGTCCGGACGGCAAGCTGTACGTGCCGACCGGCGCGCCGTGCAACGTCTGCCTCGCCGATCGCAGCCGCTACGCGATCATCGCCCGCATGAACGCCGACGGCAGCGGACGCGAAGTCTTCGCACGCGGCGTGCGCAATACGGTCGGCTTCGCATGGCATCCCGATTCGCGCGAGCTGTGGTTTACCGATAACGGCCGAGACATGATGGGCGACGACGTGCCCGACGACAAGCTGAATCGCGCGCCGCGCGCGGGCCTCGATTTCGGCTTTCCGTATTGTCACGGCGGCGACACGCCCGACCCCGAATTCGGCAGCGCCGACGCGTGCCGCCGTTATGCGCCGCCCGTGCTGAAGCTTGGCGCGCACGTCGCGGCGCTCGGGATGCGCTTCTATACGGGGCCGATGTTCCCCGCGTCGTACCGCAACAACGTGTTCATCGCCGAGCACGGCTCGTGGAACCGCAGCACGAAGGTCGGCTATCGCGTGATGCGCGCGGTGGTGTCCGCGGACGGCAGCCAGGCCCGGCAGACACCGTTCGTCACCGGCTGGCTGCGCGCCGACGGCACCGTGTGGGGGCGCCCCGCCGACGTGCTGCCGCTGCCGGACGGCTCGCTGCTCATCAGCGACGATTACGCCGGCGCGATCTACCGCGTCACCTATGCGTCACCTTGACGCAGGCCAGGGGTGACCGGGCCCGACCGGGCATCGTAGAATGCGTGCCGGGCCGCACGCCCGCGCCGGCCCGCCGGCTGCCCATGCCAACGACAATACGCCGCCATCCATGTCCAGCAGCACCGCCCCTTCCCGCCGTTTCCGCTCCAAGACGCTCACCGCCGCCCTCGCGTTCCTGCTCGGCTCGCTCGGCGCGCACCGCTTCTATCTGTACGGCTTTCGGGACGTATACGGCTGGGCGCACCTGCTCGCGACGCTGGTCGGCATCCCCGGCTTCCTGCTGCTCGCGGCGACCCAGCGCAGCGCCGGCCTCGGCTGGTGGCTCGCAGTGCCCGGCGCGATCTCGCTGCTCGCCGCATTCCTGGCCGCGCTCGTCTACGGGCTGCGCCCGGACGAGAAATGGGATGCGCAGTTCAATGCCGACACCGGCAAGCACAGCCGCTCCGGCTGGACGGTGATCTTCATCGTCATCTTCTCGCTGCTGATCGGCGCATTCCTGCTGATGACCGCGCTCGCGCTGTCGTTCCAGACATATTTCGAGTCACAGGTCGAAGCGGCGAAGCAGCTTTCGCAATAAGCGCTGCGTGCAGCGGCGCACGCAGCGCCGTTCAGAACAGGCTCAACTGCGTGTCGTCGCGCGACTTCGCGGCGGCCGTCCTGACCGTGGCACGCGTCGCTGCCGCGACACTCGCCGATGTGCCGCGAAACTGCGACAGGTCGAGGATGCCGTTGTTGCGCTCGTTCAACCCGAGCCGCTTGACCGCCTGACGGAAGCGCTGCCTCAGCAGGTCGGCCCAGATCCCCTCGCCCTTCATCCGCTTCGAGAAATCCGAGTCGTAGTCCTTGCCGCCGCGCATGTCGCGCACGCGATTCATCACGCGCTCCGCGCGATCGGGGAAATGCGCGGCCAGCCAGTGCTTGAACAACGGCGCGACCTCCCACGGCAGCCGCAGGATGATGTAGCTCGCATGCGTCGCGCCGGCTTCCGCACACGCCTCGAGCACACGCTCCATATCGGGCTCGGTGACGAACGGAATCATCGGCGCGATGCTTACGCCGACCGGCACGCCCGCGTCGCGCAGCGCGCGGATCGTGCGCAGCCGCCGCGCCGGCGTCGCCGCGCGCGGCTCCAGCGTGCGCGCGAGATCCGCGTCGAGCGTCGTGATCGTGACGGCGGCCATCACCTGCCCGCGCTCGGCCATCGGCGCGAGCAGGTCGAGATCGCGCTCGATCAGCGACGATTTCGTGATCGCCGCAAACGGCAGCCCGCGATCGTGCATCACCTGGATCACGCTGCGCGTGATGCGCAGGTCGCGCTCGACCGGCTGGTACGCGTCGGTATTGACGCCCAGCGCGATCGGCTCCGGCACGTAGCGCTTGCGTGAAATCTCGCGCTCGAGCAGTTCGGCCGCGTTGACCTTCGCATAGATCCGGCTTTCGAAATCGAGCCCCGGCGACAGGCCGAGATAGCTGTGCGTCGGCCGCGCGAAACAGTAGATGCAGCCGTGCTCGCAGCCGCGATACGGATTGAGCGACACGCTGAACGGAATGTCCGGCGACCGGTTGTGCGTGAGGATGCTCTTCGCACGCTCCTCGAACACCTGCGTGCGCAGCGGCGCGGGCAGGTCGGCATCGTCCGACTCGTGCGTCCAGCCGTCGTCGACGGTTTCGCGCAATGCCGTCTCGTACCGCCCCTGCAGATTGTCGACCGCACCGCGCCCCTTGCGGGGTGCCGGCGGCGCTATCGGAAATTCGTTGTCGGACCGCTCGTCCATATGCCCACCCGTTCGCCTGCGCCCAATACTGGATATTTATACAGTATTGGGCGCAGCATGCCAAGCGGGGGATAAGGGGTCCGACGACGCGGCCAACCGTGCGCCGTCAGGCGCTCATTCGCCGACCGAGATCGTCAGCGTCTCCTTGATTTCCTCCATCACCACATAGCTCTTCGACTGCACGGCACCGGGCAGCTGCAGCAGGATGTCGCCGAGCAGCTTCCGGTAGTCGGCCATCTCGCCGATGCGCGCCTTGATCAGATAGTCGAAATCGCCCGACACGAGATGGCATTCGAGCACCTCGTCGATCTTCATCACTTCGCGGCGGAACTGCTCGAACATGTTGCCGCCCTTGTGGCCGAGCGTGATCTCGACGAACACGAGCAGCGCCGCGCCGAGCTGGGCCGGATCGACGCGCGCGTGATAGCCGGTGATCACGCCGTCGCGCTCCATCCGCCGCACGCGCTCGATGCACGGCGTGACGGTCAGTCCGACCTGTTCCGCGAGGTCCTTCATCGCCATCCGGCCGTCGTTCTGGAGCAGCTTGAGGATGCGCCGGTCGAGCTTGTCGAGCGTGCGTACTGGCTGACGTTGCGTTCTCATTTGTTTCTGCTGAAAACCTGAAAAATACGATAACAAAACCTGCACATTCGACAATACCATAGCGCAAAAAACTAGATCAGATAGAGGTTACACGGAGACGCAGGTGCGCCCGGCCTCGACCTAATTCCTTCCATCTGGAGCAGCTATGCGAGTCGTCATTCTGGGCAGCGGTGTGGTGGGCGTGGCGAGCGCGTATTACCTCGCACGCGCCGGTCATGAAGTCACGGTGATCGACCGGGAAGCCGGCCCGGCACTCGAGACGAGCTTCGCGAACGCCGGTCAGATTTCGCCCGGCTATGCGGCGCCGTGGGCCGCGCCCGGTGTGCCGCTGAAGGCTGTCAAGTGGATGTTCGAAAAGCATGCGCCGCTCGCGATCCGCCTTGACGGCACGCGCTTCCAGCTTCAGTGGATGTGGCAGATGCTGCGCAACTGCACGGCCGAGCGCTATGCCGTCAACAAGGGCCGCATGGTCCGACTCGCCGAATACAGCCGCGACTGCCTGCAGGCGCTGCGCGCCGATACCGGCATCCAGTACGAAGGCCGCACGGGCGGCACGCTGCAGCTGTTCCGCACGCAGCAGCAGCTCGACGGCGCGGCGAAGGACATCGCCGTGCTGCGGGAAGCGAACGTGCCGTTCGAACTGCTGTCGCCGGCCGAGCTGAAGAATGCCGAACCGGCGCTCGCCGCCGTGTCGCACAAGCTGACGGGCGGCCTGCGCCTGCCGGGCGACGAAACGGGCGACTGCCAGCTGTTCACGACGCGCCTCGCGGCGCTCGCCGAATCGCTGGGCGTCAAGTTCCGCTACAACACGCCGATCGACGCACTCGCGATCGCGGGCGGCAGGATCGCCGGCGTGCAGTGCGGCAGCGAGACGGTGCGCGCGGACGCGTACGTCGTCGCGCTCGGCTCGTACTCGACGAACTTCGTCGCGAACCTGATGAAGATCCCCGTCTACCCGCTGAAGGGCTATTCGATCACCGCGCCGATCGTCGATGCGGCGGCCGCGCCGGTGTCGACCGTGCTCGACGAGACCTACAAGATCGCGATCACGCGCTTCGACCAACGGATCCGCGTCGGCGGCATGGCGGAGATCGTCGGCTTCGACAAGAACCTGCGCGCGGCACGCCGGGAGACGCTCGAAATGTGCGTGAACGACCTGTTCCCGGGCGGCGGCGACACGTCGAAGGCGACGTTCTGGACCGGCCTGCGCCCGATGACGCCGGACGGCACGCCGATCGTCGGCCGCACGCCGGTGTCGAACCTGTTCCTGAACACCGGCCACGGCACGCTCGGCTGGACGATGTCGTGCGGCTCCGGCCAGCTGCTCGCAGATCTGATCTCGGGCAAGAAGCCGGCGATCCAGGCCGACGACCTGTCGGTGCACCGCTACCTGAAGGACGTCGCGGGCCAGACGCGCCCGGCCTACGCATAAGCGGCGACGGCCCGCATGCGGGCCGGTCGGTGCGACAAACCAGGCGCCCCCGCGGGCGCTTTTTCTTTTTTGCGGCATGCTGCCGATCGGCGGCAGGACGGGGCTGTCGTCGACGCGCGCCGGAGGCGACATCGCGCGTGGCACGTCGCGTTCTTTCGTCTTCTGCCGACGACGATGGCGCTGGCGCAAAAAAAGGGGGCGCTCGTCGCGCCCCTTGCTTCGTGTGCTTATCGCTGCAGCGTCACGCCACTCAGCCGAGCTCGCTCACGAGTTCCGGCACGAGCGCGAACAGATCGCCGACGAGACCGTAGTCGGCCACGCTGAAGATCGGTGCTTCGGGATCCTTGTTGATCGCGACGATCACTTTCGAATCCTTCATGCCGGCCAGATGCTGGATTGCACCCGAGATACCCACCGCGATATACAACTGCGGCGCGACGATCTTGCCGGTCTGGCCGACCTGGTAGTCGTTCGGCACATAGCCCGCGTCCACTGCTGCGCGCGAGGCGCCGAGTGCGGCCGACAGCTTGTCCGCCAGCGGCTCCAGCACCTTCGTGTAGTTCTCGCCGCTGCCCAGGCCACGACCGCCCGACACGATGATGCTCGCCGACGTCAGTTCCGGACGGTCCAGCTTCGTCACTTCACGGCTGACGAACTGCGACTTGCCTGCATCGGCCGCCGCTTCGATCTTCTCGACCGATGCGCTGCCGCCTTCGGCTGCAACCGGATCGAAACCCGTCGCACGCACCGTGATCACCTTGATCGGGTCGCTCGACTGCACCGTCGCGATCGCGTTGCCCGCGTAGATCGGGCGCTCGAACGTGTCGGCACTGTCGACCGCCGTGATGTCCGAGATCTGCGCGACGTCGAGCTTCGCGGCGATACGCGGTGCGATGTTCTTGCCGTACGCGGTTGCCGGCGCGAGGATGTGCGAGTAGTCCTTCGCAATGTTCAGCGCCGTTGCTTCGACGTTTTCCGCGAGGCCCGCTTCGAGCTGCGGCGCGTCGGCCAGCAGCACCTTCGACACGCCGGCGATCTTCGCTGCTGCGTCCGCAGCCGCTTGCGCATTGTGACCCGCGACCAGCACGTGGATGTCGCCGCCGATCTTCTGCGCCGCCGCCACCGTGTTCAGCGTCGCGGCCTTGATCGACGCGTTGTCGTGTTCCGCAATAACCAGAATCGTCATTTCTATCCGCTCCCTCTTACAGCACCTTGGCTTCGGTCTTCAGCTTCTCGACCAGCGTCTTCACGTCCGGCACCTTCACGCCGGCCGCGCGCTTCGGCGGCTCCGCTACCTTCAGCGTCTTCAGACGCGGCGCGACGTCCACACCCAGGTCTTCGGGCTTCACCGTTTCCAGCGGCTTCTTCTTCGCCTTCATGATGTTCGGCAGCGTCACGTAGCGCGGCTCGTTCAGGCGCAGGTCGGTGGTGACCACCGCCGGCAGCGTCAGCGACAGCGTTTCCGCGCCGCCGTCGACTTCGCGTGCCACGGTCGCCTTGCCGTCGGCGATCGTCACCTTCGATGCGAACGTCGCCTGCGGCAGGCCTGCCAGCGCAGCCAGCATCTGGCCGGTCTGGTTCGAATCGTCGTCGATTGCCTGCTTGCCGAGGATCACGAGCTGCGGCTGTTCCTTGTCGACCAGCGCCTTCAGGATCTTCGCGACGGCCAGCGGCTCGACGCCGTCGTTCGACTCGACGAGGATCGCGCGATCCGCGCCGATCGCCAGCGCCGTGCGCAGCGTTTCCTGCGCCTGCGCGACGCCCACCGACACCGCCACCACTTCGGTCGCGACACCGGCTTCCTTCAGGCGCACGGCTTCCTCAACGGCGATCTCGTCGAACGGGTTCATCGACATCTTCACGTTCGCGATATCGACGCCCGTGTTGTCCGACTTCACGCGGACCTTCACGTTGTAATCGACCACTCTTTTCACTGGCACCAGGATTTTCATGCACACGCTCCAAAGTTACGAATACGACCAGAGGCCATTCTATAGCGAGGCCTCGTGACTGCGCGGCCAAGCGGACCAATCCTTCGTGGCTATCGAGGATAGCGCCTTTTTGCAGCGCGTCAGCAATAGCGAACGGTCGTTCTATTTTAAAAGAGAAAAAACCCGGACGCAAAGCCCGGGTTTTCGATCATCGACTCTAATCACCATCGGGCGTACCGGAGATTGCGGGTTACCAGGCAGCGATGACTGCGCCGCCGAATTTCCCGTCGATGAACTGCTTCACTTCCGGGGAATGATAGGCCGCCACGAGCTTCGCGACCCACGGCTTGGCGCGGTCGGCTTCCCGGATCGCGATGATGTTGGCGTACGGCCCGTTCGGACCCTCGATCGCGATCGCGTCCTGCTTCGGTTTCAACCCCGCTTCCATCGCGTAGTTCGTGTTGATCGCGGCCGCGTCGACGTCGCCGAGCGAGCGCGGGATCTGCGCCGCATCGAGTTCGACGATCTTCAGCTTGCGCGGATTGTCGACGATATCGAGCGGCGTCGCCTTCAGCCCGGCATCCGCACGCAGCTTCAGCACGCCCTGTTTCTGCAGCAACAGCAGCGCGCGGCCGCCGTTGGTCGGATCGTTCGGAATCGCGACGCGCGCGCCGGGCTTCAGTTCGGCCAGCGATTTCACGCGCTTCGAATAAATGCCCATCGGGAACGTCACGGTCTCCGCGACCTTGATCAGCTTGTAGCCGCGATCCTTTACCTGCGCCTGCAGATACGGATCGTGCTGGTAGCTGTTCGCGTCGAGATCGCCGGACGCGAGCGCGGCGTTCGGCTGCACGTAGTCGGAGAATTCGACGATGCGGATGTCGAGCCCGCTCTTCGCGGCGACCTTCTTCACCGCTTCCATGATCTGCGCGTGCGGGCCGCCCGTCACGCCCACCTTGATGGTTTCGGCCTGCGCGGCGTGCGCACCCGCGAACAGCGCGGCCGCGCCAAGCGCCGCCGCGAATTTCAGCATGAAGCGTCGTTGCATCGTCTCCCCCGACGAATGAAGGTCTTTTTACTTGTGGCTCAGCCGGCGAACCAGCCAGTCGCCGAACGACTGCACGATCTGCACGAACACGATCAGGATCGCGACCACCGTCCACATCACTTCCGGCAGATAGCGCTGGTAGCCGTAGCGGATCCCGAGATCGCCGAGGCCGCCGCCGCCGATCGCGCCCGCCATCGCCGAATAGCCGACCAGCGACACGAACGTGATCGTCAGCCCCGCGACGATGCCCGGCAGCGATTCGGGCAGCAGCACCTTGAACACGATCTGCGAGGTCGTCGCGCCCATCGACTGCGCGGCTTCGATCAGCCCGCGATCCACTTCGCGCAGCGCCGTCTCGACGAGCCGCGCGATGAACGGCGCGGCCGCGAGCGTCAACGGCACGACCGCGGCGGCGGTGCCGATCGACGAGCCCGTGACGAGCCGCGTAAACGGAATCACCGCGACCAGCAGGATGATGAACGGCGTCGAGCGCACCGCGTTCACGATACCGCCGAGCACGCGATTGACGGCGAGGTTCTGCAGCACGCCCTGCCGGTCGGTCAGATAGAGCAGCACACCGAGCGGCAGCCCGACGAGCGCGCCGACCGCCCCGGAGATGCCGACCATGATCAGCGTCTCCCAGAACGACTGCACGAACATATCGAACATCTCACTCAACATACGAAAGCTCCTCGACCACCACACCTTGCTCGCGCAGGAATGCGAGCGCCTGTCCGACCTTGCCCGGCTCGCCGCCCGCGAGCACCGCGAGCGAGCCGAACGCCTGCCCCTGGATCTCGTCGATCTGGCCGTGCAGGATATTGAAATCGAGTTCGTAGCGTCGAATCGTCTCCGACAGGATCGGCTGGTCGACGCCCGAGCCCGTAAACGCGAGCCGCAGCAGGTGGCCGCTGCCCGTCTTCAGCCGCTCGGCGACGCGCGCCTTCAGCGCGGGCGGCAGTTCCTGCGCGATCACGTCGCCGATCAGCGCGCGCGTCACTTCGTGATGCGGCTGCAGGAACACGTCGATCACGCGGCCCTCTTCGACCACGCGGCCCGCATCGAGCACCGCGACGCGATCGCAGACCTGCTTGATCACTTCCATCTGGTGCGTGATCAGCACGATGGTCAGGCCCAGCTCGCGATTGATGCGCTTCAGCAGGTCGAGGATCGAACGCGTCGTCTCCGGGTCGAGCGCGGACGTGGCTTCGTCCGACAGCAGCACCTTCGGCTGGCTCGCGAGCGCGCGCGCAATGCCGACGCGCTGCTTCTGCCCGCCGCTGATCTGCGCCGGATAGCGGTCTTTCTGCGCGGACAGGCCGACGAGGTCGAGCAGCGGCAGCACCGCGGCCTCGATGTCCGCGCGGCTCGCGCCGGCCAGTTCGAGCGGCAGCGCGACGTTGTCGAACACGGTGCGCGACGACAGCAGGTTGAAGTGCTGGAAGATCATGCCGATCTCGCGGCGCGCTTCGCGCAGCGCACCGGCCGGCAGCAGCGTGAGGTCGCGGCCGCCGACCACGACATTGCCTTCGCTCGGCCGCGTGAGCAGGTTGATGGTGCGCACGAGCGTGCTCTTGCCGGCGCCGCTTCGGCCGATGATGCCGAACACCTCGCCCTGCGGGATCGTCAGGTTGACGTTGTGCAACGCGTCGACCCAGCCGTTCGGGCCGGGGAAGCGCTGCGACAGATTGCGTAATTCGATCATGTAAACAAAACGGCGGCCGGCTGGCGAGGCCCGCCAGTCGGCCACCGATGCATCTGGAATAGCCGCCGATTTTACCGCAAACGCCTCATTCCCCTTAATAATCGATTTCGATCTTTTCATAACCGGACGATATTAGAGGAGCGCCGCGGGCGCGCCGCCCGGGCCCACCGACTATGATCCGGAACACACGCACACCAACAGGGGACACGCCAGGATGACCGCCACGACTACACCGGCCGCCACGCCCGCCCATGCACCGACGATGCGGGCGCCGCACATGGGCCGGCTGCGCACCGCGGACGGGCTGGAACTGGCGTCGTACCGCTGGCCGGCCGGCGACGACGCGAGCACGCCGCGCGCGACGGTCGCGCTGGTGCACGGCCTCGCCGAGCATGCGGGGCGCTATGCGGCGCTGGCGGCCCGGCTGAACGCGGCCGGCATCGCCGTGCTCGCCGTCGACCTGCGCGGGCACGGCCAGTCGCCCGGCAAGCGGGCGTGGGTCGAGCGCTTCGACGGCTATCTCGACGACGCCGATGCGCTCGTCGCCGAAGCGGCACGCGACAATACGCCGCTGTTCCTGATGGGTCACAGCATGGGCGGTGCGATTGCGGCGCTGTACGCGATCGAACGCGCGCCGGCCCGCGGCCGCGCGTTCGCGGGCCTCGTGCTGTCGAGCCCCGCGCTCGCGCCGGGGCGCGACGTGCCGCGCTGGATGCTTGCGCTGAGCCGCTTCATCAGCCGCGTGTGGCCGACCTTCCCCGCGATCAGGATCGACGCGGCGCTGCTGTCGCGCGATCCGGCCGTCGTCGCGGCCAATCGCGCCGATCCGCTCGTGCATCACGGCGCGGTGCCCGCGCGCACCGGCGCGGAAATTCTCGACGCGATGGCGCGCATCGAGCGCGGCCGCGACACGCTGCGCGTGCCGGTGCTCGTCTATCACGGCACCGAGGACAAGCTGACCGAGCCCGACGGCAGCCGCGCGTTCGGCGCGGGCGTCGGTTCGCCCGACCGCACGCTGACGCTATACGAAGGCGGTTTCCACGAAACGATGAACGATCTCGAGCGCGACCGTGTGATCGATGCGCTGATCGCATGGCTTCACGCGCACGCACCGGCCCGCTGAGCTCGGGACGCTGAGCGGCGCGGCGGTCGCGGCCCGGTCAGATGCCGGCCAGCACGCGCAGGTGCGCGACGACGCTGCGCCCGAGCGCCGACAGGTTGTAGCCGCCTTCGAGGCAACTCACGATGCGCCCCTGCGCATGACGGCGCGCGACGTCGACGATCTGCGCGGTCAGCCACTCGAAATCGGCCTCGACGAGACCGAGGTTGCCGATATCGTCCTCGCGATGCGCGTCGAAGCCGGCCGACACGAACAGCATCTGCGGCCTGAAAGCGTCGAGGCGCGGCAGCCAGAACATGTCGACCGCTTCGCGAATCGCCATGCCGTTGCTGCGCGCAGGCATCGGCAGGTTGACCATGTTCGGCGCCTGGTGATCGGCGCCCGAGAACGGATACAGCGGATGCTGGAAGAAGCTGCACATCAGCACGCGCTCGTCGTTCGCGAACGCGGCCTCGGTGCCGTTGCCGTGATGCACGTCGAAATCGACGATCGCGACGCGCTCGAGGCCGTGCACGTCGAGCGCATGCCGCGCGGCGACCGCGACGTTGTTGAAGAAGCAGAAACCCATCGCGCGCGCAGGTTCCGCATGATGGCCGGGCGGCCGCACGCTGCAGAACGCATTCGCGTAGCGACCCTCGATCACCGCATCGGTCGCCGCAACGGCCGCGCCGGCCGCGCGCAGCGCCGCGCGCCACGTGTCGCGGTTCATCAGCGTGTCGGGATCGATCTCGACGTAGCCGTCGACGGGCGTCATGCCGCGCAGATAGTCGATGTGCGCCTGCGTATGCACGCGGCCGAGCGCGACCTCGCTCGCGAACGGCGCGGTCTCGTGCACGATCAGGTCGTCGATGCGGCTCGCGATCAGCTGGTCCTGGATCGCCGACAGCCGGGCCGGACATTCCGGATGCCATTCCCCCATCTCGTGCAGCATGCAGTCGGGGTGCGTATAGAAGGCGGTTGCCATAAGCTGTGTCATCCGCGACGCACGATGCGCCGCAGGTCTCCATCAATGATGTCCATCGTCTGCCGCGAATTCGCCGCTAACTTACCACATCGGACGCCCGCTTCGCCCCGAAGGGCCGGATGCGTCGGGTATACTGCGCCGAACCCAATCGCCCTGCCAGAGCGCTTCGACATGAATTTCAGCAAGCCTGCCGCCCTTTTCTCCGCGCTGTGCCGCGTTCGCGTTCCGCCTGCCGCCGTTGCCGCCGCCGTCGCCACGCTGGCCGCCGCGCCGGCGATTGCGCAGACGAAACCCGCCGGCACGCTTGTCGCACAATCGCAGCCGCAGCAGCCAGTGCAGCAAGGCCAGACCTTCGAAGAGGAAATCGTCCCGCAGCGTTACGCGAGCAATCCGCAGGTCGACGCGTTCATCGATGAAATGATGAGCCGCAACGGCTTCGATTCCGCCAGCCTGCACGCGCTGTTCGCGCGCGTCAGCTATTCGGCGACGGCCGTCAAGCTGGTGCGGCCCGCACCGACGCCGTCGGTCAAGAACTGGCGCGTCTATCGCTCGCGCTTCATCGAACCGATCCGCATCAACGCCGGCGTGAAATTCTGGAAGGCGAACCAGGCGACCCTGCAGCGCGCGTCCGAGGAATTCGGCGTGCCGCCCGAGGTGATCGTCGGGATCATCGGCGTCGAGACGATCTACGGCCGCTACATGGGCAACTTCCGCGTGCTCGACGCGCTGACGACGCTCACGTTCGACTATCCGGACACGCCGAACCGCGACAGCCGCCAGGCGACGTTCCGCAAGAACCTCGAGGACTTCCTCGTGTGGACGCGCGACAACCAGCTCGACCCAGGCAGCGTGCTCGGCTCGTACACGGGCGCGATCGGCATCCCGCAGTTCTTGCCGAGCAGCATCCGCGAATACGCGGTCGACTATGACGGCACGGGCCACGTCGATCTGCGCAGCAGTCCTGCCGATGCGATCGGCAGCGTCGCGAACTACCTGAAGCAGCACGGCTGGGAAACCGACCGCCCGGTGGTCTGGCAGATCACGCCCGACACGGGCAGCCTCGGTATCGCGCAGGCCGCCGCCGACGGTCAGCCCGAACCGCACTGGGCGCTGTCGCAACTGCTGCGCGCCGGCATGACGCTGAACGAGCCGACGGTCAATATCACGACCGAAGCCGGCACGCCCGTCACCGTGGTCGACCTGCCCTCGCCGGGACGCGCGACCGAATACATGCTCGGCCTCAAGAATTTCTACGTGCTGACGCGCTACAACCGCAGCTTCTTCTATGCGCTCGCCGTGTACCAGCTCGGCGAAGCCGTGAAGGCACAAATGGAAGCGAGCGGCGCGCTACCCGCGCCGGCCGCCGATGCAACCACGCAGACCGCGCCGCAGTAAGCCGCGCGCGTGTCGGGCGCCAGCAAAAAACGCCGCAAATGCGGCGTTATCGCCGGACGCCGGCCGATGCCAGCAGGCCGGCCCCGCTCAGGCCGGGAATACGCCGGTCGACAGATAGCGGTCGCCGCGATCGCAGACGATGAACACGATCGTCGCGTTCTCGACCTGGCGTGCGACGCGCATCGCGACTTCGCACGCACCGCCCGACGAAATGCCCGCGAAAATGCCTTCGACGGCCGCCAGCCGGCGCGCCATCGTTTCGGAAGCGGCCTGGCTCACGTTCTCGACGCGATCGACGCGGCTGCGATCGAAGATCGTCGGCATATACGCTTCCGGCCACTTGCGGATGCCCGGGATGCGCGAGCCGTCTTCCGGCTGCGCGCCGATGATCTCGATCGCCGGATTCTGTTCCTTCAGATACCGCGACGTGCCCATGATCGTGCCGGTCGTGCCCATCGCCGACACGAAATGCGTGACGCGCCCGTCGGTGTCGCGCCAGATTTCCGGGCCGGTCCCTTCGTAGTGCGCGATCGGATTGTCGGGATTCCCGAACTGATCGAGGATCACGCCCTTGCCTTCGCGTTGCATCTGCTCCGCGAGATCGCGCGCCAGTTCCATGCCACCCTTCACCGGCGTCAGGATGATCTCCGCGCCATACGCGGCCATGCTCTGCCGGCGCTCGACCGACAGGTCCTCCGGCATGATCAGCACCATCTTGTAGCCGCGGATCGCGGCGGCCATCGCGAGCGCGATGCCCGTGTTGCCGCTGGTCGCCTCGATCAGCGTATCGCCCGGCTTGATACGCCCGCGCGCTTCGGCCTTGCTGATCATCGACAGCGCCGGCCGATCCTTCACGGATCCGGCCGGATTGTTGCCCTCCAGCTTCGCGAGAATCACGTTGTTGCGCGCGCGAATCTCGTCGTCCGGCAGGCGGACCAGTTGGACGAGCGGCGTATTGCCGATCGTGTCTTCGATAGTTTTGTAAGCCATGGAGATACCGTGTGAGTACGAGGCCGATCAATCGAACGATTGTAAACCAGCACCGCAGTACCCGCCGGCAATCCCCTTTGCGGCGATGGAATAGCGCTGCGGCATGAAGCGCAATGTCGACCCGCCCACGCAAAAAGCCCGCGGCATGCCGCGGGAAACCGTCGCAGGGACGGCGGCTGAAGGAACCTGTCGTTTCGCGTACGTTATTTCTGCGCGGTGCGGGTGGACGCCGCAGTGGACTTCGCCGCAGCGGGCGCAGCCGCGCCTGAGCCAGCCGCGCCTAAGCCGGCCGCGCCTATCGTCAGCCCCTCCTTCTGCAGGCGCTCGACCGTCTGGCCGCCCATTCCCTTCACGCGCGCGGCGAGATCGTCCGCGTTCTTGAACGGACCGCGTGCGCCGCGCTCGTCGAGGATCGCCTTCGCGCGCGCGGGCCCGATACCCTTGATGCCGACGAGCGCATCCTCGCCCGCGGTGTTGACGTCGACGGCCGCCCATGCCGACGCGATCGCGCCGAACAGGGCCGCTGCTGCAAACCATTTCCTGATCATCTGCTGGATCTCCCGATGAAAGCGGCCGGCGGCTGCCGACCGTGAGACCCAGTCTAGCGACGCAGCGCCGCCGATTAAACCTGGCCGGATAGCCAGCGGACGTAGCGGTCGACGCCTTCCTGTACCGTCAGGAACGGCGCGTCGTAGCCGGCCGCGCGCAGCTTCGTCTGGTCGGCCTGCGTAAAGCACTGGTACTTGCCGCGCAGCGCATCGGGGAACGGCACGTACTCGATCAGCCCCTGCTCGACCTGCTGCGCGAGCGTCAGCGGCGGCAGATTGTCGAGTGCGCGCAGCGTGTTGACGACCGTCGACGCGATATCGTTGAACGGCTGCGCGCGGCCCGTGCCGAGATTGAAGATGCCCGACTTCTCCGGATGGTCGAAGAAGAACAGGTTCACCTTCGCGACGTCCTCGACCGACACGAAATCGCGCGTCTGCTCGCCCGGCGCATAGCCGTTGTATTCGCCGAACAGCTTCACCTTGCCTTCCGCGCGGAACTGGTTGAAGTTGTGGAACGCGACCGACGCCATGCGGCCCTTGTGGGTCTCGCGCGGGCCGTACACGTTGAAATAGCGGAAGCCCGCGATCTGGCTTTGCGCGCTCGGCAGCACGCGGCGGATCACCTGGTCGAACAGGAACTTCGAATAGCCGTACACGTTCAGCGGCGCCTCGACGCTGCGCTCTTCGACGAATCGCGTCGAGCCGCCGTAGATCGCGGCCGACGACGCGTACAGGAACTGCGCGCGCTGCGCGAGGCATGCATCGAGTACCGCGCGGCTGTAGCGGAAGTTGTTGTCCATCATGTAGCGGCCGTCGGTTTCCATCGTGTCCGAACAGGCGCCTTCGTGGAATACCGCGCGCACCTTGCCGAAATCGCCGCGCGCGAAGCGCTCGACGAATTCGGTCTTGTCGAGATAGTCGTCGATCTCGCAATCGACGAGGTTCTTGAACTTGTCCGCGCGCGTCAGATTGTCGACCGCGATGATGCGCGTCTCGCCGCGCTCGTTGAGCGCCTTGACGATGTTTGCGCCGATAAAACCGGCTGCGCCGGTGACGATGAGGGTCATGATCGTCCTTGCCTGAAAAGTGCGAGCCCTTCGCGCGGCGCGCTCGTCGCGCCGCCGGATGGCTCAGTGAAACAGTTCGTCGTAATCGACCGTGGCCGTGCCGAGCTTGCCGACCACGATGCCGGCCGCGCGATTCGCGAGCACGACCGCGTCGACCAGCGGCACACCCGCGCCGAGCATCGTCGCGACCGTCGCGATCACGGTGTCGCCCGCGCCCGACACGTCGAACACCTCGCGCGCGAGCGCCGGCGCATGCAGTTCGCCAGTCGCGGAAAAGAGCGTCATCCCTTCTTCCGAACGCGTCAGCAGCAGCGCGTCGATGCCGAGTTCCGCGCGTAGTTTCGCGACGCGCGCGCGCAGGTCGTCTTCCGATTTCCACTGGCCGACGACCTCGCGCAGCTCGGCGCGATTCGGTGTGATCAGCGATGCGCCGCGATAACGCGCCCAGTCGTCGCCCTTCGGATCGACGAGCACCGGCTTGCCGGCCGCGCGCGCCTTCTCGATCATCGTCGTCACGTGCGTGAGGCCGCCCTTCGCGTAGTCCGACATCAGCACGACGTCGTGCTGCGGCAGCAGCGTGTCGAAACGCGCGAGGCCCGCGAGCAGCACTTCGTGCGTCGGCGTCGACTCGAAGTCGACGCGCAGCAGTTGCTGCTGGCGCGCGAGCACGCGCAGCTTGATCGTCGTCGGCAGCGACGGGTCGCGCTCGAGATGGGGCGTCACGCCGCTGCTGCCGAGCAGCTCGACGATCCGCTCGCCCGGCTCGTCGCAGCCGACCACGCACAGCAATCCTGCCTGGCCGCCGAGCGTCACCGCGTTGCGCGCGACGTTGGCCGCGCCGCCGAGCCGCTCTTCATGACGCTGCACGTGCACGACCGGCACCGGCGCCTCGGGCGAGATGCGGTCGACGTTGCCGAACCAGTAGCGGTCGAGCATCACGTCGCCGACGACGAGCACGCGCGATTGCGCGATCTGCGTGCGCGGCACGGGAACGACTTCGCGGAGCGTGGTCATGTTGCGCTCATCCACGGAAGTTGGCTTGCGGGTCGACATGGGGGCGTCCGATCGCGTAATAGTCGATGCCGAGCTCGGCCATCGCGTCCGGCTCGTACAGGTTGCGCCCGTCGAAAATCACCGGCGCCTTCAGTTCGGCCTTCAGGCGCGTGAAATCGGGGCTCCTGAATTCCTTCCATTCGGTGACGATCACGAGCGCGTCCGCGCCCGTCACGGCCGCGTCCTGCGTGTCGACGAACCGCAGGCGCGCAAGCGCGTCCGCGTCTTCGGCGAGATCCAGCGCGAACACGCGCCGCGCCTCGTCGATCGCAACCGGATCGTATGCACGCACGGTCGCGCCGCGCGCCAGCAGCGCGGCGATCAGGCGACGGCTCGGCGCCTCGCGCATGTCGTCGGTGTTCGGCTTGAATGCGAGCCCCCAGACCGCGAATTCGCGGCCGCCGAGGTCGGCGCCGAAGCGCTGCTCGATCTTGCCGATCAGCACGTCCTTCTGCGCATGGTTGGCCGCTTCGACCGCTTCCAGGATGCGCAGCGGCTGGCCGTTCTCGCCCGCGGTGCGGATCAGCGCCTGTACGTCCTTCGGGAAGCACGAGCCGCCGTAGCCGACGCCCGCGTACAGGAAGTGATAGCCGATGCGCGGGTCCGAGCCGATCCCGCGCCGCACGGCCTCGATGTCGGCGCCGACCTTGTCGGCAAGGTTCGACATCTCGTTCATGAACGAGATGCGCGTCGCGAGCATCGCGTTCGCCGCATATTTCGCGAATTCCGCCGAACGCACATCCATGTAGATCGTGCGCTCGTGGTTGCGGTTGAACGGCGCATACAGCTTCTTCATCTTCTCGCGCGCGACCGTGCCCGTCTCGTCGTCGTCGACGCCGATGATGATGCGGTCCGGACGCATGAAGTCCTCGACCGCCGCGCCTTCCTTCAGGAATTCCGGATTCGACACGACCGAGAAGCGATGCGCGGCGCCGCGCGCGGCCAGCGCCTCGTCGACCACGGCCCGCACGCGCTGCGCGGTGCCGACCGGCACCGTCGACTTGTCGACGATCACCTTGAAGCCCGTCATGTGACGGCCGATGTTGCGCGCGGCCTCGAGCACGTATTGCAGGTCGGCCGAGCCGTCCTCGTCGGGCGGCGTGCCGACCGCGATGAACTGGATCTCGCCGTGCGCGACGCTGGCCTCGATATCGGTCGAGAAGCGCAGGCGCCCCGCCGCGCGATTGCGCGCGATGATTTCCAGCAGCCCCGGTTCGTGGATCGGCACGCCGCCGTTGTTCAGGATCTCGATCTTGCGCGGATCGACGTCGAGACAGAAGACGTCGTGGCCGATCTCCGCGAGGCACGCGCCGGTGACGAGACCGACGTAGCCGGTGCCGATGATGGTGATTTTCATAGATGTTCCGGTGCTTCCCGGTAATAGACTAACTGGGCCGCCGGGCCGGGCCCGGCGACTGCCGCGATGCGTTCGTCCCGCGTACCGGGATCAGCCCGGCATCGCCGGTTCGACGCGGCGCGGCGCATAGGTTTCCCACCCGCTGCATCCGGGGCACTGCCAGTAGAAGAGCCGCGCCCGGAAACCGCAATTCTGGCACGTATACCGTGGCAGATTTTTGGTGCGCTGCTTGATCAGCGCACGCATCATTTCAAGTTCCTTACGGCGCGGCTCGTCGGCCGCCGCGATCTGCGCGTCGAGCAGGTGCAGCATGCCCGACAGGTTCGGCGACTTCTCCATCTGCGCGCGCGCGAGCGTGTGCGCGGCGTCCTGGCCACGCAGGCCGGCGATGTGCTGATAGGCGATGTCGAGCAGGTCGTTCGACGGATAGCGGTCGATATAGCCCATCAGCAGCTCGGCGCCTTCGGCGCCCTTGCCGAGCGCCGCGTACGCCTTCATCAGCTTGTCGGCGACCAGCGGCAGATAGGCCGGGTTCTGCCCCTCGACGCGCTTCCAGTGATCGATCGCGGCCGCCTGGTCGCCCGCCGCCGCGGCGGCGTCGCCGGACAGGATCGTCGCGCGCACGTTCTGCGGGTTCGCGACCAGCGCCAGCCGAAGCTGTTCGGCGGCAGCCGCCGCATTCTTGCGCTGCAGCGCGTCCTGCGCGAGTTCGCAATGGAACTGCGCGATTTCCGTGCCGAGCGGCTTGTCGCTCATCGATTCGATGCGCTTCGCGGTCTCGATCGACTTGTTCCAGTCCTTCTCGATCTCGTAGATCGTCAGCAGCGCCCGCTGCGCGCCGAGCGCGTAGTCGCCGTCGGCGAGCATGTGGAAGGTTTCCTCCGCGCGATCGAGCAGGCCGGCCTTCAGGAAGTCCTGGCCCAGCTCGTACAGCGCGTGGTCGCGCTCGTTGACGGGCAGATCGGTGCGGCTCAACAGGTTCTGGTGCACGCGGATCGCCCGATCGGTTTCGCCGCGGCGGCGAAACAGGTTGCCGAGCGCGAAGTGCAGCTCGACCGTTTCGGGATCGAGCTTCGCGACTTCGATGAATGCATCGATCGCCTTGTCGGGTTGTTCGTTCAGCAGAAAATTCAGGCCGCGAAAATACGATCGCGGCAGGTTCGCGCTCTCCGACAGGAGATTCTTCAGGTCATAGCGAGACGCTGCCCAGCCGAGCGCGAAAGCCACCGGAATCGCGAGCAACCACCAGAAATCCAGATCCATGCGAAATATCGAAGCAGAGACGAAAACCGCGCGAAACTCGCGCGGCGTCCGTATTAAATGACGGGCGGCATCGGCGGTTGGTCGACGACGACGGGCGTTTCGCGCGCCGCACGCAGATCGCGCTTCAGGCGCCCATTCTCGACACGCAGCCGGAAGATCGCGGGCAGCGCGGACAGCAGGCCGGCCAGCAGCCCCACGCCGAAGAACGCCAGCCCGATCAGGATCAGCGGCGCCTGCCACGTGTAGCCGGCAAGGAAATTCAGCGTCGCGGTTTGTGTATTGGCCAGTGCAAGCACCAGCAGCAGCACGAACACCAATACCCGAATCAGCCAGACGATAAATTTCATGAAGCCCTCTCTTTGTTGAGATTTGCCGTGGCGCGCGACTCCCCTTCGTCACGCCGAATCGACCCGTATTGTAAAGGAAGCGTTTCCACGTCAGCGCATCATGCGCGCGCGTATGCGCGCTCGCGCAATACCGCGCTCGCCGGAAATGAAAAAAGCGCCCGCAAGGGGCGCTTCTTTTTCAGCCTTCGCCGGACAGGTTCCGGGCAGACCGCACGACGCTCAACGCTCGTCGTCCGGATCGTCAGCCTTCAGTGGCTCACCGGCGCGACCGTCGACGCGTTCACGCAACTCCTTGCCGGGCTTGAAGTGCGGCACGAACTTCTCGGGCACCTGCACTTTTTCCCCCGACTTCGGGTTGCGTCCGACGCGCGCCGGACGACGGTTGAGGCCGAAGCTGCCGAAACCCCGAATTTCGATGCGATGCCCTTTCGCCAAGGCGTCGGACATCGCGTCAAGCATCGTTTTCACCGCGAAATCCGCATCCTTGAGGACAAGTTGCGGAAATCGCGATGCCAGCTGCGCGACCAACTCGGATTTGGTCATACTTCAGCAGACCTCGTGAGGCTTACTGGTTCTGGCCGTCGAGCTTCGCCTTCAGCAGCGCGCCGAGGTTGGTCGTGCCGGTTGCGGCAGCGCTGGTGTCGGACTGCAGGCCGCGGATCGCTTCCTGCTGCTCGGCCGAATCCTTCGCCTTGATCGACAGGTTGATGCCACGCGACTTGCGATCGATGTTGATCACCATCGCGTTGACCTTGTCGCCTTCCTTCAGCACGTTGCGTGCATCTTCGACGCGATCCTGCGAGATTTCCGACGCACGCAGGTAGCCTTCGATGTCGCCCGTCAGCGTGATGACCGCGCCCTTCGCATCGACCGACTTCACGACGCCGTCGACGATCGAGCCCTTGTCGTTCATTGCAACGTAGTTGCTGAACGGGTCGCCTTCGAGCTGCTTGATGCCGAGCGAAATGCGCTCCTTCTCGACGTCGATGCCGAGCACGATCGCTTCGACTTCGTCGCCCTTCTTGTACTTGCGAACGGCTTCTTCGCCGGCTTCGCTCCACGACAGGTCCGACAGGTGGACCAAGCCGTCGATGCCGCCCGGCAGACCGATGAACACGCCGAAGTCGGTGATCGACTTGATTGCGCCCGTGATCTTGTCGCCCTTCTTGAAGTTGCGGCTGAAGTCATCCCACGGATTCGGCTTGCACTGCTTCATGCCGAGGCTGATACGACGGCGGTCTTCGTCGATCTCGAGGACCATGACTTCGACTTCGTCGCCCAGCTGGACAACCTTCGACGGCGCAACGTTCTTGTTGGTCCAGTCCATTTCCGACACGTGGACCAGGCCTTCGATGCCCGATTCCACTTCGACGAATGCGCCGTAGTCGGTGATGTTCGTGACCTTGCCGAACAGGCGCGTGCCCGACGGGTAACGGCGCGAGATGCCTTCCCACGGATCGTCGCCCAGCTGCTTGATGCCCAGCGACACGCGGTTCTTCTCTTGGTCGAACTTGAGGATCTTCGCGGTGACTTCCTGGCCGACCGACAGGACTTCGCTCGGGTGACGCACACGACGCCATGCGATGTCGGTGATGTGCAGCAGGCCGTCGATGCCGCCGAGGTCGACGAACGCGCCGTAGTCGGTGATGTTCTTGACCACGCCGTTGACGATCGCGCCTTCCTTCAGCGTCTCGAGCAGCTTCGCGCGCTCTTCGCCTTGGGTGGCTTCGATCACTGCACGGCGCGACAGCACGACGTTGTTACGCTTGCGATCGAGCTTGATCACGCGGAACTCGAGCGTCTTGCCTTCGTACGGCGTCGTGTCCTTGACCGGACGCGTGTCGACCAGCGAACCCGGCAGGAACGCGCGGATGCCGTTGACCATCACGGTCATGCCGCCCTTCACCTTGCCGGTGATCGTGCCGGTGACGAGCTCGTTGTTGTCGAGCGCCTTTTCCAGCGACAGCCACGATGCAAGGCGCTTCGCCTTGTCGCGCGACAGGATCGTGTCGCCGTAGCCGTTTTCGAGTGCGTCGATCGCGACGGACACGAAATCGCCCGACTGCACCTCAACCTCGCCCTGATCGTTCAGGAATTCCTCGATCGGAATGTAAGCCTCGGACTTCAGGCCTGCATTGACGACCACGAAGTTGTGGTCGACGCGCACGACTTCGGCGGAAATCACTTCGCCGGCGCGCATGTCTTGGCGGGTCAGCGACTCTTCGAACAGAGCCGCAAAGGATTCGGTATTCGGGTTGGAGGTTTGCAGGTCGGACATAAAAATCTGATTGTGCATGGATCGCTGTGCCACGCCGGCCGGAATGGCAGGCTGAAAGGGCCAGATCGAAGTCCACACGGGGTTAAGGGTTCAAAACACGCTTCGCGCTTGCGACGCGGAGCACCTACCGCTGCCCGCCTTCTCAGGCAGGCTGGCCAAGCGCCCGGTACCACTGCAGCACCTGGTCGACCGCCTGGTCGACCGAAAGCGCCGACGTATCGAGCAGCCTCGCATCTGCCGCAGGCTTCAGCGGCGCGGCCGCGCGATTGCTGTCGCGCGCGTCACGTTCACGAAGATCCCGGAGCAAGTCATCTATATTAGCAGAAAAACCTTTTTGCATCAATTGCTTATGCCGTCTGGCCGCGCGCGCCTCCGCGCTGGCCGTCAGGAACACCTTCAGCCCGGCGTCCGGGAAGATCACCGTGCCCATGTCGCGGCCGTCGGCGACGAGGCCCGGCGTCTTGCGGAACGCGCGCTGGCGCGCGACCAGCGCGGCGCGCACGGGGCCGTGCACTGCGATCGCCGACGCGCGGTTGCCGATCGCCTCCGCGCGGATCTCGTTCGACACGTCGACGCCGTCGAGCTGCGCGCAGCCTTCGCGAAACGTGATATGGAGATCGTCGATCAGCTTCACAAGGGCGTCGATGTCTTCCGCCGCGATGTCGTACCGCACGCTCGCGAGCGCCGCGAGACGGTACAGCGCGCCGCTGTCGAGCAGGTGGAAGCCGAGGTGCGCGGCGACGAGCGCCGCGACGGTGCCCTTGCCGGAGGCGGTGGGGCCGTCGATCGTGATGACGGGAGTCGGGTGAAAGGGTCGGGTCGATTTCATCAGGTCAGTCGGTCAGGCCTTCGCGAGCGCGGCGAAGCGGTCGAAATAGTCGGGGAACGTCTTGCCGACGCACTTCGGATCGTTGATGCGCACGGGCACGCCGCCCAGGCTGACAAGCGAGAAGCACATCGCCATCCGGTGATCGTCGTAGGTGTCGATCGCCGCGTTCGGCGTGAGCGCCGGCGGCGGCGTGACGACGAGATAGTCGGGCCCCTCCTCGACGGTCGCGCCGACCTTGCGCAGCTCGGTCGCCATCGCGGCGATGCGGTCGGTCTCCTTCACGCGCCAGCTCGCGATATTGCGCAGCGTGCTGGTGCCGCTCGCGAACAGCGCCGCGACCGCGATCGTCATCGCCGCGTCGGGGATCAGGTTGAAATCCATGTCGATCGGTTCGAGCTTGCCGTGGTCGTGGCCGATACCGCGCACCTCGATCCAGTCGTCGCCCATCGTCACGTTCGCGCCCATCTGCATCAGCGCGTTCGCGAAACCGACATCGCCCTGGATGCTCGCGCGCCCCACGCCCTCGACGCGCAGCGGGCCGCCGCCGAGCGCGCCCGCCGCAAGGAAGTACGACGCGGACGACGCATCGCCCTCGACCATGATCCGCCCGGGCGAGCGGTAGCGCACGCCGGCCGGCACGACGAAGCGCTGCCAGCCGTCGCGCTCGACGTTCACGCCGAAGCGCTCCATCAGCCGGATCGTGATGTCGATGTACGGCTTCGAAATCAGCTCGCCGTCGATCTCGACGACGCTCTTGCCGTCCTTCGCCTTCACGAGCGGCAGCGTCATCAGCAGCGCCGTGAGGAACTGACTCGACACGTCGCCGCGCACGCGGATCGGCGCGTCGACCGAGATCGTCGCGGGCTTGATCCGCAGCGGCGGATAGCCTTCGTTCTGCTCGTAGTCGATCTGCGCGCCGATCTGCCGCAGCCCGTCGACGAGGTCGCCGATCGGCCGCTCGTGCATGCGCGGCACGCCATGCACGCGATAGTCGCCGCCGTTCACCGCGAGCGCGGCCGTCAGCGGACGCACGGCCGTGCCCGCGTTGCCGAGGAACAGGTCGGCCGTCTTCGCGGTGAACGCGCCGCGCGTGCCGGTGACGACGCAGGTGTCGCCGTCGCGCGCGAGCTTCACGCCGAGCTTGCCGAGCGCGTCGAGCATCACGCGCGTGTCGTCGGAGTCGAGCAGGTTCGTGATCGTCGTGTCGCCTTCGGAAAGCGCCGCGAGCAGCAGCACGCGGTTCGAGATGCTCTTCGAGCCGGGCAGGCGCACGGTGCCCGATGCGCTGGAGTACGGGCCGAGATCGAGATAGTCCATGGGAATCGTCCTGTTATTTCTTGACGGGTTCGGCAGCGGGCTGGCCGCCGCGCTCCTGCCACGCCTTGCGGGCCGCGCGCGAGCGCGCGAACACGGCTTCGAGGGCCGCGCCGTCGCCGGCGTCGATCGCGTCGCGCAAGCGCGCGAGCACGCGCGTATAGCTGTCGAGCTCGTCGAGCAGCGCCGCGCGGTTCGCGACGCACACGTCGCGCCACATTTCCGGGCTCGACGCCGCGATGCGCGTGAAATCGCGGAAACCGCCGGCCGCATACGAGAACTTCAGTTCGGCATCGGCCTCGCCGAGGATCTGCTCGACGAGCGCGAACGACAGCACGTGCGGCAGATGGCTGACCGACGCGAACACGCGATCGTGCTGCGCCGTGCTCATCGTGCGCACGTCGGCGCCGGTCGCGCGCCACATCGCGTCGATCCGCGCGACCGACTCGGGCGCGTTCTCCGGCAGCGGGCACAGCACGACGTTGCGACCGACGTAGAGGTCCGGCAGCGCGGCCTCGACGCCGCTCGATTCGCGCCCGGCGATCGGGTGCCCGGGCACGAACTGCGCGATCCGCGCGCCGAGCGCTTCGCGCGCCGCCGCGACAACGTCGGACTTGGTGCTGCCCGCATCGGTGACGATCGTCGCGTCGTCGAGCCACGGCACGATGCGCGCGAGCAGCGGCCCGGTCTGCGCGACCGGCGCGGCCAGCAGCACGAGATCGGCGCCGGCGAGCGCGGCGCGCAACTGCGCGTCGTCGTCGAGCGACGCCGCGCGATCGATCACGCCGAGCGACAGCGCATGCTCGATCGACGCGCGCGAACGGCCGACGCCGACGATCTCGCCCGCGCCGCCCGGCGCGCGCTCGCGCAGCGCGCGGGCCAGCGATCCGCCGATCAGGCCGACGCCGAAAATGACCAGTTTGTTGAATGCAAAGCCTGACACGACAAGAGCCAAGTGACGCACGCGGGCCGAAGCCTCACGCACGGAATTCCAGATCCCGGGCCACGGGCCCGCACCCCGCGCGCGCTGCGCCGGATGCCGCCCGAACCCGCCTCAGGCAGCGCTGGCCGATCCACCGGCCGCCCCGCCCTGCCCGCATCGCCGCGATGCGTGCGCGCCGCGCGATGAAGCCGTCGCGCGGTCAGCGCGCGCGCGGATACGAACCGAGTATCTTCAGGAACGCGGCCTTCTGGCCGAGCTCCGCGAGCGCGGCCACGACCGGCGCATCGTCCCGGTGCCCCTCGATGTCGATGTAGAAGTAGTACTCCCACGTGCCGACGCGCGCCGGACGCGACTCGAAGCGCGTCATCGACACGCCGTGCCGCGCGAGCGGCTCGAGCAGCTTGAACACCGCGCCCGGCTCGTTCTTCACCGACACGATCAGCGACGTCTGGTCGTTCCCGCTCGGCCCGGCCGGCTGCTTGCCGATGATCACGAAGCGCGTGCGGTTGTGCGGATCGTCCTGGATCAGCGAGAACGCGATCTGCAGCCCGTAGTGCGCGGCCGCGCGATCGCCGGCGATCGCCGCGATGGACGGATCGGCCGCCGCGAGGCGCGCGGCCTCGGCGTTGCTCGACACGGCCTGCCGCTCGAGCTGCGGCGCATTCGCCGCGAGCCACTGCTGGCACTGCGCGAGCGCCTGCGCATGGGCGCAGACGCGCGTCACGCCGTCGAGCGAGCCGTTCAGCGTCAGCAGGTTGTGATGGATCGGCAGCGCGAACTCGCCGCTGATCAGCAGCTGCGTCTGCAACAGCAGATCGAGCGTGCGCGACACGGCGCCCTCGGTCGAATTCTCGACCGGCGCGACGCCGAACGCGGCGGCCCCAGCCTCGACCGAGCGGAACACCTCGTCGATCGACGGACACGGCAGCCCCTCGATCGACTGGCCGAAATACTCGAACATCGCCTGTTCGCTGTACGTGCCGACCGGCCCGAGGAACGCAACGTGGATCGTCTGCTCGAGCGCGCGGCTCGCGGCCATGATCTCGCGCCAGATCGCGCTGATGTGCTCGCCCGCAAGCGGGCCCGCGCTCATGTCCTGCAGGCGCGCGATCACCTGCAGCTCGCGCTCCGGCCGGAACACCGGCGCGTTGAAATGCTTCTTGACCTCGCCCACTTCCAGCGCCACCGCGGCGCGCTGGTTCAGCAGCGAGATCAGCTGCGCGTCGATCGCGTCGATGCGGTCGCGCAGCGGTTTGAGGCGGGAATTCAGTTCGTCGTCCATGCGTTTTGCCGTGCTGTTTGAACAGCGCCGCCGTCAGGCGCCGCGCTGCTCGAAGTCCTTCATGTACTCGACGAGCGCCTTCACGCCCTCGAGCGGCACCGCGTTGTAGATCGACGCCCGCATGCCGCCGACGGACTTGTGGCCCTTCAGCTGCAGCAGCCCGCGCGCCTTTGCGCCGGCAAGGAAGTCTTCGTTGCGCGTTTCGTCGGCCAGGAAAAAGGGCACGTTCATCCGCGAACGCGCCGCCGGCTCGACCTTGTTCAGATAGAAGCTGCTCGCGTCGATCGTGTCGTAGAGCAGCTTCGCCTTTTCGATGTTGCGGGCCTCGATCGCTTCGAGCCCGCCCTGCCGCTTCAGCCACTGGAACACGAGGCCCGCGATGTAGATCGCATAGGTGGGCGGCGTGTTGTACAGCGAATTGTTGGCAGCGATGGTCTTCCATTCGAACGCCGACGGACAGATCGACAGCGCGCGCTCGAGCAGGTCCTCGCGGACGATCACGAGCGTCACGCCGGCCATCCCGATGTTCTTCTGCGCGCCGCCGAACAGCACGCCGTACTTCGCGACGTCCATCGGGCGCGACAGGATGTGCGACGACACGTCCGCGACGAGCGGCACGTCGCCGAGGTCGGGAATCTCGAACGTCTCGACGCCGTCGATCGTCTCGTTGGTGCACAGATGCACGTAGGCCGGATCGTCGGACAACTGCCATTCGGCGCGGGCGGGCGCGCGCGTGAAGCCGTCCTGCGTCCTGCCGGTCGCGGCCAGATGCGGCGTGCCGTACTTCTTCGCCTCGTTGAACGACTTCTGCGACCACGAGCCCGTGACGACGAAATCGGCCGTCTTGCGCGAGCCGAGCAGGTTCATCGGCACGATCGCGTTCTCCGCGATGCCGCCGCCCTGCAGGAACAGGATGCGGTGGCTGGCCGGCACGCCGAGCAGATCGCGCAGGTCGGTCAGCGCCGCCTCGTGGATCGACATGAATTCCTTGCCGCGATGGCTCATCTCCATCACGCTCATGCCGCTGCCGTGCCAGTCGAGCATTTCGTCGGCCGCTTGCCGCAGCACTTCTTCCGGCATCGCCGCGGGACCGGCGGAGAAATTAAAGACGCGCATCGTGAAAACCTCGGGAGGGACGCGACCGGCGACGTGCCGCCGCCTGTCATTGCAAATCAGCCGCGCCAGAAAGGAAATGGCCGCTTGCGCTCGCGCGCAAACGGCCATTATCGCACTGTCATCAGGCTCCCGCCAAACCCGGCCGAACGGCCGGGGGCGTGCCCGGACGGCTTACTTGCCCGGCTTGACTGCCGCGACTTCCTTGTCGGCCTGGGCGCGCGTCGCCTGGATCGCTTGCGGCATGTACTTCTGCATCAGGCCGTTGACCACGTCGCGGCCGACCTGATCCTGGACCTGGATGAACTTGCGGCCCGTCGGGCTCTTGTAGAACGTCGTCAGATCCTTGATCTCCGACGTGCTGTAGTACTTCGCGTACGCGTCGTACTGAGCCTGCATCGCGTCGTTGTTGAACGCCTGCGTACCGAACACCTTGCCCGCGCCGTCGACCAGCTTCGGCACCGCGTTCTTCTGCAGCGTCGGCACGGCGGCCTGCTTCTGCTTGTCGTTCAGCGTCTTGTTCTCCGACAGCGCGTCCGACAGGATCGCCGGTACGAGCTGCTTGGCCTGCATCTCGGCGCTGTTGCCGATTGCCGACACGAGCTTCGGCGCGTCGATCGCGTCGAGCAGATCCTTGATCGCTGCCTTCTTGTCGGCGTCGATCGGCGCAGCTGCCGCGGGCGCAGCCGGTGCGGAATTCGACAGCGCCTGCGCCATCGCGAACGTCGGCACCAGTGCGGCCAGCAGGACCAGTTGCTTGAATTGCTTTTGCATCATCACTCCCTTTGGAAATATGAATGGTTTCTCGCCGGCCGCATCGCGCCGCGCTCAAACCTTTGCGCGGCACGCCTGCGGCGGCTCGATAGTCTCATCCGTTCAGGCTTCGCCGTCCGACGCCTCGTCGGCCTCGCCGTCGCCCTCCTCGGCCTCCGCGATCTGCTGCAGGCCAGAGAGCTTGGTACCCTCATCGAGACTGATGAGTGTAACACCTTGCGTCGCGCGTCCCATCTCGCGGATCTCCGACACGCGCGTGCGAATCAACACGCCGGCCGTCGTGATCAGCATGATCTGATCCTCGGGGTCGACCAGCGTCGCAGCCACGACCTTGCCGTTGCGCTCGGACGTCTGGATCGCGATCATACCCTTCGTGCCGCGGCCGTGACGCGTGTATTCGGTGATCGGCGTGCGCTTGCCGAAGCCGTTCTCGGTCGCGGTGAGCACCGACTGCTCTTCGCTGCCGGCCACCAGCAGCGCGATGACCTGCTGGCCATCCTCGAGCTGCATGCCGCGCACGCCGCGCGCCTCGCGCCCCATCGGCCGCACGTCGTTCTCGTCGAAGCGCACGGCCTTGCCGGCGTCGGAGAACAGCATCACGTCGTGCGCGCCGTCGGTGATCGACGCGCCGATCAGGTAGTCGCCGTCGTCGAGGCCGACCGCGATGATGCCCTTCTTCATCGGACGGCTGAACGCCTCGAGCGGCGTCTTCTTCACGGTGCCGAGCGACGTCGCCATGAACACGAACTTGTCGGCCGAGAACTCCTTGACCGGCAGCACGACGTTGATCTTCTCGCCGTCCTGCAGCGGGAACATGTTGACGATCGGACGGCCGCGCGAGTTGCGCGAGCCCTGCGGCACTTCGTACACCTTGATCCAGTACACGCGGCCGCGGTTCGAGAAGCACAGCATGTAGTCGTGCGTGTTCGCGATGAACAGCGTCTCGATCCAGTCGTCTTCCTTCATCTGCGTCGCCTGCTTGCCGCGCCCGCCGCGCTTCTGCGCGCGGTACTCGGACAGCGGCTGCGACTTCACGTAGCCCGCGTGCGACATCGTGACGACCATGTCCTGCGGCGTGATCAGGTCCTCGGTGTTCAGCTCGGTCGCGTTCAGCTCGATCCGCGAGCGGCGCGCGTCGCCGAACTCGGCCTTCACCGACGTCAGCTCGTCGCCGATCATCGTCGTGATCCGCTCGGGGCGAGCGAGGATGTCCAGCAGGTCGGCGATCTGCGCCATCACGTCGCGGTATTCGCCGATGATCTTGTCCTGCTCGAGGCCGGTCAGGCGCTGCAGACGCATCTGCAGGATTTCCTGCGCCTGCGTGTCGGACAGCTTGTACAGCCCGTCGCCCTGCATGCCGAACGCCGGGTTCAGCCCCTCCGGACGGTACGCGTCGCGCCCGCCCGCCGCGGCGTTCTCGGATTCGGCGCGCGTCAGCATCTCGCGCACGAGCGACGAATCCCACGCCTTCGCCATCAGTTCCTGCTTGGCGATCGGCGGCGTCGGCGCGGCCTTGATGATCGCGATGAACTCGTCGATGTTCGCGAGCGCGACCGCGAGGCCTTCGAGCACGTGGCCGCGTTCACGCGCCTTGCGCAGTTCGTAGACCGTGCGGCGCGTGAGCACTTCGCGGCGATGCGACAGGAAGCACTGAAGGATTTCCTTCAGGTTCAGCAGCTTCGGCTGGCCGTCGACCAGCGCGACCATGTTCATGCCGAACGTGTCCTGCAGCTGGGTCGCCTTGTACAGGTTGTTCAGCACCACTTCCGGCACTTCGCCGCGCTTGAGCTCGATCACGACGCGCATGCCGCTCTTGTCGGACTCGTCGCGGATGTCGGAGATGCCCTCGAGCTTCTTCTCGTTGACGAGCTCGGCGATGCGCTCGAGCAGCGAACGCTTGTTGACCTGGTACGGCAGCTCGTCGACGATGATCGCCATCCGCTGGCCGCGGTCGATTTCCTCGAAGTGCGTGGCCGCGCGCATCACGACGCGGCCGCGCCCGGTGCGGTAGCCGTCGCGCACGCCGGCGACGCCGTAGATGATGCCGGCCGTCGGGAAGTCCGGCGCCGGAATGATCTCGATCAGCTCGTCGATCGTCGCTTCGGGATTGTTCAGCAGATGCTGGCACGCATCGACGACTTCGTTCAGGTTGTGCGGCGGGATGTTGGTCGCCATGCCGACCGCGATGCCCGACGAGCCGTTGATCAGCAGGTTCGGGATCCGCGCCGGCAGGATCAGCGGCTGCATCTCGCTGCCGTCGTAGTTCGGCCCGAAGTCGACGGTTTCCTTGTCGATGTCCGACAGCAGCTCGTGACCGATCTTCGCCATGCGAATTTCGGTGTAACGCATCGCGGCGGCGTTGTCGCCGTCGATCGAGCCGAAGTTGCCTTGCCCGTCGACCAGCATGTAGCGCAGCGAGAAGTCCTGCGCCATCCGCACGATCGTTTCATAGACCGCGCTGTCGCCGTGAGGGTGGTACTTACCGATCACGTCGCCGACGATACGCGCCGACTTCTTGTACGCCCGGTTCCAGTCGTTGTTCAGTTCGTGCATCGCGAACAGCACACGCCGGTGCACGGGCTTCAGGCCATCGCGGACATCCGGGAGGGCACGTCCGACGATCACGCTCATCGCGTAATCGAGATACGAACGGCGCATTTCCTCCTCGAGGGAGGTGGGCAGGGTCTCTTTGGCGAATTGATCCATGTATCCGTATCTTTTCGGAGCGAAGACGGGAACGCCTTTCGCGTGAGCGATGCATGCGCAACGCAACGCGAGATTCTAACATGCGCCCATCAGCCGCCAATTCGGGGCCCCTCTCTATATATAAGGCGGAAATTGCGGCCACCGCCGGACCCTCGCTGTCGCGGCGCCGCAGGCCGCGTTGTCACATCCGCGTCACGCGCGCGAATGGACGCTCCTCGCTTCCCGCGCAATTTCCCCGTCACACTCTTGACAATTTCTGAAAGTTGCGGCAAGCCGGTGTTGCGCATGCACCACAATCGTCAAGGCGATCTTGGGGTGGGGAGGATTTTTTTTCGTAGGAAGGGAACGATATGGCAAAATGCCAACGCACTGAAAGTTAGACGCTGCTCGAAGTCTACACAGAGCGGCGCCGCGTTTTTTGTGCCGCACCAATGTTATACTTCGAGCAATGTATGACTTGTCATCGTCAACAGGCTCGCAGTAAACCTGCGGTAATCTCAATTTCGAGAGGAGAAATATGAATAAACTTTCAAAGCTCGCGTTCATTGCAGCTACCGCAGTTATGGCTGCATCCGCTTCGGCACAGTCGGTGCCGGCGTCGCGTCAAGCCGTCAATGACAACTGGGTGAACGGCACGGGCGAATGGGTGTGGATGAACGGCACGAACGAGCTCTGCTGGCGCGACGCATTCTGGACGCCGGCCACCGCCAACGCGAAGTGCGATGGCGCACTGGTCGCCCAGGCACCGCAGCCGCCGGTCGCTCCGGTTGCTCCGGCCATCACGAGCCAGAAGATCACGTATCAGGCTGACGCACTGTTCGACTTCGACAAGGCAACGCTCAAGCCGCTGGGCAAGCAGAAGCTGGACGAACTGGCTTCGAAGATCGAAGGCATGAACACGGAAGTGGTCGTCGCAACGGGTTACACGGACCGCATCGGTTCGGACAAGTACAACGACCGCCTGTCGCTGCGCCGTGCTCAAGCCGTGAAGTCGTACCTGGTCAGCAAGGGTGTCCCGGCCAACAAGATCTACACGGAAGGCAAGGGCAAGCGCAACCCGGTCACGACGGGCTGCAACCAGAAGAACCGCAAGCAACTGATCGCCTGCCTCGCACCGGATCGCCGCGTGGAAGTCGAAGTGGTCGGTACGCAAGAAGTGCAGAAGACGACCGTTCCGGCGCAGTAAGCCGCGGTTTTCGACTGCCTCAAAGCCCCGCTCCGGCGGGGCTTTTTCTTTGACGCCCGCCGCCGCTTCGTCGCTCGCCCGCTTCTTATATACTCGGGGCTGATGCACCGTTGCACCGCCCTCCTCCCGTAGCCCGTTTGCCGACATGACCAACGCCGATCCGCACGAACTCCAGAAATTCAGCGACCTCGCCCATCGGTGGTGGGATCCGAATGCCGAATTCAAGCCGCTGCACGACCTGAACCCGGTCCGGCTCGGCTGGATCGACTCGCATGCGCATCTGGCCGGCAAGCGCGCGCTCGACATCGGCTGCGGCGGCGGCATCCTGTCCGAATCGATGGCCGGGCTCGGTGCCCAGGTCAAGGGCATCGACCTGTCGACCGAAGCCCTCGGCGTCGCCGATCTGCACAGCCTCGAAAGCGGCATCTCGGTCGATTACGAGGCCATCGCCGCCGAAGCGATCGCCGCGCGCGAGCCCGGCAGCTACGACGTCGTCACCTGCATGGAAATGCTCGAACACGTGCCGTCGCCGGCCGACATCGTCGCCGCTTGCGCGACACTCGTGAAACCGGGCGGCTGGGTGTTCTTCTCGACGCTGAACCGCAACCTGAAGTCCTACCTGTTCGCCGTGATCGGCGCGGAGTACATCGCGCAGATGCTGCCGAAGGGCACGCACGACTACGCGCGCTTCATCCGCCCGTCGGAACTGGCCGCCTTCGTGCGCGCGACCGATCTGCACATCGTCGAGATCAAGGGCATCACCTATCACCCGCTCGGCAAGCGCTTCGCGCTGTCGAACGACACCGACATCAACTATCTGGTCGCGTGCCGCCGCGGCGCGTGACCTTCCGACCGGCATGACGACTCTCCTCTCGCCCGCGCGGACCGTGCTCGACGAGCCGCGCCTGCAGCACTGCGCCGCGGTGCTGTTCGACCTCGACGGCACGCTCGCCGACACGGCGCCCGACCTGGCGGCTGCCGTCAACAAGATGCAGCGCGTGCGCGGCCTGCCCGAGACGCCGCTCGACGCATTGCGGCGGCTCGCGTCGGCCGGCGCGCGCGGCCTGCTCGGCGGTGCGTTCGGCATCGATCCGCAATCGCCCGGCTACGAAGCGATGCGCGACGAATTCCTGGCGAACTACGCGGCCGACCTGTGCGTGCATACGACGCTGTTCCCCGGCATCGGCGACGTGCTCGACGAGCTCGATGCGCGCGGCGTGCGCTGGGGCATCGTGACGAACAAGGCAATGCGGCTCACTGCACCGCTCGTCGATTTGCTCGGCCTTGCGCCGCGCGCGGCCTGCATCGTCGGGGGCGACACAACGCCGCACTCGAAGCCGCATCCGGCCCCGCTGCTGCACGCGGCCGGCGAACTGACGCTGGCGCCCGAGCGCATCGTCTACGTCGGCGACGATCTGCGCGACATCCAGGCCGGCAGCGCAGCCGGGATGGCGACGGTCGCGGCCGCGTACGGTTACTGCGGCGACGGCGCCGCGCCGGGCGACTGGCAGGCGCAGCACCTCGTCGACACGACGCAGCAGTTGCGCGAACTGCTGCGCGATGTTGGGCTATAATGCTAGATCTTATCCGCGGGGGCGACCTGGTTTCGACAGGGGTTGTGAAGCGGCTAGGGCATGTCGAGGACCCGTCACCTCGTTAATCAATGGGAAAATCGTAACTGCAAACGACGATACGTTCGCACTGGCAGCCTAAGGGCCGCCGTCCTCTGCCTAGTTCACTGACGGGCTAGAGTCGCAAGACCGGTAGCAATACCGCCAGAGGTCATATACGTCAGTTAAGCCCTGTCGGCGTCGCGACGCCAGGGTCGAAAACCTAGCGAATCGCCGTAGCGCAGCGTGTTCGTCCGCGTCGCTGCGGTTAAATCAAAAGACAGAACTAAACATGTAGAACTAGTCGTGGAGCGCTTCTGGACGCGGGTTCGATTCCCGCCGCCTCCACCAAATTCCCTTCCGAGATGTTCCGAGGAAGTACAGAAACCCGCGACAGCACAAGGCTTCGCGGGTTTTTTACTTCCAGCGACGCCAAAGTTTCACCATGACAGCCGGGGTATTTGGGGGTATTTCCGGGGGTATCAGACATACCCCCGTGCACAGATACCCCCATGCCGCTGACCGACACGACCACACGCGCCGCACTGGCCGCCCGTGAGGCCCGCGAACAGGTTGCTCAGTCAGCGGTCGGCGCGCTTGGATTCTCAGCCTTCGGTGCGTCGGCACGGCGTGAGTCAACGTGCGTCCCGCCCTGTCGACCCGCGCTGGCGCGGAATCCAACCAACACATACAGGCTAAGGCTGATGCGCTGATTCCCAGGCGTGAGGTTGCCACGGAAACCTCGGTTTTCCGACTGAATCCTTGTCCGAGCAGCGACCGAGGTGCCGGTTCGCAGGACCGAGGTTTGCACTAAGGTTCGCACGGAAACAGGTCCGTCCGAGCGTACGGTCGCCGAGGTAAAGGCCGACCTCACCAGGTTTTCAGACGAGAGGTTTCCAGTGGGGTTGCCACGGTTCAGCCCAGTATCCAGGCAACCGGTATCCGGGCCGGTATCCACGAAAACGGGCAGTGCGAACCCTCTGCCGGGGAGGTCGGCGCGAACTAAGCGGCGGCCGCGGGTTCGAAACGCGAATCCGCCTTCCCACTCCCTCGAAAGGAACTGCATGACAAAACGTCACGACGCGTCATTCTTCGAGCGGCTTATCGCGCCCATGCTTCGCCACCTTCGGTATATCGCCAAGCTGACTCAAGGCGAGCACACTGTCGACGACCTAAAAAGCGAAGCTTGGATCATCGCCGAGGAAATCAAGGCTGAACGGGGCGGAACGGTCGAGCCAGAAGACACTGATCTTCAGGAAACCGACGTCACTCGGCTCCACAAGCTGTTCGGCCAGTTCGTGAACCGCGCGATGCGTTTTGCCGTGAGGCTGGACGAGGAGGATCAGGACGACAACGGGGACACTCGGGAAAACGCCCTTGCTGCTCGCTTGGCCGGTCCGGCCCACTATGAGCCGCACTCCGCGCTCGAGCGCGAAGAGGAAATCGAGGAAACCGCGCAAATCGTCGCCGCGCAGTTCTCTGAAGCGGTCGCGTACTTTCACATGTTCGACCAGTTCGACGGCGACGGCGCCGCGCTGGCGAACCACTTTGCTGTCAAGGCGCGCACGCTACGCGCGCGTCTCCGGCGAGCAGAAAGGACTGCGCGCAATCAGCCGTCGGCCTTCGATCGGGTAGCAACTATCCCAACCGACTTCATGGCGCCCCGCGGCACTTGGGGCCGACAGCCTGCCCTCAACCAGTTCCGCCGTATCTGCGGTTCCGCACGCCCTGCGCAGTTGCATCTCTTTCTGCGATTCGGGACAGTGTTCGCGCCGACGACGCGCCGCTATGCAGGCCGCGCGTCAATCGTGGCGATCGAGGGATAGCATCGAGAGTTTGGGGGTATTTCTGGGGGGGTACATTTCAAAGCCGAAATGTCTACGCCATTTACTGGCGTGGCCTACACGCCACAATTCGAGTGACGCCCCACCGCGCAACACGCACGAACCCCGCACGACGCAAGTCTGCGGGGTTTTTGTTGCCGGCAAAACGCACAAGCACCTCAGTCTTTCGAAAAAGCGCCCAGCCCCGGACGGGCCAGGCGGAATGTCGCCGGCATCCCGGCGACAGGAGGTGACGGATGTTCGGCCGCCGCTGCGCGCGCATCGCTCGCCACGGCGGCCCGCCCGGCGCCGCAGCCTCGGCACGACCCATCGTCGCACCCGGCGCATGGCCGAACCGGGCGATGCGCTGCTTAGCTGCCGCGATACAGCGACTTCATTTCCTCATCGCTGGCCGGACGCACGCCGATCGCGCGCGAACCCGATGCCGAAGCGCCCTGCGCCTGTGCGCCGTAGCCGCTGGCATCGGCACCTTGCGCTTGCGCCAGCGCCCGCTGTTGTTCCGCGACGCGGGCCGTTGCGGCCTGGATCGCTTCCGGATAGTGCGGATCTTCCCCGCGGGCCGAGTTGTAACCGGCCTGCTGCAGTTGAACCAGTTCAGCGCGGACCTGTGCGCGGGTGATCGTCGAGCCCGACTGCGCGAACGACACGACCGGGGCAACGAGAGCGGCGGCAACGACAACAGCTTGAACGAGCGACTTCATGATACTGACCTCCAGATTTGTCCGTTTTTCGCGATGAACACCTTGCTCATCGCTGACAAACCGAAGTTTATGTAGGCAGCTGCTTAAGAATAAGGCAGGTTTCAGGAACATATACTTCCTGAATTCGGGTTAACCCTAGTCAATGAGCGGCGAGACTCGCCACCCTGTCCGCGCCCCGATTCATTCGACAGACAAGAAAACGCGAGCCCCGCGAAGCGGCAACGCTTCGCGGGGCCCGGAGACAACGAAACCGACAGTCGGCGCGCTTGTCGGTCGGCGCGTCACTGATCGTCCATCGGGCACTTCAGGTTGCAACCGTTCGGGTCGCCCATGTCACCCTTGCGGCGCAGCGCCGATTTCTTGCCGGTCTGGTATTTCTTCGACGGTGCCGACGCCGCGAACGGCATCTGCGGATGTTCGTTCAGGCGAAACTGGTCGGTCAGGATGCCGCCGGGCACGCCCGGCGAATTCTGCGCGAACGCAAGCGGCGAGACAGCGACCAGAAGCCCCGCGGTCAACGCTGCCGCGGAGAGGGAAACGGAAAGTTTCATGGCGGAATGACGCCTGAACGGCGTGCTTGTTGGAACGTTGATCAAGCGGCAAGCGTAGCGCAAATCCCCCTCTGCTGCAGCGCGCTTCGATCGCGCACCCGTTACCGCGCATTGCCGTGCGCCGGAGCCGCGCCATCGTCGCCGGCCAGCCCCGCTGCAACGCTTTCCAGCGTCCCGCATGCAGCGGGATCGTAGCCGTCGAGATGCGCGACGCGCTCGACGAAACGCGCGTCGCGCAGCAGCGCCAGCACGCCGGCGAGCGGTCGCGCATCGAGCCGCGCGCGCTCGCACGCGAAGTAATAGTCCTCGTCGACGACCGGGATGAAATCGAGCCCGAAATGATGCGCGGCCGGCTCGACGCCGAAGCCGAGATCGGCCATCCCGCTCGCGACGAACGCCGCGATCGCCGAGTGCGTGAGTTCGGCCGACGCATAGCCGTCGATACGCTCCGGATCGATGCCGATCGCGCGCAGCGCGAGGTCGAGCAGCATGCGCGTGCCCGAACCCGGCTGCCGGTTGACGAAGCGGATGTCGTTGCGCGCCAGGTCTGCGAGCCCGCGCACCTGCTTCGGATTGCCGCGCGGAATGAACAGCCCCTGCTGGCGACGCGTCAAATGAATCAGCACGTGACGCGTATCGTCGAGCCACGGCCGGTAGATCTGCGCGCACTGCGCGCGAAACGCGCCGCGCGGCAGATGGAAGCCGGCCAGTTCGCACTCGCCGCGCGCCAGCGCCTGCACGGCCTCGACGCTCTCTCGATACTTGATGTCGACCGCGGCGTGCGCATCGACCAGCGCCGATACGAGCGTCGCGACCGCATAGCCGTGCGATGCGTGTATGCGCACCGCGCCGTCCCGCTGCGCGAGCCGCCGGTTCAGGTCGCTCGCCACTTCCGCCGCCAGCGCGCGCAGGTTGCCGTCGAGCCGGCTGCGCGCGAGGCGCTGCGCATCGACGACCGCCTGCCCGAGTTCCGACAGCGTCGAGCCCTTGCCACGCGCGGTTTCGATCAGTTCTCCGCCGACGCACGCCTCCAGCGCGCGCAGCAGGCCCCACGCATGCCGATAAGACAGTCCTTTCGCCTGCGCAGCCTGCGCGATGCTGCCCGTGTCGGCCACAAGTTCCAGCAGCGGCGCGACCTCCGACAGACTCGCGGTGCGCCCCTCCGTGTCGCGTACGGTCAGATACGCGTCGCATTCGATTCGAATCAATTATGTACTCCGATTTCTTATTGCGACCGTCCAATCTTCCGCTTATCGTTGACCAAAATCCATCAGAACGAAGTCGCAATGCGCATTATATGAATTCACAGCGCATATGAGACTTTGGAGGAGCATAAGCGATGTCCCCGAATTCCCCCGCGCCCGACGCCCTCGTCGAGCGCCACGTGCGCGCCGGCCGGTCGCTCGTCGCGATCCTGCACGCGATCCAGGACGACGCGGGCTATGTGCCGCCGGGCTGCGTCGCGCCGCTCGCGAAGGCGCTGAACCTGTCGCGCGCCGAAGTGCATGGCGTGCTGACCTACTACCACCATTTCCGCACCGTGCCGCCCGCACGCGTGACGATCCAGATGTGCCGCGCCGAAGCGTGCCGCAGCATGGGCTGCGAGGCGCTTGCCGAACACGCGGAGGCGCGCACGGGGTGCCGGTTCGACGCCGCGCACGACGCTTCGGATGCGCAGGCCGTCGCGCTCGAATCGGTCTACTGCCTCGGCTTGTGTGCGCAGTCGCCGTCGATGACGGTCAACGGCGTGCTGCACGCGAAGGTCACGCCGCAGAAATTCGATGCGCTGCTGGCCGATGCGGTCGCGCACACCGAGGAGGCCGCATGACGACCCGCATCTACGTCCCGCGCGATTCCTCCGCGCTGGCGCTCGGCGCCGATGCGCTCGCCGCCGCGATCGTCGCGGAAGCCGAACGGCGCGGCGCCGCGATCGAACTGGTCCGCAACGGCTCGCGCGGGTTGCTGTGGCTCGAACCGCTGGTCGAGGTCGGCACGGCCGCGGGCCGCGTCGGCTACGCGAACCTGTCGGCCGCCGACGTGCCGGCACTGTTCGACGCCGGCTGGCTCGAAGGCGGCGCGCATCCGAGCGGCGTCGGCCTCGTCGACGCGCTGCCCTATCTCGCGCGCCAGCAGCGCCTGACGTTCGCGCGGATCGGGCTGACCGATCCGCTGTCGATCGACGACTACCTGCGGCACGACGGCCTCGCCGGCCTGAAGAACGCGCTCGCGCTCGACGGCGACGCCGCGTGCGAGATGCTGATCGAATCGGGGCTGCGCGGCCGCGGCGGCGCGGCGTTCCCGGCCGGCATCAAGTGGCGTACGGTCCGGCAGGCGCGCGCAACGCAGAAATACATCGTCTGCAACGCGGACGAAGGCGATTCGGGCACGTTCTCCGATCGCCTGATCATGGAAAGCGACCCGTACTGCCTGATCGAAGGGATGATCATCGCGGGCATCGCGACCGGCGCGACGATCGGCCATATCTACGTGCGCAGCGAATACCCGGACGCAATCGCGACGCTCGAAGCCGCGATCGAACGGGCGCGCGAGGCCGGCTGGCTCGGCGCGCACGTGCTCGGCTCCGCGCATGCGTTCGACCTGCATGTCGCGAAAGGCGCGGGCTCGTACGTATGCGGCGAGGAAACCGCGCTGCTCGAATCGCTCGAAGGCAAGCGCGGCGTCGTGCGCGCGAAGCCGCCGTTGCCCGCGCTCGCCGGCCTGTTCGGCCAGCCGACCGTGATCAACAACGTGATCACGCTCGCGACCGCGCCGGTGATCTTCGCGCGCGGCGCCGCGTTCTATCGCGATTACGGGATGGGCCGCTCGCGCGGCACGCTACCGTTCCAGCTCGCGGGCAACATCCGCCACGGCGGCCTCGTCGAACTCGCGTTCGGCGTCACGCTGCGCGAGCTGCTGTTCGAGTTCGGCGGCGGCACGGCCAGCGGCCGGCCCGCGCGCGCGGCGCAGGTCGGCGGCCCGCTCGGCACCTACCTGCCCGAGCACCAGTGGGACGTGCCGCTCGACTATGAAGCGTACGCGGCGATCGGCGCGGTCGTCGGCCACGGCGGCATCGTGCTGCACGACGACACGTCGAACCTCGCGGCGCTCGCCGAATACGCGATGAAGTTCTGCGCGATCGAATCGTGCGGCAAGTGCACGCCATGCCGGATCGGTTCGACGCGCGGCGTCGAGACGATCGCGCGCATCCGCCAGGGCGATACGTCGGAGCGGCGGGTCACGCTGCTGCGCGACCTGTGCGACACGATGCTCGCCGGCTCGCTGTGCGCGATGGGCGGGATGACGCCGTATCCGGTGCTGTCCGCGCTCGATCACTTCCCCGAAGATTTCGGGCTCGCCGCCGGCAAGGATGCCGCGTCGGGTCCGGTCAAGGCTGCGGCCTGACCCAGAAGGAGCCCTGCATGTCCCTCGACACGAACAACGTCCGCCAAGGCGGCTGCGGCTCAGGCCAATGCGCGTGCAAGAGCGCCACCCAGGCGCGTGCGCGCGACCCGCTCGACGATACCGATTACGGCACGCCGCTGCGCCATGCTGATACCGACGTGACGCTCGAAATCGACGGTCAGCCCGTCACTGTGCCGGCCGGCACGTCGGTGATGCGCGCCGCGATCGAAGCCGGCGTCAACGTGCCGAAGCTCTGCGCGACCGATTCGCTCGAGCCGTTCGGCTCGTGCCGCCTGTGCCTCGTCGAGATCGAAGGCCGGCGCGGCTATCCGGCCTCGTGCACGACGCCCGCCGAAGCCGGGATGAAGGTACGCACGCAGTCGGACCGGCTGCAGGCGCTGCGCCGCAACGTGATGGAGCTGTACATCTCCGATCACCCGCTCGACTGCCTCACCTGCCCCGCCAACGGCGACTGCGAGCTGCAGGACATGGCGGGCGTGGTCGGCCTGCGCGAGGTGCGATACGGCTTCGACGGCGCGAATCATCTGCGCGATGCGAAGGACGAGTCGAATCCGTACTTCACGTACGACCCGTCGAAGTGCATCGTCTGCAATCGCTGCGTGCGCGCCTGCGAGGAAACGCAGGGCACGTTCGCGCTGACGATCGCCGCGCGCGGCTTCGAATCGCGCGTCGCCGCCGGCGAGAGCGAATCGTTCATGGCGTCGGAATGCGTGTCCTGCGGCGCGTGCGTCGCGGCCTGCCCGACGGCCACGCTGCAGGAGAAGTCGGTCGTCCAGCTCGGGCAGGCCGAGCATTCGGTGATCACCACCTGCGCATACTGCGGCGTCGGCTGCTCGTTCAAGGCCGAGATGAAGGGCACGCAGGTCGTGCGGATGACACCGCACAAGAACGGGCTCGCGAACGAAGGCCACGCGTGCGTGAAGGGACGCTTCGCGTGGGGCTATGCGACGCACAAGGACCGCATCACGAAGCCGATGATCCGCGCGAAGATCACCGATCCGTGGCGCGAAGTGAGCTGGGACGAGGCGCTCACCTATGCGGCGACGCAGTTCCGCAAGCTGCAGGACAAGTACGGCCGCGATTCGATCGGCGGCATCACGTCGTCGCGCTGCACGAACGAGGAAACCTACCTCGTGCAGAAGCTGGTGCGCGCCGCGTTCGGCAACAACAACGTCGACACCTGCGCGCGCGTGTGTCATTCGCCGACCGGCTATGGCCTGAAGACGACGCTCGGCGAATCGGCCGGCACGCAGACCTTCGCGTCGGTCGGCAAGGCCGACGTGATCGTCGTGATGGGCGCGAACCCGACCGACGGCCACCCGGTGTTCGGCTCGCGGCTGAAGCGCCGCGTGCGCGAAGGCGCGAAGCTGATCGTCATCGATCCGCGCCGCATCGACGTGGTCGACGGCCCGCACGTGAAGGCCACCCATCACCTGCAGCTTCGCCCCGGCACCAACGTCGCGATGGTCAACGCGCTCGCGCACGTGATCGTCACCGAAGGGCTCGTCGCCGACGCGTTCGTCGCCGAGCGCTGCGACACGCGCGCGTTCGAGCAGTGGCGCGAGTTCGTGTCGCGTGCCGAGAATTCGCCCGAGGCGACCGCCGAGGTGACGGGCGTGCCGGCGGAACAGGTGCGCGCCGCCGCGCGGCTCTATGCGACGGGCGGCAACGCCGCGATCTACTACGGGCTCGGCGTGACCGAGCACGCGCAAGGCTCGACCACCGTGATGGGCATCGCGAACCTCGCGATGGCGACCGGCAACGTCGGGCGCGAAGGCGTCGGCGTCAATCCGCTGCGCGGCCAGAACAACGTGCAGGGCTCGTGCGACATGGGCTCGTTCCCGCACGAGCTGCCCGGCTACCGCCATATCGGCGACGCGAGCGTGCGTGCGCTGTTCGAGGAGGCATGGTCGGCAACGCTGCAACCGGAACCGGGCCTGCGCATCCCGAACATGTTCGACGCGGCGCTCGACGGCAGCTTCAAGGGGCTCTACTGCCAGGGCGAGGACATCGTCCAGTCGGATCCGAACACGCAGCATGTCGCAGCCGCGCTGTCGGCGATGGAATGCATCGTCGTGCAGGACATCTTCCTGAACGAAACCGCGAAGTACGCGCACGTGCTGCTGCCCGGCTCGTCGTTCCTCGAGAAGGACGGCACCTTCACGAACGCGGAGCGCCGCATCTCGCGCGTGCGCAAGGTGATGCCGCCGCTGGCCGGCTACGCGGACTGGGAAGTGACGCTGATGCTGTCGCGCGCGCTCGGCTACGAGATGGATTACGCGCATCCGTCGGAAATCATGGACGAGATCGCGCGGCTCACGCCGACCTTCTCGGGCGTGTCGTACGCGAAGCTCGACGCACTCGGCAGCATCCAGTGGCCATGCAACGAAGCCGCGCCGGAAGGCACGCCGACGATGCACATCGACACGTTCGTGCGCGGCAAGGGCAAGTTCGTGATCACGCAGTTCATTGCGTCGCCGGAGAAGGTCACGCAGCGCTATCCGCTGATCCTGACCACGGGCCGCATCCTGTCGCAATACAACGTCGGCGCGCAGACGCGCCGCACCGAGAACGTGCAGTGGCACCAAGAGGATCGCCTCGAAATCCATCCGCACGACGCGCAGGATCGCGGCATCCGGAGCGGCGACTGGGTCGGCATCGAATCGCGTGCCGGGCAGACGGTGCTGCGCGCGCTCGTGACCGAACGCATGCAGCCGGGGGTCGTGTACACGACGTTCCACTTTCCCGAATCGGGCGCGAACGTGATCACGACGGACAGTTCGGACTGGGCGACGAACTGCCCCGAATACAAGGTAACGGCCGTGCAGGTGATGCCGGTCGCGCAGCCGTCCGACTGGCAGCGTGCGTATGCGCGTTTCAACGCCGAGCAGCTCGACCTGCTCGAGCGTCGCGCGGCGCCGGCTCCCGTGACGACTGGCAAGTGAGGCCGCGATGAACCAGCAACACCTGATCGACATGGCCAACCAGATCGGCGCGTTTTTCGAATCGATGCCCGATCGCGACGAAGCGCTGGCCGGCATCGCCGACCATATCCGGCGCTTCTGGGAACCGCGGATGCGCCGCGCGCTGCTCGCCGCGCTCGACGACCCGGCGGGCGAAGGCGCGCAGCGCGCGATGCCGATCGTGCGCGACGCGATCGCCGCGCATCGCGCCTCGCTCGTGCCGGCCGCGGCGCCGGCCTGAGCCGCCGCTACGCGGGCAGCGGCGTGCCCGCGAACCAGGTCTCGCAGTGGCGCAGCAGCGCGTTGGCATCGGAAGCCGCGCGACCGCGCGCGGCGACGTAGCCGTCGGGCCGCAGCAGATAGAACGACGGCCGCGACCGGCCATAGGCTTGCGCCAGTCCGGCCGCGCCGTCGCCTTCGGCATCGGCGACGCGCCATACGCGCACCGCGTCCGGCATGATGCGCTCGAGGCCCTGCACGAGCGACTGCGCATCCGCCGCCAACGGCGGCGCGTCTTCCGTTTCGTCGGCCGGCTGCTCCTCGAGCAGCAGCAGCGTGAAGCTCGCCGGATCGTGCAGATCGTAGAGCCGCGCCGTACCGGGCGCCTGACCGAGCGGCCCGTCGATCACATGCACGACCGCGTCGGGCGCGCGCTCGCCTGCGCGCGGGCCGCCGTCGAGCACGCGCTCGAGCGTCAGCGGACTCTTGCGGTACTGCACGCCGAGCTCGCTGACCGAGCGCCGCACCGCGTCGCGCATCGGCCCGAACGACGACAGCAGCGGCAGCACATGGTCGCGCAGCAGCTTCATCGCGCCGTGATCGGCTTCGGCGATCTGCGTGACGAAGCTCGTCTGCCGCAGCACGTCGCGCTCGATCGGATGACGCTCCGCGTGATAGGTATCGAGCAGCCGCTCGGGCGCGCCTGCGCCGAGTACGCGCGCGAGCTTCCAGCCGAGATTGAGCGCTTCCTGGATGCCGGTGTTCATGCCCTGCGCGCCGGCCGGGCTGTGGATATGCGCGGCATCGCCCGCAAAAAACACGCGCCCGCGCCGCAGTTGCCCGACCATCCTGCTGTGCAGATGAAAATACGACGACCACGCGAGATCGCTCGTCGCGATCGACGCGCCGATGCGCGCGCGCACGATCGCTTCGCATTCCGCGAGCGACGGGGTCGACGCGTCGGGCGACGCATCGCCCCCGGGCGGCCGGTCGGCGACCAGCCGGTAACGGCCGTCGCCCATCGGGAACAGGCCGGCGATGCCGGCGGGCGTCGTGAACAGATGGATCTCGTCGTCCGGCCAGTCGGGGATCGCCGCGAGATCGGCGAGCAGGAAAGTCTGCTCGAACGCCTGCCCGGCAAAGCCGACGCCGAGCAGGTGGCGCACCGTGCTGTGCGCGCCGTCGGCGGCGATCAGGTACGACGGCGTGCAGCGTGTGTCGCGCCCGTCGGCATCGCGGATCGTCACGTCGAGCGAGGTGCCGCCGTTGTCGCATGCGACCAGCGTCGCGCCGCGCTCGACCGTCACGCCGAGGCCGGCCAGGTGTTCGGCGAGCAGCCGCTCGGTGACGCTCTGGTCGAGCAACAGCAGATACGGATAGCGCGTTTGCAGCGGATCGAAATCGAGCCGCGCGATCACGCGGCCGTCGGCATGCAGCGCAGCCGCATGCGCGCGATGCCCGAGCGCGAGGAACGGCTCGACCGCGCGATGCTGCTCCAGCAGTTCGAGCGTGCGCGCCTGGATGCCGATCGCACGCGAATGCGGCGCCGGCGCAGCCAGCCTGTCGATGATGCGCACCGGCACGCGGGCGCGCGCGAGACTCATCGCGGCGGCAAGGCCGGTCGGCCCCGCGCCGACGATCAGCACGGGCGGAATATCGAGAAGGGTGTCAGCCATGGGCACCTCGATGACACACGATCTTGCCGGGACCGGTTTGCGCGACGATGCGCCTGTCGCGCACATCGGCCCGAGGGTCTGGTTGCATGCGGAACGCGCTTGCGTTGCCACGAGAGCGGCCGCGCGCGACGCGCGATTTCCGGCATTCGCATGCGCGCTCCCCATGCAAACAGACCTTAGTCTACGCCGCTCGGCGTGACGGGGCCATATGCCGTCCTGCCGATGAGCGGCCGGCGCGCGCGGTGTGGGAAAATACGCGTTTTCCGTCAGTTTTCGCGTCATGGATTCCGCATTCGACCGAGCGTACGCCGCGCATCGCGCGGGCCGCCTCGCCGAGGCCGAGCACGGCTATCGCGCGGCGCTCGCCACCAACCCCGCCGACGCCGACGCGCTGCATCTGTTCGGCGTGCTGCGGCATCAGCAGGGCCAGCATGCCGAGGCGGCCGATCTCGTCGGTCGCGCGGTCGCGCTGCGTCCAGACGACGCCGCGCTGCAGCTCAACCTCGGCAACGCGCTGAAGGCGCTCGGCCGGCTCGACGAGGCGATCGACCGCTTTCGCAATGCGCTGACGCTCGCGCCCGAATTTCCGCTCGCGCACTACAACCTCGGCAACGCGTATGCGGCGCTGCAACGCCACGAGGATGCCGTCGACGCATTCGGCCGCGCGCTGCGGCTGACGCCCGACGACGCATCGATCTACAACAACCTCGGCAACGCGCTGAACGCGCTCGGCCGCCACGACGACGCGCTCGCCGCGTTCCGTCGCGCGCTCGAACTGCGCCCCGGACATGCGGGCGCGCACAACAACCTCGCGATGGCGTTGAGCGCGATGGGCCATGCCGACGACGCGATCGCGCATTTCCAGGCTGCGATCGCCGCGCAGCCGCGCTTCGTCGCCGCGCACTTCAACCTCGGCAACACCTTCGACGCGGTGGGCCGTCATGCGGAAGCCGCCGCCGCGTTCGAGGCCGCGCTCGCGCTGCATCCGCCGTTTCCGCTCGCGCTGTTCGGGCTCGCGAACGCGCTGTGCGCGCAGTCGCGGCATCGCGACGCGCTGCCCTACTACGAACGCGCGGTCGGTCTCGACCCGTCGTTCAGTCTCGCGTGGCTGAATCTCGGCAACGCGCATCACGCGCTCGGCGCACACGAAATGGCGCTGCGCGCGTTCGACCAGGCGCTGCGCGTCGCGCCCGACCTCACGCTCGCGCAACTGCACCGCGCGGTCACGCTGCTGACGCTCGGCGACTTCACGCGCGGCCTGCCCGCCTACGAAGCGCGTCACGACACGCCCGGCGCCACGCCGATCGGCGCGCTGCCGCGCTGGCGCGGCGAACCGATCGCGTCGCAGACGCTGCTGATCCGCGCGGAACAGGGGTTCGGCGATACGCTGCAGTTCGTGCGCTTCGTGCCGCGCGCGCGCGAACGCTGCGCGCGCGTCGTGCTCGAAGTGCAACCTGAACTCGTCGCACTGCTCGCGCCGGCCGCGACGCGCTGGCGCGTGACGCTCGTCGCGCAGGGCGCGGCGAAACCGCCCGCGGCGGACGTCGCGTGCACGCTGATGAGCCTGCCGTTTGCGCTCGGGCTGCAACCGGCCGACATCGTGGCCGGCGCGCGCTATCTCGGCGCGCCCGACAGCGCGCGCCGGCGTTTTCGCGGCTCGCTCGGCGGACAGGCGAAGCGCAAGTTCGGCCTCGCATGGTCGGGGCGCCGGCAGGCGCAGGAAAACCGCTCGATGCCGTTCGACACGCTCGCGCCGCTGCTCGCGCTGCCCGACATCGACTGGATCGTGCTGCAACCGGCGCTCGACGACGACGAACGCGCGCGCATCGACGCGCACCCGCGCGTGCATCGCCTCGACGGCCGGCTGAACGATTTCGCCGATACGGCCGCGCTGATCGAGCGGCTCGACGGCGTCGTGACGATCGATACGGCCGTTGCGCACCTCGCGGGCGCGCTCGGCAAGCCGCTGTGGCTGATGCTGCCGTTCGCGGCCGACTGGCGCTGGTTCACCGGCAACGACTGCCCGTGGTATCCGCAGGCCCGGATCGTCCGCCAGCGCACACCGGGCGCATGGCACGACGTCGCGGCCACCGTCGCCGACGCGCTGCGCGGCGGCTGAGCACCGACAAAAAAGGGAGCGCGATGCGCTCCCAGTGGCGAAACCGGCGGCCGCAGCCAGCCGGCGGTGCGTGGCGCGTCAGACCGCCTTGTACTGATTGCGCGCGTCGGGCGTGCGATACAGCACCAGCGTCGCGATCAACCCGCAAATCGCTGCGACGCTGAGCCACAGCCCTGGCGCGGCCTTGTTGCCCGTCTCGTGGATCAGCAGCGTCGAGATCGCGGGCGTAAAGCCGCCGATCGTCGTCGCGAGGCTGTACGCGAGCGAGAAGCCGGCGGTGCGCACGTCGGCCGGCATCACTTCGGTCAGCGCGACGACCATCGCACCGTTGTACGACCCGTAAAGGAACGACAGCCACAGCTCGACCGCGAGCAGCCGCAGGAACGACGGCTCCCCGACGAGCCACAGCACGGCCGGATAAGCCGTCACGAGCGTGAGCACCGTGAAGGCGATCAGCACCGGACGGCGGCCGATGCGGTCCGACAGCGCGCCCGACAGCGGCAGCCAGACGAGGTTGGAGACGCCCACGCACACGGTCACGACCAGCGCGTCGAGCGACGACAAATGCAGCACTTCCTTGCCGAAGGTCGGCGTATAGGCGGTGATCATGTAGAACGACACCGTGGTCATGATCACCATCCCCATGCCGGCGATCACGACGCCCCAGTTGTCGAGCATCGAGCGCATGATCTCGCCCATCGTCGGCCGATGATGCTTCGCGAGGAACTCGTCGGTCTCCTTCAGCGAGCGCCGGATCAGGAACAGGAACGGCACGATCAGGCAGCCGATCAGGAACGGAATGCGCCAGCCCCACGCGGTCATGTCCTCGGCCGGCAGCGCGCGGTTCAGCAGCACGCCGACGAACGCGGCGAACACGACGGCCACCTGCTGGCTGCCCGACTGCCACGACGTATAGAAGCCCTTGTGGCCCTTCGTCGCGATCTCCGACAGATAGACCGACACGCCGCCGAGCTCGACGCCCGCCGAGAAGCCCTGCAGCAGCCGGCCGAGCAGCACGAGCGCAGGCGCGAGCGCGCCGATCGTCGCGTAGCCGGGCACCGCGGCCACCGTGAGCGTGCCGAGCGCCATCAGCCCGAGCGTCAGGATCAGCCCCTTGCGTCGCCCGTGATGGTCGATATACGCGCCGAGCACGATCGCGCCGACCGGCCGCATCAGGAAGCCCGCGCCGAACACGGACAGCGACAGCATCAGCGACGCGAACGCATTGCCGCTCGGGAAGTAGGTTTTGGCGATGGCCGACGCGTAATAGCCGTAGACCATGAAGTCGTACATTTCGAGGAAGTTGCCGCTGACGACCCGGAACACGGTGCGGACTTTCGATTCCTGCGCGATCGCTGGTGAGGCTGTGGACATGTTTTCTCGCTCGAGCTCGGATGGCGCGAAATACGCGCCGCATGGACACGACGATGCGTATCGCGCCGGCCCCGGCGCGCGCGGACATCGCTGCATATCGGCTGCGCCGCGCAACCATGCGCGACCCGGCGTGATCGCCAGATGATGCCACGCGAAGCCGACATTTGCCTTGTAGCCGCCCCGGCCAACGGCGCCGCGATGCAGTGCTCGTACGAATTGCTGCAACATTTGCACAAAAATCGGATTGGTCTGATCGACCGATCGTCTTCGCGTGGCCACAATGTCACGTTTGCGACGACATTCGCGCCGCAGCCGGCACGGTCGCTCGGTGTCGCAGGCGTACCTTCCTCATGACCCCATCGTCCCTCGTCCCTGTCGAAGGCGCGCTTGCCCGCCCTCGCGCCGCCCCGCTCGACGACGTTCCGCCGTTCGGCCGCGAGTGGATCTTTCGCGGCGCGTCCGGTGAGCAGCGCGACAGGCGCTGTCTCGCCACGCTGTCGACGTCGTGCATCGATATCGGCGCGCCACACCGCGCATGCCGCTGGGAGCCGCTGCCGGCGTCCGCGCTGCCTGCGGCCGATGCGTCGGTCGCTGTTGCTGCGGCCGGCCGGCCCACCGCACGAGCCGGCCCCCCGTCGCACCAGCGGCGTGCGATGTATGCGGCGTGCTGGAGCATCGGTGCGCTCGGCATCATCGGCGCGCTGATCGCGATGCATGAGCCGTTCGGGGCTTCCACACCCGGCGGGCCCATCCAGACAGCCGACGCCGTGGCGGTTCGCGCGGCGCCGTCTACGTCTACGGGCTCGTCGACGTCCGCGTTCACGGCCACGTCTACGTCGGGAGGCACGCCGCCGGTCGTGCCCGCGCCGCCGGAGCCGGCCGCTATCCCGCCCGTGCGGCACGCCGCGGCGACATCCGCGGGGCCCTCGGCCGGATCGCCCCACGTCGCATCGGACATTTCGCGCAGCCGGACGTCGCCGCGAGCCACTGCGACGCCGGACACGCGGCGGGCCGCCGCCGCATCGCCGCCGCCATCAATGCACCGGCCGAACGGTGTGCGCACGACGATCGCACAAGCGCGTCCGCCGTCCATACTGCGCGCCGCCGTGCGCCCGCCGATTGCCCGCGATGCGCCGCACGCGCCGGTCCGCGACCGCCTGTCGCCGGTGCCGCACACCGCCGATGCGCTCGACGCGCTCGACGATCCGCTCACGCTGATCGCGATCGCGCATGCGCTGGGTGCCGATCGGGCCGCCCCCCGCCGCGCCTGCGCCCGCCACCGGTTTCGACTGGACGTCCCAACTGTCCCATCGCCGCCTGACCGACACGCCGCACGCGTTCGCACGCTAGCCGCCACCTGACGAAAAAGCCGGCGAAGATCGCTTCGCCGGCTTTTTCGTTCGTTCATCTTTCCGTCTGTTCGACGCATCGTCACGGACGCGCAGGCAATCCCGTCTCGGCTTGCCGCTCCAGTTGCCGGACCTGCTGCTGCAGATCGCGCAACTGGATCTGCGCTGCGCGCTTTTCGACCTGCAACGCCTGCGCCTGCTCCTGCGCCGACTTCTGCCGCTGCGCAACTTCGGCCTGCTGGCTATGCGCGACGTTCAGGTCCGCCTGCAGTTGCTGTGCGCGATTCGCCTGCAGTGCGATCACGCGTTCGAGAAACGCCTTCTGCGCCTGCAGTTCGGTGCGGCGAATCTCGACGTCCGCAAGCTGCACCGTCTGCTCGACGAAATTCGCGTACACCATCTCGGCACGGCGCTTGTCCTGCGACTTGATTACGCGCCACATCTGCTTGTCCTGGAACAGCACGACGTAGTACGTCATCTCGCGCGGATCGAACATCAGGCTCGCGCCGTAACTCCCGTTGTATGTGGTGCGCATCTCGACGATCCGCCCGTCGCGCAGCATCTGCGCGAGCTCGGCGACATTGCCTTGCGCGGCGGCGTCGGTTGCAGCGACCGCGGAAGCCGCAGAACCCGCCGACGCCGCATCGGCAGCAAGACTCGTCACCGCGGGACGCGTACCGGCGACAGGCGCCGTCGCGCCGTCGGACCACGCCGCGCCCGCATGCGCGCAGGCGACCATCGCAACGAGCCACGTTGCGCATCGTGCAGGGGAAAGATCTCGGAAGGCCAACGTCAGACTCCGGCGGACGAATTGAAACGCGCCATTATCATTGAAAACGCAACAGCCGCATCTCGAATTTAACGGGATGCGGCCGGCCTTCGTGCGATGCGTGTCGAACGGCCGTCTACAGGCGCGTCTCGCGCGCCGAGCGCAGGAACGCATCGAGCAGCGGCGTGCAGTCGAGCAGTTCGGCGCCGCCGGCGCGGTGAAACTCGGGGTGCCACTGCACGCCGACCACGAACGGCGCACGCCGGTAGCGAATCGCCTCGATGATCCCGTCGCCGGCCGACACGGCCTCGATGTTCAGGTCGCGGCCGAGATCGCGGATCGCCTGATGGTGGATCGAGTTGACGATCGCCTCGCTGCGTCCGGGGAACATGCTCGCCAGCGTCGACGAATCGGGAAAGCGGATCGCATGGCGATGCTGGTCGTAATGCTCGCTCACGTGCGCATTCGCGGTCGGCACGTCGGTCGCGATGTCCTGATACAGCGAGCCGCCGAACGCGACGTTGATCAACTGGCAGCCGCGGCACACGCCGAGCACCGGCTTGCCGGACTCGACGAATTCGTGCAGCAGTTCCAGCTCGTACATGTCGCGCACGCGATCGCCCGGCCATTCGGGGCGCGCATCCGACGCCGCGTAGGTTTGCGGCGACACGTCGGCGCCGCCCTGCAGCAGCAGGCCGTCGAGACACTTCGCGTAATCGCGCAGACGGATGTTGCTCGGATGCAGCATCCCCTGATGACCGACGGTCGGAATCATGAACACGATCACGTCGCGCGACATCACCCAGTGCGCGATCGATTCCTCGAGATACTGCAGCGTCTTGCCGCGCAGTCCCTTCGCGCCCGGTTCCGGATGGAAGATCCGCGCCGACACGCCGATGCGCAGCGTGCGCTGCGTGATGCGCTGGCCGGCGCGATCGAACAGCCGGCGCGCACGCGCGGCGATGATCCGGCCGAACACCGACCACGGCGTGTCGCTCTGCCTCAGATAGGCGGGCGGCGCAGTCGGTGCGTTCGCGGGCGGCGGGCGCGGCGTGTCGAAATCGGGCGCCGCGCCGAAGCCGGGCGGCGGCGAGCCGGGCCTCGGCGCCGCCGCGGCGGCCGCGCCTTCGCCGGCGGCTGCCGTCGTCGCGCCGGGCGCGCCCGGTTCGGACGCTGCCGTGACGGGCGACGCGCCGTCGGCGGCGACGTTCTGCGCGGCAGCAGACCGGGGCGCTGAGGCATCGGGCGCTGGCGCCGGATCGGGACGGGGAGAATCGGAAGAGGCTGACGAGGTGCCGGGCAGACCGGCCAGGGAAGGCGTGTTTTCGCTCATGACGATGGTCTGGTACGTCGCTCACGCGTATGGATAGACGAGGATTCATTATGCGTCAGTGCACGATCGCGCGGCAAACCTGCAACATCCTGTCGATATTGTTGCAAGTTCGTCGCAAGGTGCGTCCGACGGCATCCTTTCATGCACAAGCGGAATCGCCCTCCTCTCACGCGGCACACTGGACATCAGTGATATATCACAATAATATCGTCGCATCGTCCACGCTTGCCGGGGTCGTCGGCGCGATGACCGCGTCGCCCGGCCCCCGCGCCACCGTTCGCATGAACACGCTGATAGACCTGCCGCACGCCCGGCCCGCCGCCGCGTCGAGCCTTGCCGACCGCGCGTACGCGCTGATCCAGCGCGACATCATCACGATGCGCCTGAAACCGGGCGCCGCGCTCAACGAGGCCGACCTCGTCGCACGCACCGGCATCGGCCGCACGCCCGTGCACCAGGCCGTGCACCGGCTCGTGCTCGAAGGGCTGCTGTCCGTGATGCCGCGCAAGGGGCTGATGGTGCAGCCGCTGTCGCTCGACGACATCGTCGCGGTGATCGACGTGCGCCGCATCAACGAGGCGCACTGCGCCGAACTGGCCGCACGCCACGCGACGCCCGACGATCTCGCGCGGCTGGCCGCGCTGCTCGACGACGGGCGCGCGCGTGTCGACGCGCACGACGTCGAAGGCATGATGGAGATCGACCGCGCGTTCCATCAGGCGATTGCCGCGGCCGCGCGCAATCCGGTCCTCGCCGACGTCCTGCGCGCGCTGCACGAGCGCTCGCTGCGCTTCTGGTTCGTCACGCTGTCCGAGCCGCGCCATCTCGCCGACGTCCAAAGCGAGCACCGCGACCTGTTCGAACGGCTGTCCGCGCGCGACGCCGCCGGCGCACGCGCGGCCGTCGAACGCCATATCGATTCGTTTCGCTCCACGCTTGTCCAACATCTTCGTTCCTGAGCCGCCCATGACCACCTTCACCCCGTTCCCCCCGCTCGCCCAGCTCGCCGCCGATCTCGCCGCCGGCACGACCACCAGCCGCGCGCTCGTCGACGCCGCGCTCGACCGCATCGCCGATCCGTCCGGCCAGGGCGCCGTCGTGTTCACCGAAGTCGACGCCGACAACGCGCGCGCTGCGGCCGACGCGCACGACCGCCTGCGCGCCGCCGGCACCGTGCTGTCGCCGCTCGCCGGCATCCCGGTGTCGGTGAAGGATCTGTTCGACGTCGCCGGCCAGGTCACGCGCGCGGGTTCGCGCGTGCTCGACGGCGCGCCGCCCGCGCAGGCCGATGCGGTCGCCGTCGCGCGGCTCAAGCGCGCGGGCGCGGTGCTGGTCGGCCGCACCAACATGAGCGAATTCGCGTTCTCGGGCCTCGGGCTGAATCCGCACTTCGGCACGCCGGCGTCGCCGTATCGGCGCGGCGTGCCGGGCGATGCGCGGATCGCCGGCGGCTCGTCGTCGGGCGCGGCGGCTTCCGTCGCGGACGGGATGGCGGCCGTCGCGCTCGGCACCGACACCGGCGGCTCGATCCGCATTCCCGCCGCGCTGTGCGGACTGACCGGCTTCAAGCCGACCGCGAGCCGGATCCCGACGCAAGGCGGCGTGCCGCTGTCGACCACGCTCGATTCGTTCGGCCCGATCGGCCTGACGGTCGCGTGCTGCGCGCTCGTCGACCGGATGCTCGCGGGCCTCGAGCCGCACGTGCCGGCCGCGCGGCCCCTCGAAGGCGTGCGGCTCGGCGTGCTGACGAATCATGTGACGGACGGCGTCGACGCCGACGTCGCGGCCGCGCTCGATACCGCGCTCAAGCATCTGGAAGCCGCCGGCGCGATCGTCACCGAAGTGCGCTTCGCTGCGCTCGACCGGCTGCCGGAGATCAACCGCTTCGGCTTCTCGCCGATCGAGGCCTACGCGTGGCATCGTCCGCTGCTCGCGCAGCATCGCGACCGCTACGACCCGCGCGTGCTGACGCGCATCCTGAAGGGCGAGCCCGCCAGCGCGGCCGACTATCTCGACCTGCTCGCCGCGCGCCGCGCGATGCTCGACGAAGCCGCGCACACGGTCTGGTCGCGCTTCGATGCGCTCGTCGCGCCGACGGTGCCGGTCGTGCCGCCGCGCATCGCGGACCTCGAAACGGACGACGCCGCGTTCACGCGCACCAACGCGCTGATCTTGCGCAATCCGAGCGCGTTCAACTTCCTCGACGCATGTGCGCTGTCGCTGCCGTGTCATCCGCGCGACGCGGCGCCGGTCGGCCTGATGCTGGCGGCCGCGCCGCATCGCGACGATGCGCTGCTCGCAATCGGGCAGTCGGTCGAGGCCGTGCTGAACACGATCCGCTGACCGGCGGCGCGACGTGACGGCAGGCGGCGCACGGGGTGCGGCGGGACGCCGCAGGTGCGCCGTCCGTTTCGTGCCGGTTCGTTCGCGCTAAAATCGCGCGATTGTTTTCCGGACCGACCGACGAGGAATCCCGCCGACATGAACGACTCCACGCTTGCACTACGCCGCGAACGCCGCCTGCTGATGCTGCTCGGATGGGTCTGCATCGCGCTGCTGGCCGGCGCGCTGTACCTGCAGTACGTGAAGAACGAAGACCCGTGCCCGCTGTGCATCATCCAGCGCTACTTCTTCGCGGCGATCGGGATCTTCGCGTTCCTCGCCGCCGGGATTCGCAGCTGGCGCGGCGTCTGGGTGCTCGAGCTGCTGATCGCGATCGCCGCGGCCGGCGGCGTGGGCACCGCCGCGCGGCACCTGTCGATCCAGCTGAACCCGGGCTTCAGCTGCGGCTTCGACACGCTGCAGCCGATCGTCGACAGCCTGCCGCCCGCGCACTGGTTCCCCGGCATGTTCAAGGTCGCCGGCCTGTGCGAAACGGTCTACCCGCCGATCTTCGGGATCCTGCTGCCCGGCTGGTCGCTGATCGGCTTCGCGGCGATCCTGCTTCCCGTCGCCGCGAGCCTCTGGCGTCACCGGCGCAAGCTGGCATCGGCCTGACGGCCGACGCGCGACGCGACAGCGAGGCCGGCGATTCGGACGGGTGCCGGGACGCCGGCCGCCAAGGCGCAGGCCGCCGGATCGTCATACCGGTGCGGCCGGCCCGTTCGCCTGTCGCCGGCCCGTTTCCCCGTTTCGGCGAGACGTGGCCGGCCGCACCTCGCCGGCCGCTCGTAGTCAGCCGCACGTAAACACCTACCCCGCCGCTCCCCGAATTTCCGCAACCTCGCGCCTCGCACCGCCCGCGCGCCCGCGCCCCGTCCCGCCAACGTTTCGGCCCGATATGCACGCATCGGCGCCCCGATACCGCGCGACGGGCCTATGATCGACATGATCGCCGTCTGATAGCCCGAATCAGCGCCCGACGATGTTCGCGTCGTCCCGCGGTGCTATCTTCGCGACTGGATGGCGATCTACGTGCGCGAGGCCAGGCGGTCTCACCTCCTGCGTAACGCGCGCCTGATCCGCAATGTCGACTGGATTCATCATGACAACGCAAACCATCCGCATCCGTCACCCTCATGGCGTCCGCTCGTCCGGCCGCCCCGTTCGCGCGCCCCGTCCGGGCGCCGTCGCCGCGCGCCGGCCGCGCGTGCGGCCCGCCCCGCTCCCGTCCGTTTGCGTTGCCGCCGCGCCCGCCAGCCCGCGCCGCGCGTCGTGCCGCGTCGTTTCGCACGGAGCCTGCTGATGGAGGCCTGGCTCGGCGATCTGCAGCAGTTGCTCGCGCACGGCGAAGCGGCCGTGCTCGTGACGGTCGCGCACACCGACGGCTCCGCGCCGCGCGAGGCGGGCACCAAGATGCTCGTCACGCGCGACACGGCGCGCCATACGATTGGCGGCGGTCATCTGGAATGGAAGGCGATCGAAATCGCCCGGCACCTGCTGAAGGACGGTGCGCACGTGCCCCACGCGCGCCGGCTCGAGCGGCTCGCGCTCGGCCCGAGCCTCGGCCAGTGCTGCGGCGGCGCCGTCGTGCTCGCGTTCGAGCGGCTCGACGTCGGCGATCTCGGCTGGATCATGTCGCTCGCGAAACGCGTCGCGGCCGGCGCCGCGACCGTGCGTAGCGTATCATTCGGCCCCTCGCCGGGCGCACCGCTGCTCAGCGAACCCGAATCGGCCGCCGCGCGCGCCGACTGCCTGCTGTGGGAAACCGGCGGCGTGTCGCTGATGACCGAGACGATCGCGCCGTACACGTTCCCCGTCGCGCTGTTCGGCGCCGGGCACGTCGGCGCCGCGCTCGTCAAGGTGCTGGCGACGCTGCCGTGCCACGTGCGCTGGATCGACCGGCGCGACGCGGCGTTCCCGCCGGCCGACGCGCTCGCGGGCATCGGCAACCTCGCGCTCGATGCGCGCGACGACCCGGCCGACGCCGTCGACGCGGCGCCGCCGCACACGTACTTCGTCGTGATAACGCACGACCACGCACTCGATTTCGTGCTGGCCGAGCGCATCCTGCGGCGCGGCGACTATGCGTACTTCGGGATGATCGGTTCGCACGCGAAACGCGTGCAGTTCGACCATCGCCTCGCGGCGATCGGCATCGACCCGGCCCAGGTCGCGCGGATGCGCTGCCCGATCGGCGTCGAAGGCATCGTCGACAAGGCGCCCGAAGTGATCGCGATCTCGGTGGCCGCGCAGTTGCTGCAGGCCGTCGAGGCGAATGCGTCCGCGCAGGCTTCCCCCATTCTCTGACCGACCAAGAACGACGCCATGACCCCGACATTCAAGAACAAGATCGCCCGCGCGCCGAAAGCGGAGCTGCACATCCACATCGAAGGCTCGCTGGAGCCCGAACTGATCTTCGCGCTCGCGCAGCGCAACGGCGTGAAGCTCGCGTACGACTCGATCGACGCGCTGCGCGCCGCCTACGCGTTCACCGATCTGCAGTCGTTCCTCGACATCTACTACGCCGGCGCGAGCGTGCTGCTGACCGAGCAGGATTTCTACGACATGACGGCCGCGTACTGCGAGCGCGCGCTTGCGGACAATGTCGTGCATACCGAACTGTTCTTCGATCCGCAGACGCATACCGAACGCGGCGTGCCGATCGAAACGGTCGTCGCCGGCATCGAGCGCGCGCTTGCCGATGCCGAAAAGCGCGGGCTGTCGAGCAGGCTGATCCTGTGCTTCCTGCGCCATCTGCCGGAACAGGACGCGCTCGCGACGTTCGAAGCCGCGCTGCCGCTGTTCGAGCGCTACCGTCACCGCCTGATCGGCGTCGGCCTCGACTCGTCCGAGCTCGGCCATCCGCCGACCAAGTTCGCGCGCGTGTTCGAGCAGGCGCGCGCGCTCGGGCTGAAGCTCGTCGCGCACGCGGGCGAGGAAGGGCCGCCCGCATACATCTACGAAGCGCTCGACGTGCTGAAGGTCGACCGGATCGATCACGGCGTGCGCAGCATCGAGGATGCGGCGCTCGTCGAGCGGCTCGCGAAGACGCGCACGGCGCTCACCGTGTGCCCGCTGTCGAACCTGAAGCTGTGCGTGTTCGACGACATGGCGAAGCACACGCTGAAGGCGCTGCTCGAGCGCGGCGTCGCGGTGACGATCAACTCCGACGATCCGGCCTATTTCGGCGGCTACGTCAACGACAACTATTTCGCGACCGTCGACGGGCTGCAGCTCACCGACGCCGAAGTCCATGCGGTGATCCGCAACGGCTTCGAGGCGTCGTTCGTCGACGCGGCGCAGCGCGACGCGCTGATCGCGCGCCTCGACGCGTACTGGCAGTCCGCATGACGGCCGGCATCGAGGTGCGCTGACAGATGAAACACGGCAACGGCATCCGCTTCGCGACGACCGGCCCGGCCTGGCGCCACGCCGGCCGCATGCGCGTGCATCGCCCGAACGCGTGCGGCGCGGCGGTCGCGACGCTGCCTGCTGTCGTGGTTCGCGAGCGCGCGCCGTTGCGGACCGCCGCAGCCGCATCGGCCGCGATCGCGCCACGCTCCCGCGCAATCCACCGTCCCGCCCGCGCGCGGGGCGCGCGCGCCATGCCGTCGCCCGCGCGGCGCCGGCTGTCTTCTTCTGTTCGCCTTACCTTGATGCAGGACCATTCGTCATGACGCAAACCGCTTTTCGATCCCAGCTGCTGACTTTCAACGGCGACCCGGCACAGTCGAGCCAGGCCGCGAACCACGAGACCGACGGCCTGCTGATCGTCGACGACGGCAAGGTCGTCGCGGCCGGCGCGTACGCGCGGCTCGCGACGACGCTCGCGCGCGACGCGGTCGTGCACGATCTGCGCGACAAGCTGATCGTGCCCGGCTTCATCGACACGCACATCCACTATCCGCAGACGGACATGATCGCGTCGCCGGCGCCCGGCCTGCTGCCGTGGCTCGACAAGTACACGTTTCCGACCGAGCGCCGGTTCGGTGATCCCGAGCATGCGCGCGAGGTCGCCGAGTTCTTCGTCGACGAACTGCTCGCGTGCGGCACGACGAGCGCGCTCGTCTACTGCACGGTGCACAAGCAGTCGGCCGACGCGCTGTTCGCGGCGAGCGACGCGCGCGACCTGCGGATGATCGCCGGCAAGGTGCTGATGGACCGCAACTGCCCCGAGTTCCTGCGCGACACCGCGCAGTCGGGCTACGACGACAGCGCCGAGCTGATCGGCCGCTGGCACGGCCGCGGGCGCCAGCTGTACGCGCTGACGCCGCGCTTCGCGCCGACTTCGACCGAGGCGCAGCTCGAAGCGTGCGCCGAGCTCGCGCGCCGTCATCCGGACGTGTTCGTGCAGAGCCACGTCGCGGAGAACGTCGACGAGGTGAAATGGGTGGCCGAGCTGTTCCCGGGCCATCGCAGCTATCTCGACATCTACGACCGCTACGGGCTGCTGCGTCCGCGCGCGGTGTACGGCCACTGCATCCACCTCGACGACGAAGACCGCCGCCGGATGGCCGAGACGCGCACCGTGGTCGCACACTGCCCGACGTCGAACTTCTTCCTCGGCAGCGGGCTGTTCGATTTCGACAAGGCCGGCGAATACGACGTGCCCGTCACGCTCGCGACGGACGTCGGCGGCGGCACGTCGTTCTCGATGCTGCAGACGATGAACGAGGCGCACAAGGTCGCGCGGCTGTCGGGCCATCACCTGACCGCGACGCGGATGTTCTGGCTCGCGACGGCCGGCGCCGCGCAGGCGCTCGATCTCGCGGACACGGTCGGCACGCTCGCGCCGCGCACCGAAGCCGACTTCGTCGTGCTCGACCCGGCCGCGACGCCGCTGCTCGCGCGCCGCACGAAGCACGCGGAATCGCTGGAGGAACTGCTGTTCGCGTTCGCGCTGCTCGGCGACGATCGCGCGGTCTATCGTACCTACGCGGCCGGCCGGCTGGTGCACGAGCGCGGCGCGGCCAGACGCACCGCCGCCGCGTAACGGCAGGCGAGCCGGCGCCTTTCAACCGGCTTTTCCGCGCGCGGCGCGGCATGCTAGAATCCGCCACTCATTGGGGAGTAGCCGCTCCGCTCGATGTCCGCGCCCACGGCGCGCATCGTGACGGAGGCGTCCGTCAACAGACTTGGCCGTTCGGCCATGGCGGACGCAGCCACCGAGGCCTGGCGAGACCGATGGTTCATGGCGCGCCGCATCTGGGCCCGGCGCGCCGTGGATCGTCGCTCGCACATAACAAGGCCCGTGGAATCCCGTACGTGACCCAAGCTTTCCTGATCTCCACCGGCGCCGTCGCCCTCGCTGAAATCGGCGACAAAACCCAGCTGCTGTCCCTCGTCCTGGCCGCGCGCTATCGCAAGCCGGTTCCGATCATTCTCGGCGTGCTCGTCGCGACGCTCGTCAACCACGGTTGCGCAGGCGCGCTCGGCGAATGGCTCGGCGCGCTCGTCACGCCGTCGATCATGCGCTGGGCGCTCGCGGCGTCGTTCATCGGGATGGGGCTGTGGATTCTCGTGCCGGACAAGCTCGACGCCGACGAAGCCAACGCGAACCGCTCGAGGCTCGGCGTGTTCGGCGCGACCTTCGTCGCGTTCTTCCTCGCGGAAATGGGCGACAAGACGCAGCTCGCGACCGTCGCGCTCGCCGCGCGCTTCCAGGACTATATCGGCGTCGTGGCCGGCACCACGCTCGGGATGATGCTCGCGAACGTGCCGGCGATCCTGCTCGGCGACCGCTTCGCGCACCGCCTGCCGACCAAGCTCGTGCATGCGATCGCGGCCGTGCTGTTCGTCGTGCTCGGCGCGCTGGCGCTGCTGGGCGTCGGACTCTGATCGCTCACGCGCAGCGGCGCGACCGGGTGGCCGCGCCGCTGCGTACTACTTCGCGACGGCCGCGCCCGATGCCGGCGCGGCCGGCACCGCGCGTTCGTTGGCGGCCGGCGCTGCCGGCCCGCCGTGCTTGTCGACCGGCAGCCGCACCGTGCGGATCGCCCCGTTCGCGAGCGGGAAGTCGGCAAGCGCGCTGCGCGCGAGAAACGGCATCGCATACAGCAGTGCGCCGTTGTCGCCGGTGGTACGCGCGGTCACGTTGTAGACCTCCTTGCCGGTCGCGCGCTCGGTGATGCGGATGCCGAGCGTGTAATCGAAGACCTGGTACGTCTGCGCGACGTAGCCGGCCGGCATCGGCCCCCAGGGGCCCCACGGTCCCCACGGCCCGCGCCGCCAGTACGGACCCGGCCCGACGAACCACGGATCGTAGTAGACGGGCTGCGGCACCGTCACGAGATCGCTGCCGACGCCGTAGCTCAGCCCGACGAGGTAGCGCGCCTGCGCTGGCGGCACCTGGCGGAACGCGTACGCGGACAGTTCGTTCGCGACGATCGGCTCGTAGGTCGACTGCTCGATGCTGTTCTTCTGCGCGTCGGTGCGCGCAAAGGCATAGGTGCGGGTCGCGTCGCTGCCGCTCCAGTCGGAGAAGGCGGTGACCTGCGTGGTCACGTAGCTGGTGCAGCCGGTCAGCAGCATCACGCCGAGCGCCGCGAGCCAGCCCGCGCTGCGATGAATCCATTCGCGTTTCATGTTGGTCCTCGTCGATCCGTCACCCGTTCGTCGCACCGCGCGAGCCGGACGGGATGCCGATAATACGCGGACTGTCCGGACCGGTAAAAAGTTCGCGCGGCACGCGGCCGCAAGCCTTTGTACAATGGGCCGGTTCGCCCGGCCCGCGTTGCGGGCCCGATCCCCATTCCACCGATCTCGACGACCATGTCCGACAACGCCTCCTCCACCGTGATCCGCCGCGCCGACTACACGCCGCCGGCCTTCCTCATCGATTCCGTCGCGCTCGAATTCGATCTCGCGCCGGCCCGCACGATCGTCAGGAATACGATGCGCGTGCGCCGCAATCCGGATGCCGCGCCCGTCCCGCACCTGGAACTGATGGGCGAGGCGCTCGAATTCCTCGGTGCGCAGCTGGACGGTGCGCCGCACGGCGCCGTGCGCGCGCACGAGCACGGGCTGACCGTCGAGAACGTGCCCGACGCGTTCGAGCTGACGCTCGAAAGCGCGTGCGCGCCCGACCAGAACACGACGCTGTCGGGCCTGTACGTGTCGAGCGGCAATTTCTTCACGCAGTGCGAGGCCGAGGGCTTTCGCCGCATCACCTACTTCCTCGACCGCCCGGACGTGATGGCGTCTTACACGGTCACGCTGCGCGCCGACAAGGCCGCCTACCCGGTACTGCTGTCGAACGGCAACCTCGTCGACTCGGGCGAACTGCCCGACGGCCGTCACTTCGCGAAGTGGGAAGACCCGTTCCGCAAGCCGAGCTACCTGTTCGCGCTGGTCGCCGGCAAGCTCGTCGCGATCGAGGAAAAGATCACCACCGGCTCCGGCAAGGAAAAACTGCTGCAGGTGTGGGTCGAACCGGCCGATCTCGACAAGACCCGCCACGCGATGGATTCGCTGATCCACTCGATCCGCTGGGACGAAAAGCGTTTCGGCCTCGAGCTCGATCTCGACCGCTTCATGATCGTCGCGGTCGGCGACTTCAACATGGGTGCGATGGAGAACAAGGGGCTCAACATCTTCAACACGAAGTACGTGCTGGCGAACCCCGAGACTGCGACCGACGTCGATTTCGCGAATATCGAATCGGTGGTCGGCCACGAGTACTTCCACAACTGGACCGGCAACCGCGTGACCTGCCGCGACTGGTTCCAGCTGAGCCTGAAGGAAGGCCTGACCGTGTTCCGCGACCAGGAGTTCTCGGCCGACATGGCCGCGGGCGACGACCTCGAATCGGCGGCCCGCGCGGTCAAGCGCATCGAGGACGTGCGCGTGCTGCGCCAGCTGCAGTTCGCCGAGGATGCGGGCCCGATGGCGCACCCGGTGCGCCCGGAAAGCTACGTCGAGATCAACAACTTCTACACGATGACCGTCTACGAGAAAGGCTCGGAAGTCGTGCGGATGTACCAGACGCTGTTCGGCCGCGACGGTTTCCGCAAGGGGATGGACCTGTACTTCAAGCGCCACGACGGCCATGCGGTGACCTGCGACGACTTCCGTCACGCGATGGCCGACGCGAACGGCCGCGACCTCGCGCAGTTCGAGCGCTGGTACAGCCAGGCCGGCACGCCGCGCGTGACGGTGCGCACCGCCTACGACGCCGCCGCGCGCCGCTATACGGTCACGCTCGCGCAGGGTTACGGCGACGCGTCGGCGGCCGCGCGCGAAACGCAGCTGGGTCCGCTGCTGATCCCGTTCGCGATCGGCCTGATCGGCCGCGACGGCCGCGACCTGCCGCTGCGGCTCGACGGCGAGGCCGCCGCAGCCGGCACGACGCGCGTGCTCGAGTTCACCGAAACCGAGCAGAGCTTCACGTTCGTCGACGTGCCGGAAGCGCCGCTGCCGTCGCTGCTGCGCAATTTCTCGGCGCCGGTGATCGTCGAGTACGACTACAGCGACGACGACCTCGCGTTCCTGCTCGCGCACGACAGCGATCCGTTCAACCGCTGGGAAGCCGGCCAGCGCCTCGCGACGCGCGCGCTGCTGACGCTCGCCGCCCGCGCCGCGGCGAACGAGCCGCTCGCGCTCGGCGAGAACTTCGTCGCCGCGTTCCGCCGCGTGCTGACCGATGCGAAGCTGTCGCCCGCATTCCGCGAACTCGCGCTGACGCTCCCGTCGGAAACCTACCTCGCCGACCAGATGGCCGAAGCCGATCCGGCCGCCGTGCATCGCGCGCGCCAGTTCGTGCGCCGCCAGCTCGCGACCGCGCTGCGCGCCGACTGGCTCGCCGCGTACGAACATCACCAGACGCCGGGCGCATACGAACCGACGCCCGACGCGTCCGGCCGCCGCGCACTGAAGAACCTCGCGCTCGCCTACCTCGCCGAACTCGAGGATCCGGCCGACGCGGTACGCATCGCGACCGCGCAGTACGACGCGGCGAACAACATGACCGATCGCGCGGCCGCGCTCGGCGCGCTGCTTTCCGCTGCGGCGGCCGGCGCGAACGAACCGGCCGAGCGCGCACTCGACGACTTCTACCGGCGCTTCGAGAAGGAAGCGCTGGTGATCGACAAGTGGTTCTCGATGCAGGCCGCGCAGCGCGGCACGCCCGCGCAGCCGACGCTCGCGAAGGTCCGCAAGCTGATGGCGCATCCCGCGTTCAACCTGAAGAACCCGAATCGTGCGCGTTCGCTGATCTTCAGCTTCTGCGCGGCCAACCCGGCGCAGTTCCATGCGGCGGACGGTTCGGGCTATGCGTTCTGGGCCGAGCAGGTGCTCGCGCTCGACGCGATCAATCCGCAGGTCGCCGCGCGCCTCGCACGCTCGCTCGAACTGTGGCGCCGCTTCACGCCCGCGCTGCGCGACCGGATGCGCGACGCACTCGAAAAAGTCGCGGCGGGCGCGAAATCGCGCGACGTGCGCGAGATCGTCGAGAAGGCGCTCGCGTAACGCGGTCGCTGCATCGCATCGCGCCCTTCCGGGGCGCGAAGGCCGGCGCTGTCCGCTGCAGCGCCGGCTTTTTATTGGTCGGACGATCATGGTGCGTGGCGCCGCGTCGCGCGGCAGGGCCGGCTTTTCGGTCATCGCATCCCGGGCGCGCCCCGTCTTCCCTCTGCAAAAACCGGGCCGGTTCGGCCGCCGGCCCTTGTAACCGGACGAAAAAAGGCGGCGGCGCCCGAAGCGCGACAGGTAAAATTGCGGCAATTCAAGGATTCTTTGGCCTTTCGGAGTCTGTCATGTCCATTGCCCGCCGCACCACGCTGTCCAAGTTCCTGATCGAACAGCAGCGCGAGACCAACAACCTCCCCGCCGACCTGCGCCTGCTGATCGAAGTCGTCGCCCGCGCCTGCAAGGCGATCAGCTACAACGTGTCGAAGGGGGCGCTCGGCGACGCGCTCGGCACCGCCGGCAGCGAGAACGTCCAGGGCGAAGTGCAGAAGAAGCTCGACATCCTGTCGAACGAGATCCTGCTCGACGCGAACGAATGGGGCGGCAACCTCGCCGCGATGGCGTCGGAGGAAATGGAAACGTTCTTCCCGATCCCCGCGAACTATCCGCGCGGCGAATACCTGCTCGTGTTCGATCCGCTCGACGGTTCGTCGAACATCGACGTGAACGTGTCGATCGGCACGATCTTCTCGGTGCTGCGCTGCCCGGACGGCAAGCAGGCCACCGAGGAATCGTTCCTGCAGCCCGGCACGCAGCAGGTCGCCGCCGGCTACGCGGTCTACGGCCCGCAGACGGTGTTCGTGCTGACGACCGGCAACGGCGTGAACTGCTTCACGCTCGATCGCGAAGTCGGTTCGTGGGTGCTCACGCAAAGCAACATGCAGATCCCGGCCGACACGCGCGAGTACGCGATCAACGCATCGAACGCGCGCCACTGGTACGACCCGGTCAAGCGCTACGTCGACGAACTGAACGCCGGCAAGGACGGCCCGCGCGGCGAGAATTTCAACATGCGCTGGATCGCGTCGATGGTGGCCGACGTGCACCGGATCCTGAATCGCGGCGGCGTGTTCATGTACCCGGCCGACAAGCGCACGCCCGATCGTCCGGGCAAGCTGCGCCTGATGTACGAGGCGAACCCGATGTCGTTCATCGTCGAGCAGGCGGGCGGCGCCGCGACCACGGGCACGCAGCGCATCATGGAAGTGCGGCCGACCGGCCTGCACCAGCGCGTGCCGGTGTTCCTCGGCTCGAAGAACGAAGTCGAGCGCGTGACGAGCTATCACAACGAAAGCCATTAATTTGCGCTGCAACACTAGACGGGTGCGGATGACGCAAGTACAATCGCGCCTCGCGATGTGGCCCCGACGGGCTGCATCGCAGTGAAGTGAAAGCGGGGGAAGTCCGCCGGATCGATGGTTTCGCGAAACAGCAGCAGCAAGCTGAAAAAATTTTCGAAAAACCTATTGCCAAGACTTCAGATTTCACCCTATAATTTCATTTCTCTGCTGCCGGTGTAGCTCAGTTGGTAGAGCAGCGCATTCGTAATGCGAAGGTCGTAGGTTCGACTCCTATCTCCGGCACCAAGATATAAAGGCCTGACAAGCATCGCTTGTCAGGCCTTTTCTCTTTTCCGCGCGCGCAATCGTGCACGCCCTCTCCCCCGGCTCCGCTTGCGGGCATCCCCCGACTCACGCGCTGCATTCCGCCGATTACAATCGCCGGATCCCCCCGCCCTTCTCCTGCATCATGCGCACCTGGCGTCTCGAGCGACCGAACCTCTCCGGGCAACTGCACGTGTCCCGCGCGACGAGTCTCGTTGCCGCGATCGGCAGCAGCGAGCCGAACGCGTTCGCGACCGAAGTGCTGAAGCTGTTCGACGATGCGCTGTCGGTCACGCAATGCACGGTCTTCGCGTACGAGTTCGGCAACCGCCCGCGCACGGTATCGGTCGCCGACCATCGCGGCGGCCGCTATCTGCGCGACGTCGCCGACACCTATGCGCGGCACTTCTACGCGCTCGACGGCAACCAGACGATCGTGTCGACCACACCGCGCGGCGCGCATCGCCGCGACCTGCTGCTGCATCAGCAGGCCGGCGACGAGATCGGTCACGACGCGTATCGCGCGGCCTGCTACCGCGCCCCCGACGTCTCCGACCGCCTGTCGCTGCTGATGCAGCCCGACGACGCGGTCTGGCTGTCGATCAACCTGTACCGCGCGCATCGCAGCGGCGCGTTCGAGCCGCGCGCGATCGCCGAGATCGAGGCGCTCGCGCCGCTGATCGCGCAGGCCGCGAAACATCACTACGCGCTTGCCGGCGCCATGCAGATCGACATCCCGCAGCGGATGCTCGCGCGCCTGCGCAGCGCATGCCCGACGCTGTCCAAGCGCGAGCTCGACGTGCTGCGCGGCGTGCTCGATGGCCAGAGTGCGCACGAGATCGGCGAAACGATCGGCGTGAAGGCATCGAGCGTCGTGACCTACCAGAAGCGCGCATATCGCCGCCTCGGCATTTCGAGCCAGCGCCAGCTGTTCGCGCTGTGCCTGCAGCCCTGACCGGGCAGCGCCTGCCTGCACCGCACGCATCGGGGTAAATCCCGGTCCGGTGCCGTACCCGGAATGGGGACAGCGGTACGCCGGCCGGCTTCCATACTGCACGGACGAATCGCATGCATCGCCGCATGCGCGCATCGCCCTCCATCCACCTGGAAGCCAATCACGATGGGCATCGAATTCAAGCCATATCCGTTCGTCGCCGAGCGCCATCCCGCCCACCTGCCGCCGCTCGAGCACGGCGTCGACACGCAGCGGCACGCCGTCGCGATCGTCGGCGGCGGCCCGGTGGGCCTCTCCGTCGCGCTCGGACTCGCGAACCACGGGATCCGCAGCGTGCTGCTCGAGGCCGACGACGCGGTCTGCCACGGCAGCCGCGCCATCTGCATCTCGCGGCGCAGCCTGGAGATCATCGAGCGGCTCGGCGCGCTCGACGACTTCCTGCGTGTCGGGCTGCCGTGGACCGGCGGACGCAGCTTCTACCGCACCGACGAGGTGCTGCACTTCACGATGCCGCAGGACGAGAACCAAAAGCTGCCGCCGATGGTGAACCTCGCGCAGTACCACATCGAACAGTTCCTGCTCGACGCCGCGCGACGCCGCCCCGACCTGATCGAGATCCGCTGGCAGACGAAGGTCGTCGGCGTGGCACAACAGCAGGACGGCGTGCGCCTGGACGTCGACACGCCGCTCGGCGGCTATGCGCTCGACGCCGACTGGATCGTCGCGTGCGACGGCGGACGCAGCACGATGCGCGACGCGCTCGGCCTGTCGCTTCGGGGCACGAGCTACGAGGGGCGCTATGTGATCGTCGACATTGCGCTCGACAGCGACAGGCCGACCGAGCGGCTCGCCTATTTCGACCCGTCGTCGAATCCGGGCTCGACGGTGCTCGTTCACAAGCAGCCCGACAACGTCTGGCGGATCGACTATCAGTTGCGCGACGACGAGGATGCCGAAGCGGCCGTGAAACCGGAGAACGTGATGCCGCGCGTGCAGAACCTGCTCGACATGATGGGCGAGCGCGGCGACTGGTCGCCGATCTGGATCACGATCTACAAGGCGAATGCGCTGACGCTCGAACGGTATCGGCACGGCCGCGTGCTGTTCTGCGGCGACGCCGCGCATCTCGTGCCGATCTTCGGCGTGCGCGGCGCCAACTCGGGCATCGACGACGCCGACAATGTCGCGTGGAAGCTCGCGTACGTGATCCGCGGCCTCGCAGCGGACACGCTGCTCGACAGCTATTCCGACGAGCGCGTGTTCGCGACGCACGAGAATCTGCGCTACGGCACCAAGAGCACCGAATTCATGGCGCCGCCGTCGTTCGCGTTCGCGCTGATGCGCAAGGCCGTGCTGTCGCTCGCGACCCGGCATCCTGCGCTGCGCTCGCTGATCAATCCGCGCCAGACGTCGCCGATCGCGTATACGGCGTCGCCGCTCAACGCCGCCGAGCGCGACGCGTTCGACGCCGGGCCCCCGCCCGGCACGGTGCTCGCCGAATGCCCGCTGATGCTGCATGCGGCGCAGCATGACGACGCACGCCGCGGTCATCTGACCGACCTCGTTGCGCCGCGCTTCACCGCGCTCTGCTTCACCGCCGACGGCATGCCCGATCCGTCGCTCGCCGATCTCGAACTGCGGCTGCGTCGCGCCGGCGTGCCGTTCGCGCTCGTCGTGCTGGCGCGGCACGCGGCGCCGCGGCAGCCGTCCTGCCGAGGCTACGACGACGACGGCCGGCTGTTCCGCATGTACGGCGCGCGCGACGGCACCGTCTATCTCGTGCGGCCCGACGGACACGTACTCGGCCGCTGGCACGACGCGCACGCCGACGATCTGACGGCCGCGCTCGAACGGGCGGGCCTGCGCCCGCACGCCGCACCCCATCCTCAGGAGAACGCACGATGACAGACGCCGAACGCGACATGCTCTACACCGACCTTTGCACGACGATGACCCGCATCGGCCAAACCGATGCGCCGCTCTTTCTCGCTCGCTTCGCACTGCTCGCAATCGAGGCGATCGGCGACACCGCCACCGTCACGCGACTGATCGCCGATGCGGGCGACGGACTGCCCGATGCATTCGCGCCGGCATCGACGCTCGGGCAATAACGCGCCGCCCGTTTCTTACAGATCCATTTCATCAAGCCGGGTTTGCACACACTTCGCGTCCTGTGCAGACGAATTCCCTGGAAAATCCAGTTAAGGGTGCATAACATTACTTAACGATTCCGACCCGCCTATCGCGTTACATTGCGGGGGCGGCGCGGCGGGTCGCGAAGCCGCCTGCATCGAGCTTGCGGCGACACAGCCGACGTCCGGTCATTTCGACTCAACACAAGGAGAGGACCACCATGACTCATGGCTTGATTATGTGGCTCATCATCGGCGCGATCGCCGGCTGGCTCGCCGGACTGCTCGTCAAGGGCGGCGGGTTCGGGCTGATCGTCGACATCATCGTCGGGATCGTCGGTGCGGTGATCGGCGGCTGGCTTGCCGGGATCCTCGGCATCAGCATCGGCAGCGGCTTCGTCGGCTCGGTGATCGTCGCGGTCGTCGGCGCAGTGATCCTGCTGTTCGTGATCCGTCTATTCAAGCGAGCGGCCTGACGATCGTCTCCACGCGCCTTCGGGCGCGTTTTTGTATCGGGCACGGCGCGCGGCGGCATTCGCCGCACGTCGCGCCCGTCTCAGCGACGCTCGGGGCACCGCGACCGGCGATCGAGCAGGTCGCTCGTCAACCCGCCGCCGGCCGATGCGCTCGTGCTCGTAAGCGCTTTCACAGCGACCATTTCAGCTCTCCGTAGAACGTGCGGCCCGGATACGGGTGGAACACGTAGTAGCGGCGATCGGTCAGGTTGTCGATGCCGACCGACGCGGTCCAGTGACGATCGAAGCGATAGCGCGCCTTCAGGTCGACGACCGTGAAGGCGCTCGTGCCGCCATAGACGTCCGGATTCACGTCGCTGTTGTCGAGCGTGTTGAACTGGCGGCCCGAGTAGCGCACGCCGACGCTCGCGAGCCAGTGCTCGTCGAAGCGGTACGACGCGAGCAGGTTCGCGCGCATGCGCGGGATGCGCGGAAAACGCGAGCCGACGTATGCAGGGTTCGCCGCGTCGGCCAGGATCTGCGCATTGCTCGCCGATACGTTCGCATCGACCGACAGCCCCTTCAGTCCGACGTTCTCGCCGCTGAACGCGAGTTCGACGCCACGCACGCGCACACGGTCGACGTTCGAGATGTTGGTGACGGTCGACGCGCCCGACACGGTCGTCTGGCTGTAGATCGAATCGCGCAGGTCGCTCTGGAACACGCTCGCGCGCACGACGCCAACCCCCACGTCGCGCTCGGCGGTGAAGTCCCAGTCGATCGCCTTTTCCGGCCGCAGGTTCGGGTTGTTGTTGACGATCGCGTTGTTCGAGATCGTGCCCTGGAACAGCTCGCCGACCGTCGGAAAGCGCGTGCCGGTCGCGAACGACACGCGGAACCGCCACACGTCCGTCGCATCCCATTGCAGCGCCAGTTTCGGCGACAGCGCATTCGCGCTGCGGTCCGCATAGCCGAGCGTGCCGCTCGCGTTGCCGAGCGCGCCGCCGTATGCGTCCCAGCGTTCGTACCGCAGGCCGAGCGTCGCGAGCCAGCCCGGCGCGACGCGCCAGGCGTCCTGCGCGAACAGCGCCTGCGTGCGCGTGTCGCCGCGGTAGACGCTCGCGAGCGACGTGGTCGGGCCGGCCAGCCAGTCGGCCGTGTTGTACGTGACGCTGCGCAGGAAGTAGTTGTCGTAGTGGTAGCCGAACGTGAATGTGTGGCCCTTCACTTCCGGCGCCTCGGCCTTCAGATCGAGTGTGCGCCAGCCCGTGCCGTCGCCCTGGAACAGCGTGCCCGCGCCGCCCTGCGCGGTCGACGCGGCGCGCTGCACGTCGCGCGACACGTCGTACGCGGACACGATGCCCGACAGCCGCCAGCCCGAATCGAGCCGGCCGTTCAGGCCGAGCGCGTACAGCCAGTTCTCCTGGTCGCCGCGCTGCGGGGCGAACGCGCTCGGCGCGACGGTCATGTTCTGCCCGCCGATCGACACGTTGCCGCCGTAGACCGGATTGCCGGCCGCATCGCGCAGGAAGGTCTCGCCGTGCTGCCGGTAATGATTCTCCCAGTGGCCAAGCGTGAGCGTCGCGTCGACGTGGTCGGTGAACGCATAGCCCATCCGCACCGTCTCGTTGATCTGCTCGGTCCGCTCGAGCGACTGCGCGCCGACGATCGTGCGCGGCTTGCCGTTCGGCCCGATGTCGACCGCCGCGCCCGTCACGGGCACCGCGGGGCCGAGTTTCGGGTTGTACGCGGCATTGGGGCTCGCGTACTGCATCGGCTGACTGTCGTTCTCGAGCCGGTCGAGCGACAGCGCGAACCAGAAGCGGCCGACGCGGTTCGCGATTCGCGCGGTCTGATGATTGCCGCCGAAGCTGTCGGCAAAGCCATAGCCGTCGTGATAGCGCTGCGTGAAGAACTGCGTCGACAGCGACGCCTCGAGTTTTTCCGGACGGCGCGTCGTGAGCAGCACGGTCGAGCCGATCGCATTGCCCGGATACAGCGCGGAAAACGGGCCGTACAGCACGTCGACGCGCGCGATGTCGTCGGGCGGGATCAGCGACCAGCGCGGCGGATACGCATAGCTCGAGCCGAGCAGGTTCGACAGCAGTAGCCCGTCCGCATACACGAGCCCGCGCGCACTCTGCAGCTCGTTGAAATCGCGGCCGGCGAACACGCTGTTGCGGTCGCCGATGTAGCGCTTGCGGACCATCAGGTTCGACGCATATTTCAGCGCGTCCTCGGTCGTGACGTTGGTGTGCGAGTCGATCTGCTCGCGCGTGATCGACTCGACGACGGCCGGTGTATCCGGATCGACCGGCTGCCGCCGGGCGGTCACGCTGACGGCGCGCAGCGTATCGTCCGCCGGCGCCGCGGACGAGGTCGCGACGACGGCGGCGGCCGGTGCGGAAGACGAGGCTGCGCCGGCGGATCGGCCGGCAGCGTCCTCGCGCGGATCGACGTGCGCGCCGTCCGTCGATGCCGCATGGGCGGCAGGCAACGCGAAAGCGGCTGCGCACGCGAGCGCGAGCCGGCCGCGCGATGAACGCGCGGTGAAAGAGAACGACATGAGTGCATTCCTGAAAACGGGATCGGATGCCGTCGCGCGCAGGGCGGCGCACCGCGCGCGAACGGCACGGCACGCGGCCCTGGCCACGGACGGCACGCGCGCCGTCGGGGCGCGCGAGCGACATCAATCAGATCGGAGCGTTTTCAGGCGGGGCGCGCGGTTGCGCGAGACGGATGCGATTGCGCGGCAAATCGGCGACGACCGGCGTCACCGCACGGTACGCGTACGACCGCACGAAGCCCGGCAGCGCGGGCAGGCTCGCGCCGAGCGCGACGTTCGCCGCGAAGCCCGGGCAATACACGCAGTGCGCGACGCCGGCATGATCGAGCGACGACGTACCGCGGTCGCCGCCGGCCTGCGCGAGGACGACCCGATGCGCGCCCGCCGCACTGCACAAATCGAGCGGGAGTTCGCCGGAACCGCTCGACGCAAGACGCGCATAGCCGATGACAGGCGACAGTACGTTCAGTACCAGCGCCAGCCAGACGAGGCCGATCCATCGCGTCGTTCGTTTCATCGCGGCTCAGAAAAAAGTGCGCGCAAGTATAACAAGCGACTCGATTGTTGCCGATTCTGCAGAGGGTAATAGCCGGCATCGCACTGCACGCCGCAGCGCATGTGCCGTTAATACAACAGAGACAAAATCTAACGATTCGCCACTGGCATAAATCCGAGCGCGAGGTTGATAATCATTGCACCTGCTGGAGAAACGATCATGGACGAAAGACCGACCCGCATGCCGCCGCCCGAGCAAGTGATGAGCCCGGATCCGGAACCCGTCGGCGTGGAATTCCTCGCCGAATTGCCCGAGCATGTCCGGGCGTTCTTCGACGAGCAGCACAAGCTGTACTCGCCGAAGTGAACGACCGTTCCGCTCTGTAACCGCCACGTGTCGATCGTCGCCATCGTGCGGTACATCACTGCGTTTTCGGCGCAGTTCCCTTCGCACCCGGGCTGCAACGGCCTGACGGTGCCGGATCGGCTCGCCCGCTGATTCTGCTGTCGCGTCGTTCCGCCGCGCGACTGTCTTCGTCTATCCTTCTGGTTTTCCACCTCCGGCCCGCCCGGTTTCCCCGATCGTCCCGATGAAGCAAGCCATTCGTGTCAGCGTCGCTGCCGCCGCGCTCGGCGTCGCCCTTTTCGTCCCGTCGCAACGCGCCAGCGCCGACGGCGACGACACCGCGCTCACCAACCTCGTCGCGCTCGCGTCGCAGCGCCTCGCGCTCGCCGAACCCGTCGCGCGCTGGAAGTGGGCCAATCACCAGCCGATCGAGGACCGGCCGCGCGAAGCCGCGCTGCTGGCAAACGTCGTCAAGCGCGCGCCGCAGAGCGGCGTCGATCCCGCGTTCGCGCGCACGTTCTTCGAAGATCAGATCGCTGCCAGCAAGGACGTGCAGAATGCGCTGTTCGCCACCTGGCGCGCGACGCGCCCGCCCGAAGGCACGCCGCCCGATCTTGCGACCGGCACGCGCCCGGCACTCGACCGGCTGACGCAGAAAATGCTCGCGGGACTGGCGCAGGTCGCGCCGCTGCGCGAGGCGCCCGACTGCCAGGCGCGGCTCGCGCGCAGCATCGCAAACTGGAAGACGCTCACGCGCTACGACTCCGGGCAGACGCAGGCGCTCGATACCGCGCTGTCGCATGTGTGCGCGGCCGGTGGCGCAAGCGCGATCGGTTGAAGTCGAGGCTGCGACTCAGCCCACGATAACGCCGCGCGATCCGCGCGGCGCCCCGCTCACCCGGCCGGCGTGAGCGCCGCGAGCGGGATCAGTTGCAGACCGCGCGTGAGATGGGTCTGCAACAGGCGGTGGGTAAACGGTTCGAATGCGCCGTCCATGCCGTCGGCCGCGAGTCGCGCGGCGGCGTCGAGCGATTCCGCCGCGCCGAGGTAGCGCCAGCTGTCGATCACGTGGAACAGCCGGCGCTCGCCGTGCGCCTCGAATGCGACCGCGCCGTCGAACGGCCAGGGGGCGGCCCCCGCGCGGCCCGCATCGGCGGGACGACGGTTGAACGACGGGCGCAGGCGGGCGATCCACTGCGCTTCGGCAAGCATCGCGCCCAGTTCATTACCGGTTTCCCGCCATTCGACGCGCCGCACCTGCTGCGCGAGCCGCATTTCCTTCGCCGAACGCCGCTCGCCCGTCAGCAGCGCGCGCAGCCGCTGCCGCACGCGCACGCTGCGGCCGACGTAAAGCGGCGCGTCGGCTTCGCCGAACAGCGCATACGCGCCACAGCCGGCCGGCGCCGTGTCGAGCCACGCCTCCGTCAGCTCGCCCCCCAGTCGGAAATGGCGCGTCGTGCGCGCGATCTGGTCGCGCAGCCGTTCGAGCGGCACGATCTCGTGCAGTTGGCGCCAGAACTGCCACAGCAGATCGGCGTCCGCGAGCGCGCGGTGGCGCGCCGCCGGCACGAGGCCGTGCCGCGCGATCAGCGCATCGAGCCCGTGCCGCGACTCGCGCGGGAACAGCGCACGCGACAGCCGCACCGTGCACAGTACGTCGGGATTGAATGCAAAGCCGGCCCGCTCGAACTCGGCGCGCAAGAAGCCGCGATCGAAGCTCGCGTTGTGCGCGACGAACAGCTTGCCGTCGAGCCGCTCGAACAGCACCGGCGCGAGCGACGCGAACGACGGCGCGTCACGCACCATCTCATCCGAAATGCCCGTCAGTTGCTGGATGAACGGCGGAATCGGCTGTCCGGGATTGACGAGCGAGGTCCAGGTCGACACGCCGAGCGGACCGATTTCGACGACCCCGATTTCGGTGATGCGATGCTCGGCGGACGAGCCGCCGGTGGTTTCAAGGTCGACGAAAACGAGCGGCTGCTCGCAGGCAGGATCGGACGGGCGGAAATCGGACATGAAAGGACGGAAAAGCGACGCTTCCGTGAGTATGCACCGGCCGGCGGGTTCGCGGCCAGCCCGGCGCCCCACCCTTTTCCGCCCCCGAAATGCAAAAAGCCCCCGCAATACGGGGGCCGGACGTGATCGGCAACGCGCGGCGCGTCAGATCGCCTGGATATTCGCGGCCTGCTTGCCCTTCGGGCCGACTTTCACATCGAAGGAAACGCGCTGGTTTTCCTTCAGTGTCTTGAAGCCGTCCATCCGGATTTCGGAAAAATGCGCAAACAAATCCTCACCACCATTGTCCGACGTAATGAAGCCGAAACCTTTAGCATCGTTAAACCATTTCACGATACCGGTATCCATACCTTCGTTCCCCACTGGATTAGATCAAAAAAGCTACTGTTATAGCCGTTTCCCGAAATCCCGAAGCCGTACGCCGGCAGCCGCGCCAGCCCACCGCCCGGGGGCGGAGTGCTGACTTTATAAATTGGGCGATCCGGGTGCGTCAAGAAAATTTTTGGCGACTGCTTTATCAAAAAAGCGCTAATGCCGATGGAATCGGTACCCGATCACCCATGATTAATTGATTCGCATCAAAAACCTGTCAATATTACCGGGATCGGATCATCAATTATTTCGAGGACGAAAATCCTACCGGGGACAAATCGATTCGGTAAATTCCTCGGGTTTTTTCCGGTTGCGGAAAGCGGGGGACGTTGCGATGCTGACATCGTGTTGACTGGAGGGAGAGCGTCATGTGGCTGGACGGAATCAAGCGCTTCGCGAGCCGACTCGGGCGCATGCGCCGCAAGTCCCGCGCGCTCGCCGACGCCGCCCATGAAACCCCTTGCGATACCGAGTTCGATCCGACCTGGCATGGCGACCACTGGCAAAACCTGCTGGCGTCGCCGCTGGATGCCCGTCACTACGTGATGGAAGACTGGACGTACACACCGCCGCCGGCTGACGCCGAGGCCCCCGCGCCCGCGGGCAAGCGCAAGCGGCGCTCGTACGCGCAATAAAGGACGGAACGAGGGGGCAAAAAAAAGCGCGACTGGGAAGTCGCGCCGACAAAGGTTTGGAGATCTTTTCCGTCAACGAAAAAGTCTGCTTCGGAAAGCAGAGATCGCAGTATAGCGAGATAACTTCCTTGCATTATTAATGGTCCGCACAAACCTCTATTGCCGATGTGTCAATAATCGCGCTATAGCGGCACCCACCCGTTGCGGAATCCTGTCGCGATTGCGCAACGCCGTTTCTGCACTCCTGATCGACCTCTTCGTTTTCCGCACTGCCGCAAATCCTTGCTGGACGGGGGTTTGAGCGCATTTCTCAATTCTTGCGGAATCCAAAATACTGTATTGCTTAAAGCAATTTTCTTCGGCGCCCGCGTCACTCCGTACACTGCAGATGGATTTCGACAAGGGCGCCCCGCCCGACAGGCTCGGCGCCGCCATGTGCGCCGCCGATGCCAGCAGCAGGTTCGATCGACACATCATCCTGTTTGGAGACAGATCCATGAAAAAGACCCTGATCTTCGCCGCACTGTCGGGCGCGTTCGTCACGACCGCCTATGCGCAAAGCAGCGTCACGCTATATGGCCTGATCGACGCCGGCATCACCTACACGAACAACCAGGGCGGCCACAGCGCGTGGCAGGAAACGAGCGGCTCGATCAACGGCAGCCGCTGGGGCCTGCGTGGCACCGAAGATCTCGGCGGCGGCCTGAAAGCGATCTTCACGTTGGAAAACGGCTTCGGCATCAACAACGGCACGCTGAAGCAGAACGGCCGCGAATTCGGCCGACAGGCGTTCGTCGGCCTCGCGCACGACAGCTACGGCTCGCTGACGCTCGGCCGCCAGTACGACAGCGTCGTCGACTATCTCGGCCCGCTGTCGCTGACCGGCACGCAATATGGCGGCACCCAGTTCGCGCACCCGTTCGACAACGACAACCTGAACAATTCGTTCCGGATCAACAACGCGGTCAAGTACCAGAGTGCGAACTATGGCGGGCTGAAGTTCGGCGCGCTGTACGGCTTCTCGAATTCGAGCAATTTCTCGAACAACCGTGCGTACAGCGTCGGCGCGTCGTACAACTTCATGGGCTTCAACGTCGCGGCCGCATACATGCAGCTGAACAACAACATCAACTCGCTGTCGCAGGCGGCCAGCGATCCGGGTGCGGTGGCCGGCGACTGGACCTTCGCGGCCAGCCGGCAGCGCACCTGGGGCGCGGGCCTGAACTACTCGTTCGGTCCCGCGACGGCCGGCTTCGTATTCACGCAGACGCATCTGAACGATTCCGCCGCCATCAGCGCGGGACAGTCCGGCGTGTCGTCCGGCATTCCGCTGGCCGGCAGCACCCGCTTCAACAACTACGAACTGAACGGCCGCTACGCGCTGACGCCGGCACTCTCGCTCGCGGGCTCCTATACGTATACCGACGGCCGCCTCGACGGCCAGAAGCCGAGCTGGCACCAGTTCAACCTGCAGGCCGACTATGCGCTGTCCAAGCGCACCGACGTCTATCTGCAGGGCGAGTACCAGCGCGTGCTGGCGGACGGCCTGCCGATCGGCGCGAACATCAACGGGCTCGGCACCGCGTCGTCGTCCAACAAGCAGATCGCGGTTACGGCCGGCATGCGCCATCGCTTCTGAGCGGACGGCACGCCGGTTCGGCAGCCGTCATGCCGCCCACGAAAAAGCGCCCGGTCAGGGCGCTTTTTGCTTGCCGCAAAGCACTGCCGGCGCTCAGGCCTCGCCTGCCGCTGGGTAGCGAACGTCGAGCACGTCGATCGGCTGCGGGCCGGCCGGCGTCATCAGCGTGACGGTATCGCCGATCCTCGCCTTGATCAGCGCACGCGCGACGGGCGAGATCCAGCTCACGCAGCCGCGGTCGAGGTCGACCTCGTCGATCCCGACGATCGTGATCGTGTGATCCTCGCCGTCGGGCGTCGCATAGTCGACGGTTGCGCCGAAGAACACCTGGTCGACGTTCTCCTGCCGGCTCGCATCGACGACCTCGGCAAGATCGAGCCGCTTGGTCAGGAAGCGGATCCGGCGGTCGATCTCGCGCAGCCGCCGCTTGCCGTAGATATAGTCGCCGTTCTCCGAACGGTCGCCGTTCGACGCGGCCCACGAGACGAGCCGCACGACTTCGGGTCGCTCGACATCGATCAGGTTCAGCAACTCGTCCCTGAGCCGCTTGTGCCCGGCCGGCGTGATGTAGTTCTTCGCGCCCGCCGGGATCGCGGGCTGGGCCTGGTCGAGATCGTCGTCGTCGCCGTCCGACTCTTTGACAAACGCCTTGTTCATGATGCAGGTTCAACAATACGGGTAACGGATGCTTCAAGGGTACACGAAGGGCGCGCCCGCGAGGCCGCGCCGCATATTTTGCGAATAAGGCTTCCCTTTTTATACAACCCTGCTATAATTTCGCTTCTGCGTGCGGCTGTAGCTCAGTTGGATAGAGTACTTGGCTACGAACCAAGGGGTCGTGGGTTCGAATCCTGCCAGCCG
>NZ_CABVPP010000009.1 GCF_902499075.1 Burkholderia pseudomultivorans | reverse complement strand
CCCAAGATCATGAACACGATATCTCTAACGCACCACCCTCAGGGCCCGTTTACACCGTTCCGAATTTCAACAGCCTGCTAGGTCCCCCGGCCCGCGCATTGTGCTGCGCATTGTCATTGCCGAGCCCGTTATACAGGGACGCCACCGCCACCGGACGGTCAGGTTGCCCCTCCAGCCAGTCGACCCACACCTCCTGACCCACTCGCGGAACGGCGACACCTCCCCAGTTGTCGCCGCCGATCGGAGTCATCATCCGCGTCCAGGTGCCTGCGCCATGATCACCGGGCGCATTGGATTCGCGAGGATGTTCTTCGCGGCTGGCTGCATTTCCACCGCGCTGTGCATGATGCTGAATACGAACTCGGTGGTCGCGGTCGGTATGAATCGGCGCGTTGGAGCCGACGACAATTGCCGTCTGCGCCCCTTGCATGACGGCTTCAGGATGCGAACGCACACCGTGCAGACCATCCGATTGCGGCCGGTAGGACTGTTCGGCCGGCAACGCCACAAACGCATTTCCGTACACGCGCCCGGTGTCATTCCGCAACAATGCATCGCCGGGATATGCATCGGTATCGGGCAGGCCGTTCTGCGACAATCCTTCGACGACGGCGAACGCATCGACTTCGTCCGCAGGCGGAATCTTGCCGAGCCTGCGCTCGATTGCGCCGTGAACATCCGCGTCCACGTTCGCCCGCACTTCATGCTCCACACGCAGACAAACGAAGGCTTGCGAGTTTTTCACCGCCGGATGGTCGCGCATTGCGAACCGCAGGCCCGGCCTCATGTCGCGGCGCATACCGCGCCCTTCGCTGCGCGACGCGGCCACACGTTGTGCATCCAGTTGCTGCTGGGCCCGATAGTCGCCGATCGCAGCAGTCTGATATGCGTAGGGGCCCGCGACATCGCGATCGATACCTGGCATGACCGCCCCTTTCACCGTCGCCTCCGACGGCCTCGTGGACAAGGTGCGATAATCCCAGCTCGCGCGTGTCACCTGCCCGATGCGCCACCGGCGCGCAGCCATGAACTCCTGGATATTCCCTGCCGGATCCCCGTCGCTCTTCTGATGGAATCCGATTACAACAGGGTCGTCCGGCTTGAATTGCTGATTCGAGTCTGCCAACACCAAAGTGTGCTGGCCGAAGTTCGAGGAGTTTGCCTCGCCCTCGTGTTCGAACCAGTAAAAGATGCCTTCTTCCGCCCACAAGCGTTGCAGGAAATCGAAATCCGATTCGCCGGCCTGGGCAGTCAGGCTTCGTTTTCGATACTTCGATTGATCGGTCAACGCCCATCGCCACGAGGGTGCAATCGAGCCTCGCGCGTAGTAGCCGAAGATCTGCTCGCTGATATCGATCACACTGGCGTGCTGATAATTGTAGCTGTCGACTCGCTGACGGAGCAGCGCACACCACGGTTCGATCGTGAAACGAAAACGAGCGAGGCCGCCGTTACTGCCGATCAGTTCCGCGGCAACGACGTGTCCGTGGATCGGACGCCGCGTATCACGCCCTTCTGCGGCCTGCCACTCAATCAGAATCGGACTGCCGATCAGCTTGCCGATTGCAAGGCGGGCATTCTCCGACAATGCCGTCAGTTCGAAACGAAATCCGCCACTGCCGACCGCTTCCCAGCCACGCAGGCTCTCCGCGATCAAGGCATCCGCGCCGAATGTGGTGTGCATCCACAGAAAGCGGCTGTGCTGCGACCAGCCCCGAAGCAGCAAATTCAGTGCGCCTGTATCGATAGACATGGTTTTACCGTTTATTATCGCGAGCGATCGCCCACCATCACATCGAATTGACCGTATGGGTCTCCGCCAGCGCCTGCAGGCGTCGACTCAGGTCGCGGACCGCGTCGGCCGGTGCGCCCGACACGACGAAGCACAGGTTCTTGTAGATCCATACGAAACCTCTTCCCGGGCCGGCGACGGTGCTCTGGACCGACACGGTTCCGAGAGGATCAGAATCCGTCTCGAACGGCACGCGCGCGGTCGACGGCGAAGTCGTCTCGTTGAAAAAATAGTCTGCCGCCCTGAAGCGATCCTTGGCCTGTGCAACCGTGATCGACACGCGAGCGCCGTTGTACTGACCGTTGAAAACGTACTCCCGGATATCTTTGAGCGGTCCGGTTTCATTGAGGTGCTGCTCGTGGTTCTCGACCTTCAGCGCAGTGAAACCGGCAACGTGCTGCGTCGCGAGCCTGTCCCAATCGAATGCGACGATCTTCCGGCCATCGTCGGTTGCAAACTTACGGTCGAAATCGATGCGCGACTTGTATTCATCGACACGAGCGGTCGGGTTGAAGGCTCTCTGAATGGCTGCGGCTCTTTCATCCGGATTCATGGCGTTTCTCGATACCGGCGCCTGCGCATGGCACGCGGCGGCAAAAATGGAACATAACAACAACCCGATGACGCACTCTTTCACTTCACCGCTCCTACACCTGGAAATTCTTTTGTCGTCATCAGGAGCTGTCCGATGTATTCATCAGGCGCCAGGGGCGGCTGGATTTTGTATTCCCGGCTGATTTCGCGGCTCGATTGAACCGTATCGATCGAGGCGGTAAGGTACGCGCGCAACGCTTCGTCGTGATGGGGCCCGGCACATGCGTCTTCGACCTTGTGGGCCAGATGCGCAAAAGCGTGATTACCGAAGCTGGTTCGCGACGGAGAATCGCCGGCGATGACCGGCGTCGACCCGTTCGACGAAAAGAACGGGTTGTTGCAAGAGCCGATTCCGACGAGATTGGTCGAATTGATATATCCAAACGGGTTCTGAAAATAGATTCCCGGCTTAACGCCCAGCGCTGCCGCAAGACTGAACACGGCCGACGCCTGATCGTAGCAGTTCACGGTTCGTCCATCGTCAGCGGCGCCGCCCGACGCGGCGCCTCCGGCCGGCTTCACCGCACGCTTCTGCATGTATTTCGTCAACTCGAACAGGCCGCCAGACATCGCTACGGCCCCGCCGAAATGGGGTGCGCCGGAAATCGTGTCGTAATGCAACCCGTGGCCGTGGTGACAGTAGTCTGTGACTTTCGCGATGGCAGCCTTGCTTGTCGACATGCCAGCAACCGACGCTCGCTTGAAGAGAAAGCGCAGCGCTTCCGCCCACACACCGGAACCGAATGGCGTACCCGGCCGATCGAGTAACACGTACACTTCGAGCCGCGTCGCGGGCGTCACGGCGGCACTGATACCGGTCGCGGCATCATTCAGTTTCCACGATGCATCACCGCAATAGCAGGCAAGCGTGTCCGGCAAATTCATGACTGTCGCGGTGATCTGATGCTCGCCAAGTGCAGTGGGACAATCTCCCTCGATCGTCAGCCCCCCCAACGTCCCCTTCAGTTTCATTGTGGCGGGCGCATCCGGTTTTGTCTTCGTGACGCGCAATTTGATGTCGACCCTGTTGTTCGCGCCGGCCTTGGACTTGACGAGATACGCGGCAGGACGCTGCGAGCCGGCTGCATAGCAAAACTCATCCGGCTGCTCGATCTCGACGAAATTCGCATCGTTCCTCCAGTGAGGTGCGGCGACGGCGGATTGCTTGCGCGTAACGGTTACCCCGCCCCGCCAACTGATCTCCAGCAACTGCGCCTCTATCACGCGCCCAGGGATCAATACCGTCTTGCGCTTCGTGCGCGAGATCGGACTCGTTGCAGACGACGATTTAACGGGGATATCCGACATGCGTGCTCTCAGCGATCGATCTCGATGGACAGCGGCTCGGCGTCAGCCGAGGTCACCAGGTGGGTGTGTCCGGTTGAGTCGGTTACACCATGTTCAACCGCCCCGTTCGCGCGGATGATGCGGTATGCACGCCCGGCGATCGGCTCACCGGTCTGCTCGTCCTTGAGCACGAACCCCTCGTCGAACATCGGCGCACGGGAATCCGGCAGCCCGGGTAGCGAAGGCGCGGCAGCCAGCGGACCCGGAAACGGATGCGATCCGGCCTTGACGGCAAACTGTCCCGGCGTCTCGATCGTGATATCGCCGCCCTTCAGCGTAATACGGCTCGGCCCTTGCTGGATGACGATCGCGTCTTTCGCCAATACATCGACGCGGCCTTCCGTCGACGTGACTCGCACTGACTGGTCCGCCAGGACCTCCATTGCGCCGGTATGCGCCTCGACGCTCACCGGCCCGTGATTCGCGATTATCTTCACGCCTCCCTGCGAGCCATACAGGCTCAGCGACTCGCCCGATACGCCGGCAATCGTCGCCCCTGCCGAGTAATGCGCGTCGCCCTGCGCCGTCAGATGCACGTGCTCGGCAGCATACGAGACAGCTGTCTTTGGCGTCACCAGCGCCACGTTTTCCGGAGACTCCATCACGATCGCCGGCACTGCGAAGCGCTCGACAGGGTCACTGCCGTTGCGCTCCGTTCCACTCGCCTTGGTCGATGCTTGCCCGTTGACCGGGCCCGTATACTTTCCGTCCTGCTGCGGGTCGATCGCTCTGAGAAGATCAGCCTGCGCACCGTTCGCGCCGAGACCTTCGGCCTTTGCGTCAATGGCAGCTCCATCGAGCTGCCGCGCAGTCAGGGCCGCCTGTTTCAGTTGTCCCACGCTCTCGGCCACGTCCATTTGCGTCGAGGTCGCTTCGGGGCGAGCCGTGCTCGACAGCAGAACACCTTTGCCTGCTCGCACGACATTCCAGCCGGCGGTGGCAAGTTCGAATCCTTCACCGCGGTACATACCGCGCGACGCCCCGTCCTGCGCAATCAGGTAGCCCTGCGCCAACACACTATTCGCAACGGCGTTGCCGACTTCGTGGCGCAATTGTCCCGCCGCGTCGTCCATCACCCACCGCGTGCCAGGCTGTCCATCCAGCGTGCGGGTCTGCACACCGGACAGCGTGCCGGCGTGATTCGCATTGCTGCCCTCGCCGGCCGCGAACGGCGGCTGTACGCGTCCTCCATAGACTTGACCCAGGACGACCGGCATGTCGATATTTCCCGAATCAAAACCGATCACGACTTCAGCGCCCACGCGCGGCGTGAAGCTGTGCCCGAAATTCGGCCCCGCCGTCTGCTCGGCAACGCGCGCCAGCACGCCGGACCGATGATCGCCCGGTGCATGTCCGGCAGGATTCGAACGGCTCGCAGTATCCGTCAATCCGCCGGGCAGCGGCGACTCCCCTCGCATCCAGGGAAACTGCACGCGAACCTGATGATCGCGCGTGCTGCTCACCGAACTGCCCGGCTCTCCGACCACGATCGCCGTTTGCACGCCAGGCACGATCGGTCGGGCCCGAGTATCGGGCACGATCGCTGTATCGGGAGGAATGCCAATGAAGCTGTTGCGATACAGCCCGTTTTCCAGTTGCCCCTGGCCGAGCAACTGCGCGATCTCCGCACCGAGATTGTTGACGGCCTCATGGTCGATGCAGAGTGGAACGAACCGGATCGCTTCGTCCAGGTAACCGTCCAAGGTGTATACGCTGCCGGCTTCGAGCGTTCGAATCGAGCCAGCGCCACGATGAAGCCGCCTGGGGAGCCGAAGGGCGTCGAGACGCTGCCCCGCATATTGCTCTGCCTGAGCCGAACCGTCGAACCGGCCCGCGCACTGGCCGTCGTATATCTCGCGAGCCGGCAGGATCGGAGTGTCCGGGTCGGCCTGACTGTGCGCACGACCGGAAACGGCCACGAGTTGATCCGCTTTCCAGCTCGATACCACGACCCGATCCGGAACCATCTGATGACGCTCGGTGAAATAAGTCATCACGCCGTCCGGATCGCCGACGTCCTGCAGATTGTAAGGAACGATCCCGCCCGAAGGCAGCGTGGCGTGCGCATCGAACACGACGAGCGTGTGATCACCGCTGGGCGCTTTCCCCGCATCCTGCGCGTGCTCGAAACGGAACGACAGACCGGCTTCCGACAATAACCGCAGCGTGAATTCGTGATCCGTCTCCCGATATTGTCCGCGCAGTTTGAACGTCCGCAGCGCGTCTGTGAGGTCATAGCGACGACGCGCTTCGGGATAGTCGCCGAATACACGCTCGCAAATGCCCTCCGTGTCGAGATCCACGAAGTACAGGCAATTCCGGCGCAAATGCAGGAAGGCAAGCCATGACTCCAGCGTCAGCCGGTAGCGTGTGATTCCACCGTCGCTGTCTGCGTATGCAGCGTATGTCACATAGCCGTTCCAGCACCGCTGGCCGGCGCCGGTCGCCAATCGCAGCCGGGCCGCGCTGCCAATCAGCGGCGCAAGGTCGAGAAACGGCTCGCTCGACAGCAGGTCGATCTCGAACCGGAACGATTCGTTGACTCCCTCTCGCCCATGGAAGCGTTCGACCGCAAACTTGCCCGGCATGGCGGTATCGATCTGGATGTGACGAGTCGTCTGGTCGTATCCCATCAATGCGGCGGTTAGGTTCATGACAATATCCGGTTCTGCTTAAGTCCCATGGGTATCTTGCTCCGCGCCACGGCTCCGAATATCGGTTCGTTCCGTAGACGGCGGGGGGAGCGGCGGTATCCCACTACTGAATTGCCTCGTACCCGCAATCACCCAGGCCATGTGAACTTGGCCGCGCGGAACTCGTTCAACTTCAGTTCGCCTTCCCATTGCTCCTGCGGGGTTTCAACGTGCGGTGGCTCCCAGCGCTTGCCGTCCACGTAAACGGTCCGCCAGCGCAGGTAACCCCAGATGCAATAGGGTTCGCGACCGCCGGCTTGCTGCTGGAGTCCGCTCGTCACCTTCGGGTCGGTCAGCACTGCGCTATCCGAAGGTGCAGCGGAACTTCTCTCCGCCCCTGCCTTCTGCACCGCTTGCATCGCCGCGTCGTACCGCTTCAATACATCGCGCTCCTGCGCAGTGAGTGGTGACTGCGGCTCCGGCCCTGGCGGCATGCCGCCGCTCGGTCCCAACGCCAACGTATTCGGGTTCATTGTCCGCAAGCGTGGCCACGCGCCCGGCAGGCCGGAATCGACCTGTGTCTTCCATGCGGCATGTTCGCGCGTGTAGCTGGCCTGCTTGGCTTTCAGTGCCTGGATCTGCTTATAGTTCCAAACGTCGTCGTCATCGCCCATCGGCTTGAACCAGGCGCGCGAATCGTGCATGTAATTGTCGTATAGCGCGCTAATGGCATCTGCGAGAGGCTGCGTCGCATTCCAGTCTTCACGCACTTGCTTCCACTGTTCCCACTTGTCCTGCAATTGCGCCTGCGCGACCTGCATCGCCCGCTTGCTGATACCGGCCGCCGCGGGAACCGCCATCGGCACGCTTCCGAGGATCATGATGAACGGCAGGAGCGATACGGACGCAAAAGCCGCGCCCTTCGGATTTTCACGCAGCCAGTTCTCACCGTACTTGCCGATGTAGTAACCAAGACTCGGCCCCCCGTCCCGCTCATGCTGCAGCAGATCTTCCCACTCAATCTGCAGTTCCTGATTTGCGCTGTCGAGATCCGTTGCATCCTGCGGATACCCCGCCTGAGCCGCCTTGAAGCCCGGCTGGGCCCGCATGTTCTTGAGCCGCATCCTCCGCCATCGCAAGTAATATCCGTAGTGGGCACGCATCAGCCCCGGCGTGCCATGTGACGGGTCGTGGTAGCAGCCCGCGGTCGCATTCACGTACGCTGCGAACGCCTGCTTCAGACCGGGAGATATCTTGAAGGCGTTCGCCGCTTCCGCAGAAACGCCCACTCCCTTGATGTCGAGCGGCACGCCTGCTTTGCGTGCTTCGCGGTACATGTCGAGCAACGGAATCTGGGACAGCTTATCGGAATCGTCGCGACCGCGCCCCTGCTCGCCGGGCGCGTAGCCGCCGCCGATATCCGAGTGCACGCCGGGATATACGATTTCTTCGCGACCGCCGCCAGAGCGATCGATCAGATCCAGAGGAAACGAGCCGCGGGGCTCGTGCGCCGCGACCATGTGAACGCAACGACGAACATACGGAGGCACCGCCATCAACTGCCCGCGCCCCCACCCACCATGCCCGTCGAACAGCGTGGGCGCGGCGCCCTGTGCGATGCCGACGGAAGCCACCGTATCGAAAATGCCGAGAAATTCGTATGAAACCGGCACACCGCAGAGAGTGAAATTATCGAGTGCATCCGGCAGCCAATTGGAAAAAGTACGTGCCTCCGCGGATCCCCGGGAGAAGCCGAATACATACAAACGAATATTCCGCAGTGCAGGTTTGCCTTTTACGAGTTTGTCGCCGACGCGCTCCTTGAGGTGTGCGACCCGCTCGTTCAACACCTTGCGGCGCATCGCATCCCAGGCCTGCATCGCGGCGGCCCACTTCGACGAGTCGACTTCGCTCTTGAGCTGCGCCCAGACCGAATCGTGCTCCCAGGTCAGTTCAATGCCGTTCTGCTCGGCGGCCATCAGTTTGAGCGCGCCGGCGCCATTGCTCGAGCGGGCCTTGATGTCGCCGAGACTTCCCGGTTTGGGTATCACACCGCCGGAATCGATGCCCTTGAAATTCATGTCGACGCTCATGGATTTCACGAGGCTCTTGTCCGTCACACCGAGCGCCGCACTTAGACCGATCTTGAACGCGCATTCGTGCACGATGTTATGGATTTGCAACAACGCCCAGTTGATGCGCCCTTCCCCCGCCCATCCGGCGGCGGCGCCTGCCGCCGCCTGCAGTCCTACGCCGTAGTCGCCGACCTCTTCGCTAAAAGGCGTACCGACGCCCGCGACATAGATCGCCTTATGATATTCGTCCTGCTGAAATGTATCCCGGAGCCGCGCGACATTGCTGTGCTTGTGTCCGGACCGATCCCGCTCGGCATTGTTGCGTGTGCCATCGAAGAAAATACCGATATGCAGCGTCTTGCAACAACTCATGCCGTCGTCTTCATGAAGACGGCGGAGAATCGCATCCTGCTCCTCTGACGTCACTACACTGACATCCGGTCGTTCAGCGGAAGCAAAGCGAACGCTCATGGCGCAGCCTCCACCATCCTTTTATCCGACTTCGGGCAGTCGCGGCTGCTGTTCAACACGGTAAAGTTCCCCGGACAAGCCTTGTTCGGTACCTGTAATCCTTCCGGAAACGCCGGTGCCCCCGGTAGCCAGGGAGACACATATGCTTTGATCCTGTCTCCCGGGAAAAACACGATCCACAGGTAGCCATCCGAGAATGAACCATACTGCTCGATCGGCACGACCCGGCTTGCCACCGCATCCGGATTGCGCTTGTACATCTCGTCGTTGCGCCATTCGACCTTGACCGTCAATCCGGGACGCCATTTTTGAGGCACCGACACGCAGCATGTGATGCCGCCGCCCGCGCTACCGATACGGGCGGGCACATTCCCGCCCCAGGTCCCGTCGACATAGAAGGTGCCGATCGGCACGTCCGTGTAATTCAGCGCATTCAGCTTCAGCCCGATCCCGGCATCTTCATCACCAGGTCGCGCAATCTCCTCCGCCGTCGTCCCGGTTTGCGTAACCGCCTGATCTGTCGCACGAGAGCAACCTGCTCCCGCAACGAAGGCGGCCAGAAAAACGGCCAGGCGAACAACGGCCATCACCGATCCAGTTCGTAAATTCATGACTCGATTCTCATGTCTGGATCCCGTTTATCCATGCACTGCATCACATCGCGCTCCTTTTCGAATCGATCCGCATCGCGCTCATACCGATATCGTTGTCACCAGCCATCCGGCCGCCCTGAGTGCATCGAGTGCCACTCGCGGCGTTCGTGCCGATGCATCTTCCTTCTCCCACGCATCACGCACGCACGCATATGCGTCGGATGGTTTCGCGTGCAGTTGTCCAAAGGTCTCCGGACGCTGCCGGACATGGAAGAGCAACGTATCGACCTTGGCCGCCTGCCTGAGCGCAGCGATCTGGTCCGGGCCAAGCCGGTACGGCATGGAATTCGTATCGGCGGCATCGCTACCGCCCGCATCGACAGATTCGACGTCGAGCGCCAGCAACGAACCGGTACGATCGAATACCCACCATGCATCGATTCCGGCAAAGAAGCGTTTGCGTTGCGACAGCGTCAGCACATTCACCCAAGTCGGCAGGCAGCGGGTATCGGCGAGTCGCACAAGGAAAGCCTCTCCGTCGTCGGCACGTGCCTCCATTTGCCCCCGCAGGTGCGAAGCCAATGCATCGGCGCCGATCGCCGCGCCCAACAGGCTCAGCATCGGACGCCCAGCTGTATGGTGCAGCAGATCGGCACACACGGCCGGCCGCATTTCCGCCCCCTCGGGCAACGACATCAGGCAAGGCGAAATCGCCATCAGCCCGTCGCCTTCATAAACACCGTCGTACAGCGCGATGACCGAATGCCCGGAAGACGGCGGGGACAAGCGATCGCGCAACGATGGCAGAAAACTCATGTCGAGCAATACGTACCAGTGCGTCGACGCCGCAGATGCGTCGAGCACCTGCCGCATCTGCGACAGCGCGTCCGGCGGATACGAATCGATCAAGTCCCCGTTATCCATCGATTTGCTCAGATCGACTTGCCGGCGAGTGCACTGCCCGATTGCATCGCGTGCATCAAGCATTCGACGCAAACCTTGTCGGCAAATTGCGGCAATTGCGTATCGAGTTGATCGGGACCAACGAATCCATGCTTCGCAGCGTGCACCGTAAGCGATCCCGGGCAACCGAACACGACGTTGCCGCCCTCGATCGTCAGATGCGCACCGCCACTCACCGCGAGATGTAAAGTCTTGCTGGCGGCCAGTTCGACGTTCGCGTTGACCGACACCATCTTCAATTCCTTCTGCGCATGTAGCGTCATCCGGTCGTGCTGCGCCTGAAGATCGAAGCCCGACGCACCGGAAATCACGCTCAGTCCCGCGCCCGACGCTTCGCGCGCGGCCGCGAGCCAGCCGATCCCCTGGCCGCTGTGCATTCGCACGATCTGGTTCACGGCCATGTTGATGTCCTCCCCACTGCCGACGGTCAACGTCTCGCCAGCGGCCCAGTGCAGCGCCTGACCGGCAAAGATCCCTTGACCGCCCTGTGCCTCCAGCCCGAGTACGGCGTCGCCCGTGTGCGGCAAGGGTTGACCTGAATCGCGTTGTCGAGCATCGCTCGCCGCCTGGTCGAAGCTTGCAGCGCTGACGGTCGTAGAAAATGTGTTCGTGAGGGCGTCGATGGGACCTGAGTGATCGTCGAGCATCGACTGCCCGGTCCGTTGCACGCCCCGCTGAACAGCAAGCGGCATCGTGCGATGCGTTTCCGCCGCTTGATCGAACAGGCGTGCAAGCGTCGCTTGCTGCGCCAGTAGCGATTGCAACGCAGACACGTCGCCCGCCGGCTGATCGGGCATCGTCGCATAACTCGATACGAGCACACCGCGTGCACCGCGCACCGCGCCATATGCGTCCGTCCGCAACTCGACGCCTTGTCCGCGAAAACTGCCGAGATAGTTGTCGGCCTGATGACGAAGATGACCAAGGTTCAATTCGGTCGCTGCATGCGTCGTAGCCATCTGCAAGCGTCCCATCGCATCGCTATCGTCCGCAACGAGCTGATTGCAGCCTTGGCCATCAAATCCCTGCGACTTGAAACCGGACAGCACACCGACATGATTGTGACCGTCGGCTCCGCCACCGGCCCCGTGCCAGCTCGGGCTATAGCCGCCGGCAAGATTGCCCTGCACGCTCGGGGCATGATCCGACGCTTGCCGATAGACGGCGGGATCCAGCGGCGATGCCGGCTCGCCGCCCGGCGTGGGTGCCTCACCGCCTTCGCCGCGGCCATTGAACAGGCCACCCAGCACGATCGGGCGGTGCAAGAGCCCGTGCTGAAACTGTACGAGGACTTCCTGGCCGATTCGCGGTGTCTGCTGCAGCCCATGCCCGTCGCTCGCGAGCCGCTGCATGCCGCGGGTCGGGTAGGTACCGTAGTCGCTATCGAGCTGCCAGTGGAAGCGGATCCGAATCCGCCCCTGGGCGTCGGTATGTACCGGGCTGGAAGCCGCCGGTTCAAGCTCGCCTTGCGGGCCAGCCACCCGCGCAGTCTGAGCTCCCAAAGCAGTCGGCACCGGGTTGAGTCGCTGTCCGCTACCATCCTCGAGCGTTGGTCGCCATGCCTGTCGACGCGGCACGGCTTCAAAACGATTCGCATAGCCGCTGGCGGCGGCGTGCGCCGAAATCCGGGAATCGGAACTTGCGGGCGGCGGCATGCCAAGGCCGCGCTCGACGAGCGCGATCACGTTTTTCGGCAGATTATTCACACCGGCATGTTCGATTGCCACCAGCAGAAACTCATCGGGCACCGATGCATTGTCTCGCCCCAACTGCCAGGCGGGGTTCGCGATTCGGAACGCGTTGCCGGAGCGCGCCGATCGCAACGTGCTGCAGCCCATCCAGAAGCGGGCCCGGGACACGATTGCGTCGGCCTGCCGACGCGCCGTATCTTCAGCGTGCTGCACGCTTTCGAATGCCTCGGGTCCGACGTCGTCGTAGAGTTCCCTCGCACCGCTTGGATTACCGAGGCTCGCAGATGCGGTAGTCGCCTGGTTGCCGCGGTAGTCGCTGCTGATCAACGTAAGCCGATCGGCCATCAGCGACAAGGACTGGCCGATACCGAGAATCTGGTCAGCCGCTACCGTGTCGCCGTCGCTCAAACGCCGCGGAATCCCAGCGAGACGTGCAGACGTCTCGTCCTCGGGAAGTTGCGCGCTGTCGTCGAAAATCACGAGCGTGTGACCTGCCGGCGCGTCGTCGTCCTCGACAAAGCAAAATCCCAATCCTGCGTCCGCGAGGAGTTGCCGGACGAAGCCGAAGTGCGTCTGTGTTCGGTACTGGATCTTGTAATCGAGCAACCCAAGCGCCTCGATACGCTTGTCCGCGTCGACCGTGAAGCGCCAACGCGCAATTTGCTCGTATTCACCGAATATCATTCCAAGAATATCGGCGAGACTCTGCTTCACGAATGTGCGCTGGGTCCGCCCGTGATCCAGCACCGCAAGCCAGGGAGCGAGTTGCAGCGAGTAACGCGCCACCATACCGTCGAAGCCGAGACAGCAGGCTTCAACAACCAGTCCACTACGCACGGCGAGAGATCCATTCGTCAGCGCGCAGCGGAGCGTAACGCGCTGACCTAGCATGTCGTCGAGGTCCAAGGCGGGATCGCGGGACAACCCGTAGACGTCCCATCGATAGTTTTCCGACAGATGCTCTCTCCCGGACCAGGACTCGACTTGTAGCCCGGCTAGCGGCCCTTGACCTTCGAGGGAATAGAGGCGATCGGCGGCACTAAATAAGTCCGCCAGCGAAGACAATTGTGAAGAGACGTCCATGCAATCCCCGCTCTCTCGGGCGCCAAGCCTTGTCTATTTTCGGATTGTGATAATCGAGGATGCGAAAGCCGCGCCCCCGTAGTCTCGGGTCAGCGACCCCTGGATATCCAGCATTGGAATCTGATAATCATTGTCGCAATGTCAATGATGCGGCCCTATTTACTGAATATTATTTCGTAGCTTACCATGAGCCAAGTGCATGCCAAACGTCCTCGTCAGTTTCCATATGCAAAAAATGCGGGTTGAGTAATCCATCGGTTTGCGCCGATTTAAACGAACCGGCTACACGCGGTAAATTTGATGCGATGCCAAGCTTACTTGGTTGCAACAACAGGTAATAATTTCCCAATTTAACGCTCACCCATATAAGGCAAGGAGGATCCATGACACGTCCGTTCATCGTTCTCGGCGACAAACACAGTCATGGCGGCACCGTGACCAGTGCCTCCGCCCTTGCCGATATCGGAGGCAAGGGGATTGCCCGGAGAAACGACAAGGTCACCTGCCCGGTCCACGGCCCGAACTACATCGCGGAAGGAGATGACACCGCCATCATCGACGGAAGCGGTGCCGCGCGCGACGGGTATAAAACCGCATGTGGCGCCACGTTGATTGCCGGCCAGTCGACCACGGGCGGCGAATAAACATGGTCGGCGAACAGCGGAAAGCATTGCCGATCGCACGCATTGCCGTCGGAATCGTTTCAACATTCGGCTTGGTGTGGCTGGTTGTCGCCGCATACTGGAGAGCGACCTTCCACGTCCCGACGGGAACCGATCTTGTCGTGTACGGCATAGTGCTGCCCGTCGCTTTTATCGCGGTGACCGCCTGGCTTCGCGACAGGATACGCGCGCCGCACCGGCCGGACTCCGCAGCCGCCGCTTCCACTGCGCCCCCACAGTTGCCGAACCGGGACATGCACCCTGATTCCTCGATCGCATTGCTGGACAGCAGCGTCCGGTTGCCAGCGGGCGATGATGCGGATATGGTGCTCGACACCGCCCTTGACGGAACGACAGCCGGGCTGCATACCGGCCTGAAGCGCGCCGACGGCTCCGGGGTATTTGCAAGCGCTGTTACTTCGATCTCGGTGCAAAGCTTCGACGACGGTCTGCTGCCTCCAGGGGTCACGGCCGACTGGAGCGATGAACAACGCCGCGCACTGCTGCTCGCCGCGGATGCGATGGACGATCTGTTGCAGAGACATGCAGCCGCCGCGTTATCAGACGATACCCGTGAATGCGGCATACCGGCCTTCAGGCTACACTTGCTGCTTCCTGCTCGATGGCAGGCCATCGCACCGCAACTCGGCGCGTGGCTCGATGCCCATGTCGCCCGCAACCGGTGGCGCCCCGGCGTCGAAGCCGCCCGCGTTGTCCCCGTAGCGAACGCGGTTCAGGCGCTTTCGCTCGTCGATGCGCTGAATCTGGACATCAACCGGCACCCTTCCACCCTACGGCATATCGTCCTTGCTTGCGAATCGCTTCTGGATCACGGCACGGTCCGCATGCTCGACAGCACCGACAGGCTCTACGGACGAAATCATCTCGATGGCTGCATACCGGGTGAGGGCGCCTGCGCGTTGCTGCTCGCTCACCCGACGGAAGCGTATGCGCAGCCTGCGCCTCATCTGTTTCGCGTCTCGGTGGCGGACCGCAACGCGCCCGTCGATCTCCCTGATGCCCAGCAGGACGACATGCTTCATCGGTTGATCGAACAAACCGTCGGCCGGCCCCGCGCCTCAGACCAGGAAGCAAAGTTCGGCCAAATCGTCTCCGACACCGACCAGCGCAGCAGTTGGCGCACGGAACTCATCGGCGCACTTGAAAAGTGGCGCGCAGCTACGCCAGCCGCGGCACCGGATGCCGCACCGCCCATGCTGGGGCTCGCCAACGGGGAAAGCCGCGGGGCGTTGGCGCTCGGCGCGATAGCCGTCGCCGGCGCGCGCCATCTCCGCGAACATCAGCCGGTGCTCGTCATCTCCAATAGCGATTCGATCGCCCGAGGCGCCATGCTCGTCGGATCGGCTCCGACAAACGAAGATCGGAACAACACCGCCCGAATCTGACACGCTGACCACGTCTGCGACAACACTCGTAGTCAGAGCAGGAAATCGGCGCCTCGCCGCCGCGGGAATCTGAGAAGTTCATGCCCTTCTTCGTTCGACAACAGCACCAGTTGCGTAAAGCCGCTCGTGCTGACATACAGGCTCAGGAAATCGTCGAGCATCCGCGCAAATGCGTAGATGCCCGTACTGGCGAAATGCGTTTCGTCGATCGTCAGGTGCAATTCGATGCCTCGGGCGACGCCGGCAAACGATGCGGTAGATAACCATGCCGTCGCCGTCTTCCATTGCAAATCGACCAACCCGTCGATCTGATGAATCGCAGAGGCGACCTTCGTCGGATTGTGGAGAGACAGCAAGTCGCGCACAGGCTCGATCCCGGTCGTCAACGCGATGGGACTGTGCGCCAGTTGAGAAATGAGGCACCACCACGTGCCGCGATCTTGGCTGAAGTTTTGAGGTTTCGTTGGCGAGTGCAACAGCATGATGCGTCGGGCTAGCGTTCCACCCTCCATCATCAGGTCGCCCGTCGCCGCGCCATGCTCGAGATGTTCCGCCAGATTACGATTACTGCATGTCAGCTTGAAATCGAGCCCGGGTGGCGGTCGCATGGGCTCCAGCGCACCATTAACAAAGCCCAGCACAAACTCCAGACCAGGGCGGTCATTCTCCGCCAGAGTATCGCGACTGGCACACCAGTAGGCTGCATGCTGCGCCTCCGGTCTAGCCCTGTGGTTCAACGCGTGAAGCGACTCGAATCGCATGACCGTCGTCCCCTGGGATGTTTCTTGCGTCTGCTCGACAGCGTCAACCGAATATACTTGGTAGCCGCGAATATTCTGCTCATCCACCACGAGTGGATAAGCATCCCTGCTGGATGCGGAATCGAATGAAGTAGAGAGCTTACCCGTCGTGTTGAACAGGTTGACGACCGGCGTGCATCCGAGCAGGAAGTTTTCCGCACCGAGTTGCTCGAGGACCCGAGCGGTGGGTGAATCTGCTTTCAGGTCCTTGAGCAGGATATGCAGCGTAAAGTGCCGGCTACCGGTCCGCCTGATTTGCCGTAAATCGCAGTCGAAGAAGCCGAACTTTTCTGGATAGGCAAAATACTCGGTAAGAAACAGATATGCCGGATTCGCTCCTTCCGGAAACGGAATCAAACTTTCCTCGCGCCGCAGTCCCGCGAGCGTCAGCGGTATCTGGTCGAGCGCTAGCCATTTGCCGCTGTAATCGGGCTCCACGTACGCCCGCAACGCGCGCATCGACAATGCATCTCGCAATGACGCGGTAAGCAACGGATCGCCTTGCGTGTACAGGCGAATCGACTCGAGATTCAACGTTTCAAGCGAAACATGTGCCGACTGCATGGCAAACGACAGGGAGATCCGTGACGTGGTCTGTGGCGGCAAACGAAGCGTCCTGGGAACCTGCGCGACAGCTTCGAAACGCACGTCGGTCAGTTGCAAAGGCGACAGCACAACATCATACGCGGTCCGAAACATGACCTTCGTACCGTTCACCGGCCGGCTGTACAACTGAGTCCCCCGCGGAATGACGACAGCGGACGACATCCGCGACGCGCGACTGGCATCGACGTCGAAGCAGGCAATGGAGCATGACGGAAACGGACGCAGGTAATGCGGATACATCGTCTCGATCAGCCCCTCGGTGAATTCGGGGTAGTTGTCCTCGACGCGCCGAGCGGCACGCGCCGCGATGAAGGCGAATGCCTCGAACATACGTTCGACGGAACGGTCACCACCCTCTGTGGCCGAGGCTCCGGCCAGCAACAGTCGGCTCGCCACCTTCGGATAATCCGCGGCAAACTTACGCGCGCTTTGGCGCAGCAGCGTGAGCTCTCTTTCGTAGAAAGGCAGCAGGTCTTCCATGCGCTATGACCCAAGAATGGAATTCTGATCTCGGCCGGCAGTATCGCATTCGGCCGGAATCGCTTCGTCCGATGAGCCGGAGTTTACTTCACAGCGACACGGAACCTGCGCACCCTACCGCGCTTTCATCGCCACGCGTACCCCTACCTTCCTCCATTGCCCCCCCCACCCGCTCCGCAATCCCCGACACCGTCCGCAACATCGGTTCGAACGCATCGGCCGACGTATTGCCGAAGCCAAGCACGAGCCCGTTGCCGGCCGACGCCGCCTCCATCGAAAAACCCGACAACGGAAACGGCCCGATCCCATGCGCACGCGCCGCCTCGACGATCGCGCGATCGCGGTAACGCGCGGGCATCCGCAACGTCAGATGCAGCCCGCACGGCCCGCCCTCGACCTGGTGCGGCACGCTGAGGTTGCCGTCGAGCGCCGCCAGCAGCAAACGCCGCCGGTCGCGATAAAGCCGGCGCATCCGCCCGAGATGCCGGCCGTACTCGCCGCTCTCGATGAAGTCGGCCAGCGCGAGCTGCACGTGGCGCGTGCCGCCGCGCAGCATCTCCGGCAGCGCCGGGCGCACCGCGGCCAGCAGCGCGTCGGGCAGCACCAGAAACCCGATGCGCAGCGCCGGAAACATCGTCTTGCTGAACGAGCCGAGGTAGACCACCGGCGAATCGGGCGCCAGCCCGTGCAGCGCGCCGATCGGCTCGCCGGTATGACGGAACTCGCTGTCGTAGTCGTCCTCGATGATCCACGCGCGATGCCGGCGCGCGGCGTCGATCAGCGCCAGCCGACGCGAGATCGACAGCACCGCGCCGGTCGGGAACTGGTTCGACGGCGTCGTGTAGACGAGGCGCGGCGTGCGCGCGTGCCAGTCGTCCGCGTCCGCGCGCAGCCCCTCCGCGTCGACCGGCATCGGCACGACGTCGAGATCGGCCGCCTGCATCGCGGTGCGCGCGCCGCGATAACCGGGCTCCTCGACCCACACCGTATCGCCCGGGTTCGTCAACAGTTGCGCGCACAACGCGATTGCACCCTGCGCGCCTTCCGTGATCACGATCTGCTCGGGATCGCAACGCACGCCGCGCGTCACGGCCAGATGCCGCGCGAGCGATTCGCGCAGCGCGGGCTCGCCGAGCGGATCGCCGTACGCGAGCAGGTCGCGGCCCGAGCGGCGCAGCGCACGGTCGATCGCATGCCGCCACGCGTCAATCGGAAAATGCGACAGCGCCGGCACGCCCGGCCGAAACCCTTCCGATTCGCCGGTGCCGACGAGGCTCGGGCGGATCCGCTCGAGCCGCTGCGCGACGGTCGGCGGCGCGGCACGCCGGCGCTGCGGCGCCGGCCGCGACAGCCCGACGACACGCGTGCCGGTGCGATCGGACTGCAGGAAGCCTTCGGCGACCAGTTGCTCGTAGACGGCCGCGGTCGTATTGCGCGACACGCCGAGCGTCTCGGCCAGCGCGCGCGTGCCAGGCAGCCGCGTGCCGGCCGGCATCGCGCCGCCGAGAATCGCGTCGCGCACGCGGCGCAGCAGCTGCCGCTGCAGCGAAGGCGCGCCCGGGGCGCGCGCGAGTGGCGCATCGAGCGGCAGCGGCCGCGCATCGCCGGAAGGAACGGTGGTCGTCATCGAAGCGTCGGGATCTCAGCGTGTCGGGTACGTCGTATGCTCGTGGCACCATAAATTTGCCGATCTCTGGCACTTCTCATGGTACCTCGACCGGACTACGATCGTCTGCATGCCGGCATGTCGCCGGCCGCCAACCGACGCGAGATCGACCTTGTCCACGCTCACCAACGACTACCGACAGCCCATCGGCCACCCCGTTTCCAACTGGTCCGCGCGCCCGCGCCCGGAACGCATCGTGCTCGAGGGCCGCTACTGCCGCCTCGAACCGCTCGACGCCGAGCGCCATGCGTCCGACCTGTACGCCGCGTACGCGCAGGCGCCCAACGGCAGCGACTGGACCTATCTCGCGCACGGCCCGTATGCCGACGAAGCCGGCTACCGCGACTACGCGCGCAGCGCACAGGCGAGCGCCGATCCGCTGCATTACACGGTGATCGACCGCTCGACGAACCGCGCGGTCGGCACGCTGGCGCTGATGCGCATCGATCCGGCCAACGGCGTGATCGAGGTCGGCTCGGTCACGTTCTCGCCGCTGCTCAAGCGCACGCCCGTGTCGACCGAAGCGCAGTACCTGCTGATGAAGTACGCGTTCGACACGCTCGGCTACCGCCGCTACGAATGGAAGTGCGACGACCTCAACGAGCCGTCGCGCCAGGCGGCGGTCCGGCTCGGCTTCCGCTACGAGGGCACGTTCCGGCAGGCGATCGTCTACAAGGGCCGCAATCGCGATACCGCGTGGTATTCGATCGTCGACGGCGAATGGCCGGCCGTCGCGGCCGCGTTCGAAGCCTGGCTGTCGCCTAAGAACTTCGACGCGCAGGGCGTGCAGCGCCAGTCGCTCGCGGCGATCCGGCACGCGCAGGCGAACGCGCGCGATGCGGCCGGCCGCGCGAACGACGCGACGCGCGTCACGGTCCGGCCGCTGGTCGCCGCCGACGAAACCGCGTGGCGCCCGCTGTGGCAGGGTTATCAAAAGTTCTACAACACTGCGCTGAGCGACGCGGTGTTCGCGACGACGTGGGCGCGCCTGATGGATCCGGACGAGCCGATGTTCGTGCTCGGCGCGTTCGACGCATCGGGAGCGATGATCGGGATCGTGCATGCGATCTACCACCGCTCGTGCTGGACCGAAGGGCCGTACTGCTATCTGCAGGACCTGTTCACGTCCGCCGACGCGCGCGGGCAAGGCGCCGGCGGCGCGCTGATCGAAGCCGTGTACGAACGGGCGCGCGAGGCCGGTGCAAGCCGCGTGTACTGGCTCACGCACGAGACCAACACAACCGCCCGCGCGCTGTACGACCGGCTCGCGAACAACGCGGGGTTCATCCAGTACCGGAAGGATCTCAAGTAACGCGCGTACCGGAACCCCGGCGTTCAGCCGAGGACGTCGGCCGGATCGCCCGCCTCGGCGGCGTCCGGTTCGGCGTTCCGCGCGGCCGGCGTCGCGCCCGGCACCGCCGCCGGGCAGATCATCTCGTCGCCGTTGACGGGCACCGGCCGCCGCACCGGCCGGTACACCGGTTCGCCCGGCTCGATCGGCCGCCCCGAGATCGCGCAGTGTCCCGGCTGCAATGCGACACGCAGGCGCCAGCGCTGCTCGCCGTAATGACAACGGCCGCTTTCGCTCCAGCGCACCAGCAAACCGTCGTCGCCGGCCTCCAGGATCGTGACGAACAGTTGCGGACGCAACGGCGAGACGGCCGGCGCGACGTGCTCCGAAAGCAGCATGCGGTCGACGTCCGCCGTCGCGCGCGCCATTCCGGACGTGCCGGTCGACGGCCTCGCATCCGGTTCGTCGCAGGCCAGCAGGTGATACGACACGTACTCGCTGATCAGTCTTTCCATAAGATTCGGCATGCTTGACGAATTTCCGTGAAGGTTGAATCGGGCCGGCACTGCGCTCAACGCCGGCCCGTCGGTTCGCGCAGCAGCGCCAGCCCGATCGCCGCGCCGACGGCAGCGGCCGCGATCATCAGCCCGATTCCGCCCGGCCAGCCGAACGCGCCGACGATCGCGCCGATCGCCAGCGGCCCGATCACCTGTCCGAGATAGTTGCCCTGCACGACCCAGCCGATGCTGAGCGGCGCAAGCGACGGCGAAGGCGCGGAGCCCGGCGCGCAGGCGAGGATCGTCGCCGGCAGCATCCCCGCGATCGCGGAGAACGCGAAGCCCAGCGCGACCGCGATCGGCGCGGGCGTCGCCGCGCTGAAAAACCCGATGCCGGCCGCGCCGATCGCGACCGACGTCGCGGCCATCACGATCCCGGGCCGCGCGCCACGCGACAGCAGCCAGCCGGCGCTCAGGTTGCCGATCACGCAGGCGGCGACGATCGCCGCGCCGATCAGCCCCGCCGTGCCGACCGCGACGCCGAGGCGCTGCATCAGGAACACCGGCAGGAACGTCATCACCGCGAAAAACTGCACGTTGTAGGTCGCGAAGCCGAGTGCGAGAAGCGTCGTCGAGCGCTTCGCCAGTACGTCGCGCAGCGCGGCACCGATGTGCGGCGCGCCCGCGTCCGACGAAGACGGCGTGTCGGCGGATGTCGTGACGGGCACCGCCGCCGCGGCGACGAGCGTCAGCACCGCGGCCGCGAGCCAGCCGTTGCGCCAGTCGCCGAGCAGCGGCCCGACGAGCATCGACAGCGCGATGCCGGCAGGCATGAACGTGCTCCACAGGCCGAACACGAGATTGCGCCGTTCGGGCGGCGTCACGCGATTGAGCACGGCCGGCGCGGCGACGACGACGATCACGAAGCCGAGCCCTTCGGCAAAGCGCGTGCCGAGCAGCAGCGCGAAGCTGTTCGTCCATGCGCCGGCGAGGCTGGCCGCGCCGAGCATCGCGAGGCCCGCGATCAGCAGCAATCGATCGCCCCAGCGCCGCACCAGCAGGCCGGCGGCGATCCCGCCGATCACGCCGACGAACGGGAACACCGACATGATCGCGCTCAGCGACGCGAGCGAGCCGCCGAATTCTTGTCGAAGCGACGGCAGCGCGATCGTCGCCTTGCCGACGTGAAACGCCGACACGATGCTGGCCAGCACGACGTTCGCGACGGCGGCGCGGTAACTGCGAGAAGCGGTCGCGGCGGCGGGCGCGGCGACAGGCGATTCGGTCATCTCCCACCTCCGTTGAGGCGCCGAGTGGACGGGACGTTTGGCGCGGACACGATCGGACTGGCGCACATGATACAAATTGAAGTTAACTTCAAGTAAAGGGGTAACCTGCGCAACGATCCGTTTCACGGGTCGCGATAATGCGTCATCGCCGGCGTCAGGACACGCGTCCAATCCCGCTCGCCGAAGCTCGGGCAAACTACGGCGGACGATTCGGCCTGCCCGACTGCGCCGACCAAAAACAATATCCATTGACCGTTTCCGAGGTGGTTCAAAACCATGGCCCGAAAATCCGGCAGCAAATACCTCAAATACGTGGCGATTTTTGTGCTGTGTTTCGTCGCCGCGTGCTACATGGTTCCCGAGTATCCGGACTATCCGCAGTCGGACCGCTCGATGGTCGACGAAATGAAACTGGACGGCACCGGAGACAAACTGCTCGTCCGCACGAAACAATACGACTACGACTTCGCGCTCGGCGACCGCACGCTGAGCGCGGCCCTGGCCCCGCTGCGGCACTCGAGCCCTGCGCAGCCCTCCGATACGCCGTGGTACGCACACGGAGAACTGTCCGACCTGCAGATCCAGCCCGACGGCAGCTTCAGTTCGCGGCTGACGGTCAGCTTCATCGGCTACGACCCGGACTATCGCCCGACCGACATCGGCCTGCCGGACGACGAAATTGCGCGGCTGGAGAAATACGGCTTTACGCGAACCCGGACCAACTTCGGCGATGCGTTCGGCGCCACGTGGTCCGCCGACGTCGTCGGCCACCGGCACGCTCGCGGCAGCCTGGGCACCTACGCCGGCGCGGATCTCCTGACCTGCTGCGGCACTGAGGTGAACGAGATTCTCGACACGCAGGAAAAGATCGCGCACAACCGTCGGCTCAACGCGATGCTGCGGCCGGTAACCGTGGTGACCGATGCGGTCAGGCATGTGATCGCGGGCGCCGCCCTCGTCGTCGTCCTGTTGTTCGGCGGTGATCTGGGGCTGCCGCGCGGTTGACGAACGGGATGGTCGCCTCGGGCGTTCGCGGCCCTCGTTCGTCTCGCGATTCATCTCATTGCGCTGAGACGAATGTCCCACCGTCTCACCGGGCACGAGACTTCGCATCCGCAGCAAATTTCAGCCGCGTGTGTCGCAGCCTCGCCTGCTGCCGATGCGAGGGACATGCTGCATCGCACCGCTTCGCCATCCTCCGGGAGCGTGGCATCGCCCCGAATCACGCTGGCCCCGTTCCTGCTTGTCCGTCGATCGCGCAATCGCGCGACGGACGGGAGCACCACACCGCTTCCCGCCCGACGACAACCTGACGGAGACAGCAACGTGAGTACACCGGCACCGATCACCGCCCCCAGCATGAAGGCCGCCGTCTGGCGCGGCCGCCGCGACATCCGCGTCGAAGAGGTTCCCGTTCCCGAGCGCCCGCCGGCCGGCTGGGTCCAGATTCGCGTGCACTGGTGTGGCATCTGCGGGTCGGACCTGCACGAATACGTCGCCGGGCCCGTGTTCATCCCGGTCGACGCGCCGCACCCGCTGACGGGCCTGAAAGGCCAGTGCATCCTCGGCCACGAATTCAGCGGCGAGATCGCGGCGCTCGGCGCGGGCGTGACCGGCTTCGCGGTCGGCGATCGCGTGACGGCCGACGCGTGCCAGCATTGCGGCAAGTGCTGGTATTGCACGCACGGCCTCTACAACATCTGCGAGAACCTCGCGTTCACCGGGCTGATGAACAACGGCGCGTTCGCCGAATACGTGAACGTGCCGGCCGAACTGCTGTACCGGCTGCCCGACAACTTCCCGACCGAGGCCGGCGCGCTGATCGAGCCGCTCGCGGTCGGGCTGCATGCAGTGAAAAAGGCCGGCAGCATCGTCGGGCAGACGGTCGTCGTGGTCGGCGCGGGCACCATCGGCCTGTGCACGATCATGTGCGCGAAGGCCGCGGGCTCCGGGCGCGTGATCGCGCTGGAGATGTCGGCGGCGCGCAAGGCGAAGGCGCTGGAGGTCGGCGCGAGCGTCGTCATCGACCCGAAGACGTCGGACGCGATCGCGGAAGTCAAGGCGCTGACGGGCGGCTATGGTGCGGACGTGTCGTTCGAATGCATCGGGCACACGGCCACCGCGAAGCTCGCGATCGACGTGATCCGCAAGGCGGGCAAGTCGGTGATGGTCGGCATCTTCGAAGAGCCGACCTCGTTCAACTTCTTCGACATCGTGTCGACCGAGAAGGAGGTGATCGGCTCGCTCGCGTACAACGGCGAATTCGCGGACGTGATCCGCTTCATCGCGGACGGCCGCATCGACGTGCAGCCGCTGATCACCGGGCGGATCGCGCTTGGCGATATCGTCGCGCGCGGCTTCGAGGAACTGGTCAATCACAAGGACCGGAACGTGAAGATCATCGTGCAGCCGGGGAGCTGACGGTATCCGCGACACATGGCGCGGCGCCGGACAGCGGCCCCGCTACGGCGGCCACCATGCGGACAGCGGCGCATCGAGATGAACGAAATGGCCGCCCGGCACGACGCTGAAACGGGCGGCCGGACACAGCGCCGCCCACCGTCGGCATTCGATATCGACGTCGAGCATCGGATCGGCGGCACCGAGCACCACGTGCACACGCGCGGCAAACGCCGCGCCGTGTTGCGGCGACGGCAGCGGCAACGGCCGTGACCACGCATCGCCGACGACCGCGTCGAATACGTCACGGTCGAACATGCCGCGGCACGGCGCCCGCGCGCGGTGCCGCCATGGCGCCGGGACCATCGCCACCGATCGCGCCCGCACGATCGCATCGACCAGCAAGCTGAACCGCGCAAAATCCGGGCGTTCGCGAAACGCCGCCAGCGCCGCCGTCACGAACCCGGCAGCGTTCCCGCCCGCATCGAGCGACATCGCGAGCCGCACGAACGCCGCGCCGACATCGGCGACCGGCGCCAGCAGCACGACCCTGCCAAGCGCACCCGGCATCCGCGCGGCCAGTCCGAGCGCGAGCGTTGCACCGAACGCATGGGCCACCACGTCGACCGGCCCGCCTCCGCGCTGCGCGAGCAGCCGCAGTTCGGCCTCGGCCGCGCCGACGAGCGCGCCGAACGGGCTCGGGTACAGAACGACCGAGCGCGGCTGATCCCACCAATGAATCGGCAGCGAGCGGCCGAAGTGCGCGCGCTCGAACGCGGCGCAGCCGCCGGGGCCACCGTGCAGGAACAGCGTGGGCGCGTCGCCGTGCATGAGTTTCCCCGTTCGCGGCTGCGACATGAGAAGTCGAGGGTTCGTTCGCCTATGGCAACGCATGCGCGTTCCATCGCTAAACGGACCCTAGCGCACACGCCGCTGCGCGCCTTTAGTCAATTTGAATCATGGAAACGCCGGCGCCCGACACCTAGCCTACGACGTACGCGATCGCGTCGCGTGCACCGGCCGGTCGGCCTCGCCCGACCCACTCATCCAGGGAGAATCCATCATGAAGCGCTCCTCTACCCAGCTTCGCATGGCATTGACGGCCATCGCGGGTGCGGCGGCCGTCTGCGCGTGCGGCGGCGGCAGCGACAGTTCGCCCTCCTCGCCGCCGGCCGCGTCGGTGCAGGGCACCGTCGCGAGCGGCGCCGCGATCGCCAATGCCGCCCTCACCGCGACCGACGTCAACGGCAAGACGGCGACCGCGACGGCCGGCGCGGACGGCACGTATACGCTGAACGTCGGGCAACTGAGCGCGCCGGTCGTAGTCGTGGCCACCGACCCGCAGGGGCGCGCCGATCCGCTCGTGTCGGTGATCGCGACGCTGCCGGCGGCCGGCGCTTCGTCGACGGTCAACGTCACCACGCTGACGACCGCGATCGGCGACCTGCTGACCGCGAGCGGCAACGCGCTGGACCTGACGGCGCCGGCCACGCTCGGCGCGAACGTCCAGCCCGCGGCCGTGCAGAAGGCGTCGGGCACGCTCAACAGCGCGCTCGCCGACATCCTGCAGCAGAACGGCCTGTCGGCGTCGAGCTTCGACGCGATCGCGACGCCGTTTACGGCGAATCAGACCGGCGCGGATGCCGTGATCGATTCGGTGCAGTTGCTGAGCAACGGCAGCGGCACGACGCTCGTGTCGAACGGCTCGCCGACGCAGGGCCTCGCCCTCAACAACCAGACGACCGCGCCGTCCACCCCGCTTGCCGCGCCCCCTGTCGCGGCGAACACGCTCGGTTTCATGCAGGGCCTGCTGCAAGCGTGCCTGTCCGCGCAGGTCGCGCAGCGCAGCACGAACGCGTCGTGCGCGGCCGCATTCGACTCGCACTACATGGACAACGGCTACACGAACATCAACGACTACGTGGCGGCGTTCCAGCTCGCGACGTCGGTCGGCGCGAGCGTCGGCCAGCCCGTGACGCTGCAATACTTCAAGGACGCGAGCAATACGCAGTCGGCGCTCGTGCGGATTCCGTACACGCTCACCGACGGCACGCAGGGCACCTTCGTCACGACGGCTCATCAGCTTGCCGCGCCCATCACGCTGCCGGACGGCAGCACCGCGTCCTGGAATCTCGTCGGCAACCAGCTCAAGTACGACGCGCGCACCGAATCGCGCGTGACGCTGCGGACCTTCCTCGATTCGTTCGCGGACAGCAGCGGCAATCCGGACGTCAGCCATTACGATGCCGGCATGTCGTTCGTCTTCAATCCCCAGGGGCCGAACGCATCGAACGTCAACGCCGTCCAGGTGACCGGGCCGGGCCTGCCGACCGGCGGCCTGTTCCTGTTCCGCTCGAGCGCCTGCGGCACCGCGAACTATCTGGCGATTCCCGGCACGAAGCCCGCGACCTTGCCGCCGACCAGCAGCTTCACCGTCGCGAGCGATACGAACGAATACCGGTGGTCGTGGCAGACCGTGGCCGGCGCCGCAACCACCTTCACGCCGCCGTCGAAGTATTTCTGGGATACATCGCAGCTCGATCCGTCGAGCGTGCCGTTCTATCCGCAATACACCTACGAACTGTTCGACTCCAGCGGCAATCCGCTCGACTCGTTCACGGTCACGAGCGCCACGCCGGTGGTCAGCGCGAACCTCGGCGCGACCACGCCGTGGGCCGCGGTCGGCCAGGATGTCGTCGCGAACTTCCTGACGCCCGGCGGCTCGGCGGCCGCTGCGGTGGCGACGGCCAGCGTCGACTGGACGCCGAACGCCGATGCGCCGCCGCTGATCGGCGTCGCGGTACTGACGCTCGGCAACTCGACGGCGGGCGTCGACGGCTTCACGTCGGTCCCGGGCGGGGCGACCTCGGCAACCGTGACGGCCGGCGTCGACTCGACCGGCGCGCAGACTTGCGCCGGCTCGCAGTTCCTGCCGCTCGTCGACGGCAATTACCGGATCGTGCAACTGCGCGCAAAGAACTCGAACGGCGTGCGCTTCTTCCAGAACGTGACCTATCGCGACGGCGCATCGGCGCCCAACGCGTCCTGACACGTCAACGATCCATCGGGGATGGCCGGGCGGTGCAATGCCGCCCGGTCGGCGATCGGCGTTTTGCCGGCCGTTGCCCATCGCTCGCGCGCTCGCCGCGCAGGCCGCGGTCGGACGCGCAATCAGGGACAAACCGCACTCGATAGCCCGACGCGATCGCATGAAGATGGCCGGGAACGCCTCGACGTCGCGCCGCCGTGTGTCGAATCTGCAACGTTTTTCGCCCGAAATCGTTTGTTCCGCGCGCGCCGCGCCGCGCCGACAAGGGTTCGCACGCGAATTGCTCATGTCTCGGCGTCTTCTGCCGAACCTGTCGGCGGCACGCGCCGCCGGCCGGGTACCGAACGCCCATGTCCACGACCGCCGCCTTTCGAACCGCGATGGACGCGATCCGCACTGTGGCGGATCCCGATCCGCCGTGGGCAGCGCTGCTCGATGCGGCCCGAAACCTGGTGGGCGCCGACGCGGCCGGCCTGATGATCTTCAGCACCGGATACGAACTGACGGTGCTTCGCCAGCAAGGGCTTGACGACAGCGCGGAGCAGGACTATCGCAACCACTTCGCGCACGACGATCCGATCGTGCGGGCCGCGCAGCATTCGGCGAAATGCGCATGGCTGAACAGCGACCAGCTGCGCGTCGCGCCGGACGTGAGTCGTCATCCGTTCTACAACGAATATCTGCCGGCCCATCGCATCGGCCAGGTGCTCGCGTGCGAACTGGCCGTCAACCGCGAAATACGCGCCGGCATCACCTTTCTGCGCGCGACGTCGCCGGCGACGCCGCGCGACGACGACGCGAACTCGCCGGTCGGCCGTTTCGTGCGGGCGCTGTCGCAAGCGATCGACAACCGCGCGCGCGCGTTGCAGGCGCGCATGGACGCGCTCGACACCGGCCTGGCCGCCGTCGGCGACGCGATGCTGCTGATCACGCCGACCGCGTCGATCCTGATGCGGACCGCCAACGCGACCGAATGGCTGGTCGAAGGCCGGCTGCTGGACTCGACCGAGCGGACGCTGACCCATCCGCATCCGGCGCTCGCCGCCGGCCTGCGGCGCGCGATCGCGCGAGCGGATTCGAGCCGGCAGGCCGTGACGTTTTCGGTCCCGACGTCGTGGGGAGAAGGCCTGCGGCTCGATATCGCACCGGCCCCGCCCGCGTTCACGTTCGCAAACGAATCGACGCTGATCGTACGAATGCGCAAGAACAGCGCGTTCGCGGTGCCCGGGCTCGACGAACTGGCCGCCTTCTTCTCGCTGACACCGGCCGAGGCACGCGTGCTCGCCGCGCTCGTCAGCGGCCATTCGCCGGCGGAATATGCCACCGCGACGGGCGTTGCGACCGCAACGGTGCGCAACCAGATCAGTTCGCTGATGAGAAAGATGTCGTGCAGCCGTCAATCCGAGCTCGTCCGGCTCGGCACGCTGCTGTTCTGAATGCCGGCTGCCGCCGCGACGCCATCGACCGATTCTTCGATATACTGGACCGTATCGCTTCCCGCGCCGGCAGTCCGTCTGGCGCGCGCATGCCTTCAACTGCATAGAGTCGCCCGTGAAACCACGCGCCGGCCTGATTCTGGAACTCGTCGTCAACCTGCTGCTCCCCTGGGCCGCATACCGGGTCGCGCAGCCGTATTTCGGCGAAACCGGTGCGCTGTACGCGTCGGCAATCCCCCCCATCGTCTGGTCGATCGTCGAATTCATTCGCACGCGCCGCATCGATGCGGTCGCAATCATCGTGCTGTTCGGCATCGCGCTGTCGATCGTCGGCATGGCGCTCGGCGGCAGCCCGCGCACGCTGCTGATGCGCGAGTCGCTCGCGTCCGGCACGATCGGCGTGCTGTTCCTGCTGTCGCTGTTCCGCGAGCGTCCGCTGATCTTCTATCTGGCGCGCGCGACCGTGGCCCGCGAGATGGCCGGCGGCGCTGCCCGCTTCGAAGCCGTCTGGGACCAGCAGCCGGGGCTGCGGCAGATGCTCCGGCTGATGACGTTCGTCTGGGGCGCCTGCATGACGCTGGAGATGCTGCTGCGCTGCTGGATGGTGATGACCTGGCCGGTCGAGCGCGTGCTGGTCGTGTCGCCGATCATCGGCTACTCGGTGTTCGGCTGCCTGCTCGCCTGGACGTTCTGGTATCGGCGGCGCATGCGCACACGCAACAGCGTCGACATCCCGAGCCGCGAAGGCGTCACCGAGGTCGCCGGCCGCTGACGGCCGACCGTTCGCGGTCGGCCGGCCTGCTCCGCAAGGCCGCACCGTCGCGCGAGCCGGCCGCTGCGGTATGATGCGCGGCGTCTCGTCCGACGAATGCCCTGCTGCCGATGCCCGCCCCGACTCTCCCGTTCGCCGCGACCTGGCTCGCGCTGTTTGCCGCAGCCGCGCTCGCGTGGCACCGTCCGCTGCGCCCCGCCAGTCTGATCTTCGCCGCGCTCGGTTACGCGGGCGCGCTGGCGACCGGCCAGCTCGCGCCGGTTGCACTGGCGCCGCTCGCGCTGCTGGCCGCCGCCGCATGGGGCGTCGCGCCCGACCGCCCGCTCGCGGTGCGCATCGCCGCGCATGTCGCGTTCGCCGCGCTGGCGATCGCGCTGAGCGTGCACCTGCTGCCCGGCTTCCACAATCCTCGCGTGATCGGCCCGACGCGTTTCACCGCGGATGCCGCGCCGTTCACGATGTACCTGAATCTCGACAAGCCGCTCGTCGGCCTGTGGCTGCTGTGGGTATTGCCGTGGGTCGCGCCCGACGTCGCGCCGTTGCGCGCGCTGCGCACGGGCGCGATGGCCGCGCTCGCGACGGCGGCCGCATGCCTGGCCGGTGCGCTCGCATTCGGCATGGTCGGCTGGGCGCCCAAATGGCCGCCGTCGGGCTGGCTGTGGCTCGCGAACAACCTGCTGCTCGTCACGCTCGCCGAAGAGGCGCTGTTTCGCGGCTACATACAGGGTGGGCTGACACGTGCGCTGCGCGCGTTCGCGTGGGGCCCGTGGGCCGCGCTCGCGATCGGCGCGATGCTGTTCGGCGCCGCGCATGCGGCCGGCGGCTGGCCGTGGATCGTGCTCGGCACGGTGGCCGGCATCGGTTACGGCCTTGCGTGGCGGCGCGGCGGGCTGCTCGCGTCCGCGCTCGCGCACGTGGGGCTGAACGTCGTGCACTTCGGGTTGTTTACCTATCCGATGCTCGCCGCCGCGCGCTGACCGGCGCGGCGCACGCTGCACGGCGACGCTCAGTCGAAGCCGGCGACCGCATGCGGGACGTACGGGCGTTCGAGCGTCGCAATTTCGTCGTCGGTCAGTTTCAGTTCCAGCGCGCCGAGCGCATCGTCCAGCTGTTGCGGCTTCGAGATGCCGACGATCGGCGCGGTGACGCCGCGCTTCTGCGCGACCCAGGCAAGCGCAACCTGCGCGCGCGGCACGTTGCGCGCGGCCGCGATCGCAGCAACGGCCTCGACGACCGCGCGATCCGCATCGACCGTCGCGTCGTACAGCCGCTGGCCGACCTCGTCGCTCTGCTGCCGGCTCGACGACTCGTCCCAGTTCCGCGTCAGGCGGCCGCGCGCGAGCGGGCTCCACGGAATCACGGCGATGCCCTCGGCCTCGCACAGCGGCAGCATTTCCCGTTCTTCCTCGCGGTACAGCAGGTTCAGGTGGTTCTGCATGCTGACGAAACGGGTCCAGCCGTGCTGGCGCGACGTGTACAGCGCCTTCGCGAACTGCCATGCGTACATCGACGACGCGCCGATATAGCGCGCCTTGCCGGCCTTCACGACGTCGTGCAGCGCCTCGAGCGTTTCCTCGAGCGGCGTGTGGTAGTCCCAGCGATGAATCTGGTACAGGTCGACGTAGTCGGTACCGAGCCGCGTCAGGCTCTGGTCGATGTCGGTCATGATCGCCTTGCGCGACAGGCCCGCGCCATTCGGCCCGGGGCGCATCCGGTAGAACACCTTGGTCGCGATCACGACCTCGTCGCGCTTCGCGAAGTCGCGCAGCGCGCGGCCGACGATCTCCTCCGACGTGCCGTCCGAATACATGTTCGCGGTGTCGAAGAAATTGATGCCGGCCTCGATCGCGCGGCGGATGATCGGGCGGCTCTCCGCCTCCGGCAGCGTCCACGGGTGCGTGCCGCGCGACGGCTCGCCGAACGTCATGCAGCCGAGCACCAGTTTCGACACGTCGAGCCCGGTCGCCCCGAATTTCACGTATTCCATCGCATCCCTCGCCATTCAGTTGAACGTGCGGCCGGATGCGCGTCGGCGCTCGACGCGTCGCGCGCGAGCCGGACGCCGCGCATCCGCCGGAACGTCGCATGTTATACCGCGCGGCGCACACGCGCAGGGTCGCGCCCATGCGCGTGCGTGCGCGATGGCGATGAAAGGAGCCGCGCCACGCGCCGCCGTGCGGCGACGCCCGTTCGCGCGGATCGGCAGGCCGGGCCGATTACTTGATCTGGTCGGCGATCGGCTGCAGGAATTCGGAGAAGCCGGTCAGCATGATCTGCACGCCGATGCACAGCAGCAGGAACGCCGACACGCGCTTCGCGACCTTGGTACCTTCGCTGCCGAGGTAGCGCGACAGCAGCGCGGCACGGCTGTAGGTCTGCCAGATCACGACCGCGACGAGCAGCGAGACGGCGATCGACACGATGCTCGACAGCATGAACTCCGACAGCTTGTGCGTGCGGTTCGCGTTCAGCGCGATCGCGGTCGCGATCGAGCCGGGGCCGACCGTCAGCGGCACGGTCAGCGGGAAAAACGCGCGCGTCATGATCGCGTTCGCATCGATCGGCTTGACCGGCGTGTCGCCGCCGCCCGGCCCGTCGGGCTCGTTCAGCATCTGCCAGCCCGCCACCGCCACCGCGAAGCCGCCGCCGATCCGCAGCGCCTCCATCGAGATCCCGAAGAAATGCAGCACCGGCGTGCCGGCGAAGAACGCGACCAGCAGCACGATGAACGCGTTGAACGCGACCTTCTTCGCGAGCAGGTCCCGCTCGTGCTCGGTCAGCGCCTCGGTTCGCTCGAGAAACAGGAAGGCGATGCCGATCGGATTGATGATGCCGATCAGGCCGGTGAAGCCGAACAGGATCTCGGAGACAAGACGATTGACGATCATCGGGCAGGGAAGCGGTCGGGGCTGGGCCGGCGGCGCGCCGGGGGTCACGCATTGTAGAGCAAGCGCCCGGCGCTGCACACTCATCGCCGTTGCGCGTTGCGGCGGCGGACGGCCGCGCTGCTCGGCGTCGGCGGGCGGCCGCTTGCGCCGCGAGCGAGCGAGCCTCCGGCACGCTCCACGCATCCTTATTCCGCGACCGGCTCCCACGCGGGCGGCCGCTTCGCGAAAAACGCGGCGAAGCCCTCCTTCGCTTCCGGCGTCGCGCGCACGCGCGAAATCGTCTGCGCGGTGAACGCCGCACGCGCGTCCGACGGCGGATACTCGCCGATCGCGTCGAAGAAGCGCTTGATCTCCATCAGCGCGTTCGGGCCGTTGCGGCTCAGTTCGGCGAGCGTCCTGTCGAGCGCGTGATCGAGCGCGTCGAGCGGCACGGCCTGGTGGATCAGCCCGATCGCGACGGCCTCGGCGGCGCCGAGCTGCGTCGCGGTCAGCGCGAGCCGGCGCGCCTGGCGCTGGCCGACGGCCTCGACCAGATACGGTCCGATCACCGACGGCAGGATCCCGAAACGCGCCTCGCTGACCGCAAAGCGCGCGTGGTCGCTCGCGATCACGATGTCGCACGCCGCGCACAGGCCGACGCCGCCGCCGAACGCGTGGCCCTGCACGCGCGCGACGGTCGGCTTCGGGCACTGGCGGATCGCGCGCATCATCGCGGCGAACCGCTCGGCATCGCGCAGGTTCGCGGCCGCGTCGTTCGCGCTTGCGCGCTGCATCCATTGCAGGTCGGCGCCTGCGCAGAACGCACGCCCGTCCGAGCGCAGCACGATCGCGCGCACGTCGTCGCGCGCGCCGAGCGCCGTGAACGCCTCGGTCAGCTCGGCGATCATCGTCTCGTCGAACGCGTTGAGTACGTCGCCGCGCTGCAGCGAGACGGTGGCAATGCCGCGCGCATCGACCGCGACGGCCAGGGTCTTCAATCCATCCATCGAACAGGTTTCCTCGGGTAGAACATCGGGTATCGGCATCACGCGGCGTGGCGGCGGTCGATCACGCGGCGGGCCTTGCCGGTCGCGCTGGCCGGAATGCCGCCCGCGCCCAGCACCGTCACGCCGGCCGACACGCCGACCATCGTCTTGATCCGGTGCTGCACCTCGCGTGCGATCGCGGTGCGCTCGCCTTCGCCGACGCTCGCCGCGGCTTCGGAGCGCAGCTCGACGGCGAGGTCGAGGCGGTCCATATGACCGTCGCGCGAGATCGTGATCTGGAATTGCCCCGACAGCTTCGGCTGCGCGACGACGATTTCCTCGATCTGGCTCGGGAACACGTTCACGCCGCGCACGATCAGCATGTCGTCGGAACGGCCGGTGATCTTCGCGAGACGGCGCATCGCGCGCGCAGTCGGCGGCAGCAGCGCGGTGAGGTCGCGCGTGCGATAGCGGATCACCGGCATCGCCTCCTTCGTCAGCGACGTGAACACGAGTTCGCCTTCGCTGCCGTCGGGCAGCACTTCGCCGGTCACGGGATCGATGATCTCCGGATAGAAATGGTCTTCCCAGATGACCGGGCCGTCCTTGGTCTCCACGCATTCGCACGCGACGCCCGGGCCCATCACTTCCGACAGTCCGTAGATGTCGAGCGCATCGATGCCCGCGCGCGTCTCGACTTCGTCGCGCAGCGCCTGCGTCCACGGCTCCGCGCCGAAGATGCCGATCTTCAGCGACGACTGCGCCGGGTCCATTCCCTGCCGCACCATTTCGTCGATCAGGTTCAGCATGTACGACGGCGTGACGAGGATGATCTTCGGCTCGAAATCGCGAATCAGCTGCACCTGCTTCTCGGTCTGCCCGCCCGACATCGGCACGACCATGCAGCCGAGCCGCTCCGCGCCGTAGTGAATCCCGAGGCCGCCGGTGAACAGCCCGTAGCCGAACGCGTTGTGCAGCGTGTCGCCGGGCCGCCCGCCCGCCGCGCGGATCGAGCGTGCGGTCACGTTCGCCCACGTGTCGATGTCGCGCGCCGTGTAGCCGACCACGGTCGGCTTGCCGGTCGTGCCGCTCGACGCGTGCACGCGCACCACCTGTTCGCGCGGCACCGCGAACAGGCCGAACGGATAGTTGTCGCGCAGGTCGGATTTCGTCGAGAACGGAAATTTCGCGAGATCGGCGAGCGATTTCAGGTCGTCGGGATGCACGCCCGCCGCGTCGAACGTGCGGCGATAGTGCGGCACGTTGTCGTATGCGTGGCGCAGCGACCATTTGAGGCGCTCGAGCTGCAGCGCCTGCAGTTCGTCGCGGCTGGCGGTCTCGATCGGCTCGAGGGCGGCGGCGGGATGCGTCGGGTGAGTCATCGGGGTGCTCCTCCAGTGGAGTGATGTCGTTATCGTGATCGGGTGGCGGCTACGACCGGAACAGCCGGCCGGCGGCATGCAGCGCGGCGATGCGCGGCGACACGCGATAGCGGTCCTCGCCGTAGCTCGCCGCCAGGTTCGACAGCACGCGGTGCACGCGGCCGATGCCGATCGCATCGGCCCACGCGAGCGGGCCGCACGGGTAGTTCACGCCCTTCTCCATCGCCAGATCGAGATCGGCGGGCGAGCACACGCCCTGGTTGACCGTGTCGGCCGCTTCGTTCGCGAGCATCGCGACGGTGCGCATCGCGACCATGCCCGGCACGTCGGCGACGCCGACGACCCGGAAGCCCGCCTGCTGGAACAGGCCGACCGCGTCCGCATAGGCGGCGTCGCTGCACTGGAGCGCGCGGGTCAGCGCGACGAGCCCGGCCTGCGCGTAGTCGCGCGCGAGGTCGATCAGCACCAGGTCGGCGACGCCCGTCTGCGCGGCGCGCGCGGTCGCGGTGCGCCCGTCGGTCAGCGCGATCGATGCGCGGCCGGCCGTCGCGAGCAGTTCGTCCGGATGCGCGTCGTGCCGGCGCGCACCGGCGAGGCGTTCCGTGAAGCGGGCGTGCAGCGCCGCGGCCGGCCCGTCCTGCGCGAACAGCACGACCTCGGCCGGCGCGTCGCGCGGCGGCTCGAATTCCGGCGCGGGCGGCGTCGCGCCTTCCGCATACGAATAGAAGCCGCGCCCCGACTTGCGCCCGAGGAAACCCGCGTTCACCAGTTCCTGCTGGATCAGCGACGGCGTGTAGCGCGGATCGTTGAAGTACGCGCGGAACACCGACTCGGTCACCGCGAAGTTCACGTCGTGGCCGATCAGGTCCATCAGCTCGAACGGCCCCATCCGGAAGCCGCCGGCTTCGCGCATCACCGCGTCGATCGACGCCGGCGTGCCGCCCTGCTCGTTCAGCACGCGCAGCGCCTCCGCGTAATACGGCCGCGCGACGCGGTTCACGATGAAGCCCGGCGTCGATTTCGCCATCACGGGCTTTTTGCCCCACGCGGCCGCGGTGGCATAAAGCACCTGGGCGACGTCGGGTGCGGTCGCGAGCCCGCTGACCACCTCGACGAGCGCCATCAGCGGCGCCGGGTTGAAGAAGTGCAGCCCGGCGACGCGCTGCGGCGCGCGCAGGCCGGCCGCGATCGACGTGATCGAGATCGACGACGTGTTGGTGGCCAGCAGGCACGCATCGTCGACGTGGCGCTCGAGCGTCGCGAAAATATCGCGCTTCACGTCGAGCCGCTCGGCTGCCGCCTCGACGATCAGCGCGGCGGGCGCGAGATCGGCCAGCGCACGCACCGCGCGGATCCGGCTGCCGGCGGCCTCCGCCTGCGCCGGTTCGAGCCGGCCCTTCTCCGCGAGCCGCGCGAACTGCGCGCGAATCCCGGCGAGCGCCTTGTCGCAGGCCGCTTCGTTCAGGTCGTAGAGCAGGACCGTGTGGCCGGCCGCCGCCGCGACCTGCGCGATGCCCGCGCCCATCGCGCCCGCGCCGATCACGCCGACGACCGCCGAGCGCGCCAGCGCGCCCGAATTCACCGAATGTGCAGAGGAAACAGCCATCGCTTGCGATCCGTCATGAAGTGGAAGTGCGAGCGATTATAAACCGACCGGTCGGTTGATTTATGTCGGGGTGAGCCCGAATTTGTCGTGCAATAGAGCGTTACGGAGACTGCAAAGATAAAAAATGAAAGATTCGGGGCACTTTTTGTCGACCGAAAGGTCGATGTAAGCGTTCGAATATGAGATAGCGGCCCCCGAACGCCTGATAAGATTCGACAAATCGCCGGATTTCGGGAGAAAACCGCGTGTCACGCCGCCCCTGCCGTCTCTCGTCGATCACCCTTCGGGGTCAGAACCGGGCCGTCGCCCCGCCGCTGCACCGCCCCCGGCGGCCGGCTGCATCGAACCGTTTCATCCTGCGACGGGCTTCGGCCCGCCCGCGCCCGTCGCCGCGTCGTCGCGGCGCACCCCGGGCAGCGCCGTTCCGCGCTGCCGCCCTTCGGTTTCACCGTCCTCGTTCGGCAGATTGTCCGACCGGGCTTCGTCAACCCGTGACGGCGCATCGCGCGCCGCCACTCGAATAAGGAACCCTCGATGCCGATCTCGTCCAACCAGCTTCCGCGCTGGACCCTGTTGGCCCCGCTTGCCGCATGGCTGGTACTCGCGCTGTCGCGCGTCGTGCCGGCCGAAGGCATCGTCATCGCGCTGTTCGCCGCCGCGCTCGCCGGCGCCGTGTTCGCCGCCGTCCACCACGCCGAAGTCGTCGCCCATCGGGTCGGCGAGCCGTTCGGCACGCTCGTGCTCGCGGTCGCCGTGACCGTGATCGAGGTCGCGCTGATCGTGTCGGTAATGCTCGGCGCCGGCCCCGAGAAGTCGGGCCTCGCGCGCGACACCGTGTTCGCCGCCGTTATGATCATCTGCAACGGCATCGTCGGCCTGTGCCTGCTGGTCGGCGCATGGAAGCACGGCGAACAGGACTTCCAGGGACGCGGCGCGAGCAAGGCGCTCGCGGTGCTCGCGTCGCTGTCCGTGCTGTCGCTGGTGATGCCGAACTACCTGAGCGCCGCGCCGGGCCCGCAGTTCTCGAGCTCGCAGCTCGCGTTCGCCGGCGTGTCGTCGCTCGTGCTGTATGGCGTGTTCGTGTTCGTGCAGACCGTGCGCCATCGCGACTACTTCCTCGCCGACCACGACAGCGCGAACGAATCGGTGCACGCAGCGCCGCCGAGCGGCCGCACCGCGCTGATCAGCCTGCTGCTGCTGTTTGCGAGCCTCGTCGCGGTCGTGCTGCTCGCGAAGCTGCTGTCGCCGGCGGTCGAGCATGCGGTGCTGAAGCTCGGCGCGCCCGAGGCCGCGGTCGGCATCGTGATCGCCGCGCTCGTGCTGCTGCCGGAAGGGCTCGCGGCCGTGACCGCCGCGCGAGCGAATCGCCTGCAGACCAGCATGAACCTCGCGCTCGGCTCGGCGCTCGCAAGCATCGGGCTCACGATCCCGACCGTCGCGGCCGTGTTCATCTGGGTCGGCCAGCCGCTCACGCTCGGCATCGGCGCGATGGAAACCGTGCTGCTGTCGCTGACGCTGCTGGTCAGCACGCTGACGCTCAGCCAAGGGCGCACGACGGTGCTGCACGGCGTGGTTCACCTGTCGCTGTTCGCTGCGTACCTGTTCCTGTCGGTCACGCATTGACCCGTCGCTGGGCCTGGCCGCGCGTCGATTCCGGCATGCGGCCCGGCCCGCGCCCGCCTGCTCGCTCCCCCTTTTCCCTTCTCGCGCCTTCCCGCTCCGCGTTCGCACGCCGGCACGACGCTTACGCGACGACGCCGTCCGCGCTTTCCGTCAGGAAGCGCTCGACCATCGCGTTGAATACCGGCAGCACCGGATTGTCGTTGTCGGTCCGCCACGCGAGATACAGCTCGGCCGCCACGTCGGCATCCGCGAGCGGCCGGAACACCACGCCGTCCACGTGCAGCTCGCGCGCCGACGCCGGCACGAGCGCGGCGCCGAGCCCCGCGCGCACGAGGCCGAGGATCGTATGCGTCTGCCCCACGTAATGCAGGTAGTTCGGCAGCCGCCCCGCGCCCGCGAACATCCCCGAGATCATGTCGTGGAAGTACTTCCCTTCGTTCGGCGAATACGCGATGAACGGCTGCCGGTCGAGATCGGCGGGGCCGATCCGTTCGTGCGCGGCGAGCGGCGCGCCTTCCGCGACCGCGACCAGCATCGGCTCGCGCTGCACGAGCCGGTATTCGAGCGGCTGCCGGCCGGCGCGCTGGCGCACGAAGCCCGCGTCGAGCATCCGCGATGCGAGCGCATCGACCTGCACGGTCGACACCATCTCGCGCAGTTCGACGTCGATGTCGGGCAGCGCGTGCGCCGCATGCGCGAGCAGCATCGGGATCATCCGGTACGCGCTGACGGCCGTGAAGCCGAGCGTGATGCGCCCGGCGCCGCCGTGCGCGACGCGCTGCGCGGCCTGCTCGGCGCGCGCCGAGAATTCGAGGATGTGTCGCGCATCGCGCAGGAAGCGCTCGCCGGCCGCCGTCAGCCTGACCTGCCGGCTGCTGCGTTCGAGCAGCGCGATACCGAGCGCATGCTCGAGCAACTGGATCTGCCGGCTGAGCGGCGGCTGCGTCATGAAAAGCCGCTTCGCCGCACGGCCGAAGTGCAGTTCCTCGGCAACCGCGACAAAGCAGCGAAGCTGGTGCAGTTCGATCATTCAAATCCTGAATCAATCAATAGGCTTTTGATGTTAGACCAACATCAATGCGATTCCTATACTCGGTTGCATCCGATGCGCGGCCCGTGCCGCGCACGCCGACCGAGACCTTGATGACCATCGATATTCTGCTGACCCAGCCGCTCCCCGACACCATCGACGCCGAACTCTCCGCCCGCTATGCGGTACACCGGCTGTATGCAACCGACCAGCCGGACGCCCTGCTCGAGCGCGTCGCGCCGCGCATCCGCGGCGTCGTGACCGGCGGCGCGAACGGGCTGTCCGCCGCGCTGATGGACCGGCTCCCCGCCCTCGAAATCGTCGCGATCAACGGCATCGGCACCGACGCCGTCGACCTCGCACGCGCCCGCGCGCGCGGCATCCACGTCACGACGACGCCCGACGTGCTGACCGACGACGTGGCCGACATGGCGATGGGGTTGATCCTGATGACCTTGCGCGATCTCGGCCTCGGCGAACGCATCGTGCGCGCCGGCCGCTGGGGCAGGTTCGCGCAGCCGCTCGCGACGCAGGTGACGGGCAAGCGGCTCGGCATCGTCGGCCTCGGCCGCGTCGGGCGCGCGATCGCGCAGCGCGCGCAGGCATTCCGGATGCCGGTCAGCTACTTCGGCCCGCGCGAGCATCGCGACAGCGGCTACCGGTTCGTGCCCGACCTGATCGCGCTCGCACGCGACAGCGACGTGCTGGTCGTCGCCGCATCGGCCGATCACGGCAACGTGCTGGTCACGGCCGAGGTCCTCGCCGCGCTCGGCCGCACCGGCTTCCTGATCAATGTCGCGCGCGGCAAGCTCGTCGACGAAGCCGCGCTGGTGCGCGCGCTGGCGGACGGCACGATCGCCGGCGCGGGCCTCGACGTATTTGCGAACGAACCGCAGGTGCCGCCCGCGCTGCTCGAACTCGACCGCGTCGTCGTGCAGCCGCACCGCGCAAGCGCCACGCGCGAGACGCGCGACGAAATGGGCCGCATCGTGCTCGCCAATCTCGCTGCATGCTTCGCAGGCCAGCGCCCGCCGACCAGCGTCACGACCTGAGCGCATCGCGCCGCGCAAGCGGCGCGCGCCCGCATCGCCACGACACAACATGCCTCCGCGCGACGGAGGCCAGGAGACACGCATGCCCAATCGATCCTCCGGCGCGGCCGTCGCCGCGCCCGCTGCCGCCGCCTCGCGCACGATCGGCCGCGTCCGTTACGCGATCCTCGCGCTGATCTTCGCCGTCACCGTCGTCAACTATGCGGACCGCGCGACGATGTCGATCGCCGGCACCGGCGTCGCGCATGACCTGGGGCTCACGCCCGTGCAGCTCGGCATCGTTTTTTCGGCGTTCGCGTGGGCCTACGCGATCGGGCAGATTCCGGGCGGCTGGCTGCTCGATCGTTACGGCGCGCGACGCGTCTACGGCCTGAGCCTGCTGCTGTGGTCGGTGTTCACGATGCTGCAAGGCACGGTCGGATGGCTCGGCGTGCAGGCCGGCGCCGCGACGCTCGCGCTGTTCGCGATGCGCTTCATGCTCGGCCTCGTCGAATCGCCGGCGTTCCCGGCCAACTCGCGAATCGTCGCGTGCTGGTTTCCGACCGCCGAACGCGGCACCGCGTCGGCGCTGTTCAATTCCGCGCAATACATGGCCGTCGTGCTGTTCACGCCCGCGATGGCATGGCTCACGCATGCGCTCGGGTGGCCGCACGTGTTCCTGTGGATGGGGATGCTCGGCATCGCGCTCGCCGCGCTGTGGTTCGCGTGGTATCGCGAACCGCACGGCCACCCGCGCGTGAGCGACGCCGAGCGCGACTATCTGCGCGCGCACGGCGCGCTGGTCGATCTCGAGGCGAACCGCGTCCGGCACCGGCCGCGCGTCTCGTGGCGCGCCGCGTCGCAGCTGTTCCGCCATCGCAACCTGTGGGCGATCTACATCGGCCAGTACTGCATCACGGCGCTCACCTACTTCTTCATCACGTGGTTTCCGATCTATCTGATCAAGGGGCGCGGCATGACGATCATGGAAGCCGGCTGGGTCGCCGCATTGCCGGCAATCTGCGGGTTCACGGGCGGCGTGCTCGGCGGCGTGCTGTCGGACTGGCTGATCCGGCGCGGCGTGCATCCGTCGCGTGCACGCAAGACGCCGTTCGTCGCGGGGATGGCGATGGCGACGCTGCTGGTGCTCGCGAACGGCGCGTCGTCGAACACGATCGTGATCGCGCTGATGACGATCGCGTTCTTCGGCAAGGGGCTGGCGGCAGTCGGCTGGGCGGTGCTCGCCGACACCGCGCCGGAAGGCATGGTCGGCCTGAGCGGCGGCGTGTTCAACGGCCTCGGCAACATCGCGGGCATCGTCACGCCGCTCGTGATCGGCTACTTCGTCGCGCATACCGGCTCGTTTGCCGGCGCGCTGTGGTTCGTCGCCGCGCACGGGCTGATCGGCATCGCCGCGTATGCGTGGCTCGCGGGCCGCTTCGAGCGGATTCGCGTCGCAGCGGGTACGTGATGATCGCCGCCGCGCGCGGGGGCACGTTCGGGCGACCTGCCCGCGCGCCGCGTCACGCGCGCTTGAGGCCGCCGCCCTGCGCCTGCTCGACCGTCAGCCGGTCGAGTTCGCTCAGATCGCTCTGCAGCGCGGGCGTCAGCGTCGTGCGCAGATGATCGAGGAAGGTCCGGATCTTCGCGTCGAGATAGCGGCGCGTTGCATATACCGCGTACACGCTGACCGTCTGCAACCGGTATTCCGGCAGCACGCGAATCAACCGGCCTTCGCGGATGTCGTCGAGCACCGTATACAGCGCGATGCACGCGATCCCGCGCCCGGCCCGCACCGCGACGCACAGTGCATCCGGCACGTTGACCTGGAACGGCGCGGGCTGCAGTTCGTAGACGGTCTCCTCGCCGTCGCTGCGCTCGAGCCGCCACTCGCTGGCCGGCGACGCGGGCGTGTCGAGGCGCAGGCACACGTGGTTCGGCAGGTCGTCGGGCGTCTGCGGCGTGCCGTGCCGCTCGAGGTAGTCGCGCGACGCGACGAGCACGCTGCAGCTCGTGCCGCAGGTCTGCGCGACGTAGCCCGAATCGGGCAGTTGCGACGCCGTCACGATCGACACGTCGTAGCCCTCCTCGACGAGGTTCGGCATCCGCTGCGCGAGCGTCAATTCGACCGACACGTCCGGGTTGTCCTCCTGGTAGCGGACGATCGACGACACCACATGACTCTTGCCGAGCCCCGTCATCGCATGGATGCGCATCTTGCCGGTCGGCCGCAGCAGCGCGTTGCGCGCCTCGGCGTTCGCGTAGTCGATTTCCGCGAGGATCGATTTCGCGCGCTCGAAATAGCGCTCGCCGCTCTCGGTCAGGCCGAGGTGGCGCGTCGTGCGATGCAGCAGACGCGTCTGTACGTGCGCTTCGAGGTTCGACACCGCGCGCGACACCTGCGCGGTAGTCGCATCGATTTCCTTGGCGACCGCGGTAAAGCTGCCGGCTTCGACAACGCGCACGAACAGGCGCATGTTTTCGAGCATGTCCATTGAATTGGTTTCGGGAGAGTCAGTAGGGAGGCATGGACGGCGCTCGCGTCAGGCGGGAAACGAAACGAGGCCGCGAACCACGCAGAATCGATCGCCGTGCCGGGGAGAAGGCGGGAGAGCGGGCATCGCGTACGTGGTTCTGACATATCGGGGGTTCAGTGGCCGGAATTGTACGCCGCTGCAGACAAATTTGCGCGGCCGACCGGCCTGCAACCTCTCATTCGATGAAAGCTCGATGCAAGCTTCGTGCGTCGCGCGCAGACAACGGCGTGATGCGGTGCGACAATTTGTATCACAACGCGATATAATTCCGGTCCGGTCACGGCGCGCTTTCCGCGCCGTCGTTTTTATCCGTTTCCGTCCATGTCGTCAGGCTCCTCTTCGTCGCGCCGCACGTTGCGGCAATGGCTGCACAGTTTCATTCCCCATCCGATGACGCTCGGCTGGCGCGAGCGCCTGCGCTCGTGCGCAGGTGCGCTGGTCGGCATCGCGACGGTCGGCGTCACGATGCGCGTGCTGCCCGGCGTGCCGGGCCTCGTGCCGCTGCTCGTCGCGCCGATGGGCGCGTCCGCGGTGCTGCTGTTCGCGGTGCCCGCGAGCCCGCTCGCGCAGCCGTGGTCGATCATCGGCGGCAACCTGGTCGCGGCGACGGTCGGCGTCGCATGCGCGCAGTGGATCGCCGATCCGGTCACCGCCGCCGCGGTCGCGATCGCGTGTGCGATCGGCGGAATGTTTGCGCTGCGCTGCGTGCACCCGCCGTCGGGCGCGGTCGCGCTGACGGCCGTGGTCGGCGGCCCCGCGATCCATGCGCTCGGCTTCGGCTTCGTGCTCGAACCGATCGCGCTGCAGTCGGCGATCCTGCTGTCGGCCGCGCTGGTCTATCACGCGCTGACCGGGCACCGCTATCCGCACGGCGGCGCACGCGCCGACACGAAACCGCAGGGCGCCGCCGCGCCCGCGCGCGGCGGTTTCACGCGCGACGATCTCGACGCCGTGCTCAAGCGTCGCAGCGAATGGCTCGACGTCGATCCGGACGACCTCGAAACGCTGCTGCACGAAACCGAAATGCAGGCGTATACGCGCACGTTCGGCCAACTCAGCTGTGCCGACCTGATGACGAAAAACGCGGTCAGCGTCGCGGCGTCGACTTCGATCGCGGCCGCGCTCACGCTGCTCGATCGTCATCGCGTGAAGGCGCTGCCCGTCGTCGACGGCGACGGCCGCCTGACCGGCATCGTGACCCGCGCCGACCTGACCCGCCAGCTGCGCCGCCCGACCCCGCTGTGGCAGCGCCTGTCGGCACGGTTGCCGGAGGCCTTCGGCGGACAGCCCGCGAGCGTCGCCACCGTGATGACGCGCGACGTCGCGTCGGTCCCGGAAACGATGCCGCTCACGGCGCTCGTGCCGCTGTTCACGCATTCGGGCCACCACCATATTCCGGTCGTCGACGCGTCGCGCCGGCTCGTCGGGATCGTCACGCAGACGGATCTCGTCACGGGCCTCCATCGACAGACGCAGATGCTCGCGGCCGCGTAACAGGAATCGGGTAAAACGCCTATTTTCGCCGAAATTCATCCATTTATATCATATTGTGATATATTTACCCGTTATCGAAACTGTCCGGACGCCCCTGCGATGACCGATACCCGACGCGCGCTGACCAAGAGCGATTTTCAGCAACTGTCCGAATTCCGCTACCAGATGCGCCGCTTCGAGCGCTTCTCCGAACGCGCCGCGCAAAGCGAAGGCGTGACGCCGCTGCAATACCTGTTGCTGCTGCATATCAAAGGCTATCCGCATCGCGAATGGGCAACCATCGGCGAGCTGGCGGAACGCCTGCAGGCGCAGCATCACGGCGTCGTCGCGCTGGTCACGCGCTGCGAGGCGCTCGGGCTCGTGAAGCGCAAGACGAGCGAAGCGGATCGCCGGCAAGTCGAGGTGCACCTCGAGGAAGCCGGCGAGACGCTGCTTGCACGCCTCGCGGCGATGCACCGCACCGAACTGAAATCGCTGAAGGGCGCGTTTCAGGTTCCCCAGATCGACCATTGACCTCCCGACTCCGATGAACGCCCCGCATAAACGCGATTTCTCGACCAACGAACGCCTGCCCAGGATCGCGCTGCTTGCCGCCGTGATCGGCGTGCTCAGCACGCTCGCGGCCTTCGTGCTGCTGAGCCTGATCCACCTGTTTACGAACCTGTTCTTCTTCCAGCAGTTCTCGTTCGCGGACCGCTCGCCCGCGGGCAACACGCTCGGCGCGTGGGTAATCGCGGTGCCGGTGATCGGCGCGCTGATCGTCGGCATGATGGCGCGCTTCGGCTCGGAAAAGATCCGCGGCCACGGCATTCCGGAAGCGATCGAGGCGATCCTGTTCGGCAAGAGCCGCATGTCGCCGAAGGTCGCAGTGCTCAAGCCGCTGTCGTCGGGCATCGTGATCGGCAGCGGCGGCCCGTTCGGCGCCGAAGGCCCGATCATCATGACCGGCGGTGCGCTCGGCTCGCTGCTCGCGCAATGCGTGCACGTGACGGCTGCCGAACGCAAGACGCTGCTGGTCGCGGGCGCGGCCGCCGGCATGACGGCCGTGTTCGGCACGCCGGTCGCCGCGGTGCTGCTGGCCGTCGAACTGCTGCTGTTCGAATGGCGGCCGCGCAGTTTCCTGCCGGTCGCGCTCGCCTGCGCGGTCGCAGGCTTCGCGCGCGCCGTGTTTTTCGGCGTCGACCCGCTGTTTCCGCTGACGACCGCCGCGCCGTCGCCGGTCGCGCTCGGCTCGTGCATCGTCGCGGGGCTGCTGTCGGGGATGCTCGCGTGCGGGTTGTCGGCCGCGCTGTATCGCGTCGAGGACACGTTCGCGAAGCTGCCGGTGCACTGGATGTGGTGGCCCGCGCTCGGCGCGATCGTGATCGGTGTCGGCGGCTGGCTCGAACCGCGCGCGCTCGGCGTCGGCTACGACGTGATCGGCGACCTGCTGCACCAGCACATCGCGCTGAAGATCGCGCTCGCGCTGCTGATCGTGAAGGCCGTGATGTGGGTGATCGCGCTCGGCTCCGGCACGTCGGGCGGCGTGCTCGCACCGCTGCTGATGCTCGGCGCAGGTCTCGGCACCGTGCTGTCGCCGGTGCTGCCGGGCGGCGATCCGGCGCTGTGGCCGCTGGTGTGCATGGCCGCGACGCTCGGCGCGACGCTCGGTGCGCCGCTGACCGCGATCGTGTTCGCGTTCGGTCTCACGCACGACGTCAACGCGCTGCTGCCGCTGCTCGCGGCGACGCTGGTCGCGCACGGCTTCGCGACCGTCGTGATGAAGCGCTCGATCATGACCGAGAAGATCGCGCGCCGCGGCTATCACATCTATCGCGAATACGGCGTCGATCCGCTCGAGCGGCACGACGTCGGCGAAGTGATGACGCCGGCCGACGCGCTCGTCGCGATCGACGGGGCGACTACGCTCGGCGCCGTCGAAGCGCAGTACTTCGGCGCACAGCAGACGCATCGCGCGTATCCGGTCGTGCAGAACGGCCGGCTGCTCGGCCTCGTCGATCGCGCGCTCGTCGATGCGCAGCGCGCGCAGGCTGCGGCCGATACGCCGATTGCGGCTGCCTTTGCCGATCGGCCGCCCGCCGTCGCGCTGATGCACGAAACGTGCCGCCTCGTCGCATCGCGCCTCGCGATGCTCGGGCTCGAACGGCTGCCGGTGGTCGACGATGCGCAATCGCTGCGCATCACGGGGCTCGTGTCGCGCAGCGACCTGATCAAGCCCGCGCTCCAGCACTTCGACGACGAACACAAGCGCGAGCGCTTCCGCCCGATCGTGCCGGCGAATCTGCGCGATGCCGGCGCGCGCAACGCCGGCTGACGCAGCATCGCGCGCGCGGCGACACGTCGCGCGCGCTCCCTCTTCCGCACGCATTGCTTCGCGTCATGATGCGGTGCGCGTGTCGCGCGCCGCATCGTCGTCTGTCTTGTCTGTCGTCGCTTAAAGTTGCTTGACAATTAGACTGACGAAAGTTTGTCATCATGGTGCCCATGCGACGGGGCCACCCATTCAGCCATTCCAGCTTCGCAATCCGACAAGCCGATAACGGCAGCCGACAACAACGCGTCGCGACACGGCATGCCGATGCATGCCGGATGTCGCGGCCATCTTCGACCACACGACCGGGCAGCGAGCCGACCGCAGCGCGCATGATGTCGTCGTGCGAACACGCATCGGCAGCGCGACGCATGCCGCGCTGCAACACTCAGCACTGCACCGGGGTTTGCCGTTTGGCAAGCGCGTTAACAACTTGTTTCGGAATCGTCGGAACCGCGTCTGCCGAACGCAATCTCACTTGCACGCAGTACTACTGCGCTTCCCACTCAATCAATCACGACTCGAGGGAGATAACGTGAAATACTTACCGCTGATCGCATTGACCGTGGCAATTTCTGCTCATGCAGCCGACCCTGCCGTGCAGAACGTGGGACAAAGCCAGAAGCCCGCGCAGGACGTATCGGCCTGCATCGCCAAGACCTGGGCCGACAAGTCCCAGCAACAGGTGATCTCGCAGAACGTACTCGCGAACGGCCTCGCGACCGACGTCTACGCGCCGGGCCAGCAGCCGCCGAACGGTGCCGCCGCGATGGTTCGTCCGTCGTGGAACGCCAGCGCAAAGACGTGGGTGGGCCTGCGCGGCGACGCGGCCTCGGCAGGCGACATCAACGCCTGCCTGTAACGCGCGTAACGGATGGCCTTGCGCCATCCGCTTGCGACAAGCCCCGCCTCGGCGGGGCTTCTTTTTTGCTCGATGCGAACGGCACGCGCCGCCCGCATGGATGGCACTTACAGATAGCTGCAGACGTAGTCGAGCGTTTCGAGCACTTCGATGTCGAAGCGGCTCTTGCCCGGCACCGAGAACGATTCGCCGGCGCCGTAGGTCTGCCACTCGTCGCTGCCGTCGAGCTTCACGCGGCACTTGCCGGCCTGCACTTCCATCAATTCGGGCGCATCGGTGCCGAAGTTGAGCGCGCACGGCAGGATCACGCCGAGCGTCTTGCGCGTGCCGTCCGGGAAGATCACCGCATGCGACACGCACTTGCCGTCGAAATAGACATTGGCGCGCTTGACGACCGACACGTTGTCGAATTGGGTTGCACTGGTCATGTAATGCCTCTGATTGCTGGATACGGATGCCGGAGTGGCGAGGTTGTCGAAGGCCGGCCGGTACGGCGGGCCGGCCGCTATGATACCGGCTCGCGCGCGGCTACCGCAGCCCCTGGCGTCGCGCGGAATCGCGCAGGCAGTCGAGCAGCATCGCCGCGGCCGGCGTCAGCGGACTGTCGCGACGCGTGACGGCCTGCACCGACACGGCCGGCAGCCGTTCGCGAATCGGCAGCACCGCCAGCTGATCGCGCGCCCACTCGCCCTGCAGCAGCTGCTCGGGCATCGACGCGATCAGGTCGCATCCCGTCATCAGGCTGTGCGCGAGCCCGAAGCTCGGGCACTCGACGACGCGCGTCGGCATCGGCAGCCCGTACGCGACGAACGAATTGAACAGCACCTGCGTCGAGCTTTCCGGCGACGGATTCATCAACCAGTCGGCATCGACGAGATCGGCGAGCGACGTGGCCGACGCCAGCGGATGTCCCTTGCGCGCGACGATCAGCGAGCGGCTCGCATAGAGCTCTGCGTGATCGAACTCGGCCGCCAGCAGTTCCGGCACGACGACGGCCACCGCGAAATCGAGCGAGCCGTCGTGCAGCCGCGGCAGCGCGACGCCCGGAAACCCTTCGATGAGACTCACGCGCGCAACCGGAAAGCGCCGCCGAAACGCGCGAAACGCGTCCGGCAGGATCGTCACCGCGGCGGCCGGCGTGATCGCCGCCGCCACCGAGCCCGTCATCGCGCCCTGCGCCTGCTCGATGTCGTCGCGCGCACGCTGCATCTCGGTGACGATCAGCCGCGCACGCACCTGCAACTGCTGACCGAACGCGGTCAGCTGCACGCCGCGCGCGGTGCGCACGACGAGCGACACGCCGAGCGCGATCTCCAGTTCCTTGACCGCCTTCGTCAGCGCCGCCGGCGACACGTTCAGGCGGCGCGCGGCCGCGCGAATGCTGCCCTCTTCCGCGACGGTGACGAACGCTTTCAACTGATGGTATTTCATGGCGGCAATGCGCGATTCGTGGAAACCCGAGGCCCGGCCGCGCCAGCTGGCTCAGGGTATTCCCGAGCGGCAACCGGCGGTGTGCACCAAAGCAATTTATCAGCTTATGGTGCGCAAAAGAAATTTATATGCTTGCTCGTCATATGCGCGTCAAACGCCCCACCGGCCCCACTGGAGACACCATGCCCCACGCCGCGAACCCCGTCATCCCCGGCATCGCCGCGATCGCCCCCGAACTGATCGAGGTGCGCCGCCGCATCCACGCCCACCCCGAGCTCGCGTTCGAGGAAACGCTGACGAGCGATCTCGTCGCCGAGCTGCTCGGCGGCTGGGGCTATGAAGTGCATCGCGGGATCGGCAAGACGGGCGTCGTCGGCGTGCTGCGCGAAGGACAAGGCACGCGCACGGTCGGGCTGCGCGCCGACATGGACGCGCTGCCGCTCGCGGAAGCGACCGGCCTGCCGTATGCGAGCCGCCACGCGAACAAGATGCATGCGTGCGGGCATGACGGCCATACGGCGATGCTGCTCTGCGCGGCGCGCCACCTCGCGGCAACGCGCCGGTTTTCCGGCACGCTGAACCTGATCTTCCAGCCGGCCGAGGAGAATTTCGGCGGCGCGAAGGCGATGATGGACGACGGCCTGTTCGACCGCTTCCCATGCGACGCGATCTTCGCGATCCACAACATGCCGGGCCGCGCGGCCGGCGACATGGCCTTCCGCACCGGCGCCGCGATGGCGTCGGCCGACCGCGTGACGATCACGCTGCGCGGCGTCGGCGGCCACGGCGCGATGCCGCATTTCGCGCGCGATCCGATGTCGGCCGCCGGCAGCATCATGGTCGCGCTGCAGACCATCGTCGCGCGCGAGGTCGACGCGCAGCATGCGGCGGTGATCACGGTCGGCAGCGTGCAGGCCGGCGAAACCTTCAACATCATTCCCGAAACCGTCGTGATGAAGCTGTCGGTGCGCGCGCTGAACGCCGACGTGCGCGCGCTGCTCGCCCGCCGCATCGAAGCGCTCGCGAAAGGCCAGGCCGAAAGCTTCGGCGTGACTGCGGAAGTCGACTACGACTACGGCTACCCGGTGCTCGTCAATCACGCGGAGCCGACCGCGTTCGCGGCCGACATCGCGCGCGGGATGCTCGGCGCCGAGCGCGTCGAAACCGACGCGCCGCCGCTGATGGGCAGCGAGGATTTCGCGTTCATGCTCGAAGCGCGCCCCGGCTGCTATGCGTTCATCGGCAACGGCATCGGCAGCAAGGGCGGCTGCATGGTGCACAACCCCGGCTACGACTTCAACGACGACATCCTTGCGATCGGCGCGAGCTACTGGGTCCGCGTCGCCGAAGGCTGGCTCGCGGCCTGACGGCCCTTCATCACGCTGCTGCGCGCTTACCGGGAAACCCCATGGAAACGTCCACCCTTTCGTTCGACGACACGCCGGCCGATGCACGCACCGCCGCGAAAAAGCGCCGCCTGATCGCGGCCGCCGCGGTCGGCAACGCGCTCGAGTTCTACGACTTCACGGTCTACAGCTTCTTTGCGATCCTGATCGGCAAGCTGTTCTTCCCCGTGCACTCGTCGTTCGGGCAACTGATGCTCGCGGTCGCGAGCTTCGGCGTCGGCTTCGTCACGCGCCCGCTCGGCGGTCTCGTGATCGGCATGTATGCGGATCGCGTCGGCCGCAAGAAGGCGATGATCCTGACGCTGCTGCTGATGGCGCTCGGCACCGCGACGATCGCGATCGCGCCGACCTACGCGCAGGTCGGCATCGCCGCACCGCTGCTGCTGGTGCTCGCGCGCCTGCTGCAAGGGTTCGCGTCGGGCGGCGAAGTCGGTGCGTCGACCACGCTGCTGCTCGAACAGGCGCCGCAGCACCGCCGCGGATTCTATGCGTCGTTCCAGTTCTCGAGCCAGGGGCTCGCCGCGCTCGCAGGCGCGCTGACCGGCGTCGCGCTCACGTCGACGCTGAACGCCGCGCAGCTCGAAAGCTGGGGCTGGCGCGTGCCGTTCATCATCGGCACGCTGTTCGTGCCGCTCGGCTACTGGCTGCGCCGCACCGTCGAGGAAGTGCCGGGCGACGCGCACGCGCACCCTCGCGCGCAGACGGAAAAGGTCGCGTCGCTGCCGCTCGCCGACGTGCTGCGCCACCACGGCAAGGCCGTGTTCGCGGGGCTCGGCGTGACGATCGGCGGCACGTCGATCCACTACATCATCGTGTTCTACATGGCGATCTACGGCGTGCAGGTGCTGCACCTGCCGACCTGGCTGTCGATGACGGCCGGCTGCGTCGCCGGCGCGATCCTGATGCTCGCGACGCCGATCGGCGGCTACCTGTCCGACGTGTACGGGCGCAACCGGATCGTCTGGTGGACGCGCATCGCGCTGATGGTTGCGATCTACCCCGCGTTCGTCGCCCTGAACCGCTGGCCGGGCGCCGCGTCGCTGCTGTCGATCATCGCGGCGCTGTCGATCGTGCATGCGATCAACATCGGCGCGACCGGCGCGATGCTCGGCGAACTGTTCCCGCGCGCCGTGCGCGCGACGGGCGGTGCGCTCGTGTACAGCATCGGCGTCGCGATCTTCGGCGGCTTCGCGCAGTTCTTCGTCACGTGGCTGATCGCGGCGACCGGCAATCCGAATGCGCCTGCGTGGTATGCGATCGGCTGCGGCGTGCTGACGCTGCTCGCGGTACGCTGCATGGACGAGAAAGCCGGGAAGTCGCTCGACTGAACGGCGCGCGCCGCACCAACGCAAAAGGCACGGGTTCCACCACCCGTGCCTTTTTTTGCATCCGGCGCGCCGCCCCGCTCAGAACGTATGCATCATCCCGACATACGCGCCCGTCTGCGACTCGCCCGTCATCGGGCTCGTGTTCGACGTCGCGTCGCGCGGCGTCGCGAGCAGCGAGAAATTCGAGTTGCCGCCGTTGCGCACGTAAGCGACGGTGCCGTACAGGAAGGTGCGCTTCGACAGGTTGTAGGTGGTGCCGAGCACGTACATGATCGCATGGCCCGACGGATCGTGCGACGCATCGCCGCCGCCGTCGCCGACCTTCACGTAATAGCCGCCGCCCGTCACCGCCCATTGCGGCGTCGCGGTGTAGGTCGCGCCGAGCCAGTAGTGATCGGCGCGATCGGCAACGCCGGCCGGGCTGTCGGGCGCCTGGTAGTGCGTGTACGCGCCCTGGATCTTGAACTTCGACACCTTCACGTTCGCACCGACGAAATATTCGCGCGACGCGGTGAAGATGTTGCTGAGCTTGCCGTTGTTGTCGCGCAGTTCGTCGTAGATGCCGCGCACGTCGAGCATCGGCGAATGGTACGAGATCATGATCCCGTCGGAGCGGCCGAAATCGTCCGCCGCACCGTAGTTGAAGCCGCGCGACTGATTGCCGAACGCGTATTGCGCCTGCACGTCGAAGCCGCCGAACACCGGGCTGTGATATTCGATGTTGTTGCTGGTCTGCTGCCAGTTGCGGCCGCGCACCAGCGATGCCGACGAAAACGCCTGCTGGACGAACGGATCGAATTCCCACACGCCGTCGCTGTCGATGAACAGGTTGCGGCCGGCCTGCAGCTGGCCCCACGTGTCGCTCTTCAGCCCGACATACGCGCGCCGCGACCACATGCGCCCGCCGCCCGTCTGGCCGTTCATCACCTGGAACGCGGTTTCGAGGTTGAAGACCGTCGACAGCCCGCCGCCGAGATCCTCGATGCCCTTCAGCCCGAACATGCTGGTGCCCCAGTCGCCGCTTTCGGCACTCCAGCGCGTCGCGCTGCCGTTCGGCGTCGCGATGTGGTTCAGGTATTCGACACCGCCGTCGACGCGGCCGTACAGCGTCACGCTCGTCTGTGCGACGGCGGCCGCCGGCGCGGCGGCCGCGATCAGCCATGCGAAATGTTTGAGTCGCAAAATGATGCCCCCTCGGAGTCTCGACCCTCCGGCGCGCGCCCCATGCGCGCGCCCAGGGTCCTATCAGCCGCGATCGACCGAAAAACGTCCGGGGCCGGCCGCGCAAAGCGCGAGCAGCCCGCCCGAGATCGCGATGTTCTTGTAGAAATGAATCATGTTGTTGACCTGCTCGCCACCGGTCATGTTCCAGTAGTGATGGCCGATGATGCCGGTGCCGATCGTATACAGCGCAAGCAGCAGCGCGAGCGGCCGCGTCTGGAAGCCGACGAGGATCGCGATCCCGACGAACAGCTCCATCACGACGGAAATCGCCGCGGAGACGATCGGCGCGGGCGCGCCCTCGGAGCCCATGAACGCGATCGTGCCGGGGAAGTCGACGATCTTCTTCCAGCCGAACATCACGAACAGGATCACGAGCAGAATGCGGGCAAGCAGCAGCAGCACATCGCGCTGGGACGCGAGAAACGATTGATTCGGTGTCATGGTGTCGATCAACGAAAACGATGCGCGCCCGGATCGAACGCGCAGCGGATTGCCAACGAACCGGGCCGGGCGGCCGCCTGCGCCGCCCGCCCCGCTCTGCAACAACCGGCATCGGGTACCGCCCGATGTGCTGCGTACCTCCCCTGGTCCGAGGTTGACCTGCGCCGCCGCGTCAGCGCAGCTTCGCGACGTCCTGGTCGCTCACCTTCGCGGCCGGATTGCCGAACTGCCCGGTCAGGTAGTTCGCCAGCGCGGCGATCTGCGCATCCGACAGCTCGTTGCGGAACGCCGGCATCCCGACGTCCTCGCTGCCGGCCTTGCGCTGCACGCCGTTCAGGATCACCTGCACGAGATTGGTCGGATTCGACGCGCCGACCGTCGAGTTGTGGAACAGCGACGGATAGTAGCCGTCCGGCGTGCCCTTGCCCTGCATCTGGTGACAGGTCGCGCAGTTGCCGAGATAGAGCCGCGCCGGATCGATGCCCGACGACGCGAGCGCGACGCCGCGCAGCTTCAGCCCGTCCTCGGCCGGCTTGCCCCACGACGCGCGCGACTGCTTCGCATCGCCGTTCGACACGGCCGGCACCGTACGGATGTACGTCGCGATCGCGCCGATGTCGGCATCCGTCATCTTCGAGAAGCTGTGCTCGATCGCCTCGGACATCGGGCCTGCCGCCTGCGCGAGCCCCGGCACGCTGCCGGTGCGCAGATACTGCACGAGCTGCTGCTGCGACCAGCCGCCGATCCCCGCATTCGGGTCGGACGTGATGTTGTAGCCGTCCCAGCCCGCGAGCACCGAACCCGACAGGAAGCTGCCGCCGGTTTCATCGAGCGACTTCTCCTGCATCGCAATGCCGCGCGGCGTGTGGCACGTGCTGCAGTGTGCGAGGCCCTGCACCAGGTACGCGCCGCGGTTCCACTCGGCGCTCTGCGCCGGCTTCGGCTGGTACGCGCCGTCCTTCAGGAACAGCCAGTTCCAGATCTTCAGCGGCCAGCGCATGCTCAGCAGCGCGGGGATCTCGTTCTTCGGCGGCGCCTGCTTGACCGGCTCGACGCCGTGCATGAAGTACGCGTACAGCGCCTGCACGTCGTCGTCGTTGATCTTCGCGTACGACACGTACGGCATCGCCGGATACAGGTTGCTGCCGTCCTTCGACACGCCGTGCCGCACCGCGCGCTCGAAGTCGTCGAACGTCCAGTTGCCGATACCGTTGTCGGGGTCTGGCGTGATGTTGCTCGAATAGATCTTGCCGAGCATCGGGATCGGCATGCCGAGACCGCCCGCGAACGGCTTGCCGCCCTTCGCGGTGTGGCAGGCCATGCAGTCGCCGGCGACCGCCAGGTATTCGCCGCGCTTGACCAGCGCGGGATCGGCCGGATCGGCCGCGCGCGCGAGGCCCGGCAGTGCGAGGCAGCCGGCGAGGAGGAAGGTGAAAGTAGATTTCCGCACGGTCAGACTTCCTTCTTCAGCGTGTCCGACATCCGCAGCGCAAGCGCCGCGATCGTCAGCGTCACGTTTACCGTACCGACGGTCGGCATCGTCGCGCTGCTCGAGATGAACAGGTTCGGATGGTCGAACGTGCGGCAGTCCTTGTCGACGACCGAGTCGCGTGCATCCGCGCCCATGATCGTCGACCCCGTGATGTGGTTGTTCGGCGCGAACTCGTCGTTGAACACGACCTCCGTGCCGCCCAGCACCTTCGCGGCCGTCGCATAGACCTCGCGCGTATGCACCGCGCCGCGCTTCACGTAGTCGTCGATCGCGTAGGTGATCTCGGGTCGCGGAATGCCGATCGCATCGGTCGCCGTCTTGCTCGGCACGATGCGGTTCTCGGGCTGCGGCAGGATCTCGTGGAAGCAGTCGAACTGCACGTAGCGCGCGGAACGATCGCGGATCTGCGCGTCGAGCTCCGCCGGCTTCATCAGTTTGCCGGCCTTGAAGATCTTCTGCGTCTCCTGGTTGATGCGCGACATGTTCGACAGGTGGATCTTCTTCGCGGCTTCGGTCGCGCGGAACGGGCCGTCGCGAAAGCCGATCAGCGAGGTCATCTCCTGCGGGCCGCGGCCCGGCCACAGCTTGTCGTTCGCGTAGAACGACACGCCCGTGCCCGGATGGTCCATCAGGTTGCGGCCGACCATGTCCGAGCTGTTCGCGACGCCGTTCGGGAAATCGCGGTTCGCGGACATCAGCAGGATCTTCGGCGTCTCGATGCCGTTCGCGGCGAGCACGAAGTACTTGCCCTCGACGCGATGGTCGGCGCCGGTCTTGTCCTTGTAGATCGCCGCGACGATGCGCTTGTCCGGCCCCGTCTCGAGCTTGTAGACGACCGCGCTGTCGATCAGCTTCGCGCCGGCCTGCTCGGCCTTCTCGACGTGCACGATGCCGTTGTACATCGCGCCGATCGGGCAGATCGGCATGCAATTGTTGTTCCCGCAACAAGTCGGCCGGCCGTCGTACGGACGGCTGTTGCGCGCAACCGGCTCGGTCACCACGTGGAACTTCGGATCGTAGCCGTTCAGCGCCGTCTTGATCGTCTGCTCGTTGAACGACAACGGCAGCGGCGGCATCGGGTACGGTTCCTTGCGCGGCGAGTACAGGTCTTCCTCGGGGCCCGGGCCCCACACGCCGAGTTCCTCTTCGGCGCGCTGGTAGTAATGCTCGAGATCGTCGTACTGGATCGGCCAGTCGCGACCGACGCCGTACACGCTCTTCATCTTGAAGTCGTTCGGGATGAAGCGCCACGCCGACGCGGCCCAGTGCCACGTCGTGCCGCCCACCGCGCGGATGTACTGCGAGTTGAACTTGTGCTCGCCCTTCAGGATCAGGTAGTCGTTCGGCGGGCCGTATTCCGGATGCGGCGCCCACGGGCTCGACGGATACGGCGCCATGAAATCGGTCTTGTCGGGCTGGTTGCGAAAGCGCTCGACGATTTCCCAGCGCGGCATGCGCGGGCCGGCTTCCAGCAGGATCACCGACTTGCCCGCCATCGCGAGCTGGTGTGCCACGATCGCGCCGGCGACACCCGACCCGACGACCACGACGTCGGCTTTTTGCGTATCGGTATCGGCCATCAGGCTTGCCTCTCGATCGGTTTTTCGGCCCAGAAGCCGGGTTTGTTGGGGCAATACGAAGGGATCACGAGCGTATCCGACACGACGCCGAACATTAACGCTTCTTCGTAGGTAATCACGACGTTGTCGACGATGCCGAGATACCACGCTTCGAGAATCGTCAGCGCGAGCGATTCCTGATCGGGCGTCAGCGAGCCGGACGCCAGTGCGCCGGCAAGTTGCGACAGGCCGTCGGTCGTCTTGAACGAGCCCTTCTGCAAGGCCTGCAGGAAGCGCTGGCCGGTCACGCGGCTCAGCCCTTTCTTGCCGGTCAATGCTTCGGAGAGCGTCATGAACGTATCGAGCGGCGCAGTGCCGGGATCGTCGGCCAGGGCCCGCAACGCCAGCGAACCGGTCAGGCCCGCCGCCGTCAGCGCCAGTGCGCCCTGCAGCCATTGACGCCGCGTGATGCCGCTTGCGGCTGCGTCGCTGTCGCGACGCGAGTGGGGAGTGTTGTCGTTGTGCATGTTTCCTTCTCTCGAACACCGGATTCGGGAAAACCACGCTTGATATTTCTCAAACTTTAGCGCGGACCTGCAATGTACGCGCTCAAACCGGATCGAACAATCTTTTTATAGTCCATTAAATGTTCCGCTATCCGTGACAATCGACATTTCGCTGCATTTTTGTGTCGCCGGCACGACAATTCTGCTTCCCGCCTGCGGATGTCGCAAGCCGGCGACACGCGTCGTGTTGCGATCCGCCTACATGCCGGTCGGTTAGAATCGCGTGCAATCAAACAGAAAGCTTCCCTCCGAGGGCATCGAGCGATGAAGCAGCACGACAAACACAACAAACCGAATCCAGTCCACCACACCACCCGGCTGCTCTGGCGCATCGGCGCCGTCGCCGCGCTCGGGGCCGCCGCGGCGCTATCGCTGCATGCGGGCGCGGCGCGCACCGTCAGCGTGTCGCCGCAGGGCACCGTCACCGAAGTCCGGCAGAGCGTCGTCAAGTTCGACGAACCGATGGTCGCGTTCGGCTCGGCCTCCGCGCCGAACCCCGCGCGCGTGACCTGCACCGACGCCAGCGCGGCGCGCGGCCAGGGTCGCTGGCTCGACGACAAGACCTGGGTTTACGATTTCGAAAACGACCTGCCGCCCGGCGTGCGCTGCTCGGTCGCGCTCAACGACACGCTGCGCTCGGTTGCCGGCAACGCGGCCAGCGGCCCGCGCCGCTTCACGTTCCAGACCGGCGGCCCGTTCCCGGTGACGGTGCGTCCCGGCTCGCGCGAGATCGAGGAACGGCAGGTGTTCGTCATGAAGCTGAACGGCCCGGCCGACGAACGCTCCGCGCTCGCGAACATCTGGTGCGAAGCGACCGGCATCGGCAACCGCATCCCCGTCGCGGCCGCCGACGGCGACACGCGCACCGCGCTGCTCGATCACTTCGGGCTCAAGCAGGACGCCGCGCGCGTACTGACGCTGTCGTGCGCGCAGGCGCTGCCGGCCGGCGCGAAGATGCAGCTCGTCTACGGCAAGGGTGTCACGAGTCCGAGCGGCATCGCGAACGAAACCGAGCGGCGCTTCGACTTCACGGTGCGCGCGCCGTTCGCCGCGAGCTTCTCGTGCGAGCGCGAGAACGCGAAGGCGCCGTGCACGCCGCTGCGCCCGCTCACGCTCTCCTTCAACGCGCCGGTGTCGCGCAAGAGCGCCGAGTCGATCAAGCTGCGCGGCCCCGACGGCACGCTGTCGCCGAACTTCGCGGCCGACGACAAGAGCGACGAAGTGACGACCGTCACCTTCAACCCGCCGCTGCCCGCGCAGGCCGACCTGACGCTCGAACTGCCGTCGGGCCTGCGCGACGTCACCGATCGCCCGCTCGCCAACGCCGACCTGTTCCCGCTCGCGACGCGCACCGCGCCGATGCCGCCGCTCGCGAAATTCTCGTCGGGCACGTTCGGCATCGTCGAGCGCTTCGCCGAACCCGATACGCCGGCGCTTGTGCCCGTCACGCTGCGCAACGTCGAAGCGGACCTCCATGTCGCCGGGCTCAACGCGGGCGGCGCGCAGTTCGCGAACCTGCGGGTCGAGAACGACACCGCGATCCGCCAGTGGATGCGCACCGTCGACCGCTTCGACAACTGGTCGATGACGGCCGGCTCGATCGACGAGCAGATCCCCGGCCTGCTGACGCGCAAGGGACAGCATCCGGTCTACGTGCCGCTCGCATCCGGCGAAAAAATGCCCGCGCCGAAGGATCGCCGCATCGACGTGCGCTCGCTGTCGCTGCTCGCCGGCGAACCCGGCGCGCAGGCGCTGACGCTGCCGAAGGCCGATCCGAAGACGCTGCGCCCGTTCGAGATCGTCGGCGTGCCGATCGAGAAGCCCGGCTTCTACGTGCTCGAGCTTGCGTCGCCGGCGCTCGGCCGCTCGCTGCTCGCGAAGCCGTCGAGCATGTACGTGCGCACCACGGTGCTCGTCACGAACCTCGGCGTGCACCTGAAACAGGGCCGCGACAACAACCTCGTGTGGGTCACGACGCTCGACAAGGGCAAGCCGGTGCCGAACGCGCAGATCCGCGTGTCCGACTGCAACGGCGACGAGATCGCGTCCGGCAGGACCGACGCGCAGGGCCTGCTGAAGATCGACGGGCCGTTCGAGCCGAAGCGTGAATGCAAGTCGTCTGAAATCTTCAGCGACTACTTCGTGTCGGCGCGCGTCGACGATCCGAAGACGGGCCCCGACATGGCGTTCGTCAGCTCGAACTGGAATCGCGGCATCGAGGCGTGGCGCTTCAACGTGCCGACCGATACCGACAGCGCGCCGACCGTGCGCGCGCACACCGTGTTCGACCGCACGCTGCTGCGCGCCGGCGAGACCGTGTCGATGAAGCATTTCATCCGCACCGAAACGCTGCAGAGCCTCGCGTTCCCGTCGCAGTACCCGACGCGCGCGACGATCCGCCATCTCGGCACCGGCCAGACCTACAAGCTGCCGCTCACGTGGACGGCCGACCATAGCGCGGACACGCAGTTCACGCTGCCGGCCGCCGCGAAGCTCGGCGAATACAGCGTCGAGCTCGAAGGCGGCCCGGACGATGCGCCGACCAGCAGCTACTACAGCGGCAGCTTCCGCGTCGAGGCGTTCCGGCTGCCGGTGCTGAAAGGGTCGATCGGCGCGCGCGACGCGCAGAAGAGCCCGCTCGTCGCGGTGAAGGAAGCGCCGCTCGCGGTGCAGATCGACTACGTGTCGGGCGGCGGCGCATCGAACCTGCCCGTGCAGGTGTCGGCGCTGATGAAATGGGCGTCGCCGCCGTTCGCGGATCGCTACGAGGATTTCAGCTTCACGCCGTATCGCCCCGACACGAGCGACGGCAACGCGGACGACGATTCGCAGGACGGCGACAACGCGTCGTCCGCGAGCAGCGATCCCGACGCGACGAAGCTGATCGCCGACAAGCTGCCGCTGACGCTCGACCGCAACGGCGCGGGCTCGGTCACGCTGAAGGGCCTGCCCGACGTCGATGCGCCGAAGCGCCTCGCGCTCGAAGCGACCTTCGCGGACCCGAACGGCGAAGTGCAGACGATCCGCGGCGACACGATCCTGTGGCCGGCCGCGGTGGCGACCGGCATCAAGGCCGGCCACTGGGTCTCGGTCGGCCAGCGCGTGCCGGTGCAGGCGCTGGCAGTCGACCTGCAGGGCCAGCCGCGCGCGTCGGTGCCGATCGAAATCAAGGGCGTCGCGCATGTCACGACGTCGTCGCGCAAGCGGATGGTCGGCGGCTTCTACGCATACGACAACAAGAGCGACACGCGCGACCTCGGCGTGCTGTGCTCGGGCAAGACCGACGACAAGGGCCGCATGGCCTGCGACGCGACGCTCGAACAGGCCGGCAACGTGCAGCTGATCGCGGTCGCGAAGGACGGCGACGGCCGCACGTCGAACGCATCGACGTCGGTATGGGTCACGCGCGAGGACGAACTCTGGTTCGGCGGCGACAACACCGACCGCATCGACGTGATTCCGGAGAAGACCGCGTACGAACCGGGCGAAACCGCCCGCTTCCAGGTGCGCATGCCGTTCCGCTACGCGACCGCGCTGGTCGCGGTCGAACGCGGCGGCGTAATGGAAACGCACGTCGTCGAGCTGAACGGCAAGAATCCGACCGTCGATCTGAAGGTCGGCGACACGTGGGGGCCGAACGTCTACGTGTCGGTGCTCGCGCTGCGCGGCCGGATCCGCGAGGTGCCGTGGTATTCGTTCTTCACGTGGGGCTGGAAGGCGCCGGTCGAATGGGCGCGCGCGTTCTGGCGCGAAGGCCGTCACTATGAAGCGCCGACCGCGTTCGTCGACTTGTCGAAGCCCGCGTTCCGCTACGGCCTCGGCGAGATCAAGGTCGGCACGGGCGTCCACCGCCTCGGCGTGACCGTGACGACCGACGCGACACGCTACACGGTACGCAGCAAGGCGCAGGCGCACGTGAAGGTCACGCTGCCGAACGGGCAGCCCGCACCGGCCGGCACGCAGATCGCGGTCGCGGCCGTCGACGAGGCGCTGCTCGAACTGATGCCGAACAACAGCTGGGACCTGCTCGACGCGATGCTGCGGCGGCGCGCGTACGGCGTCGAGACCGCCACCGCGCAGATGGAAATCGTCGGCCGTCGCCACTTCGGCCGCAAGGCCGTGCCCGCGGGCGGCGGCGGCGGCAGCGCGCCGACGCGCGAGCTGTTCGACACGCTGCTGCTGTGGAATCCGCGCGTGACGCTGGATGCGAACGGCAGCGCGACCGTCGACGTGCCGCTCAACGACGCGCTGACGCGCTTCCGGATCGTTGCGATCGCGGCGGTCGGCCCCGACCGCTTCGGCACCGGCAGCACGTCGATCCGCAGCACGCAGGATCTGCAGCTGATCTCCGGGCTGCCGCCGCTGGTGCGCGAAGGCGATGCGTTCCGCGCGCAGGTCACGCTGCGCAACACCACCGACCGCGCGATGCAGGTCGTCGTGACGCCGCACGCGAGCGGCCTCGACGTCGCGCCGCAAACCGTGTCGCTCGCGGCCAATGCGGCGAGCGAGGTCGCGTGGACGATCACCGTGCCCGAGCAGGCGCTCGACGGCGCCGGCGCGCTGAACTGGCGCATCGACGCGGCCGAGCAAGGCGGCAAGCGCGCGTCCGATGCGCTGGCCGTCGCGCAGAAGGTCGTGCCGGCGCTGCCGGTCACGGTCCAGCAAGCGACGCTCGCGCAGGTCGACGGCACGCTGACGGTACCCGTGTCGGCGCCGGCCGGCGCCGCGAACAACGCGCACGGCGCGCCGCGCGGCGGCATCGCCGTGTCGCTGCAATCGAAGCTCGCCGACGGGCTGCCCGGCGTGAAGCGCTGGTTCGAGCGCTATCCGTACCGCTGCCTCGAACAGCAGACGTCGCGCGCGATCGGCCTGCGCGACCCCGCGCAATGGCAGGCGCTGGTTGCCCGCATGCCCGTCTATCTCGACGGCGACGGGCTCGCGAGCTACTTCCCGCCGTCGTCCGACGATTCGCACTACGGCAGCCCGACGCTGTCGTCGTACCTGCTCGTCGTGTCCGACGAGGCGAGCCGCCTCGACCCGCGCTTCGCGCTGCCGGAAGACCTGCGCACGCAGCTCGAAGCCGGGCTCGCGCGCTTCGTCGAGGGCCGCGTCGAGCGCAACGCGTGGGCGCCGCGCCAGGACCGCGACCTGCGCAAGCTCGCCGCGATCGAGGCGCTGTCGCGCTACGGCGCCGCGCAGGGCCGCATGCTCGGCTCGCTCGAGATCGCGCCGAACCAGTGGCCGACCTCGGCGGTGATCGACTATCACGCGATCCTCACGCGCGTGAAGGACATTCCGCAGCGCGACGAGAAACGTGCGCAGGTCGAGCAGATCCTGCGCGCGCGGCTCACCTACCAGGGCACGCAGCTCGTGTTCTCGACCGCGCGCGACGACGACCTGTGGTGGCTGATGACGAGCAACGAGACCAACGCCGCACGGCTCGCGCTCGAATTCGCCGGCGACCCGGCGTGGAAGGACGAGATGCCGCGCATCACGGCCGGCCTGCTTGCGCTGCAGCGCCAGGGCGCGTGGCAGACGACCACGTCGAATGCGCTCGGCCTGCTCGCGGTCGAGCGCTTCTCGCGCACCTACGAGAGCACGCCCGTCGCCGGCACGACGAAAGTCGCGCTCGGCGGCGACGAGCGCACGGTCTCGTGGTCGCAGGCGAGCGCGCCGGCCGCCGCCGACACGGCCGCCTCGGCGACGCCGGCCACCCGCGCGGCCGCCGCCCGCAGCGTGATGCTGCCGTGGCCGCGCGCCGCGCAGGCGCCGGCAACGCTTGCCGTCACGCAGGACGGCACGGGCCATCCGTGGGCGACCGTCGAGAGCCTCGCGGCCGTGCCGCTGCGCGCGCCGTTCGCGGCCGGCTACCGGATCACGAAGACCGTCACGCCTGTGTCGCCAGCCGTCAGCGGCGTGCTGACGCGCGGCGACGTGATCCGCGTGCATCTCGACATCGACGCGCAGAGCGACATGACGTGGGTCGTGGTCAACGATCCGATCCCGGCCGGCGCAACGATCCTCGGCTCGGGCCTCGGCCGCGATTCCGAGGCCGCGACGCAGGACGAGAAGCGGCCCGACGGCGCGTGGCCGGCGTTCGTCGAGCGCGATTTCGACGGCTATCGCGCGTATTACGACTATCTGCCGAAGGGCAAATTCTCGGTCGAGTACACGGTCCGGCTGAACAACGTCGGCACCTTCGGGCTGCCGCCGACGCGCGTCGAGGCGCTGTATGCACCGTCCGTGTACGGCCTGTGGCCGAATCCGCCGATGACGGTGAAGCCGGCCGCCGCGGGCGGGAAGTCGTGAGCATGCGATGAAAGACCGTGCTTTGCCGCGGCCGGCGCGGTGCGTCGGCCGCCTGGTGGCAGCCGTCGTGTTCGCCATGCCGCTCGTCGCGCATGCGCTGCCCGGCTACGACGACGTGCGCCGCAACTGGCGCAGCTCCGACTGGGTGCTGCTCGCGCGCGACGGCACGCCGCTGCAGCGCACGCGCGTCGACCTCACCGAGCGGCGTGGCGACTGGATCGCGCTGGCCGACGTGTCGCCCGCGTTTCGCGAGGCGATCGTCATGTCCGAGGACAGGCGTTTCTACGAACACAGCGGCGTCGACTGGCGCGGCATCGCAGGCGCCGCGTGGGGCAATCTGTGGAACGAGCGCACGCGCGGCGCGTCGACCGTAACGATGCAGCTCGCGGGGCTGCTCAGCGATTCGCCGCGCCGTTCCGGCCAGCGCTCGCTGCCGCAGAAGGCCGCGCAGGCGATGAATGCACTGCTGCTCGAACGCGGCTGGCGCAAGGACCAGATCCTCGAGGCCTATCTGAATCTCGTGCCGTTCCGCGGCGAGACGGTCGGGCTCGCGGCGCTGTCGCAGGTGCTGTTCGGCAAGGCGCCGTCGGGACTCGACGCGCGCGAGGCCGCGATCGCCGCCGCGCTGGTGCGCGCGCCCAACGCGGCGCCCTCGAAAATCGCCGAGCGCGCCTGCCGGATCCTGCGCGACATGCATGCGGAAACGGCCTGCGCATCGCTTGACGGCTACGTGCAGCTCGTTACCGCGCGCCCCGCGAACGCAGTGCGCGACGACGGCGCCGCGCTCGCGCCGCACTTCGCGCGGCGCATTGCCGCCGAGGTGCGGCCGACGGCCGGCATGCAAGTCCGCACCACGCTCGACGCGCCGCTGCAGCGCTTCGCGCGCGATACGCTGACGCGCGCGCTGACCGAACTGAACGCGCCCGCGCATCGGCGCAACGTGCAGGACGGCGCGGTCGTCGTGATCGACAATGCGACCGGCGAGATTCGCGCGTGGGTCGGCTCGTCGGGCGCGCTGTCGAGCGCGCGCGATGTCGACGCGGTGCTCGCGCCGCGCCAGGCCGGCTCGACACTCAAGCCGTTCCTGTATGCGCAGGCGATCGACGAGAAACGGCTGACCGCCGCGTCGCTGCTCGACGATGCGCCGATCAACCTCGCCGCCGGCTGCGGCCTGTACATTCCGCAGAACTACGACAAGGACTTCAAGGGCTGGGTGAGCGTGCGCAGCGCGCTCGGCGGCTCGCTGAACGTGCCGGCCGTGCGCACGCTGGTGCTCGTCACGCCGCACCGCTTCGCGCGCACGCTGACCGCGCTCGGCTTGCCGCTCGCGCAGGAAGGCGACTACTACGGCTTCAGCCTCGCGCTCGGCAGCGCCGACGTCACGCTGCTGTCGCTGACCAATGCGTATCGCGCGCTCGCGAACGGCGGCGTCGCGCGCAAGGTCGTCGACCTGCCCGCGCCGGCGCCGGCGCGCGCGGACGGCGGCACGCGCCTGTTCAGCGAAGCGGCCAGCTTCATCGTCACCGACATCCTGTCCGACAACAATGCGCGCGTGCGCACCTTCGGCTTCGACAATCCGCTCGCGACGCGCTTCTTCTCGGCCGTCAAGACCGGCACGAGCAAGGACATGCGCGACAACTGGACCGTCGGCTTCACGTCGCGCTATACGGTCGGCGTGTGGGTCGGCAACGCGGACGGCTCGCCGATGTGGGACGTGTCGGGCGTCACCGGCGCGTCGCCGGTATGGTCGGCCGTCGTCGGCTACCTGCACCGCGACCTGCCGAGCCGCGCGCCGCGCGCGCCGGCCGGCGTCGAAGCGCGCCGCATCGCGTTCGAGCGCGACGTCGAGCCGTCGCGCAACGAGTGGTTCCTCGCCGGCACGGCCGTCGACACGGTGCGCCTCGCCGCCCCCGTCACGCCCGACAAGAACGGCACGCGCGCGCCGCTGACGATCGGCGCGCCGACCGACGGCACGATCTTCGCGATCGATCCGGACATCCCGCCGAACAACCAGCGGATCTGGTTCGAGCGCAGCGCCGGACGCGCCGCGCGCTTCGCGTGGCGGCTCGACGACAAGGTGATCGGGCACGCCGACCGCATCGCGTGGATGCCGTGGCCGGGCCGGCACCGGCTCGAACTCGTCGATGCGCGCGGCAACGTCGCCGATGCGATCGGCTTCGAGGTGCGCGGCGCGTTCGCGAAGATGCCCGCGCGCAAGCCGTGAGCGGGTTGTTTACTGGCCGGCCGCGTTCGCGTTGGGCGGCTGGGCGGAAAAGTCGAGCGTCGGCGCGGTCGAGATCGCGGCCTCGTTCGCGACGCTGAAGTTCGGGCGCGGCTGGTAGCCGAAGATCCGCGCGATCACGACGCCGGGGAACTGGCGGATCTGCACGTTGTAGTGCTGCACGGTCTTGATGTAACGGCCGCGCGCGACGGCGATGCGATTCTCGGTGCCTTCGAGCTGCGTCCGCAGGTCGCGGAATCCTTCGTTCGCCTTCAGTTCCGGATAGCGCTCGGATACCACCATCAGCCGGCTCAGCGCGCTCGACAACTCGCCCTGCCGCCGATCGAACGCCGCGAGCGCGGCCGGATCCTTTGCCGTCTCCGGCGTCACCTGGACGCTGCCGACGCGCGCGCGGGCCGACGCAACCTCGGTCAGCACGCGTTCCTCGTGCGCCGCATAGCCCTTCACGGTCGCGGCGAGGTTCGGCACGAGATCGGCGCGACGCTGGTACTGGTTCAGCACCTCGGACCACGCCGCGTTGACGTCCTCGTCGGACGACTGGATCGCGTTATACCCGCAGCCGGCAAGCGGCGCCAGCATGCAGCACATGAACAGGACTCGAAACCATTTCATCGTGGATTGCTTCCGGTTGAATGCTCCGGACGGAGCGAAGGGTAAAAAGAAGCGGTCGCGCGCGTGCGCTGTGGCGCTCTACCAGCGGCCCGATGCACCGCCGCCGCCGCTGGAGCCGCCGCCGCCGCGAAAATTCGAGTCCGAGCTCGACGACGATCGCGAGCGGGACGACGAGGACGAGGAACCGCCGCCGGTCAGTTTCGCCCAGATCGCCGCGAGCACGAACAGCACGCTGAAGATCCCGGACAGGATCTCCTTGATCGAATATTCCATCTGACGCCCGATCGCGATCACCATGAACAGCACACCGCCGACGATCGCCGTGTATTTGCGCACGCGCGCGGACCGGACCAGTTCCATGCCCAGCAGGCTGGTGGCCGCGCCCGCCGCCGTCGGGACGAACAGCGCGGCGCCCAGGATCGCCTCGAAATTGCCGTTGAAAATCTCGCCGATCGGCAGCATCAGGCCCGGCACGATCGCTGCAACGAGGTAGCCGGCCGGGAGCACCATCCGTCGACGCAACCCGCGCCACGCACCGACGACGCCGAGCGCGACGTTCGCGAGTCCGAGCAGGAACCAGAACCGCACGCTGCCGGTATCGGGGGATTTCCGTTCGGGCAGGCCGTTGTCGCGCCGCGGCGCGACATTCGCCTGCGGGACAAGTTGCGCCGTGTCCTGTTCCGCGATGTCATCGCGCCCGCGCGACAGCGCGTCCGGCGTCGTGCTGTCCGCTGCGGCCGTCTGCGGCGGCATCAGTTCGCGAGCGAGCGCATCGACCGCGTCGCTCACGCCGGCTTCGATGCGCTGCGCCCGAAACGCCGGCACGATGCGCTCGCGGATGATGCGCCCCGCGACGATGTCCGGTATCGCGCCTTCTAGCCCGTAGCCGACCTCGATCCGCACGGTGCGGTCGTTGAGCGCGGCGACGAGCAGCAGGCCGTTGTCGACCTTCTTCCGGCCGAGCTGCCATGTGTCGAACACGTCGGTCGCGAATTGCTCGATCGTCGAATGGCCGGTCGAGCCGACCAGCAGGATCGCCATCTGCACGCCGAGCCGGCTTTCGAGATCGGCCAGACGCGCGGTCAGTTCGGACGCGCACGCGGCGCCCAGCACGCCGGTCGCATCCGTCACGCGCCCTTTCAGCGGCGGCGGCGCTTCCGGTTTGGCGGCAACGGGATAGGCGGTCGCGGCGGCCACGTGCGTACACGCCGACGATGTCGTGTCGAACGCGGTGCTGGCTGCCGGTGCAGTGGCGGCATCGTCTTCGGCGGGCGGCGCCGCGCATGCCGCGCCGTAGCACAACGTCACGCCCGCGAGCACGGAGGCGGTCAATTTCGTCAGGCCGATCGCGCGCGTCGCGCGCATGGGCCGCATGTCGTTGCGGATCGTGCGTGCCGTCGATGCCGGCTCGCCGCCGTCACTCATCACGCTGGGTTGGCCCGTCAGTCGTTTCTGGTTCATGTCGGAAACGGCGCGCCGCCCTCGTCGGGCACGGCGCGTTCTCTCGTCGTTTTTTAATCGTTCCGCAGCATAACCAATCGCGAAGGAAATCGAAAGGTTCGCCGTCGCGAGTCCGGCGTATCGCGGCCGGCAAAAGCGATCCCGTTGTGAGCGCGATCGATTCGATCGACAATACGGGCGAGTTTGTCCCGATCGCAGGCGACCATGAACATTCCCTCCGCGCGCTTCATTCGTCCCGCGCTGCTCACGGCCTGCGTCGCCGCGCTTGCCGCGCTGCAGGCCTGCAACGGCGACGCGTGCTTCGGCGTCGACGTCTGCTTCAACGACAACACGCAAACCGTCGCGCTGTCGGGCACGGCCGCCACGGGCGCCGCGCTGGCGAGCGCGCCGGTGACGGTCAGTTGCGCGCAGGGCTCCGCCACCACGCTGACGGACGGCGGCGGCAACTATCGTGTGACGGTCAATGCGGCGCTGCCGTGCGTGCTGACCGTGACGTCGGGCGGCACGAGCCTGCATTCGCTGGCCTACGCGGGCGGCACCTTCAACACGACACCCGAGACCGAGTTGATGCTCGTCTATCTCGCGGCGCGGCTCGGCACGAATACCGCCGGACTGATCGGCAACTTCCAGGGTAGCGCGCGCTTCCAGCGCGCGATGAACGATCCAGGTATCGTGCAGGCCGCGCAATCGGCCGTCGTGACGAATCTGCAACAACGCTATGCGGTCGCGTTCGCGACGCCGGCGTTCCTGACGACGCCGTTTACGGTCGGGCAACCGGGCGTCGACGGCGATCTCGACGCACTCGCGAAAGCCGGCGCGATCGATGCGAACGGGATGCCTGATGCGGCGGCCGTTTCGCTATTGACGCAGGCGGGGGCGGCGCAGCCGTTGTGAGGCGGCCGGTTGGCCGCCCGCGCCTACGCCGCCTCCCCACTCCCGCACGCAACCCTCGCCGCCTGCTGCGCCGTCAGATAACGCAGCAGCTTGGTCACCATCCACACGACGACCAACGACAGCGCGACGAAGAACACCGCGAGCGGCGTCAGCACCTGCACCGATACGAACCCCGCGAGCCCCATCATCGCCGACGACACGAGCAGCAGCGCACACCCGAGGATCGCGCTGGTCAGGCCCGCGATATGCGGAAACAGCGAATTGCCCTTCGCCATCAGCGTCGGATACATCGCGCCGGCGCAGAAGCCCATCACGAGCACCGGCGTCGCGAGCGTCCACACGCGCAGGCCGACCGTCAGTCCGAGCACCAGCATCGCGACCGACGCGCCCGCCATCACGCGCGCGCCGATGCGCAGCCGCTGTTCGGCGCTCGGCAGCCGCGGCCCGTGGATCCGGTTCGACAGACCGCCGAGGAAATACATCAGCCCGATCCCGAGCGCGAGATAGCCGAAGAAAGTCGGCGGCCGATGCAGTGTGTTCTGCACCATGAACGGCCCGACGATGTTGAACACCAGCAGGATGCTGTAGCACAGCCCCTGCGCGAGGAAGCAGCTCTGGAACACCGGGCTCGACAGCACCTTGCCCGCGTTCGCCATCAGCGTGCGCGGTTCGAGATGCACGGGCTGGCGCAGCGTCTCCTTGTAGTGCCACAGCAGCGCCCACATCGCCAGCGAATACACGAGCAGAAACACGAGACAGGACCGCCAGCCGAACCAGGTCTGCAGGTGCGCGCCGATCACCGGCGCGACGATCGGCGCGAGGCCCCACGCGATCGACATGTACGTGAACGCATGCATCAGCGCCTGCCCGGAGAACGAGTCGGTGATGATCGCCTTCGCCAGCAGGTTGGTGGTCGCGATGCCGAAGCCCTGCAGCGCGCGCGCAAGCACGAAGGTCTCGAGGTTCGGCGCGCCGAGCGACAACAGGCAGCCGATCGTGTAGATCACGAGGCCGAACGCGAGCACGCGCTTGCGTCCGTACGCGTCGGCGATCGGGCCGAAGATCAGCTGGCCGAGCGCGTAGGCCGCCATGTAGCCCGACACGCTCGACTGGATCGCCTGCGGCGTCGTCGCGAACGAGCGCGCCATGTCGGGCAGCGCGGGCACGTAGATGTCGATCGCGAGCTGGCCGGCGGACGAGAACAGGCAGATCAGGAACAGCAGGAAGCGCGGCGAGTTCGACCCGCGCGCGGAAGCGGATGTGGGATTCATGACGACCGGGAAAAAGGCAGGCGGCGTCGCGACCGCGCGCTGTTCGAATGGCGAACGCGCGTGCGCAACGCGTCGAATGGCGTATTGTGCCTGCTGTTGCGCGGTTCGACGCGATTTACCCTGGCGTGGACGAGGTTGAGTGCCGATTCCATCCAGTGGCGCAGCGCGCCTGAGAAGCGGCGCGGCCGGCCGCCGTTTTTTTAATCCTGCTTTAAGCCTGCGGTTGCATAGTCGGCAGTGGCTCATTCCGTGAGCCGCACGATGGCTTCAATGTCGATTCGATCAGTATCGTTTGATGGAGATACCAAGATGCGATTCCGTTCGTCCATGGCGGCGGGCGCACTGGCGCTGATGCCGGTGTTCGCGATAGCCGGGCAGGCCGACGCCGCCCCCGCCGCACAGCCGATGTTCGTCAATGTCAACGGGCAGGCCGTGCCCGTGAAAGCCGAGACCCGCACGGTGCAGACCGCCGTCGGTCCGATGAAGGTCAGCACGTGGAGCTGGCGCAGCCCGCACGGTGGCGCGAGCTTCGAGATGCAGACCGCCACGTCGTCGGGCGGCATGCCGCCGGAGGCCGCGATGCGGCAGATGCAGGCCGCCCGGTATCAGATGCAGGCCGCCCAGGCGCAGATGATCGCGATGCAGCAGCAGATGATCGCGCTCCAGCACATCGCGCTCGCCAACGCATTCGCGATGCCGATGTCGCAGCCGGTCGGGTTCGCGGTGCCGGCGTGGGCGATGCCCGAACCGGTCGTCGTGATCGTGCCGGCCCGGCCGGCAGCACGATCGGCCGCACCCACCGTACCGAACGCACCGGCCGTTCCGGCCACACGCGGGCCGGAAATCAAGGCCTGACGCGTTTCGCGTCGCCCGGGCCGCGAGGCTCGCATCGCAACCGCCGGCACATGCCGGCGGTTTTTTATTGCGCGTCACGCGCCGCGCACCCGCCCTCCGTACTTTCCACCGATTGACACGGCTCCCCGCCTTCGCCCTATACTCCCCGCAGCGCCACAAATTGTTGAACAATCCAACATCGAAATTGACGCCTGACCGGCCACCACAAAGGAATTCGGCCGGATATCCGCATCTGCCAACCCCGTCCGAGAGCACCGTGCCATGTCGAACTATCCCGCCGCCTACCAGGTCACCAAAGGCTCCGTCCTGAACGTCGACAAATCCTTTTATTCCGCGATCGCGCAGCGCCAGGACGCGCGCCGGCGCATCGAGTCGCATGTCGTGCCGATCCGCAGCGGATTCGCGTGGACGGTGCCGGCCGGCCACGTGTTTCGCATCGTCACGCTGGAAGGCCCGCAGGTCGCCGACTTCAACATGTGGAACCTCCACAATCCGCGCGAACGCATGTGGGCGTCGCGCACGCGCCAGCTGCAGGCCGCGCACGTGACGACCTTCGACCGCCTGTGGTCGACGCTGCCGTATCTGCGGCCGATGGCGACGATCACCGACGATACGCTCGCCGACTACGGCGTCGACAGCGACGGCGGCCGCGTGCACGACCTGCTCGGCACGCGCTGCGACCCGTACGTGAACAAGCTGCTGACCGGCGAGGATTTCCACTTCCACTGCCATTCGAACCTCGTGCGCGCGGTCGCGCCGTACGGGCTGACCGAATTCGACGTGCACGACGTGCTCAACGTGTTCCAGTGCACGGGCCTGAACGACGACGACAAGTACTTCATGAAAGCCTGCCCCGCGAAACCGGGCGACTATCTCGAGTTCTTCGCGGAAATCGACCTGCTGTGCGCGATGTCGACGTGCCCGGGCGGCGACCTGTCGGTGCCGATGTGGGGCCCCGACGCGCGCGATCCGATCGACGTGTGCCGGCCGCTCGGCGTCGAGATCTACCAGCTCGACGCGACGCTGCTCGAAGGCTGGTCGTCGCCGCCCGTCGCGCCGTATCGCGGCCAGCACGGGATGCAGCCGCCGCGCGCCGACTGGCAGCACGACGGAAACGCATGACAAAGCCCGTAGAATGACGCAACGCCGCCGGCCGGCCACGCCGGCGGCGCACGATCAGGACAGGAGCGAACGAACAGCATGGCAAGCGAAAAAGCGAGAGGACAATCGGTCGCCGACCGGATCAGCCATCAACTGCGCGAGCACATCATCAGCGGCAAGCTGCCGCCCGGCACCGCGCTGATCGAAATGGACCTCGCGGCCGAATACGACACGTCACGCAACTCGCTTCGCGAAGTCCTGCATCAGCTCGGCCGCGAAGGGCTCGTCACGTTCGTGCGGCACAAGGGCGTCGTCGTGCGCACGCTTAATCGCCAGGACGTGCGCGATCTTTATGTCGCGCGCCGCACGCTCGAACTGCATGCGCTGAACACGGCCGAACTCGCGCAGCCGCCGCTGCTCGAGAAAATGCAGTCGGCGATCCGCGCGGCCGAGCGCGAACTCGCGAAGGAGAACTGGCAGGCGGTCGGCACGCACAGCCTGCGCTTTCACCAGCATATCGTCGCGCTGCAGAAGTCCGCGCTGCTCGACGAATTCTTCCGCACGATCTCCGCGCAGCTGCGTCTCGTGTTCGCGTCCGATCCCGACGAGAAACGCGTGCAGACGCCCGACTGGATCCAGCGCGAATACCAGATCTACGATCTGCTCACGCAAAATCGCCGCAGCGAGGCCGTCACCACGCTCGCACGCTATCTCGACGATTCCGAGCGGATGCTCGTCGAAGCGATCAAGCGCAGCCACCGCGACGCGGCCTGAACGCCGCGTTGGCTGCCGCCCGCATGCCGCCCGCCGCATGGGCACGGCGCGCGGGCCGAGGGTCGCCGTTCGTCAGGCATCCTCGCCGGCCGGCAGCGCATAGCTGCCGTCTTCGCGGTGCGTCTCGCGCCCGGTCAGCGGCGGGTTGAACACGCAGACGAGGTGCAGGTCGCCGCGCGTCGCGCGCAGGATGTGCGGATCGTTCAGGTTCAGCGCGTAGATCGTGCCGGGCGCGATGCGATGCACGGTGCCGGTCGCCGTGTCGACGACTTCCCCTTCGCCCGCCACGCAGTAGTTGGTCTCGAAATGGTTCTTGTAGTGCAGATGCAGTTCCGCACCTTCATGCACGCGCGTCTCGTGAACCGAGTAGCCGACGCCGTCCTGCTTGACGATCATCCGCTTGCTGTCCCAGCCGGGGCCGTGCGCGTGGCGTTCGGTATGGGCGATATCGGCCGATCTTACGACAATCATGAGTACCTCTGAGTAATCAAGATGAAAAATGGCAAGGCCGTCCTTGCCGCCGGAAAACGGATCATTCGGCATCGGCGAGCGCGCGTTCGACGAGCGCCGCCGCGTCGAGCAACCGCGTGTCGCCGCCGCGACGCCCCGTCATCAGCAGCCCGATCGGCCGCTTGCGCCGCCGGTCGCCCGGCACGCTGATGCTCGGCAGGTCGAGCCGGTTCGCGAATTCGGTCAGCCGGAACGCACGCGCATTCTGCGCGAGATACACGGCTTCGTCGGCGAGATCGGCGATGCGCGGCGGCAACATCGGCACCGTCGGCGTCAGCACCGCGTCCGCGTCGCCAAGCGCCGCGTCGTATGCGCGGGCCAGCTCGTTCAGCCGCAGCAAGGCCGCCGCATAGTCGTGCGCGCGCACCTGCTCGCCCGCCGCGATGCGCGGGCCGACGAGCGGATCGTAGCGATCCGCGTCCGTGGCGAGCCGCGCGCGATGCAGCATGAACGCCTCGGCCGCGATGATGCCGCCCGCGCGCGCCACCGCGCCGGCCTCGGCCGCGCAGTCGAGCCGCTTGCGCTCGATTCGTGCGCCGTGCGCGGACAGCCGCGACAGCCACGCGTCGAACGCCTGCGCGACCTCCGGATCGACGTCGTCGGTCGCGAATCGCTCGGGAACGATGAAATGCAGGTCCTTCACGACAGCCGGCGCCGGCCGACGCTCCGTTCGACCGTGCAGCGCCGCGTCGACCTGCCGGCACAGATCGGCGGTCGCGGCCAGCAGGCCGGGCACGTCGAAGCTGGTCGACAGGAAACGCATGCCTGCGTCCGCATAGCGTCCGCGCGACGGCTTGAAACCAGCCACGCCGCAGAACGCCGCCGGAATGCGCGCCGACCCGCTCGTATCCGAGCCGAGCGACAGGTCGGCCGCGCCGAGCGCCACCGACACCGCCGCGCCCGAACTCGAACCGCCTGCCACGCGCTCGCGCCGCGCATCGAGCGGCGTCGCGGGCGTGCCGTATGCGCGGTTCACGCCGAGCGCGCCGTACGCGAACTCGGTCATCGCGGTCTGCGCGACCAGCACCGCGCCCGCGCGGCGCAGCGCCGCCACCAGCGCTGAATCGGCCGACGCGGGCGGCGCATCGGCCAGCACGCGCGAGCCGGCGTGCGTGACCCAGCCTTCGCAGTCGAAGCAGGCCTTGACGGTCAGCGCGAGGCCGGCCAGCGGTGCCGGGCGGCCCGTCGCGGCATCCGATGCGCGCGCGTCGGCCAGTGCCGCCGCGTCGCGGCGTGCGAGCCACGCGAGGCCGATGTCGTCGGGATGCGCATCGGCGCGCGCGAGACAGGCACGCATATGGTCGACGCACGTCTGTTCGTCCGCCTCGTGCGGCGAGAAATCGGTCGCGTTCATTCGTCTTCCCCGTCGCGCGTCATGCGAAGTGAACATGGCGCAGGAAATCCTTCACGCGTGCATCGGCACTACCGCGAATCCGCTCGGGCGGCACGTCGTAGAGGATTCGGCCGTTTTCCATGAAGACGATCCGGTCCGACACCTTGAACGCGAAGTTCATCTCGTGCGTGACGATGATCATCGTCATGCCCTCCTTCGCCAGCGTCTCGACCACCTTCAGCACTTCGCCGACGAGTTCCGGATCGAGCGCCGACGTCGGTTCGTCGAACAGCATGATCGACGGCCGCGTCGCGAGCGCACGCGCAATCGCGACGCGCTGCTGCTGGCCGCCCGACAACTGGTGCGGATACTTGTTCGCATGCTCGAGCATCCCGACCTTCGACAGCAGCGACAGCGCCTGCAGCCGGATCGCATCGGTATCGGCCTGCCGGTGATAGCACGGCGCCATCATCACGTTCTGCAGCGCGGTGCGATGCGGGAACAGGTTGAAGCTCTGGAACACCATGCCGATGTCGAGGATGCGGTCGTGCGGCACGCGCGGCGGATGCGAGCCCGCCGCCCGAATGAACGGCGCGCCGTACAGGTCGATCTCGCCCGCGTTCACCGGCGCGAGGCCGTTGATGGTGCGGATCAGCGAGGTCTTGCCGGACCCCGACGGGCCGATGATCGACACGACCTGGCCGGGCGCGACGTCGAGATGGATGTCCTTCAGCACTTCGTGACGGCCGTAGCGCTGCTGCACGCCCTTGATCCGCAGCGCGAATTCGGCGTTCGTGCGCGGGCGCGGCGCAACGGCCGGCGCCGACAACGGCAGCGTCAAGTTCGCGGGGCTGGCCTGCGCTGGCGTGCGGCGGCTGACGTCGAGATGTCGTTCGAGATAGGCGAGCAGGCGGCTGAACACCGTGACGATCAGCACGTAATAGAACGCGACGGCCAGCATCGTTTCGAACACGAGGAAATTCTGCGTGTACAGCCGCTGCCCGACGAGCAGGATCTCGGCGAGCGAGATCACCGACACCAGCGAGGTCAGCTTCACGATCGTGATGAACTCGTTCGCGAGCGCCGGCAGCGCGATGCGGATCGCCTGCGGCATCACGATCATCCGCTGGATCCCGGTGAAGCGGATGCCGAGCGCGCGGCCGGCTTCGAGCTGTCCGCGCGGCACCGACAGGATTCCGCCGCGATGGATTTCCGCGAAATACGCGGTCTCGCTCAGCACCATCGCGATCAGGCCGGCCGTGAACGGGTCGGACAGCACCGCACTGGTCGCCGGAAACACCTGCGGCAGGTTGTAGATGAACACGAGCAGCACGAGCAGCGGCAGGCTGCGAAAGAACCAGATGTAGACGGCCGCGACCCGTTTCAGCGCTGCGTGATGCGACTGCCTCGCCAGCGCAACCGGAAAGCCGAGCAACACGCCGAGCAGCCACGCAGACACGCTGAGCTTGACCACGACGACGCAGGCGCGCCAGAAATCCTTGTCCCACAACAGCTGCAACGCGTAGTGCCAATCGAACTGCATCGAAGACTCCTCAACCGGAATGATGAAGCGGCCGCGCGGCGCGCATTGGGGCGGACCCTTGCGCCGGCGCGGCGCAGTCGTCACGTCGCTGCGATTACTTCGCGGTACCGAGCGCAGTCGCAACGTCGGCCGGCGTCGGCTCCTGCAACCCGTATTTCTTCACGAGGCTGCCGTACTCGCCGCTGCGCTTCGCATCGTCGAGCGCGCCTTCCAGCGCGTGCTGCAAGCCGCCGTCGCCCTTCGTCACGCCCAGGCCGATCACGATCGGATACAGCAGCGCGGTCGAGCTGAGCTCGATGCGTCCGTTCGTCTGCTTCGGAATGCCCTGCGCGACGGCCGCGTCCTCGATCTGCACGTCGACCGCCTTCGACATCAGCGCGGACGTCGCTTCCGGCGAGGTCGGAAACTCGAGGATCGCGATCTCGCCGCGCCCGGCCGCCTTGCACGCGTCGTCCGACACCGCGCGCAGCTTCGGCGTCCACGATGCGCCCTTGATCGTGCCGACCCGCTTGCCGCACAGGTCCTGCGGCGTTTTCGGCCGATACGCGCTGCCCTTCGCGACCAGCAGCGACGCGCCCGTCTTCAGGTACGGCACGAAGTCGACCTGCTTCACGCGGTCGGGCGTCACGTACAGCGCCGACGCGACGACGTCGAAGCGGCGCGCCTTCATCCCGAGGATCAGGTCGGGAAAGCGCGTGTCGAGAAACACCGGCTCGAGCTTCAGATGACTCGCCAGCATGCGCGAGAACTCGGCGTCGAAGCCGGCCGGCTTGCCGCCGTCGAGATACGCGTACGGCGGATACGTGAGATCGGAGCCGATCAGCAGCGTGCCCGGCTTCACCGTCTGCAGCGGCGCCGCCGCCGCGAGCGAGCATGCACAAGCCAGCGGCACGAGCGCGCCGCGGAGGAAACGTCGAAACGAAGACTGACCGGACATGGCGTGGCTCCTGAGGTTTTTCGGCACTCGCGCGGAAAAACCGCACCGCCTCCCGCGCACCGCCACATGCGGCTTCACGGGATTTTCGACCGAAAATTGTTGAACAATTTCGGCCGATTCTGACCAGTTCAAATTGAAATCTGAATCCGGGTTTACGCGGGAATTCGCGCGAACGGCTGGGCGCGGTCGCGCGCAGGACGCGGTTTTCGGGAGACAAAAAAAACGGCGATCCGGGCGGATCGCCGATGCGATGCGGTGCGGGTGCGCCGTCTACCGGCGCGATGCGGCCAACACGAAGGGACAGCCGGTGAATGGCGTTCTTCGTCAGTACTGCGCCTGGTCGGTCGGATTCCTGAACAGCTGCTTCATCTCCGGCGACAGCGGATAGTTGAGGCTCACGCCCTTCGGCGGGATCGGCTGCATGAACCAGCGGTCGTACAGCTTCTCGGAGTCGCCCGACGTCTGCAGCTTCGCGATCACGCCGTCGACGACGCGCTTGAACGCCGGGTCGTCCCTGCGCATCATGCAGGCATAGTTTTCGTGGACGAGCGGCGTGCCCGTCACCGTGTAGGCGCCCGGATTGCGGTCCTTCGCGATCTCGCCGTACAGCAGCGGCTCGTCCATCACGAACGCGACCGCGCGTCCCGTCGTGACGTTCATGAACGCTTCGGCATGGTCCTTCGCGCTGATGATCGTCATGTTCATCCCCTTCTCCTCGTTGAGCTTGCGCAGCAGGCGCTCGTCCGACGTGCCGGCCGTCGTCGCGACGGTCTTGCCCGCGAGATCCGCGAAATCCTTCACGCCCGAATCCTTGCGCGTGCTGAAACGAATGCCGTACAGGAAGATGCTGTTCGAGAACGCGGCCTGCTTCTGCCGTTCGAGCGTGTTCGTCGTCGATCCGCATTCGAAGTCGATCGTGCCGTTCTGCAGCAGCGGAATGCGGTTCTGCGACGTGATCGGAATCTCCTTCACCGCGAGCCCCGGCTGGTTCAGCTCGGTCTTCAGCTGCTCGATGATGCGCGCCGCGATGTCGCGCGAGTAGCCGATGTTCTTCTGCTGATTGTCCGAATACGAGAACGGCACCGACGATTCGCGGATGCCCAGCGACACGACGCCCGTGTCCTTGATCTTCTTCAGCGTGCCGGTGAGCGCCTGCGCGTGCGCGGCGCCCGCCAGCGCGCAGGACAGTGCGACTGCCAGCCAGCGAAAGCGGCGATCCATGCTTTTCTCCTGAAGAAACGTTGATCGAATCGCGATCCTACGCCCGACAAAATTCGCGTCGCATCAGGGAAAGCGTAAGGAACCTTCCAGCGCCGCTGCCCGCGCGCCGCGCTTTTCCGTGCCGCGAAACGCGTTCGCGCCACGCGTTTTGCCCGGCCGGTCGCGTGCGTCCATGGCCGCGCGTCTCTGCCATTCGTTCCAAACATGCGTTCGTGCTGCGGCGCGGCAACGTAATCGTTTGCGCGGCCCGGTCTATTTCTCCGCCAATCCCCTCAAGAAGGCGTCGCGGCGGCCGTTACCCACAGCATGGCGCGTCGCAGCAACCTCGCCGCTACCGTCAGACAAAACGACAGGTCCGGTTTCGGCCGGACCCACGCCCATCGCCGGCACGACGACTATCCACGAGGATCGAACTCCACCATGAGCGCCAAACGTTTCAACTTCGCCTCGGCCCGCGCCCGCCATGCGCACATGCTCGCCGGCGTGCTGTCCGCCGCCGTCCTGCTGCCGCTCTCCGGTTGCGGCGGCGGAGGCGGCGACGGCAGCAGCCCGTCTTCGTCCAACGCCTCGCCCGCGCCGACGCCGGCGCCGACGACCCCGACGACACCGCCCGCCTCGTCCGGCAGCAATGCGTGCGCGACACAGCAGGCGGCCGTGCAGATGGCGGCGCAGACCGTCGCGCCGACCGAGCCGCCGATCGATCATCTGATCGTCAGGCTGAAGACGTCGACCGCCACGCACGCGATGGCGGCCGTCGACACCGCATCGCGATTCGACGCGGTGATCCAGCGCTCGATGACGCGCTGGAGCGCGCCGACCGCGACCGCGCGCGCATACGCGAGCGGCGTCGCGCCCGCGGCGCTGAACGTGCAGGTCGAGCGCACCGTGTCGAACGGCGCGGCCGTGCTGTCGCTCGGCCAGCGCATTGCGGCCACCGACGCGACCGCGCTCGCGCAGGCGTTCGCGGCCGACGCCGACGTCGACTACGCGGAACCGGATCATCCGATGAAGGTGCGCGACACGCCGAGCGATCCGGACTACAGCCAGCAGTGGTACCTGTCCGACCCGACCGCCGGCATCGACATGCCGCCCGCGTGGAACGTCACCAAGGGTTCGCCGGCCGTCGTCACGGCCGTGCTCGACACCGGTTATCGCCCGCACGCCGACCTCAAGGACAATCTGCTGCCCGGCTACAGCTTCATCTCCAGCGCGAGCACCAGCAACAACGGCCTGACGCGCGGCCCCGACGCGAGCGACCCGGGCGACTGGGTCACGCAGCAGGAAATCGACAATGCGAGCGGACCGTTCTATCACTGCGCGGCCGAGCCGAACGCGAGCACCTGGCACGGCACGCGCGTGATGGGCGTGGTCGGCGCCAACGCCAACAACGGCATCGGCATCGCCGGCGTATCGTGGCTCGGCCGGATCCTGCCGGTGCGCGTGCTCGGCAAGTGCGGCGGCACCACCAGCGACATCGCCGACGCGATGCGCTGGGCGGCCGGCATTCCCGTCAACGGTGTGCCGAACAATCCGACGCCCGCGAAGGTCATCAACCTGAGTCTCGGCGGCGTCGGCGCATGCAGCACGACGTTCCAGCAGGCGATCGACGACGTGACCGCGAAAGGCGTGACCGTGGTCGTCGCAGCCGGCAACGACGGCCTGTCGACCGGACAGGACCAGCCCGCGAACTGCCGCGGCGTGATCAGCGTCGGCGCCACCGACGCGACCGGCCGTCGCGCATCGTTCAGCAACTTCGGCACCGACGTGTCGCTCAGCGCGCCGGGCGTCAATATTCTGTCGACGTCGAACGCGGGCACGACGACGCCCGGCGCCGACACCTACGACACCGACAACGGCACGAGCTTCGCGACGCCGCAGGTGGCCGGTGTCGCCGCGCTGATGCTCACGGTGAACGGCAACCTCACGCCCGCGCAAATCCAGCAGAAGCTGCAAGGCGGCACGCGTGCGGCGAAACTGGCAGCCGGCACCGCATGCACCGCGCTGCCGGCAGGCTCGGGCATTCTCGACGCAGGCTCGGCGGTCGCATCGGCGTCGCAGTAACGCGAAGCGCAATACTGCCGCGCGCACGTCGACCGGCGTGCGTGCGGCGGCTCGCACCACGCCGAGCGCATGAAGCGCATCTGCACCGACAAAAGGCTTGACGCTTCGCACGACGACCCCTTACCATCGCCCCCGTCTGATTATCTGGAGTGTTCTGTGAACACCGATGCGAGTTGTAGTTGGTGCTCGACCAACTTGACTGCTGCCTGAGGAAAACGCGCAGAGCCTCGTCTTCTGCCGCATCCCGGGAAGCAGGATGCGGCGTCCTTTCGGCCTGAACAGGCCGGATTCCCGCCGAATTTTCGATATTGCCGAACGACACGCGATGGCCTTCGCACGCGTGCGTTCGTGCTGCGCGCAGCGCCAGCTGCGTGCATGTTCCGTTCGCGTGCCGTCCGGCCGCGCGCCGCGTTGCGCGCGCGCCGTCTGCCCGCGCCGTCGATCCGCAACCGACAGGAGTACCGATGAACCCAGACGACAGTAGTCGATTACCGCTCGCCGGTGCGACGCTGCGCATCGATCGTCCGACCGCACGGCGCGCGCCGGCGAGCCCGCCCAACTTCACCGATCCACAGCCGACCGCGCGCGACGCGACGCGGCGGGGAGCGTGCGTGCGTCGATAACGTCGCGGCCGCTCCCGCTCGCCGACTCGCGTGCCAGGAGCGACCCATGACACAACGCAATACTTCGCACAAGAAACAACGCGGCTTCATCAAGACCGGCGCCGGGCAGCAGCACGAACCGCGCCTGATGCGCGCCGCGCAGGAAGCGGCCCGCCCGCTCGACGACACGCTGAAATCGCTGCACACCAGCACGCGCGGCCTCACCTGCGAGCAGGCCGCCGACCGCCTGCTGCGCGACGGCCCGAACGAGATCGCACACGACAAGCCGCCGCACTGGTCGCGCCAGTTGCTGATGTCGTTCCACAACCCGTTCGTCTACGTGCTGCTGGTGCTTGCCGCGATCAGCTTCTGCACCGACGTCTACTTTGCGGCGCCCGACGATCGCGACTATGTCGGCATCACGATCCTGCTGACGATGGTCACGATCAGCGCACTGCTGCGCTTCGTGCAGGAATTCCGTTCGCTGCGCGCGGCCGAGAAGCTGAAGGCGATGGTCCGCACCACGGCCACCGTGCAGCGCGCGGCGACCGACACGGCCGAGCCGGCGCGCCGCGAAGTGCCGATGCGCGAGGTCGTGGCCGGCGACATCGTGCATCTGTCGGCCGGCGACATGATCCCCGCCGACGTGCGCCTGCTGTCGTCGCGCGACCTGTTCATCAGCCAGGCCGTGCTGACCGGCGAAGCGCTGCCCGTCGAGAAGTACGACACGCTCGGTGCGGTCGCCGGCAAATCCGCGAACACGCGCGCGGCCGGCGCGGCGAACGACGCATCGGCTTCGCTGCTCGATCTCGAGAACGTGTGCTTCATGGGCACCAACGTCGTCAGCGGCACTGCGACGGCCGTCGTCGTCGCGACGGGCGAGGACACCTACTTCGGCTCGCTCGCGCGCAACGTCGTGAGCCACAAGCGCGTCGAGACGAGTTTCGACCGCGGCGTGTCGAGCGTGAGCTGGCTGCTGATCCGGTTCATGTTCGTGATGGTGCCGGTCGTGTTCCTGATCAACGGCCTGACCAAGGGCGACTGGCTGAGCGCGCTCACGTTCGCGCTCGCGGTGGCCGTCGGCCTCACGCCGGAGATGCTGCCGATGATCGTCAGCGCGAACCTCGCGCGCGGCGCGGTCGCGATGGCGCGCCGCAAGGTCGTCGTCAAGCGCCTGAACTCGGTGCAGAACTTCGGCGCGATGGACGTGCTCTGCACCGACAAGACCGGCACGCTGACGCAGGACCGGATCATCCTCGAACACCATCTCGACCTGTCCGGTCACCGCAACGAGGAGATACTGCGCCTCGGCTGGCTGAACAGCTTCCACCAGAGCGGCCAGAAGAACCTGATCGACATCGCGATCGTCGCGCGCGCCGACGAAATCGGCGAGCGTGCGAAGCCGCACGGCTACCGAAAGATCGACGAACTGCCGTTCGACTTCGTACGGCGCCGCCTGTCGGTCGTCGTCGAGGATGCGCGCGGCGCGCACCTGCTGATCTGCAAGGGCGCGGTCGAGGAAATGCTCGCGGTGTCCACGCACGTGCAGGACCAGGACGGCGTGCACCCGCTCGACTTCGTCGCGCGCAAGCGGCTGCTCGAACAGGCGAACGCGTACAACGAGGACGGTTTCCGCGTGCTCGTGCTCGCGACGCGCACGATCGCGCGCGGCGACGAACGCGAGCAGTACCGCACCGCCGACGAGCGCGACCTCGTCGTGCGCGGCTTCCTGACCTTCCTCGATCCGCCGAAGGAGTCGGCCGCGCCGGCGCTCGCCGCGCTGCGCGAGAACGGTGTCGCCGTGAAGGTGCTGACCGGCGACAACCCGACCGTCACGCTCAAGGTCTGCCGCCAGGTCGGCCTCGAACCGGGCAAGCCGATGCTCGGCACGGACATCGAAGCGCTCGACGACGCGACGCTCGCGCGGGTCGTCGAGCGCACGACCGTGTTCGCGAAACTCACGCCGCTGCAGAAGGCGCGCATCGTCAAGGCGCTGCAGGCGAACGGCCACACGGTCGGCTTCCTCGGCGACGGCATCAACGACGCGCCCGCGCTGCGCGACGCCGACGTCGGCATCTCGGTCGACAGCGGCGCCGACATCGCGAAGGAAACCGCCGACATCATCCTGCTCGAAAAGAGCCTGATGGTGCTCGAGGAAGGCGTGATCAAGGGCCGCGAGACGTTCGGCAACATCCTCAAGTACCTGAACATGACCGCCAGCTCGAACTTCGGCAACGTGTTCTCGGTGCTGGTCGCCAGCGCGTTCCTGCCGTGGGAGCCGATGCTCGCGACGCAGCTGCTGGTGCTGAACCTGATCTACGACACGTCGCAGATGCTGCTGCCGTGGGACCGGATGGACCCCGAGTTCCTGAAGCAGCCGCGCAAGTGGGAAGCCGGCAACATCGGTCGCTTCATGCTGTGGGTCGGGCCGACGTCGTCGGTGTTCGACATCACGACCTACCTGCTGATGTGGTCGGTGTTCGGCGCGGGCGCGCTGTATCACCTGCACGGCGGCTCGGGCGGCCAGGTCGTGATGAATTCGGGCTGGTTCATCGAGAGCCTCGTGTCGCAGACGCTCGTCGTGCATCTGCTGCGCACGCAGAAAATCCCGTTCCTGCAGAGCACGGCATCGCTGCCGGTGCTGCTGTCGACGTTCACGGCGATCGCGATCGGCTGCTGGCTGCCGTTCTCGCCGTTCGCGGACGCGCTCGGCTTCATGCACCTGCCGGGCAGCTATTGGCTGTGGCTCGCTGCGACGATGGTCGGCTACATCCTGCTCGCGCAGATCGTCAAGACGATCTACGTGCGACGCTACCGGCAGTGGTTCTGAGCGCCTGCGCCGAACCCGCGCTCGTTCGGCGATGGCCGGCGTGACCGCGCGGCAGTGACGCGCCGGCATCGCGGATCGGAACATCGCAGCGTCGACACGACGACGGGCCGCCTCGGCGGCCCGTTTTCTTCAGCGTGCGTCGTTCGCGCCGAACAGCTGCGCGCACACCGCGCGCCCTTCGTCGGTCAGCGCGGCGCTGCCGGTGCCGTCCTCGTTCAGCGTCGTCGCGGTAAGGCCGGCCGCATCGAGCTGCGTCAGCACGCGGCGCAGCGTGCTCATCGGCAACTGCGTGCGCTTCGCGATCTTCGGCAGCGACCACGGCTTGCCGGCCGGATCGGCCGCGGCGTCGTTCAGGGTCGCGAGCGTCGCAACGAGTGCGGGGTCGAGCGGGGATTCGTCGGATTCGGGAGTCGTCATGGCTTCGGGTTTCGGCAGGACCGGGACATCGTCCGGCGGGCGGCTGCGCACCGTGCGCCGGTCGCGGACACTATACCGTGTCGTTCACGCGCGAGCGCCCTGCGTTTTCAGTGCGGCGCGCATGAAGGTCACGAAACGCGCCGTGACCGGATCGTCGCGGCCGGACAGCCACGCAAGCCCGACGCGCCACTTCGCATCCTTGCCGCCGAGCGGCAGCACCGTCGCATCGCGCAGCAGGTATTGCGCGCGCGACGGAATGAACGCGACGCCAACGCCGGCCGCGACCGACGTCAGCACCGACTGCACGTCCTCCGCCTGCTGCGTCACGTGCGGCACGAACCGGCGTTCGACGCACCAGCGGTCGATCTGCGCGGCGAGGCCCGGGCCGCGTGCGCGCTGCAGCGCGATGAAGCCGAGCGCGTTGAGCGCGTCGAGATCGGCCGGCACGCGCGTGAGGCCGAGATGCGGCGGCACCGCCAGCGCCAGCCCTTCGTCGATCACCTTGAACGACGACAGTCCTTGGTCGGACGGCAGGCGCAGGAAGCCGGCGTCGAGCTTGCCTGCGCGCAGCCGGCGCGTCTGCTCGGCAGACGACAGGTCGCTCAGCGTGACCGCGATGCCCGGATTCAGCCGGCGAAACTCCGCGACGAGCCGCGGCACCAGTGTCAGCACCGACAGGCAGATGCCGAGCCGCAGATGCCCGCGCTGGCCGCTGGTCGCTTCGCGTGCGCGCGCGAGGATCTCGTCCGCGTCGCGCACCAGCGCCTGCGCGTCGGGCAGGAAGCGCTCGCCGAACGGCGTCAGCTCCGCGCCATGCCGCCCGCGCTCGAACAGCTTGCCGCCGAGGCTGGCCTCGAGCGCGCCGATCTGCTTGCTCAGCGCCGGCTGGCTCATGTGCAGCGCATCGGCCGCCCGGCTGAAATGGCACAGCTCGGTGACGGTCAGAAACGTTCTCAGCAGCTTCAGTTCCATTCTCGAAGGGAATCGAAACGATCAAAATATTCATTTTACTGATTGAATTGCGTGACGTTCAATACGGGCATGCCCTTTCCGGAACTACCCGCCATGTCGCTGGATCCCGTATGTGAATGCCCGGCCGAGACGTCGTGCGCCGCCGTCGCGGCGACCGATACGCCTGCGCCAAAACGCCGCACCGCACGCGCAGGGCGTGCCGACGGCCGCCCCCGCTTCCGCTTCGGCGACGCGATCGACGCGATGAACGACGCGCCGCCACGCCCCGTCACCGGTTCGATCGCGATCAGCTTCGCGGTCGTGTCGCGGCGAAACTGGCCACGCTGAAGCGGGCCGCGCGATCGCCCCACGATCGCGTCGCACTCCTCCGCATCGCGCGGGCGTTGGCCCGCATTGAGCCGCCCTCCTGATCCGCACGACAGTAAAAACGCCCGAAATCCGCGAAATATCGCATCTTTTCCCGCTTTTCATCGTCATCGCCGCGCGATCGACCGTATAATTTTCCGCACCCCTGACCGCTCAACCATGCCACGCTGCCTCGTCGCGCGTGAAAAGGAGACTTTCGCTTGACCGGCCTCATCGCGCGCCTGCCTCTCGCCCGGACCACCCTGCTCGTCGCGCTGTCGATCGTGATGCTTGCGTTCGCAACGAACGCATCGTCCGCGCAGCGCCACCCGCCCCAGCGCGCCGCGCATGCCGAGCCGCACGCGAAGGCTGCCAAGAAAACCGTCAAGAAGAAACCTGCCCAGCGCAGGAAAAAAGCCGTCAAGCATCGCCGCCCGCGCGTGAAGCACCATGCGGTCAAGCGCCACGCGGCACCGGCGCCGCAGCAGCGTCGCGCGAAGCGCACCACGGCGGCCCGCCCGCATCCCGCCGCGAAACCGCGCCTGCTCGCGAGCTGCGGCTACAACCCGCGTGCGGTCAGGTCGCTCCATTCGCGCGCCGCTTACGTACTCGACGTCGATTCCGGCACGCCGCTGCTGGCCCGGAACTCGCGCACGGTGCGGCCGATCGCGTCGATCTCGAAACTGATGACGGCGGTCGTCGCGCGCGATGCCGATCGGCCGCTGAACGGCGTGCTGCGCGTCACCGCGCACGATCGCGACACGATCAAGTTCACCGGTTCGCGCTTGCAGGTCGGCTCGGAACTGTCGCGCCGCGACATGTTCCATATCGCGCTGATGTCGTCGGAGAACCGCGCGGCCGCCGCGCTGAGCCGCGACTATCCGGGCGGCCGTACCGCGTTCGTCAAGGCGATGAATCGCGAGGCACGCCGGCTTGGCATGCGCCACACGCATTTCAGGGAGCCGACCGGGCTGTCGCCGCACAACGTGTCGACGGCCGAGGATCTCGCGCGGCTCGTCGGCGCGGCCGCCCAGGATCCGCTGATCCGCTACTTCTCGACCGACACGTCCACCACCGTGCGCCCCGGCGACGGCGAGCTGCTGTATGTGAATTCCGATCCGCTGGTCCGCTATCGCCGCCTGCCGATCCGCCTGCAGAAAACCGGCTTCATCAACGAATCGGGGCACGGCGTCGTGATGCGCATGCGCGTGAAGGGTCGCCGCACGACCGTCGTGCTGCTCGGTGCGCCGACGCGCGCCGGCGTATCGAGCGATGCGATCAAGATCCATCGCTGGCTGGCCTGCTCGATCCAGTAGACGCGCAGGCGGCCGGCGCATTTGCCGTAGGGAGCAATGCGATGCCGGACGAATACCGCTTCAACGCATTCGGACGCCGTCTCGCCGTCGTCCGCCGAAACGACGGCTGGGCCGTGTTCGATCTCGGCGTCGAAGGCAAGCGACGGCCGGCCGACCTGCATATTCCGCCTGCGCTCGCCGCCGACGAACTCGCGCAGTATCTCGGCGATCTGCTGCACGAAGCCGCAACACCGAGAAACAGCGAGGTCGTGCCGCTCGCGCCACCCGGTCGCGGCGGCGAATCCTGCTGAACGCGTCGCGCGGCTTACACCCTGCCGCTGCAATCGTCAGCAGATCGGCGTCTGCCCGCCGCCCGACCGCTCCGATCCCTGAACCCACCCGTCCACCACACGCTTTCGTCGCGACGCGCATCCGTCTCCACTACCCAAATCGACAGCTAAACTTGCAAGTTTAACTGTCTTGCCCTAAGATCCGCCCCATGAATGCCGCCCGCAAACCGAACCTCGCCGCCGACGCCAACGCCGTCGCCACCGACCTGACCCTCGCCGTCGGCCAACTGATCCGCCGGCTGCGCTCCGAAGTCGCATCCGACGGGCTCGGCATGTCGCAGACGAGTGCGCTGGCGCGGCTCGAATCGAACGGCCCGATGACAACCGCCGATCTCGCCCGCGCCGAGTCGATGAAGCCGCAATCGATGAAGGCGATCCTTGCGAGCCTCGAAGAGGAAGGCCTCGTCGAACGCGAGCCGCACCCGACCGACGGTCGCCAGATCCTGTTCCTGCCGACCGCGGCCGGCCTCGACGCGCGCCGCAAGCGCAGCGCCGCGAAGCACCGCTGGCTCGGCGCCGCGATCGAGCAACTCGATCCCGAAGAAATCCGCACGCTCGCCGCCGCAATCCCGCTGATCCGGCGGATCGGCGACAAGTGAGCCCCGCGCGCAGCAACGCCGCCTCGTCCGTCCGCGCGCCCGTCCCGTCCACCGTCCGTTCCATGGAGTCCCCATCATGAGCGCAACCCGTCTCGACACAAACACGGCGCTGGTCGTCATCGACCTGCAGAAAGGCATCGTCGCACTGCCCACCGCGCATCCGGTCGGCGGCGTGATCGAGCGCACCCGCGAACTGCTCGACGCATTCCGCAGCCGCGGCCTGCCGGTCGTGCTCGTCAACGTCGCGGGCGGCGCACCGGGCCGCACGCAGCAGCAGGTTCGCCTCGACGCGCTGCCGGCCGACTGGACCGAACTCGTCGCCGAGCTGGACCGGCAGCCCGGCGACCATCTGGTCACGAAAAAGACCTGGGGCGCGTTCACCGGCACCGATCTCGACGCGCACCTGAAAACGGCCGGCGTCACGCAGATCGTGCTGGCCGGCGTCGCGACCAGCATCGGCGTCGAATCGACCGCGCGGCAGGCATACGAACTCGGCTACAACGTGACGCTCGCCGTCGATGCGATGACCGACCTGAACGCGGACGCCCACGCGAACAGCGTCGAGCGCCTGTTCCCGCGCCTCGGCGAGACCGGTTCGGCGCAGGACATCGTCGCGCTGCTCGACCGGCGCGGCGCGTGAGCGACGAACGGCCGCAACCGGTGCCGGCCCGCGCGGCCGGCGGGCTCGATCCGTCGATCTGGAAGGTCAGCGCGGTCGCGATGCTCGGCTCGCTGCTGTCGCAGCTCGACGCGACGATCGTCAACGTGTCGCTGTCGAGCCTCGCGACGGACTTGCACACCAGCCTGTCGACGATCCAGTGGGTGACGAGCGGCTACCTGCTCGCGCTGACGCTGGTGCTGCCGCTGAACGGCTGGCTCGTCGACCGGATCGGCGCGAAGGCGCTGTACCTGTGGTGCTTCTCAGCATTCACGCTGAGTTCCGCGCTGTGCGGGCTCGCGTGGTCCGCGCCGTCGCTGATCGCGTTTCGCGTGCTGCAAGGCATGAGCGGCGGACTGCTCGCGCCCATGGCGCAGATGATGATCGCGCGCGTCGCGGGCCAGCAGATGGCGCGCGTGATCGGCTATGCAGCCGTGCCCGTGCTGCTCGCGCCGATCCTCGGCCCGGTCGTCGCCGGCGCGATCCTGCAGCACACGTCGTGGCGCTGGCTGTTTCTGGTGAACCTGCCGGTCGGCGTGCTGGCGCTCGCGCTGGCCGCCTGGTTCCTGCCCGGCGATCGCGAAGAGACGCAGCGGCGGGAACTCGACTGGGTCGGGCTTTCGCTGTTGTCGCCGGGGCTCGTGCTGTTCCTGTACGGCGTCGAGCGCATCGGCGAAGTGCTCGGCATCGCGGCGCTCGCCGGCGCGGCGCTGCTGCTGGCTGCCTTCCTGCGGGTCGAAACGCGCAAGGGCGATCGGGCGCTGCTCGATCTCGCGCTGTTTCGCGGCAAGGTGTTCGGCGCGGCGGCCTCGACGCAGTTCCTGTCGAACGGCGCGCTGTTCGCCGGCCAGATGCTGATCCCGGTGTTCCTGATCCAGGCGTGCGGCCGCTCGCCCGGCGAGATGGGCTGGCTGCTCGCGCCGATGGGCCTCGGCATGCTCGTCACCTATCCGTCGATGGGTGCGCTGACCGGCCGGTTCGGCGTACGGCGGCTGGCCGCGGCCGGTGCGATGCTCGCGCTGCTCGCGACGCTGCCGTTCGTGTATCTCGCGCTGCACGGCTACGATCCCGTCGTGCTGGTGCCCGCGCTGTTCCTGCGCGGGATGGGCCAGAGCGCGATCGGCGCGCCGTCGATTACGGCCGCTTATGCATCGGTCGAACGCCGCGACCTGCCGATGGCGACCACCTCGCTCAATATCGTGCAACGCCTCGGCGGCCCGACGTTTACGACGCTCTGCACGCTGTTTCTCGCGTGGCGGCTGCAGGCCGATCACGCAGCGGGCGGCAGCGCGCACGGGACCGCTTATGCCTGGGCGTTCGGCCTGCTGTGCATGCTGCACGCGTCGAGTTTCGTTACCGCGCTTCGCTTGCCGTTGTGGTCGGCCGGCGCGGGCGGGCGTCGCGCGGCACCGGCGTCAAGCGGCTCGCGCTGAACGCGCCGGCCGCGCCGCAACCGAACTGGCCCGTCACCTGCGCAACGGCTTCGCGCGCCTGCGCGCGGCCGCCTAGCGCCGCTACGCGCTACACGACGCCCGGCTCCTGCGGCGCGGACTTCACGCCGGCAGCCTCCAGCGCCTGGTGCAGCGTCGGGAAGATGCATGATTCGCCGACCACGTCGGTGATGCGGTGACGATCCATGTCCGCATGCAGGTAGCGGTTGACGCGCCCGAACAGCACGCCGATGCGCCGCGCATGCAGGCCGCGGACGAGATCGGTCAGCGTCCGCGCGGCCGAATAGTCGAGATCGGTGATTGCGCCCGCGTCGACGACGAACCAGCGCAGCGGCACCGGCGCCGCGTCGACGAGTTCGCTCACCTCGGCCGCAAACCGGTGGTCGTTCGCGAAGAACAGGTCGGAGCCGAACCGGTAGACGATCAGCCCGGGCGCGGTCATCGCGCCGGGCCGCGCGGGCACCGGCAGCCAGCGTCCGTTGCCGGCGACGGGCTCGAGCACCATCGTATGCGGCTGATAGCTGTGGCGCACATGCCGCATCAGCGACAGCGCGACCGCAAGCAGGATGCCGTGTTCGACGCCGACCGTCACGACGGCCGCGGCCGTCACCAGTGCGAGCGTGAATTCGCCGGGGCTTTCGCTGCGGATCGCGGCGAGGCTGCGCACGTTGATCAGCCCCAGCGCGATCGTCAACACGATGCCGGCCAGCACCGCGTGCGGCAGATACTGCAGCATCGGGCTCAGGAACAGCAGCACGATCGCCACGACGGCCGCGAACGCGAGATGTCCGACCTGGCTGCGCACGCCCGCGCCGTCGGCCATCGCGGTCTGTGTCGGGCTGCCGTTGACGACGAACGCGCCGCCGACCGCAGCCGCCGCATTCGCGGCCGCGAGCCCGAGGATGTCGGCGTTGGTGTCGACCTCCTCGCCGTACTGCTGCGCGAACACGCGCGCCGCCGCCGCGCTCTGCGCGATGATCATCACGAAGCACGACGCGGCGACCGGCACGAGATCGAGAAACTGCTGCCATGTGACGGACGGCCAGCGCAGCGGCGGCAGCCCGCCGGCGACGGGGCCGAGCACCGCGATGCCGCGCGCGGAAAAGCCGAACGCATGGCTCGCCGCGATGCTGCCCGCGACCGCGATCATCGGCATCGGGAAGCGCGGCGCGAAGCGCTTGCAGACCAGGATCGCGACGACCACCAGCGCGGCGAGCGCGAACGTCGGCCGATGCAGCTGCGCGAGATGCGTGACGACATAGTCGAACTGCGCGACGCTGCGCGAAGCCGGATACGGCACGGCCAGCCCGAGCATGTCGCCGAGCATCGCGATCGACACCTGCACGCCGACGCCCGCGAGAAACCCCACCAGCACCGTACGCGACAGGAAATCGGCGAGAAAGCCGAGCTTGAAGATGCGCGCGAGCAGCAGCATCGCGGCAGTCAGCAGCGCGACCATGCCGGCCAGCGCCGCATAGTCGGCGCTGCCGGCCGGCGCCATCGACGACAGGCGACTCGCGAAAATGGTCGCGGTCGCCGAATCGGCGGCGACCACCAGGTGACGCGACGCGCCGAAGATCGCGAACGCGACGAGCGGCAGGAACACCGTGTAAAGGCCCGTGACGGCCGGCATCCCGGCGATGCGCGCGTAGCCGAGCACTTGCGGAATATCCATCGAGGCGAGCGAGCAGCCTGCGAAGATGTCGCGAATCGCCGCCGTGCGGCGGACCGGAAGAACCCCTTTCAGCAGGCGTACGCCCGGCGACGGGTTTGCATTGGTATCTGGCATGCGTGGTGAAGATGGGCGAAGTCGTTCGCGCATCGTGCCCCGTGCAGGCATCGGATGGCAAGTGCGGCGGTGCATCGCGCGCTGACTCGCCGTCACTGCATGTGCGCGGAACCCGATGGCACAATCGCTGTCCCTTTCAGGTGCCCTTCATCGGGCACGCGCCGCATCGCGGCGCCGATTCAACGCACAAGAAGGATCCCGCCTGCCCTTATGACCCTGCACGAAACCTGGTTTGCGCCGCTCGTCGGCACCCTCGTCCTGCTCGCCGCCGCCGGCGCCATCACCGCGGCCGTCCACTTCCTGCTGTTTCGCGTCGTTGCGCGGCTCGCGCGGCTGTCGGCCACGCGCGTCGACGACGCGCTGTTCGAGTTCGGCGCGTTCAAATGGCTGAACCGCATCGTCCCGTTCGTCGTGATCAAGCTCGGGCTCGGCGCGGTGCCCGGCATTCCGGACGCCGCCGCGCTGGCTGCCGACAAGGTGCTGTTCGCGCTGATCGTGTTCCTCGTCACGATGACGATCAGCGCGACGCTGTCCGCGCTGGAGCACACCTACCGCTCGAGCCGGCGCGACCAGCCGCGCCTGTCGCTGAAAGGCGCGATGCAGCTCGTCAAGCTCGTGATGTTCATCACCGCCGCGCTGGTCGTGATCGGCGATGCGACCGGCAAGCAGATCGGCCTGCTGCTGTCGGGCATCGGCGCGATGTCGGCGGTGCTGATGCTGATCTTCAAGGACACGCTGCTCGGCCTCGTCGCGGGCGTGCAGCTGTCGTCGAACGACATGCTGCGGATCGGCGACTGGATTACGATGCCGTCGGCCGGCGCGGACGGTACCGTGATCGACATCACGCTGAACACCGTCAAGGTCGCGAACTTCGATCACACGATCATCACCGTGCCGACCTGGAAGCTGATCACCGAGAGCTACCAGAACTGGCGCGGGATGACCGAAGCGGGCGGCCGCCGCATCAAGCGCGCGCTGTTCATCGACGCGACCAGCGTGCGCTTTCTCGGCAACGACGAAATCGAACGGCTCGAACGCCTGACGTTGCTGAAGGATTACCTCGAGGACAAGGTCGACGCGATCGCGCAGTGGAACGGCGCGCTCGGCAGCGCCGGCGATTGCCCGGCCAATCGCCGCCAGCTGACGAACCTCGGCACGTTCCGCGCATACGTCGCGAACTATCTGCAGTGGCATCCGCGGATCCGCCGCGACATGACCTGCATGGCCCGGCAACTGCCGCTCACCGCCGAGGGCATTCCGCTCGAACTGTACTGCTTCACCGACACGACGACGTGGGTCGACTACGAGACCATCCAGGCCGACCTGTTCGACCATCTGATTGCGGTGCTGCCGGAGTTCGGGCTGCGCGTGTACCAGCATCCGTCGGGATTCGACATGCGGCAGATGACGGCGGCGGTGCCGCGTGCGGATGCAGCGCCGCTCGGGGCGGAAGGCATGCACGCGAAGTGATTCGTGGCGGGGGTGCGGAAGGCGTTGCATCGACGCTCCGCATCGAGCGCGTGTACGCAGCCGATCGCGTTGACGCGGGGAGGCATGACTCATCGGCAACGGCCGGCCGCACCGCTCACCCGGCCGCGCACTCCGCCGCGAGCCGCCCCACCACTTTCAGCGCGTCCTCGATCTGCCGCGACCACGGATAGCTGTAGTTGAGCCGGATGAAGTGCCGGTAATCGCCGCTCGCCGAGAACATGTGCCCGGGCCCGACCGTGATCCGCTGCGCGAGCGCGAGCCCGTACAGCTTCATCGCATCGACCTGCCGCGGCAGCTCGACCCACAGCACGTAGCCGCCCTGCGGCTGCGACAGCCGCGTGCCCTCCGGAAAGAACCGCCGCACCATCGCGCTCATCAGGCTCGCCTGCTGCGCATACTGCTTGCGCATCCGCCGCAGATGGAAATCGTAGCCGTCGTGTTTCAGGTATTCGGCGATCGCCAGTTGCTCGATCGCGGGCGTCGCGAGCGTGTTCAGGAATTTCAGCTTCTCGACCTGGTCGCGATAGCGGCCCGGCATCGCCCAGCCGATCCGGTAGCGCGGCGACAGGCTCTTCGTGAACGACGCGCAGTGCAGCACGAGCCCGTCGCGGTCGAACGACTTCAGCGCGCTCGGTGTCGCGTCGCCGTAGTGCAGCTCGTGATAGACGTCGCTCTCGATCGCCGGCACGCGGTGCTTCGCGAGCAGTTCGACGAGCGCATGCTTGCGCGCATCGGACATCTGGAAGCCGAGCGGATTCTGGAAGTTCGGCATCACCATGCACGCGGCGATGCGCTCGCGTTCGAGGATCCGTTCGAGCGCGTCGAGATCGATGCCGTCGACCGGATGCGTCGCGACTTCGAGCGCGCGCATGCCCAGCCGCTCGATCGCGTGCAGCATCGCGTAGAACGTCGGCGATTCGACCGCGATCGTGTCGCCCGGCTTCGCGACCGCCTGCAGGCACAGGTTGATCGCCTCGGTCGCGCCGATCGTCATCACGATCTCGCCGGGCTCGACCGCGATCCCGCGCTCGGCATAGCGGCGCGCGATCTGGCGAATCAGTTCGAGGTTGCCGGGCGGCAGGTCGTCGATCACGCCCCAGCGCGTGCGGCGGCGCCCGATCGTCTGCGCGTAGCGCGCGAGCTTCTGCACCGGAAACTGCGACGCGTCGGGATACGGCGAGCCGAGCGGCACCGCGTCGTCGCGCGCGATCGAGCGCAGCGTCGACAGCACGAGCCGGCTCACATCCACCGCCGACGGCTCGGCGGCCGGCGCCGACACGTGCAGTTCGGCGCCGGCCGGCGCCGCCGTCCGCGCGCGCACGAAATAGCCGGACTGCGGCCGGCTTTCGATCAGGCCGCGACTTTCCAGCACGAGATACGCGCGCAGCACGGTCGTCACGCTGAGCTGCTGCTGCCGGCTCGCCTGACGCACCGACGGAATCCGCTCGCCGGGCCGGTACACGCCGCGCTCGATCTGCGCGTGAAGCTCGTCGGCCAGTTGTTCGTAACGCTTCACGCGCCTCCCCTTCAAATTCCTTTCAGCAACACAGTTGCGATCCGCACTGTGCGAGTTCGCGAAACTGTACTCTTTTTTGAAGTGAACAGGTGTACACACAGCCACCGGGGCGCCCCGCGTACTCTGCACCCATCGACCCCGACTCACGCAGCATCATGAAAAAGAAATCCGCCACCGCGCGCATCGAGCCCTATACCCATCCCGCCGCCGGCTGGGGCGCGCTGAAAGCCGTCACGATCAACCTGATCAAGGAAAAGGTCGCGGGCGGCAACTACCGCACGCTGCTGCGCCAGAACCAGCCGGACGGCTTCGACTGCCCCGGCTGCGCGTGGCCCGATCGCCAGCACGCGTCGACCTTCGAATTCTGCGAGAACGGCGTGAAGGCCGTCGCGGCCGAAGCGACCAGCAAGCGCGTGACGCCCGCGTTCTTCGCCGCGCACACGGTGACCGAACTGCTCGAACAGTCCGACTTCGAACTCGAGCAGCACGGCCGGCTCACCGATCCGATGGTGTACGACGCGCAGACCGACCGCTACGTGCCGATCGCGTGGGACGACGCGTTCGCACTGATCGCGCGCCATCTGCGCGCGCTGCCGGATCCGAACCAGGCCGCGTTCTACACGTCGGGCCGCGCGAGCAACGAAGCGGCGTTCCTGTATCAGCTGCTGGTGCGGCGGTACGGCACGAACAATTTCCCCGACTGTTCGAACATGTGCCACGAGGCGACCAGCCGCGGGCTGCCGGCGTCGGTCGGGGTCGGCAAGGGCACCGTCACGCTCGACGATTTCGAGCACGCGGACACGCTGCTGATCTTCGGCCAGAACCCGGCCACCAACCATCCGCGGATGCTCGGCGAGCTGCGCGAATGCGCGAAGCGCGGCGCGACGATCGTGTCGATCAACCCGCTGAAGGAACGCGGGCTCGAGCGCTTCGCGGATCCGCAAAGCCCGCTCGAAATGCTGACGATGTCGGGCACGCGGATCGCATCGACGTTCATCCAGCCGACGATCGGCGGCGATTTCGCGCTGATCAAGGGCATCGCGAAACGCGTGCTCGAACTCGACGACGCCGCGCGCGCCGCCGGCGCATCGCGCGTGCTCGACACCGCGTTCATCGACGAACACACGGCCGGCTTCGACGCATTCGCCGACGACCTGCGCCGCGAGAGCTGGGCCGCGCTGACCGCCGAAAGCGGCGTGCCGTACGAGCAGATCGACGGCCTCGCGCAGCTCTATGCCCGCAGCGAACGCGTAATCGCGACCTGGGGGATGGGCATCACGCAGCACAAGCATTCGGTCGCAACCGTGCAGATGCTGACCAACCTGATGCTGATGCGCGGCAACATCGGCCGCCCGGGCGCGGGCCTGTGCCCGGTGCGCGGCCACTCGAACGTGCAGGGCAACCGCACGGTCGGTATCGAGGAAAAGCCGACGCAGGCCTTCCTCGACCGGCTCGGCCGCGTGTTCGATTTCGAACCGCCGCGCCATCACGGCTACGACGTCGTCGAGACGATCGAGGCGATGCTCGAAGGCCGCGTGAAGGTGCTGATCGGCCTGGGCGGCAACTTCGCGATGGCGACGCCCGACACGCCGCGCACGTGGGAGGGCATGCGCCGCTGCGACCTCACCGTGCACATCACGACCAAGCTGAACCGCAGCCACCTCGTGCACGGCCGCGACGCGCTGATCCTGCCGACGCTCGGCCGCACCGAGATCGACCTGCAGGACAACGTGCCGCAGGGCGTGACGGTCGAGGACTCGATGAGCATGGTCCACGTGTCGTACGGGATGAACAAGCCGGCCTCGCCGAACCTGATGTCGGAGCCGGCGATCGTCGCGCATCTCGGCCACGCGCTGTTCGGCAGCGACAGGATCGACTGGCTCGCGTACAAGGACGACTACGCGAAGATCCGCGACGCGATCGAGGCGACCCTCGACGGCTTCTACGACTACAACGCGCGCATCGCGCGGCCGGGCGGCTTCCACCTGCGGGTCGCGTCGCGCGACCGCGAATGGCTGACGCCGACCGGCAAGGCGAACTTCATCGCGCATGCGCTGCCGACCGACACACCGATCCAGCGCGCCCGCGCGCTGCACGGCGAGCGCCTGATGACGCTGATGACGACGCGCTCGCACGACCAGTACAACACGACCGTCTACGGGCTCGACGACCGCTATCGCGGCGTGTTCGGCCAGCGCCGCGTGGTGTTCGCGAACCGCGACGATCTCGCGATGCTGGGCCTGAAGGCCGGCGAATGGGTCGACATGGAAACCGTGTGGCACGACGGCATCGAGCGGCGCGCGGACGGCTTCCTGCTGGTCGAATACGACATCCCGCGCGGCTGCATCGGCGCGTACTACCCGGAAACGAACCCGCTGGTGCCGCTCGACAGCGTCGGCGACGTGTGCAACACGCCGACCTCGAAGTCGATCCCGGTGCTGCTGCATCGCGCGGCCGCGCCGGCCTCGATCGCCGCCTGACGGAGCGCCGCGATGATCGTTCGCCCGCGCGAGCACTGGCTGCGCATGCTGCTGGTGTGGAACGGGTCGGTACTGCCGACGATCCTGCCGCAGCTCGTGCTGACGCTCGTCATCAGCCTGGTCGCGGTCTGGGGCGGCGGCCGCGTGCTCGGCGAGAAGGTGCCGCTGAACCCGACGCCGTTCACGCTGATCGGCCTGACGCTCGCGATCTTCGCGGGATTCCGCAACAACGCGAGCTACGACCGCTACCGCGAGGCGCGGCAGCTGTGGGGCGGCGTGCTGACCGCCGCGCGCACGCTGACGTCGCAGGCGCTCTGCTACGGCGCGGTTTCGTCCGATGCGCGCGAGCGGCGCGCGTTCGTGCGCACGGTCATCGCGTTCGTCCATGCGCTCAAGCACCAGTTGCGCGGCACCGATCCGGCCGACGACCTGCGCCCGCTGCTCGACGACGCGACCCACGCGCGCATCGCCGCTGCGCAGTTTCGTCCGATCGCGATCGTGCACGAACTGCGCGCCGCCTTCGCGGCGCGCGCCGACGCGTGCCGGCTCGCCGACACGCGGCTGTGGATGCTCGATGCGCGCCTCGACGATCTCGTGTCGATGGTCAGCGGCTGCGAGCGCATCGCGTCGACGCCGATCCCGTTCTCGTACGACGTGCTGCTGCACCGGACCATCTATGCGTACTGCGTGCTGCTGCCGTTCGGCCTCGTCGATTCGATCGGCGCGGCGACGCCGTTCGTCACCGTGTTCGTCGCTTACACGCTGATCGCGCTCGACGCGATCGCACATGCGATCGCCGAGCCGTTCGGCGACGGGCCGAACCATCTCGCGCTCGATGCGATCACGCGGCAGATCGAGCGCACGCTGCTCGAACTGAACCGCGAGCCGCTGCCGGCGGAAGTGATGCCCGGCAGAACGTATCGGCTCAGCTAACGCGCCTGGATCGCCTCGATCGCGTCAATCGCGTCGATCGCACAGGAAGTCGCCGTGCGCGGCGGCCGCGTCTGCGATCGTCCGCAGCAGCACGACGCCGGACAGCAGCGCGCGCCCGTCGTCGCCGTCGAGATCGGCCACACGCCGGCGCAGCGCGCGGGCCGCTGCGTCGCAGGCCCGTTCGATCCGGGCGAACTCCTCCCGCCCGATGCGCCCCCGCACCACCGCCACAGCCCGGCGCGCCGCCGGTTCGCGCGCCGCCAGTGCGGCCAGCGCCAGCAGGCTGTCGCCGATCGTCCAGGTCGCGAGCAGGTCGCGCAGATCGCGCTCGATCACGGCCTGCGGCAAGCTGCCCGCGAAGCCGAGCTCGCGCGCGAGACGGTCGGCCGTGCGGCTCAGCCATGCGCTCTCGAGCCACTTGCGCGGATCGCGAGCGAGGCTCGCGAGATCGCAGCGCACCGCGCGATGCATGCGACGCCGGCTCCCGCCGGGGTCGCCGGGAAACACCAGCGCGAACACCAGCGCGCCGAACGCGATGCCGAGCAGCGTCGCGAGCGCCGAGTTCAGGAATGCGGCATCGCCGATGTGCGCGGTATTGTCCGGCGACGTGAAATTCCAGAAGAAGATCGAGAAGCCGCTGCCGATACCGGCCGTGCGCGGATTGCGCATCGCGATCCCGGTGCCGATCATGAACACGCCGAGGATGTACGCGAGCATCTCGAAACCGGACACCGCCGGCAGCAGCACGAAATTGCAGAGCGCGCCCGCGACCGCCGCGCAGGCTGCCCCTTTCAGGAAGCCGACGGTGGCGCGCACCGAATTCGGGCGCGTCGAGAACAGCGCGCAGACCACGCCCGTGATCGCGACGAAACCGCCGCCCGACGGCCACGCGCTGACGATCCACAGCGCCGCCGCGGCCAGCACCGCGATGAATGCACGAATGCCGTTGTGCCACGCGAGTACCGCGTCCCGATGGTACGCATAGCGGACGCGCGACGTCGGCCGCTGTTCCCGGTCGATCAGCCGCTTGCCCGCAAACGCGCGCTCGAACCCGGCAAGCACCGCCGCGAGCCGGTCGAGCGTGAGCAGGCGCGACGGGTCCGAACCGACCGGCTCGGCGGCTTCGGCACGCAACGCGTCGTTCACGCGCGTGCGCAGCGCCGCCATCTCCGGCCCCGCTTCAGCCGACGCAGCCGCGCCGTCGAGCACGCGCGCGGCATCGGCGACCAGCGGCTCCGGCACGCCGCCGCTGCGCGCCGCATGCTCGTGCAGCGCCTGCCCCGCGGCCTGCGCGGACAGCACGCCCAGCACCGCGGTGCGCAGATGGCCGATCGCGTTGCGCACCGGCGGCGCGCCCGCGGCCGCATACTCGGCCGCCGTGTCGAGCTCGAGTGCGTCGGCGAACAGCCGGTGCACGGCCGCGCCGTTTGGCTCGCGGCGCAGCGCGCCCGCGCCGACGGCGGCCGCGTGCCGCAGATAGTTCGCGAACCGCTTGCGCACGTCGTGCAGCGGCGAACCCGGAGCGAACACCGTCTCGAACGCCGCGCCGCACAGGATGCCGACCACCACGTACAGGAACCGCGCGGTGGCGATGTCGAACGCGTGCAGCGGCGCGGACACCGCGTCCATCGCGACGATTGCCGCCGTGTAGCCCGCCAGCACCGCTGCGTACGCGCGAAAATTCCGCAGAAAGGTCGCGACGCCCGCGCACAGACCGATCCATCCCGCGAGCGCCGGCACGAACAATTCGGGCGTCTGCGCGAACGCGCCGGTCAGCACGAGCGCGACCGCCGCACCGACCGCGGTGCCGAGAATCCGATACTGACTCTTCGACAGCCCCATCCCGCGGCTGCCCTGCGCAACGATCCAGACGGTCGACGCGGCCCATTTCGGGTCGTCGAGATTCATCCGGAACGCGATATAGAGGGCGAGCAGCGATGCGGCCGTATTGCGCAGCGCGAAGCCGAGCGCGCCGGGCGGCAGCGTCGGGCATGCGTCGCGCAGCGCGGTACGGAAGGCCGCGAACAGCGGCAGGTCGGGGAGCGCGAATTTCATGCGGCGAGCATACGACTGCGCGGCTCGGCCACTAAGACGCCCGGGCGGGATGCGTTATTGCACCTGGCAGGATAATCGGAGCGACCGACAGGAATCGCCGCGGCAACGCTAAGATGCGCGAAGGCCGACCCTTCAGGCATTTTTCATGGACTTCGACAGTATCCGGATCTTCCTGCGCGTGGTGGAACGCGGCAGCTTCACCGCCGCCGCCACGCTCCTCGACATGCCGCTCAGCCGCGTGAGCCGCAAGGTCAAGCAGCTCGAAGACGAACTCGGCGTGCAGCTGCTGTACCGCACCACGCGCCGCGTGTCCGTCACCGAGGCCGGGCGCGACTACTACGAGCGCTGCCTGCGCGCCGAGGAGATCCTGCTCGACGCCGATCGCCAGGCCCGCGCGCTGCGCACCGCGCCGGAAGGCACGCTGCGCGTGCTGGTGCCCTACTCGATCGGCCTGTTCGAACTGGAGCCGGCGCTCGCCGAGTTTCGCCGGCGCTACCCGCTGGTCCAGCTCGTGCTGATCTACGACAACAACCCGCTCGACCTCGTCGAACACGGCTTCGACGTCGCGCTGCGTGCGGGCGTGCTGACCGATTCCAGCTACGTCGCGCGCTCGCTCGGCTGGTCGCAGGCGAAGCTCGCGGCGAACCCCGCCTATCTCGATCGCGTCGGCCGGCCGCGCACGCCGCACGACCTCGCGCAGCACGACCTGCTGCTGGTCGGCCGCGATGCGCCGGGCCTGACGCTGCGGCTCACCAACGTGGCCGGGGAAGTGGCCGACGTGCCGGTGCGGCCGGTACTGATCACGAACGAATCGGTGACGGTGTTACGCCAGGCCGCGAGCGGCGGCGGTATCGCGTTGATCTCGACTCACTACACGGGCCGCCGGCTCGAACGGAACGAACTCGAAATCGTGCTGCCCGACTGGCACCGCAGCGACGACGTCGAGCTGCACGTGCTCTACCCGCGGCGCGCGACGCTCGACAGCAAGGTGCGCGCATTCGTCGATTTCCTTGCGGAGGTGTTTACCGGATGGCGGGCCGCGCCGTGAGCGTCCGGTCCGCGGGTCGATTATTGCGTCCGACGCAATCGATTAATGAGCCGGTGCCGGTTGATGGCCGCGCGCCGCATCATTAGCCTGTGTCGATGCAAAACGACCACGACCGCGGCCGCCTGACCGCTGCCCGCCGACGCGTCACGCGCGTCCCGCCTTCCTGACCTGCGCCCTCCCGCCGTTCCGAGGCCGGTCACGGCTTCGTGCATCCGATCCAGCCGCCTGCTGCACGCGATGTCCCCACCGACGGGGCGCACATCGCGCGCGGCGTGTTTCCGTCCGTTTCGCGGCACGTCCGCGCCGGCGTCGCGCGCACGCGCCTATGCGCCCCTTCTTCACGCAGGAACCTCATGTCCTCTCCGTCCTCCCCAGGCCCGTTGTCGGGCGGCCGGCTCGCGATCGGCACGATTGCGGTGTCGCTCGCGATGTTCATGAACGTGCTCGACTCGTCGATCGCGAACGTCGCAATCCCGACGATCTCGGGCGATCTCGGCGTGTCGGTCGACGAAGGCACGTGGGTGATCACGATCTTCGCAGCGGCGAACGCGGTGTCGATTCCGCTGACGGGCTGGCTCACGCAGCGCTTCGGCCAGGTCCGGCTGTTCGTCACGTCGATCCTGCTGTTCGTGTTCGCATCGTGGCTGTGCGGGATCGCGCCGAACCTGCCGATGCTGCTCGCCGCCCGGATCCTGCAGGGCGCGGTTGCGGGCCCGCTCGCGCCGCTGTCGCAAGCGCTGCTGCTCGGCGCCTGGCCGCGGCAGAAATCGTCGACCGCGCTCGCGCTATGGTCGATGACGGCGCTGGTCGGCCCGATCGCAGGCCCGTCGCTGGGTGGCTGGATCACGTACGACTACAACTGGTCGTGGATCTTCTACATCAACATTCCGGTCGGCTTCTTCGCGGCGGCGGTCACGTGGCTCGTGTTCCGCGATCGCGAATCGGCCTCGCGCCGGCTGCCGATCGACACCGTCGGACTCGTGCTACTGATCATCTGGGTCGCATCGCTGCAGATCATGCTCGACAAGGGCAAGGACCTCGACTGGTTCAACTCGCCCGTCGTCGTCGCGCTCGGCATCGTCGCGCTGATCGGCTTCGCATTCTTCCTCGTATGGGAGCTGACGGAGAAGAATCCGATCGTCGACCTGCGCCTCTTCACGCAGCGCAATTTCGCGGGCGGCACGATCGCGATCTCGGTCGCGTACGGGATGTTCTTCGGCACGCTCGTGCTGCTGCCGCAATGGATGCAGGGCTACCTCGGCTACCGCGCGATCGACTCGGGGCTCGCGACCGCCCCGCTCGGGATCTTCGCGATCGTGCTCACGCCGGTCATGGGGCGCATCCTGCCGCGCACCGATCCGCGCTATATCGCGACGCTCGCCTTCGTCGGCTTCGCCGCCGTGTTCATGATGCGCACCACGTTCTATGCCGACGTGTCGCACTGGGACCTGGTGCTGCCCACGCTGCTGCAGGGCATCCCGATGGCGATGTTCTTCGTGCCGCTGACGTCGATCATCCTGTCGGGGCTGCCGCCGGAAAAAATCCCGGCCGCGGCGGGCCTGTCGAATTTCGGTCGCACGTTCTGCGGCGCGGTCGGCACGTCGCTGATCGGCAATGCGTGGAACGACCGCACGATCCTGCACCACACGCGGCTCACCGAACAGGCGAGCGTCGACAACCCGGTGTTCTCGCAACAGGTCGACGCGCTGCGCACGCTGCTGCACCTGAGCCCCGATTCCGCGTTCGCGTTCTTCAATGCGTCGGTCGATTCGCAAGCAGCCGTGATGGGGCTGAACGACATCTTCTACGTGTCGGCGATCATCTTCATCGCGATCATTCCGCTGATCTGGATCACGAAGCCGGCGCGCTCGGGCGGCGGCGACGCGAATGCCGCGGCGGCGGGCGCGCACTGATCCGGCGCGTAACGGCGCCGCTCCCGCCGGCGCCCGCCCGGCAATCGCCGGACGTGCCGGACGTAATAAACGCTTGCAATCGATACAGAGCGAGCGTCAACAAGCGGCTTCCGCAGCGCGTTTTTTCGTCAAGCGCCCACGATCCGGACGCGCAACGACAGGAGAAACATCATGCGAGCCCTTACCCGCCATCTCGCGATCGCCGCCACCCTGATGTCGGTGCTGACCGGCACCGCCTTCGCCGACACGCCGTGGCAGCAAGCGCATCCGCGCCGCGAAGAGGTCAACCAGCGCCTCGCGAACCAGAATCGCCGCATCCATCACGAAGTGACGGAGGGCGAGATGTCGCACGCGCAGGCCGCGCGCCTGCACCGTGACGACCGCAGGATCCGCCAGGAAGAGCGGGACATGGCCGCGCAGGATCGCGGCCACATCACCAAGAGCGAACAGCACGTGCTGAACCGGCAGGAAAACGCGGTCGGCAACCGGATCGGTCAATAAGCGTTCACGACAAACCCGCCGATACCCGCGCCCAGTCGCCATCGCCTGAACACCCGCTGCCCGGTGCGGCAGCGGGTGCTTGTTGTATCGAATCGTTTCAGCCCGCAATCCGTGTCGGATGCTGCGGGTATACTTCGTCGTCAACCGCCCGCGTCGCCCGTCAAAAACGGCGCGATTCGCCGCGGTTTCGTCGCGAAGCTTCGCGTTTCGCCTACCCCGCGCCCCAGCCTCGACACGAGAGACACGACGATCCGATCATGAAACGATTCCTGCTGCTCCTTCCCGCCGCCCTGCTCGCCGCCTGCGGTTCGGCCCCTTCGTCCGACTCCGCCGCATCCGGCGCGGCGCCGATGATCTACGTGTCGTCCCAGCGTCCGGCCCATGCGATCGCCAACTGCCTCGACAGCCGGCTGTCGGGCACCGAGCAGTCGCAGCACAACGGCGTGACTGACATCACCGTCGGCTCGCGCTCGTATTTCGTCACGCTCACGCCGTCCGGCAACGGCTCGGTCGTCAAGGTCGTGCGCGGCTCGGGCAGCGAGCCGGCCGAGGAAGCAATGCGCTTCGCGATCGCGCGCTGCGTGATCTGACGCCCGCCCGAGGGCGCCTGCCCTGCGCCGACCGGTGCGCCGCAGCCCGCGCGCGCCGGTTATTTTCATCCGGACGGCAGTCGATGAGAGAATCGCACCCACGATTCCCTTTCGATGGAGCTCCCGCATGAAGCAACTGCTGTCCCGGCTGTTCGTCAGCGCCGCGCTCGTCACGCTCGTTCCGGCGCTGCCGGCACAGGCCGCGACGCCGCCCGGCATCTTCGTCGTCGCCACCCAGCTCGGCGAATTCACGACGCTCGACCCGAGCGGCATCTACGAACTGGTGCCGTCCGAGTATGTCGCGAACACCTACGAACGGCTCGTGCGCGTCGACCTGAAGGATCCGACGCGCTTCAACGGACAGATCGCGCAGTCGTGGACGGTCGACGCGGACGGCGTCACCTACACGTTCAAGCTGCGCCCCGGCCTCGCGTTCCACTCCGGCAACCCGGTGACCGCCGACGACGTCGCGTGGTCGTTGCAGCGCACCATCCTGCTCGACAAGGGTCCGGCCGGCGTGCTCGCCGATCTCGGGCTCACGAAGGCCAACGTGATGCAGAAGGTCCGCGCGCTCGATCCGCAGACCGTCGTGCTCGAAACCGACCGCAAGTACGCACCGAGCTTCGTGCTCAACGTGCTGAGCGCATGCCCGGCGTCGGTGTTCGACAAGAAGCTGCTGCTGTCGCACCAGCAGGGCAACGATTTCGGCAGCGGCTGGCTGAAGACCAACGACGCGGGCTCGGGTCCGTACCAGCTCGTCAAGTGGACGCCGAACGAGAGCATCGTGCTGCAGCGTTTCGACAAATACCGCACGCCGTACCCGATGAAGCGCGTCGTGCTGCGCCACGTGCCCGAAGCGTCCGCGCAGCGGCTGCTGCTGGAGAACGGCGACGTCGACGCCGCGCGCAACCTGAGCCCGGACAGCCTCGCCGCGCTGACCAAGGCCGGCAAGGTCAAGGTCGCCGCATGGCCGGTGTCCGCGCTGCTGTACCTGAGCCTGAACACGAAGAACCCGAATCTCGCGAAGCCCGAGGTGCAGCAGGCGATGAAGTGGCTCGTCGACTACGACGGCATCCAGCGCAACATCGTCAGTACCACGTACAAGGTGCACCAGACCTTCCTGCCCGAGGGTTTCCTCGGCACGCTGAACGCGCGGCCCTACAAACAGGACGTCGCAAAGGCGAAAGCGCTGCTCGCGAAGGCCGGCCTGCCGAACGGCTTCGACGTGACGATGGACATGCCGAACGACTATCCGTACATCGAGATCGCGCAAGCGCTGCAGGCGAATTTCGCGCAGGGCGGCATCCGCGTGAAGCTGATCCCCGGCGACGCGAAGCAGGCGATCGGCAAGTACCGCGCGCGCCAGCACGACATCTTCATCGGCGAATGGTCGCCCGACTACATGGACCCGAACAGCAATGCGCGCGGCTTCGCATGGAATCCGGACAACTCGGACCAGTCGACGACGAAGATGCTCGCGTGGCGCAACAGCTGGGACATCCCGCAGCTGACGAAGGACACCGAGGCCGCGCTGGTCGAACCGTCGCCGGCGAAGCGCGCGCAGCGCTACGAGGCGCTGCAGAAGGCCGTGCTCGCGAACTCGCCGTTCATCATCATGTTCGAGAAAGTCGTGCAGGTCGCGACGCGGCCGGGCACGACGGGGCCGGAGATCGGGCCGATCAACGATCTGGTTTCGTATCGGACCTTGAGCAAGTAACGCGCAACCGGCTCAATTGAACGCGGCCCACACCAGGTACGCGTTCAATCCGACGATCAGGATCGTTGCCGCACCGGCGACGATCCGCAGCGGCATCCGCATCGCATAGGCGCCCATCACGTCGCGGCGCGCCGACAGCATCAGCAGCGCGATCATCGGCATCGGCAGCACGAAGCTCAGCACGACCTGGCTCGCGACCATCGCGCGCGTGACGTCGCAGCCGAGCGCGACCACCGCGAACGCGGGCACGATGGTCACCGCGCGCCGCACCCACACCGACAGGCGGCGCCGGATGAAGCCCTGCATCACGACCTGCCCGGCCATCGTGCCGACCACCGAGCTCGACACGCCCGACGTCAGCAGCGCGACGAGAAACAGCACGCCGGCCGCCGGCCCGAACACCGGGATCAGCGTGTGATACGCGTCGCCGATGTCGGTCATGCCCGGCGCGCTCAGGTGGAACGCCGACGACGCCATCATCACCATCGCGATGTTCACGAACCCGGCCAGCCCGAGCGCGACGACGACCTCGCGGTTCGAGAAGCGCACGAGCCGCCGCCGCTCCAGGTCGTCGCGCGGCGCGGTGCGGTCCTGCGTGAGACCCGAATGCAGGTACAGCGTGTGCGGCATGATCGTCGCGCCGATGATGCCGACCGCGATCGCGAGCGCCGCGTGATCCGGGATCTGCGGGACCACCAGGTGGAACGCGGCCGCCTGCCAGTCCTGCGGCGCGATCAGCAGCTCGCCGAGGTAGCACGCGCCGATCACGCCGACCAGCGCCGCGATCGCGGCTTCGAGCGGCCGGAAGCCGCGCTTCTCGAGCGCGAGGATCGCGCAGGTCGCGAGCGCCGTCGCAATCATGCCCGCGAACAGCGACAGGTGGCACAGCAGCCCGAACGCGAGCGCGCCGCCGAGGAATTCGGCGAGATCGGTCGCCATCGCGGCGATCTCGGACGCGATCCACATGCCCCATACCACCGGCGCGGGGAAATGGTCGCGGCACAGCTCGGCCAGGTTGCGGCCGGTGACGATGCCGAGCTTGGCCGACATCGCCTGGAACAGCATCGCGATCGCGTTCGCGGCGAACACGACCCACAGCAACCGGTAGCCGTATGCGGCGCCGGCCTGGATGTTGGTCGCGAAATTGCCGGGATCCATATAGCCGATCGACGCGATCACGGCCGGGCCGACGAACGGCAGCAGCGCGGCAAGGCCGCTGTGCCGCCCTTCCAGCGCGGCGCGCGCCGCGCCGCTGACGTGCTCGGTGGACAGGCCCGGCAGCGTGAAGCCGCCGGCGGTTTTGCTCGTGACGGGAAGCATGGTCGGGTTCCTTTCAGATGGGAACGGCTTGCGCGGAAACGGGCGCCGCGGCCGGCATGCCGCCAGCCGGCCGCGGCGGTGGCGGCGTTACAGCGGCACGACGTCGGGACGGTTGCGCGGAAACTGCGCGATCACCTCCGGCGCGACCTTCAGGTGCGCTTCGACGAGCTTCGGCGGCGTATGCGCGAGCCAGTCGGACAGCGACACTTCCGCATAGCGGTCGGTCTTGAAGATCTCGAGGAACACCAGGTCGGTCTTGCCGGTGTTCTGCACGTAGTGTCCGAGGCTCTTCTTCACGTAGCCGACATCGCCCGCGCGGAAGTCGGCGGTCTGCGCCTTCGGCCCGGTGTCGAACACGGTCATCCGCGCTTCGCCCTGCAGGTAGTACTGCCATTCGTCCGCGTTCGGATGCCAGTGCAGCTCGCGCATGCCGCCCGGATGCACGGTGACGAGCGCCGCCGCGACGGTCTTCGACACGTTGAAGTTGGTGCTGTCTGCGATCCGCACTTCGCCGCCGCGTGTCTTGCGGACCGGCTTCATGTCGCCGAGCGAGAAGGTGAACGGATGCGGCGGCGTCCCGGCCGACGCAGCCGACGCCCGCTGCGCCTCCGCAAGCGGCCCCGGTTCGTCGCCCTGGAAGATCCACAGGTTGTCGAGCGGGATGTTCCTGAACGCGTCGGCCGGCACGCCGAAGTTGAGCGCGAGCACGTCGGGCGGCGTATGCGCGACCCAGTCGGTCAGCAGCAGCGTGTTGAATTCCGACGCGCGGCCGTTATCGAAGGCGAGCAGGAATTCGGCGCCGTCGGCGCCGAGGCCCTGCAGCGAATGCGGCAGGCCGGGCGGGAAATACCAGAGATCGCCCGTCTTCACGTCCTGCACCGACGGCCGCCCTAGTTCGTCGAGCACCGTGACCCGGCAGCGGCCGTCGAGCATGATGGCCCACTCGGCCTGCTGGTGCCAGTGCAATTCGCGAATCCCGCCGCGCGTCAGGCGCATGTTCACGCCTGAAATCGTTTCGGAAATCGCAAAATCGTCCTGCGTGACTTCGCGCGCCCATCCGCCATTTTGAATTCGTTTATGGGCATTATTGAATGACGCCCAGAATAACGGCATTCCGTTGATATCGGTGGCCGGCGGATCCTGAAAGGACGGAAATTGATTCGCCAATGCCGGGTTTTTCGGCCCCGGCTCGGTCAGGCTCTGGCGGTTGAGCGCATTGACCGCGCCTTCCGGCGGGCTGTCGGGGTTGCCGAACGACGCGGCCTTGGCCGATACCGCAATACCGGCCGCCGCGATCGCGCCGGCCGTATTCGCGAGCATCTTGCGACGAGACAGATTGGTCATGGTTTTTCTCCATTCTTGCAATTGATCGAATTCCCGTGACGGAACACATGTCTTTTTTCGAATAATCGAAAATCGAACATCCCGTTACGCAAGTAAAAGTCAAATTGCCGGAAAAATTAAATGAATTATTAACCTGACTTAATGATTTAATCTGATCGCCTTTAAATTTGTAATTGTTGCGGTGCCGCGCGACGGCGCCGCGGCGGCGATGCCGGAGGATCGATGCGGAAGCGCGACGACACGCAGTCGCGATGTCGCGAACTTGGCATGAGGACAATGGAAACGATCGGAACACGCCACGCGGGATGCCGGCCGATCGATTCGGATCACTGAGCGTATGAAGCAAACCCGGACGCACGCCGCACGCCCGATTGCAGACTGCTTCCAGCCGGCGTCGTAGATCAGTTCCATGTCGCCGCGCACCGGGATCCGCCAGGTCCCGACACGCAGCCCGTTGGTCCAGATCGATAGCGCGCGCGTCGCGGATTTGCGCCCCATCGCCTACCACTCCGCGCCGCTGTCCCCCTTCGTGCGAACGCCGAGTTCGAGGCCATACAGTGCGGTCAACGCAAGCAGCCGGTTCAACGACAGGGTCTCGGTGCGCGTGGTTTCGAGCGCCGACAGGCGCGGCTGGCTGATTCCGGCCCGGGCGGCGGCTTCGGCCACCTGCGTCATGCCCTTGGCCTGGCGCGCGGACGACAGGATTTCGCCCAACTGGGGGGTGTTGACGATGAGGTTCACGACACGGATTCCTGGACAGAATCACGTGACTTAATTGCAACACAAATAAATCCCGCTCCATTCCCCGCCATCCGCGCACTATCAGCTGCGCCGACCAATAGTTTTTATCCTCTGGCGCGAATGATTTTGGTTTTGTTAGATGAGTGACATCCGATCCCAGGACGACAGCGTTCTAACAGCCGATGACCTGCACGTTCGCCCGCACCGTCGAAGCCCGCTTTGCCGAACTGACGCCGACCGCGAAGCGCATCGCGAGCTACATGCTCGCGAACCTCGACCGGCTCGGGCTCGAGACCGCCGACCAGATCGCGCAGCAGGCCGGCACCAGCGGCATCTCGGTCGGACGCTTCCTGCGCAGCGTCGGCTATCGCAACCTCGACGACCTGAAGCGCGAACTGCGCGGCAGCAGCGACCGCCCGTGGATGATTACCGACCGGCTCGACGAATACCGCCGCACCGCGGGCGCGCCGTCGGCCGGCGCCGAACGCGCGCTCGCGGCGTCGCTCGAACGCGAACTCGATGCGATCCGCCACGTGTACCGGCTCGCCGAAGGCCCGGTGTTCGCGCAGGTCGCCGACCGCATCGCGCACGCCGACGCCGTGTTCATCCTCGGTATCCAGTCGACGCGCGGTATCAGCAATGCGTTCAGCAGCTATCTCGAATACGTGCGCCCGCACGTGTTCTATTCCGACGGCCAGTCGGGCTCGTACGTCGACTCGCTGAATTCCGGATTCGAGCGGCCGTACTGCGTCGTCACCGACACGCGCGCGTATTCGCGCAGCGCGCGCCGCTATTGCGAGGCCGCCGCCGGATACGGCCAGCCGTTCGCGCTGGTCACCGACCTCTATTGCCCGTGGGCGCGCGAATGGCCGGCCGACCTGCTGCAGGTGAAAACCGACGTCGGACAGTTCTGGGACTCGCTCGCGCCGCTCACCTGCCTGTTCAACCTGCTGATCAGCGCCGTGATCGACCGCCTCGGCCCCGCGATCGACCGGCGCGTCGCACGCAACCGCGAACTGCAGCACACCTTCGACCAGTTCGAATCCTGAATGCCCGTGCCCACCGAACCGCCGATGACCTCTCGCCGCCTCGTCGAAATCACGCCCGCCACGCACGGCGTCGACATCGACCTCGTCTACGCGACCGACCGCAACCTGACCGGCAAGCCGATCTATCGCCGCGCGCACTGCCTGCTGCTCGAACCGGCCGAGGCCGCGCTGCGCCGCGCGGTCGGGATCGCCGCGCAGGCGGGCCTCACGCTGCGCATCTACGACGCCTACCGGCCGCCGCAAGCGCAACAGGTGCTGTGGGACTTCCTGCCCGATCCGAACTTCGTCGCGGATCTCGGCCGCGGCTCGAATCACAGCCGCGGCACCGCGCTCGACCTGACGCTCGTCGGCGCGAACGGCGAGCCGCTCGACATGGGCACCGGCTTCGACGAGATGGTCGCCGCGTCCGGTCATTTCCACGCGGGGCTGCCCGACACCGTGCAACGCAATCGCCTGCTGCTGCTCGGCGTGATGCACGCGGCCGGCTTCGCGCACATCGACAGCGAGTGGTGGCACTACGAATTGCCCGGCTCGCGCGCGCTGCCGCAGATCGACAACGCGGCGAGCGGCCCGTGGCGCCTGATGTGATGCACGCTTCGCCTTTCCGTTCACGTTCGACAACCGATGGAGTCCCCATGAATGTCCTGACCTCCCGGCTCGTCGCGGCACTGTCCGCCGCGTCCGTGCTCGCCGCCGTGCCGTTTGCCGCCGCGCACGCGGAAACGCCGAAAGACATGTTCGTGATGGCGACGCTGCTCGACGAATTCACGACGCTCGATCCGGGCGAGATCTACGAGCTGGTGCCGGAGGAATACGTCGCGAACACCTACGACCGGCTCGTGCGCGTCGATCTGCGCGATCCGTCGAAATTCAACGGCGACGTCGCGCAGTCGTGGACGGTCAGCCCCGACGGCCTGACCTACACGTTCAAGCTGCGGCCCGGCCTCAAGTTCCACTCGGGCAATCCGCTGACGGCCGACGACGTCGCATGGTCGATCCAGCGCGCGGTGCTGCTCGACAAGGGGCCGGCCGCGGTGCTGACCGGCATCGGCCTGACCAAGGCGAACGTGGCCGCGAACGTGAAGAAAATCGACGACCTGACGGTGTCGGTGACGACCGATCGCAAATACGCGCCGACCTTCGTGCTGAACGTGCTCGGCGCGTGGCCGGCGTCGGTGGTCGACCGGAAGCTGCTGCTGTCGCACCAGCAGGGCAACGATTACGGCAACGCGTGGCTGAAGACCAACGAGGCCGGCTCCGGCGGCTACAAGCTCGTCAAATGGACGGCCGGCGACAGCGTCGTGCTGCAGCGCTTCGACGGCTACCGGCTGCCGCTCGCGATGAAACGCATTGTGCTGCGCCACGTGCCCGAAGCCGCGAGCCAGCGTCTGCTGCTGGAAAACGGCGACGTCGACGCGGCGCGCGACCTGAGCCCCGACGATCTCGCCGCCGTCGTGAAGTCCGGCAAGGCGAAGGTCACCGCGTCGCCGCAGGCGACGCTGCTCTACCTCGGCCTCAACACGAAGAACCCGACGCTCGCGAAGCCCGACGTGCAGGAAGCGCTGAAGTGGCTGGTCGACTATGCGGGGATCCAGCACAACGTCGTGAAGACGACCTACAAGGTGCACCAGACCTTCCTGCCCGAAGGCTTTCTCGGCGCGCTGAACACGAACCCGTACAAGCTCGACGTCGCGAAGGCAAAGGCGCTGCTCGCGAAGGCCGGTGTGCCGAACGGTTTTTCGGTAACGATGGACGTGCGCAACGACTATCCGTACACGGAGATCGCGCAGGCCGTGCAGGCGAACTTCGCGCAGGCCGGCATCAAGGTGCAGTTGATCCCCGGCGACAACAAGCAGACGCTCGCGAAATATCGTGCACGCCAGCACGACATCTACATCGGCGAATGGTCGGCCGACTACATCGACCCGCACAGCAACGCGCAGGGTTTTGCATGGAACCCCGACAATTCCGACAAGTCGAGTTATAAAATGCTGGCCTGGCGCAATAGCTGGGATATCCCGCAACTGACGAAGGAAACCGACACCGCGCTCGCCGAGCCGACTGCCGCAAAACGCGCGCAGCTGTACCAGGCGATGCAGAAGGAAGTGCTCGCGCATTCGCCGTTCGTGATCATGTTCGAGAAAGTCGCGCAGGTCGCGACGCGGCCCGGCGTCAGCGGACTCGAGGTCGGCCCGATCAACGATCTCGTGTCGTACCGCAACCTGAAGAAGCAATAAGATTCGCCGCATGTCGACTCCCGCCTCCTCCCTCGAAGCGCTGCGCACGCTGCCCGCGCGGCGCCCGGCCGTGCGCTGGGCGCTGCGTGTGCTGCGCTGGGCGCTCACGCTCGCCGTCACGTTCACGGGGCTGCTCGCGCTGACCTTCGTGATCGGCCGCAAGGTACCGATCGACCCGGTGCTGGCGATCCTCGGCGATCGCGCGTCGGCCGACGCCTATGCGGCCGAGCGCATCGCGCTCGGGCTCGACAAGCCGCTGCTGACGCAGTTCCTGATCTATGCGCGCGACGTGCTGCACGGCAATTTCGGCATCTCGCTGCTGACGGCGAACCCGGTGCTCGACGATATCAAGCGCGTATTTCCGGCCACGCTGGAACTGGCGACGATCGCGACGCTGATCGGCATCGCGGTCGGCGTGCCGCTCGGCGTCGTGGCCGCGGTGAAGCACAACCGGCCGATCGACCACGTCGCGCGTTTCGTCGGGCTGATCGGCAGTTCCGTGCCGGTGTTCTGGCTCGGGCTGATGGGGCTGCTGCTGTTCTACGCGAAGCTGCACTGGGTCGGCGGTCCCGGCCGGATCGACCCTGCCTACGACGGGATGGTCGATCCGCGCACGGGCAGCCTGCTGATCGATGCAGCGCTCGCCGGCGAATGGGACGTGCTGCGCAACGCGCTGTCGCATATCGCGCTGCCGGCCGCGATCCTCGGCTACTACTCGGTCGCGTACCTGAGCCGGATGACGCGCTCGTTCATGCTCGACCAGCTGAGCCAGGAGTACATCGTCACCGCGCGCGCGAAGGGGCTGTCCGAGCGCCGCGTGATCTGGCGGCACGCATTCGGCAACATCATGGTGCCGCTGCTGACCGTGATCGCGCTCACCTACAGCAACCTGCTCGAAGGCTCGGTGCTCACGGAAATCGTGTTCGCGTGGCCGGGGCTCGGCTCGTACCTGACGGGCGCGCTGCTCAATGCCGACATGAACGCCGTGCTCGGCGCGACGCTCGTGATCGGCGCGATGTTCATCACCGTCAACCTGCTGACCGATGCGCTGTATCGCGTGTTCGATCCGCGTGCGCGATAAGGGCCGTGTCGACATGACCGCTTCTCTACCTGCTTTCCCGTCCATGCCGAAGGTCGTCGAATCATGAATGCCGAGCGTCTCACGCTGCGCGCGTGGCTGCTGTCCGATGCGCCCGTCTCGCGTTCGCAGGCCGCGCTCGGCCTCGCGTATCGCCGCTGGCGCCGCTTCGCCGCGAACCCGCTGAACCTGTTCGGGCTCGCGATCCTCGTCGCGCTGGTCGCCGTGGCGATCGTCGGCCCGCTGATCATGCCGCACGATCCGCTGCGCCAGGTGCTGTCCGATCGCCTGCTGCCGCCCGGCTCGCCGTCGCACTGGCTCGGCACCGACCAACTCGGCCGCGACATCCTGTCGAGGCTGATCGGCGGCTCGCGCCTCACGCTCGGCATCGCGCTGCTGGTCGTCGTGATCGTCGTGCCGATCGGCCTGCTGATCGGCACGACGGCCGGCTACTGCGGCGGGTTCGTCGACAGCGTGCTGATGCGCATCACCGACGTCGCGCTCGCGTTCCCGAAGATCGTGCTGGCGCTCGCGTTCGCGGCCGCGCTCGGGCCCGGCGTGATCAACGCGGTCGTCGCGATCTCGATCACCGCGTGGCCCGCGTATGCGCGGCTCGCGCGCGCGGAGACGATCCGCATCGCGCAGGCCGACTATATCCACGCCGCGCGGCTGCAGGGCGCGTCGGGCCCGCGCATCCTGCTGCGCTACATCGTGCCGCTGTGCATGTCGTCGGTGATCGTGCGCGCGACGCTCGACATGGCCGGCATCATCCTGACCGTCGCCGGGCTCGGCTTCCTCGGCCTCGGCGCGCAGCCGCCGAGCCCCGAATGGGGCTTCATGGTCGCGTCCGGCCGCAACGTGCTGCTCGACGCATGGTGGGTCGCGACGCTGCCCGGCGCGGCGATCCTGCTCGTAAGCCTCGCGTTCAACCTGCTCGGCGACGGGCTGCGCGACGTATTCGATCCGCGGCATGGAGCCTGACATGCAGACGAATTCCAACGCCCCCGCGCCGCTGTGCGAGATCGACGGCCTGAAGATCGGCTTTCGCGGCCACGACGGCGTCGTCGCCGACGCGGTGCGCGACCTGTCGCTGACGCTCGCGCCGGGAGAACGGCTCGGCATCGTCGGCGAATCGGGCTCCGGCAAGTCGCTGACGGGCCGCGCGCTGCTCGGCCTGCTGCCCGACGCTGCGCACTGGTCCGCACGCACGATGCGCTTCGCCGGCCACGACCTGCTCGCGCTGTCGCCGCGCGAGCGCCGGCGGCTGTGCGGCAGCCAGATGGGCATGATCCTGCAGGACCCGAAATATTCGCTGAACCCGGTGATGACGGTCGCAAAGCAGATGGGCGAGGCGTTCCGGCTGCACGAGCCGGGCCTGCGCGGCCGCGCGCTGCACGAGCGGATCGTCGAGGCGCTCGCGGCCGTGCAGATCCGCGACCCGGCGCGCGTCGCCGATGCGTACCCGCACGAACTGTCGGGCGGCATGGGCCAGCGCGTGATGATCGCGATGATGGTATCGACCGGCCCGCGCCTGCTGATCGCCGACGAGCCGACCTCCGCACTCGACGTCGCGGTGTCGATGCAGGTGCTTGCGGTGCTCGACGCGATGATCGCGCGGCACAACACGGGCCTGATGTTCATCAGCCACGACCTGCCGCTCGTGACGTCGTTCTGCGATCGCGTCGCGGTGATGTATGCGGGCCGCGTCGTCGAGACCTGCGCCGCGCGCGACCTGCGCCACGCGACGCATCCCTATACGCGCGCGCTGCTCGCGGCCAACCCGCCGCTCGCGAACCCGCCCGACGAACTGCCGGTGCTGCGGCGCGACCCGGCGTGGCTCGACGCCGCTGCGTCCGCGCCGACCTCACACGCACCGCAGGAGGCCGCACGATGATCGACATCGACCACGTCTCGATCCGTTTCCCGAGCCGCACCGGTCACATCGACGCCGTGCGCGACGCGAGCTTCGCGGTGCGCGACGGCGAGGTGTTCGGGCTCGTCGGCGAATCGGGGTCCGGCAAATCGACGCTGCTGCGCGCGCTGACCGGCCTCGTGCCGCTCGCGTCCGGCAGCCTGTCGATCGACGGACGGCCGGTCGGCGGCACGCCCGACCGCGCGTTCCGCCGCCACGTGCAGATGGTGTTCCAGGACCCGTACGCTTCGCTGCATCCGCGCTTCACGGTCGACCAGACGCTGCGCGAGCCGCTGTCGATCCACGGCATGGGCGACGCCGACGCGCGGATCGCCCGCGCGCTGGCCGAAGTCGGCCTCGGCCCGACCTTCCGCTTCCGCTATCCGCACCAGTTGTCGGGCGGCCAGCGGCAGCGCGTCGCGATCGCACGCGCGCTGATCGTCGAGCCGCGCGTGCTGCTGCTCGACGAACCGACCTCGGCGCTCGACGTGTCGGTGCAGGCCGAGATCCTGAATCTGCTGCGCCGCCTGCATCGCGAACGCAACCTGACGATGATCCTCGTCAGCCACAATCTCGCGGTGATCGGCTTCCTGTGCCAGCGCGTCGCGGTGATGCAGCACGGCGAGATCGTCGAGCAGCTGCGGATCGAGGACGTGCGCGCCGGGCAGGTCGCGCGCGACTACACGCGTACGCTGCTGCGCGCGACCGAAGGCTACCGCCGGCTCGAGCCGGCCGCCGACGCACCGGCCGCCTGACATCTTGCCGACGCGGCGGCGTGCGATAGTCGGCCCGCTGTCCGCCGCGCCGCGCGGAACCCTTGCGTTGCGCGCGAGTCCATTCGTTTCCGTCAACAACGCGATATCGACAGGGAGGCGTTCATGCTGCAATTCATCGAAATGCTGGTGGTCGGATTCATCGTCGGCCTCCTCGCCCGTGCGCTCAAGCCCGGCGACGACAAGATGGGCATCCTGATGACGACCGTGCTCGGCGTCGTCGGCTCGCTGGTTGCGGGCTACGTCGGCCGCGCCGCCGGCTGGTATGCGCCCGGCCAGGGCGCGGGCTGGATCGCGTCGATCGTCGGCGCGATCGTGCTGCTGGTGATCGTCGGCGCGGTGCGCAAGCGCGCGGGCTGAGAACCGGTTCTCCGGCCGCCGCGCAGAAATGGCCGCTCACTCGGTGAGCGGCCATTTTGTTTTGCCGGATCGCAACCGACCGTTGCCCGCGCAACGATCCCGACGGACGTCCGTTCCGGGCGCCTATGCCACCCGGCAATACCCTGACTTGCGGTTGCGCAGATTCGGCCTACATTGTCTGAAGCAACACGACATCGTTTGCTTATTGCCGGTATTTCGGATTTTTCGCTCAAGAGGTTCGATGGACTTGCCGTTTACGCATTCAGCACCGCAGCGTTGACGGACTGCCATTCGAGCGGCCCCGCTGCGACGCGCTTCCTCTCTGGAGCCTGTCATGAAGCATCGTCTGATCGCCGCCTCGTTCGTGCTGGCTGCCTCGCTTCTGGGCACATCCTCGTCGTTTGCCGCCGGCGCGTCCGGCATCATCCACTTCACCGGCATGATCGTCGAACCGCCGTGCTCGTTCGCGCTCGACGCCCCCGATGCCGCGCCCGCGCACGTGCGCGCCGACTGCCCGCGCCCGGCGACCGGACAGATTGCGTTCGTCGACGCGGCGAGCATGCAGGCGGTCAGGACCACGACCTTTACTCAGGCTTCGCGCGCAATCGTTTTACCTGACCGTCCGGGACGCAATCGCGCGCCGATGATCGCCGTCGTCACGTATCAGTGACGCCGGCCGGCCGCGTGTCGCGCAGCGCTTCGGCGCGCCCGCGCGTCAGTCGCGATGGCGTGCGATCCAGTCGCTGAACGCGCGGATCTTCTGCTGGCTGCCGCTGTTTTCCGGATAGACGAAGAAGTAGCGCGCGCCGGTTTCGAGCACGATGTCGAACGGCCGTTCGAGCCGGCGCGCGCTGACGTCGTCGTCGACCAGCGTCACGTCGCCGATCGCGACGCCGAAGCCCTGCATCGCCGCATTGGTCGCCAGATCGAGCGTGTCGAAGGTCGGCCCGCGCTCGGCGTCGACCGTGCGCGCACCCGCGTGATCGAGCCATGCGCGCCAGTCGCGGTGGTCGCGAGTCGGATGCAGCAGCGTGTGGCGCGCGAGATCGCCGAGCGCGTCGAGCGGCGACGCCCGCCTCAGCTCCGGCGCGCAAACCGGCGTCAGCCGCTCGTCGAACAGCGGCAGCGCGAACACGCCCGCGCCCGGCGAGGTGCCGTAGACGATCGCCGCATCGAACGGCTCGCTCGAAAAATCGACGACGTGCTGCCATGCGGTCGTGATCTGCACATGCAGGTCGGGATGCTCGCCCTGGAACCGCATGATGCGCGGCAGCATCCAGCGCATCACGCAGGTCGGCACCTTCAGCGCGAGATCGGTGCGCTGCCGCGTGAGCTTCAGCGAAATGTCCTCGATCCGCGCGAAGCTCTCGTTGACCACCGGCAGCAGCTGCTCGCCCTCGGCCGTCAGCGTGAGGCCCTTCGCATGCCGCCTGAACAGCGGAAAACCGTAGTGCGCCTCGAGCGTCTGGATCTGCCGGCTGACCGCGCCCTGCGTGATGCACAGTTGCTCGGCCGCGCGCGTGAAGCTGCGGTGGCGGGCCACCGTCGAGAAGATCTGCAGCGCGTGCAGGGGCGGAAGTCGGCGCATGACGAAGCGAAGTGAGCGGAAGAATCGCGCGCCGGCACCGGCGCGCGCTGACCGACACGATAAGGCAAACGCCGGCTTTGCGCGAGGTGCCGGACGCCGGCGTTCAAGCCGTCGCGGCGAGCGCGTTCGCGGCGATGCGCGCGGCGGACGCGACGACATCCGCACGCGCGGCCGCATCGGCGCGCGGCTGCGTAAACGACACGGCCATCACGAGCGGCGCGCGCGACGGCGGCCATACGACCGCGACGTCGGTCGTCGTGCCGTAGCCGCCCGTGCCGGACTTGTCGGCGACGCGCCAGCCGGGCGGCACGCCCGCGGCGATGCCGGCCGCGCCGCGCGCGCCGCCGACCATCCATTCGATCAGCTGCGCGCGTTGCGGCTCGCGCAGCAGCGTGTCGCCGAGCAGCAGCCGCTGCAGCGCGTCGACCATCGCGACCGGCGTCGACGTGTCGCGTTCGTCGCCGGGCGCGGCCGCATTCAGCTCGGGCTCCCAGCGATCGAGGCGGAACGTCGTGTCGCCGCTTTCGTGCGCGAACGACGTGACGGCCTGCGGGCCGCCGAGCACGCCCATCAGCAGGTTGCCCGCCCCCTTGTCGCCGGCCTGCAGCATCGCCGCGCACAGCTGCGCGATCGTCATGCCGGTGTCGACGTGGTTTTCCGTGACGGGCGAGCCGGCGACGACGTCGTAGCGGCGATACAGGATGCGGCGCGGCAGCAGCGTCGCGTCGAGCGAACCGCGCGCGAGCACTGCGGCGGCCGCGACGACCGCGTACGTGCCGCACAGCGGAAAGCGTTCGCGTGCATGGTGCGCGACGCGTGCGCCATTCGACGTGTCGAGCGCGGCGACGCCGAGCCGGCCGTTCGACGCTTTCTCGAGCGCGGCGAGGTCGGATTGCGCAGCATGAACGCGCCCTTGATCGGCGACGGGAGCCGGCGCGCACGCGGCGACGAACGGCGCGGCGACGGCGGCGAGCAACAGCGAGCGGCGTGTCGAGGAATGGTCCATGGATGAATGGTGTTCGGTCGGAAGCGGTGGCATCGAGCAACGCGCGTCGGCGACGCGCGCCCGTTCACGCCGACGGCCGGCCCGCGCGGCGCTTGCCGCACACCTCGCAGACGCCCGTCGGCCCGCGCTCGCGGACAAGGTGAACAGGCCCTAGCGTAGCAGCGACCGTGCCTGCATTCCACCCTCAAAGGGCCGGTTCCCGCTTTTAGCCGGGCAGGTAGGGCAGCGGATTGACGGGCTTGCCGTCGCGCCGCACCTCGAACAGCAGCGCGACGCGCGAGTTGTCGAGGTCGCCCATCTCGGCGATCTCGTCGCCCTGATGGACGACGTCGCCGGTCTTCACGAGCAGCTTGCGGTTGTGCGCATAGGCGGTCAGGAAATCCGCGTTGTGCTGGACGATGATCAGGCTGCCGTAATCGTTGAGGCCCGTGCCCGCATACATCACGCGTCCGTCGGCCGCGGCGCGCACCGGGTCGCCCGCCCGGCCGGCGATCTGGATCCCGCGGTTCTGCCCCGGCCGGAACCCTTCGACGATCTTGCCGTGCGCGGGCCACGCGAGCGCCACGCCGCTCGCATGCCGCTTCGTCTGCTGGACGACCTGCCGGTCGCTCGCCGTCGATTCGGCCGGCTGGCCCGCCGTCGTCGCATCGCTCGTCGCGGCCGGCGCGGCCGTTTGCGCGGCGGACGGCTGCCGCGTGTCCTGCGTGACGATGCGCAGCGTCTGCCCGATGCGCAGCTTGCTGCGCGCGCCGAGCTTGTTCCACAAGCGCAGGTCGTCGACGCCGCAGTCGTTCGCCTTCGCGATGCCCGTCAGCGTGTCGCCGCGCTTCACGACATAGTCGTGCGCGACGAGGATCGGCGCCGGCGCAGGCGCGGCGGGTGCGGCCGCCGGTTGCGCGGGTGCGGACGGTCTCGCCGGCGGCGCTTGCCCCGCGAGCGTGTCGCTCGGCGGAAGCGACTGCGTGCTTGCGCAACCGGCCATCACGAGCACGGCGAGCAGGCTCGACAGCCGAGCTGCGTGGCGGTTGATCTCGCGCTTTTCCATGGTCGATCGGGCTCCGGTTTGACAATCTTTCAAGCATCTCAAAAACGGAACGGCCGACGTGTAACCGGATGCAAACAATGATGACAAACGATCACGAACGAAGCGTCGAGGGCGATTTTCCGCGATCGAATCAGGCAAATATGACAGGGTCCGCGCACGAATCAGGCATTTTTTCCGCTCATCGGCGAGCGATTTTTTTTCCGATAGATCCTGAGCGTGGATCGATCCCCGCACTCAGCGCAGCCAGTCGAGCAGTTCCGAACCGGCCCACGCAATGCCGACGCACAGGAAAAACACGTGCAGCGCAATCTTGAAAGACACGCCCCAGGACGGATCGCCAGGCATGACAGTCTCCCCCGTTGATGTCCGGCCATGATCGGCCATCGATCGCGCCCCGAAAATGCGGAAGCGGCGAATCGGGTCTCAGGCTGTGCCTGAGCCTGACGCCGCCGTTTTTGCTACCTTATCGGCCATTCCAACGATATCGCGCCCCCCCACATCATGCGCTTCGACCTGACCGACCTGCGGCTCTTCCTGAACATCTGCGAGGCCGGCACGATCACGAGCGGTGCCGAACGCACGCATATCACGCTGCAGGCCGCGAGCGAACGCATCCGCGGTATGGAAGACGAACTCGGCGTGCCGCTGCTGCACCGGACCAAGTCGGGCGTGCAGGCGACCGATGCCGGCCGCGCGCTCGAACACCATGCGCGCACCGTGCTGCAACAGATCGACCATATGCGCGGTGAGCTGCAGCAATACGGCCAGGGGCTGCGCGGCCATATCCGGCTGCTGTGCAACACCGCGTCGCTCAGCGAATACCTGCCCGACGCGCTCGCCGCGTACCTGCCCGATCGTCCGAAGCTGTCGATCAGCGTCGAGGAGCGTTCGAGCCAGGAAATCGTCCATGCGATCCGCAACAAGACCGCGGAGATCGGCATCGTCGCCGATTCGGTCGGCCTCGGCGGGCTCGAACAGAAGCCGTTCCGCGAAGACTGGCTGGTCGTCGTCGTGCCGGCCGGGCATCCGCTCGCGTCGCACGACAAGGTCGCGTTCGACGCGATCGTCGATGCCGACTTCATCGGCCTCACCGACGGCAGCGCGCTGCAGGTCCATCTCGCCGACCAGGCGCGCACGCTCGGCGAGCGGATCCGCTATCGTGTGCAGTTGAAGAGCTTCGACGCGATCTGCCGCGTGATCGAAAGCGGCGTGGGCATCGGCATCGTGTCGCGGCATGCGGCCGTGCGCGCGATGCAGACGATGGACGTGCGGCTCGTCGAGCTGTCCGATTCGTGGAGCCACCGGAAGCTGACGCTGTGCGCGCGCTCGTTCGACGCGCTGCCGAAATACACGCGCGAGTTCGTTGCGTTCCTGTCGGGGGAGGCGCCGACAAGAACGCGCTGATCCTGCGCGGCCACGCCGCGTGCTTGCGTTCCACCTGCCCGACACTGCCAGCTCCCACATTCGAACCCGCGCTCCGAACCCGACATGACCGCCATCGCCAACGCCTCGCCTGCACGCACCGATCGTCGGCTGGTGATCGTCGAAGGCGTGATGGGCTCGGGAAAATCGACCATGATGCGCTTCATCGCGACGCGGATGCAGGCGACCGGACGCGATGCCGTTGCGATCCACGAGCGGACCGATCCCCATCCGGTGCGCGCCACCGACGAACTCGCGCACTGGTTCGAGCCGTGGCGCGATGCGACCGCGGCGCAACTCGCCGCGCGTGCGCTCGCCCGCTGGCGCGCATTCGCCGACACGGTACAGCGCAGCGGCGCGCTGCACGTGCTGGACGGACAGCTGTTTCATGGCGACCTGACCAACATGCTGCTGATGGAAGCCGACCCTGCGTTCATCGATGCGTACGTGCGCGAGCTGGCCGCCGTCATCGCCCCGCTCGCGCCGCTCGTCATCTATTTCTGGCAACGCGACATCGGTGCGGCGATCCGCACGGTGTGCGCGGAGCGCGGCGAGGACTGGGTCGCGTACCAGACGAACTGGAAACTGGCGTCGCCGTACTGCGTGCGGCGCGGCTACGTGGGCCTCGACGGGCTGATCGCGCTGTACCGCGACTACCGGCAGTTGACCGACACGCTGTTCGGCCGGTTGCCGCTCGACACGCTGTCGATCGAAAACGGCGCGCGCGATTGGGCCGCCCATGAGCGCAGGATTCTCGATGCGCTGAACCTGTAGCGGCAGCGGTGCGGCGTTCGCGCCGCCGTCGCCCCAACGAGGAGCCATCGCTCGTGACTCGAACCGATCTCGCCGCGCGCTACCGCGCGTACATCGACTGCCTGAACCGACGGGACTGGGCCGCGCTCGATCGCCATGTCGCGGCCGACGTGATCCACAACGGCCGCCCGCTCGGGCTCGCCGGCTATCGCGCGATGCTCGAGCAGGATGTGCACGACATCCCCGATCTGCGCTTCGATATCGAATTGCTCGTCTGCGAGCCGCCGCGCGTCGCGTGCCGGCTCGGGTTCGATTGCTCGCCGCACGCGACGTTTCTGGGCCTCGCTGTCGACGGCAGACGGATCTCGTTTACCGAAAACGTGTTCTATGAATTTCTCGACGGGAAGATCCGTCAGGTCTGGTCTGTCATAGACAAGACAGCGATCGAGCGGCAGCTTTAGCCGGCTTTGGCGCGATCGATGGCGGGTGCGGCCTGCCGTCGATCGTCACGCCCATGTCGCCCCGACTCTTATGGATAACGTTTTCTTCTAAAAACCAGAGAAAGCGCGAATCTCTTGCGCTCCGATCTCCATCGCTTCCACACCGCTCACCGCAAACTCGCGTCGGAAATATCTACAATAAAAAAGCGTTAAAACCGCAAATTTCCGATCTATTCCGACACCTTCCGCGCCCTGCCATCCGGGTTTCCCCCGTCACCGTCTGCACGAAAGTTCATTGACAGGAGGCCGGTCGATGCCTAAATTTGGAAAACGTTTTCCAATTCCGAAGACCCGCGGCCCGAAGCGCCGCTCCGGCAACGGAAAGCGTCTGCCCGCTCGGGTTGCGATTCAGGCGTCCGCCTTCAGGGATCAGGGTTGCGAGGCGGAAGCCGGGCACGGGCGTCGAGCGAGGCAGCGTCGGATCGGCCCGTCCTCACCACTACTCAAACCGGAGACACCCCACAATGCATCCGCGCAGCAGATTCGCGCTCGGCGCCGCGCTCAGCGCCCTTTCCGTCCTGTTCGTCAGTGCGTGCGGCGGCAGCGACGTGACCGACACGCCGCCGTCGTCGCCTTCATCGCCGTCGTCACCGTCGACGCCCGCACTCGCCGCCAACTCGCTGCAGGCGCTCGTCTATGGCGCGCCCGACACCAGCGTGCCGGCCGGCGCCGACATCCCCGTCACGATGATGGGACAGATGCGCGCGCTGTTCGACCTGATCCGCAAGTCGCCCGACTTCACGCAGGTCGTGATGGATCTCGGCGACGGCACGCCGGTCCACGTGCTCGACACGAACACCGGCGACAAATTCCTGCCCGGCAAGCTCGCGCTCGGCCTGTCGTACATCCTGATCGACATGAAGTCGAAAGGCGACCCGCAATACGCGAGCTATCTCGCGACCTACCAGCAGATCACGACCGCGATGATGGCGCAGTCGGGCGCCGACTACACGTATGCGAATACGTCCTGGGGCGAGTACTACTATCTCGTCGCGCTGAACAACCTGAAGGCGCACGGCATGCTCGACGAGGTGTTCAGCGATGCGATGCTCGCGACGCTGCAGCGTCGGCTCACGTTCTGCGACATGTTCGGTCCCGACGCGAGCGGCAAGACCGACACGTGCCCGGCCGCCGGCACGCCGATCGACATCGCGTCGCTCAACACCGCTCAGAACTACTATGCAGTGTCGTACGGGATCGCCGGGCTGCGGCAAAAGCTCGGCTGGAGCAATCCGTCGTTCGCGTCGGCGACCGATCCGGCCGTCGCGACGATGGGCGCGCGCGACGCGCTGCTGTACACGCTCACGAACCATATCCGCAACGATTCGTCGGGCGGCTTCTCCGACGAGGCATCGAACACGCACACGACGTACTACGACAAGGCCCGCTTCGACCGCTACAGCACGCTGCTGATCGGCGAAGTGGTCGAGCGCACCTTCGAAATGGACAACGCGGCGAATCTCACGCCCGAGCTGAAGGGCTATCTGCGCAAGTCGGTCGACCTGATCCTGCCGCAGCTGAACACGGACGGCCAGGGCTTCAACTACGGCCGCTCGATCGGCCCGTACGGCGACTCGGCATTCATGGAGGTGCTGACCGCGGCAGCCAATGCCGGTGTGCTGACCGACCAGGAAAAGCAGATCGCCTACGCGTTCATCTACAAGGCCGCGCACCGCTTCGACACGTACTGGTACGACCCGTCGCTGCCGACGCCGTCGGTGAACATGTGGGTCAAGGGGCGCGGCACCGACGCGTATCGCGGCAAGCCGCGCGTGATGGGCGAGAACTTCAGCCTGCTGCACCAGTACCTGTACGTGAACGCGTGGTGGAACAAACTCGGCTTCGGCGGCAAGGCGCCGATGGCCGACGCGGACTACGGCGCATGGCTCGATGCGCTGCCGCGCTACACGCTCACCTGGTACAACCAGCCCGGCGACACCGCGCATCCGTACAGCGCGGCGCTGCTCACCGTGCGCGACGGCCGGCGCGTGATCAACCTGAACCTCAGCCAGGCGCCCGACTACAACTCGTACACGCCGTACTATCCGGTGCCGTTCTCCGACCAGCTGTCCTACGGGACGACCGATCTCGGCTACGCGCTGCTGGTGCCGCAGGTCTCGTACAACGGCAAGACCTACATTCCCGTCACGTACTACAAGAACCTGAACGTGCAGCAGACCGGCACCCAGGTGATCGTGTCGTTCGATACGGCGAAATTCCGGCTCGCGACGAAGAACGCCGCCTACACGACGGACCTCGACCTGCAGGCGCATACGGTATTGACGTTCGACCACGGCACGATCTCGCGCAGCGACACGCTGAGCTCGGGCACGCTTGCCGGCACGCTGTCGGTCGAAACGGACTTCGCGTCGTTCGCGGACTTCGCGGCCACGCAGGTCAATGGCGACGGCGCGTCCGTCAGGTATGCGAACGGCATCGCGACCGGCTACGCGGCATCCGGTTTCGACACCTGCGCGCTGTCGGCTTTCGACACCGTGAACGGAGCGACGAATCCGCTGTCGACGACGCCGATCGGCCAGCTGCATTCGAACTTCGCGTGCACGACCCGGCCGTTTGCGCTCGGCTCGGGAGCCAGCCGCTCGTTCGGATGGACGCTGAAGTACGCGGATCCTGCCTGAGCGCGGCGCGCGTTGCGCAATGCCGCCGGAAGCCGATTGTCGGTGCCGGCTTCCGGCGGCTGGAATGCGAGCGGCGGCGCGCGTGGCGTCGGCCCGGCGTTTTTATCGCAGCCCGGAAACCGCCATATACGCGCCGAGCGCGATCAGCCCGACGAAGAAGCAGCGCTTGAACGTCTTCTCGCTCATCACGCGCCGCGCATACTGGCCGCCGGCCATGCCCGCCAGCGCGGGCGCCAAGGCAAGCGCCGACACGCCGAGGTCGACGGTCTGCAACGCTCCCGACACGCGCAGCTGCAACCCGAGCGCGATCGTCGACGCGGTAAACGACAGCCCCAGCGCCTGGATCAGGGCGTCCTTCGACAGCCGCAGCGCCTGCAGATACGGCACGGCCGGCACGACGAACACGCCGGTCGCGGCCGTCACCACGCCGGTCAGATAGCCGACCACGGCCGACAGCCACTTCTCGTGCCGGCCCGGCGCGGGCAGCCGCGCGGCCGCGAGACCCCACAGGCCGTACAGGATCAGCACGACGCCGAGCGCCGCATGCGTCCACGTGCTGCCGGCCGCGAGCGCGGGCAGGCCGCCCGTCAGCGTGCCGATCGTCAGTCCTGCGATCAGCGGCCACAGCCGGCGCAGCAACGGCCCGAACGACGGGCCGAGCCACAGTTGCCAGATATTGGTGATGAACGACGGCACCAGCAACAGGCTGGCCGCGGCCGACGGCGGCATCGCGAGCGTCAGCAGCCCCATTGCGATCGTCGGCAGGCCAAGGCCGATCATGCCCTTGACCGCGCCGGCGAGCAGGAAGACCAGCGCGATGATCGTCAGCGTATGAATCTGCATGGCGGGCGTTCCGTCCGGTTGAATAAGGCGCCGATGGTGCACCGCCCGCGCGCCGCCAGCCATCTGGTTTTGCCTGAGTCTGGCTAGGCCTTGGCGGGCGGGATCGTCCGCCCGGCGCGCCGCTCAGCCTTGGTGAGTCGCCCGCCCCTGCTCGCTGTCGAGGTGCGCCATCTGCGCGGCCGGATAACGGTCGCCGGCAGCCGCCCCGGCGGGAACCGCCGCTTCGATGCGCGCGACGTCATTGACCGTTAGTTGCATGTCGGACGCCTGCAATGCGTCGCGAAGCTGCGTGCGCTTGCGGGCGCCGACCAGCGGCACGATGTCGTCGCCGCGCGACAGCGCCCATGCGATCGCCACCTGCGCCGGCGTGCAGCCGCGTTCGTCGGCGATCGCCCGCAGCGCGTCGACGAGCGCGAGGTTGTGCGCAAGGTTCTCGCCCTGAAAACGCGGGCTGGCCGCACGGAAATCGCGCTCGCCCTGCCGCGCCGCGCTCCATTGGCCGCCCAGCAGCCCGCGCGACAGCACGCCGTAAGCGGTCACGCCGATGCCGAGTTCGCGGCAGGCCGGCAGGATCTCGGCCTCGATCCCGCGCGACAGCAGCGAGTATTCGATCTGCAGGTCGGCGATCGGCGCGACGGCCGCCGCGCGGCGGATCGTGTCCGCGCTGGCCTCCGACAGCCCGATATGGCGCACATATCCGGCCTTCACCAGATCGGCGATCGCGCCGACCGTGTCCTCGATCGGCACCGCCGGATCGACGCGCGCCGGCCGGTAGATGTCGATATGGTCGGTGCCGAGCCGCCTCAGCGAATACGCGACGAAGTTGCGGATCGCGACCGGCCGCGCGTCGTAGCCGGCGAACCCGCCGGCCGGATCGCGCAGCGCGCCGAACTTCACGCTGATCAGCACCTGGTCGCGCGCGCTGCCGCGCAGCGCGTCGCGGATCAGCATCTCGTTGTCGCCCATTCCGTAGAAATCGCCCGTGTCGAGCAGCGTGATCCCGTTGTCGAGCGCAGCGTGCAGCGTCGCGATGCTTTCGTCGCGGTCGGCCGGCCCGTAGAAGTCCGACATCCCCATGCAGCCGAGCCCGATCGCCGAGACCTGCGGGCCCGTGCGGCCCAGTTGACGCGTATTCATGTCCGTTTTCCTCACATAGTCGGTGGATGGACCGGATTCTGCGCGCATCGCGGCGTGCGATAAACGCGAAACACGCCACCAAACCATTCGACGCTGATTAACAATGGAGCCTGTCCCAATCCGCCGGGGTTCCGTCACGCATGGATCATCTGCATGCAATGCGCATCTTTGCGCGCGTCGCCCGTCTGGGCAGCTTCACGAAGGCGGCCGAGCAGTTGCAGCTGCCGCGCCCGACCGTCAGCAACGCGGTCCAGTATCTGGAAAAGCATCTGAAGGTCCGCCTGCTGCAAAGGACGACGCGGCGCGTCGGGCTGACGGCCGAAGGCGCGACCTACTACGAGCGCTGCGAGCGGCTGCTGGCCGATCTCGACGATGCCGAGACGCTGTTCGAGGAAGCCGGCGCATCGCCGCGCGGCGTGATCCGCGTCGACCTGCCCGAGCGGTTCGCGCTGAACCGCGTGATTCCGGCGCTGCCGGCGTTCCACGCGCGCTTCCCCGACCTGCGCGTCGTGATCGGCACGACCGACCGCTTCGTCGACCTGGTCGCGGACGGCATCGACTGCGCGGTGCGCGTCGGCGCGCTGTCCGACACGTCGCTGGTGGCGCGGCGCGTCGGCGAGATGGCGCAGATCAACTGCGCGTCGCCCGCGTATCTCGCGCGCCACGGCACGCCGCGCTCGCCGGACGACCTGCCCGACCATGTCGCGGTCGGCTATTTCTCGAGCCGCACGGGCCGCGAGCTGGACTGGGAATATGCGGACATGGACAGCGGCGAGCTGCACACGGTGAAGATGCGCAGCATCGTGTCGGTCAACAGCTCGCACGCGTATCTCGCGTGCTGCCTTGCCGGCCTCGGGCTGATCCAGGCGCCGCGCGACGGGCTCGCGCCGCAGCTCGCGGACGGCTCGCTCGTCGAAGTGCTGCCGGAATGGAATGCGGCGCCGCTGCCGGTGTCGGTGGTGTTTCCGCACGGCCGCCATCTCGCGCCGCGCGTGCGGATCTTCGTCGACTGGCTCGCCGAGACGCTCGGCGACTTGGGCGGCGCGAACCGGCCGGCGCCGACCGGCGACGCCGAATCGCGGAACGATTGACCGGACGGTCGGGAACCGCCGCCGCTCAGAATTTGTGACGGATCGCCGCGCGCACCGAGAACTGGTTCGACGACGACGACGGGCCGTCGGTCCCGACCACGTAGCCGCCATCGGCCGCCGTGCCGGTCTTGTCGCCGGCCACCTTCTGCCATGCGCCCTGCAGATACACGTCGGTGCGCTTGGACAGGCTGTAGTCGGCCATCAGGCCGACCGTGTGGTACTTCGGCTTGAACGAGCCGGCCGCCGCATCGAACTTGGCGTCGGTGTACACGTACTGCGCGCCGAGAAAGAAATCGGGTGTGAGCTGGTACTTGCCGTTGACCTCGAAGTTCTGGAACTTCGTCGCGGTCAGCCCGAGGCCCTCGAACGTCGAGGCCGGCAGGTAAACGGTCGACACCGGATTCTTCACGTCGGTCTTCGTATAGACGAAACCGACCGTCGCCGGGCCGAACGTGTAGTTGATGCCGCCGCCGAAGATCCGCAGGCGGTCGGCGACGAAGTTCGCGTCGTCGGCCGCGATCGCGCCCGCGCTGCCGACGCCCGGGTTGTTCGCCTGCAGATAGGCCGCCGCGACCTGCAGCCCGGCCAGCGAATACTGCGCGCCGACGCTGTACTGGCGGTTGTTCGAGAAGCCCGTGCTGTTGCTGAAGCTGTAGGTGCCGCCGAAGCTCAGCCCGTTCCAGTCGCGGCTCGCGTACTTGACCGTGTTGTTGACGCGGAACGAGTTATCGGTGTTGTCGTTGTCGAACGGATGCGAGAACAGCGTGCCGCCCCAGTTGCCGTTCGCGGTCAGCGGCGCCAGATAGTCGACGACCGAGTCGTACTGGCGGCCGAAGGTCAGCGTGCCGAAGCGGGAATCGGCAAGCCCGACGAATGCCTGACGGCCGAACATGCGGCTGCCTTGGCCGAGGCGGCCGTTGTTCACGTCGAAACCGCTTTCCAGCGTGAAGATCGCCTTCAGCCCGCCGCCGAGATCCTCGGTGCCCTTCAGGCCCCAGCGGCTGCCCTGCGCATAGCCGCTTGCGAGCTGGTAATTCGCCTTTCCGACCCCGTTGACGTTGACGTTGTTCGTGTAGTTGAAGCCCTCGTCGATCAGGCCGTACAGCGTCACGCTGTCCTGCGCGAAAGCCGGCGCGGCAAAGACTGCGAGCGCGGCGGCAAAAAAGACGTGCTTCCTCATGTCGGATCTCCGGAGCCGGGTGCCGGGCAGGTGCGCGCCCGGCGAATTGTTTGGACTTTTAGGGTGTTGCATGGTTGGCCCGCAGCGCGGACGACGCGGTGTGCGGCCGCGCGAACAAAATGGTGTCACGTCGCAAATCGTCCGTCCATCGGGGCTCGCACACGACGCGCAAAGCGTTGCGCCCTCCCAACTGCGTCGGCGGCGCGGCCGGCCTGACTGCCTTGTCGGCCGCGGCGAGGCGGCTCACCATCGGCGTTAACCCGGGATCCGTCGCATCGGTGGCACAATGCGCATCCATTCGTCATTTCTTCACGCAGTCATGCTTTACCCCGATTCACGCGCGGCCGGTGCCGGTCGCGCCCGCGGGTTCCGCCGGGAGGCGGCCCGATGACCGCCCCGGCCCGCGCCGGCCGCTACGCGGAGCTCGATTTCTTCCGCGGCCTCGTACTGCTCGTCATCGTCGTCGACCATATCGGCGGCAGCATCCTGTCCCGCGTGACGCTGCACGCGTACGCGCTGTGCGACGCCGCCGAGGTGTTCGTGTTTCTCGGCGGCTTCGCGACCGCGATCGCGTACAACTCGCTCGCCGAGCGCCACGACGAGGCCGCCGCGCGCCAGCGCTTCATCCGGCGCGCGTTCGAGATCTACCGCGCGTTTCTCGTGACCGCCGGCCTGATGCTGCTGATCACGGCCGTGCTGAACGCGTTCGCGATCGACGGCCCGAACATGCCGACCAACGATCTCGACGGGCTGCTGCAGAAACCGCTCGCCGCGCTGCGCGACATCCTGCTGTTCCGCCGTCAGCCGTACCTCGCGTCGGTGCTGCCGATGTATGCGTTCTTCGCGCTGCTCGCGCCGCTGGCGCTGCCGCTCGCGCGCACGCAGCCGTGGCTGCTGCTCGCGTTCAGCGGTTCGCTGTGGTACGCCGCGCCGCACGCCGCGCGCTTCCTGCCAACCGTCGAAGGCGCGCCGTGGGATTTCAACCCGTTCGCGTGGCAATTCCTGTTCGTGCTCGGCGTGATCTCGCGCTGCCAGCCCGTCTACCAGACGCTCGCGCCGAAGCCGCAGGGCTGGCTGCTGACCGCCGCCGCGCTCGCGATCGTCGCGGCCGGCGCGTACTACCGGCTGCGCATCGAGCCGTTCCCGACCGATCCGTCGATCAAGCAGAACCTCGGCGCGCTGCGGCTCGCGAACTTCCTCGCGATCGCGTGGCTCGCGGCCAAGCTCGTGCACCTCGGCTGGATGAAGAAGGTTGCGCACGCGATGCCGTGGATCGGCACGATCGGCCGGCAGGGCCTGCTGTGCTTCGTCGCGGGCACGGCCATCTCGCTCGCGGTCGATTCGCTGCTGTACCAGGCGACCGACGGCTATCTCGACGTGCCGCTCGGGCTGACCGCCGATGTAGTCGCGATCAGCCTGCTGTATCTCGTCGCGAAACTCTACGCACCGCTGATCGCGCGGCTGCCGTTCCGCGCACGGCGATGACGCGCCGCGCCGTCACGCGCCGCTGCTACGATAGCCGGCGATCCTTCTGAAACGATTCGACATGCGCCGACTCGCCCTTCCGTTCGCCCTCGCCCTGATCGCCGGCTCCGTTGCCATCGCGCACGCCACGCCGGCCGCACCGACCCTGTCGCCGGGAGCGCCGGGGTCGCCCGCGGCGGCCGCCCAGCCCGCGCCCGCCGCGCAGGGCGCGGCGGTCAATCCGGGCAGCAGCATCGTGATGCGCTCGTTCCGTTCGGCGACGCTGCAGCGCGACTGGTCGTACACGGTCTATCTGCCGCCGGGCTACAACCCGGAGGGCGCGCGCTACCCGGTGATGTACCTGTTGCACGGCAATGCCGGCAACGCGAACGACTGGATCACGCAGGGCCGGCTGCAGGCCACGGCCGACACGCTGATCGAGCGTCACGAGATTCCGCCCGTCGTGGTCGTGATGCCGCAGGGCGGCACCGACTGGTACGTGGACCGCAAGGAGAAGATGCAGAGCGCGTTCCTCAACGACCTGCTGCCCGAGGTCGAAGCGCACTTCGCGGTGTCGAACCAGCGCGCGGGCCGCGCGATCGGCGGCGTGTCGATGGGCGGCTTCGGCGCGCTGCGCTTTTCGCTGCTCGAGCCGGGGCTGTTCTGCGGCGCGATGCTGTTGAGCCCCGCGATCTACGCGAACGAGCCGCCGCTCAATTCGGCCGCGCGCTATGTCGGCGTGTTCGGCGACCGGCAGTTCGATCCGCGCGTGTGGCACGAACTGAACTATCCGGCGCTGCTGCGCGGGTATTTCGCGCGCACGTGGCGCGTGCCGATGTTCATCGCGGCGGGCGACGACGACCTGACGATACAGGCCGAGTCGAGCGTGCTGTATACGCATTTGCGGCGCGCGCAGAATGCGGCCGAACTGCGCATCGTCGATGGCGGGCATACGTGGGAGGTGTGGCGCGGGCTGCTCGGGCAGGGCTTGAAGTATGCGCTGGAGTGCGTGAAGTGACGGGCCGGCCGGCGTTCCGGTAAAGCGCCACCGCGCACGCCCCCGCCGCCGGCTGCGCTCACGCGAACCGGCTCACCACCTCGTGCAGCCGGTCGCAGGACCACGCAAGCGTGCGCTCCGGCGCCGTCGCGACGCCGAGCAGCAGCCCCGAGCGCGCGGACTCCGGCGTCGCATACCACGGCGACAGCGGAGCGGGCCCCAGGCCGAACGCACGCAACGCCTTTGCCACCGCCAGGTCGGGCACGCCGTCGGACAACCGCAGCAGCACGGCAAGGCCGGCCGTCGCCGTTTCGAATCCCCGGTGGTCCAGCGCCTTGCGCAGCGCATCGAGCTGCGCGGAATACAGCCGCTTCAGGCGCCGCAGATGGCGCAGATAGTGCCCGTCGCGCATGAACTGCGCGGTCGCCAGTTGCACCGACGGCCAGGGCGCCGGCGCGAGGCACGCGCTCACCTCGGCAAACCGCGACACCAGCGGCAGCGGCGCCACCACGAACCCCAGCCGCAAGGCCGGGCTGATCGTCTTGCTGAACGAGCCGACATGCACGACGCGATGCGCGCGATCGAGCGACGCGAGCGCCGGCGCGGCGCGCGCCGTCAGTTGCAGCTCGCTCAGATAGTCGTCCTCGACGATCCAGACGCCCTGCTTCGCCGCCCAGTCCAGCAGTTTCAACCGTCGCGCGAGCGACAGCGTCGGGCCGAGCGGCGCCTGCTGGCCCGGCGTCGCCACGACGAGCGCCGCGTCCGGCGCGTGCCGGATGCCGTACTCGACATCGATCCCGTCCGCGTCGACCGGAATCGGCGCCAGCGACAGGTTCGCGAGCGACACGCCATGCCGCGCGAACGGAAAGCCCGGATTCTCCACCCAGGCCTTGCGCCCTTCCAGACCGAGCACGCGCAACGCCAGCCCGAGCCCGCTGCTGAATCCGCCGGTGACGATGATCTGGGCCGGCGAGCAGGTGATGCCGCGCGCGATCGCGAGATACGCGGCGATTTCGCGCCGCAGCTCCGGTTCGCCGCGCGGGTCCGGATAGACGATCGACGCGCTGGACTCCGCGCGCAATGCGAACGCGCGCACCTTCGTGAACAGTCTGGCGGGCAGCGTTTCCTGCGCGGGCACGCCCATCTGGAAGGTCGCCGGGCCGGCGGTCAGCTCCCGGTAAGTCTCCATGAACGAGTCGGGATCAGGGCGCTCGTCCGTCTTCGCCGGCGCGGCGGGCCGGTCCGCGACGCGCGTGCCGGTCGCGCGCGCGGCCACGATCAGCTGCGCGTCGGACAGCCGCTCGTACGCGAGACGCACGGTGCCGCGCGCAACGCCGAGCTGCGCGGCAAGGTCCAGCCACGACGGCAGGCGCGCGCCCGGCATCAGCACGCCGCGCTCGATCGCGGTGCTGATCGCCTCGCGGATCTGTTCGGCCAGCGGCGTCTTCGCTGAGCGGTCGAGTCGAATGTCGAGCGGTTCGGTCATCGCGTCATGGTACATAAAAAATGTTCGTTCCTGGTGCTTTCTACTGACCCAGCGCGGACCCACAATGCACGTGTTCCAAGGAGAACCCGTGTCATGAACCTTCGATCCCTGCTCGGCGCCGCGGGCGCCGCCCTCGCGCTCGCCATCGCGACACCCGCGTTCGCGCATGGCGACGGCGAAACCGTCGTGCCCAATTTCCAGCACGTCATCCCGAACCTTCCCGGCAAGTCGCTGGTCGCCGTGGAAGTCGACTATGCGCCCGGCGGCGCATCGCCGCCGCACACGCACGCCCGGTCGGCGTTCATCTATGCGTATGTCGTGTCGGGCGCCATCGAGTCGCAAGTCGACGATGGCCCGAAGCGCGTCTACCACGCCGGCGAGAGCTTCTTCGAAACGCCCGGCGCGTTCCACCGCGTGAGCCGCAACGCCAGCCGTACCGAGCCGGCCAAGCTGCTTGCCGTGTTCGTCGTCGACACCGGCGACAACGCACTGACCACCCCCGTCAAATAAACCGCCTACCGGAGCATCCGTCATGAGCAAGCGTCTCGACTACAACACGATCGCGCCGGCCGGCGTGAAAGCCCTCGGCGGCGTCTACGGCTATGTGATGCAGAGCGGCCTTGCGCCGGCGCTCGTCGAACTGGCCTACCTGCGCGTATCGCAGATCAACAACTGCGCGTACTGCCTCGACATGCATACGCGCGAACTGCTGAAGAAAGGCGTGTCGATCGAAAAGCTCGCGCTGGTGCAGGCGTGGTCCGAGGCCGGCGCGCTGTTCGATGCGCGCGAGCGCGCGGCGCTGGCGTGGGCCGAATCGGTCACACGCGTCGCCGAAACCGGCGTGCCCGACGCGGCGTACGACGCGGCGCGCGCCGCATTCGACGAGCGTGAACTCGTCGACCTGACGATCGCCATCAGTCTGATGAATGCGTACAACCGGATGGCGATCAGCTTCCGGAACACGCCGCAGGCCGCGCAACAGACCTGAGGCCGCGCGGCCGAATCATGCGGCGCCGAAACGCGGCGCCGCCGACAGGAGAAACCCACATGAAGATTTTCATTGCCGGCGCGACAGGCGCCGTGGGACTGCCGCTCGTGCGCGTGCTGCGTGCGCTCGGTCATCAGGTCAGCGGGATGACGCGCGCGGGCGCGGGCGTCGATCGGCTGCGCGAGCTCGGCGCGCAGGTGTCGTGCGCCGACGCGTTCGATGCGCAGGCCGTGCATGCCGCGATCGAGGCCGCCGCACCGGACGTCGTGATCGACCAGTTGACCTGGCTGCCGGCCAACCCGGCCGACATCATCAAGTCGATGCCCAACGACACGCGCCTGCATCGCGAAGGCGGCGCCAACCTGCTCGCCGCGGCCCGCGCGCTCGGCGTCGGCCGCTACATCATGCAGTCGCGCGGGTTCTATCTCGATGCGCCGGACGGGACGCTGGCCGACGAAACGGCCCCGCTTCGCTACGACGCGCCCGGCGAAATCGGCGACAGCGCGCGCACGATCGGCGAATACGAAAACGAGGTGCTCGCGTCGCCGTCCATTGCGGGCGTCGTGCTGCGCTATGGATTCTTCTACGGCCCGGGCACCTGGTATCGCCCCGACGGCGCCATCGCGGAACAGATGCGCGACGGCGCAGCGGCGATCATCGGCGCCGGCAACGCCGTCTGGTCGTTCGTCCATATCGACGACGCGATCGCGGCAACCGTCGCGTCGCTGAACGCCGAGCCCGGCCGCTACAACATCGTCGACGACGATCCGCTGCCCGTCGCCGAATGGATGCCCGCCTTTGCGCGCTGGATCGACGCGCCGACGCCGCCGCGCGTCGACATCGCCGACGCGCTGAAGTCGGCCGGCGAAGAAGCGGTCTACTACCATACGCGGCTGACCGGTGCGTCGAATGCGCGGGCCAAGGCGCAACTGGGGTTCGCGCCGCGGCCGCTTCTCTGGAAACCCGGCGCGGCGTAGGATGGGGGGCGCCGGCGGAACCGGCCGCCCATCACGAACATCGCGCATGAAATCACACGACACGCCGACGACCGAAACCTGGCACATGGACGACGCCACGGCCGGCACCTGGATCCGTGCGGCGCATCTCGGCCGCCGCAGGAAATACCACAAGGGCGCCACGATCTACCGGCAGGGCGAACTCGGCTTCACGTTCTATTTCCTGCTGTCGGGCCGCGTGCAGGTGTCCATCTTCCAGAACGACGGCGCCGAATTCATTCTCGAGGTGATGGGACGCTGGTCGATGTTCGGCGAAAGCCCGGCGATCGACGGCCATCCGCGCATCGCGACGGCGATCGCGGTCGAGGATGCCGAGCTGCTCGAATTCGACATCCGGATCATCGAGGGCGCGATTCCGTCGCACCCCGAACTGGCGATGTCGCTGCTGCGCGTGATCGCGCTCAAGCAACGCATCCTCGCGTCGCGCATCCAGTACCTCGCGCTTCCCAAGCCGGAGATGCGCATCCGCGAGCTGCTCGTCAGGCTGTCCGACCTGTACGGCGAGAAACACGACGACCACACGCTGATCACGATCGCGCTTACGCACGAGCAGATCGCGGCGATGACGGGCGCCACGCGGGTGACCGTCACGCGCGCGCTGAAGCGGCTCGCCGACATCGGCGCGATCGAGATCCGGCAACGCCGCATCCGCGTGATCGATCCGTCCCGGCTGCTCGACTGATTTGTAAACGCCTATACAGACTTCCCTCCCGCGCGCCGGTAGAGTCCGGGCATCGGCTGTCCGCTGCAGGACACCGCCCACCACGAGAAGGAGAAGTCATGAACGGCATCAAACGGCTGCGCCTCCCCGACGACGATCCGACCTTCGGCGGCAACCGCGTGTTCGACCTGTTCCAGTATTCGCCGGCGGTCACGGCGCACGGCCTCGTCTTCATCGCCGGGCAGATCGGCCTGCGCGCCGACGGCTCGATTCCCGAGTCGCCCGCCGAACAGATCGACGCCGCGTTCAGGCGGGTCGACGCGATCCTCGCGCATCTCGGCCTGGATTTCTCGGACGTCGTCGAGCTGGTGTCCTATCACGTCGATTTGAGCACCCATCTCGCGACATTTCGTGCGGTCAAGGAGCGCTACGTGCGCGCGGATTTTCCCGCCTGGACGATCCTCGGCGTTGCCGCGCTCGCACGTCCCGAACTCATCGTCGAGATCAAGGTCGTCGCGTCGACGCGCGACGCGTAACCGCAGCCTTGCGCATCGTCGCGCGCCTCCCATCCATTCATTCAGGACTTCGACATGAATCGCTCAGTCATGACGGACGGTTTCGCGTTCGTCGAATTCGTCTCGTCGGCGCCCGCCGAACTCGTCGAGCTGTTCGAACGCTTCGGCTTTCGCGTTGACGGCCGCTCGAAACAGGGCATGGTCCTGATGACGCAGGGCGCCGCCGCGTTCGTCGTGAACGGCCAGCCGAATGCGTTTCGCACGCGGCATCGCGCGTCGGTGCGGGCCATCGGCATTCGCGTCGACGACGCGCACCTCGCACAGGCGCAGGCGCTGGCAGGCGGCGCCCGCATCGCGCAGCCCGACAGCGAAGGCGCGTTCGCCGTCGATACGCCGACCATCCTCGGGATCGGCGACAGCCTCGTGTACTTCGTCGACACCGATATCCGCAACACCTTCCGCCTGCCGCCCGAGTCGCGCCAGACGCCGGCCGGCGACGCGCATATCGTCGCCGTCGATCACGCATCCAATATCGTCCGCCCCGACAATCTCGACCGGTGGGCGGATTTCTACCGCGATACCTTCGGCTTCGACGAGCGGCAGTATCTGGAGATCAAGGGACATCGGTCAGGGATGCGCGCGCGTTCGATGGTCAGCCCATGCGGACGCGTATCGATTCCGGTCGCGGCCGCCGCGCATGACCAGCCCGGCGTGCTGAACCAGAACGACGAGTTCATTCGCGACTACGGCGGAGAAGGCATCCAGCACATCGCGCTGCTGAGCGCCGACATCGAGGCGACGATCGACGCGCTGACGGCGGCCGGCATCGCATTCATGGCCGCGCCGCCGCCAGGCTATTACGAGGGCATCGACGCACGCCTGCCCGGCCATCGCCTCGACGTACGCCGGCTGGCCGGACGCGGCATTCTGGTCGACGGGAAAGATCCGGCGCGCGTGCTGCTCCAGCGCTTCACCCGGCGCCAGATCGGCCCGGTCTTCTTCGAAATCATCGAGCGACGCGGCGAGGATGGCTTCGGCGAAGGCAACTTCAAGGCGCTGTTCGAAGCGCAGGAGCACGATCAGCAGGCGCGCGGCGCGCAGCGATGACGGCCGCGCCGCGCATGCGCTTCGGTGGCGCGCATGGCGGGCTGGACGCATGCCGCCCGGGCCCGCGTTACCGACGGAGCGCAGCGGCTCACAGCCACGTCCCGCCCTGCCGCTCGCTCGGCTCCTGTTCGAGCGCGTCGAAGTCGTGAATCCAGTCGAGATGATGCAGCACGCTGTCGCGCTCGGCGAGACGCGCATTGCGCGCCTGCGCGGCCGGCCCGTCGGGCAGATGCAGCACGTCGGCGGCTGAGATCGATGCGTACTGCACCTTGCGCGTGCGACCGCGGCGCAGCCGCTCGTACGCTTCCTGCGCTTCGCGCCAATTGCCGGGCCCCGCCTTCGCCAGTTGCGCCGCCAGCACGACCGCATCCTCGATCGACTGGTTCGCGCCCTGCCCGTGGTGCGGCACCAGCGCATGCGCGGCATCGCCGATCAGCGTCACGCGCCCGCGGCTCCAGCGGCCGAGCGGCGGCCGATGGAACAGGCCCCAGCGCTGGCTGATCGGCACCGCGGTAATCATCTGCACCACCGCCGGGTGCCAGTCCCGGAACAGGCGCAGCTGCTCGCCCTCCTCTGCCGGCATGACCCAGTCGCGCGACGGCCACGGCGAAGGATGACGCTCGACCAGCAGGAAATTCTGGTCGCCGTTGTCGCCGATCGGATAGTGCAGCAGATGCCCGTGCGGCCCGACCCAGAACTGGATGGTCTCGGGATCCGGCAGCAGGTCCATGCGCCCGGCCGGCACCACGCCGCGAAACCCCGAGCAGCCCGAATACAGCACGTCGTCGTAGCCGAGCATCCAGCGCCGCGTGATCGAGCGCGCGCCGTCCGCGCCGATCACGAGATCCGCGTCGACGCGCCGGCCGTTGTCGAAACTCAGCGTGACGCGATCCGGATGTTGCGCGAGATCGACCAGACGATGGCCGAGATGGATGCAGTCGAGGCCGACCGCTTTCGACAGCACGGCCTGCAGATCGGCGCGATGCACGCCCCAGTATGCGCCGCCGAACTGCCGGCGATAGCTCGGCTCGCCGCGATGATGGCCGATCACCGCGCCGCTGCGCCCGTCGCGATAGACGAGAGCCGGAATCTCCGCGCACACCGCGTCGAACTGCGGACGCAATCCCAGGCGTTCGTAGAAGCGCGTCGCGTTGGCCGACAGCGCGACGGCCGCACCGACCTCGCGCAACTCGCCGGTCTGTTCATAGAGCTGCGCGTCGATGCCGCGCTCGCGCAGCGCGAGCGCCAGCGTCAGGCCGCCGATGCCGGCGCCGACGATCGCAATCGTCAGATTCGTCTGCATGATGAAGGTGTCTCCGAGATTCAGGTTGTGGGGTCCGCGGGGTGCGGCGGGCGCGGCGGTCGTGTCGAATGCAGGCGCCGTACCGGTATTGTCGGGAGCGGGGTTTCATCCCACAATAAAATGGAATGAATCCGCTTCATCACTGAATGAAATGATCGGGAGCCACGTCAACCCATGGAACTGAGCGACCTCGACCTCAACCTGCTGCTGCTTTTCCAGCGTCTGATGCAGGAGCGGCGCGTGTCGACCGTCGCCGAGCAGATGAACATGAGCCAGCCGGGCGTCAGCAACGCGCTCGCGAAGCTGCGCCGGCGGCTCGGCGATCCGCTGTTCGTGCGCGGACCGGGCGGCGTCGTACCGACGCCGTTCGCGCTGCGGCTGGCGGAGCCCGTTTCGCACGCACTCGCGACGCTGCACGCCGCGCTCAATCCCGAGACGGGCTTCGACCCGCGGCACGCCGCGCGCACGATCACGATCGGCATGACCGATATCGGCGAAGTCGTGTTCCTGCCCGCGTTGCTGGAACGCGTCGCGCACGCGGCGCCCGGCATCGTGCTGAACACGGTGCGCAACACCAGCGTGAACCTGAGCGACGAAATGGCCGACGGCCGCGTCGACCTCGCGATCGGGCTGCTGCCGCAACTGCAGGGCGGGTTCTATCAGCGCCGGCTGTTCGATCAACGGTATGTGTGCCTGTTTCGGCGCGGCCATCCGCTCGAGGCCGCGCCGCTCACGCTCGACGCGTGGCGCGACGCCGGGCATCTGGTCGTGGTATCGGCCGGGACCGGCCATGGACAGGTGGACGAATGGCTGAAGCGGCGTCGCGTCACGCGCAACGTGCGGCTGACGGTGCCGCATTTCATGAGCGTCGGCTACATCCTGCAACGCACCGACCTGATCGCGACGGTGCCGGAGCATCTCGCGCTGCAACTGGCGGCGCCGTTTTCGCTAGGCTGGCGCGCGCTGCCGGTGACACTGCCCGGCGCACCGATCCATATGCTGTGGCATGCGCGAGTCAATCAGGACGAGGGCAACCGCTGGCTGCGGGACGTGGTGGTCGAGCTATTTGCGGACACCGGCGCGCGGCAGCGGAAATCCGCACCGGCGCGAAAGAAATAGGCACGTGTACGATGTCGCGTGAACAGGCGACGGAGCCTTGCGACGACATCGCCTGTGCGTCTGCGCTGCCCCCCTTCAACCAGCAGGAAATCAAGCCATGTCTGTCTCGAAGAAATTTGCAGCCGTCACGGGCGCCGGATCCGGCATCGGCCGTGCAGCGGCTGTCGCGCTCGCCGGCGCGGGATTCACCGTCGCGCTGATCGGGCGTACGGAAGCGCCGTTGTGCGAAACGCAGGAAGCGATCCGCGCCGCGGGCGGCGACGCGCACGTGTTTCCCGCCGACGTCACCGACGAAGCGTCGGTCGACCGCGCGTTTGCGCAGATCGCACAGCAGTTCGGCCGGCTCGACGTGCTCTTCAACAATGCCGGACGCAACGCACCGCCCGCTTCCCTCGACGCATACGAACTCGACGTCTGGAACGCCGTGGTCGCGACCAACCTGACCGGCGTGTTCCTCTGCGCGCGGGCCGCCTGGCGCATCATGAAGGCGCAGACGCCGCAGGGCGGCCGGATCATCAACAACGGTTCGATCTCGGCGTACTCGCCGCGCCCCGAGACGATCGCGTACACGGCCACCAAGCATGCGGTGACCGGGATCACGCGATCGCTGGCGCTGGACGGCCGCGCGTACAACATCGCCTGCGGTCAGATCGACATCGGCAACGCGGCGACCCCGCTCACGGAACGGATGACGCAAGGCGTGCCGCAGGCGGACGGCAGCATGGCGCCCGAGGCGCGCATGGACGTCGCGCATGTCGCGAACGCGGTCGTGCAGATGGCCAGCCTGCCGCTGGACGCGAACATCCTGAACATGACGATCATGGCGACGGCGATGCCGTTTGTGGGGCGCGGGTAGGTTTGCGGGCGCGGCACGACCGCGCCCGTTATTTACCCCCTGGACGCGTTGTCGAGCGTCGACATCGCGAGATCGGATGCGCGAAACCGCGCCGCCTCCGGCAGCGCCTGCTCAGATCGCGCGGACTACCGCAATCTTGCCAATCAGGACAAGATAGGAAATCGGCCAGAATAGCAGCGCGCGGACTTTGGTCGAGAATACGTTGTGCAGCGTGTTATAGACCGGATGAAACGTAATCAAATTTCGCAACACCGTACGGTTCAGGAAAATACCGCAGGCAAAATAAACGACAAAGTAGACGATCGATGCCTTGCTTACGGCAGCTATCACCGCACCGGCAATCAACGCAACCACGGCTCCGACGTAAAACCCGAAAGCCTTGCCAAGTGACATCAGTCCACCGCTCCCCCGAACGGCGTCGTCGCTTGCGATACTCATTTCTTCTCCTTATCGAATTGAACGGGTTATTTCGAGCAGCCGTCATTCGGCTGCCCAGCCCCGGAGTATCGGCATATGGAGAGAAAACTTGAGAGTGATACGAAATTGTCCGACCGAACGCGTCAAACGATTTCGAAATGGTCGTGAAGCCCGCCTTTTCGACGATACGGCCTCGGGAATTCAGCCGGCTTTTTAAAAAAAACCGCTCAAACATCCCCATCCGGAATCCTCGCCGACTGAATCACCACCAGCGTATCCCCCGCCTCGATCCGGCAAGGCGGATCCTCGTAGAACGACTGGATCTTCCCGCATCGATCCAGCCCGACGACGATCGCGCCCGGCACGACGTTCGTCATGCAGCCGATCTCGTGCGGCAGCGCCTCGCGCTCCAGCAGCGTCGCGCGCCCGCGCGTCGACAGCATGTCGTTGACGAACGGCACGATATAGCGGCTGTGCACCGCATCCGCGAGCAGCAGCGCGCCGATCTTCGTCGACGATACGATCACGTCCGCCCCCGCCTGCCGCAGTTGCCGCTGATACAGGTTCTCCTGGATCCGCACGACGATCTTCGTGTCCGGTGCGATGCTGCGCACCGACAGCGTCAACAGGATCGCGGTCGGATCGTCGGTCACCGAGATGATCACGGCCTTCGCCGCGCGCACCTGCGCCTGCTGCAGCAAGTCCTCGTGCGCGGGATCGCCGAGCAGCCCCGTCACGCCGAGCGAGGTCGCGGCTTCGAGCGCCTGCTGCTGTGCGTCGATCACGATGATCGTCGACGGATCGACGCCGCTTTCAAGCAGCTCGCGCACGGCGATCGAGCCCGACAGCCCGTAACCGCACACGACGATGTGATCGGACAATTGCTTTTGCAGACGTTTCATGCGGAATTCCTCGACGACGCGCTGGATCACGAACTGATACGCCGTGCCCAGGAAAATGAACCAGATGCCGATCCGGATCGGCACGATGAAGAACGCATCGATCAGCCGCGCCCGCGCGGTGACCGGCACGATGTCGCCATAGCCGACCGTCGCGACCGTGACCATCGTGAAATAGACGAGATCGGCGATGGTCATCGGCGTGTCCTTCGTCGAATCACGCAGGCCGCTGCGATCGAGATACAGCACGAGGAACGCAAGCGCACACAGCAGCACGACCATGCCGAGACGGAACAGCAGCGTGCGCCGCGGCGACGTCGCGGGGCGCGTGAACAGCGTGCGTGCGCGCGGCGCCTGCCACGGATTACGCGCGCGACGCAGGCGGGAACGCAACGAACGACGCTGGGCGGAGGGCGTTGCCAACGGGGATTCTCCTGAAGGATGCGGGCTCGATTCTACGACGGGAATACACGGTCCGGCCGGCGCCATGAAGCCGGTTTGTCCGCTACAGCATGCTGCGCGGACGCACCATCGTCCCGTCGACGAAACGGTGCGCGCGGAACGCCGACAGATCGAGCGACGGCGCGCCCGTGTCGATCCATTCGGCCAGCAGCCGGCCGATGATCGGCCCCATCGCGAAACCGTGACCGCAGAACCCCGTCGCGATCGCGAGCCCCGACGGCGTGCCCGGCGCATCGATCACCGGAATGCCGTCGGGCAGCACGTCGATCAGGCCGGCCCATGCCTCGACGATCTGCACCTCCTTCAGCGCGGGAAACATCCGCTTCAGCTTCGTGAGCGCGCGCGGCGCATGCGCGCGATTCGGCTGCGGCTGCGGATCGCGCGGCTCGATCGGACCGAGCCCGCCGCCGATGCGTGCAAGCGCGTCGCGCCATGCGGCGGCGTTCAGGTGCAGACGGAATTTCTCGCGCTGCGACCAGAACTCCGGCCAGAACACGCTCAAGCCGCGCAGGTGGCCGAGCGTCAGGTCGACGTCGACCTGCATGTCGTCGGCGAGATTGATCGCGCCGTTCTCGCGCTGCCGGATGCCGAGGCCATGCCCCCAGATCGTCGACGCCGATATCGGAGGCACCACGTTGGTGCGCATGCAGGTGCCGCGCACTGCCTGCTGCGGCAGGCGGATACCGACGCCGTCGAGCAGCCGGAAACTCGTCGCGCCGGCCGCGCAGATCACGCGTCGCGTGCGGATCGTGCCGCGCTCGGTCGCGACGCCGATCACCGCGCCGCCGGCCGTCTCGATCGCCGTCACGCCGCAGCCTTCGAAAAACCGTGCGCCGGCCTCGGCCGCACGCGCGGCGAATGCGGCCGCCACGCGTCGCGGTTCGGCCTGCCCGTCGGTCGCGGTGTACAAGCCGCCGAGCGTGCGCGCCTGCGTCGACAGCCCGCGCACGCGCTCGTCGATCTGCGCGCGCGTCAGCGTGCGCGTATCGAGCCCGTGCTCGCGCGCGACGGCAAGCCAGGCCTGGAACGACGTCCAGTCCGTTTCGTTGTCCGCAATATAGAGACAGCCGCCCTGCCGCCATTCGAGATCGAAACCGAGCGTTTCCTCTAATCGCTCCCAGATGCGCATGCCGGCCATCATCAGCGGCACTTCGGCGGATTCGCGACCCTGCTGCCGGACGAAGCCCCACGCGCGCGTCGACTGCTGTCCGGCAATTCGCGACTTGTCGAGCACGACGGCCTTCAGGCCACGCAAACCCAGGTAGTACGCGGCTGCACAGCCCATGATGCCGGCCCCGGCGATCACGACGTCGGCTTGGTCCGGGAACGGCGTATCGGCGCGCGTCAACGCGTCGTGCAAAGGATAGGTTGTCGTCATTATTTCTCTTTGGGTGTTAATGCACGGCCAGTGCGTGCTGCGCGGTAACGTCGAGATACACCTTTCACAGAAACGCACCGATCGCGACAAGGAACGGACGCCATTTTGCGGTAAAGTTATCTTTTCCGCGCGTGGCCGGTCGGCTCGCCATTGGACATCGTCAAGACTGTCCGCCGAGACCCGCCGCAAGGCGTCGTTCTGAACGTCATCCGAATCGACCCGATCCGTTCCCGTAGCATGACCACTGAAGCAATCACCACGGATTCCCTCGCGGTTGCCGAGCGTGTGCGCGAGCTAATGACTCGCCACGGCATCGGCAAGCGCCAGCAGACCACCGAACTCTGCCGCATCCTCGACCTGAGCTTCTCGCAAGGTCACCGCAAACTGCGCGGCAGCAGCCCCTGGACGCTCGCGCAGATCAAGAAAGTCGCCGAGGCATACGGCGAGCCCGCCGCCCAGCTGTTCGGCGCGCAGACGCTCGACCCCGGCATGGTCGGCGCGTATTCGCAGGACGCGGTGCTGTACGCAGGCGTCGCCGAAATTCCGTGCACCGCATGGATCGGCGCGCCGCTCGAAGCCGGCGCGCGTCCCGAATTCGTCGCGTACGAACAGAACGGCCGCTGGCGCGTGCTGCGCCACACGGGCGTGCTGTACCAGAACGCGTACGACGTGCACAAGATCGAAATCTACCCGCGCCGCGCGGAAAGCGACAAGCTCGTCGTCGCCGTGATCGATCCCGATCGCGTCAGCGCGACCGAGCTGTGCCGCTATCTGGAACGGCAGGGTTTCGCGACGGCGTCGTTCGACGGCATCACCGCGTTCGTCGACGCGCTGCAAGGCCAGGCATTCGACGCAGTCGTCACCGAATGGCTGTTCGACGACTGCACTGCCGCGACCGCGATCAAGGCCGTGCGTACGTCCGACAATCCCGGCGCACCGATCTTCGTGCTGACCGGCGACCTGCTCACCGGGCGCGCGAGCGAAGCGGACATCAGCGAAGTGATCCGCGCGTTCGACGTCGTCTGCTACGAAAAACCCGCACGCATGGCGATTCTCAGCGCCGATCTCGCGAAACGGCTCGCGCGCGGCTAAACGCCGCGCGTCGCGCCCGACGGCCAGAGCCAAGGCCAGGCCCACGCGGCGCCGCGGTCGCGAACGGGTTCCTCAGTACAATAGCCGGACCCGTTCACGCCCACGCCGGCATCCGCCGCCCGACGCCATGGCCCGCCTCATCCCCGACGACTGGAAAAGCCTCGCCGCGACCGGCGCGGCCGAACGCGAGCGCGAAACGCTCGCCGCACTCGAACACGCGCTGCCGGACGGCTACACCGTCTATCACGGCGTGCACTGGACGCGCGCCGAGCAGGCGTTCTCGGTATTCGGCGAAGCGGCGTTCGTGGTCGTGAGCCCGGCCGGCCGCGTGCTGCTGATCGAACAGAAGGCCGGCTTCCTGCGCGAAACGCCGAAGGGGCTGGTAAAGGTCTATCTGCAGACCGAGCGCAACGTCGCGATCCAGCTCGCGCGCACGCAGGAAACGCTGCACCGCCGGCTGACGGCCGCGCTCGGCGCGGGCATCTACGGCGTCGAGGCGCTGCTGTACTGCCCCGACTACGCGATTCGCCAGGCCGCGATCGCGGGCGTCGCGGCCGAGCGCATCGTCGATGCGTCGCGCAAGGCGCAGCTCGCGCAGGTGATCCTGCAGATCCTGCCCGAAGACGACGAAAGCCTGCCGAACGCGGCGAAACTCCATCATTTCCTCGCAGACGAACTCGCGCTCACGCCCGATACGAGCGCGCTCGTCGGGCAGGCCGGCACGCTCGTCACGCGGCTGTCGGGCGGCCTTGCCGCATGGGCGCGCCAGCTCGAATTCGCGCCGTTCCGGCTGCGCGTGACGGGCACCGCCGGTTCGGGCAAGACGCAGCTGGCAGTGCAGGCGATGCGGGATGCGGTCGCGGCCGGCAAGCGCGTGCTGTACGTCTGCTTCAACCGGCCGCTCGCCGACTACATCGCGCGCATCGCGCCGCCCGGCGCGAAGATCGCGAACTATCACCAGCTGTGCGACTGGGTTGCGCGCGACAGCGGTGACGTGCCGGACTTCCAGACGCCCGGCGCATTCGAGCGGCTCGAGGCGCGCTTCGCGCAAACCCCGGTTTCCGAACGCTGGCACGTCGACGTGCTGATCGTGGACGAAGGGCAGGATTTCCACGCGCCGTGGGCGGTCGCGCTCGAGCGCCTGCTCGCGCCGGACGGCGCCTGGTGGTGGCTCGAGGATCCGTTGCAGAACCTCTACATGCGCGAACCGGTCGCGCTGCCGGGCTGGGTCACGCTGAAGGCGCTCACCAACTACCGCAGCCCGCGCGACCTGCTCGAATTCGTGCGCGATATCGTCGGCCGCGTCGAACCGCTCGCGGCCGAGCTGCGCTCGGGCAGCCCGTTCGACGGCTCCGATCCGTCGGTATCGGCTTACGGCGAAGCCGGCGCGTCGGACGACGCGCTCGCGCAAGCGTGCATCGACGCCACCAAGCGCGCGATCACGCACGCGCTGTCGCTCGGCTTTCGCAAGCAGGACATCGCGGTGCTGTCGTATCGCGGCCGCGAGAACTCGGTGCTCGCGTCGCTCGATCAGCTCGGCCCGCACCGGATCAAGCGCTTCACCGGCAAGTACGACCTGTTCGGCAACCCCGAATATCGCGAAGGCGACGTGCTGCTCGATTCGATCTATCGCTTCAAGGGGCAGTCGGCGCCGTGCGTGATCCTCACCGAGATCGACTTCGACACGCTCGATGCGCGCGCCGCGCGCAAGCTGTTCGTCGGCGCGACGCGCGCGACGATGAAGCTGCTGCTGGTCGCGTCGTCGCGCGCGGCCGCGCAGCTCGCGACCGGCTGACACGGGCGGCCCGCGCGGGTGGCCGCGACGCCGGCGCGACGTTCCGCGGGCGGTGGCATCGCACGCCGCCGCGGCGCCCGTTGCCTCAGCTCACACCACGACTTACGCGACGCGGAACGCCCCCACCGCGCGGCGCAGCCCGTCGGCCTGTTCCTCGAGCGACGCGGCCGCCGCCGCGGCCTGCTCGACGAGCGCCGCGTTCTGCTGCGACACCTGATCCATCTGCGACACCGCGCGGTTCACCTGCTCGATGCCGTCGCGCTGCTCGTTCGACGCGGCCGCGATCTCGGTCATGATGCCGGTCACGCGCGCGATCGCCTGCTGGATGTCCTGCATCGTCGTGCCCGCCACGCCGACCAGCCGCGAGCCGTTCGCGACGCGCTCGACCGATTCGCCGATCAGCGTGCGGATTTCCTTCGCCGCCGACGCCGAGCGCTGCGCGAGCGTGCGCACCTCGCCCGCGACCACCGCGAAACCGCGGCCCTGCTCGCCCGCGCGCGCGGCTTCCACCGCCGCGTTCAGCGCAAGGATGTTGGTCTGGAAGGCAATTCCCTCGATCGTGCCGATGATGTCGGCGACCTTCTGCGAACTCTGGTCGATCTCAGTCATCGTGCCGATCACCTCGCCGACGACCGTCGCGCCGCGCGTCGCGATCTCGCTCGCGCTGTCCGCGCAGGCCTGCGCCTCGAGCGCATGGTCGGCGTTCTGCTTCACGGTCGCCGTCAGCTGCTCCATGCTCGCGGCGGTTTCCTGCAACGCGGCGGCCTGTTCCTCGGTGCGCTGCGACAGGTCGGTGTTGCCCGCGGCGATCTGATGCGTCGCCGTCGAGATCGCGTCGGAACCTTGCGCGACCTGGCGCACCGTGTCCGCGAGACTGCGCTGCATGCCCGTCACGCCCTTGACCAGCTCGGCCATTTCGTCGCGCGAGGTCCAGCGCACCTCCGACGTCAGGTCGCCCTCGGACAGGCGGCGGAAATGCGTGAGCAGCCGGTTGACCGGCTGCGTGATCGCGAAATGCAGGCCGATCGCGCAGCCCAGGCAGGCCGCGAGGCCGAGCGCGATGCCGGCGACCGCGCCTGCGCGCAGCCAGCCGTAGTACGTCTGCGCGGTGTCGTAGGCGGCCTTGCCGCGCGCGACCTGGAACGCGTCGAGCGCGTCGGTCGCCTGCGTGAGCGACACCGACAGCGGCGGCGCGACCGTCATCAGCAGCCGGTCCGCGTCGTCGCGCCGGCCCGCGCGGATCGCGTCGATCAGCGGCTTCAGCGCCTGCCCGATCAGCGCCTGGCGCGCGGCATCGAGCCGGCTCGCGAGCGGCCCTTCGTCGCCGTCGTGCGGCATCGCCGCGTACGTCGCCCATGCGGTGTCGGCCTTCGCGAGATAGTTTTCGGCCTTCGCGACGAGATCGGGCACTTCCGGCGCATCCGGATGCAGCAGCGCGCGGTCGAGCGTCGTGCGCACGATTGTCAGGTTCAGGCTCGCCGCAGCCAGTGCGGTCTTGGCGGCCAGTTGCCGCGTATAGGCCTCGTCGAGCGCGCGGTTCGAGCTTTGCATGCCGGCAAGGCCGATCAGCCCCGACACGACGAGCAGCGCCGCGACCAGGCCGAGCGTGGAAAAGATCCGCGTGCGGATCGAGAAACGGGAAAACAGGGCGTTCAGGTTCATGACGGCACGAGAGCGATGAAAGACGCCGCGACAATCGGGCCGCGGCACTCTGGATTACGGTTTGCCTGCAGAAAACTTGAGTCCGACCGGCCATTCGTCTGACCTGGATCAATTCGGCGCGCCGGCAATCTCCTGTTACGGCTGCAACAATTCGAGGCCAGACAGAAATTGACTAGTCAATAATTAGCCTCTATATTTCGATCCATTCCCTGCCATGGCAGATATATCGATGAGAACCAATACCCTGCTCTCCGCACCGGCCGCCGAAGCCGCCCGCCGCGACGCGCCGACCGGCCTGATCGTCGCCGCGCTGCTGCTGGTGATGCTGCTGTCCGCGCTCGACCAGACGATCGTGTCGACCGCGCTGCCGACGATCGTCGGCGAACTGGGCGGGCTCGACCAGTTGTCGTGGGTCGTCACCGCGTACCTGCTGTCGTCGACGGTGGTGTTGCCGCTGTACGGCAAGCTCGGCGACCTGTACGGCCGCAAGATCGTGCTGCAGGTCGCGATCGTGCTGTTCCTCGCCGGTTCGGCGCTGTGCGGGATCGCGCAGGACATGACGCAGCTGATCGTGCTGCGCGCGCTGCAGGGCCTCGGCGGCGGCGGCCTGATGGTCGTCACGATGGCCGCGATCGGCGATCTGGTGCCGCCCGACCGGCGCGCGCGCTACCAGGGGATGTTCGGCGGCGTGTACGGCCTCGCGACGATCGTCGGCCCGCTGCTCGGCGGCTTTCTGGTCGAGCACCTGTCGTGGCGCTGGATCTTCACGATCAACCTGCCGCTCGGCTTTGTCGCGCTGGCGGTGATCGGCATCGCGTTCCGGCCGCACACCGCGCACGTGAAGCACCGGATCGACTACATGGGCGCCGCGTTCCTCGCGACGGCCCTCACCTGCGTGATCCTGTTTACGAGCGAAGGCGGCTCGCTGCTGCCGTGGTCGTCGCCGCAGCTGTGGATGACGCTCGCGCTCGGCATCGTCGCGATCGGCGGCTTCGTCTACGAAGAACGGCTCGCGGCCGAGCCGATCATGCCGCTCGAACTGTTCCGCCACCGCACCTTCGTGCTGGTCAGCCTGATCGGCTTCGTGGTCGGCATCGCGCTGTTCGGCTCGGTCACGTTCATCCCGCTTTATCTGCAGGTCGTGAAGGGTTCGACGCCGTCGCAGGCCGGCATGCAGCTGCTGCCGATGATGGGCGGGATGCTCGCGACCTCGGTGATCAGCGGCCGGCTGATCTCGCGGCTCGGTTCGTACCGCGCGTTTCCGATCGGCGGCACGCTGATCGGCGGCATCGCGATGACGCTGCTGTCGACGCTGTCGCTCGATACGCCGCTGCACACGATGTACGCGTACATGGCGCTGCTCGGAATCGGGCTCGGCATGGTGATGCCCGTGCTGACGCTCGCCGTGCAGAACACGGTCGAGTTCCGGCACATGGGCGTCGCGACCTCCGGCGCGACGCTGTTCCGCTCGATCGGCGGCTCGCTCGGCGTCGCCGCGTTCGGTGCGCTGTTCTCGCACGGGTTGCAGGCGCGGATCACGGCGGCGCTGCCGGCCGGCACGGAACTGCCGCCCGCGCTCGGCCCGTCGGCGGTGCACCAGTTGCCGGACGCGGTGCGCGACGCTTATCTGCACGCGTTCGCGGGCTCGCTGCATGTCGTGTATCTCGCGGCGGCGACGGTAATCGCCATCGCATTCGTGCTCGCGTGGTTCGTCGAGGATGCGCCGCTGCGCAAGCACAATGGTTGAGGATTCTGGCGGCCGGTACGCAGCGGCTCGCCGCGTCGCCAGCCCGGCTTCGGGCCGCTGGCCGAGTGCCGGTCGTCTCGCCCCGGCTCGCGGCCTCCTTCCCGATGCCGGCCGGTCGCTCACGATCACGCGCGTCTTTACCGCCCCCGCCGACCCACCGCATAGTAGAGGCTTCGCCACCCAACCCGATCCACCCCGCCCCGCCGCCATGCCAGCCGCTTCCGCTTCCCCCTGCATCGTCCGCGACGCGACCGATGCCGATCTGCCCGCCATCCGGGCCATCTACGCGCACCACGTGCTGCACGGCGTCGCGTCGTTCGAGGAAGCGCCGCCCGATGTCGCCGAACTGCGCGCCCGTCGCGACGCGGTGCTGCGCCACGGCCTGCCGTATCTCGTCGCGGAATACGCCGGCCGCGTCGCCGGCTACGCGTATGCGACGCCGTACCGCCCGCGCAGCGCATACCGCCACACGATCGAGGACTCGATCTATATCGACGACGCACAGCGCGGCCGCGGGATCGGCCGCGCGCTGCTGGCGGCGCTGATCGCGCGTTGCGAGGCCGGCCCGTGGCGGCAGATGATCGCAGTGATCGCCGACGGCGGCACCGGCGGGTCGACGTCGCTGCATCGCGCGTTCGGCTTCGAGCCGGCCGGCACGCTGAAGGCGGTCGGTTTCAAGCACGGCCGCTGGATCGACACCGCGTTGCTGCAGCGAACGCTCGGCGACGGCGCGCACACGCACCCCGCATCGCCCGCCCCGGCCGCGTCGCGCTAGAATGGCCGCATGCCAAAACAGACTCAACCCACTCCCGACGAGGCCGCTGCGGACACCCGCAACGAGTACACGGTCGACGAACTGGCGCGCGTGTCCGACACGACCGTGCGCAACGTGCGCGCGTACCAGGATCGCGGCCTGCTCGCGCCGCCCGAGAAGCGCGGGCGCGTGGGCATCTACGACGACACGCACGTCGCGCGCCTGAAGCTGATCAACCACCTGCTCGCGCGCGGCTACACGCTGTCGAACATCCAGGACCTGATCAAGGCGATCGACGAGGGCCACGACCTGCGCTCGATCCTCGGCCTGGAAAATGCGATCGGCGGGCGCTGGTCGCACGAGTTGCCGAAAACCTATTCGCTCGCCGCGCTCGCGCAGATGTTCGGCCCGCAAACGCCCACGCAGCTCGCGCGCGTGACCGAGCTGGGCCTGCTCGAACGGCGCGGCCTGTCGTTCGTCGCGAAGAGCCCCGCGCTGCTCGAAGCGGCGGCCGCGATGACCAAGGAAGGCATTCCGCCGCGCGAGCTGCTCGACGTGATCAGCCTCGCGCGGCCGCATTTCGATGCGATCGCGCGGCTGCTCGTCGATCTGGTCGTCAAGCGGCTCGACCGCTACGACGCCGGCACGCTGCCGCCGGCGACCGACGTGCCCGCGCTGGTCGACGCGATCTGGCGGCTGCGCCCGCTCGCGGCCGTGTTCGTCGAAGGCGAGACCAACCGCGCACTCGAAACCGCGGCGAGCGCCTACCTCGGCGGCCGCGTGGCGACGATTCTCGACAGGAAGCTCAGCGACGAAGCGGCACGGCAGGCCGGCACGCCGCACGACGACAAAGCATAAGCGCGGCGCCGTCATATTCTTATCGGCATTGCTTCGTTGGCGGGCATCCACGCCCATGCGACGATTCTTCCAACCGAGCGGCGCAAGCCGCTCCCCGAAGACGCTGCGCATGGAGTTCGTTCGATGATTCGTTTCACCCGCTGGATCACCCGCACCGCCGCGACGACGCTCGTCGCGCTATCCGCCGTGTCGGCCTTCGCGCAAGGCGGCGCCGACAAGGTCGTGCGCATCGGCTACCAGAAGGCCGGCCTGCTGTCGATCGTCAAGGCGCAGGGTTCGCTCGAGGCGCGGCTCAGGCCGCTCGGCTACAACGTGCAGTGGTTCGAATTCCCGGCCGGCCCGCAACTGCTCGAAGCGCTGAACGCGAACAGCATCGACTTCGGCTATACGGGCGCGCCGCCGCCGGTATTCGCGCAGGCGGCCGGCGTGCGATTCGTCTATGTCGGCGCGGAACCGCCGGCGCCGCATAACGAAGCGGTGTTCGTGAAGGCCGACTCGCCGATCCGCTCGCTCGCCGACCTGCGCGGCAAGAAGGTCGCGCTGCAGAAGGGTTCCAGCGCGAACTACCTGCTGCTCGAAGCATTGAAGAAGGCCGGCGTGCGCTACGACGAGATTCGCCCGGTGTACCTGCCGCCGGCCGATGCGCGTGCGGCGTTCGAGAGCGGCAACGTCGACGCGTGGGCCGTGTGGGATCCGTACTATGCAGCCGCGCAGAGCGCGCTGAAGGTGCGCACGCTGTCGGACTATTCGGGACTGGCGGCGGCGAACAATTTCTACGAGGCGACGCGGGATTTCGCGCAACAGCATCCCGAGGTGGTCGGCGCGATCCTGAAACAGGCGCGCGAGACCGGTCAGTGGGTGAACGGGCATCCGGGCGAGACGGCTGCACTGCTCGCGCCGAAGGTCGGGCTGCCGCAGCCGCTCGTCGAGACGTGGATCAAGCGCGTGCCGTTCGGCGCGGTGCCGCTCGACGACAGGATCGTCGCGGTCCAGCAAGGGGTCGCCGACGCGTTTTATGCGGCCAAGCTGATTCCGCAGAAGCTGACGGTTGCGGACAACGCATGGATCGACAAGCGCGCGGCGGAGGCGCTTGCGGCGAAGTAGCGGCTGGACGCTGCGTGCGTGTCATCGAGAAAGGCCGGTGGGCAGCGTGCTCGTCGGCCTTTTTTGTCGCGCTCGAATTCAACGCCCCGGCGGCCTCCCGCCGCTCACCTACTTCAACACCCCCGCCACCTTCCTCTGCCGCCACAGACACAGCAAATCACAGGCAATATGCGCGGCAGCGATCGCCGTGATGTCCGCATGATCGTAAGCGGGCGCCACCTCGACGACGTCCGCGCCGATCAGGTTCACCGCGCCCAACGCCCGCACGATCGCCAGCGCCTGCGCCGACGACAGTCCGCCCGCGACCGGCGTCCCGGTGCCGGGCGCGAACGCCGGATCGAGACAATCGATATCGAACGTCAGATAAGCAGGCCGCGCGCCCACGATCCCGACGATCCGCTCGACCGCCGCACGCGGACCATGCTCGTGCACCCACGCCGCATCGAGCCGCTCGATCCCCAGGAAATCGTCGTTCCACGTGCGGATCCCGACCTGCACCGACGTCGCGGGATCGATCAGCCCCTCCTTCACCGCCTTGTAGAACATCGTGCCGTGATTGAGGCTGTCCGGCTCGTCGTCGGCCCACGTATCGCAATGCGCGTCGAAATGAATCAGCGACAGCGGCTTGCCGTAACGCTCCGCATGCGCGGCCAGCAGCGGATACGTGATGTAGTGATCGCCGCCGAAGGTCAGCATCTTCGCGCCCGAGCGCAGGATCGTGCGCGCATGCTCGACGATCGCCGGCTTGATCGACAGCGGGTTATGCGCGTCGAACCAGCAGTCGCCGTAATCGATCGCCGCGAGATCGTCGAACGGGTCGAAGCCCCACGGATACGGATTCAGCTCGGCGAGCTGCACGCTCGCCGCGCGGATCGCGGCCGGGCCTAGCCGCGCACCCGATCGGTAGGTCGTCGCGAGATCGAGCGGCACACCGGAAATCGCGACGTCGACGCCGTCGAGCGCGCGCGAATAATTGCGGCGCATGAACGACAGCACGCCCGCATAGGTATGCTCGATCGAGGAGCCGTACGGCGTCGTGCGACGGATCGCGCCGTCGCCGTGAAGAAGTTCGGTCATGGTCGAACCTGTGGTCGTGGGTGCCGGATTCACCCGCCTGTGCGGATCGGACACGGCGCCGATTCATCGAGCGCGCGGCACCGCGTCGTGCCGGACGCAGCCGCCGCGCCAGCCGCGCGAATCCTGTCGCGCGGCCGGACGGAACAACGGATACCGCGGCGATGATAACAAGCCGAATTGCCGCCGTTGCCCCGGCTCGGCCGGGGCAACGCGCCGGCCGGCAGCGATCGCGCACTAGAAGGGTTTGCCGGTTCCCGCACGCCGCTTCTTCCGGATAATGACCGTCGGCCGCGCTCGCGCAGGCGCGCCGCCGACAACGACAACGACAACGACAACGACAACGACAACCCGGAGACACCACCTTGATCGCCACGCTTCCCGCCGCCTACCGCCGGCTCTGGCCGCTCGCCGTCGCCGCCGCGCTGCTGTACGGACTGTCGCTCGCCGCGGCGCCCTATCCCGGCCAGGCCGCCGCGAAAGCGGCGATGGGCGTGCTGCTGCTCGTCGCGGGCAGCGCCTGCGCGGCGCCGCGAGAACGCGGATGGCTGTGCGCAGCGCTCGCGACGGCCGTGCTCGGCGACGTGCTGCTCGCGCTGCCCGACTGGCCGCTGTCGTTCGTCGGCGGCCTCGGCGCATTCCTGCTCACGCACCTGTGCTATTGCGCGATCTTCTTGCGCTGGCGCGCCCGCCCGCGCGGCTGGCGCGTGGCCGCGCTGATCGCGCTGTGGATCCCGGCGCCCGGCTTCTATGCGGCGTTCTTCCCGCATCTCGGCGAGCTGGCCGCGCCGGTGGCGGTCTACATGCTGGTGCTGTGCGCGATGGCGAGCTTCGCGCTCGCGGCCCGCACGCACGGCCCGCTGGTCGCGCTCGGCAGCCTGGTCTTCGTCGGCTCCGACACGCTGATCGGCGTCGGACGCTTCCTCGGCGCCTTTCCGGGCATCGACTACCTGATCTGGAACCTCTACGCGCTCGCGCAGGTCACGATCGTCGCCGGCGTATTTCGCGAAACGATCGCGCGTGCCGCCGACCGCCGTTTTCCTGTCGCTCGAACGGGGATGCCGTCACGGTGAAGGCTTGCACACCGGGCCAAACCGGTTTGCTGCGCGGCCGTCGATACATCGCCGCACCGCGCGCGATCGCGTCGGGCCGGATCAGATATCCGCCTGATTCACCCGCCGCGACAGCGCTTCCGCGCTTTCCTTGCGTTCGCTGTATCGATCGACGAGGTAGGGACCGATGTCGCGCGTCAGCAACGTGAATTTCACCAGTTCCTCCATCACGTCCACGACACGGTCGTAATAGGCCGACGGCTTCATCCGGCCGGCCTCGTCGAACTCCATGAACGCCTTGGCCACCGACGACTGGTTCGGGATCGTCAGCATGCGCATCCAGCGTCCCAGCACGCGCATCTGGTTCACCGCGTTGAACGACTGCGAGCCGCCGCTGACCTGCATCACCGCGAGCGTCTTGCCCTGCGTCGGCCGCACGGCGCCGGCCGACAGCGGGATCCAGTCGATCTGCGACTTCATGATCCCGGTCATCGCGCCGTGCCGCTCCGGCGAGCACCACACCATGCCTTCCGACCACATCACCTGTTCGCGCAGCTCGACGACCTTCGGATGGCTGTCCGGCGCGTCGTCGGGCAGCGGCAGGCCGCTCGGGTTGAATACGCGCACCTCGGCGCCCATCGCCGTGAGCAGGCGTGCGGCTTCCTCGACCAGCAGCCGGCTGAACGAACGCTCGCGCAGCGAGCCGTACAGCAGCAGGATCCGCGGCGGATGGGTGGACGGCGACGCCGGCCGCAACTGCCCGGCGTCCGGCACGCGAAACAGCTCGACGTCGAGTTGCGGCAGATCGTTCAAGAGATTCGGCATGGGGAAGGTTCCTGTGTTGCTCAAGCCTGCTCGTACCAGCCTTTCGACCGGTTGACGATGCGTACCACCAGCAGCATCACCGGCACCTCGATCAGCACGCCCACGACGGTGGCCAGCGCCGCGCCGGAATGAAAGCCGAACAGGCTGATCGCGGCCGCGACGGCTAGCTCGAAGAAGTTGGACGCGCCGATCAGCGCCGACGGGCACGCAATCTCGTGCTTCTCGCCGACTGCGCGATTGAGCCAGTAGGCAAGCGCCGCGTTGAAGAACACCTGGATCAGGATCGGCGCCGCGAGCAGCGCGATCACCAGCGGCTGCTTCAGGATCGCCTCGCCCTGGAACGCGAACAGCAGCACGAGCGTGGCCAGCAGCGCGGCGATCGACCACGGGCCGAGCCTCGCCATGGCCGCATCGAATGCGGCCTGCCCCTTCGCGAGCAACGCCTTGCGCCAGATCTGCGCGAGGATCACCGGGATGACGATGTAGAGCACGACCGACGTCAGCAGCGTCGTCCACGGCACCGTGATCGCGGACATCCCGAGCAGCAGGCCCACCAGCGGCGCAAACGCGATCACCATGATGCTGTCGTTCAGCGCGACCTGCGACAGCGTGAACAGCGGATCGCCGCCGGTGAGCCGGCTCCAGACGAACACCATCGCTGTGCACGGCGCGGCGGCCAGCAGGATCAGGCCGGCGACATAGCTGTCGAGCTGGTCCGCCGGCAGCATCGGCGCGAACAGATGACGCACGAACAGCCAGCCCAGGAACGCCATCGAAAACGGCTTGACGAGCCAGTTCACGACGAGCGTGACGCCGATCCCTTTCACGTGCCGACGCACCTCGTGCAACGCGCCGAAGTCGACCTTCACGAGCATCGGGACGATCATCACCCAGATCAGCAGCCCGACCGGAAGATTGACCTGTGCGTATTCGATCCGGCCGATCCGCTGGAACAGGCCCGGCAGCGCCTGGCCGAGCGCGATGCCGGCGACGATGCACAGCGCGACCCAGACGGTCAGATAACGTTCGAAGAAGCGGATGGAAGGCTGGGCGGCCGCCTTTGCGGGCGCAGCGACGCGGGTCGTGTTCATTGGGCAGGTGTCGGTCTTGCACATGCACGCGGCACCGCGATCCGGCGGTGCCGCGATGCGTGGCGATCAGTTTCGCGAGATGTCGGTCAGTGCAGCCTGGAGTTCGGCGTTGTCCATTCGATCGAGCGGCAGCGCGAGCAACTGCAGCATTCGATACGCAATCGCCTGGCGCGTCAGTTCGAACGCGAGCCGCTTGCCGTCGTCGCCTCCCGGCGCGTTCGACGGATCGGCGTACCCCCAATGCACGTTGACGGGGCTGCCGGGCCAGTACGGGCAGGTTTCCGCGGCCGCACTGTCGCATACCGTGATGACGATGCGCATCTCGGGCGCGCGATCGCCGACGAATTCGTCCCAGCTCTTGCTGCGGTATCCGCCGACATCGACGCCCGCCCGGGTCAGCGCCTCCAGCGCGTACGGATTGAGCCGGCCGCTCGGCGCGCTGCCCGCGCTATACGCGCGCACGTCCTTGCCGAGCTTCGCGGCCCAGTGGTTGAGCATGCCTTCCGCCAGCACGCTGCGCGCGGAATTGTGAGTACAGAGAATCAGGACGCGGGTCGTCATGGTCGGGAGCGCTTCAGGGTTGATCGGTGCAGACGGTTTTGCCGGACGGCGAACAGGCGGATACCGGCGAGCACGGATTGCCGCCGCAGCAGTTCTCGGTCAGATAGTCGAGCAGTCCGTTCATCGTCGCGTAGTTCGCGCAGTAGATGACGAAGCGCCCTTCCTGACGGCTGGTGACGAGCTGCGCGTGGGTCAGCTCCTTCAGGTGAAAGGACAGCGACGACGGCGGCACGTCGAGCTGCGCGGCAATCTGCCCGGCCGGCAGGCCCGACGGCCCCGCCTGCACGAGCGCGCGGAACACCGCGAGCCGGGATTCGTGCGCGAGCGCGGAGAGGACGGCGATGGTCTGATTCGTTTCCATGTTTCGATACTAATCGAAATATCAAACAAAAGAAACCGGCACCCACCGCGTCGAAGGCCTGACGAGGGCCGGCCGGTCGCGGGAAGGCTCCCTGAAAACCCTAGCTGCTGCCGAAACACGCGCATCGCTGCGACGAAATCAAACAGGCTGCGATCCGCCGGCAAGCCATTCCCGCCACCTTCCCGCCCCGTCCAACGGCCCTCGCAGCCCATTCCGCATTGCAAAAACCACACCGTTCCAAACCGCGCTCAGCCTTTCCCCGCGTGCTTTCCGGCCCTTAGAGTCCGGCTTCTAGCCTCTTGCGGTTTGCAGGCCCAGCCACTATCGTTACATCAATCAATGTAACATTCAAAAATGAGCCAAATCGGAGACACCCGGATGAATGCTCGCACCCTGCCTTTCGGCCCGCCCGGCCACGACGGCCTGGACGAAACCGTCGACATCGCCGTCATCGGCACCGGCTTCGCCGGTCTCGGGATGGCCATCCGCCTGCGACAGACCGGCGTGACCGACTTCGTCGTCCTCGAAAAGGCGGCCTCGGTCGGCGGCACGTGGCGCGACAACCATTACCCCGGGTGTGCATGCGACGTGCAATCGCACGTCTACTCGTTCTCGTTCGCACCGAACCCGCGCTGGACGCGCATGTTCGCGCCGCAGCCGGAGATCCGCGCGTATCTGGAAGACTGCGTGCAGCGCTTCGGGATCGGCTCGCACCTGCGCCTGAACCACGAACTGCAGCGCGCGGAATACGACGAACGTGCGCAGCGCTGGAACCTGACGTTCACGAACGGCAGGCGGCTGTCCGCGCGCGTGCTCGTATCGGGCATGGGCGGCCTGTCGCGCGCGGCGCTGCCGGCGATTCCCGGCGTCGAGGATTTCCGCGGCCGCGCGTTCCACTCGCAGCAGTGGGATCACGACTACCCACTCGAAGGCAAGCGCGTCGCGGTAATCGGCACCGGCGCGAGCGCGATCCAGTTCGTTCCGCAGATCGCGCCGCGCGTGAAGACGCTCGCGCTGTTCCAGCGCACGCCGCCGTGGATCATGCCGAAGCCCGACCGCAAGCTGACCCGGTTCGAGCAATGGCTGTTCCGCACGCTGCCGATCACGCAGAAGGTGATGCGCAGCGGCATCTACTGGATGCTCGAATCGCGCGTGCTCGGCTTCGCGATCCATCCGGGGCTGATGAAGAACGTGCAGAAGCTCGCGCTGCGCCACATCCGCAAGCAGATCGCCGATCCGGAACTGCGCCGCGCGGTCACGCCGGACTACACGCTCGGCTGCAAGCGCGTGCTGATCTCGAACGACTATTACCCCGCGCTGTCGCGGCAGAACGTCGACGTGATCACGACCGGCATCGACCATATCGAGGCCGACGCAGTGGTGACGACCGACGGCCAGCGCCATGAAGTCGACTGCCTGATCTACGGCACCGGCTTCCAGGTCGCCGATCCGTTTCCGCGCGGCGCGATCGTCGGCCGCAACGGCCTCGACATCGTCGATGCGTGGCGCGACGGTGCGCATGCGTATCTCGGCACGACGCTACCCGGCTACCCGAATTTCTTCATGATCGTCGGCCCGAACACGGGCCTCGGCCACAACTCGATGGTGTTCATGATCGAGTCGCAGATCGAATACATCCTCGGCGCACTGCAGGCGATGCACCGCGAACGCGCGGACGCGATCGAGGTGCGTCCGACCGTCGAGGCGCAGTTCAACAGCGAACTGCAGGGCAAGCTGAAGAAGGCGATCTGGTCGACGGGCGGCTGCAAGAGCTGGTACCTCGATCCGCGCACCGGCAAGAACACGACGCTGTGGCCGGGCTTCACGTGGCGCTTCCGCCAGGCCACCGCGCACTTCTCGATCGCCGACTACCACGCGTATCGCGCGCCCCGGCACGACACCGCCGCGCAGCCGCTGGCCGCGCCCGCCGCTTCCGCATCCGCCGAAGCGGCCTGACACCGACAAGGAGCCACCGACATGAAAGATTTCGCCAACAAGGTCGCCGCGATCACGGGCGCCGGCTCGGGCATGGGCCGCTCGCTCGCGGTACAGCTCGCGCAGGCCGGCTGCCACGTGTCGCTCGCCGACAAGAACGGCGTCGGCCTCGCCGAAACCGAGCGGATCGTCCGCGCGATCGCGCCGAACGTGCGCGTGACGACGCGCGTGCTCGACGTCGGCGATCGCGACGCGATGTTCGCGTGGGCCGACGACACCGCGAAGGCGCACGGCAAGGTCAACCTGATCTTCAACAACGCGGGCGTCGCGCTGTCGAGCACCATCGAAGGGATGGAATACAGCGATCTCGAATGGATCGTGAACATCAATTTCTGGGGCATCGTGCACGGCACGAAGGCGTTCCTGCCGCACCTGAAGGCGGCGGGCGAAGGCCACGTGATCAATACGTCGAGCATCTTCGGGATCTTCGCGCAGCCCGGCATGAGCGGCTACAACGCGACCAAGTTCGCGGTGCGCGGCTTCACCGAATCGCTGCGCCAGGAACTCGACATGATGAAGTGCGGCGTGTCGGCGACCTGCGTGCACCCGGGCGGCATCCGCACCAATATCGCGCAGTCGAGCCGCATCGCGAAGAACATGGTCGGTTTCATGATCGAGAGCGAACAGCAAGGCAAGGACGATTTCGAGAAGTTCTTCATCACGACCGCCGACGACGCCGCGCGCACGATCCTGTCCGGCGTGCGCCGCAACAAGCGCCGCGTGCTGATCGGCCGCGACGCGAAGGCCGCCGACTGGATGGCGCGGATCCTGCCGTCCGCCTACCAGACGCTCGTCGTGCTCAAGTCGCGCCAGGAGGCCCGCAAGGCACGCCGCCGCGCGGCCCGCTACGGCACGCCGGCGAGCGCGCCGCTCCACGCAACCTATAACAATGCAGGCAATCAGGGAGGAAACCAGTCATGACGACCCCGCACATGATGCCGGTAAGGCGCGACATCCGCTTCGCCCTGCCGCCCGAACGCGCGAAGGACTGGCACGTACAGGGCGTGCCCGTCACGCACTTCATGAACGCGCTGTCGCTGCTGTTCCCGGCCGGCGAACGCTTCTTCATGGATTCGGTGCGCAACTACCGCGACCGGATCGAAGACCCTGAACTGAAGAAGCAGGTGCTCGGCTTCATCGGCCAGGAAGCGATGCATACGCGCGAACACATCGAGTACAACGACCTGCTGCAATCGTCGGGGCTGCCCGCGCACAAGCTCGACAAGCGCCTGTGGACGATCCTAGGCTGGTTCCGCAAGCTGCTGCCGCACTCGATGCAGTTGGCGATCACGATCGCGCTCGAACACTACACGGCGATTCTCGCGAACCAGCTGCTGTCGGGCCACGAGCACCGCATCGACGGCTCGGTCGAGGGCTACACGCAGATGTGGATGTGGCACGCGATGGAAGAGACCGAGCACAAGGCCGTGTCGTACGACGTATGGAACGCGGTGATGAAGCCCGGCCTCGGCAGCTACCTGCTGCGCACCGGCACGATGCTGTTGACGACGCTGACGTTCTGGACCATCGTGTTCGACTTCCATGTGCGCCTGATGCTCGCGCACCGCCGCCGTCACGGGAAGTTCGGCGGGATGTGGCGTCTCGTCAAGTATCTGTACGGGCCGAAACACGGCGTGTTCCCGAGCATCGCGCGCGAATGGCTCGACTATTTCCGCCCGGGCTTCCATCCGTGGGACCACGACAACCACCAGTACCTGCAAGGGCTCGACACGCTGCTCGCGAACATCGACGCGACCAACGCGCGCTATGCGGCGCAGGCGGCCCCGCGCCGCGTGCCGCTGCATCCGATCCCGCAGGCCTGACGCGATGGCGCGCGCAAGCGACATGCTGACCGTTCGATCGGGCGACGTGAAACTCGCCGTCTACGTCAGCGGCCCGCGTCGCGCGCCGCCGCTGATCCTCGTGCACGGCTACCCCGATTCGGCGGCCGTGTGGGCGCCGATCCGCGCACGGCTCGCGCAACGCTACCGCGTGATCGCGTATGACGTGCGCGGTGCGGGCGCCTCCGATGCGCCGCGCCGCCGCGCCGACTACGCGCTCGCGCGGCTCGCCGACGACCTGCAGGCCGTCGCCGACGCGACCTGCGGCGGCCGGCCGTTCCACCTCGTCGGTCACGACTGGGGCTCGATCCAGTGCTGGGAGGCTGTCACCGATCCCGCGTTTCGCGGGCGGATCGCGTCGTATACGTCGATCTCGGGCCCGTGCCTCGACCACGTGTTCCGCGCGAAGCTGCGGCTCAAGCAGAGCCTGAAGTCGTGGTACATCGCGTTCTTTCACCTGCCGCTCGTGCCGTCGCTGGTCTGGCGGCTCGGCGGCGCTGCGCTGTGGCCACGCTGGCTGCAGCTGACCGAACGCGTGCGCGTCGAGCGCGATCCGTCGCAATTGAAGAATGCGCTGAACGGGTTGCAGATGTACCGCGCAAACTTCATCGCGCGTGCAAGAAGGCCGCGCGAGCGGCATGCGCAGGCGCCGGTGCAGATTCTCGTGCCGGTGCGCGACCGCTACGTGACGCCCGAGATGACGGTCGATCTCGATCGCTGGCTCGGCGAGCATGTCCGCGAGGAAATCGACGGGGCCCACTGGATCGTGCTGCGCAATCCCGACCTGATCGCGTCGCGGATCGACCGTTTCGCGTCCGCGCAGGACCGCAAGGCGGCGCCGTCGCACGCGGCCGCCGCTCAGCCGGGCTCCGGCAGACGCCTGAACAGCGTCTCGTAGTCGATCACGAGGCCGTCGTCGTCGATGTCCATCTCGGCGGTGAAGTTGCGGAAGATGCCTTCGTAGCGGTAGCGCCGGCCCGGCTCGATGCAGGTGTACGCCTGCTCGACCCGCGTCGCGGCCAGGTCGGGCACCGACACGTAGACGACGTCGATCGGCCGCCGCTCGCCGCGCGCGAGTTCGAGGCGGCCGATCGGCAGCGCGTTCGTGAACGGCGTCGCCGCGATATCGATGTCGATGCAGCCGTCCAGTGCGGGCAGCGCACGGCCCGCACCGTCGCGCCAGTGACCGGCGCCGTCGCCGCGCAGCTCGAGCGTGCCGCCGCCCATCACCCTGAGCACCGCGTCGGTCACGCGCCATCGCGGATCGCAGACCAGCCGATACGCGAGCCCGTAGGCCCGGCCGTAGCGCTGGCCGACCACCGCGCTTTCGACGACGATGCCGACGTCGCTCCGCTCGAACGTCAGATGTTCGATGCCGTCGCCCTCGAGCGACGCCCAGCGCACCGCTTTCGTCATTCCGCCTCCTTCCGCGCCCCACGGTGGGGCATCGCGCACAAATCCCGACTATCCAGAATTCCCTATTCCGGTGCACGGGATTGTGTCCTATGCTCGCGGCTCGTCCTGCTCCGCCGCCATCATGTCCACCGCACACTCTGCCACGCCGTCGATCGACCTGCGCATCCTGCTGCGCAGCATCGGACAGATCGTGCTGCAGGCGAACGCGCTCACGGGCGCGCTGCTGCTCGCCGCGCTGGCGCTGACCGACCTGCGGCTCGCCTGCGCGGCCCTGCTCGGCGCGGCCGCCGCCAACCTGGCCGCGGTGCTGACCGGCGCGCGGCGCGACGATGTCGAACAGGGGCTGCACGGTTTCAACGGCGCGCTCGCCGCGCTGATCGCCGTCGTGTTCGCGCCGGATCCGCTGATCGGCGTCGTGCTGTCGCCGTTGCCCGCGATCGGCGCGGCGCTGGTACATCGCGCGATGCGCGGGCCGCTCGCGAAATGGCGGCAGTGTCCGTATTCGAGCCCGTGCCTCGCGGTGTCCGCGCTCTGGCTGCCGTTTTTTATTGCGACGCAGCATGCGGATGGCGCGATCGCCGGCGCGACGCCGACGTGGTCCGCCATCGGCCCCGCGCTGCTCGCCGGCGTCGCGCAGACCACCTTCGCGCAAGGCGCGTGGGCCGGCGCGCTGATCGTCGCGGGCATCGCGGCCGAGTCGCGCCGCGCGGCTGCATGCGCGCTCGCCGGCGCGATCGTGTCGACCGTGCTGCTGACCGCGCTCGGCGCCGACCCTGCGTC
>NZ_CABVPP010000008.1 GCF_902499075.1 Burkholderia pseudomultivorans | reverse complement strand
AAGTTGCGGCTGGCTGCGAGGGCGATGCCTAACGCGATCGCGGAGATGATGCAAACGAAGGCTGCGCGCTGCCGGGGACTCACACGGTCTTGGCCGGTCAGGCTGGTGACGATAGTAGTGAGCGACATGCATCCGCCGTAGGAACTCAGGGTATTGCCGGTAAGCTTGCCGCAAATCACGGCGAGCAAAACTAGTGGCCAGATCGCCCCGCCGAGGGCGGCAAGGTAGCCCACCTGGTCATTGCTGAACGCGGCGCCGCCGAGGGCAGCAGCGAGTGCGCCGAGGATCATCGCGACGGAGCCCCCAAGCACACTGCCGAGAAACGTCCAGCCGATGGTCGCTCGTGTGGAGGTTTCCGCGGGCAGGTAGCGGGAATAGTCGGCGATGTAGGGTCCGAACGTGAGCTGCCAGGAGGCCGAGATTGAGATGCCCAGCGCGAACGGCGCGGCGGCAAAGCCGTGGGTCGCGATAGGGATGGGCATGTTCCCGTCCGCGATGATTCGGACCAGCAGGATGGCAAACGCGACACCGCTTAGCACTGCGGCTACCCGTGAGAACCGGTGGATGTACCGGTAGCCGACGATGGCGAGGGCGGTGGACATCAGTGCGAACACGACGGCGCCGGCTTGGGGAGGGATGTGAAACAGGGCACTCATGGCTTGGCCACCCAGTACCAGCCCGGTGGCATAGAAGCCGACGTAGATCATCAGGGCCAGCACCAGCGGGAGGATTGCCCCGTAGTAGCCGAACTGAGCCCGACTCTGAATCATCTGCGGAACGCCGAGCTTCGGCCCCTGGGCTGAGTGCAGGGACGTGAAGAAGCCGCCGACTGCGTTGCCGAGCACGATGGCGGGGATGGACCACAAGGCGCTGTTCCCCAGAATTACGAACAGCGCCCCGGTCACCACTGCGGTGATGGACGTGTTGGCGGCAAACCATACGAAGAACAGGCTGCGCGGTGACCCGTGCCGTTCTTCTGGAGGAATGAAGTCAATCGAGCGGCGTTCGATGGCGGTGGTCTTCGTCATGGGACCTCCGGGTTGTTGATGGAGCCGCCAGTATGCTGCCGATATATCGGTTGGATAATGGGCGTATACCCTTGGCTGGCGTTGAGCTATGCTTCACTTTTCGTACCCACACCAGCGGCGGCAGGAGCGCGATGATGAACCAAGGCAAGGCCGGACAGGCCTACCAGGAGATTGAGAAATTGATTGTGTCCGAGGAGTTGGCACCAGGCACTTTGGTGTCCGAGGCCGTGCTCATGGAAAAGACGGGACTTGGCCGCACCCCAATCCGCGAAGCCCTCCAGCAGCTGGCCCGAAACCGAATGGTCGAGATCCATCCCAGCCGTGGGGTACTCATTCCGCCGGCATCAGTCGAGGCGCAACTCCGCATGCTTGAGGTGCGGCGTGTTCTTGAGGTGCTCGCCGTGCGACTTGCCTGCCACGACGCCTCCGGGGTCGACCGGGGGCGCATGGACGCCATAGTGCGTCGTCTGTCCGGGGATCCAATGCCATTGGCCGAGTACGCCGAAACGCTCAAGGACACGCACCAGATAATTGCTACAGCCGGCCACAACGAGTACCTTGCAGACGCGATGGCCCCTCTCCAAGGCCTCTCGCGCCGATTCTGGCTCGCCAATGTGCGCGACGAGCAGGACGAGATTAAAAATGGCACGACGCATCATCTCGCGATTCTCCGCGCGATCCTCGCTAGCGACCCCCAGGCCGCCGAGCAAGCCTCCCTCACCCTGAACGATTACCTCATCGAATTCGCCTACAAAACGATTCGCCGACCGTCCGGATCCTAGTAGGTGTAGCGGCCCGATAACATCCGACGCAGGAACCGATTACATCGGCTATGTCGGGATCACATTGGCTGAGATATCGCTGCACTCGGGACCACTTTCGGTGAGAATGGGCCCACATTGATTGAGAACAGCCCGATTACATCGGCCAGGAACCACATTCCGTGAGAATGCCCACGAGCCTTTGCTAAGGCGGAGGTCACCGCCGGCTCACGACCCTCAACCGCCGCTGGAGCCGGCACCGCGTCAACAGCCGCTTCCACGGTTCATCGGTCATCCGCGCGACCACGACCGTTCGCCAGAAAGCGCGACCTTGGGTACGCGCGGCGGACCTTCTCCCGCACCTGGGCTCCCGGTCAACGGCGAAGAGCAAGCCGACCGAGACACGCGCTCGACTGAAGTAGAACGAGCTCGGTTTTCAGAATTTGGTGTTTCTGCTCACTTTCACCGGTTCTACTGGCATATGGCCGGTGCAATCGTCGAAAAAGCGATCGCAGTTGCGGACCCTGCACAAAATGTTGACCAGGTCACTCAGCCCCAAAAAGTGACACAGCGAACGGCGGTTCCTGCTGAACGGTGACAAGACCGTGATTTCAAGTAGCATCGGTTAGCGCCGCACACGACTTCAGGAAGGAATGGTGCCCGGCAGCAGGATGGAACGGTCGACCGTGCGGATGTCCCGGTGCCCGCAGAAGGCCATCGTGATGTCCAGTTCCTTGTGGATGATCTCCAGCGTTTTTGTGACCCCGGCCTCGCCCATGGCGCCCAGCCCGTAGAGAAAAGCGCGGCCGATCATGGTGCCCCTGGCGCCGAGCGCAATGGCCTTGAGCACGTCCTGTCCCGAGCGGATGCCGCTGTCGAGCCACACTTCGATCTGGGTGCCGACAGCCTCCACGATGGGCGGCAGCGCCTCGATGGTCGACGGCGCGCCGTCGAGCTGGCGGCCGCCGTGGTTGCTGACGATCAACGCGTCGGCGCCGCTAGCGGCCGCCAGTCGCGCATCTTCGGCGTCCATGATGCCCTTGAGGATCAACTTGCCGCCCCACAGCTTCTTGATCCACTCCACGTCGGCCCAGCTCAGCGCCGGGTCGAACTGCTCGGCCGTCCACGAACTCAGCGACGACAGGTCGCCCACGCCCTTGGCATGGCCTACGATGTTGCCGAACGTGCGGCGCTTCGTGCCCAGCATCCCCAGGCACCAGCGCGGCTTGGTCGCCAGGTTGATCAGGTTAGCGATGGTGGGCTTGGGCGGCGCCGACAGGCCGTTCTTCAGATCTTTGTGGCGCTGTCCCAGCACCTGCAGGTCGAGCGTGAGGATCAGCGCCGAGCACTCTGCAGCCTTGGCGCGCTCGATCAGGCGTTCGACGAAATCCTTGTCGCGCATCACGTACAGCTGGAACCAGAAGGGCGCCTGGGTGTGCGCCGCCACGTCCTCGATCGAGCAGATGCTCATGGTCGAGAGTGAGAACGGAATGCCGAATTTCTCGGCCGCGCGCGCCGCCAGGATCTCGCCGTCGGCATGCTGCATGCCGGTGAAACCGGTCGGCGCGATGGCCACCGGCATCGCGACGTCCTGCTCGATCATGGCGGTGCGCGTTGTGCGGCCTTCCATGTTCACGGCCACGCGCTGGCGCAGCTTGATCTTCTGGAAGTCGCTCTCGTTGGCGCGGTAGGTGCTTTCGGTCCAGGAGCCGGAATCGGCATAGTCGTAGAACATGCGCGGCACGCGACGCTCGGCCAGAACCCTCAGGTCTTCGACGGTGGTAATGATGCTCATCGGAGAATCTCGCTCAGTGTTGTTGCTTCAAACGCCGCGCTCAGTGCACGACCATCAGGGTGAAGGGCCAGACGTAGGCTTGCATCGTGACGAAGAGCCCTACCAGGCAGGCGAGCGCAATGGAGTGAAAGAACACATAGCGCAGGATATCGCCTTCGTGGTTCACCCAGCGCGTAGCGGTGGAAGCCACCACGATCGACTGCGCGTCGATCATTTTGCCCATCACGCCACCCGAACTGTTGGCTGCGCCCATCAGGTTGACGCCCAGGCCCAACTGGCCAGCCGCCGCCTTCTGCATGCCGCCGAACAGCACGTTCGACGCGGTGTCGGAACCCGTCATCGCTACGCCGAGCCAGCCCATTAGCGTGCCGAAGAAGGGATACAGCACGCCGGTGTTGGCGAAAGCCAGTCCCAGCGTCGTGTCAGTCCCTGAATAGCGCGTCAGCGTGCCCAGCGCCAGCATCAGCACGATGGTGAGCAATGAGTAGCGCACCAACCATAACGTGCGGAAAAAGATACGCACGATTTCCACTGGGTTGTACTTCATGACCAGCGCGCCCACGATTGCCGATAGCAGGATCCCCGTGCCCGTGGCCGAAAGCAGGCCCAGCATATAGACCGCGCTTTCCTTGACGGGCGCACGCACCACCGGCGGCATTTTCTCGACCAGGTTGTGCAGCCCGGTCATCTGGAATTTCGGCGCATAGAGGTGGTCGAGCCAGGTCTTTACCGAGGGCAGCCCCCAGACGAAAACGAACACGGTGAGGATCAACCAGGGCGTCCAGGCGCGCACCAGTTGGGCGCGGCTGTGTCGCACGATCGGGCCGGCCGGCTTGGCTTCATCGGCGCTCACGTCGTGGCCTTTGAGCGACGGCGAGATCCAGATCTTCCTCGGCTGCCAGACGCGCAGGAACAGCACCAGCGAGATCATCGAGACCAGCGCCGCGATGATGTCCACCAGTTCGGGCCCGATGAAGTTCGAGACCAGGTACTGCGGAATAGCGAACGACAGACCGGTCACTAGAATAGCGGGCCAGATTTCCATCATGGCCTTGCGCCCGGCAAAGGCCCAGATCAGCCAGAACGGCACCATCAGCGAAAACAGCGGCAGCTGGCGGCCGATCATGGCCGTGACCTCCATCAGGTCGTAGCCGTGCACCCTCGCCAGCGTGATGACCGGGGCGCCCAGAGCACCGAAGGCGACCGGTGCGGTGTTGGCAATCAGCGACAGGCCCGAAGCGGCCAGCGGCGAGAAGCCCAGTCCAATCAGGATGCCCGCGGTCACCGCCACCGGCGTGCCGAAGCCGGCGGCCCCCTCGAAGAAGGCGCCGAAGCAAAATGAAATCAGCAGCAGTTGCAGCCGCCGGTCCTCGGTGATGCCAGAGAGCGAGTCCTGCAGGATCTTGAAGCTGCCGTTTCGTTCGGCGAGTTGCTGCAGGAAAATGATGTTCAGCACGATCCAGCCGATCGGCAGCAGCCCGGTGAGGCCGCCATAGAGCGCCGCGCGGCCGGCCATGCTGGCCGGCATGCCATAGCCGAACACGGCCACCAGAGCGGCGGCGACCAAACCCAGACCGGCGGCAATGTGGGCCTTGATGTGGAAAAGCCCCAGGCACGCCAGCATCACCACGATGGGAATGGCCGCCAGCGCGGTGGAAATGAACATGTTCCCAAAGGGGTCGTAGACCTGCTGCCACATCATCGTTGTCTCCTTCTTCGACGGTTCATCCGTCGTTGAGGCGACAATGTAGCCAGCGGCGAGCGGCTCCGAATGAAACGTTAGCCGCCGCGGCGTGAATGATTTTCAAACGGTCGGGTCGGCGCTCATCCGAGCGCGTGCTTCAGCCACTCGACAAAGGCCGCGCATTCCCAGCGGTCGAGCGTGCCCGGCTTCCAGCACAGAAAGTAATGGTGCGGCGAGGGCACGCTGCGCGGCGAGAGACGAATCAGCCGACCGCTGTCCAGCCAGGCGGTGCCAAGCCGTAGGCGCATCAGGGCGACACCGAAACCAGCGACCGCCGCATCGAGTACAAGGCCGATATCGTTAAACTGCGAACCCCCGCTCGGTTCGTCCAGCGTGATGCCGCTTGCGGCGAACCAGGTACGCCAAGGCTCGAGTGGGCAGCGGATCAACCGGGCGCGCGAGACTGCATCGAGTGTGGCGAATTCGTCGAGCGGCCCCACTTCGTTCAAGTATTCGGGGCTGCACACGGGAGTCACCTCGTCGGACGAGAGGTGCAGCGATTCGCGATCCGCATAGGGGCCGGGGCCGGGGCCGAAGCGCAGTTCAATGTCGGCCTCCTCGGCCGTCACGTTGAGCATCGGGATCGTGACCTGGAGCACCAGGTCGATCTCCGGGTAGGCGTGGCGAAACAGCGCCAGTTTGGGCAAAAGCATCTGGCGAGAAAAGGTCGGCGTGACCGCGACACGCAGCCGTGTGGTGCCGGCTGCACTGCCGCGGCTCGGAATCTGCTGCAGCACGGCCAGCGCCTCGCGCACACGGTTTAGGTAGGCCGCACCTTCGGTGCTCAGGCTGAAGTCGCCGCGCGCGAAAAGCTTGATGCCCAGTTGGGATTCGAGCTGCCGGATGCGATGGCTGACGGCGCTGGGCGTGACACTGAGTTCCTCGCCGGCGAGCGTGACGCTGCGCAACCGGGCCAGCGTCTCGAACGCCAGCAGTCCTTGTATGGAGGGGATACGCGAGGTGGCCATAGTGAATGGGGTCACACCGCGCGAGAACCTGGGCCGATGTGGATCAATGTCGAAGTTCTGCTCGTGAGCGGATTGTTTGAAACTATAGCTCAACGCACATGCGAACACTCCGCTTATTGACGGCATCCCAAGTCGCACGCAAATGTGAACACCGAAGATATTGCCGAGCGGCGCTCGAATCCTCGCAAATCGAATGGCCGCTTGCAGCGGCGTATCCGACACATGAACGTCCGAGCAACTACGTTGGCGAATGACGCTTCATGGCCCGGATTGCGCCAGTTCGCATCAGGCGATGGCTGACTCGCGAACTGGCCGAGGCTCGATCGTACCTACAGGAAGCGTTGCGGCATACCGAGACCGAAGTGAGCGTCACGCGGTGCAATGCCTCATCCACCCGTAGTGCGACTGTGCTGAGGGCTGGGATTGCTTAGCGTACGATTTTTTCCGAATTCTGAAGTCACCCCTACCTGGCTTCAGCCCTACCCGCCTGCCACACGCCAACCGCTTGGACTCCATGACACCGACTGCAAAGCTCGCCTTGCTCACGTTACCGCCCGTGCTGGCGGCCTGTTTCGGCGCCCTCGCGGCCGCTTGGCGAGCGCCGGGCCCGAAAACGTCGAGCGTGATCCAGCATTTCACGGGCGGCATCGTGTTCGCGGCCGCCGCGCTTGAACTGCTGCCCCAAGACCGTGCGCATGCGTTGATTCCGGTCGTCGTCGGTTTCGTGCTCGGGATCGCACTGATGCTCGCGATCAGCGAGCTATCCGGATCGATCGAAACGCGCTTCGAGACAGCGCGGCTGCCGGTGAGCCTGATCATCATCACCGCGATCGACCTCGTCGTTGACGGCCTGGTGCTCGGCATTGCCTTTTCCGCGAGCGACGAAAGCGGCATCATCCTGACCGTCGCACTGACGCTCGAGGTGTTGTTCCTCGCCCTTTCGGTCAGCGCGGCGCTGGCCGCGGCTGGCATCGGCCGCTTGCTGTCGATCGTCGTTCCGGTCGCGCTCGCGGCCCTGCTGAGCGTCGCGGCCGTTGTCGGCAATGCGGCGTTCGCCGGGCTGCCGGCGAATATCTATGCAGCGCTGCTGGGGCTGGGCACCGTCGCTCTGTTGTACCTCGTCACTGAGGAACTGCTGGTCGAAGCGCACGAAGTGCCCGAATCGCCGTTCGCGACGGCTTCGTTCTTCATCGGCTTCATCGTGTTCTTCCTGATCGAAGGATCGGTGAAAGTCGGATGAACCGGGCGTAACGGCGCGGCGGTTACCAGGTCGTCGCGCCAGTCGGATAGGTATCGACGATCCGCGTGCCGTTGACCGGCGTGACACCCTCGTCGCGTAACGCGGTCCAGAGATCGATTGCATGTTCGCGCGACTTGCGGCTGCCGTCGTCGGCCAGCACGTTCAGCGCGATCACTTCGTCGCGTGTGGTCAGCTGCAGTTGCTCCTTCAGCTTGCGTGACTGATGCGACGCGGTGCGAACGTCGCCGAGCATGATCCGCGTCTCCGCGACCGCCGAATCGTCTCCGGTATCGGCCGGCACGAACGTCAACCAGCCGTTGTCGACTTCGCATAGCCCGCGCGCAAACCTCGCGGTCCACGCGCCGGCTGGCACGACCGCGAATTCGCAAAGCATCCGCTCGTTCGCGCGGCTGCCGACGTCGTGGGCCGGCGCGTGCGACAGCGCACGTTCCGGCCAGCCTGCCGCCGTCGCGGCCGTCGACATCAGGCACGCCGCCAGCACGATTCCTTTCACGATATTTCGCATCGCCCCTCCTTTTCTTGAATCAACGATCAAAGCACCGCGAAGCGGTTGTCGTGCGCGTCGACCATCGGCATCTTCTCGCCACGATGAACGGTCGAGCGATGAACCTCCTGATTTCGCGCGACGGCGGCCGGACTCGCCGGATAGTCGTGATTCGGGCTCGGGATCACGCCGTCGTGGCGCGCACGCACGAGTTCCTGAAACACTTCCTGGCGGCTCTTCGGCTGCGCGGCCACGGCCTGCGAGAAGGCGGCAATCGACAGCGCGACGGCGGCAATGCCGATCAGCGGACGCGGAATGTTCATGGGGTGGGCTCCTTACTGGAATTCCGTGACAGGAGCCGTCACTTTGATCCCGCGGCGGTGCGGATGCGTGACCGCTTCATGACGCTTTCGTCACCGTCCGCGCATCTTGTACATCGCAGTACGAATCGAAATCACCGCATGTTTCCGCACGCATGACACCGCGATGACATTTTTCTCATTTGTCCATCACCTCCACGATCCGAACGCTTTCCAGAATCGCCACCGCAATCGCGATATTCCGGCCCGTCGCGACACAAGTTCGGCGCCGGCATCGAACGATGCACGAAACGATCACCTTCAACTTCAGGAACACACCATGAATAATCCGGTTCGACTCGTCATGATGTCGGGAGCGCTGCTGACGACCGCGCATGCTGCGCATGCCACGGAAGTGATGCTCTACGGCTTGTTCGATACTTCGCTTACGTATGTGTGGAATGCCGATGCGCAAGGCAAGAACCTCGTCGGCCTCGGTAACGGGAACCTGCTCGGCAACCGCTTCGGCGTGAAAGGCGCGGAGGATCTCGGCGGCGGGCTGAAGGCGATCTTCACGCTGGAAAACGGCTTCAACCCAAACACCGGCGCGCTCGGGCAAGGCAACCGGATGTTCGGCCGGCAGGCGTTCGTCGGGCTGGAAAGCGCGCGCTGGGGGACGCTGACGATCGGCCGCCAGTACGATGCGCTCGCCGATGTCGCATGGCCGATCACCGGCGATTTCTACTTCGGCAGCGTGTACGCGACGCCCGGCGACGTCGATAACTACGACACGTCGTCGCGCACCGACAACGCGGTGAAGTACACGTCACCCGTGGTCGGCGGCTTCCAGTTCGTCGGCATGTACGCGCTTGGCGGCGTAGCCGGCAAGAGCGGCGCCGGGCAAACCTGGTCGGCCGGCCTGTCGTACAGCAACGGCCCGTTCGACGCGGCAGGCGGCTACTACTACGCGGCCAACCGTTCATCGCTCGCCAATGGCATCCGGACCGGGTGGAACGGCACATCGGACGGCACATTCGACGGGTCGCTCGTCAACGGTGGCTATATCTCCGCGAAATCGATCGGCATCGCGCGCGGTGCGTTGCGCTACACCTTCGCGCCGTTCACGGTCGGCATCGACTACAGCAATGCGCAGTACAAGGCCGATGCGACGTCGGCCTTTCGCGGCACGCAGAAGTACGACACCGCGCGCGGATTCTTCAACTATCAGACAACAGCCAGCCTGCTCGTCGGCGTCGGTTACAGCTACACGAAGGCGCGCGGCGATACGAGCGCGACCTACCATCAGGTGTCCGCCGGCGCCGACTACGTGCTGTCAAAGCGCACCGATCTCTATGCAGTCGGCGCGTGGCAGCGCGCGAATGGCGAACAGCGCACGCTCGACGGCGGCACGCAGCCAGCGCAAGCGTCGATCGGTTCCTACGGCTACGGTGGTACGCGCACGCAGGGCATCATCAATCTCGGATTGCGCCACCGGTTCTGAATCACGGCGATCAACCATGCGGGCCGTGTGACGAAAATTTCATGTTCCGATCAACTTCGCGATGTGTCGTGGCGCTACGATCGGAACGGTGGCGGGCCCTGCCCGCTCCCATCCACGCAGCGGGTCGCTGCCACACGGCACGATCACGCATTGGGCCCGGACTCATCGAGTACCGGGCTTTTTTTTGGGCGTTCGACGATCACGGCCTGGAATTAGACTGCGGGAACAGGCATGGATGCGTCTTAACATGCATGTTCGGATTACCGCAGCGATGCCCGGCGTAGTCTACCTGCTCGCCCGGCATCAGATTGGCCGGTGCCGCCTTGCGGGCGGCGGCAGTGGTATCGGAACGAGTCGATACGCAGCCCGCGTACAACGGGACGGTCAGGGCTGCGATCAAGGCGAGGCGAATGGCGGGACGAGGCAATTTCCGGTCCGGAATGAAGGTCTGAACGACGCCGCCCGCGATCGATGCGGCTGTCGCGATCGGCACGAATGCCGCCGGCGCATCGGCCAACGGCGGGCTTCATGTTCCGCTTCCCGCTCATCGCATCCGTGACGCGAACATGACGATTGCGTCATATCGACCGAGTCCGTCCAGTACATCCCGCACCTCGCAATCTGACGCATTTTTCATCTCGCTATCACGATCACGCACGGCTGCTTTCGCATACTGGGTCCATGGTTCGCCACCCGGCGGCCCTGATCAAGGAGAGCACTCGATGAAAACGGCAAAACTCGCAGCACTGTTCGTCACCGCCACGCTGTCGCTCGGCATGGCCACGCAGGCCGCGTTCGCCCAAACGCAAACGCAGGGCAAGTCCCGCACGCAGGTGATCAACGAACTGAAGCAGGCACAGCACGACGGCATCGTGCCGATCAACAAGACGCAGTACCCGCCGACCGCCGAGGTCGTCGCGCGCAACAAGGAACTGCACGGGATTTCGGTCCATGGCGGCGAGAAGAAGCCGCAGACCGACAACCACGACGCCCTCGCCGCGAAGTAATGAACCGCAGCCACACCGCCGCCGGCGACGCGCCGCGCGAGGCCGCCTTGCGGCGAACGCGCGGGAGTGTCCGCCCGCGCTGTCAGGTGCTGATGGCGGCCGGCCGTCGCGGAAAGCGCAGCCAGAAGGTCGTGCGGCGGCCCGGCTCGCTGTCGACGCCGCATTCGCCGCCGTGATTGTCCATGATAGACCGGACGATCGCGAGGCCGAGCCCCGTGCCCGACGCCGAATTGTGGCGCGACGGATCGACGCGATAAAAACGCTCGAAAATCCGCCCGACGTGCTCCGCCGCGATGCCGGGCCCCGTATCCGACACGGCGATCGTCGTCGCACCGCCCTGCTCGACGCAATCGATCGTCACGACGCTGCCGCGCGGCGCATAGGTCAGCGCATTCGACAGCAGGTTGCTCAACGCGCGCTGGTACAGCGTCAGGTCCGCATCGACCCATGCGTGGCCGTCGACCTTCACGGTCACGCCTTCATCTTCCGCCAGCGGCTCGTAGTAGCCGGCCACCCGCTCCGCCTCCTCCGCCGCATTCAGGCGCCGCACATCGATCGACGTGCCGGCCTGTTCCGAACGCGCGAGAAACAGCATGTCCTCGATCATCCGCGACAGCCGCTGGTATTCGTCGATGCTTGACTCGATCACGCTCCGGTATTCGTCCGCGCTGCGCGGTTGCGACAGCACAACCTGCGCGGCCGCCTGCAGGTTCGTCAGCGGCGTGCGCATGTCGTGCGCGAGATTCGACGAGAACTGGCTCAGCCGCGTGAACGATTCGTTCAGCCGCGCGAGCATGCCGTTGAACGCATGCTCGAGCTCCTTCAGCTCGCCGGACGTATCGAGTTCCGGCAGCGGATGCGCGAGCCGGCTCGACGACATCTGCTCCGCGCGCGCCGCGAACCGCCGCAGCGGGCTCAGCCCGAGCGCGGCGATGCCGTATGCGATCGCGGCCGCAAGCACCACGCCGAACACCTCGATCACGACGATCGTATAGGCATGCGTGCGCAGCAGCAGCACGTCGGCGCTGCGATCGTACTGCACGGCGACGCGCACCACCGGCGCACCCGCGCCGGCGAGCGGCACGGTCGTCAGCAGATACTGGTGTCTTGCGCCGGGCGGGGCGATGCCGACCGGCACGCGCCCGGCGTTCGTCAACATCAGCGGCGCGTACGGACGGAAGCCGGGCGTGCCGACGAGGCGCGTACCGGCGGCATCGAAGATCGCGAGATCCATGTTCGGATGACCGTGCAACTGGTCGATCCAGATATCGGTGTTGCGCGCGACGTCGGCCGTCGTGCGCGCCTCGGCCAGGTGTGCGCCCAATGCGGCGGAAATACCGGCCATCTGCTCGGCTGCCGTCGTTTCGACACGGTTGCTCAGCGCTTCGTACAATGCGACGCCGCTCGACGCGAGGATCACCGACGTCGACAGGATGATCAGCGCGGTCAGCCGGCCGCGCAGCGTTCGCGGCAGCAGGCGCGCGATCATGCGGCCGCGCCGCCGCGCGCTTCGAGCACGTAGCCCATGCCGCGCACCGTGTGGATCAGCTTCGGTTCGTACGCGTCGTCGATCTTCGAGCGCAGCCGGCGGATCGCCGAATCGACGACGTTCGTGTCGCTGTTGAAGTTCATGTCCCATACCTGCGACGCGATCGTCGCGCGCGGCAGGATCTCCCCTTCGCGGCGCATCAGCAGCCACAGCAGCGCGAACTCCTTCGCGGTCAGCAGGATCGTGTCGCCCTGCCGCGTGGCCTTGCGGCGGGTCAGGTCCAGTTCGAGATCGGCCGCGCGCAGCGTGTTCGAATCGCGCGGCTGGCCGCGCCGCAGGATCGACTTGATGCGCGCGGTCAGCTCGACGAAGTCGAACGGCTTCGCGAGATAGTCGTCCGCGCCGAGCTCGAGCCCCTTCACGCGATCGCCGACGTCGTCACGGGCAGTGAGGAACAGCACGGGCGTCGATTTGCTGCGCCGCAGGTTCTGCAGCAGCGTCCAGCCGTCCTGCCCGGGCAGCATCACGTCGAGCACGAGCAGGTCGTACTCCTCCGTTTCGGCCTGGTGCTGGCCCGTGATGCCGTCCTCGACCCAGTCGACAACGTAGCCGGCCTCGGTCAGGCCCTTGCGCAGATACGCGCCCGTCTTCGGTTCATCCTCGACAATCAGAATTCGCATCACGCATTACCCTTGAAAAAACCCAGCCGGCGCAGCACGCCCGCGCCGAAGCCGCCGCGCAACGCCGCGCGCCACGACACCGCATGGCTGACCCGGTACAGCACCGGCAGCACCAGCAGCGTCAGCGCCGTGGACGACAGGATACCGCCGATCACGACCGTCGCGAGCGGGCGCTGCACCTCGGCGCCGGTGCCGGTCGCGAACGCCATCGGCAGGAAGCCGAGCGACGCGACCAGCGCGGTCATCAGCACGGGCCGCAGCCGCGTGAGCGCGCCGTCGTGCACCGCGGCGTCGAGCGGCATGCCTTCGTCGCGCAGGTTGCGGATGAACGAGATCATCACGAGACCGTTGAGCACGGCCACGCCGGACAGCGCAATGAAGCCGACCGCCGCCGTGATCGACAGCGGAATCCCGCGCAGCCACAGCGACACGACGCCGCCGCTCAGCGCGAACGGAATGCCGGTAAACACCAGCAGCCCGTCCTTCACGTTGTTGAACATCACGAACAGCAGCACGAATACCATGAACAGCGCGAGCGGCACGACGAGCTTCAGGCGCTCGCTCGCACTTTGCAACTGCTCGAACTGCCCGCCCCACGACACCCAGTAGCCGGCCGGCACGCGCACGTCCTGCTGCAACTGCTCGCGCGCATCGGCGACGAACGAGCCGACGTCGCGGCCGCGCACGTTCGCGCTGACGACCACCCGCCGCTTGCCGTCCTCGCGGCTGATCTGGTTCGGGCCGGGCGCCACGTCGATCGTCGCGAGCTCCGCGAGCGGCACGTACGGCGCCGCCGCGAGCGGCGCGCTGGCGCCGGCGGCCGGCGCGGGCAGCGCGATCGGCAGCCGCTTGATCGCCTCGATGTCGGAGCGCAGTTCGTCGGGCAGCCGCACGACGATGTCGAAGCGGCGGTCGCCCTGGAACAGCGTGCCGGCCTTCTGCCCGCCGACGGCCGCGGCCACCGAGTCCTGCAGGTCGGCCACGCTCACGCCGTAGCGCGCGAGCTTGTCGCGGTCGAGGTTGACGGTCAGCACCGGCAGGCCCGTGGTCTGCTCGACCTTGACCTCCGACGCGCCCGGCACCTTCTGCAACGCGGCCGCGATCTGCTCGCCGGTCTGGTTCAGCACGGCCATGTCGTCGCCGAAGATCTTCACGGCGACATCGCTGCGCACGCCCGAAATCAGTTCGTTGAAGCGCAGCTGGATCGGCTGCGAGAACTCGTACGCGTTGCCAGGCAGCTCGGCGAGCGCTTCCTCGATCTCGCGCACGAGCTGGTCACGCGGCTTCTTCGGGTCGGGCCACGTGTCGGCGGGCTTCAGCATGATGTAGCCGTCCGACAGGTTCGGCGGCATCGGGTCGGCCGCGATCTCGGCCGTGCCGGTGCGCGCGAACACGCGCTCGATCTCGGGAAAGCGCGCCTTCAGCGTCTTCTCGATCGACTTCTGCATCTCGACCGATTGCGACAGGCTCGTGCCGGGAATCCGCAGCGCGGACACGGCCAGATCGCCCTCGTTCAGGCTCGGAATGAACTCGCTGCCGAGCCGCGTCGCGAGCCCGAGCGTGACCAGCACGATCGCGCCCGCCCCGATCATCACGCGCGCCGGGCGCGTCATGAACGCGGCGAGCACCGGTTCGTACGCACGCCGCGCCCAGCCCATCAACCGGTTCTCCTTCTCCTCGACCCGCTCGCCGATGAACAACGCGACGGCCGCGGGAATGAACGTGACGGTCAGCACCATCGCGGCGGCGAGCGCCATCACGACGGTGATCGCCATCGGATGGAACATCTTGCCTTCGACGCCGGTCAGCGCAAAGATCGGCAGGTACACGACCATGATGATCAGTTGCCCGAAGATCAGCGCGCGGCGCGCTTCCTGCGATGCGCCGAACACTTCGGCAAAGCGCTCGTCGCGCGTGAGCGGCCGGCCGGCTGCCGACTGCGCATGCGCAAGCCGCCGCACGCAGTTCTCGACGATCACCACCGCGCCGTCGACGATGATCCCGAAGTCGAGCGCGCCGAGGCTCATCAGGTTCGCGCTCACCTTCGCGTTGACCATGCCGGTGAAGGTCATCAGCATCGACAGCGGAATCACGAGCGCGGTGATCAGCGCCGCGCGGATGTTGCCGAGGAACAGGAACAGCACGGCGATCACGAGCACCGCGCCTTCGAGCAGGTTCTTCTTCACGGTGGCGACGGCCTTCTCGACCAGCACCGTGCGGTCGTACACCGGAATCGCCTTCACGCCGGCCGGCAGCGTGCGGTTCACGTCCTCCATCTTCGCGGCGACGGCCTTCGACACCGTCCGGCTGTTCTCGCCCATCAGCATGAAGACCGTGCCGAGCACGACTTCCTCGCCGTTCGACGTCGCGGCGCCGGTGCGCAGTTCGCGGCCGATGTCGACCACGCCGACGTCCTTCATCCGCACCGGCACGCCGCCGACGTTGGTCAGCACGATGTTCGCGATGTCGTCGACGGTGCGCGCCTGGCCCGGCACGCGCACCAGATACTGCTCGCCGCGCTTTTCGATGTAGCCGGCGCCGACGTTGTCGTTGTTGCGCTCGAGTGCGCGCACGACGTCGGCAAGCGTCAGCCCGTACGACATCAGCTTCGCCGGATTCGGCGCGACGCGGTATTCCTTCACGTAGCCGCCGATCGAGTTGACCTCGGTCACGCCGCGCACGTTGCGCAGTTGCGGTCGCACGACCCAGTCCTGCAGCTCGCGCAGGTCGGTCGCCGTATAGCGCGTGCCGTCGGGCTTGCGCGCGTTGGCGTCGGCCTCGACGGTCCACAGGTAGATCTCGCCGAGGCCGGTCGACGTCGGCCCCATCGCGGGCGCGATGCCGGCCGGCAGCTTGTCCTTCGCTTCCTGGATGCGCTCGTTGACGAGCTGCCGCGCGAAGTAGATGTCGGTGCCGTCCTTGAAGATCACGGTGACCTGCGACAGCCCGTAGCGCGAGATCGAGCGCGTCTGCTCCAGCCCCGGCAGCCCGGCCATCACGGTCTCGACCGGATAGGTGATGCGCTGCTCGGCCTCCAGCGGCGAGTAGCCGGGCGCGGACGTGTTGATCTGCACCTGCACGTTCGTGATGTCGGGCACCGCGTCGATCGGCAGCCGCTGGTAGCTGAATACGCCGAGCGCAGCCACGGCCGCGATCGCCAGCATCACCAGCCAGCGATGCGCAATTGCAAAGCGGATCAGGCGCTCAAACATGTCGGGATTCCTTGAAACGGGGCACGGTCGGCCGCACCGGACGGGCCGCGCGGCCGGTCACCCGGCCGACCGGAAAGCAGGCCGCATAGCGGGCCGCCAGTCGCGCCACGGCGCACGCGTATTGCTGCTCATTCATGTTCCGCGCTCCCCTTGCCGAGCTCCGCCTTCAGCACGAAGCTGTTCGACGCCGCGTATTCCTGGCCGGGCTTGAGCCCCTTGAGCACCTCGGTCGCCCGTTCGTCGCGCCGCCCCGTTTCGACGGCCTGCGCGACGAAGCCCTTCGGCGAGCGCACGAACACCGACGGCGCACCGTCGACGTCCTGCAACGCGTCGCTCGCGACCGCGAGCGGCACGCCCTGCCTGCCGGCGTCGACCGACACGTTGACGAACATTCCCGGGCGCCACACGCGATCCGGGTTCGGCAGCACGACGCGCGCCGGCGCGGTGCGCGTCTGCTCGCCGAGCAGCGACCCCACGTACGCGATCGGGCCGCTCGAACGCGATTCAAACGCGGTCGCGCTCACCGTGGCATCGCGACCGACGCGCACGTCGTTGAGCCGCTGCGCGGGCACCGCCATCTCGGCCCACACGGTCGACAGGTCAGAGATCACGAACATGCTCGCGTCGGCGGCAATCGCCTCGCCGGGCGTCGCATGCTTCTCGACGATCGTGCCCGCGAATGGCGCGCGCAGTTCATAACGGTTCAGCGCGCCCGCGCCGACCGGCGCATTCAGCGCGGCGAGCTTCTGCCGCGCGTTCTGCACGGCGATCTCGGCCTCGCGCAACTGCACCTGCGCCTGCTGGTAATCCTGCTCGGCAGAAATACGCTCCTGCCACAGCGTGCGTTCGCGTTCGTAGGTTGCGCGCGCACCCGACAGCCGGCGCTCGGCCGTCAGCAGCTCGCTGCGGCGGTCGGCCAGATCGGTGCTCGCGATCACGGCGAGCACCTGCCCTTTCGCGACGTTCTGGCCGAGCGACACCGACACCTGCTCGACGATGCCGGCCACGCGCGGCACGACGTGCGCGGTGCGATCCTCGTTGAACTTGATTTCACCGGGAAGCTGGAACGGCGTCGCGATCTGCGCGGGGCCGGCTTTCGCGAGCGCGATCCTCGACGTCGCCAGTTGTGCGTCGGTCAGCGCGATCGCACCGTCGGCGCGCGCGAACGGGAACGACGCGGCGTCGTTGCCGGACTTCACGTCGATCGTCGCATCGAACACGTGCGGCTTCGCAATCGACTGCGCGGACACGAACTTTTGGCCGGCCGCGTCGAATCGCAACGGTTCGTGCGTGCGATCGTAGCGCACCAGCGTGCCGGACACGGTCACGCCCTGGGTCGCCGGCTTGTCGTCGACGAACGGATAGACGACGAGCCGCGCGTCGCCGGGCTTTTCCGTCATCACGATCTCGACCGACAGCTTGCCGCGCTTGAGCACGACACCGCCGCGCGCGCCGACGCCGGCGGCGTCGGTCGGCTGCGCGGTTTCGGCGGCGGTCGGCGCCGACGCGCCGCTGCCGCCCCGCGTGACGGCGAGCGCGCCAATCACGATCCCTGCGCCGCCGAGCACGGCCGCCGCAATAACGAAGATTCTGCTGCGTGACATGATGATCCTCCAGTAAGAGGCGCGCTTATTGCGCGACGGCCGCGAGCGGCGTGCCGACGAGCCGGCCGATATCGGCGCGGGCCGCATGGGCGCCGGCGAGCGCACGGACGTATTGCGACTGGCCCTGGAACAGCGTGCGCTGCGCGTCGAGCACGTCGAGGAAGCTGAACTTCCCGAGTTCGTAGCCACGCGACATCGCGTCGAGCGCGAGGCGCGCGGCCGGCAGGATGTCGGACTTCAGCCGCTGCGCTTCCTGCTCGGCCGCCTCGAAATTCGCGTATGCCTGCGTCAACTCCAGCCGCAGGCGGGTGCGTTCGCGATCGAGATCGGCGTTCGCGCGCTCGGCCTTGTGCGTCGCCTCGAGCAGCGCGCCCTTGTTCGTGTTGAACAGCGGAATCGGGATCGACACGCCGACCACCGCCTGGTTGTTCGGCACGCCGCCGGTGGTCACGCGCTTCACGCCGGCGCTGACCGTCACGTCCGGAATGCGCCGCGCGCGTTCGAGCGATATGGCCGCGTTCGAGCGCAGCATCTCGGCGCGCGCGACCCGCGCGAGCGGCGCATCGTCGAGTTGCGCGGTCAGCGCGGACAACGGCTCGACCGGCGGCACGGTTTCCAGGTCGCCGAGCACCGCAAGCCGGTCGTTGCGCGCCTCGCCCATCACCGCGTTCAGTTTCTCGCGCGCGACCTCGACACGGCCGCGCGCGGTCACGACTTCGATCTGCACGCCGGCCGCCGCGACCTGCGCCTTGGTCGCCTCGACCGGCGACACCTTGCCGGCCTGCGCGCGACGCCCCGCGAGATCCGCCGAACGCGCGGCGATCGCGGCCGATTCTTCGGTCACCTGAAGCTGGCGCTGCGCGGCGAGCAGCCCGTAGAACGCGGCGATCACGTCGGCGCGCACGGCGGCGCCCTGCTCGTCGAGCGACGCGCTGGCCGCCTCCCGGCCGTACGACGCGACGTCGAGCCGTGCGCGGCGCTTGCCGCCCAACTCGATGGTCTGGTTGATCAGCGCGGTGGACGTGCGTTCGGCGCGACTGAAGCCTTCCTGCAGGAACGACACTTCGGGGTTCGGCCGCGCGCCGGCCTGCATCAGCACGCCGGCCGATGCATCGACATCCGCGCGTGCGCCGCGCAGCGCCGGATTGTTCCGGGCCGCGACCGCGAGCGCGTCGGACAACGTCAACGACGACGCAGGAAGCGCATCGGACGGCGGTGCGCCGATCGGCGCGGCGGCGGCACCCGGGGCCGGCCCCGGCGACAGCGATGGCTGCGCATGAGCCGTCGCGGCCATCGCGAACACGATGGCCAGGGCGAGGTTGGGTTTGAGCATGTTGGTCCTGCGGTAACGGTTTGTGACCGATGCTACGATCACGCCGCAGCGCGAACATGACACGGTGATGACGTTTCCGTCATCTTGGGAGAGTCAAGAAAGCACTTCGGAAACCCACGGCTGGGGTAAAGGTTGTGTGAAAGTCTCGCTGCCCATCGATCATCAGATCTTTCTCTGGTACGCGCGCGGCGCCAGTTCCTCGGCCCTTTCCTAGCGCTCGCTGTATCGGTCGACCAGATTTGGGCCGTCGTCTCGGGTAGAGTGAACTTGACTGGCTCCTCCATAACGTCAACGAGCCGATCGTAATGGGCCGACGGCTTCGTCCGCCCTGCTTCGTCGAATTCCGCGAACGCCTTGGCCGACGACGACTGGTTCGGGATCATCAGCATGCGCATCCAGCCTCAGAGCATGCGCATCCGGTTTACAGCGTTGAACGACTGAGATCCGCCGCCCACCTGCATCACCGCGAGCGTCTTGCCCTGCTTCGGCCGCACCGCGCCGACCGACGAAGGAATCCAGTCGATCCGTGATTTCATGATGCCGGTCATTGCGCCGTGCCGTTCCGGCGAGCACTACACTATGCCTTCCGCTCACGTCACCACCCCGCGCAACCCGGCCACCTTCGGGTGGCTCTCGGGTGCAAAATCGGACGAAGGCCGCCCACTTGGATTGAACACGCGTACCCGGCACCAATCGCTGTGAACGGCGGCGCAGCTTCCTCGACCGGCAAGCAGCTGAACAAGCGTTCATGCAGGGAGCCGTGCAGAAGCACGAGCCGGGGCGGATGGGTCGACGGTGGCGTCGGCCGCGCCTTCCGGCACGAGGATCAGCGTGGTGTCGAACTGAGGCGGGTCGTCCAATTGTTCAGACGCGCTTGCCCTCCGCATCGGTTACGACTCCGCCGCCTTCCTTGGTGCACGGACCTCTCTGCGGGTAGGCAATCGTCGGTCAGGTCACCGGTACCGTCCGCGGTCTGCATTAACTACCCTGGCTCACTGTCTTCGGAAGGCATGGCGGTCCCCCCTCCCATTGTTTTAACGTTACGTGGCAGGCTCAGCTGCCGTGGCACTCTTGTCGAAAGGCTTGTAGGCCAGCAACCGCAGCGCGTTGGCAACCACGAGCAAGGTAGACCCCTCATGGAAGATGACCGCCGTACCGATGTTCAGCCCTAGCACGGTTGCCGGAATCAGCACCGCCACGACGCCAAGACTCATCCACAGGTTCTGCTTGATGACGCGGCTCGTACTTCTCGACAGGCCCACAGCGAACGGCAATTGCGCCAGATCGTCGGCCATCAGTGCCACGTCGGCGGTCTCCAACGCAACATCGGAGCCTGCGGCACCCATCGCGATGCCCACGGTCGCGTTAGCCATGGCGGGTCCATCATTGACGCCGTCTCCCACCATCGCCACCTTGCCGTGCTCGGTGCGCAGTTTCTTGATCTCCTCGACCTTCTGCTCGGGCATAAGGTCTCCTTGGGCCTCGGTCAGGCCAACGGTTTGCGCAACGGCCTCGGCCACCTTCTGGCTGTCGCCGGAAATCATAATTAGCCGCTCGATGCCGAGTTTCCTGAGTTCGCCCATGACTCGGCCAGCGACGGGGCGCGGCGTGTCCATGACGCCGATCACGCCCAGGAAGCGCGCTCCCTTGCGGATGATCATCGTCGTATGTCCGTCGGCGATGAGTTTCTTGTTGGCCTCGTCGATGTCATCAGGGACGGTTGAATCAGACAGCTCCCTGAACAGAATCGGCTTGCCGATGTGGACAGTCTCGCCCCCTAACTGAGCCCGGACACCGCGCCCGGTGATGCTTTTGACATCCACAGCCTGCGGCAGATCGGTCTTGTCTCGCAGCCGTTCCTTCGCCCCGTTGACAATCGCCGCGGCGAGCGGGTGGTCGCTGTGTTCTTCCACCGCCAGCGCCACTGCCAGCAGTTCGTGCTCAGGCACGCCTTGAGCTGGGACCACCTCGGTGAGCTTCGGCTTCCCCTCGGTCAGCGTGCCGGTCTTGTCAAAGGCAATTGAGGTTAGCGTGCCCAGGTTCTCCAAAGGCCCACCACCCTTGACCAGCACACCGCTCCGCGCGGCGCGCGCTACGCCGCTGAGAACTGCACTGGGCACTGAGATTGCGAGCGCGCAGGGGCTGGCAGCCACCAACACGGCCATCGCCCTGTAGAAGGTGTGGGAGAATGGCTCATCGATAACAACACCAGCGCACAGCAGCAGACCGACCAACACCAGCACTGATGGCACGAAGATGCGCTCGAACTTCTCGGTGAACTGCTGTGTCGGCGAGCGCTGGGCCTCCGCCTCAGTGACCATCTTGATGACGCGCGCCATCGTCGACTGATCGGCCTTTCGGGCGACCATGATATCCATGGCGCCCGCGCCGTTGATCGTGCCGGCGAAGACGCGGCTCTCAGCCGCTACGCCCTCGAAGCGCCCGATTGTGATTCGGCCATCCTCGACGGGGCGCTTGTCGACTGGAACACTCTCGCCCGTGACCGGTGCCTGATTGACGCTGGAAGTGCCAACGACCACAACACCGTCCGCAGGCAGCCGCTCGTTGGGCTTCACGACGACGACGTCGCCTACTTCCAGCTTCTCCAGTGGCACAACCTCCGTCCCGGAATCGCGCCGCACCGTGGCCGTGTCAGGTGCAAGCTTGGTTAAGGCCTCGATGGCACGCCGGGCCCTACCCATGGCGTAGTGCTCGAGCGAATGCCCAAGGCTGAAGAGGAACAGCAACAAAGCGCCTTCTCCCCAGGAGCCCAGAGCCGCGGCACCCGCAGCCGCTACGAGCATGAGCGTGTCGATCTCGAAACGCTTGGCACGCAGGTTCTCGATGGCTTCTTGGATGGTGTAGTAGCCGCCGAAGAAGTACGAAACCACGTAGCAGTGGGTGGACAGCCATTCAAGACCGGTGCCGCGTCGCCCCACGAGCCATCCAGCCATCAGGAAGACTCCGGACAAGCAAGCAAAGATCAGCTCGGTCTTTTCGCCGAACAACCCGCCGTGTCGATGGCTGTGCTCGCCGCCCTCGTCTTTCCCGCAAGTGTGGTTGGCTCGCTGCAGCGCACGGTGGTCATTGGCAGCCGCCTTATGCCCTGCCGTGCCGGAATCTGCGGATGCCTTGCAAGAGCGGACCGCCGTGGTCGGCTGAACAGCCGGCGTTGCCCAATTCACAGAGATATCGAGTAAGGTCAGGCGCTGCGTGAGATCGGACTCGTCAGTGAGGGAACGGTCGTATTCGATGCGGACAACGCCGCTTGGCGATACGTCGGCCTCAATGATCCCACCGAGTGAGCGCAGCTGCTCAGCAACACGCCTGGTGGCACGCACATGCATCGGCGCATTCACTCGTCCCACAATGTGCGCGAAGCGGCCCGCCACAGCGAGCCCTTCAGACCGAATCAGCTCACGCAGCCTGCTTAGTGAGATCACGGCGGGGTCGTAGTGCACACACAACTGCGGCTCTCCTTCAGCCGCGCCAGTGATATGAGCCCCTTCAATGCCAGGCCTGTCCGCCAGCTTGTCTTGCAGGCGGCTCACGCAGCGGTCTTCGGCGCCATATATGTCCGGCAGAACCAACGGCAGATCCAGCCGCAGCTTCTGGATGTCGCTCATGAACGGCTCCATTTTCATACAAATGGCCAGCCGGCCCGGAAGGTTCACCGGCCACCAGGGTGCTCCATCAGCAAGAGAGTCTATCAGTCCGTTCCAATCGCCGGCAAATAGCGCCGGCTGCGCTGCCCGAAGCAGATGCTCCGAGCTGAGATCAGGATACCAATCAATCAGATAGGGGCCGACGTCGCGCGGGTCAGGACGTGAAATTCGCCAACTTCCATTACGTCCAGTCTCTTCCGGTCCGTGACCCGAACGGGTTATGGCGCCCCCCGCGTCTCGTCTAATCCCTCGCTGACAGGTTGAAGGTCGGCCGGGATAAGCACTTATGCGAAGGTTCGCATATTCACGAATCCCGGCGGACCCTCTACTAACTGTTACACGATGGTAAGTCGTTGTTTTGGTATGCACTTCCACTACGAACAGTTTGCCGCTCGCCAACATCGGAGCGCTCTAATTTTTGCCGTAGGTGCCCGCATCGCTCGAGTTTGCGCCCGACAAGGGGCCGCGGTTCGACACTATCAAATCCAGGCATTCCAATGCAGGGCCGAAATATCGACCGATTTCTTTCCTGCTTTCGATATTTCGACTACTATTGAAACATGGAAACAAACCAAACCATTGCCGCCCTCGCGGCACTCGCCCACGAATCCCGGCTCGCCGTCTTTCGTGCACTCGTGCAAGCGGGGCCGGAGGGCATGCCGGCCGGGCAGATCGCCACGCTGCTGGACGTGCCGCCGTCGTCGCTTTCCTTTCATCTGAAGGAACTGGCGCATGCACAACTCGTCACCAGCCGCCAGGAAGGCCGCTTCGTCTTCTACTGCGCGAACTTCGCCACGATGAACGGCCTGTTGGCTTACCTCACGGAGAACTGCTGCGGCGGCAATCCCTGCTCGCCTGCGGGCGCGTGTTCCCCGGTCAAGGAGCAACACTCATGAAGCGCTTCCATGTGCACATCAGCGTGCCGGATCTCGTTGACAGCATCCGTTTCTATTCGGCGCTGTTCGCCGCTGAGCCGACCGTCGTCAAGAGCGACTACGCGAAATGGATGCTCGACGATCCTCGCGTCGACTTCGCGATCTCGCAGCGCGGCGCGGCGCCCGGTCTAGATCATCTTGGCGTGCAGGTCGAAAACGATGCCGAGCTGGCGGAGATGCATACGCGCTTGAACGGCGCCGCGCTGCCGGTCGACGAGCAAATCGGTACGGCGTGCTGCTACGCCCGCTCCGACAAGTACTGGACGGTCGACCCGCAAGGCATCGCATGGGAAACGTACCAGACGCTCGGCGACGTCCCCACCTTCGGCGAATCCCGTAACGCGTCGGCGGCTGAATCGAATGCCGACGCTTCTGCTTGCTGTTCCCCTGCACGCGGCAAGCCGATCGGCGTGCCGGTGAAATCGTCCTGCTGCTGAGGTCCAACCATGAGCGACAAGCCCTACAACGTGCTGTTCATCTGTACCGGCAATTCCGCCCGATCGATCCTGTCCGAGGGACTGATGAACCGCCTTGGCGAGGGCCGCTTCGTGGCGTACTCGGCGGGCAGTCATCCGAAAGGCGAGGTGAATCCGTTCGCGCTGCGCGAGCTGGCGCGTTGGCAATTGCCGACCGAAGGCTACCGGAGCAAGAGCTGGGACGAATTCGCGGCACCCGGCGCACCGGCGCTCGATTTCGTCTTCACCGTGTGCGACAAGGCCACCGGCGAGGTGTGCCCGATCTGGCCCGGTCAACCGATCACCGCACATTGGGGTGTGCCTGACCCGGCCGACGTCGAGGGCTCCGACGAACAGAAACAGCAGGCCATGCACGACGCCGCGCTGACGTTGAAGCGTCGTATCGACCTGCTGCTGTCATTGCCGCTCGCCAAACTCGACAACGTCGCACTGCAAAAGTCCCTGACCGAGATCGGGCAAAAGTAACTTTGGATCGTCAACCCATGACCACGAACGTACTGATCCTCTGCACCCACAACTCGGCGCGCAGCGTGCTGTCCGAAGGGATGCTCAATCATTGGGCCGCGAAGCTCGGCAAGGACGTCCGCGCATACAGCGCCGGCAGTGCGCCGAGCGGTCGCCTCAATCCGTTCGCGCTGGAAGCGCTGACGACCGCTGGCGTCGACGTGAGCGGCTACCGCAGCAAGAGCTGGGACGAGTTCGTCGGCGATGGTGCGCCGGAGATGCGCGTCGTCATTACGGTGTGCGACAGCGCGGCCGCCGAGACGTGCCCGTACTGGCCCGGCAGCCCCGTCAAAGTGCATTGGGGCTACGCCGATCCGTCGAACGCGTTGGGCGGCGACGAAGGCAAGCGACTCGCCTTCGAACTCACGCGCCAGGCGATCGGCTATCGCATGCTGCAGTTGTTGGCGCTGCCGCTTGATCGCATGAGCAATGCCGAACTCCAGACGGCGTTGACCGAGATCTCGCAAAACTGACCATTCGCATGGCGGTCCGCTGAACCGCGCGGCCGCCGACGACTTCAAGACTGAACCCTATCCATGAACACGTCCAATGTCGCCCCGCCGGGCAAGGCCGTCGCAAAGCCTTCCATCAATTTCTTCGAACGCTACCTCACCGTCTGGGTGGCGCTGTGCATCGTCGCCGGCATCACGCTCGGCCAGGTGCTGCCCGGCCTGTTCCAGCAGATCGGGCGGATGGAATATGCCCAGATCAATCTCCCGGTCGGGCTGCTGATTTGGGTGATGATCATCCCGATGCTGGTCAAGGTCGACTTTGGCGCGCTGCATGAAGTGCGTCAGCACGTCAAAGGCATCGGCGTCACGCTCGTCGTCAACTGGCTCGTCAAGCCATTTTCGATGGCGTTTCTCGGTTGGTTGTTCATCCGCCATCTGTTCGCGCCGATGCTGCCGACGGACCAGCTCGACAGCTACATCGCCGGCCTGATCCTGTTGGCCGCAGCACCGTGTACGGCGATGGTGTTCGTGTGGAGTCGACTGACGGGCGGCGATCCGCTGTTCACGTTGTCGCAGGTCGCGCTGAACGACAGCATCATGGTGATCGCCTTCGCGCCACTGGTCGGCCTGCTGCTCGGCATGTCCGCAATCACGGTGCCGTGGGCGACGTTGCTTACGTCCGTCGTGCTCTACATCGTTATCCCGGTGATCATTGCGCAGATCCTGCGTAAGCGGCTGCTCGCGAATGGTCAGGCTGCATTCGATGCCGCGATGGCGAGGATCGGCCCTTGGTCGATCGCGGCGCTGCTGGCCACGCTTGTGCTGCTGTTCGCGTTCCAGGGCGAAGCGATCCTGAAGCAGCCTCTGGTGATCGCGCTGCTCGCGGTGCCGATCCTGATTCAAGTGTTCTTCAACTCGGCGCTCGCGTACTGGCTCAACCGCGCCGTAGGCGAGAAGCACAACATCGCGTGCCCGTCGGCGCTGATCGGCGCATCCAACTTCTTCGAGCTTGCCGTCGCGGCCGCGATCAGCCTGTTCGGTTTCCATTCCGGCGCGGCACTGGCTACCGTCGTCGGCGTGCTGATCGAGGTGCCGGTCATGCTGTTGGTGGTGCGCATCGTCAACCAGTCGAAGGGCTGGTACGAGTGCCGGACCTGACATGTCCACGCATGCACCCCGCCCGCACGCATGGCTGACGCCGTCGCTCGGGCTGACGCAGATCGTCGGCTGGGGTTCCATGTTTTACGCGTACGGCGTCCTGATGCAACCGATGCAGGACGAGCTGGGTCTGTCGAAGCCAGTCGTCGTCGGCGCCTATTCGGTGGCGCTGCTGATCTCGGGGCTGTTGTCCACGTCGGCCGGCAGCATCATCGACCGCGTCGGCGGGCGCGCCCTGATGGCGGGCGGATCGTTGCTGGCGGCGCTGATGCTTGTCTGCTTGTCACGGGTGAATAACGTGGTCGGGCTGTATCTCGTGTGGGCCGGCATCGGCGTTGCGATGAGCGCAACTCTCTACCAGCCTGCGTTCACCGTCATCACGCAGATATTCGGTAACGACTACCGCCGCGCGATCACGCACCTGACCTTGTTCGGCGGTTTCGCCAGCACGGTGTTCTGGCCGCTGACGCAAACGCTGTTGCAGCACGTCGGATGGCGCGACACATGGCAGCTCTATGCCGGCGCGAATCTGGCGATCTGCGTGCCCGTGCATGTCGCGCTGCCAAGTCGTTCACACGCACCGCATGGCGTGACGCCAACGCAAACGGAACAGCCGGCCGCTAACCTTGGCGCTGTCCTGCGCGACCCGGCCTTCTATCTGGTGACCGCGGCGGTCACGCTCAATGCGCTGGTGTTCGCCGCGATGTCGCTGCACATGATCGCGGTCTTGCAGGCGCATGGCATTTCCGCCGCGAACGCGGCATGGGTGGGGGCGCTGGTTGGGCCGATGCAGGTTCTCGGCCGCGTGCTGGAAACGACGATCGGCAAACGCGCGAGCACGCGCCAGGTCGGCATGGCCGCGATGGCGTTGCTGCCGCTTTCGCTGGTCCTGCTCTTTGCGTCCGGGACGTGGCTGCCCGTGTACGTTGTTTTCGCGGCGCTGTATGGCATCGGCAACGGCGTCATGACGATTGTCCGCGGTGCATTGCCTGCGGAACTGTACGGGCGAACCGCCTATGGCGCGATCAGCGGGGCGATGGCGACGCCCGTGCAGATTGCCATCGCCGCCGGTCCGTTCGTTGCATCACTCCTGTATGTCGCCGGGAACGGCTATCCCGGCACGCTATTGGCCCTGGCCGGCATCGGCGCGACAGGTGCGATCCTGTTCCGCTACGCGATCTTGCATTTGCGCCATCACGCTGTCCCTCTATCGAAGCAAGGAATCTCGACATGAGCAACATCACGATCTATCACAACCCGGATTGCGGCACGTCGCGCAACGCGCTGGCCCTGATCCGCAACAGCGGCGAGGAGCCTGTCGTCATCGAGTATCTCAGGACGCCCCCGTCGCGGGAAACGCTGGTCAAGCTGCTGGCCGATGCCGGCCTGACCGTACGCGAGTTACTGCGGGAGAAAGGCACGCCTTATGCGGAACTCGGTCTGGGCGATCCGAAGTGGACCGATGAGCAACTGCTCGACTTCATCGGGCAGCATCCGATCCTGATGAACCGGCCGATCGTGGTTACGCCGATCGGCACGAAGCTATGCCGGCCGTCCGAAGCCGTGCTGGATATCCTGCCGAACCCGCAGACGGGGCCTTTCACCAAGGAAGATGGCGAAGTCGTGATCGATGCGGAGGGCAAGCGTGTCTGAGCAATTGAACGACATGCCGCAGCTCGACGCCACGCTGTTCCGCGTGCCGGACGCCGCTCAATTGCGGCCGGCGACACCGTCGACGCATCCGCCTCGACTCCTGCTTCTGTACGGCTCGCTGCGCGAGCGTTCGTTCAGCCGTCTGCTGGTCGAGGAAGCCGAGCATTTGCTCACGGCGATGGGGGCCGAAGTCCGTGTGTTCAATCCGAGCGGCTTGCCGCTGCCCGATGATGCGCCGGAAAGCCATCCGAAGGTGGTCGAGCTGCGCGAGCTGGTGATATGGTCGGAAGGCATGGTGTGGTGCTCGCCGGAACGACACGGCGCGATGACGGGGATCATGAAATCGCAGATCGACTGGATTCCGTTGTCGGTCGGCGCAGTCCGGCCGACGCAGGGCAAGACGCTTGCGGTGATGCAAGTCAGCGGCGGTTCGCAGTCGTTCAACGCCGTGAACCAGATGCGCGTGCTCGGACGCTGGATGCGCATGCTGACCATCCCGAACCAGTCGTCGGTGGCCAAGGCGTTCGCGGAATTCGACGAAGCGGGTCGGATGAAACCATCGCCCTACTACGATCGTGTTGTCGATGTCATGGAAGAGCTGGTCAAGTTCACTCTGCTGACCCGAGATATCGGCCCGTATCTGGTCGACCGGTACAGCGAGCGAAAGGAAAGCGCCGAGGAACTGTCGAAGCGCGTGAACCAGCGAAGTATCTAGAATCCGGTCCAAGGAGTAAGGATGGAGATCCGCCCCGCCACTGTCGACGACCTAGCGTCGATCGAAACGCTGCTGCGTCAATGTGGCCTTCCCGTCGTTGGCGTCAGCGACCACTTGCGGAACTTCGTAGTCGCGACGGAAGGTTCAATGATGTGCGGATGCGGTGGCCTTGAGCACTATGGTGACGCCGCACTTGTGCGCTCTATTGCGGTAGCTGAACGTGCACGCGATTCTGGTCCGGGGCAACGTATCGTGTCGCGGCTCGTCGCCGAGTGTCATGCGCTACAAGTTCGGTCGCTTGTGCTGCTCACCACGACCGCGGAGCACTATTTCACCCGTCTAGGGTTCGTGCGCGTTGCGCGTGGCGACGTAATGCCCTTGGTGTTGGCGTCGAGCCAATTCCAAGGCGTATGTCCGGGATCGGCCGTCTCGATGTTGCGAGTTCTGTAGCCATTGACGGGAGCACCAAGGGATCGGTCCGACAAGGGGGATCTGCTTGCCTTCGATGCGATTTACCGGTGGTCGCCCCCGGTCAAAGATTATTGGCTGCCGTATTTCGCTTGCCAGCGCTTCATCTTCGTAATTTCTTCCTTTTGTGCTTTGACGATGCTTCGGGCAAGCCTTCTCATCTCAGGATCCTTGCCGTACTTCAGTTCGGCTGCCGCCATATCGATTGCGCCTTGATGGTGCGGAATCATGTGGGAAACAAAATCTTTGTCAGCGTCGCCGGTGTAGGTCTGTCCTTGCATCCTTCGCATCATCCTCTGGTCTGCACCCTTGAAGGCTTGTACAGACGCCGAATTAGCTTTAGTCGACTGCCCCATATTCATGTCTGGCATGGACGTGGCTTGCTGAGCACTCGTTGTACCGATCATCAGGCCGAGCGTTGCAATTACGTTGATGACGAACCACGGGATGGAAATTCGCGTTTGCATATTTACCTCCTGATGCATAAAAATTATGCTTTCGGGAAACGAACAATTTTTGCTGGTCGAACTTTTTCCACTTTCGACACTGATTCGAGGCTTCATGACGGCGCAATCCACGCTCCTGTGCCGCGCACTAGTACCCCTTCGAGGAGAATCCTCATCGTTCCCGCGGGAATTGCAAGTGGAACGTCGTACTGACGTCGTTACTCGAAACCTGGACTTGTCCCCGGTGCAGTTCCATGATCGATTTCACGATCGCGAGTCCCAGCCCGGCATTCTTCGAGGATCCATGACGTGACGCGTCGACACGGTAGAAGCGCTCAAAGATTCGATCAAGATGTTCCGGCGCGATAGGCCGTCCGTGGTTGGTCACTTCAACGACGACGTATTGCAGCGAGCGAGACGAGGCGAGTTTGATTGCCGTGCCTGCGAACGCATGGTCCAAAGCGTTGGATATGAGGTTGCTCACCGCTCGTCGAAAAAGCGTTGCATCCGCGACCACATGCGCGTCGCCGACGACGACAAAATTGACCCCCTTTTCGTCCGCAATGCTCTGATAATAGGACGCCAGTCGTTGCAGTTCCATCTCAGTATCAAGGTCCGATACCTTCAGGTGCAGGTGTGCATTCTCTGTACGTGCAAGGAACAGCATGTTCTCGATCATCCGTTGCAGACGTTCGCATTCTTCGATGTTCGAATCGATCAACGCCTCATATTCGTCGCTCGTTCTCGGTCGCGACAACGTGACCTGCGACGAGCTGATCACGTTGGCAAGCGGGGTGCGCATATCGTGGGCGAGGTCGGAGGAGAACTGAGAAAGGCGCACAAACGCACGTTCAAGTCGATCCAGCATTCGATTGACCGACGACGCGAGTTCGCGGAGCTCCATCGGACCGCCGCGAATGTCGAGTCGCTCGCTCAAATTGTGCGCTTCGATAATTGACGTCTGGCGGCCCAGACTTTCCACTGGACGAAGGCCTCGACGTGCGATCGCATAGCCCAAGCCACCGAGCAATATCGCGCCGACGGCGACCGCCAGCCAGATGTCGACGCGATAGCTTTTCAGAAGCGACTGCCGGTCGGTCGCGGTCCGTACAAGGGCGATCCGTACATCTTCGCCTGACGGCAGCCTGTCGCGCGCGAAAACACAGCGTGATGGCCCGATTCCCGTCGGATCGCACGTGTATGGAATACGAGGCGGACGGTCGCTCGAGGCGATCGACTTCAACGTCACGCCCGGCGCGGCCGTGTGCTCGATCAGCGAATTGTTTTGCCCGTCGTAGATCCCAAGATACACACCGGGATGCGAGAGCAGTACCTCGTGAAATACCGCAGGCGTTGCACGAATGGCCTGTACCGAACCGCTGGCGTGAGCCAACTGCAGAAACTGGCTCAGCTTGCCACCGATTTCGATGTCGTCGCGGCGCTGCAGTTCAATCGACAGGGACCGATACAGGTAAGCTCCAGTCAGCGCAAACGCTAGTCCTGCGACGACAGCGAAGGCGACGGTCAACCGAGTGAGCAGTGAGTAAGGTGCCGCCTTCCCCGTCATGAACGGTCCTCGAGCACGTATCCCATGCCCCGGATGGTATGGATCAGTTTCTTATCGTACGCGTTGTCGACTTTGGCGCGCAGGCGCTTGATCGCGGCATCGACCACGTTCGTATCGCTATCGAAATTCATATCCCAGATCTGCGAGGTAATGAAAGTACGCGTCAAAACCTCGCCCTCTCGTTCAGCCAGGAGTTGCAACAATGCGAACTCCTGTGCGGTCAGGTCGATGCGATTGTCGCCGCGACGCACTCGCCGCTTGAGGAGGTCAATCTCCATGTCCGCAACGAGCAGAATGTCCCGAATGCTCCGCGGTGCGCGCCGTAGCAACGAACGGATGCGTGCGAGAAATTCCGCGTAGGCGAACGGTTTGTGTAGATAGTCGTCTGCACCAAGTTCAAGCCCAGCGACCTTGTCCTCGATTGCTTCGCGGGCGGTCAGCATCAGCACGGGTGTCTGCTTTTCCGCGCGGAGGCGCTTCAGCACCTCGAACCCGTCCAGCTCCGGGAGCATGACGTCGAGCACGACGAGGTCAAAATTTTCATGCAGCGCGAGAAACAATCCGATTTTGCCGTTCTCGGCAACATCGACGGTATAGCTCGCTTCCGTCAGTCCCTTTCGGAGATATGACGCCATTTTCGGTTCGTCTTCGACTATCAGTATCCGCATGGGAGTGCAGTAGGACTGTCAACGGGTTCGACGCGGGGAGCGCTGCGCTCAGCATACGGCCGCGAAAGCGCGCAAAAAATGACGGCCGGATGACAATTTTTTCATGAATCTCCGAGCGCCGGAACAGCGAGAGCCGTCCACCGCCGCTGGATGAAAAAATGGTCATCTTTCGACCACGCCGTCGTCACGCATCGGCCGTTAAGCTAAATACCGGCTATACCGCTTGTGGTTACACCCGGACACGTTCTCGATGTTATCGTTTCGAACTGCTCGTGCTAGACTCCGCACCCATGTCATATTGGCGCAAACTCTTCGTCGTCGTGCTGTTGGCACTGAGCCTGCCGGTTCAGTCGTTCGCGGCTATCTCGATGAATTGCGTCGCTTCGCATGCCGAAGCCAGCGAAACGCCGATCGTGCATGCCGGGCAGTCCATGTCCGGGCATCATCGCGACATGCATGGAGCGGCGCTCGCGGCCGACGACCATCACACTTATCACCACGGCGGCGGTCATCACGCGCATTCATGTTCGACATGCGCAGCCTGCTGCTTCGGCACGGGATTACCCGCGGTTCCCTCCGTCGTCGTATCGTCGGACGTAACACGCGTCACCACCTCGATTCCGCCTTCTGCCGGTGTCGTGTCTTTCCTGACCGACGGCATCGAGCGACCTCCTCGCCACACCCTCGTCTGATTCTCCACCGCGGGTAATGCCCGCGATGTGCCATTCGTACTGACGGTCTTGCGTGGACCCGTCAGATGATTCACGACGAGAAAATTTATGCGACTGATTTCTGCGGCGCTGCTCGGCGCGGCGGCTTCATTGCCGACGCTCGTGCACGCCACCACAACGATTCCCGACCCGACGGATGCCGCGGCCTCGGTCCCGGCGATTTCGGCGCCGTCGGCCTTCAACGGCTATCGCCCCTACAACGACGCCGACAACCCGACCTGGCAACAACTCAATCAAGCGGTCCAGGAGAAGCCGGCCAAGGGCGGCATGACGCACGGCGGCGCAATGGGCCACGGCGGCGCCATGAACAAGCCCGCTGGCGACCATCAGTCGAATCATTCGCAGCATGGGGAGCCCGCCAAATGATGAAGCGACTCGTTTCAACGCGCATGGGTGCGGGCGTTTCCATCATGGTGTTTCTGGCTGGCTGCACCACCTTCTCGAAGGACGGTGGATTCGGTACGGTGTCGTCGACGGCTACGGAGCGGCTCGGTAAGGACGCGGTTATCGTCAAAACCGATGCCGATCGGGATGCAGTGGCGAAGCGAACGCAGGAATTGCTCGCCAAGCCGCTGTCGATGGACGATGCCGTACAGGTCGCCCTGCTGAACAACCGAGGACTGCAGGCCTCGTATGCGGAATTGGGGCTGTCGGAAGCCGATTTGGTCCAGGCCGGGCGACTGCCGAATCCAGGCTTCACCTTCAGCCGCACGCGAGCGGGCAACGGCGACCTGAGCATCGGCCGCACATTCTCCGCGAACGTACTCAGTATTCTGACGCTGCCTTTCGCTGCCCACATCGAGGGCCGACGCTTCGAACAGACGAAGCTCGAGACTGCCGATACGATGCTGAAGCTCGCCGCCGAGGCGCGGCGGGCGTACGTCAACGCGGTGGCCGCGGAGCAGGCTGCCAAGTACGCGGAACAGGTAAAAGATTCGGCCGACGCAGGCGCCGAACTCGCTTCACGCATGCGGCAGGCCGGAAACTTCAGCAAACTCGATTATGCGCGAGAGCAAGCCTTCTACGCGGACTCGGTCGCCCAGGCCGCCAAGGCCCGGCAGCAAGCCGTATCGGCCAGGGAGAAACTCACGCGCACGATGGGCGTATGGGGCACTGGTACGCAGTACACCTTGCCTGAGCGTTTACCGGACTTGCCAAAGGACCGCCCGGAACTGAAAGATCTTGAGCGGTTTGCGATGCAGAACCGGCTCGACATCCAGGCAGCGAAGCTGCAGACGCAAGGCGTCGCATCGTCGTTGGGCCTCAGCAAGGCAACGCGGTTCATCAACGCAATCGATGTTGGTTACCAAAACAACTACGAAACCGACAAGGGTCACGAGCACGGCTACGAAATCAGTATCGAGATTCCCATTTTCGATTTCGGCAGCGCCAAGGTCGCCCGCGCGGAAGCCATCTACATGCAGTCGGCGAACCGCCTTGCCCAAACGGCGATTGATGCACGATCGGAGGTCCGCGAGGCGTATTCCGCGTACGTGAACAGCTACGACGTCGCGAAACACTATCGCGACGAGGTTGTGCCGATTCGCAAGACGATTTCTGACGAACTTCTGCTCCGCTACAACGGCATGCTCGCCAGTGTCTTCGAACTGCTCGCCGACTCGCGCGAGCAAGTCGGCGCGGTGAACAGCTACATCGACGCGCTGAAGGACTACTGGCTCGCCGAAACGGATCTCCAGCAAGCGCTGGGCGGACGTTTACCGAGGGCTGGGGCCGAGCAAACCGAGCAGACGCCTCCGGGGCCGAATTCCGCACCGCAGTCCGCCCCGAGACCGGCAGCCCGGCCGGAGCCTGCCTCGACCGCGCAACCGGCGCATGAAACGCATTCGGAAGGTAAATAACATGGTGTCCCGTCGACAATTTCTCAGCGGCTCGGGGGCCGCAATCCTCGGCGCCGCGATGGTCAGCAAGGCCGGCGCGGCTTCGTTGCCGGAAGCACCGACCATGGCAAAGGCGACGATGCAGCCGCCGCTCGTGCCACCCAACGGTCGGCCATACACACCGGTCGCGACGTTGAACGGCTGGACGCTGCCGTGGCGCATGAAGAACGGCTGGAAGGAGTTTCACCTGACAGCCGAGCCCGTCGTGCGCGAAATGGCTCCCGGGATGAAGGCCAATCTGTGGGGTTATAACGGTCAGTCGCCTGGCCCGACGATCGAGGCCGTCGAAGGCGACAAGGTCCGCATCTTCGTCACCAACAAGCTGCCGGAGCACACCACGATCCACTGGCACGGGATGCTGCTACCGAACGGCATGGACGGCGTCGGCGGCTTGACGCAGCCGCACATCCCGCCCGGCAAGACGTTCGTCTACGAGTTTCAGCTCGAGAAGCATGGCACGTTCATGTATCACCCGCACGCGGACGAGATGGTTCAGATGGCGATGGGCATGATGGGCATGTTTATCGTGCACCCGAAGGACCGCAGCGTGATGCCGGTCGACCGCGATTTCGTGTTCCTGCTGTCCGCCTATGATATCGACCCGGGCAGCTTCACGCCGCGTGTGAACGAGATGACCGACTTCAACATGTGGACGTTCAACTCACGCGTATTCCCTGGCATCGATCCGTTGCCAATTCGGGCCGGCGACCGCGTGCGCATCCGGTTCGGCAATCTGACGATGACGAATCACCCGATTCACCTGCATGGCTACCACTTCGAAGTGGCGGGTACGGACGGCGGCTGGATCCCGCCGGCCGCTCGTTGGCCGGAGGTGACGGCCGACGTCGCCGTCGGCCAGATGCGCGCAATCGAGTTCACCGCCGATCGTCCTGGCGACTGGGCGTTCCATTGCCACAAGTCGCACCACACGATGAACGCAATGGGCCATAGCGTTCCGAACATGATCGGCGTGCCGCAGAAGGACTTGGCCAAACGCATCAACAAGCTCGTTCCCGACTACATGGCCATGGGCAGCACCGGTGGCGCAATGGGCGAGATGGAGATGCCGCTACCCGACAACACACTGCCGATGATGACCGGTACGGGCCCATTCGGGCCGTTGGAGATGGGCGGCATGTTCACAGTCGCCAAGGTCCGGCAAGGGCTCGGGCGGAACGACTATCGCGACCCGGGCTGGTTCAAGCATCCCAAAGGCACCGTCGCATACGAATACACCGGTGAACTGCCGGACAGTTGATTTACACAACAAGGTCGGGGCACGCCCGACCGTCGGTTTCATCACCTCAACTCTGGAGAAGCACGATGAAGAAAGCACTGTTCTCGATTGCAATAGGCTGCGCCCTGGCGTTCTCTGCGTCGACGTACGCGGCAGGCGACATGGGCAACATGGACATGAGCGGTGGCACAAAGCAAAGTACCGACGCGAAGAGCAGCATGTCGCACGGCGAGATCAAGAAAGTCGACACGACTGCAGGCAAGCTGACCATCAAGCACGGTCCCCTCGAAAACCTTGGCATGGAAGCGATGACGATGGTGTTCAAGGCCAAGGATCCGGCGATGCTGTCGCAGGTGAAGGTCGGCGACAAGATCGATTTCGTCGCCGAGGAAGTCAACGGCGCACTGACGGTCGTCAAGCTGCAGAAGCAGTGACGACAATCGACGGGGACGCGCAGCCGCGGTCCCTGTCTCATTCTTCGAGACGAGCAACAATATGAAGATTTTGACCCTCAGACATTTTGCCGGCCTCGCCGTCGCTAGTGCTGTTGCGTTCGCGCCCATCGCCGCGCTCGCACACGGCAAACTGGAAAGCGCAACGCCGGCGTCGGGCAGTACCGTCGACGTCGCGCCGGACGCATTGCGCCTGACCTTCAATGAAGACCTCGAGTCGACCTTCAGCTCGGTGAAAATCGCCGATGCTACGGGTGCGCCGGTGACGAAAGAAAAGGCGAAGATCGATGCGTCGAATCCGCGCGTCATGACGCTCGTCGTACCGAAGCTCGCGTCGGGAGCGTATACGGTTCAGTGGGCCGTCATGACTTCGGACGCGCACAAGACCAAGGGTACGTACACGTTCAAGGTGAAGTAATGAACGACGGGTTCCTGGGCATCCTGCGTCTGATCGCCGTAGCGATCCAGAACGTTGGCTTCGCCGTCATCGTAGGCGCGTTGCTCAGCAGTCAATGGCTCGCGCGCGGTGACTCCACGTGGCAAGCCGACGTGGGCCGACGGCTCGTCCTGACAGTCCGGATGGCGTCCACGCTTGCTCTGCTCGCGAGCGTGTTGTCGTTCTGGGCACATTGCGCGCTGATGAGTGAGTCAACGTTGCTTGAGGCCGGGCCCGCGGTGTGGTCGATGCTCGTGGGAACCGGCTTTGGACACGCGTGGCTGGTCGCTGCAGTTTTCATGGTTTGCGTGGTCGTGCTGGCATTGCTGCGATCGGGTAGCGATGGGAGTTTCCCGACCGGAATCTGGCTTGCTTTGGCCGCCGTAGCATTGGCACGCAGCAATGGCGGACATCCAGTCGATTCCGGACTCTTCAGCCTTCCGGTGTGGGTCGATTGGTTGCATTTGCTAGCCATCAGCGCGTGGGTCGGGCTCGTTCTCGTGACGACCTACGTCGTCATGCCGCGGCTGCTCGATGCCCCTGGAAGCGAACGGCAGACCAGTGCATCATTCGTGCAATCGCTGTCCGACACCTCGACGTACGCGTTGGTGATTTTGTTCAGCACTGGCGCATACAACGGCTGGCGAGGCGTCAGTACGCCGGCGAATTTGTGGACATCGACGTATGGACAGATCCTACTGCTGAAGTTCGTGCTCGTGCTGGTCGCCGCCGCGCTGGGCGGACACAATCGCTTCTTTGAAATGCCGACGCTAATGTCGACGCTGAAGAACCCTGCTCAAGAAGTCCCGACCGTGCCGCTTCGACGATTCAGTACGGTGCTTCACGTCGAGTCACTGATTTTGCTTGGTGTCTTGATGGTAGCGGCCGTGCTCGTATCGAGCCCGTTGCCGGGAACCACATAAATTCGTCGGTCCCTCCGTCCACGCAGGTGGTCTGTCACTCATGTGCGAGTTGCGCGTGAGCGGGCCATCTCTTTGCAGCCCGGCCCTCCAGCCGGGCTCTTTTTTCATTCCGCATTGCGTTTGGTCGACGATTCCAGATGAAGGACGCGTGACCAAAAGATCATATTCATGTCACGGCTCGATCAGTGGCTGCTCTCCACAATGACTTTCAATGGAGTCGCATGTGCGGTTCCATGCCTCGCAATGGAGAGAAAACATGAAACTTCAAATCGTCGCCGCCCTCATAGTGGTCGCCTGTGCCGCCACGTCCGCGTCTGCATTCGCTGATAGCGGGCACGGTTATCCCGACGTTACGCGAAACGGCAGCGTGGTATCGAACGAAAGCGTTGCTGCACCGGCAACGGCGCAAATTGAAAACACGGTATCGCGCGGCAAGACCCGAGAGCAGGTTCAACAGGAACTTATTCAGGCTTATCACGATGGTTTGCTGCCAACGAGCAAGCATGACTATCCGCCCAGCGAAGCGACTATCGCGCGCAACAAGGAACTCCATCAGTTAAGTGAGCCGAAGTGGGCCGCACAGCATTGAGGCACGCACCGTTGCGGAAAGCCAGGCGTTGCTCAGCCTGAACGTACACGACTCCGGCCATATTCCATGTGGAACGTAGGCTCGCCAGACCAGATAGAGGAGTTCACGCGATGAGACCGATACCCGGCATATGGATTTATGTGACGGCGATTACTACGGTCCTGGCTCTTGATGGATGTGCGAGCGCGACGGGCAATACGGATGGGAAGACGCGGATGCCGGACTCCCGTTCCGCAACGACCCGATTACCGAAGTCCTATCCGTGTCAAAATCTGCACGTGCGTTCGGCGAATTGCCCGCCGCGCTGACGGCAACGTGTGCCACGCCTCTTGCGTGCGCGATATCACCGACGCCGGGCGTGGCACGGAGCTGACCGTCTACTGAGCCATCGTCCGGCATTCCTGAGCGCAGCGTCGACAAACTTGTGCGCATTCTTTGCAATGCGCATGTTGATGTTTCTCGCATTCGGTTGCGCACGCGTCGCACAAAGTCGCGCAACTCGAGCAAACTGCCTTGACTTGCTTGCTGCCTCGCGCCATCGCTGCGGAAGCGAGGCGGCACAGCGTGGCGCAATCCAGGTCGAGTTTGATGCAGTCAATAAGCTGGCCGACTTGGGTCTCTTCAAGACACGCGGCCGCGCAATGATCGCAAGCGGTCGCGCAAGCGTCGCAGGCCGAGATGCATGTCTGGTATTGTTGATGTGCCATTTTGACTCTCCTATCGTGGACTGCCCGGATCGGGCCCGACTCGTCGCGCAAGCGTTGTACCCACATTCCGGATTAGCCCCACGCGGCTCCAGTGGCGGGGACGTTTCAGCGTTGAAACGTCAGTACAATTCCGATGTAATCACCGGCATCGGCGGACTATAATGCTGGCTATGAAATTGCTCCGGACCTTCATCCTGTCGCTGCTCTGCGCGGTGCTGCCCATCAGCGGGCTGGCAGCCAGTGGCTTGACCGGTGAATGTCCGATGCAGCAAACCATGTCCATGGGCGCGGATGCCAGCATGTCCGGCGATATGCCGGGCTGCGATTTGATGAAGTCCTCGTCCGTCGATAAAGCCAAGGCCAAGAGCGTGTTCTGCAAAGTGACCGCCCAGTGTCAGTTCGGCAGCCTCTATCATCCAGCCGCCAAGACCGACATCAGCCGTCCCGCTGCGGTCGGTACGCCCGTCATCTTCCATTACGTCCAGTCTCTTCCGGTCCGTGACCCGAACGGGTTATGGCGCCCTCCGCGTCTCGTCTAATCCCTCGCTGACAGGTTCACCGCAGTTGCGGTGAGGTTCGTCCTATGCCGGACGTGGAATCCCTATGGGATTTCGCATTGGGGTTAGAACATGCTATTCATTTTCGGCACGCCGCTGCGTCGGCGTGTTCCTTGGCGTGCGCACGCGCTTGTTTCTGCGCTATTCCTCGCGGGTGTCGTTCATGCCCAGCAGGCACCGATGACGCTTGATGCTGCGCTACAGTCGGCGACCGATCGCTCCGCATCGATGCAGGCTGCGCAGGCGTCCGTCCGCGCCAGTTCCGAGGCGGCAGTCAAAGCCGGCCAACTTCCGGACCCGATGCTCAAGGCGGGTATCGACAACCTGCCGATCAACGGTCCTCAGCGCTTCACCGTCGGCCAGGACTTCATGACGATGCGGCGCATCGGCATCGAGCAGGAATGGGTCTCCGGCGACAAGCGGCGGCTGCGCTCGGCGCTCGCCGACCGAATGGTCGGGCGCGAGCGCGCCGGCTACCTCGTGCAACTCGCGAACGTGCGGCAGCAAACCGCCACGGCCTGGCTGAACGCCGTGTACGCGAAACAGGCGCTCGCCCTGCAACAGGCGCTGCTCGACCACATGCATCACGAGCTGGCTGCGACGAAGGCGTCATATCGCGGCGCCAAGGCCGGCGCGTCTGATGTGGTGCAAGCGCAGGCGATGCTTGCGCAGACTCAGGATCAGGTGCTCAAGGCGCAACAGACTTATCAAACAGCGCTCATTGGGCTGTCGCGCTGGACGGCCGCTCCCGTTTCCGAGGTGACTGGCGAACCGCCGGCGCCCGAGTCGTTCGTATCGTCGCTCCCTCCCGACGAACTGCGCCTGTCGCAGCCAACGCTCGTGGCTGCCGCGGACGACATTTCGGTCGCCGAAGCCGATACGGCAGTCGCCAACAGCGAGCGCAGCCCGAACTGGACTTGGGAGGTCGCATATCAGCAACGCGGCGGTGCGTACTCGAACATGGTGTCGATCGGCGTCACCATTCCGTTGCCATTGAATCGGAAAAATCGCCAGAACCGCGACGTCGCGGAGAAAGCCGAGCTCGCCACGAAGGCGCGGTTGATGTACGAGGACGCGCTGCGACAGGTTCAGGCCGACATTCGCACGCAATCGGCCACGCTGGCGAGCGGACGCGAACGCATCGCCAATTTGAGTCAGTCATTGCTGCCCGCTGCGGACCAGCGCGTGCAACTCGCCAACGCCGCCTATCGCGCGGGAAGCGGCTCGCTCGCGGACACGTTCGCGGCTCGCCGCGCGCAGCTCGAGGCCGAACTGCAGGTGCTCGACCTCAAGCGCGAAGTGTCCCAGACCTGGGCCCAGCTCGAATATCAAGTGGTGCCGTCCACGATGGCTGCTGCGCAGTGAAGGAGAACGATATGACCCAAAAACCACTGGTGCGCGCGGTGCTGACTGTATTCGCCGGCGCGGCCTTGCTCGCAGCTGGCTATTTTGCGGGCACACGCCATGCAGCAACGCCCGCGGCCGCGGCCTCGACGGTAACGGCTTCGTCAGGCGAAAAGATTGACCCGAAGACCGGCAGGAAGGTGCTGTACTGGCACGACCCGATGGTGCCGAACCAGCATTTCGACAAGCCCGGCAAGTCGCCTTTCATGAACATGCAACTGGAGCCTGTCTATGCGGACGACGGTGGCGGCTCTTCCGGCATCAAGATCGACCCGGGCCTCCAACAGAACCTCGGAATTCGCTATGCGACCGTGCGCCGGCAGGAAACGACGGGGGGATTCGACGCGGTCGGCACAACGCAATTCGACGAGTCGCGCTCGGATGTCGTGCAGTCGCGCGTTACAGGCTACATCGACCGGTTGTATGCCAGTGCGCCGATGCAACGCATCGCGAAAGGTGCGCCGATTGCGTCGTTGTTCGTTCCGGACTGGCTCGCGCCGCAGGAAGAATATCTTGCGCTCAAGCGCGGCGGCATGGATGCCAGCCTCCTCGAAGCGTCGCGTGCGAGGATGCGCGCGATGTCGATTCCGGACGGCATCATCGCGAGCCTCGACCGAACCGGGAGGGCCCAGACACACGTCGTACTGACGTCGCCCGAGGCTGGCGTCGTTAGCGAACTGAACGTCCGTGACGGCGCGATGGTCGCGCCCGGGCAGACGCTCGCGAAGATTGCCGGCCTGTCGAAGCTCTGGCTCATCGTCGAGATTCCCGAGGCGCTCGCGCTGAGCGTACAGCCCGGCATGACGGTCGACGCGACGTTCGCCGGTGATCCGGCACAACATTTCGCCGGGCGCATTCGCGAGATCCTGCCGGGCATCAGCACCACCAGCCGCACGCTGCAGGCGCGCCTCGAAATCGACAACGCCTCGCTCAAGCTGACGCCGGGCATGCTGATGCGCGTGCGCGTTGCCGGTCAGAAGGCTGTGTCGAGACTGCTGGTGCCGTCCGAAGCGGTCATCACGACCGGCAAACGCTCGGTCGTCATCGTGAAGAACGGTGACGGGCGCCTTCAGCCGGCGACAGTGACCGTTGGCAATGACATTGGCAGCGAAACCGAGGTGTTGAGCGGCCTGAACGATGGCGACACGGTCGTCGCTTCCGGCCAATTCCTGATCGATTCCGAAGCGAGCCTGAAGTCCGTGTTGCCGCGGCTGGAAGGTGGCTCAGGGGCAAGCGCAACCGCGCCGGCGTCCGCGCCTGTCGCCACTGCGCAGACCTATGAGACCACCGGCAAGGTCGAGAAAGTGACCGCCGCAGACATTACGTTCTCTCATCAACCCGTGCCGGCGCTCGGTTGGGGTGCGATGACGATGGCGTTCAACAAGCCGGCGCCGAGCGCATTCCCCGACATCAAGGCCGGACAGATGGTGCACTTCGTCTTCAAGCAGTCGGATGAAGGCTACCAACTGACGAAGGTCGAACCGGTCGGAGGCGCGCAATGATTGCCCGGCTCATCCGCTGGTCCATCCACAACCGCTTCCTGGTGTTGCTCGCGACCGTGCTCGTAACGGGTTGGGGCCTGTACTCGGTCGCCGAGACACCGCTCGATGCACTGCCCGACCTGTCCGACACGCAGGTCATCATCAAAGCGTCGTATCCGGGCAAGGCGCCGCAGGTCATCGAGGACCAGGTGACGTACCCGCTCACGACGACGCTGCTCGGCGTGCCGGGGGCGAAGACCATCCGTGCGTACTCGTCGTTCGGCGATGCGTTCGTCTATGTGCTGTTCGACGACAAGACCGACCAGTATTGGGCACGTTCGCGCGTGCTCGAGTACCTGAATCAGGTGCAAAGCCGCCTGCCGCAAGGTGCGACGGTCTCGCTCGGTCCGGACGCGACCGGCGTGGGCTGGGTGTACGAGTATGCGCTCGTCGACAGGAGCGGACGGCATGACCTCGGTCAGCTGCGCGCGCTGAACGACTGGTTCCTGAAGTTCGAGCTGAAAGCAGTGCCGGATGTCTCCGAGGTCGCCAGCATCGGCGGCATGGTGCGCCAGTATCAGGTCGTGCTCGACCCGGACAAGCTGCGCGCGTACGGCATCACGCAGGCCGCGGTGGCCGATGCGCTTGGCAAGGCGAATCAGGAGTCGGGCGGCTCGGTGGTGGAGATGGCCGAGTCCGAGTACATGGTGCGCTCGTCTGGCTACCTGCGCTCGCTCGACGATTTCCGGCATGTCGTATTGCGGACCAACGACGCCGGCACGCCGGTGCTGCTGGGCGACGTCGCACGCATCCAGATCGGCCCCGAGATGCGTCGCGGCATCGCGGAGCTGAACGGCCAGGGCGAGGTCGCCGGCGGCGTCATCGTGATGCGCTCGGGCAAGAATGCGCTGAAGACCATCGATGCGGTCAAGGCGAAGCTCGCCGACCTGAAGCGCTCGCTGCCACCCGGCGTCGAAGTGGTCACCACCTACGACCGATCGCAACTCATCGAACGAGCGGTGGACAACCTGAAGGACAAGCTCATCGAGGAGTTCATCATCGTCGGGCTCGTCTGTGCCGTGTTCCTGTTTCACCTGCGCAGCGCGTTCGTCGCCATTCTGTCGTTGCCGCTTGGCGTGCTGGCCGCGTTCATTGTGATGCGCTATCAGGGAGTCAACGCGAACCTGATGTCGCTTGGCGGCATCGCGATCGCGATCGGCGCAATGATCGACGCGGCCATCGTGATGATCGAGAACGCGCACAAACACCTGGAAGCGTTCGATCATGAGCATCCCGATACACGGATGACCGCCGCTCAACGCTGGGAGCTCATCGCGACTTCGGCCGCCGAGGTTGGGCCGGCATTGTTTTTCTCGCTGCTCATCATCACGCTGTCGTTCATTCCGGTGTTCTCGCTCGAAGGACAGGAAGGCAAGCTGTTCTCGCCGCTGGCGTTCACGAAGACCTACACGATCGCGGCGGCGGCCGGCTTGTCGGTCACACTCGTGCCCGTGTTGATGGGCTATCTGATCCGCGGGCGGATTCCGCACGAAAACGCGAACCCGATCAACCGCGTGCTGATACGGTTGTATCGTCCGTTGCTCGAGGCGACGTTGCGTCGGCCGTGGACAGCCATTGGTCTCGCGGCGGTTGCCTTGGTGCTCACGATCGTTCCGATTTCGCGTCTAGGCGGCGAATTCATGCCACCACTCGACGAGGGCGATCTGTTGTATATGCCGACCGCGCTCCCGGGCATTTCGGCCCAGAAAGCGAGCGAACTGCTGCAGCAGACCGATCGCCTGATCAAGACCGTGCCCGAGGTCGAGACGGTATTCGGCAAGTCTGGTCGCGCGGATACGGCCACGGACCCGGCGCCACTCGAGATGTTCGAGACCACCATTCAGTTCAAGCCGCGTAGCCAGTGGCGGCCGGGCATGACGCCGGAGAAGCTGGTCGATGAGCTGGATCGGACGGTCAAGGTGCCCGGTCTGTCGAACGTATGGGTGCCGCCGATCCGCAATCGTCTCGACATGTTGTCGACCGGCATCAAGACGCCGGTGGGTGTCAAGATTTCCGGGCCGGACCTGACGCAAATCGATCGTATCGCGACCCAGGTCGAAACGGCCGTCAAAGGTGTGCCTGGCGTGACGTCGGCACTCGCGGAACGGCTGAACGGCGGACGCTATATCGACGTGGATATCGACCGGCTTGCCGCGGCCCGCTACGGACTGTCGGTGGCCGATATCCAGTCGGTCGTGTCCTCGGCGGTGGGCGGCGAGAACGTCGGCGAGGTAATTGCGGGGCGTGAGCGTTTCCCCATCAACATCCGTTATCCACGCGAAATTCGCGACTCGCTCGAGAAATTGCGACAGTTGCCGGTCGTCACTGACCGCGGCGCGCAAATCCAGCTCGGCGACGTCGCGCACATCACGATCGCCGACGGCCCACCGATGATTCGCAGCGAAAACGCACGGCTCTCCGGATATGTCTATGTCGATATCCGCAACACCGACCTGCAGTCCGCCGTGAAGGCGATGCAGAAGGTTGTGGCCGAGCAGGTCCAATTGCCACCCGGTTATTCGATTGCGTGGTCGGGCCAGTTCGAGTACCTGGAACGCGCGGCGGCCAAGCTGCGCACGGTGGTCCCCGTCACGCTCGTCGTCATCTTCGTGCTGCTGTTCCTGACCTTCAACTCGGCTGCCGATGCGCTGCTGCTGATGTCGACCGTACCGTTTGCGCTGGTCGGCGGGTTCTGGCTCATCTGGATGCTCGGCCATGCGGTGTCGGTTGCGACGTCAGTCGGATTCATCGCGCTCGCGGGCGTCGCTGCCGAATTCGGCGTGGTGATGCTGCTGTACCTGAAAGGCGCGCTCAATCGCCGGCTGGAGGATGGCGAGCCGCTCACCGAGGCGCTGCTGTTCGATGCGATCCGCGAAGGCGCCGTGCTGCGCGTGCGGCCGAAGGCCATGACGGTGGCCGTCGTGCTCGCGGGCCTCATTCCCATCATGGTCGGACATGGCGCCGGGTCGGAGGTCATGCAGCGGATCGCCGCGCCGATGGTCGGCGGCATGGTGACCGCACCACTTCTGTCCATGTTCGTGATTCCCGCAGCGTGGTTCCTGTTGCAGCGCCGTCGCGCGCGACAGGCGCCTGCTGCCAGTTTCCCCCAAGCAGTACCTTCCGGCACGAACGTGCCAGTCAACCAAACCGGAGAAGTCCAATGAAGAAGCTCATCGTTGTATCTGCCGCACTCGCAGCCGCTTTCGTCACGCCCGCATTTGCCGGCAACGACATGGCTGGCATGGACATGTCGACCAAAGCTTCCGCGATGAAGGCGTCGTCGAACAACGCACTCACCGACGCGGAGGTCAAGAAGGTCGACACGGCGACCGGCATGGTCACGTTGAAGCACGGCGCGCTCGAAAACGTCGGCATGCCGCCGATGACGATGGCGTTCAAAGCGAAGGATGCCGCGATGGTCAAGCAGATTAAGGAAGGCGACAAGGTCAAGGTGCGCGTTGAAGAAGTCAACGGCACCCTGACCATCGTGAAACTGGAAAAGCGTTCCTGACGAAAACATTGGTGCCCGGCGCGCAGGCGTCTGTCCGCGCGCCGGTACGCCAAAGGGGCGGCCGAGGAGACCAACATGCGCACGACATCCTCTAACACGTATCGGTACGTCTATCGAACAGCGGACGCGTTGAGTCGCATGCTTCGCTTCGTCCTTGTGCTGGTGTTCGGACTTGTATCCTTTGCGGCATACGCAGTCAACGAATCCGAATTGCTGGCGCCCGAGCAGGCATTTCCGTTGACCGTCAGCCTTGCGAGCCATAAGGAGGTCGTGCTCGACTTCAAGACGAAGCCCGGGTATTACCTGTATCGTGACCGATTCAGCTTTGCGGTGAGCGGCGCGCCGGTAAAACCGGTTGCGATGCCTCCCTCCGAAACCAAGAACGACCCCACGTTCGGTGTCGTGCAGGTCTATCACCAGCCGGTCCGAATTCTTCTTCCGCTGTCCGCCGCCGTCACGTCAAGCGCCACGCTGACGGTGACATCCCAGGGATGTGCAGACGTTGGTGTCTGTTATCCGCCTCAGACTCGCCGCTTTCGGATCGCTGCGGACGGTGGGGTGACGCCTGCCGCGCTCGTGGGGAGCGCGAAGGGGGCGGACTTCCCTGTCGCAGAGAAAGACCGGCAGGCCACCGTACTCGGTCTACCGCTGCGGCCGGCCAATGGTATCGGCATCGCCGAAATGCTTGGCTTCCTGTTGGCGGGTCTGCTGATGGCGGGTACCGTGTGCATGTATCCGCTCATTCCGATCGTCACGGCGGTCATTGACGGTACTCGCGAGCGGTTGCCGGTATGGCGCGGGTTCTCGCTGTCGTTGGCCTATGTGCAAGGACTGGCGATCACGTATGCGGCAGCCGGAACTGTCGCGGCCGTCATCGGCATTCCGCTCGTGGCGCTGACGCAGAAACCCTGGTTGCTGGCCACGTTCGGCATGCTCATGCTCGCGTTCGCGCTCGGTATGTTCGGCGTGTTCCGATTGCAACTGCCGACGGGTTGGCAGACGCGGTTTGCGGGATGGAGCAAGCGCTTGCCCGGCGGCCGTGTTGGGCCCGTGTTCGTGATGGGCATGTTGTCCGCGCTGATCGTAGGGCCGTGTTCCACACCGGCGCTGGCCGGCGCACTGCTCTACATCGCAAACAGTCGTGACATCTCAGGCGGTGCGCTGGCGCTGTATCTGATGGGTATCGGAATCGGCATTCCATTGTTGCTCGTCGGTACGTTCGGAACGCGCTTGCTGCCCAAGTCGGGACACTGGATGGTCGCCGTCCAGAACACGCTGGGGGTCATGCTGTTGGCCGCCGCGCTGTGGTTCGTTTATTCGCTGCTGCCCGCGTGGCTGCTGATGTCGCTGATCGCGTTGCTGCTCACCGCTTGCGGGACGATGCTGCGGGCGATCGACCCGTTACCGGCGGATGCTACGGGCATCGCGCGAGTCGGCAAAGCGCTCGGTGTGTTGCTGCTGGTCGCTGGTATTGCCGAGTTTGTTGGCGTCGCATCGGGCAACTTCGACATTTTGACGCCGCTGGGCGGATTGACTCGGACATCGACGTCGGCGGGCGGCGGCACAAGTGCGGCAACGCAATTCGACACGATAACCTCGAACGCGAAGCTGGACGAGGCGCTCAAGGCAGCACGAGGTCAACCTGTCATGGTGGACTTCTACGCGGACTGGTGCATCACCTGCAAGGAACTCGAACGCTTCACGTTCACGGATGCGCGCGTGATGAACGAGTTCACGCATTGGAAGTTGCTGCGCATCGACGTGACGAAGAACACCGAGGCCGACACGGCCATGTTGCGGCGGTTCGGTCTGTTCGGCCCTCCGGCGCTGATCTTCTTCGACAAGACTGGTCGGCCACAGCCCGATGCGCAATTGATCGGATTTATTGGCGCGGACACGTTCCTGGCCCATCTGAAGCGGTTGCAGTCGGGCGATGTGGCGCAATAGCGCAGCTGCCGGCGGTCGCAGCGGGACTGATCGGCGCCTATACTGGAAATCATGAAATTCTGGGTCAAACTCGTTGCCTGCTTTCTGATTGCGTGGTTGCCAATGCTCGGTTACCCCGCACAGGCGGCGTTGTGTCCAGAAATGTCGTCGATGCCAGCGGTACAGCATCACATGAAGGCAGCAAGTGCGATCGAAGCGACCGGATGCACGTCCGGTACGAAGCCTCTCGGTACCAGCGATCGTCCATCTGCGTGCCACGCGGGCATGGGAAGTGCCGTGTGCGGGATGCTGGCTATACCGATGTCGCATCGCGTCGGCATCGTCGTTTCTACGGCCGACTATCGGGCCATCACGCCGTTCCTCGCCGAGCAGTTCATTCCTGAGCTGCCAGCACCACCCCCGCGTTCGTTGTAACTCTCATCCGTCGACGCTTGCCCAGCGGTTCCGTACCGCGGCCCGAGTTCGCTCGTGGCCCGCGTATTCATCCGGGAAGCGTCGCATGTTCGATTCTTTGAATGCAGATGGAGATATACATGAACGCAAGTCATGCACGAATGGCGGTCCTTTCCACACTATTGGTTGCAGCGAGCGCAGTGAGCTTCGCTGCCACTGGTTCAGCGTCCGGCACGTCGGCGCAAGATCGTGAGCACGGTCACGGCTCGATGATGATGGGCGGCATGATGGGTGGTTGCCCGATGATGGGGGGGAGCGCCGGACTGGACTCGAAGACCGCAATGCGAATGCACGCCGAGATGATGCGCGCGATGAGCGACATCATGATGAAGTATTCCGACCAGGCGGGTGCGGCACCGTCAAAGTGACGCAAGCCAGACCACATGACTCGCATTGAATTCCGCTTGACAAGGACTTCACATGAAATGCAACTGGAAAACCATGGTGGCTGTTGGGTCCGCACTGGTCGCCGTCATCGCCCTCGGGTACTGGGCATTTCCTCCGCTCAGAGGCCCGCTTGCAACGCTCGCCGTTATCGCCAGTGGGTTTATCTGCCCGCTATCGATGATTTTCATGATGCGCGGCATGCAATCTCACGCTGACGGTTCCGGTGTGGACACTCGCCTGACGGACAAAGCCGAACACTGAGCCCGCCGACTTACGTCGGTACATCGGGCCGGAGCGATGGCATTTGCCACCGCTCCGGTCCGCTTCACGGAGCGTATATGTTCACTGGGAAACCAATCGTCAATTTCATCATTGGCCTACTCGCGGCCATCGGCCTGCTAGCGGTGCTGGGCACGGCCGCGATGTGGGGGATGCATAGCGGGATGATGCACGGCATGCTGTCGTGTGGAAGCACGATGTATCCGCGTTCCGGAACCTGAGCGGGAGTTTGGGAGATTGAAAATGAAACGATACAAACGACATCAGTCTGGCAGCGCCGCCAACGAGCGCTCCGGTCGTGTCGTCAAGGTGAAGTTGAATCTGCTGTCTCTGCTTGCCCTGATTCTCGCGGTATCGACGGCGTTGGTTTGGGGGCCTTCACTTGTGCATTGGGCCTTTGGTCCAAAAAGCGCTGCGGTCACGCTGGAGAACACGGTCCAGCAGGTACCCGGCTGGCGAGTCGGAATGCTGCGCCCAGATGGACTGCGCATCATTTCATCGGGCGTATCGGATGCCTCGCATGTACTGAACCCGGTGCAGTTTCCCGACATTGCTGTGCGGCACGCGTACTGGGTCGCGACCCAGATCCCCGCGACGCTCAACAAGCTCTACTGCTGGTGCGGATGCGAGAACCGCGGCGAGCATCGTTCGAACCTTCAGTGCTTCGAGGACAAGATGGCGGTGTCGTGCCCGGTTTGCCAAGGCACAGCCGAAATCGCTTACCAGATGACGCAAGCTGGTGTCCGGGACGCAGCGAAGATTCAAGCGGCAGTCGATGCAAAGTGGGCGCCGAAGGGATAGCCGCCGGGCGTTTCAATTTCGAAGCAGGAGGATGTGATGGAACTGAAATGCGTTGTCGCAGTGCTGCGGCCCGAGGTGCTCACCGCGCTCGAGCAGCGATTGGGTGCGTTGCACATCCATGGAATGACGGTGACCAAGGCAAAGGGATTCGGCGCGCATCCCAACTTCTTTGGCAACGACTGGACAACGGAACACATCAGGATCGAAGTCTTTACGGTCGCAGAGAGCGTCGACGCGCTGGTCGAGGAAATTACGACGGTCGCGAACGAACAATCGGGCGGCGATGGCGTCGTGGCCGTCGTACCGGTAGAACGGTTTCTCCGAGTGCGGTCGGCGACTCCGTAACACCGGTTTGGCGATTGTCGGTTACCGGGAAAATGCAATGAGATCAAAGGGATCCCAGCATACGACTTAAACGTCCCTCACAGGGGGCAGAACATGGATCTTTCCAGAAGCTACCGCCTGCAGCGTTGCAATCTCCTGACGCAGTGTTTCATTAATCGACGCCAGCGTCGCGACATCAGCCAGTGCAGCGTCTCGCTCCGCGCGGACGGTCTTCAGCTGTTCTCTTACCTTCTTGACCTCCGCAACCGTGGCGTCGCGCTGCTGCCGAATGCCGCGGCCGACTTGAGTGCGGATCTCTTCGGCGATGTCGGGGTACGTATTGTGAATGAGGCCGGCGCTTACGCCAGCCTCCGCCGCGACGGAGGAGATGCTCAATTTCAGTCCCCTCGTCTTGACCCGGAGGATCGCCAGCTGTAGCGCTTCGCGCGTCTTCCCTCTGCTACGGCGCCGGGGCGCCGACCCGGGCCGCGTATCGTCGGGCGAGGTGCCTGCACGGCTGCTCATGCTCCCTCCAGCGCGGCAGTGTACGCCCGGGCCCGGTCATCGGTCGGCAGCGCACAGCCGAGATCCCGCAGCACCTGCGTCGAGCGCTCCACCACGCGCCGCGCCTTATCGGCCACTGCGGGACCGCAGTCGGTGATCGCAGCTAGCCGCAGGTTGTCCAGGTGAATCATCTGCCAGGCAGATGCTTGCCCCTGGTCGATGATGGCCTGCGAGCACCCCGCGCACATTGATGGGTCGTACACCCCCTGGCCGTGACATCCTCGCGTACCACTGATGCACCACGCGTGTCCGGTGCTGCGCAGTTCGATCGACTCGGCGGTTTGTCTCAGGAGTTGCTTGAGGTCGCGTGCGGCACGCGTGCGCGTCTGCATGATCTTCTTGCCGGCACCCCCGCTGAGCAGCGCATCGGAATGCGCCCAACTTTCCAGCAGCCCCAGCCGCGCGTCGGCCATTTCCTCCTCGAACTCGCGATATAGGGCGTGATCCTGGTGCGGGCTGGCAGCGTAGAGCTGCGTCCACGACATCGACGCATGTTTGAGTTGCCACTTCAGGAAGACGAGGCCCATTCGGCCCAACCGCGAGTTCGCGACGTTGTACGCGAAGGTGCGGCGGCACTGATGGTTGGCCAGGTTCCACTCTGTCCCGGCGGCCGCGGCCAATTGCTTCAATTGGTACCCGCAGGATGCTGAACTCAGCACCTCGACCCGCGAACCGGTTCCCAGATGATCCGAGGCTTTCACGTTCAGTCCTAGAACCAGATGCCGGCCGATCTCTCGCACATGGTTCAGGCGGTGCGCGGCCTCAGCCATTTTCATGCCGTTGCACAGGTGGCCGGTGAGATCGGGGCCCTGCGCCATCAGGTCTTCGAGCCATCGCGCCTCGCCGACCAACCGTGCTTGGAGCGGTTGGGCGTAGCGCTGCAGGATCTCAAGCGCGCGAATAGCCTCCGGCGGCACCAGAAAGTCGACCTCGGTTCCGCCGGTCGTCTTGACTTCGCGCGTGCGCACCCAGTGATACGTCACGCCGTTGCGCTGTTCGGTACGCCAACATCCGCTGGTCACGCCGGTGCTCTCCGAGTTGCGCATTCCGGAGGAGATCTGCAAGAGGTATAGGACCGCATTGCGGATCGAAGTCATTGCGGGGCGCTTGGGCGCCCCGAGCCCGCCCGCGTCTCGAGCCTGAAACAGCTCGTCCGCCTGCGCAAGACTGGCCTCGCAGTAGGCGAAAAGTATGCGCTGCACCGACCGCGGGATCACGGGGGTCGTGCCGGTCCGCCCTGACGGCATCCGATTATCTTCATTGCCGCCACATGCATCCCAAAGGGCGAGCCCCGCCCACGGGTGCTCGAGCAACGGGTGCAGGACTTCCGTATGGAACGTCCAGACCAGGTCGACAATTTGCAGCCGACCACGCACCGACACGGGCTTGAGCGTACGCCGCAAATCCGCGATGTGGTCAGACAGGTGCAGAGCTCGTACCTGACTGAAGTCGGCCAGCCCCAATTGTGCGAGATATCTCAGAGCCAGGACGCCCGAGCGGCCAATATCCGCTATCGAGCTGCCGGACCACTTTCGCCCGTGGGGGCCGCGTCGCTGAGCACAATAGAGTGCCGCCTTGGCATCGTCGATCAGTGCTTTCGGTACGTCGTCCGGCCAAACGATCTTCAGGGCCGAACCCTTGCGGTTCTTCGCCTCGATCTCCGGCGCGAGGTCCCAGACCCGATCACCGAAACGACTCACTGGATGCTCGTGGCCTGCGGCATCGGCCACGGCAGTCACCACGATAGCGTCACGTTCGGCCGGCGGAATGCCGACCAGGCTGATCGGCTGAGCCGCCAGCAACTCGAAGGCCCGCAGGGCACGTGGGGCGGGCAAGGATGTGGCCGGCACGGCGCGAGCCCCAGATAGCGTTTGGGGCGTGTCAAGGATCGAGGCAGAGGTACTTCTCATGCCCTGGGTCCTGCCTGCTGCGTTCCGCGAATCCGCGGTATCGCCGTATCGCCGTGCGAGCCATCAACGCGCAGATCCGGCGCTGACGCACGGTGTCGTGCGCGGCGGCTCATGGTCATCTGGTGCTGCCAGTAAGGGTGCAAGCCCGAGACGGTCTTGGCGCGGGCCTGCGCGACCCGGCTGCGCGCGAATTGGCGTTGCGTGAAGTCGTCGATGTAGGGGATGACCACCCGGTATCGGTCGCGCAGGTCCTCAAGCAGTCCGTCGGTCGTGCGCTCCGGACCCAAGGCTTCGTCAAGGTAGTCGAGTTCGGCCTGCGCGAACATCTGAAAGCTGAACAAGCGCCAGAGTTCGTCCACGGTGCCGACGATCGCGAAGCTCGAGCAGAACAAGCACATGACGTAGCGATCGCAGTGGCTGCGGCCATCATTCGGCGCATGCTCGCCGCTGATCGAGTCCGAGCATGCGGAGACGGGCGTCGGGCTTGGCGGGGCGCTTATGCTGCCTTTGCCGACCTTGAAAGGTTCCACTTGCACTGGCCGAATCTCATTCCCCCTCGGAGCCTGTGCTTCGGCCCGCATCAAAACGGTATAGTCGCCGTTCATGAAGCTCGCTGCATCGGCCTTGCGCGCCTCATTCATCGACGGGTAATTCACTCCGGCGACCCTCGGTGTGTTGCCCATCAGGTTGGCGGTGATGGCTATGTCGCCGTCGGCGGTACGCAGAGCACGGTCGAAGCGGCTCTTACGCAGGCGACTCAGGTTGACGCGCAACGGCAGGCCGCCGTCTCCCAGTAGACTGCGGCGTTCGATGACGCCTTCGATTGCCCTGTTGAGGGACTTGCTGTCGAGGCACGTGATGTTGCCCCTCTTTGTCGACCCTGCACTTGCTTCAGCGCGATACAGCCAGATCCGTGTCTTGAACGCGGATGGCGCCTCACCCACCAGTTCGCGGGTGCTTGCGATGGCCTGCTGCAAGACTGCGCCCTCGGAGAGGTCGAAGCAAAGGTTCTGCTCGTCAGCTTGCTCGTTCGGTTGATTTGATGCGTGCCGTCCAAGAGCGGAGCGGCCAACATTGGAACGAATCTTCTTGCTGCGGTGCTTTGCAGTACGAATTAGGATCGTGCCAGGCAGAAATCCCGGCGCTAAGGCATCGCGGCACATTTCGAGCAGGGGCGTCGGGTTGAGCCCTTGACGGTGTGCCACCAACAACAGCCTGAGTCCCTGCACGGCACTTTGCTTCAGTTGCAAGCGGCCGTGGTGAACATCAACGAGGTCGGACTTGATCGCCTTGGCCAGGCGCTCTTGCTCCGCGTCACTCAGGCTAGTCTGCAGGCTGTCTTCGCTGCTCCAGGGCAACGCGCCGCGCCGGAAGAAGCGAGAAGGCTCGCCCTCGATGAAGCCCTGCGCGAACATTTCGGCGAGTACGGCCTTGACCCCCCTGTAGGTATTGCGCGTCGAACTCGGTCGCCAGCCTTCAGCCTGAGCTCGCTTCTGCAACCATCCGATGAAATGCTGGACATGCATCGGGGAAAGGTCCGACGGCAACTTGGGTCGCTGGGGCAGCGGGGTTTGCGAACTGCCCGCGAGGTACTCGAACAGGTAAGGCAGCTGCCCGAAGTACGTGGTGACGGAGGCTGTCGCGCGTGCACCCGAGAGCAGCATCGCCTTGAGGCAGAAGCCCGATGAGCATACCCAGTCGTCGATGCCTCGGCCCAGCCAGTCACGAAGGTCGAGCGTCTTGATTCTCTGAGGAAAGCGTGCCTCGAGCCCCAACAGCGCGACCATGTCGATGCAGGCGTCGTCGGCGCCGGGCTTCGGCCGTTCGAGTGATGCCGATATGACACCGACCGGTGCGGCGCGATTCTCGCTGACGTTGTAGTTCTTCTTTCTGACCATGGCGTCGCTCAGTGTCGAGGATCGACTGTGGATGCATGCGGCGCCGTGGCCAATGCTTTGCCAACCCCGTAGAGCCGGTCAAACTCGTCCATCATCGCGAGCGCCTCTGCGCCCAGCAGCCGCTCTATCTGCTGCAAATACACCATGGTGGTCTGGACACTCGCGTGGCCGAGGCGGTCGCGGACGTACATGAGCGGCTCCATCGGTATCTCGGGACGGCTGCGAAGCAGCAGCAGGGTATGAATCGCGTAGCTGTGGCGCAGCATGAGCGGGCGCACCCGGAAGCCCACCGTGTTGCTGAGATCGGTGTAGACCTTCACCGCGGATTCCTTGCTGTAGCGTTGCCCGTGAATCGTCAGGATCAGTTCCTTGCGGTCTGCCGCGTCGGCAAGACCGTTGCGCTCGAATGTCGTATATGCGTACATGTCCTCCATCAGGCTGTATGGCACGTGCACAACGCGGGACTTGTTGAACTTGATCTCCATGTCCCGTGGGTCGAGGCGCACGTCGATAAAGGTGCCTGGCTTCCAAGCCTTTTGGGTCCGTGGATCAACCACGTACGACAGCGGGAAGGTACGTGCCTCGACTGAGCGCAAACCCACCCGCGCCATCAGGTCGAACAGCAGCCGCTGCGCTGCAGAGCGAATCGATTGCCGCACGATCTTCAGTTGATCGGCTGTCAGGAACGCAGGTTCCTTGTTCCACTCGTTGAGCAGCACTGCCGGACGGCTCGACCTCTTCCGACCGCCGGTGATATGAGTCAGGTCATGCTCAATGCCGTACACTGCGACGTCGGAACAGGTGAAGGGCAAGCGGTCGATCCGCCCGCGTTCATGTGCCCACCGGTACATTGCCGTGACCAATTCCAACCGGGCGTTGATGGTTGCGGGGTCCAGCTTGAGGTCTTGGGCCTGCCAATCGCGGTAAACACTGACGACGCTCTGCCCAACCGACATGAATGGATCGTCCCAACACCATTCGTTCGCTTGTAGAAATCGAGCGAAATCCCATAGCCGGCGACCGTACGCCTCCCACGTCTTTTGATCAAGCGCCTTTCCGCTCTCAAGCAATCGGTACAGCAGGTAGTCATGGAACGGTTGCGCCGGCTCCATCGAATCGTCGAGGATCAAGGGGAATCCCGGCCGCGGGCGTCCGGCGAAGACAAACTCATCAGTGGCGCGTACGTACCTCACGCGCTGGCCTCGCGCAACATCTTCGCTGCTTGCTTGAATGGCACGCGCCATTGGCGCATCACGAGGTCGTCGGCACCGTCAGCAATCGCGCGCGCCGCGAGGCAATGCAGCCGCCCTATTTCCGGATCATCCATAGGTTGCCAAATCTCCCCCGAATTCCATCCCGCTACTCGACTTCAAGAAATTGAATAGCAGTACACAGGACGATGTCTGTCAACCCATTTATTACTAACAAAACGAGGTATTCGTACCGATGCATCGTGCCGATCAAATCGTCGAACGTCGACGCATGGCTGGCGCCGGATCCGTCTCGCCGCGCGCAGCTGCGCGAGATCCTCGCTGATCGCGAGCGGCCCTACTACGAGCACCAGCTGGCGGCGTAATTCGGGTAGGGATTGGAGTCGGCGTGGGGAATGGCATATACTGTATAAACATACAGTGCCAGATCCCCCAACGACCATGCAAGCCGCTCTTGCCCATCCCGAAACCATCCATCCCGCGCTCTGGCGTGCCAGTCAGCTGCCGCGCTCGAGCTCGCGCGGCGTCGACACGGGGCACGCTGAGCTGACCGCCGAGCTACCCGGCGGCGGCTGGCCGGCCGGCGCGCTGGTCGAGCTGCTGACGCAGCAGGCCGGCATCGGCGAGCTCCGGCTACTCGCGCCTGTACTGGCGCGCTCGAGCGGTCGACCGATCATGCTGATCCAGCCGCCGCACGGGCTGCAGCCGCTCGCGCTGTCGTATTGGGATGTCGATCCGTCCAGCTTCGTCCTGCTGCCTGCCCCGCGCACTGCCGATGCACTCTGGGCCGCCGAGCAGGCGCTGCGCGCCGGCACGTGCGCGGCTGTCCTGCTGTGGCAGTCAAACGTGCGCGCGGACGCGCTGCGGCGTCTGAACCTGGCCGCGCAAACCGGATCCGCACTGTTTTTCCTGTTCCGGCCGGCGGCCGCCGCACGCGACGCGTCGCCGGCGCCATTGCGGCTCGCGCTGGCCCCCAAGCGCGACGGCATAGAGATCACGTTTGTGAAGCGCCGCGGACCCGCGCGTGATACGCCGTTGTTCGTCCCGTTGTCCCCTTCGCCGATTTTGTTGAATCGCCATGCAAGTCTGGATCGGCGTGCATCTGCCGCACCTCAACCTCGAAACGTTCAGGCCACGCTCGCCGGCGCCATCGCCTGACGATGCGCGCGGTCTCGTCGTGCTCGAGAGCGGCCGTGTCGTGGCGCTGGACCGTGCCGCGCGCGCGCTCGGCATCGTCGTCGGCATGCGGCGCGCCGGCGTGCTGTCGCTCGCGCCCGACGCGCAAATCCGCGAGCGCGACGTCGTGCGAGAACGCGAACTCGTGCTCGGCGTCGCGTACGCGCTGCTGCAATTCACGCCGAACGTCGTCGACGCCGACGAAGCCGTGGTACTGCTCGACGTGACGGCCAGCCTGCGCCTTTTCCATGGCATTCGCGCGCTGCGCCGGCGCGTGCGCGACGTCGTCGCGTCGTTCGGCGTCTCCGCGGCAATCTCCGTCGCGTCGACAGGCCCGGCCGCATGGATGGTCGCGCGCGGGCTGCGCGGCGGCCTCGCGCTGTCTGCCCGGTCATTGCGCCGCGCGCTCGCGCGCGTGCCGTTTGTGGTCGCCCCTGATGCGCGGCGGTACGCGACGTGGTTCGACGAGCTCGGCTGCGAAACGCTGGCGGACCTGCAGCGCCTGCCCCGCGCCGGCCTCAAAAAGCGTTGCGGCACGCAGCTGATCGACTGGCTCGACCAGGTGGCCGGCACTGCGCCGGCGGCCTATGACTGGCTCGACATGCCGCCGTCGTTCGACACGCGCGTCGAGCTGATGGACCGCGTCGAGCACGCTGAGGCGCTGTTGTTTGTCGCGCGCCGGCTGATCCTGCAGCTGACCGGTTGGCTCACGGCGAAGCAGCTGGACGTCGCCGCATTCGCGCTGCTGCTCGAGCACGAGCGCGGACGCGACGCGATCGCGCCGACCGAGATCGAGATTTCGCTGGGCGCCCCCACGCGCTTCGAAGAGCACCTGACCCGGCTTGTCAAGGAGCGGCTTGGCCATGTCGAGCTCGCCGGGCCCGTGATCGCCGTGCGGCTCGTCGCGCGACGCGTGCAGGAAGCGGCAGCGCCGAGCGATTCGTTGTTCCCGGAACCCGGCGGCACGCCGCAGGATCACGCTCGATTACTGGAACTGCTCACCGCGCGCCTCGGCGCAGAGAACGTGCTGGTCCCGGCTCCCATAGCCGACTACCGTCCGGAGCCGGCCGCCCGATGGGTGCCGATGCGGGACGCTCCGAAGGCAACGCCGTTGCCCGCGGATTTACCGCGCCCCGCCTGGCTGCTTGCCAAGCCGGTGCCGCTGCTCACGCGCCAACACCGGCCGTTCTACGGTACGCCGCTGCGCATGGTGTCGCCGGGCGAACGTATCGAAGGCGGATGGCAGGACGGGCAGACCGTCACGCGCGACTACTTCGTCGCCGAGGACGACAACGGCATCTGCTACTGGATCTTCAAGGAGCGGCCGACGGCCAGCGACGAAAGCGACTCGCGCTACTTTCTGCACGGCCTGTTCGGTTGATTCGCGATGAGCGCTGCGAGCTACGGCGCCCTGCCCGCCTATGCGGAGCTGCAGGTCGCCAGCGACTTCTCGTTTCTGCACGGCGCGTCGCGCGCCGAGGAATACGTGGCGCGCGCGGCGCAGCTCGGCTACAGCGCGATCGCGATCACCGATGAGTGCTCGCTCGCCGGCGTCGTGCGCGCGCACGTCGAAGCGAAGGCAGCCGGCCTGCCTCTGATCATCGGCTCGCACTTCCGGCTGACGGCCGCCGACGGCTCGCCGGCGATCGCGTTCAGCGCGCTCGCGATGAATCGCGACGGCTACGGCAACCTCTGCGAGCTCGTGTCGCTCGGCCGTATGCGCGGCAAGAAAGGCAGCTACCGGTTGGCGCCGCGCGATCTCGAGCAGCCGGACGCGCCATTCATGCATCTGCGCGGCTTGCCTGACTGCATTGCGATCCTGTCGCCCGACTTCCCGGCCAATGAGCAGCGGCTCGACGCGCAGGTCGAATGGTTCGCGCGCGTGTTCGGCGATCGCGCATGGGTCGCGCTCACGCTGCATGCGCGTGCGATGGACGATATCCACCGCGGTGTCGTTGAACGCGTCGCCGCGCGCCACGGCGTGCCGGTGGTCGCCACCAGCTGGCCGCTGATGCATGTGCGATCGCGCAAACCGCTGCAGGACGTTCTGACGTCAATCCGACTGGGGCGGCCGGTGTCCGAGTGCGGATACGAGCTCGCGCCGAATGCAGAGCGGCATTTGCGATCGCGCTTGCGGCTTGCCAACCTCTACCCGGCCGGCGCGCTCGAGGAGACCGTGCGGGTCGCGCGGCGCTGCACGTTCTCACTCGACGACCTGAAGTACGAATACCCGGACGAGGTGGTTCCAGCCGGCTACGACGTCGCGACCTACCTGCGCGAACAGACGTATATCGGTGCGCAGCGGCGCTTTCCGGCCGGCATTCCGGTCGACGTGCAAGCGCAGATCGAACACGAGCTGCAGCTGATCGCGGAACTGAACTACGAGGCGTATTTCCTTACCGTCTACGACATCGTGCAATTCGCGCGTCAGAACGGCATCTTGAGCCAGGGCCGCGGGTCGGCGGCAAACTCCGCCGTCTGCTACTGCCTCGGCGTGACGGAGGTCGATCCCTCCCGTCAGTCGATGCTGTTCGAGCGGTTCATGAGCAAGGAGCGCAACGAGCCGCCGGACATCGACGTCGACTTCGAGCATCAGCGTCGCGAAGAGGTGATGCAGTACATCTACCGCAAGTACGGCCGCGATCGCGCGGCGCTGACCGCGGCCGTTACCACGTACCGACCGCGCAGCGCATTGCGCGAGGCCGGCAAAGCGCTCGGTGTGGATCCAGCGATCGTCGATCGGGTCGCCAAAAGTCACCACTGGTTCGACTCGCGCGCGGATCTGCTGCAGCGTTTCGCCGAAGCCGGTCTCGATCCCGAGGCGCCGCTCAATCAGCAGTGGGCCGCGTTCGCCGCTCAGCTGCTCGGATACCCGCGCCATCTATCGCAACATTCCGGCGGCTTCGTGATCAGCCGCGGCAAGCTCACGCGGCTCGTGCCAGTCGAGAATGCCGCGATGGAAGATCGCACGATCATCCAGTGGGACAAGGATGACATAGAGGCGCTCGGCATCCTGAAAATCGACGTGCTCGCGCTCGGCATGCTGTCGATGGTGCGCCGCGCGCTCGACATGATCTCGGAGAAGCGCGGCGAGACGTTCGAGCTGCAGGACATCCCGGCCGAAGACAAGGCCACCTACGACATGCTGTGCGATGGCGACAGCATGGGCGTATTCCAGGTCGAGTCGCGCGCGCAAATGTCGATGCTGCCGCGCCTACGGCCCCAATGCTTCTACGATCTCGTGATCGAGGTCGCGATCGTTCGACCCGGCCCCGTGCAGGGCGGCATGGTGCATCCATATCTCCGCCGCCGGCAGGGGCTTGAGCCCGTCACCTTCCCTTCAGACGGCATGGAAAAGGCTCTGAAGCGCACGCTCGGCGTGCCGATCTTCCAGGAGCAGGTGATGCAGGTCGCCATGCTCGCGGCCGGCTTCTCCGCCGGTGAGGCCGATCAGCTGCGACGTGCGATGGCAGCGTGGAAACGCAAGGGCGGCCTCGAGCCGTACCACGATCGGCTCGTGAGCGGCATGCTCGAGCGCGGCTACGATCGCGAATTCGCCGAGGCGATCTTCGCGCAGATCAAGGGCTTCGGAGAATACGGGTTTCCGGAGAGCCATGCGGCCAGCTTCGCGTTGCTCGTCTACTCGAGCGCCTGGTTGCGCCGGCACGAGCCGGCCGTGTTTCTAGGGGCGTTGCTCAACAGTCAGCCGATGGGCTTCTATACACCATCGCAGCTGCTGCAGGACGCGCGACGCCGTGGCGTTGAAGTGTTGCCTGTCGACGTGAACGTGAGCACCTGGGATTCGGTCATCGAGGGGCCGACGACATCGGCGCCGGTGCGGCTTGGATTCTCACTGCTGCGCGGCATGCGCGCGGACGTCGCCGGCCGCATCGAGCTCGCGCGCGCGGTGCGGCCGTTCGTCGACGTCGCGGATCTCGCGCGACGGGCGCAGCTCGATCGGCACGACCTGCAGGTACTCGCACGCGCGAACGCGCTGCGCTCGCTCGCCGGCGGCAACCGGCGTGCCGCGCTCTGGCTGGCGGCCGCCGCCGTGCCCGATCGGGATCTGCTGCGCGGCACCGAGCGCGATGACGCAGTGCCGGCGCTGCCGCAGGCCTCCGAAGGCAAGGAGATCGTGACCGACTACAACGCGATGGGCTTCACGCTTGGCCGGCACCCGCTGGCGTTGCTGCGCGATCGGCTGGCGCTCGATCGCCTGCAGTCGGCGGAGCAGCTGGCAACGTTACGCAGCGGCCAGCTCGCGCGCGCATGCGGCCTCGTCACCGTGCGACAACGACCAGGCACGGCCAACGGCGTGCTGTTCATGACGCTCGAGGACGAGACGGGCCAGGTGAACGTGATTCTGTGGCCCGGTCTGCTGGAGAAGTTTCGGAAGGAGGCGCTCGGCGCCGCGCTGCTCGCCGTCTACGGCGTATGGCAGGCAGAAGGCAAGGTGCGGCACCTGATCGCGAGCAAGCTCGTCGACCGGAGCGAATTGCTCGGCTCGCTGCCGACGACGGCAAGGGAGTTTTGTTGAGATCTCTGTCGTCCCTAACGTGATTCCATCCGCTATTCTTCCGACCGCTCAGCTTCAACCCAAATCGCCACGCCCGGATGATGCATTGAAATCGTGTCAATATTGCAAGCCTCCTGTTCCGACTCGGATAGCGTCTCTTGTGCCGTGAAGACAGTCACATTGACACCTTGTCGACGAAGCTCCCGGCAAAAATCTTCACTCACGACGCCATATCGGACCCACAGTGCAGCAGTTGACTTCGATGGGAAGTACTGAAGAAAGCCCGCGATCCCGTCCTTGCTCTTTGCATAGAAGACCATTTCGGTTCACCAACGTAAGTTCAGTGTTTGACAACGATTTATCACGGAGCATACCCGCCACCCCGAGTCGGGAATCCCCCCAATGGGTCCACGGTGAAATCGTGAATATGTGGTACACCTTGCCCGTGATCATGATCGTAATCAATGTCAGCTACTGGATATCCGTCACCGCCATACACACGAATCTGACCGCTTCCCGGATTAACGTAATAGGTGTATGGGGCGCCCGTGTTCGGAGTTTTCGTACCCGGCCCTGCTATTTGAAACGAACCATCTGAACTTCCCGTCACTGCGGACGTCAACCCTGCGGGGTCTACTCGATTTACCGGGTTGTTCGCCACGTAAGCGTAGAGGTTCGTGTCGTCCTTATATCCCACAGGGTCCGTCTGGAAAAACCGACCTTGTCCGGGGGAATAGAACCTTGCCTTATAGTAGTACAGCCCGAGAGAGCCAATGAATTGCTGCCCCGTGAAGCGGAACCGCGTACCGCTCACTGCGTTCGGCTCACCAAATGGGCCGTAGGTATAGGTTGCCGTTTTCGCCCCCGACGTATCCGCCGCGGCGACGACGCTGCCCAGTTGATCCGTGTAGAACCAATTCTTGTTCGTGGTCCCGGAGCCTTCGTACCAAACCAGTGGATTGTCTGCACCAGAACCCTGAACATAACGCCTCAGAACATTGCCTGACGAATCGTATTCGGCGACGAGCTTCGTGTCGTCGTACAGCATGTTCGTCGTGACACTGCCAAAGAGCCCATTCGGTTCGACAGTCTGACGCATGCGACCCTGCGCGTCGTAGGCCAGACTCACTGTCGAAAACAACCCGGTGCTGCCGGTTACGAGTCGATTGTCAAGGTCATAACCATACGACCGACCGCCGTAGCTCGCCACGTTGCCGTTATTGTCGTACCCGACTGAGCCTCCAGCCGCGGTCGTGTAACGATTCAGGCCATCCGCGGTATAGCTCTGGCTGCCGCTCGTTCCACCACTCCACTGATACGCAAGATTGCTCGGTGTGACGCTAGTCACATCCAGAACTTGATTACGTGCGTACGTGAACTGCACCTGATCGCCAGGCGCAGTCAGTAGGTTGGTCAGCGTCGCAACCCCGCCTTGATTGTCGAACCCGCGCTGAACCGATGTACCGTTTCCGAACGTCAACGTGGTCGCCCGGCCCAAGTCGTCGTAGGTGTACGTCGCGAGTGCGGTGCTTCCGTTCTCCTTGATCACACTCGGCCGATTCAACGCATCGAAGCTGGTAGTTGTATTGAACCCATCCGGCCACGTCATCTGGGTCCGATTTCCTGCGGCATCGTACTGGAAATTGAGCGTCTGCCCCCCCGCCGTCGTGTTGAGCAATCGACCCGCGTTGTCCCAAGCATAGGACACCGCGTAGCTGCCGTTCGCATACTGCGACGCGGTGCGTAGTCCGCGCAGGTCATAACTGAACTGAACATTGTTAGCGCTGCTCGGATAGGTACGTGCGGTCAGGCGGTTGAGGTTATCCCAGGTCTGGGTGATCGTGCCTCCGCTACGTCTGCGGATGGTGACCACGTTGCCGTTCGGATCGTAGGTGTAGCCGTCGTAATCATTGCTGTTCGCCGAGCCCGGTGTGTTGGCCAGCGGGTAGTATCGGTTCGTCAGACGGTCGAAACCGTTGTATGCATAGACGGTCAGATTATTCTTCGCGTCAGCACTAGAATTTAGCTTACCGTTCGGCGTATAGGTGTACTGCACATAGTTCTGCTGTTGCGCCGTGCCGGTCGCCTTCTGGATGGTGTTGATGGAGTCGTCGACGTTGTACACCGTCGTCGTGACTCTGTTCCCACCATCGGCAGCCGCGAGATACTGGGTTTGCTGATATGGCCGATCGAGATCATCATACGCGGTGTCCGTGATCGGCACCGGAGCAGCCTCGGACGGGCAGGTTGTCGCCGATGCAGTCATCGAAGGCCCCCATGCACGGGTAACCTTTCCCGTTGCGCTGTACCGCGAACAGTTTGTCAACCATTGAGCGCCGATCTGGCGGGCGACAGCAACTGGCCGGCCGTCCGCATCATAGGTGGTCTGAGTTTGCTTCCCCAGTTCCGTGACCACGGTCGGGCGCCGCTCGCTGTCGTAGCTAGTCGTCACCGTATCGGTCACGTCAGTACGCGGCCCGTCAACCACGGTCAGGTTGCCGATATCGTCGTAGGTGTAGGTGGTCGTGAGATTCAGCGTTCCCGTGCCGGCGTCGACTGTCGTGGTCGCGGGCACCTCGTGGTGCGCCCAATCATAGGTCCGCGTCGTCGCAGTGGAATTAGATGCGCTCGTCTTGACCGTCGTCTTCCACAAGAGATACATCGTCGGAAAGCCGGTCGGTGTCCAAGAGTAATAGTCGTAGGCTGTCCATGGCGCTACCCCGCTCGAATCGACCGGGGCGGTAACGGTCGCAATGTCGCCCCAAGGCGCATAGGTGTACGTCGTGGCATTGCCGCGTGCATCGGTTTCCGTGGCAACTTTGTTGTATGCACTCTCATAAGTGAAGCTTCGAGTGAGCGGTGCGAGACCGGATCCGGCTGGTGCGAACTGCGTGATCGACTTCACGTTCTGCGTACAGCGTTTCTCCGAGCTCGCACAGGATGCATCATCGTACGTGTACGAGAAGCCATTCCCCTGGGGTAAAGTCTTGGTAATTAGCCGCCCCTGTCCGTCGTAAGCGAATTGCGTGACGTTGAACAGCGGATCCGCCTGCTGCAACACATTTCCAAGCACATCGAGATAGCTGAGCCTCGTGATACCACCCGGTGCAGATTCAAGAGCTCGCGATCCAGCGAAGTAGTAGCTATACGTTTTGCCACGCGCATTCGTCTGGGTTTGGACTCGTCCCAAGCTGTCATAGACATTGGTGACGCCGGCGGTGGACGGGAAGCTCGGGTAAAAGATTTGCGTCATCTGACCTGGCAACCCATAACCGTAAGTCGTACTCTTCGACATCGTGTCGGTGAAGGTCGTCAGATTGCCATTCGTATCGTAGCTATATTGGACCGTTCTAGCACCGTCCGAGACCTGGCTGATCCGGCCGTTCGTGTAGCTGAAATTTAGCGTGCGCCAGAAGCCGTTGCTGACGCTGGTCAGGTTGTTTCCGGAATAGCTGTAGTTGACCTGCGTACCGTTGGCGTCTTTGTAGGTATCGATGTTCCCCGACGAGTTGAAGTGCATCGTATTGTGATGAACAGTATCGTAGGTGTATGTCCCATCTCCGTTCAGTATCAGTCTCGACGAATTGCCAGGGGGCGGGTTGTAGCTGCCGTCCGGCCACTTCACGAACACCTCGCCATTCAGACCTTGTGTCACGATCACGGTATTGTTGATCAGTTGATCACCGAACCACCGCTGCCCCAGAGTCGCAATGACCATCTTCTCAATAGGATGTGACGAGTCCGCAAGCAAATCCACCGACGCCTTCATCTCGACCAACGCAGCTACTGCATCGAGCGCAGAATCTTCGCCCATCCCCTGATAACCGTCGGAATTTACTTTCGCGGTCACGTTGAAATTGTGTGCCCAGCCCTTCCCCAGAACACTGTCCTGATTCTTGGCGCTCGAACTGTATATACGGCTGAAGGTGAGGCGCTGCGGAAAGAGACCTACACCTGATGAAAGGTCATCGCGGCTGTACGTAAAATTCCCGGCTGCGAGCCCGATGGGGTCCGCAACGTAATTGAACGGCTCGCCCTGCAGGGAGGACCCACCTTGGAGGGACGGTCCAATTTGGAGCGCGCCATTACTGAGGACGGTGACCGGAAGGTTGTACATCGAAGGCGGAAACGGCGACGCAACCTGCGCCAGCGGGGAAAGCGTGGACAGATACTGACCGAGGGTCATGAACCCGCCGGCGAGGTTTCCTTTGATCATCGCGCCCAAAATATTTGGGCCATAAAAATAGTAGCCCGCACCGGTCCAACTATTCTCAGTAATATCGCAGTGCTGCGGCAATATCAGGTTGTATCCGGCAGCGAGGTAGTTACTGAAAGTTCCGAAATACGCGCTGCAATTCACGAGATTCGGCTGTACCGCGCTCGCGTAGTTTGCTGACGTCGCGTTGTAAATTGGCTGCCCAGCAGCTGCCGCCAGGTCGATGAGTTTCACTGTTGAAGCCGCCGAGATAGTGCTGACCTGCTGAACTACCGTCGATTCGAGGATGCTTGAATGCATCCCCGATTGATACAACCCGAGCGGCTCCTTCGTCGAGTCTCCGGCAACGTTGGCGATCCCAACTAAACCGCCCGGCAAATCGACGTATGACGAACCTGTATAACCGGCTACGCCGACATCGTGATATAGCAAGATCGAGTTGCCCGAAAGGCGCTCGCTCAGGTAGTAGGCTTGCGAAGTCTGTCCGAGCCACTGAGCGGCGAGCAGGGCCAACGTAGTGCCCCCGACCGCGTCCGATGTATCAGCGGCGCCGGATGCTCGCAAATTGCCGAGTGAAGTTTGGAAAAAGTTCGCGAGACCGCGACCAGTTGGTCCCCATGCATTGGAAATCGCAAAGATATTTCCGGGTTTCGCGACGATCGTCTGCGTGACGGTCTGGTCTGCACCTGTAGTCCCGAAGCCATTATGGGTAACGACCATCGTGAGGGTCGTGTCCGAGCCAACAGTCGGCGCGATTCCGGGACTGCCAACAGCGTTACCATCCAAACTGAGGATTGGTTGATTCGACGCGTTATAAGTAATAGTTAGACGATGCCCATAGATTGCATCTGACGTATATGTTTGGTCTATCCCTTGATACCGGATCCTCAGCGTCACCTTCATTGACGTAGGAACGTCTGTTACGTCCTGCAGAGGGTAGGCAGTATTCTGCAGAGGGGGCGCCGTATAGTGCGGGATCGCTCCGTAGATCAGGTCGATCGATTTTTCCGCCCACCACATCATCTATTGTGGCGGTCGGCATGTTCGCGCGAAGATAAGCCGCAAGGTTATTGGCGTACGTTGTGAGGTTATTCCGGATGTTCGTTCGATTGAGATTCTGCACGTAATTTGCGTTGATCGTCGCACCGCTCGTGGCGGAACTGAGATACGCAGACGCGCTGTACCCGGTCGTACTGGCACTGGCGAGATCGATGCCCGTCTTAAACGAGTGAGTTTTGAAGCTGGGATCGAAGTAATAGGACGTACCGTCGATGACCGTCTTCACCCAGATATGGCCAACGGACACATCGACGAGTGCCGACGTGTTGCCCGGGCATTGTCCTGCGTTCACCGCTGTCGCCGCATAGACGGGAATTCCGCCCTTACCTAACAGGTTCAGGACCGCACAGGCATTCGACGTGTCAACGCCGTAAAGGGAATTGAGCTGAGCCGCGGTGTACTTGATCACACCTGTCGTGAAACTTGCTGTGTAACCGGATGCTCGCAGGAGGTCGACCATCAGCATGGCTTGATCGTAGACTGTCCCGTAATTGTCCAATAGGGTGCCGAACGAGCCTTTCTGGGTGCCGTAGATCGGATAGACTTCGGCATTGTTGTGGACGTACTGATAGATGACGTCCGGGTTGTAATTCAGAGCACGCGCCAGCTCAGCTATCGACGCCGGACCTTGAGGACTCGCGTTTCCACCGGCGCTCAGGGCACTCGTCTTGGTGTCGCGTATTGAGGGAGAAACGGTCTTCGTTTCTATCGCTGCGCCTCGATTGACCGTGGGTGAAAGTACTACTCGCCTGCGAGATTGCTCCCACTCCTCGCCCGAAATCGGGAACAAGTCAGCGGCATTTCTCCCAGGTCCCTTCATGTTGGCGAGAGCCGAGAGGCGTTCTGCCGAATACGTGATAGCGGGCTTCCCACTCGAGAAGGTGACCGGTTGTCCCACCCCGGTGGAAGATGGTTCCATGCCTACGTAGTGCTTCCCGGCCTTCGCAGTTGGTTGCACACCCAACATCCTTTGGGCTGGCGACTTTTGCGCGATCGGCGGCAAGGCAGATTGCATTGGCTCAGCGACGCTATGAGACCCGGTTACCATTAGACCGCTCAGGAGGACGAAACCGACGGAATTATGAAAAACGACGCGCGGCAACCTGGACATAGCATCCCCTAGATAAAAATTCATTACTTCGGATTGCAAAATAGCTAGATTCGACGCATGCAATACGTGCACTGCGTGGTGACGCAATCAGACGCTATGGGGATGTGGTGGAGACAGACGTACGGTTACCCGATGCGTCGTAGTTGTAGATAACCGTTGTGGTACTCGAGCCGTTATTGAATACGGCCTTCGTTAAACGCCCCAGTGGGTCGTATGTGTAGCTGATCGACCCGGAGCTTGCGACAGCACTGACGCCGATCAGCGCCAGAGTCAAAGTTCCTCGGATGAAAGAGTGCGCTACTCCCCTGCCCTGGCGATGGCCAAGCTGGAATTTCGGACGACGCATGTTGCCCCCGGATGCACCTGTTGTACTAATTTGTCACAAAGTGCACAAGGCAAAAGAAAGACCGTCTCCCTACGCCTGTTTTGCACCTCGGCTCTCAAGGCTCATATTCTGAAACATTTTGAAATAAACATATCAAAGCATAGCGTCTCCCGATACTTTGGGTATACGCGTACACATGGTGACTTCGATCGGCATCAATTCCATTAGCGCTCCCATGAGCCCTCGGAGTCGGCGTCCACGAGTGGCGCAGCCTCCGATTGAATTTTCTAGACCCCAAGCTGCTGCAGGAGGCGCCAATCCGCGGTGCGTAGGCGCTGCCCGTCGAAGTCAACGTGAGCAGCGCCTTGGCATCCCGAGGCTGCCAGGCATGCGCGAGGCTGTCGCAAGCATAGAGTTCGCACCCGCAGTGCGGCCATTCGTCGACGTCGCCGATCTGGCGCGCGGTGCGGCCTGATCGGCACGGCCTGTAGGTGCTCGCGCGCGAACGCAATTCGCTCACTCGCCCGCGGCAACCGGTGTGCCGCGCTTTGGCTGGCGGCCGCCGCAGTGCCCGACCGGGTTCTGCTCCGCGGCACCGAGCGCAGCGACGCGGTGCCGGCGCTGCCGCAGACCTCACAAGGCAACGAGATCGTGACTGACTACAACGCGATGGGCTTCACGCTCGGTCGGCGCCCGCTGGCCCTGCTGCGCGATCGGCTGGCGGTCGATGGCCTCCAATCGGCCGCGCAGCTGGCGACATTGCCCAGCGGCCAACTGGCCCACGCTTTGCGGACTGATCGCTGTGCGCCAGCGTCCTGGCACGGCCAACGGCGTGCTGTTCATGACGCTCGAGGACGAGACGGGCCAGGTGAACGTGATCTTGTGCCCGGGCCTCCTGGAGAAGTTTCGGAAGGAGGCGCTCGGCGCAGCGCTGCTCGCGGTCTACGGCCTATGGCAGGCAGAAGGCAAGGTGCGGCACCTGATCGCGCGAATTGCTCGGGGCGCTTCCAACATCCGCGAGAGAGTTCTGCCGAGTGATTACGGTTACCAATGGACTCGCTCGCGTGGAAGGTTCGATGTACTTCGATACGCTAACTTGATTTCACGATTCGCTCGCTAAGCTGGGCGATATTACTTCCCCAACCGCGATCGGAGAGATTATGTCGACCTACCAGGAGCTGCTCGCCCAACGTACCGCCCTCGAAGCGGAGATCGATCCGGCGAAAGGCGCGGCACGGGCAAATGCGTTGACCAACGTCCGCCAGCTCGTCAGCGAATTCAATATCAACTCACGTGAAATCTACGGTGTACATCGGAAGAGCACGCGCCGCCGCCCCAATCCGAAGTATCGCGATCCCGAAACCGGCGCAACATGGAGTGGCCGCGGGCGCCCGCCGGCGTGGATCGAAGACAAAGACCGTGTGCCCTTCGAAATCGACCAGCATGTCGCCCGCTCTTGAACTGCGCGTCAGCGCTCGATACATTCACGGTGCATTCCTCAAGCGTGTCGAGTGCGAATTTAGCGCGGCAGCTTGCTGTCCCCTCTCGTTGTTGTCTGCGATATGAATCTTGCCCCAACCAGTGGTCGCCCTGACTCGGACGTAGACCCGGTCTGGTACGCGCACGCGCTCGCCCTCGCCACCGAAGATTTGCGACGCGTCGCGACTTTGCTGACCAAACGCTACATCAGCGCGGGCCTCGCTCACGCGATTAGCTGGCCGCTATTGCTCGAGATCGAAGAGCAGGCGTTTTCCGATCTGGCCTTTCAAAGCCGCAACGATCCAGCGATCGTCGCCGCGCTCCCGCGGATCGGACCGGCTACGATGCCGGGCGTCGATTTCAGTGGCCTCATCGACTGGAACCATACCGAACCGTCGCTGCCGATCGTCTATCAGTGCGTCCGAGCGCTTCTGGTCGGTGTGTCCATTTCCGGGAACGGGCGGAACTCGGTGTGAACAGCGTGCTCGGTGCGCTAAACACGTCGATTGCCGGCTCCTGCATGCAAGCCCGGGTACACGATCGTCCGTCCCCTTTGGAGACGAGTAACGCGAATCGTAGATTCGCGTTATGCTTGGGGTAACCAATATTCAGTATATAAGATCGAATGGACGAACCGACTCTCTGGCTGTCGGCACCGACCGAGGCCTATCAGCAATGGCAGCGCACGGAAGCCGCAGGCGCCGATCGGCGCGCATTCTCGCCGCGGTCGATCGTCCAGCACGAAGCGATGTTCGAACGCTTCATGCGTCACCTCGCCGCCGCTCAGCTGTCGCTGGCCACCTTCGGGCCGGACCATCTCGAATCCTTCTTCGCCGATCTCGATCGCCGATGCAAACCCGGCACAACGACACGCCTGCGATACGAGAAACTCCTCGACCGACTCGGCCGACATCTCGTCGACATCGGCGTGCGGAAGTCCAACCCAGCGGCCGCCTATGCCCTGACGCAAACGTGGCCCGACGACGAACCCGTCCCGGTGTACCTGCCCGAGGCCGACGATTTTCGACTGCAGACGTCGATCCGGTCCATTGACGGGCTGGACGATCGCGCGTTGCGAAACCGCGCCATCGTTGCTTTGTTGCTCTCGACTGGCGTTACCGCGCAAGAAATCCGACAGGCGGCCGCCGTCGACCTTGACCTGTCGCCAGCGCGGCCGCACCTCCTTGTACCGAAGCGCGGTCCCCGCGAAGCGCGTCGGGTCAACGTCAGCGAGTTCGCCAAGCCGGCGCTCGCGCGGTGGCTCAGCCGCTCGGCGACCGCCCATAGTCCCCTACTGTTCCCATCTCCCCGTGCGGCCGGCCCGATGACGGACGAGATGCTAGGCCGAATCGTTCGCGACGAGCTTCTAGCGGTGGATATTCGTGTTCCCGATATGAGCCCGCGGACCCTACGAAACACATTCGCTCGACGCCAGCTGCTCGCCGGCAGAAGCAATGACGACGTCATGCGGATGCTTGGCCTGACTAGCCAGCGGACGGTGATCCGCATTCGGACGACCATACCGACCGGGTCGCAAGATGCCCTCAAGACTTGACTTCCCCGCAGCCTCGATAGCCTGAAGAAGCCAGCACGTTCGCTGGCTTCTTTCTTATTGGGGTATTAGATATGGACTACGTAACGAAATACGCGGACCTGGTCTGCTTCTCACACGGTCGCATATTCATCTGCCGGTACCGGTTCCTGACGCTTGCCGCGAATCCGAAGCAGCTCATCATCCAAGTCGAGAGCTACGCCGACCGAAGGGATCCTCTGATCGCCGATCACATTGTCCGCGATGGAATCCTCAATCGTATCGCCGACCGCGATCTGGTCGGCATCCCGTTCGACATGTTGTGCGTCGTATTGAGCAACGCTGGCCAACACAGCGTCGTTTTCGTCGAAGCCGACCTTGAGGACTACATTCATCGCGGCCATCCTTACCAGCGAACACCGGAGCGCGCTGCAAGGGGCCGTCATATCGAGCGAATCTCAATCGATTCACGGCATCTGGTGGTCGGGAAAGCACGCCTGCAAACCACGCACGCGACGCCAACCCCAGCGTCCGATGACCTCGTGCCAATTTTGAACCTGCCTGCGAGCGCGTAGCATGTTGACTACCGAATAAGCACAACTTGGCGCGCGGCTTGCGCGCCAACAACACCGGCGGCCCCAAAAAATATAAGCCCGACACATGAGTGTCGGGCTTTGTGGAAGATCGCTGCTTTCCTTCAGGCAGCCGGTGAGAACAAATCGACCGGCGCCAGGTTCAGCATCGTCAGGTGCTCTGAGTTCGAGATCGCGCGGTCAACGAGAAATCGATCCAGCTCCGTCGCCGTCAGGTTATGACGCTCGGCGAGATGGGCGAAATACTGCCCTCGCTTGGCCATCTCCTGATACCGTCCGGCCATCCCGCCAGGTAACCTAACGAAGCCTTCGTTCAACCAGAACCGAGCGGATTCCATACCACCGTGTTGCTGGGCCTTCACGGACCAGCCGGCGTCGAAGCTGCAGGTCACGAACGCGCAGGCCGCCTCACTGTCCACCTCGAACTGATCGCTCTCTTCGAAATAGACAATCTGCTCCCCTGATTTCGTGCGTGCATATCGGCCGAGCCGATCCGGATAGAGGTAGCGATTCCACTGTTCTGCGCCGTAGTCACGAAGGCCATCTGTCGGCACCTCGGCGTCGTACGAGCCTACGAAGAACCACCCGTGATGAGGGATGTCAACCTTCGGCAACGGCTCGAGCACCGGAACGTGGTAGCGTCGGCCGAGGCGATGCACGTCAAACCAGACCGACAGCGCCGGGAAAGCATGCGGTGCATAGTGGTGCATAGAGAGATAGAAATCGATCGCCACTAACTGCGCCGGTGTGATCATTTCGAACTGCACCTCGCTGAGAGCCCGATTCTCCGGCGTGTCTGGTATCTCGCCCGCAGCCAATGCGCCCTCATGCTGCTCGGCACGTTCTACCTCGAGCACGTCGAGCGTGAGCAGGTACTGCAGCAATCGGAGCCGTTCCCGATACGATAGGACATCAGGCTTGACCGCCAAGTACCCGGCATCGCTCAGCTTCCTGCCGACGAGCTCTCGGCGACTGAGGTCCCACTGCACCGCAACCAGATAGTTCCGGAAGCGATTCAGCCCTTCCAGATGCTGGTGGGCCGGCTCCTTCACCATCGACTCCATAGAGCGATCCCGGTCACCGGACACGCAGCAGAACGCGCAGCCGAAGCGGGAGCCGCACGCGGCACGCGCGCCGCCGTCGCCAAGAATCACGCCGCACGTCCCCTCATTTCCGGCGCGGTAGAGATCCGACAGGCGCCGAATCGACGCGGTGGAAATCGGCGAGGGAAACGGGCGGTGCGCTTCGTCAGCGAAGAGCGAGAGCATTGTCCAAACACAGTCGGTGGACCACTCGGCAATCGGCGCAAATGTGAGAAATCCGTCCGCGTTCCGGACAGGTCTCAACGCATTCTCGTCTCGGGCCGCCATGGCCGTTGCGCGACTACCGCTTTCACCGAATCTGTTGCCGAGGATAGTGACCACCTCCCTACTGCCGCCCGCGGCCGCCGAGCGCTCGAGCCCCGCCCTCAAGCGGTTCTGCGGATCGACCTTCCAGTCGGCCGCACACGCACGTATGCGCTTCCCGTTCTTCACCCCGTTTTCCGGGGTTCGGGGAAGCGTGCCGCGGCCGATCGTAGCGACGACAAACTGGGATGCCAAGGATGGTTTCGCCACGTGCACCTCCACCGGCCCGCCGGCATCGGCGTATGCGTCTCGAATCTCGTCGAGCATGACCTGGAGGTGCCAATGCATGCTTGGATTTTCGATTGTCGTGTCGGCGCTTGTCACGAAGTGCTTGCGCGCCACTTCCGCGCCGGCGCGGCGCACTGCCTCTAACATAAGGATCGCCGTGCAGGTCGAGTCCTTGCCGCCGCTCAGCGCGCTCGAAAGTGTGTACCCCTGTCGGATCAGCACAGCGAGCGCGTCGATTGCCGACTCAATCTTCACGAGAATTTCAGAAACCATGTACTGCTCCAGTAGCGCAGAACAGCCCCACGCGGGATCTGCCCCGCGTGGGTTATGAGGAAAATTGCAATCAGGGCGTGCGGTACAGATAGCCGCGAGCCGACACCGCATCCCAGTTTTTCAGGTACGCATCGGCGACACGCGTGTCGCCGCGCACCACCACAACGTTCTCCGCGTTGTACTTGGCCGCTTGCTGCGAATAGTTGTAGCTCCCAGTCTGGACGGTCGCGCCGTCGACAACAACGTACTTCGAATGCTGCGCAGGGAAAACGCTCACGGTCCGGACCGGAACGCCGGCGTACGTGAGTGCTCCCGACGCCGAACGAGCTCGTCCGCTACGGTCCTCCGAGAGGTTGCTGCGCGCGTCGACTGTGACCGCTACGTCAACTCCGCGGTGCTTCGCGGCAATAAGCGCACGCGTCACCGCCGGAGCGGTGAATGAGTACGCCAGAACGCGAATCGACTGGTGCGCTTCCCCGATCGTACGAAGCACGAGGTCCTCTGCTCCGCCATCGGGCGAAAAACCCACTTCGACGCTCGGTGGGGTCTGCGCTTGCGCTCGCCCAGAGAACACGATCGCAATGCAACAGCACAGGGACGCCAGAACCAATGCCCAACAGATTTGCTTCTTCATCAGAGCCTCCTATCGTCGATACGGAAAAGGCCCCGATCTCTTTCGAGAAGGGGGCCAGAAGTTTAGAGATTTAGATGCAGGGCTTACGCTGCCCCGCGGGAAAAGTACGGAACTTGCCATCCTTGCAGATGACCGCGTCCGTTTTCATGGGCGACCGCGTAGTCGCCGCGGTCTGTGTCGTCACCGCATAGCGGTAAGTCGGCGCAGTCGGTTGGCCGCCACCGTGCATCGCGATCAACAGCATCACCAGGTTCGTTATCCCGTTCACCGAGCATTCCTCCGTCGATGATTCAGGATGCAGCGACAGCCGTAGCCGCCACCGTCACCCACTGCCCATTTACCAGCACATCGCGCAGCCGCGAGCCGTTCAGCTCGTAGACGTGCTCCGTACCCATGCGAATAGGTTTCGGACGAATCGAGACCGTGAGGCTTCGAACACGATCAGCAGATGTCGGCTTCATTTTCATTGCGTTCCTCGAAAAAGAAAAAGGCGAGGAACGCCCCTGCGGGGAACGTTCCCCGCCTGGGTTGAAAATGTGTACTGCACTACCTCGCGAGCGCGGCCACGTCGATGACCGCATCAGCCTCGGCAATCAGGTCCGGCGTTTGCGAAATAAAGAACTCCCGCGCATAGCCGCCCTGACGCAGAACCTCGCGCTTCATACGCATGAACTGCACCTTGCGGTCGAGATCTAGCGGTCCATCCGACTCGTCGCTGAAGAGCGTCTCGTACGGTTGTCCCGCATTACCCGCGATGTACAGAGCGACGCCACGTGTCAGGCATTCGTTGATCCACACCTTCTGACCACCGGACATCACGCCGACCGCCTTGCTGCTGTCGCTTTCTGCGTCATGCACGAGGATTTCAAACCCCTCGCGCGTTTCGCCACTGGCCAACGTGCGTTGCGTCTGGATCTCGACCGTGAACCGCGTGCCGTAGCACGCAAGCAGCAGGTCATTTACCGTCTGCGTCAGCGCCGGGCCCGCGTCGTCGATCGTCAGCGCGATCACGCCATCATTGCCGAGCCCTTTCGCCAACAGCTTCCACTTCGCGATCTCGTCCGAGATCCGCTCCGCGAGTGCCTGCGTCGCCGAGAAGCCCTCGAGCTCGCGCTCGAGCGCCACAAGCGATGCTTCACCAGTAGCCTGACGCCGGATCAAGGCCTCGATCGTGGCATCCAGGCTCGTGCAGACCTCACGTTGAGCGACCAATAGGCGATCGACGTCCGCAATTGCTTGCGCCACGTCGACTGAAGCCAGACGCGACACCTCCGCATCGACCTCTCGCAACAAGCCATTGAGCCGCGTCGCCTCCGTCTCCCGACGTTTCGACGCCTCGACTCGCTCGACTTCGAGCGATTCCAGTTCGGCCTGGCCCTGTTTCATCGCGACTTCGGCTGCGTCTAGCAACGGCTTGCGCGCGGCGAGCTCCGTTGCACGTTGAAGCGCCTGCCGGTTCGCCGTGACTTCCGCATTGACGCGTTGCAGTTCGGCACGTTTCGCCGACATCGCCTCGACAGCCGGCGAGAGCTGGTCCAGCTCCGCCTTGTGGCTGCGGTAGCGGGTCCGAAGATCATTTAACGAGATGGTCTGGACAACCACCTGCTGTGCGGCGCTCCTCGCCTGCGCAAGCAATGGGCACGTCGTGTGAATGTCCAGACCGGCACACGGCACCGATCCGATTACCGACGATTGCTCCGTCAGGCTCTTAATCAGATCTGCCTTCGTCGTTCCCTCCGATTGCAGGCTGGAGAGCGTCGATCCGACCGTCGCTGCGCGAAGCCGCTTCGCATCGAGTTCGTCGATCGCGCGCTGCAACGGTTCGATTTGAGCCTCGACCTTGCCGAGACGAAGCTGAGCCTCATCGCGATCCACCGCAGCGCGAAGAATGGACTCACGTTGCCGAACAACCGCTTCATGGCCGGCGATCGTGTTACGGATCGTCGTCACACGCTGCAAGAGCCGTTGCTGCTCCGTTTGCCCATCACGCTCCAGCGCACGAAGCGAAGTCTGCAGCTCAGTGCGACGCGTGCCCAGTTCTCCGAGGCGCGCCGCCGCACCAGCGTTTTCGCTTTGCTTGGCAACGAGCACGGCACGCTGCTGCGTGAGCGTCGCAATCTCGGCCTGGACAGTCGTGCGCTTTTCGCGCGCGGCCCCGATCTGGGAAGCATCGTCGGCGATTGCCTTGCGAGTCTGATCGACGCGCTCACGCTTTCCAGAAAATGCCGTGAGATCCTGCTGCACGACGGCGAGTTGCCGACTGAGCACTTTCGCAACATCTGCCGCCTTCGTCGACATGGCACGGAGGTGATCGATCTTCAGCAGCTCGGCGAGCAATGCCTTAATCTCGCTCGCACCGTATGACGCGAGCGGCCGGCGGTTTTGCGCTGAGAACACGCTCGTGAAGAACGATTCGAGTGAACCGCAGATCGCATCGACGCATCGATCGTAGGTTTCGCCCTTGCCGTCCGACACGGTTCCGTCGGGCAGCGATACGGGCCGCCACTCGCCATCGATCGAGCGATAGAACAGGAAGTAGTCCGCCTTGCCGGTCTTGCCTGGCTTGCGGAATGTGAAGGTGGACCGATAGCGCAAGCCGTCGTGCTCCCAGTCGAATTCCTTGCGCGCCTGCACGCCGTAGATGTGATCCCAGTAGGAGAACGCATCCACCGAAAGCTTCGACGCGCGCGACGGCATGATCCGGTACGGGTGCAGGTTGTCCATGATGGTCGTCTTGCCGGCACCATTCGGCCCCGTCAACGCGATCAACCCTTTGGGCAGGGAATCCAAGTCAAGTTCGACGCTGTCGCGCTTCATCCCGTCTCGGACCCCAGTGAACCCTTCAAGCAACAGTCTCAGTGGTCGCATGACAGGATCTCCGCGAGCGAGATGGGCTGCAGATAGTCGTCGGGCAGAAACGGCACATCTTCGTCGTCGATCGTCAGCGTCGGCTCGGGCCGAGTAGCCGGCTTGCCCAACGTGCCTTCGACGGCGGCCTGCACCGTTCCACAAACTCGGCGAAACGTGTCCGACGTCTGCTTGAGCAAAGAGTCCCAATCCGAGCAACCTGTGAGGATGCGCAGCTCGCGACCCGACCACTGGCCTGAATAGCCCGAGTCGAATGACCAGAGCAGGTTCTGCAACTCAACGCCCGGTGTGACCACGATCTCGGCCTCGTCGGCGTCGACGACGTGCGTCAATACCAGCATGCCGTCGCGCTGTGCAATGACCGCGCCTCGTCGGGCGCCAAATGGTTGGTGAAAGAGCGCTGCCGTGCATCCGCCGTAATCGACGAGAAGCTTCTGCAGCGATTTGGCGTCGGTCGACGCGTTGAAGGATCGGGTCCAACGGACACCCGCAGGATAGAGACCAAACATGAGCACACTCCAGTTTGAGACGGAGTGAGCCCATGCCGGGAACACGCCCCGTCAGGGTAGAAAGAAAATGGATGCAGCGATGCTGCGTTCGATGCGCCGACAGGCGCGGGGTGAACCTCGTTTCGATAGCCGCGCGGGCTATCGGAACACGGCTTGTGTTCGAATTGGACGGAAAACCGTCGGTCGGCGGGACTAGCCCGCAAACAGGTCATCGGTGAGCCACGACGGCTCATCGGCAGCTCTCGGTGCATCGGACACTGCCGTGGCCGCAGTTGCGGCGTACGGTAGAACCGATGCAGCGGCCGACGGGCACGGATCTTCGCCTGCCGGCGCGCTGCCGTCGGCTAACCGCGCCAAAATCGAATCGGCGATCGCATCCGGGTCGCCGGTCTCGAGCATTTGCAGCCGATCAACCAGCGGCTCAGCGTCGACATCGGTCAGCTCACACCAACGAGTCAACTTCGCTTCAGCCGTCGGTGCAGTGCTGATCCCTGATGCGCGGCTGCGAATCACCGGAAGTACGCGCGGCTCGAGCTTCACGGCCGCCGCCGTCGAGAACATCGCTTCGATAGCCTTCCGATCGACGAGCTGCTTATGCTCTTCGTCGATCTGCCAGCGAATGCGCACGAACTTCCCGGCCGACGCCGCCGCGAGTGCTTGCAGCTCGGACGTGTCGGGCGGCCCGTCGAACGCAACAGAAACCATCTCGCGCGATGGTGTCGGGATCAGGACGGCCCGCGCATCCGACGCGGAGACCTCCCACGACAGGTAGCCTTTGTCGCCAAGCTCGCCGTAATGGAAACGTCCGATCGATCCCGGATATCCCACGACGCGCCCCTCGCGCTCCCATGTCTGGAACTTGTGGATGTGGCCGAGCATGAACGCCGAGCATTCCGCAGCAAACAGCCCGCCGAGACTGAATTCGTGATCGAACCCAGCCATCGTGACGCCGTGCTCAGTCTCACACCCGTTGACTGTCCCGTGCGATACACCAACCGTCGGGACGCCCGCCGCGCGGAATTTCGCATTTGTCCGGCCGGCAGCCGCCAAGAATTCCGCGAGCGTATCTGGCAGCTCCGTAGAAGCTACCAGTGCGCCCACGCGCAGCGCCAGATCGGCTTTGTTCATCGTCGGCAGGCAGGTGAAGACCACCTCGGGCTCGCATTCCATGTGATGCCGGATCTCGTCTTCATCGAAAACCGCACCGCGCGAAAACCAGAAGTTTCCGTCGTAGAGTGCGACCTGACAGATCCGATCCGCTATGGCCACTGGATACCGCGCGCCCATCAGCGCGAAGTTGTCCAGGGTCCCCGGCGGCTCGTGCGAGAACGTACCCTGCAGCATAAGCACTGGCATCGCTTGCGCGAGTCGGTGCACCTGTCTGGCCAGCGCGTTCAGCGCCGGGGCGTGGGCATCGAGATGGTGGTCTGTCGAGTCACCGCTAATCACCGCCACAACAGCCTCGCGCACGATGGCGTCACCCACCGCATGCGAGAAACACCGGTCGACCTCGTCGAGGTTTCCCGGCGAATAATGCAGGTCAGAAAAGTGCGCGATCTTCATCGACGCCTCCAGAAAAAGAAATGGCCGCCCAAGGGCAGCCAGAGATAGGTCGCGCCGGCATCCAGCGCACGAAGGGAAATTACGACGACTGAGACAGCACGTCGCGGACGCGCATGAGCGCCTTGCCGAGCAGGTTTAGCCCCCGCCAGGCCGACGGATCCCCAATGCGCGGATCGTGTTCGCCGAGCCCGATGCCCCAGATCCGGTCATACGGGCTCGCCTCGACCAGAATCGAAGTCCCGGTCGTTAGCAGCGCGTTTGCGAAGGCTTCGTTCCGTCGAAACTTCTCACGGCAGCCGACAAACATGATGGATTCGCGGACCTGCACCCAACGGACTTCGTCGAATCCGCACACCGAACGACCGAGGCGCTTCTGCTCCCGAGGTGATGCAGAGGCGAGAATCGCTGCGGCAGTCGCGTGATCGTCGAAAAGCATCGCCTTCGCGTACATCATGAACTGCTCGACACAGTTGAACGTCGCTTCGTGATACGTGAAGCTGCTTGGATGCCAATTGCTGAATACGTCAGCGGCGCCGAAAAACGCCGTGATGTTGCCGATCCGGCGCATAGGTTCCTCCGAGGGAATGGATCAAGAGATGGCCGCTCGCGCGGACGATTTCGATGCGTGGGACACGCGGTCGAAAGCACTTGAGCAAATCGGTTTGCTGAAGGACTCTCAGGATCGCGACGTAGAATAAGGACACCGGCCCCGAGGGGCCGGTGAAAGGGGTGTCATCTATGCGTTGTGGAAAGATTCGACCGCAGCGCCAATTTCGGCTTGAAGTGCGGCCGGATCGTCTAGCGCCGTCGTCAGTCGCGCGATCATCTTGTCGACGTCGGCAGGCCGCTCTGTCCAGCCGCGTCCGAATCGAAAGTGACCGTAGATGCGAAACGCCTTTCGCTGCTCTTCTTCACCGAAGCGAAGACGCTGCAGCAGATCCTGCATGCGGTGGCGCTTTTCTTCCATCGACTCGGCCGGGCCGTCAGCGGTCTCGACCTGATCAACGTGCCCGGCAGTGCTTTCGCCTTCTGCAGGGTGAAGCTGAATCACCGTGCCGCCAAGGTCGCTTTGCGTAGCAGTTTCCGACTCCTCAACCGCCAACCGCGTGTCCTCAGCGCCGTCGAGCAGTGCGCCGATGTCGATGTCCGCGTCGAGGACGGTCAGCATCTGCGGCTGCCGGACCGGTTCGCCCTGCTCGTTGATCCGCGTGATATCGAACTCGCGCTTCGAGATCCAAAATCGGGTGCCGGTCAGCTTGCCGCGGGCCAGCTGAACCGTCTTCATCGCCGCGTACGCCTTCTGCAGGACGTAGATCGAGTTGGTCGGCAATTCGATCAAGCCCAAGCCCTTGATATCGGGAATCGCGAAGACGAAGTGCGCGCCGAGATTGCACTGGCGGCCTTGATATTGCGGGCATTGCTCCGGGTTGCAGATTCCATCAGGGATCGCGTCATCCTGGCGGAAAATCACGTCTCGACCGCCGAAGTGCCGAAATGCGCGCTGTGCGCGCGGATCGCGCTCGACCTTCGCGTACGTCTTGCAGTATCGGAGGCCATCGCGCCCATACTCCGAGAAGTACTTGCGACCGCTGGTGCCCCACGCAGCCATCTCGTTGGGGATGTTCTGCATCCAGTCGTTGAATGCGAACAACACCGGGAATCGGTATAGCCTGAGACCCTGCCCCCGATCCTCGCCGTAGAGGCGAAGGATTTCGTCAGCGACATCCGGGTTGTTGAAATCCGAGCGTCGGCAGGTGAAGTAGTCGGTGTTGCGCGGCGCCAGCGCATTCCGGAGCCGGCAACGGGATTCGATCGCCTTACCGATCGTCTCGAACGAGTCGCCGGCGGCCACCATCGCATCGTACATCGCGACCGCGTCCTGATTGGCCCGGGCGGCTGCCGTCAGGACTTTGATGCCGGGCCGAATCTTCCCGATCACGGGCGGGCGCATCGCCCGCTCTTCGACGACGCTGCGCACCGGAGCGCCGACCAAACTGACAACTGCATTCATGAAGGTTTCCTCGCAAGTTTGAAGATCGCTTGGGTGCGCAACGCATCCGCCGATTGCTCGAGCGCGTTGGCAGCCGCCTCTCCGCGGCGGTGGGCGATACTGGAAAGAAAAATCCGGCGGTCCGAGTCGGTGAACATCGCGACCTGCGCCACTTCGCAACGCTCCCGCCAAGCGGGTGACGTGGTGTCGGCGGCAGACCTTTCCTCGGCGATCGTTTGACAGATCACGTCGGCAATCCGGGAATTGAGACGATTGGGAAGCACATGTACCTCCGGGGAGAAAAAGGACGAAAAAAAAGCGCGTTCCTCGGCAGAGGAACGCGCTTCGTGGATTCGGTGAAATGACCCAAGCACCACGTCCCTTCCGGGGACGTGGTGCTCAGGGAGCCACTCGGCTCATATAGAGGACGTTAGGTCGTCCTCGCGCAGCATGGTCACGCTGCGCTACAGCCCATTTTCGGAAGTGCCATTCCGACGCAGGTTCACGGCTCAGTCGACTACAGTCGTTCTACCCAGACAGAGGCCTGGAGAGAGACACCCGTTGTCCGGGCTCGAACGACGTCGCGGCGCAAATGAATGCGGCCAGCAACGAGTTTTATGACTGAAATGGGGAGCGCGGGCGAGGCGCTCATCAGAAAGGAATTCCACACTGGTTGTCAACCAGTCGGAGCATGCCCATTGGCACGGCTTGTACAAAAAATGGACTTCGGCCAGCGAAGTCAAGGTCGATGCGTCAGGGACGCGAGAAGTAGAGTCAGTATCGCGAATATCCCGATCGCGAATCCCCGAAAAGCTCACAAAAACAGCCACGCTTTTGCCGGCACGCACATCGGGTGCCTCGCTCAGAATCATCGATGAGAGAGACCACCCGAAAAAATCATGTCTGCCGTTCTCGAACCACCGCACGAAGGGCGCGGGCAATCTGACACGCCCGCGCAAAACGCTACACCCGCGGCCGATCCGGCCGTGCGCCTCGCCACATCGACCGGATTGAAGCCGATCCAGCGCCTGACGAGCGATAGCCGTATCGACAAGATCGTGCCGGACTCCGACGCCGTCACGATTCTGCACTACAGCTCCGTCTTTGCCCGCACGTTCATCCGAAGCGACTACAACTTCTGCGCAGCCAAGATCTCGGTCGCCCGCGGCGGCAAAGTCCGTGCACTCGAGATCGCGTTGAGAGATGCCGCGGACTGGATGCGCAAAGCCACGGCCTGGGTCGAACGACACAACGCACGCGCCCTGACGTTCCCGTCCGAACAGATCGAGCTCAAGGTGACGCGCCCGCTTGCCGGCCTGCTGGTCCGCTGCTTGACCCAGTACGACCGCCTATTTACGGCATCGATGGAGGCGCAGCTTGCTGAGAAGATCACGCCACAGGACCGCGCGAACATCCTGAAAAACGCCGAAGGCCGGATCTTGCACGTCAGAACCGTGTGCATCCCGGACAACGATCGGTACGACGGCGACGGCACCATTCGCGACCGATAACGTCGATTCCGAGGAAGTCCCGACCGGATCTTGACCTTGACGTCCGGCGGATAAGCTCGTCTCGAGCCTGTCGCATATGCGTAGCCTGTCGCGACATTCCGATCAAACACGGAGCACATTGTGGACATTCGAGAGATCCAGGCACTACATGCCCAATACTCGTCGCAACCGGTCGTCATCGACATCAATAGCCACGTCCGGGCGCTGCCTGCTCCTGAGCGACAGAAATCGGCGCGTGAGCGCGTCACCGCTCGACTCTCTTCTGCCAGTCGAAAACTCGGCCGGCCGGCAGCCATCGTCCTTGCTGTCGCAGCGGGCGCAGGACTCGCGGGAATCAGCGCGGCGAAGCTCTGGCACGCCCTCCATCCGCCGCAGGCCGCTGCGCACATTGAGCAGTCACCCGCACAAGCGGCAGCCACACCGCCGGCACCTGCCGCTGCATCGACGCCATCTTCGCCCCAACGGCAGCTCACCAGTGCGGACTTTGTCGAACCGCCCGATCGCCCGCCGGCGACCACGCCACGAGTCGACACACAAGCGCTCCGGACCGGCGGCTCCAGTGCATCGATGGCACCGGCAAATGCCGCGACGCCGGCGGCCGCGACTGATCTGGAAAAGGCCGCTGCATCGCCAATTCGAGCCGAGCGCGCGGCTTCGAACCAAGCCGCCGGCCAGCAACAAGCCGCCGACGCCCAGGGCGCGCTGCAGACGTGGCCCGCAATGTCGTCAGCGCCCATCGCGACGCGTCCCGCAGTGCAGCCGGCTGAACGGCCGAAACCCACATCGCATCGGATCCACCGTGCACCCGCGCATCCGCGTCAGGAAGCGAGCAACACCGAAGCCGTGCAAACGAATTCCGAGCCGGTCAAGCCCGAACACGCCCCGAAACCCGCGACGTCTGCCAAAACTGGCGATGTTCAATTGTTCTGAAAGGCTTCCCATGAAAGCACAACCGATCAACGTGACGATCCTAGCGGCCGGTCTGGTCGTCGAAGGCACCATGATTCTCGACCACGGCCTGAGCGTCTTTGCCATCGCGAACGGCGACATCGTTTCCACCGCCGGCCTGCTACACATCGGCGCCGGCGGCGTCGTTAAAGGGCAGGTGCAGGGCGAGCTCGTCCGAATTGACGGCACAGTGGAGGGTGACGTACATGCTCGCGACACACTCGAAATCAACGGCCGCGTTAACGGTAACGTCTTCTATTGCGGGACGATTCGGCTCGGTCCGAAAGCTTCGCTCAATGGCCAACTCAAGCGCGTTGCGCGAGAGATGGTCATCGAAGCACCAACGGTCGGCGCGCCACTCGCCGACAATACCAACATCACTGCACTCCAAACATCATGAATAAACCTCGCAGAAGTTTCGGTGCAATTGTCCGGCAATGCGTGCCTATGGCAATCAGCATCTCGACGATTGCGGCATCCACCACGCTTGCGTACAGCGGTCTCGCATCATTGCGGGGTTCGCCTGGCAATCTCACGACGGAATTTATCGGGACTATCGTCCATTCCTTTGCTTACTTTTTTGCGCATGGCGATGAGCGAGGCGCAAGCATCTGGCTACTTCGAGCGCCAATCGCACTCGTCACCTATCTCTTTATCTGCACGATTCCGCTCATCATCGGGTGCGTAGCAATGGATGCGTGGAGCCTTCGAGATGAAAAGACCCTAGAGAACGACGCAAACACGGCGCCGTAGAACCCCAAATCCAAGATATCCCGCAACGCAACCACACGAGGATAGCCTCTTGAAAAAACCGCTCATAACCATTGCTGCGCTGCTGGTCGCTGCGCACGCGATAGCAAGCAATGACGACCAGCCGATCGTCGCCATCACGTGGGCAAAGGATGGGCAACCCCTTGTTGTTGGCAGCCATCGCTTCGTCGATTCTACCGGTGCGCTCGTGCCGTTTGCGGCAACGATGCAGCAGCGGTTCCCCTACTCCACCTGTACCCTTGAAGGGAGTCAGCCGACGTACCAATCGAAGCAACTGGCTATCGGCCGCACGCTGATCCTGGAGCCACAGCGAACACCGCGCGGAACGATCCATCTGGATATTCAAGCCGAAGATACTGCGGTGCGCACGGTCAAAACGACGGATCACGGTACCTGTCGCTCGATGTCTCCGGTCACAGACGCGCTGTCTCTCACCAGCTTGCCGGTTGACCTTCCGGCAGAAGGCGCGATTACGGTTTCCTTCCCGGACGCGCACTACTCCTTGACACTGCGGTTCGAGAGGGATGCGCAGTAGCACCGCGGCACTCGAGCCGATGACAACCACCGTGCCCGGTTTGGTGGCACCGCCTACGGCAGAGACTCTTCCTTTAACCTACCCTACGCCTACTCCGACACAACTTCAGATGAAACCGTCGCTTTTCCTTGCCCTTTCACTGTTGGCATGCGCCGTGGGACTCGGGCTCACAGGCCTGATGATCAGCCAAGGTGATTCGCGCCTGGCGTCGATTCTCCCTGCGCGCCTTTTCTATGGCGGTGCCTGCATCGCATTCTTGGGTGCTTTGGTCTCCTTTTTCGCTTCGACAAACAAGGGCAATTGACAGTTCTTTGCTCCCGTCCGGAAACGGCCGTATCAAGCGGCCGATTTCTCGTCTACACCCGACTCAAGCACGAACCGCGAAACTGGATTCTTCTTAATCGACGAAATAGTAAGGCTGTCTCGCGCGCGCGTCATTGCGACATAAAACAGACGCCGCTCCTCGGATTCGGGGCTCTTCTCGTCAGGCACAACGCCCTCCTCCGATCGGCTTATCCAGACGTGGTCGTACTCGAGCCCCTTCGAACTGTGCATCGTCGTCAGGACGAGCACACCGTCGCCCGGCTTGTTGTTGTCACGCTTCAGGAATTCGATGCGTTCGGTAAAGGAGCCATTCAACCGGCTCACCACGTCGTAAATGCACTGGATCGCACGAATCGCGACGTCACCCTTGGCATACGTCATCATCCATTCGTAGACGCCCTCCAGCGCGAGCGAGTGGAACGATCGTTGGCACAACGCCTGCCACTCGCCCAACCGCTTCATGAAGGCCCGGTACGCAGTCGCGGTGTCCTCGCGCAGCCCGAGGCCGACCAGTTCCTGCCTCTGCATCTGGACAAAGGCAGTGTCCATGCGCTTGTGCAACGCGCTGAGATCATAGGAGCTCATGCCCATGTAGCCCAGGACGGCATCGATGCCGTTCTGCTTGTGGCCCTCGACAACTTGCAGCAGGTTGCACATCAGCGCGCCCTGCGGCTTGTTGAGCACCGATCCGCCCGACGCCCGGTAATACGGCACGCCGTGTGATCGACACACTGACTCGATCGGATCGAGGATCCGGTTGGTACGCGCAAGAATTGCGCAACTCGCGCCGGCAGACAGTTTCGGGCGAAGGGCTTCGACAGCGGCCACCGCGTCGGCATACTCGTCGTCAAAGCGCAGGGCCGCGACCGCGCCGCCGGCGCCGCGATCCGCATGGAGGATCTTCGGCATCCGATCGACGTTGTTCTGGATCACCCGGTCGGCGGCCGCCAGAATCTCCGCGCGGCATCGATAGTTGCTCCCGAGCACCACGCGTTGGGCCCCGAACGTGCTCTCGAAGCTCTCCATCCCCCGGAACCCCAATGCGGCCCGGAACCCGTAAATGCTCTGGTCGTCGTCACCTACTACCGTGACGTTTGTGCCGGCGCGCGCGTGCAGCTCGACCCACCGGAACTGCAGGGGATCGGTATCCTGGAACTCGTCGACGAGCAGATCCGTGAACCGATAGGGCTTGATGTCCCCGCTCTGCATTCGCTCGACCGAGAGACGCAGCATGTCCTGGAAGTCGATCTTGCCGTTGCGTTCGAGCGCGTCCTGGTAGGCAGCGTACAGCGTGGCCTCTGCCGAGCCCTCATCGGCTCGACCGAAGTTCGTCTTGATCCGCTCAATAATCGGTACAGCTTCCTCAACCTTCCAGTCGTACCCGAGCTCGGCAAGCACGCGGCCAAGCATCCCAAGGCGATCCCCTTCCGACGCGATATCCGGCCGGCCTCGGCCAGGCCGTTGCAGCTGCTTGTACGCGAGCGAGTGGAAAGTGCCGGCGATCAGCCGGCGTTTAGCATCCGCCGGCGCCAGCGCGAGAATGCGCTCGCGAAGTTCGACGGCCGCATCCTTGCTGAAGGTGACGGCGCCCACCACTGCCGTGGGATCCTGCAGCAAGAACGCAGCCTTCGTTGCACTCATCTTTGTCTTGCCCGCGCCTGGGCACGCGATTGCGAGGCAATGGCGGCGCAGAAGTGCCACCTCGCGCTGTTGGGGGTTCAACTCGTCGAGCATGGCAGCGAACTTCCAGATCAGTTGCCGCGAACGGTGTTCATCAGCTTCAGGTGGGTCGTGTAGCCGCGCAGGCCGACCGGGTGGAACTTGCGGAGGAAGCGCGCGGTTTCGTCGTCGACGTCGGACTGATCGCGGACTCCGTTCCAGACGAGGAAGTCGAAGTGATCCATCACCTGGTCGAATTTCAGGATCACGGACAGCAGGCGCATTGAGAACCGCGAGTAAGCCTCGACCTCGATATCGAGCGAAGGCTTCGTCACAGTGGGCTCGAATACCGTTTCGCCGCGCTCGCGCATCTCGGCCTCCGTTTTTTCCCGGAAGCCCTTTGCGACGTCGAGCTGCTCGTTGACGTAGCCTTCGAGCTGGTCGAGCTGCTTCTCGAACCACGTGCTGACGATTCCCTGCTCGTTCGCACCGTAAGTCGCACGGCCGAACCGCTGCATGTTGATCGTCATCCGGTTCAGATACGGCCACCACTGCTCGAAGAGCGGCTTCAGACGAGTGTGTTTCATCGTGACGCGGGCGGTCACGACTGCGGCGCCCGACAGCTGCTTGTTCATCAGTTCCCGACCGATCTCGCGTCGGCGTTGGACGATGCGCGCGCGCTGCTCCGGCGGCAGATCCCGGAACAGCGTGCGCGTGCGCGCCACCTCCTCCAGCTTGGTCACGGCCTCTTCGGCGCTGATCAGCCCTTCTCGCTGGAGAATGCCGGCCGATCGCTCCATCTCGTCAAGCTCTCGCTCGACGTCGCCATCGTCCGCGCCATCCGTCGTCGGGCGCCTGTCGGTCGCGGCCGAATCGCCCGTCGCTGCAAGGACAGTTTCGCCTTCCAACACGTTTGCGGCCGCGTGGACCGGTGCCACGTCCGCCGTATCGGTGCCGACGTGCGCTTCTTCGTTGATCGTGCTCATATGGATCCTTTCTGGTTGACTAACCGCACGTGCGGCTTGCGTCTATTCTTGCGGCCCTATGTCGCGATACACGTCCGAAACGTGAACGATTTCGCGCGGCTTTCGCACCGCCGCGCAGACACGGGGCAAAAAAAAGCCCCCTCCGGGGAGAAGGGGGCAAGGCTGAAAGCTCTACGGGGAGTCGAGCTTTCCGAGGACCGTAGACCATGACTCATTTTGATCCGATTGACGCAGCGAGCATCATCAAAATGTCGTCAATTTCGATAGGCTTTTCTCGGTTAGGAGACAATGCAGCGATCAACCGGTTGTGGGCCTAAAACCAGAAAGCTATACAAAAAGCCGCAGCTTTCCCGGTCATTGATACGTCGAGGCCGCCTTCCAAAGCAGCGCCCCCAAGCACGCGGCGATAGCAAGCCAGTATGGCGCGATGAGTGGAAGCGGTGCGATCAGGACGGTGAAGGTGACGCCGAACACCAGCAAAATCCCGTGGCCGGCCAAGTGGAACGACAGGGGGCTGACGTATCCGGCCGCCGCGGCCCTTACCTTGCGACGCACCGTCCCGTCGGTGAACATTGCGATGCCGAACACCAGCATACCCAGCAGCCAGTACTTCATCACCGTGATCCGATAGACCATCCGGTACACGAGACGCCAGAAATTGTGCACCCACCGGCTGGCGAAGTTCGCCACCCCACCATCCTCAATTTGGGTTTCGCCGCTAGACGCCATCGACGCCTGCACCAGACCGGTCGCGACGAAGTAGTGCTTGAACGTGCGATTCGTTGTGTCAATGGCGTCCGCGGTCCGGACCTCGCCGAGGCTGCTCGCCACAGATGCCGCCTCCGCGTCAGGGATATCGAACAGTGACGGGTCGGGTGCTGCCGGCATGAGCGCAACGGAGAGCAAGGGCACGAAGAAAAACCACATTTTGATGTGCCCGACAAACCGGCTACCTGCCATAAATTCCCCCGACAAACGTGCCGACCAGATAGATCGGCAACGCGACTAGCCCGGATAGCCCTACGTAAAAATGGACCGGCCGGCGCCCTACGAATGTCGCTAGGGCGTATGCCATCGCATGCCTGCCCTGTCGAAATTCTGCCGGCGGCGGCGCCGACGGATCGTCCTGCGCGGCCGCGGTGGACATCACGCGCCGCACGGTCTGATCGTCAAGCCGCGTCAGCGTCCGAATCAGAATATGTGTGAGCAACATCGTATTCCTCGAAGTACAGTCTGAACGTCTCGCCGGTCAGCGCGCGAGCGGCCAGCTGGAATGCCGCCGACTTCTGGCTTATGTTCTCCGGACAGCGCTCGTCCACCATCTCCGGAGCCAGCTTGAACCGCGATTCGAACGCCGTGACCGACTCGAACATCGGCGACCAGACGTGGCAACGATCGCCATCGCGCACGACAAAGCGGCGCGCATACAGCATGTGGGCAGACCCGAACAAGCCTTGCATGAACGCGACATGCGGATCGCCGGTCTTGCGCACGCGCTTGAACGCAGCAAGGCCGTCCACGAACATCTCCTTGACGAGCGGCTCCGCCTTCCCGATGAAGTGCTCACCGACAAACTCTGCGACACGCGTGCATACAAGCTCGAGCTCGGGCGCAAGGGTGAACACCGGGGTAAGGTGGGCGGAAAGTTTGTGCTCGCGAATGATTTTTTTGAATACGGCAGACATGCTTGGTTGTTTAGCCTGTAAGAATTGGAATACGTCCTTGGTACACCGCGCCGCCCGAGATCCGCATGAAGTACTGGAGATTCGGAAGGGTCTGTATCAGACGCGTCGGAATCAACGGCACTGCCTCCAGCTGCTGCGATCGCGTCACCGAACCGGTGAACTCCCCGACGTGGCCTTCGCTGGCCTTGCTCGTACTGCTCGAAACGATCAGGTTGCGAATCGCGGTATCTCCCACTTTCTTCGAGAACCACTCAGCCGTGTCGGTGTCTTCCAAGCGTAAGATGATCTGGTTGTTCAGGTTCCCCAAAACCTGAAGCATTTTTGCGGCATTCCCCAGCTTGGCTTCCAGGTCGGCGCGCGTCTGGAACGCAACGAACGCCTTGAAGCCGGCGCCACGGCCCTTGTTCAGGATCTGGATCACTTGCTCATTGATCGCCTCGGCGATCTCGTCGATGATCAGCACCACCTCGGGTGCTTTGTCGTAGAAGTTGTATATCGAGCCGCACACCGCCGACACGTCCGCCAGAATCATCGACGCGATCGCCTTCGCGACGATACTGTTGGATAGCGAATCGAGGCCGATGTGGAGCACCGCCTTTTGGCGAATGACTTTTTCGATCGTCCAGATCTCGCGTTCGTCCTCGAAGTCGTCGACCTTAGGCGCAAGCATCAGGCCGGTTTCACCCGTCGCCAGCATTTGGAGCAGCGGCAACGCCGACGCGATGATCCGCATGTAGTGCTCGCGGTCGTGCACGTGAGTGGCGATCAGCCCGTCGATCGCTTCGTGCCCGCGGTCGTTCGCCCCAAAGCGCGCCTGATAGAGCGAAATCATCGCGTCGACGCGCGTAGAACCAGGCTTGTTCGCGAACTTGACGGTATCGGCGGCGACGAGTTCTTCCCATTCGGCCATTCCGCTCTCGATGAAGAAGCGCTTGAGCGCCTTCTCCAGCAGCGGATCAATGCCGAGCTGTGCGTACTTCAGGATCGACCGAAGATTCGGCTTGTCGCCGATGTACAGTTCACCGTTCACCGATCGGCTGATGAACAGGTACGCGAAATCCCGGAACGGCCCTTCCTCCATCAGCTGCGCGATGCGGCTCGGAATTTCGGACGGCTGCGACCAGCTATCGAGCGGTTCGAGGCGAATCGACTCGGAAGGCTTGGCCTGATTGAAATAGAGGAACTTTCGACCGGTTCGCTGCGCTTCGCGCTCGGCGCGCGCCTTCCACTCTTTGTCGTTCTTCGGGTCGATGTCGATCAGCACGTCACCGCAGTGGATGACCTGCGTCGAGATGACTTCGTATGTGCGCGTCTTCCCCGAGCCGGTCGTGCCGCCCACCGCGGTATGGCCGCCCATCGCCTTGTAATGAAACGGAACGAAGCCTTTGGCCGGCTCTAGACCGTGAATCCACGAGGCGCCCTGCGGCGTCCGGTCCCGGATACTGTCCTTCGGCGCAAAGAGGTTCTCGATCATCTCCTCGAACGCACGGCCGGCCTTCGTCTTGGGCAACCACTTCGGCAGCCCAGGGATCTCGGTCGTCGGCATCCGCAAAATGTCATGAGCCATCTGGCAGTGCTTTTGCGTCCATTCGAAGCCAGTGCCGAGATACATTGCATTTACTTCGGCACGCATGCGGTTCTGAATGGCGAGCAACGTCGGCACGGCCAGCGTCGTCAGCCATTTCGTCGACAGGCCCATCCTGAACTTGAGCGCGCGCCAAGTCTGCCCCGAACGGATCGCGAACGACACGAGCGCGAACAGCGTGAAGGCCCAGCCGTACGGCATGCCCGAGAGCGGCAACGCGAGCAGCGCAATCAGCCAGCCGAATGCCGCGCGAACCTCGTAGATCGGCCGAAAGTGGTTGATGTAGCCTCTCATGCATCGCGCCCCTGGATCAGTTCACCGATGCGCGGTGCTAGCGTAACCTCGGTAGGCTCGTTCGCGAGGAGAAGGTTGCGTCGGCGCATATGCTCGATCAGCGTGTCGCTCGCTACGCCGTAGCCACCAATTGTGCGCTTCGAGACCACCAAGCCCTTTTCGGCCCACCGCACCTTGACTTTGCCGCCGGCGACGTCCTGCTGCAGTGCTACGAAGAAGTCGGAGATCATGCGCGGAGCGCCTTTCAGGATTTCGTCGAAGCGGTCCTCCGCCGGCGTAACGATGGCCCCCGGTCGCTCTTGGCGAATCTCGGCCGGATTAACCACCGCCGCCGGCGGAAGCTCAAGCGCCATCTGCCTTTGGTCAGGTGCCTTCGGCGCCGCATTCGCTGCCGCTGATAGAGCCGCCCGCGAAGACCCGTCGATTCCTGCAGTAGCGAGCGGCAACGGCGGGCTGGGAATCGAAGTCCCGACGCGGGCATCAGTCGCTGGCGCCGGAGCTGCAGTCTCGGGTTCCGCCGCCGCCGCCGGCGTCGGCGCCGCGGCAAGAGAAGTTGCTGAGGATGCTGCCGGATCGAGTTTGGGCTCCAATTCGGCGGCCACATGGATAGCCGACGGAACAGCAAACGTCACGGGCTCAAACACGGCTCGCTGCGCCTTCCGATCAAAATCCGCTGCGGTCGCGATTGCCTGCCGCACGACCTTATGCGTCAAGGTTTCCACGCCTTGGGGGCTCTGGGTCGGATTGATCGCACCGAATATCTCGGCCTGCACCTCCGCGTCCAGACCCGACAGCAACTCGGGACCGACGAGCGCATGTGCCAACATGCCCGTGCGCATTCGCTCGACAGGAAGCGGGGTCGATCGCCGCGTCATGCGATAGCGCGCGCCACCGAGCCAGGGGCCGACCGCGCCGTGGACGGAAGGGTTCCAGACCTGGCAGTCCGTCGTTCGCTCCACGTCGAAATGTCGATACGGTTCGTCAAGGCCCGAACAGATGGCGGCGAGAAACACGCCATAGTTGTACTGCGGCTCGACGCGACGCCGGCGCTCCGATGGCAAGTTCGTTCCGAATTTCAAGCCGCCCGATAGGCGCATTGCGTAGAACGCCGTTTCCACCGTCCAGCGGAACGCGCCGGCCGGCTCTCGATACAGCTCCGGACTGAGCGGAATAGACGAGTACCAGTCCGCACACCGCAGAATCACCGACATCCATTTCCGCTCGAACTCGTGCCGGGAAGATTCGTTCGCACACTGAGCGATAAGATCAATACGACGTTCGTTCCGGAGCACCAGTTCCGCGACGTCGGCCGCCTCAAAGAGCACCGTGGCCACCATTACGCCAACCCCTTGGTCGCCATCTTCGTCAGGCTCTTGAACGCCGAGCCGCTCGCGCTTGCCCCACCCCCGAACATCGACGCAAACTTCGGAATTTCAAATGCGAGGATCAGCACGAAGATTGACATGTCCAGCGTGAGCGACCCGGCATACGGCGTCGTCAGTCCCTTCGATATCGTGTCCCCGAACGACTTCGCGATGGTTGTGGTCATCAGACGCTGAAGAATTGCGGCGACGACCATATACATGCCTGCGCTGATCGTGTAATCGAGCCAGCTCTTGAACCATCCTCGCGTGAACTCCGACATGCCGAGTGCGAATGCAATCTTGCCCATCACGATCGCGACGGCCATTTGAATCGTGCCCAACGAGACATAGAAGAGAAACACGAGGGCCGCCAGCATCAGGAACAACCATGCGAATAGCAGCGGTGCAAGGTTGATCAACAGCGCGATGTAGTTCCACCAATGCTCTGCCTTCAGTGCTTCGATGACCGAGTCATAGATCGCGCCGGCCGACTTCACCATCGCCATCGGCAACGAATCCGCGTCGGTTCCTGAAATCGCGATCGCCATCTCGTTAAACCACTTGTAGAACCCGGGCGCCCATCTGTCGTACGCAATGTAGATCGCCGCAAAGATGCCCAGTATCGCGAGGTCTTCGAACAAACTCTGCCAGGCGGCGATTGGATCCTTGGTCGCACCGAACCTAAGCGACGCCAGCACGACCGTCGTGACCGATAGCCCGAACGCCATCTTGTTGGATTCCTTGTCGAGCGTCCTGGAGAGTTCGACAGCGAGATCGATCAGATCCTTCATGATCTGCCCGATCGTATCGATCGCGGCGCTGGCACCCTTCGCGACCTCACCGTTCACGTAGCTCGAGCTCCAGCCAGATGACATCGCCTCCGACAAGCCGTCGAGTAGCGCCGCACGGGCCACGATCGGAAGCGCAAGCGCGAGCAAGATTAGCCCGCCACGGAGCAACACGCGGAACGCGCTATTCCTCATTGCTGACCGACGCCGTAGGCGGCCCGTTCGGCCTGTTGTTTCGAGATAAATTTCTGGGCGTCGCCTGCCTTTTCTTTATCTTCCTCGGCCTGTTGGGCGTCCTTCTGGGCGTCCTTTTGCGCCTTCGCGGCACTGAGCTGGAGGATGTCCGCGTTCTGGCTTGTGACGATATCGAGGTAATGCGTCGTGATCTCGGCCGTTGCCTGTTGCGTTGGCGACATCGACAACTGCGATTGCAGTTCCTGACGGCGCTGCGCCATGTCGTTGGTGTGCTGCATGATGTTCGAACCCATCTGGAATAAATTCCGCGCGACCTTATCGTTCTGCTCGAACAGCGTGTTCATGTCGGCGAACCACTGCGCGTTCGACTTTCCGGACCGGCTGATCAAGCCCTGAACCTGGTTCACCCACTCACCGCCCTTCTTCAGATCGCCGTATAGGCCGTTGAGCGTTCCGACGAGATTTTTGACCTTGTTGATATCGCCCGTAATCTGGTCGTACGCGGCTTTCCATGCCGCCGGATTCAGGTTCGTCGCCTGCAGAAGTTGATTCGCCATCATCTGGTACTGATAGATGATGTTCGTGTTTTGGTAGATTTCCCCTTGAACCGCCTTGGCAGCGGTGATCACGTTTTGCGCAAAGTTCGTCGGATCAAAAACGATCATCGCGGAGGCATGCTGCGCAACGAACAGGGATGCCGCGAAGGCTGCGGCGCGGAGGGTCGGCAGAAGTTTCATCGTGAGGCCTTTCAGTCGAGGTTGCGACGTGCCGCGCGCGCGGCAAACAGCGTTTGTGTTCCGTCGGACGGGCGTTTGCGACGAGCGGCATAGCGAAGGCCGCCCCACTGGAAGATGAACCCGTGCGGGTGTATCGGTGGCGGTCTTCTTGATCTCGTCTTCCGTCAGGCCGGGCGCGCCGCGATACAGAGACTGCAGCGTCGAAATCGTAGTAGGCTTCATCGGGTTCCCATCAGTCGAGAGTCGCCATTTCAGCGAGATAGTCTTCGCGCCAAGTCGGCGAGCCGCTGGCGAGGTGCTTGTCGAGAGTCCGCTGCGCCGCGCCATCGGCGCGCAATATCGCGAGTGCTTCCTTCGGGAATTTCGCCTGCAGCATCCGGGAGTGATCCGGCGTAACCCACAGATAGTCGCGGTTGGGAACGCCATCGCTGATCATGTCGATCTGGTCGTCCGTCAGGCCAAACACATCGCGATAGAGGCGTTTGTTGTTCCGAGCGTCCCGGTTCGGGAGGAAGAAGAAGTTCGGGATGTTCTCCTTCATGATCTCGAAGTTCGGAACCCGTTCTAGCTGGCTCAGCGACTGAGTCGCCATCACTAGCGTCCCGTTCAAACCCCGGATCGTCACGACCCACATCTCCAGCCGTGCATAGAAGCGCGGATACCGGAAGAAGAACCCGCACTCCTCAACCTCAATGATCGTGACGCGCTTGCCGTCGAGCCACTGCGAGATCCGATAGAACGCGTAGTCCATAAACAGCGCCGCAGCGACCGGGTAGCTTTCGAACAATTCCCCCATCTCGATTGCCAGATCGTCAGACAGCGAGAACGCGTCCTCGACGTGGTCGAAGAACCGACCGTTCTTTTCACCTTTCGTCCAGATCTGCAAGCGGTCCCGTAGCTCGGCAGGCAGTAGCGGGGCCAGGAAAGAGAGCGTCCAGTACTCGGGACCATAGCCCTGCGCGAGCGTGACAACGCGTTCGTAGATCGTCCGCTCCTGTTGCGGGGTGCACCGGAAATCCTCACCGTCGCCCTCGATTGCCATCTGCACCCACCCCGACACGTAGGTGTAGTGCCGAGGATCGGCCAACAGAGACAGCGGGTTGACCTGCGTCGCAGCTGCAAACTTGCCGGTGACGTCGACGAACTTGCCATTGGCAAACACGGTCGGAATGCGCGTTGAACGGTTCTTGTCGAACTTGATGCGGCGCGGCCGGAAGCGTCCAGTTTGGGAAACGAGAAAGTTGAGAAAGATCGTCTTGCCGGCACCGATCGGACCGACGATCAGCGCGTGCGACTTTCCACTCGGATCGTGCAACGAGACCCGCTGCAGCGTTCGGTGCCGGGTCGGGAGAAGCGTCAAAGGGCCGATTCTCTCGCCAAGCTGCTGCGTGAGCCATGGATTAACGTCGCTGCCTTCCGCAACGCCGCGCACCGGCGCGATGTCCGAGACTACTGGCGTCTCGACGAACTGCAGGCGCTTTTGTTGATCCCAGCGCCCGGGGAGCGTCGATGCCCACGCTGCCGGCAAGTTGCGCTTCTCGACCAGTACACCGAATCCAGCGTTGCCGATGCGGCCGACAATCTCCCGCGCGTTGTCGTCACACTCGGTGACCGTGTCTCCATATACGACTACCGAGATGTTCACGAAGCCATACTGCTGGCCATCAGCGATCAGGCGAGCGAGCGCGTTTTCGGCCTCCTCTGCCAGGATCTCGCGCCCCTTCTCGTTCTCCATGTTTTCCTTCTTCTCGTCCTTCGAGAAGAACCCCTTCAGGATCTTCATTGGACTGAACGCAGCGACCTTATAGAACTTGCGCATCTTCTCGATGAACGCCTGTGCCTTGCTGGTCGAGAGGAAGCGAAACATGACGCACACGTCTAGCTCCGCGTCGACGTCAGTCAGGACGTCAAGTGCGGCCTCCTGGAAGCCCATCCACTCTTTCACCGAGATGATCTTTGCGTACCGTGTCCCATAGGCGGACTCGAACATGATGTGCTCGGCGCCGTACGTCACGAAGGTTTCGGTCAGATGGGTGTCGAGCATCGTCACGGGATACCGCACGCGCCGCGGGGGAACCGACGGATTGGCGGTCTGGTGAAGGAACGCCAAGGCGCTCTGCAGCTGGAGCCGCTTCATTTTGAGGCGCGCTACGCCGCCTTTGAACGCGTCCAGGATGCCTTCGAAGCGCTTGATATCCGACGTGATGCGTTCCATGTCGAACACGAACGCACTACGCGCAAGGACCATATCTTTGACGGTCTCGAGCAACGCGATCGGGACCGATTTTCCGCCCACCGTCATGTGGTACGCGACTTTTTCGAAGAGCTTGTTGATGCCGGTTTCAGGCGTATATGCGAGCGCGAGAGAGTGAGTATTGCGGAAGTACTTTCCGCTCCCGATACTCTTCTGGTTGATCGCATCGACGTGCCGATCCATTTCCGACGCGAACTTGCCGCCGATTTCTCCCCTTACTCGGCGGTGCGATACGCGCCACCAGGCGGTGATCCGGTGGTCGAAATTTTTGCAAGCATGGTCGAGATTGTCTCGGGCGGCCGAGATTTCGTCGGAATTGGGGCTGTCGGCGTCCACGCCCTCGAACGAGTACAGGGTCAGCAATGACCCGTCCTTGTCCAGAATAATTTCGGGCGTCACCATCGTCGCCCACGGGGCGATTTCCTGAACCGCTCGACGCTTCGGGTTGGCGCTCACAACGGAAGCTCCTGATCAAATCCATACGGCCGCCGGAATCGGGCGGCAACATCCGCTGTCGCAAGTGGCTCGTGAACGTCGGGGTACCGGTTGTAGACGACCAGCACCTCGCGCCACCACGGATCGCTCGACGACAGCCAACGAAGCACCCAATGGACGACGATTCCCACGACGAGGAAGGTCGGCGACATGCTGGTGTAGCAAAGCAATGTGGTCAGGGTTCCGTTGGCGATCGCGAGACCGCGGTCCGCGCCCCCCATTTGGCGGGGCAGGGAAAGCGACCGGCTGACCTTTTTCGGTTCACGCACAGGTGTAGTTGATCTTCAACTGGTTTTTGACGATTGGAATCGCGCACGCGGCGAGACCGATCCCGACGATCACGGAGGAAAGGAATTTCCCGATATTGCTTTCCGAATTCGCGATCGCGACCGCACCGACAATGATCAGCACCACGCCAATCGCCATGAGCCACGGGCCGCTGACGTAGGCCTGGATCAGACAAATGATGGCGGTCGCGCTACCCAGGTCGCTGAGGTCGACGGCTTTCGCGGCCGGTGCTGCGAACGTCAGCGCCAGCGCGATCAGCGTGGAGAGCCGGTGGCCACGCCCGAAGTAGTAGTGCGCGGTGTGCCGGACCTTTTTCCGGACCAGCGAACGCAACGATTGGAGGTGCTTCTTCATTGGATAAACCCCGTGTGGTTAAAAAACGCGTTCGAGAACGTAGTCCCCGTCTTTGAAGCCCTTGATCGCCAGTACTTCCGACACATGGCGCAGCTCCCCTGATCGGCGCAGGTGAATGACGTAGTGGAAACAGTCGGCGATTGCCTTGCGCATGTCGGTGAGCTCCCACCGGCTGCCGCGCGGGATGCCCAACATCGCGAGGCTCTCGAGGCGGCTCAGGCCGCCGCGCGCATCATTCGAGTGAATCGAACCCATTCCGCCGTCATGGCCGGTGCTGAGCGCCTGGATGAAGTCGAACGCTTCTCCGCCGCGGACTTCGCCGACGATGATTCTGTCGGGACGGAACCGAAGGCAAAGCGCCACCAGAACCTGCGTTGTCACGCCCTTGTCGGGGTTCGACAGAAGTCGGACCCGGTTCGGAAGGTCGACCTTCAGCTCCATCGTGTCTTCGATCGTGATGACCCGCTCCTCACTGGGAATCAGACCATTCAGCGCGTTGAGGAACGTAGTCTTGCCGGTCGATGTACCGCCGGCGACGAGCACATTGGCGCGCTGCTGAACCATCGTGGTGAACGCCTCGGCGAGCGCTTCATCCGCGACGCCGGGTGGGAAGATAGGCCGCTCAATGCTTCGCTTCGCGTGGACCAAGGAGAAGGCGCCCATGCGCGCGTAATCCTTGATCGAAAGATTGGTCTCGCGGTGCCGCCGGATCGCGAGCGCATCTCCGTCGATTGCCGTCGGCTTCATGACGGTTGCGATCCGCAGATTCTTGTGGCCGCCGTTGATAATCCCCTGGGCCGTACCAGCGTGCGCGGATTTCTCAACCGAGGCCGCGAGCGAATGAATGGCACCTGTCAGCGTCGCCGGATTGAATTCGATTTCGAGGCGGCGCATCACCCCCCGCTCCTCGACCCAGATGTTGTTCGCCGAGTTGATCATGACTTCGGCGACATTTGGTGAATCGAGGTACGGCTTGATGAGCTTCAGCGACTCGAAGAACAGCTGTACCGCGTTCTCTTCGAGTCGCGCGACCTTCAGAAAGGGATTTTCGGCAATTTCAGACATGCAGCTATTGTTCAAGCTCGCACGTCCGGTAGTCGCCCGAAAGAATGGCAAAATTGAACAGCTTTCGCGCGGCCGTGGAAACCCGCGCCGCCCCGGTCGGTTTGCGGTTTTCCGAACAACCGGTTGTGGCCGCATCCCCGAAATGCTCAAGAAAATCGTATAGCTTTCTCCCCTCTCGGACACGCAGACTCGTGGCATGCGCCCGCGATGGACAAAAAAAAGCCCGGTCACAAGGACCGGGCGGGTTTCAGAAATGGCTCCGACACGCGGCCGCTCAGCACACGACTTCGATCGTCTCGCCGAACGGCGCGCGTCGCGCGCGCTTCAGCGGTGTCGTGGACGCCCAAAGGACCGGGTATGCCGGCTCTTCGGATGGAAACGTGCCGTCCATGTCGGTCAAATACACGAGAAACGCCGGTTCGATGTCCTCACGCGCGAGCCATCGAAATGGATCGACAAACGAAGTGCCACCGCCGCCTTTCAACGGCGCGAGCTCGACCGGATCATCCGACTCGAATACCTGAACCTGGGTCACCCGCTCATCGCAATCCATCACGATCAAGCGCCGCGGGCGCACCGCCTCGGAGACAGCGAGAATCTCGGCCGCGAACTGGGCCTGCGTTTCATCCCAGACCGAGCCGCTGGCATCGCGTACGAACACCGCGTCGCCCACTGCCGGCTCGTTCAGCGACGGCAGATACATCCCGAGATGCAGATAGCGACGATTCGGCTGCGCCCACGTGTAGTCGGTCGGTGCCGCGTCCTGCGCAAAGCGATGCAGGAGCGAACGCCAGTCGACCACGGCCGCCGCGGATTGCTCCACAGCAGCCTGTAACGCGCCGCCGAGCTTGCCGCACGCCTGCGCTGCTTTGGCCGCCTGCAGCACGGCCACTTTCCACTCGGCTTCCTTTGCCGGCTTGTCGGGTCCCGCGTACTGCCGGACTTCCCCGCAGGAAGGCGCTGGTTCGGCCGCAAGGTCATCCCCCGAACCTGATGGTCGGCCATTCGGAGAGCCCGCAGATCTGCCCGGCTTGCTGCCCGGCCGCGGAGCGGAAAGCTGACTACCGGCATGTTGCTTTGCCGCCTGCCGCTTCTCATGCATGCGAATCCCGTACACCTCCTCGGCCGACATCCCTTGGAAGCGACTATCGATGAGCGCGCCAGGTGGCAGTTGCATCCCAGCGCCCTCCACGATCAGGTTGACGACGTAGTCGCACGCTTCATTCCAGCCTTCGGGATCACGAGGACCCTGACGCCAACAATGTCCGCCGGCGACGTGCCATACCTCATGCGCAAGCACCGCGCGGATCTGCAGATCCGTCAAGCCCGCTGCATACACCGGGTTGTAGCCGAGCGACTCACCGTCCGTCCAGAACGTCTTGCAACCCGGATCCTCGCGGACTTTGAGCCGTAGGGCCAACGCGCCAATGAACGGGTGATCGAGGACCAGAGCCGTACGCTGCTTCGCGATGCGTGCGTCCATGGCGACCTCATGCGGCTGCGAGGAACGACACGGCAGTCGCCGGCGGCGCCGTAACCTGGTCGGTCAGCGGCACGGCCGGCGCGCCGCCCATGAAGGCCGCCATCAGCCCCTCGATTTCGGTGGCCTTACTGGCCACCTGTGAACGCAGGACGCTCGACTCTTTGAGTTCCGCGCCGTTGTGTGCGGCGAGGTGCCGCTTCGCCTCCGAGAGGATGTGCGCGAGCTTCGGGTCGTCGCTGAAATTCAGCTTCGGGAGCAGGTCGCACAACTCCCGCACATGGTTCGCGACGTCGAGTCGAACGTTGCCGGATGCGTACAGCCGAGACGCCATCGTCGAAACGGCCTCGTAGAGCCGGCCGACCAGGTCTTTGTTCGCGGTCTGGATCGACGCCATCGCGTGCGCGTCGACCTCCGTGCGCAAAGTCGTCAGTACATCGGTCGGCAGATCGACACCGAACTGGCTGGCGTCCGGGAACGGGAGCACCGACAGCTTGACCCCGAACTTGCCCTTCAGCTCCGCCAAGCTCGGATAGTCGGCCTCGTTGTACAGGGTGTGCATCTCCGCCCTCGCCTGCTCCTTCAGGTCGAGGTAGTTCGTCAGGAAGACCGACACTGCGAGATCGAACTCGTCCTTCATTGCGCGCAACCGGTCGGCCAACTCCATGTAAACCATGGTGGGCAGCAACCGCACGCCCAACTGGTCGTACTTCAACGTCCGGCCGTAGTAGTGGGAGCGGATCCGGCTGCCGATCGACAGCACTTCGGCATAGCTCGGTGCATGCTCGGGCAACAGGCGCTTGTTGAAGCGCCCGATGCCGCGTGCGCTGTGGCTTTTCTCCACCTCCTCCGTGACTTTCCCGTCGTAGCGACGGGCAACCCACGTAGAAATCGTGAGGGACGACAACATGACCTTGGACTGCAGCTCGGTGATGTTCATGAATAGCTCCAGATAATCAGAAAAATGTCGGGACGAAAAAAAGCCACGGACCGGAATCGGCCGTGGCAACAGGGAAAAGCACTACAGAGTTTTTGGAACGCGGTCACTCGCCGCGAATGATCTTGCCAATCTCCCCGCCTTGGGCGCGAATGAACGCGTGGTGGTTTGCCAGGTCGGGCCTGCGGGCCGTGGCATCACGTACGAGCAGTGCCGTAAACTCACGGCGACCAGCATCAACGAGGCGATCCGCATATTGCAGCACGCGCTCGAAATTGCCGTCGCTCGCCTTGTGTGCGAGCGCCGCGGTGAGCGCATAAAGAATGCTCGGCTCGTCGGGGATGACGCCCAGATCGGGATTCAGGAGAATCGCGTCGACCGATGGGAGAGCCCGATAAATCGCGAGAAAGCTGAGCAGCTCGGCGCCGGCGCCTTCACCGACTGTCGCATTGATTGCGTCGGGCAAGAGATCGGCCGGAACAGCCGACATGGTCTTGGCGAGAAACCCCCATTTCCGGGGACTTGCCGACGCAACGATGTCGCGGCCGCTACGCTCCTCCCAGAGCAGGTCCGGCCGGAAGCGAAGGAACGCGATCAGCTCGGGAGGCACGTCTTGCTGAACCGCCCAAGTCGTCCAGTCGTCCACGGTCGCTTCGAGCTCGACGACCGCGGCAAACCGCGAGATCAGAGGATCGAGGATCCCGCTTACAGCGGCGTTGTCACCGCGGCGATTCGTAGCCGCGACGAATGTGACGAAATCCGGCAATTGGTGCTCGCCGATTCGACGTGCGAGCAACAGTTGCATCTTGGCCGCCTGCACTGCCGGCGATGCCTGCCCGAGATCGTCGAAGAACCAGACCAGCGGACGTGTCGCTGACAGCGCGCGCTCGAGGTCGCCGAAAGGCAGGAATCGAGCATGCTGGCCGTCGGCCGACGGGAACGGCAAGCCCTTCGAGTCGGTCGGGTCTTCGACAACGGGATGGCTGATCAGGAGATCGTGGCCGGCCGCCTCCGTGGCGGATTCGACGATGTCCGATTTGCCAATACCCGGCCGGCCAGTGATTAACACCGGAAGACGCCTCGGGATATAGGCGGAGAGCAGCTTGGCAAGGCGTGCGGGAGAGAGTTTCATGGGGTTCCTGAAATGAAAGAGCCCACGGAATCGCGCCCGACAGGGCGAGATCCTGCGGGGCAATTGAAGATGCCGCGATGCGGCGAGTCGATGCGTCTTGGGACGCCAGGTGACGTATTACGTACGTGCGCCGAGCAACGCCGCGGCCTGCGTCGCCGTCAGCGACGATCGCGGGACGCTGGTTGAGCAGCTCACAATCATGACTCCGTATACGTCCGCGAGAACGCGCGCCTCGGCGCAGAGAACGAGCAGCTCATCGGGCCCGGTCGGCGCCGGCGAACGGTTGCGCCACACGTTGATGGCCGCCTCAATCTCGGCGATCGAGACAGCATCAGGTGGCACGGGTGCCGAAGAATCAGGTTGGTTCATGGGTGCCTCGGAAGTGTCGCCCCATGAACGACGCCCTGCAGGACGTGGTCCCCTGGGGCTGAAAAGGGCCGCATTGCGGCAGGTTCGATGCGTCCAGGACGCGGTGAGTAAAGCCAGTGTAGGAGCCACCACCCTACGGACAGGGCAGAAAGATCGAAAAAATCGAGGACCTTTGAATCCGGCACACGGAGAATCGACGAAAAAAAACCGGCGCACGATGCGCCGGTTGTTCGATATCAGGTGGTTACCCAGCTTCATGTCCCAAAAAGCAGATCGCCTTGGGAACACAACCTTCGGGCAAGCCTTGCACGAAGCGCGTCGTCCTCCTCCCGTATCCGACGCCGGCGCTCCTCACCGACGCCGTTGTGCTTCTCGACGACATAGATGAAGTAGGTCGGCTTTGCCGGACCGCGCCAACTTCGCCATTCGGCCATGATGCGTGCACGGATCTCGGGATCACAGGCAAAATAAGACGCCCGCCCGGCGCGCCAGTGACGCGCATCCAGATCGCGCATCATCTGCTCGTCTTCGCGAGCCCGCATTATTCGCCGGACCTTCTCGGCCTCGATGTTCGTCTCTGGCGCCGGCACAAGCTGGTCAGCGAACAACGGGCAGTCCCGCTCGAGTTTCTGCGCGACCCGCTTGTGCCGATTCAGAAAAGCGAGCTCCTTACGGCGCGTCCAGACGTAGTCTTCGTAACGGACCTTTCGATCAAAGCGCATATTCCGCGCCTCGCTCATGCTGCCGGCGACGTGAGCCGCGAGCGCGCATATTCGAGGGTGCCGTTCTTCGCGTGGAGCGTTCGCCCCTCGGTCGAACCCGGCTTCGCCAACACGTATCGCGTGGCCGCACCACGGCGAAAGGTCCGGATCTCGGAATAGCCTTCGGCGATCGCCTGGTCGACATGCTCGACGCCCGATATCACGACATTGTCGCGCCGGCGGTATCGAGCCCGGCCGGCCTGCTCCTTCGCATCGTTGGCAGCCTCTTCGGCGAGCCGTTGTACGCGGGCAGCGTCCTGCTTTGCTTCCCATTCGGCTTGCGCCGCCTCATCGTAGCCGCAGAACGCGAAGATCACGCGCTGCCGACCGGCCGAGTTCAGCCCGCGCAACGACAGACCGAACTGCTCACGGAGTACCTGCTTGCTCTGGTCATTCGAACCCGCCGGTTGATCCAGAACCTTCAGCAGCGCCGCGACATCCCGCGCTTCCACGACGGCCGCGAATTGGTTCGGGCGCTCGAACGTTGTCCGCCCCCGATCCAGCTTCGCCATCTCGACCTGAAGACTGTACCGACGCTGCGAGATCCGCCCCTGCCGCCGTTCCGCATCGAGTCTGTCGAGCGACTTCTTCAGGACCGCGTCCCCGATCAGCTCACGCAAACGCTCCGCGACCGGAGATCTTGCCGTACCGACGTCCACGGACTGTTGATACCGCTCCGGAAGATCCGGCTTGGCCACGAGCCCTGCGGCAAAAAGCCGGTCGTCCACGTCGACGTACGTGCTGTCTGCAGGAGCAGTCCGCAACGCCTCGACGATCCGCTCGCCGAGCTCCGCGTCAATGGGCTGGTTCTCGTGACGGAAGATCGCAACCGCGGACTGCATGGCGTTATACGGAAGGGGGTTGCGCAGGACAGGGATGTCCAGTAGTACGGGGAACCACTGCAGGTCGTACTTGAAATGCTTTGCGTTGCCCCGGTAGTCCGCCAGCACCGATTCAGGAATCGGCCGATCCTGAAACAGCGCATAGGCAACATGGACCTCATGGCGGCCGTTGACGCCGCCCGAAAGCGAGAGCTGAGGTCCCTGCGAAGTGTAGCCGAACACGCCGACGGCGACCTCATCGCAAACGTCCGCAAGATGAAAGCGACGCCCAGCGGCTCGCGCAGCATCCGTCTCATTCTCGAGCTGCTCGGCCGACAGCAACCACGCCGGCTTTGTCGCGAGCTCGAACACGAACTGGAATATCTCCCAGCGCTTACGGGTAACTTGCCAAGGCAGCAGCTGCTTTCCGTCTTTGGTGAACCAACGATCGCGAAGCTCGGCAAAAAGCGCGGTGAAGATCGCATGGGCAGTACCAGGCTGGCGAACGGTCAAGATACCGTTGTAACGCAGGACCGGCAGCGCGGTATTTCCGCGCGTCAGAAAGATCTCCGCCGTTTCGTACGCGGACAGCGATGCGTCGTGAAAAAACACGTGAAACACATGCGCCAGAGTATCGACGTGGATCGCGTCTTTCGGAGTGTGAATCGTGTACATCGGTGGTTGTCCTTGCAAAATGGGCAACCACCCATCCGGGCAGTTGCCCCGGATTGGGAAAAAGGAAAGTTGACCGTCAGTCGAGGTCGAAAAGCCGTGATACGGCAGCAGCGATTGCCCAGGCGTGCGAGCGGCAACGCGCTGCGATGCGGATCGCCCGTTGGATACGCCAGCACCCGTCCACTGCTCCGACAAAGCTCACCAGCACACCCGCACCCCGATCAAACCGTAGGACGGAAACGCAGGGATACCCGGCTCGATAGGGGACTTTGGGCCACACCGACGTTCCACGGAGGCCGTGAAGTTCCTCCGGTGCATCGGCATATCCGTTCGCAGGTACCACGTACTCGGGCGCGAGGCCGGCGCTGCGTAGCGCACGGTCGATTTCCCCTGCAACCTCGCCGATCGTCTTGCCGACCGGCTCGAATGGCACATTGGCCAACTCGACCGGCAAATCCAGTACTTCAGACATGGGGAACTCCAAATAAAAAGGGCTGCACCGAAAGGTGCAGCCCTTGATAGGAAAGCGGCCGCCGAGATAGGCGGCCGTCAGTTCGATTTAATGCGTGTGTTGACGCAGAGAACGACGTTGGTCGCGCTCCGCCTTACGACCGCGTTCGCATGCGACGATGCCGTAGCCGCAGAACACCAGCGTCAGAAGCAGTGCAACAGGACCGAAGTACATATTCATTCTCCGTTCATGGAATCCATGCCTACGATGTAGGTTATCACACCGATCGCGACAAGGGCTGCGACGTTCATCGCAGCCCAGATCGAGAACTCGGAGATAGCATGCACGTAGCCGACTACACCGACGATCGAGGAGACCGTCAGCGTATGGCAAAACCGCCCGAACTGCTGGCGCTGATCCTTCGACCAAGACGCACGGACTAGCCGCGCGCCCAGTTTCGACCGCGGCTTCGCCCCAAGTTCAGTTACCGACACTACATCGAAGCTATCTGCTGTCGCCTGTATCAGCGTCGCCTCAAACCCGTCCCAAGTCGCCGTGACTGCTGGAGGCGGTTCCATTTCCTTGGCCGCATCCAGCATGGCTCGCATCGGGACAGAGATGAAGACAATCTGCTCGTCCGAATCGTAGGATCCGCGATCGGCGAGTGTCAGGCCCGACGGAAATTCGACACGTACATCAACGAATTCCATAACACCCCCCTATCGTCGGTCGCTATCGAGGCCATCCACGAGGCGAAGGCCGCCAAGCAACGCCTGGTAGCCCTCGTCCGTGTCGAGCTGCGCGAGCGGTACCACGTTGTCACCGCCTCCCGACAGGTCGCGGTGACCGCGGCGGGTCCGAAACGAAACCGCGACATGCTGGCGCGATGTCGAATCCGCAACCTCGAGCATCATCCGGCTAGTGCGCAGGGTGACACGGCAGCCGCGGCCCGCCTTCGCCGGCTCGGCTACTACCTCGTGCTCACCTGCTCGCAACCGCAGATCGCGTGCAACACGATGCAGCATCCGCGTCGCCTGGTGGGTCAGCGCAGCGTCGGACGCAACGCCACCCGCGCGGCGGTCCGCGTACAGAACTTTCGGTACCTTGAACATCTTGCCCTCGGAATAAAAAAAGCGAGGCCCCTAACGGGGACCTCGCTATGCATGAAGAAGCCGGCTGCCGCCGGCGAATGAACGGCTCAACGCGTGATGCGCATGCCGGAAGAACTGCTGACGAGCATCACGCGATCGCCAGGGGCGAAGCGCTGCTCATCGGACTGAACGACCACCAACGTGCGGCCAGACACCGTGCGCACGACGACCTCGAGCCCGGCGTGACGCGCGAGCGATTCCGACAGTCGCTGCGAAACGTAGGCCGCGCCGGCGCCGGCGAGCGCGCCGGCGATGTACCGACCGTTGCCGCCGCCGATGGTGCGGGAGCCGAGGAATGCGCTGACACCCGCGCTCAACAGTGATGCCAGACCGGAACGGTCCGACTCGTTGCTGATCGTGACGCCGCGGACGCTAACGACCGTGGCTGCCTCTATTTCTCCCGCGCGCTGTACGTCGTAGCGCTGGTAGACGTCGGGCGAACCGAAGTCGTAGGAAGCGCAGGCCGTCAAAGACGCGAGAAGCAAGGCAGAGATGAGAAGCTTGAACATGACGATTGCCTCAAAAAAGAGAGGGCAATCGCCCGTCAGGGAGATTGCCCTGACAGGGGAGCCGACACGATGTCGGTGAGAGAAATGCGCAAGGGCGAAGCCGATGCGGCTGGGTCGATGCGCAGAAGCGCGAGAAACAGGTTCAGTTTAGGGCCGCGGGCCGGCGCCGCGCGCGCGAATCATCGAGAAAACGGCCCCGCTTTCCTCTGGACGAAAAAAAAGCGCCTGCCCGATTACTCGGGAGGCGCTGGTTGCAGTTGTGTTGGATCTACCGCGGAATATGCGGGTCCATCCGGTCGAAGCGCTTACGGGACCGTGCCTTCTGCGGCTTTGGCGCGTCATACCCGAAGCGAGCCCACGCGACCGGATCGATGGGCACCGGATTCGTTCTTCCCGTTTCCAGGTTCACGAACACAGCCGAGTACGATAGCGTCCCGGTCCGGTAAAGCGTCCAAAGCAAATTGAACGCCTGCACCGAGATCGCCTGGTTGATCACCAACGATTGCTTGCGCAACGCATCCGCCATTGAGCACGACGGCGTCTCGTCGTCCTTGTCGTTCCGGGCGTTCAGCAGTTGCGGGAACAGATCGCCCACGTGGGGCAACCGGTCGCGCCGGGTCTTGCCGAACTCCCCGAGGATAACCTGACCACGATCCGTCTCATTGCCACAGTCGAGGTAGTAACGACAACTCCCCCGCTTCGCTGCCTGCACGATGGCGTGCCGCGCGCGACGCGAGTCGACGCAACCCACCACGATGTCGGCGACGATCCGAACCGACGAATCGACACGCCGCGGCTCGGCAACCCAGTTGGTTCCCATCAGGTTGTTGAGCCGATTCACGAGCAGCAGCGCCTTGTAATGCCCGACGTCATTGGGATAGAACCCCTGCCGCCCAACATTCGTCTCGCTGACCGTGTCGTCGTCGTATACCGTGCACTCGATACCGCCCGGGTGGCCGAGCTCGATCATCGCGTGATGCAGCCGCGCGAGACTGGGAAGAAATGCGCTCCCGGTCCCCCCGGCTCCCACAACCACGACGCGCCACGGCCGGCGAATCATGTCGGCCGGAATACTGTGAGTGATCACCTCGCTCATCACACCACCTCCGCCGTCAGTGCGGTCGCCCAAGACTCCGGCACGCGTTCGAATTTCTCGAAGATTCCTTTCGCGCAAAGCCGCAACACGACGGAGGGTGTGCGATCACAATGGCCCAGCACGAGCGCTAACTTCACGTCGTGCTTGTCATCCTGATTGTCCGTGCGCGAAAAGAACGCGCTGCCCGTGCCATGGGAATGGCAATCCACAACCAGCCATTCGCCGTCTGCCAATCGGGGCCGCTCATAGACCAGATGTCCCGGCCCGTGCGACACCGACGGCAATGCAACGATGCGGAACGCACCGGTCATGCTGTTCCAGACAATCCACGCGCCGACCTCGTTTGGCAACGCCGCCCGGGCCATCGCATGAAACTCCGCGACGAGCGCGGCCGGAATCTGCCCGCACGAGAACGCCGTCGTCTCTTCGACCTGCCCGTACGGGACAGCTGTCGAGACTGCGTAATGCGCGATGCGACGCACCACGCGCACCCAGGGACGCAGGACTTCGAGATAGACACCGTCGGATGTGATGAGCAGGCGCTCACCGGAACGCGTCATCGGTACAACGGCCTCCCGCGACGGGACCATCACCGACGGAAAAGATTGCTGGAGAACTGTATCGACTGCGTTCATGCGCCCATCCCAATTTGGCTGTTAACTAGCAGACCTACCGTCAACTTCGTCGGCACCATCACGGTTTGCGGAAACACCTCGCCGAACTTCCCGTCGAGCATGTCGCGCCAGAATGCGTATTCGCCGTCTTTGTATTCGATCCGTTTGCCCCCGACGTTCGGATGCGTGAAGGCCGAATCGAAGAACCCGGCTTCCCAGCCATCAATCGACGCCACATCCACACGCTTCGGAACCTGCGCGCTGCCGATACAGATCCGGCCGTGGTCCCAGGTGTTGAAGTACGGCGGTTCGAACAACGGCGTCTCGCGAACGGGGCGATCGCTGCATGCCACCGCGAACACGCGAAAGCCCTGGTTCGAGGCCTGGAACACGAGCCCCGGATGCGGCACTACTGCGCTTCGTTTACCAAGGTTCTCGCATTCGAAGAACACCCGCCGCATCGCTGCGGGACACCACCACGTGACGGCTTCGGGCGACACCCCGAGCACCGTCGCTGGCAAAAACTCCGCCCGCGGTGCGACGTGCTCAGCGAGCTGCTGAAGCGTTCGAATAAGTACCTTCCGGTCGAGCGGCCGACCGGCGCCAATGATCGGTCGGCCGCTTTTGCGGTCAGCGATGACAGCGTGGGCTGTCGCAAAATGCGCACCATCCGCGCTCGTATAGAGCAACAATGCTTGCGACAACGCGACATCAGAGCCGGTTCTGCCGGCGGAGATTCCAGACATAACGCCCCTCCTTTAAATGGGTTGACTCACCAACGCAAGTAGCCGGTCGATGTGAGTGAGAATTCGAAACGCCAGTGCCAGGTCAGCGTACTGGCGGCGGATAGCCTGCGGAGTCGACGCCAAACCGGAAAACCCGCTGTAGGTCGTCGCATCACCGGATTGGGATTCATTGTCGAAATGGCAATCGAGAAGGTCGCCGACAAAATCGTTTCCCTCAACGATCACCGAGCAAAGCGCGTAAGCCGGATTCGTGTAGTAGCTAACATGAAACAGATCTCGCGTCCGGCTACGGCGCATCAGTGCCCTCAACTTCAGCACCTCGGTGCAGACGCGCCTGGGCATACCCTTGCTGCGACCGCGCAGCGAAAGCAGCTCCGAGACCGTCAGCGCGCGTCGATCAAGCCATCTACCGCCGCTATACGAACACGGGTCAGCGTCGTCCGGACAGAGTTGTTCCCGGACAACTGACGGCAGATGCGCATTACGCGTTTCAACGTCGTCACCGAAACGCTCCTTCAGCATTCGGTCCGCCTCCTCGTCTGAAATGTTCGGATCACCGTCCCAGTACCAGCACGAAAACTCGTACATGAACCAGTCGGGCAGTCGAATGAACATCGTGCGGGACGATGCGCGGTACAACGCGGCCATCACCGTTCGGAAGAGCGATGGGTGGGTCGACCGCAGTGTCTCGATCGCCCCTTCAAGCGAGTACACCCACTCATCTTCCAGGCCGAACCCGAAGAACAGCGGCGTCGGGTCGTCGTCGTTGTTCCCGTTATCGAGGCAGTCGAGAACATCGCGAACTGCATGCGCGTCGAACAGACGCGGCACAAATTGGAGGCGGGAAAACTTCCCATACTGCCGTCCCACCCACGCATAGAACGCCTGCTGGAACGCGTCGCCGGCGTCGGCCGGATCACGAACATCACCTGCGCGCAACGGCCCGTACTGGAAATGCTTCCGAACTAGATCCGAGAGTTGCACGTCGTCGCGCCACTTCAACCGAACCTCCCCCGGTACCTCCGTCGAGAACGACGGAAGCGTCAGAAGATCAAAGGTAGGTCGACGTCGGGCAGGGGCAGCGCGTGGCGGTTGCCAGCGCGCGGCCGAGCCAGCTGCGATGCTTGAATCAGGGAGTGCAGGATCGAAGAACATTTGCGCATTTCCTCGTCATATAAAAAAACCGGCCTTTCGGCCGGTTCCTGTTTGTTGAAGCCACCGTCCGGATCGGACAGGGCTTTGAGCAGATCGTGCTTACGCATGGGCACCCTTGGCACCCGCTGCACGGACGAATTTGTAGTGCGCCACCTCGCCCTTCATGTCCGGGCCGTCGACCGCAGCGGTCGTCAGCTCCGGGTATTGAGCGGTGTACAGGTCACGAACCTGATCCGGCGAGAACGCCGGTCCAGGATCCATGAGCGCGACACCGTTGTAGGTGAACTCCCGCACCAATGCTGCAATGCTGATGGACATGATTTATCACCTCACAGAATCAACGAGGACAGATCCGTGCCAGCCGGCTTCTCAGCGGCATCCGGTGCGACATTGGGCGATGCGGCGTCCGCACCGTCCTCGTCGTCAGCGTCTTCGTCGGCGCCCGCGTTTGCGGCCGTCGGTGTCGATGCCTTCGACAAGACCTTTTGCGCCTTCTTCACCTGCGTCTGCTGCTGGGCTTCGAGGATCGCGTTGGTAGCCGCCACCTGTTCGCCGAGCGACTGGTGCGCAGTGGTAAAGCTGCCGATCGCGGACGCGAAGCCTTCGTCAAGCTCTGCGGCGGTCGCTTTCAGGATCAACGGCTGTCGCAGCATTGCGTCCTTGCCACCTGCAGGCGTCAAGAACACGACGATGTTGTCGCCGTCCATTGACAGAGACAAGACCAGCTTTTCCGCGGAGCGAAGCAGCGGTTCGAGTGCTTGAAACATGGAATCTCCAGAAAAATAAGCGCCGCTCGAAGCGGCGCACGATGGCAATGCGGTGCGGCCAATGGCCGCCGCTGCTTAGTACTTGAGAACCTTCAGCAGCTTGCCTTCGTAGGTGAACCCCTCGACTGCGAGCAATGCGGAAATGACGTCGGCCTTCGACTTCGAAAAGACCTTCTTGAAGTTGTCGCCCATCGCCGCCCGCAACCCGAGCTCGTCCGCAATCACCATCATTTCGGCCTTGGTGACAAGTTCCAGAAACTCTTTGTCGAGCTTCCAGTACTGCGTCAGATCGAGGTTGTGGTGCTTGCAGAGTTGCTTCAGATACGTGACGTCGAGACCTTCGATCGCCGCGACAAACATGCCGGTGACCAGTGTCGCAGCCTGCTCATCCGATGTGGCGCAGGCGAGAATGAGAGCCTTCGAGAGATCGGCCGCAGGAGCCTTCTCGTCGGTCACTTTTTCGTAGACGGATCGGAACACTTCGTCCTTGATCTGACGAGCGTAGCCCGCGAGGACGATTGCGATCAGGTACTGCCGAGCGAGCGCCGCGTCCTTGCCGACGTCGCGCCGCAGTGCCTTGCGCCAGAGTGCCTCCCGGTACTGCTTTACCCGATCCGATTCGGCGACCACGGTTACGGCCGTCGGCGCGGACGCATCAGAGCCCGATGCACTCTTGCCAGCTGCTTTACCAGGCACGGGCGAGCCCTCCGCGTCAGTAGTCGCGGCCTTCGCCGCCACTTTCTCAGCGGTGATACGGTCCGCGACCTTACGCATATTGCAGACCGTGTCGAAACATTGCCCACGATAGGTCTTGCCAAGCGAATCGGGCAACCCACTGACGGCAACACCGAAGTTCTGGCAGGCGTGGCAGGCCTTCGCCTGAGCCTCGCCCACGCCGTTCGGCCCGTCAACCGCGAGTTGGACCCGCGTGTGGTTGTCGCCGGCGCGTACGACGCGCACGACCGGGAACTCGTCCCGCAGCCCTTCAGCGATCGCCTCGAGCCGCTGGTCAGTCTTTCCGTTGTAGCACTGGCGATTCGTGCAATTGCCGGTCGCGATGGATTCGCCGAACATCTCCGATTGCAACGCAGAGTTGTGCGGGCACGCCGCACAATCAGCTTTGTCGAAGATCGCGGCCGACAGCGAGCATGCTGCACTCTCGACAAGTTTTCGAACCTCGGCGACGGACTTCTTCTCATCGATGATCACCGGAAGTACGCGATCCTGATTCTCCTTGGACAACGCAGCGAGCAGCTCTGCGTGCCCGAGGAGGATCCGCCGTGTGTTCAGCGCGGCGAGCACTTCATTACTGCAGTTCAGCAGCGCGAGGCGGCTGTTGAGCGTGGGAAGGCTCCAGCCGATACGCCTTGCGGCTTCTTCGCGATCCCCCTTGCACCGGCCAAGGAGGCGCGCCGCCTCAACAGCTTCATCGCCTGGAGACATGTCGTCACGCTGGATGTTTTCGATGAGGGCAATTTCCTCCGCCTCCTCATCGCTAACGTCCTTGACGTTCACCGGCATGTCGTAGTCTTCACCGCGCGTCTCGAGCGCGGCTTTGTAACGTCGGCCGCCGGCGATCAGTTCAAAGTAGCCGTCGTCGACCGGACGGACGATGACCGGCGTATCCACACCGCGTGCCGAGATCGACGCCTTCATTTCCGCCATTTTGGCGTCATCGAAATACGTGCGAGGGTTTCGGCCCAGCTTGATACGGCCGAGTTTGATAGTAGGTTGCTGAAGGAGTGCTTCTTGCATGTCAGGTTCTCCGGAGGGGAACCTGCCCCCGATCGGGAGTGGTTCCCGATGGGGTTGGAAAGGAATGCCGGTTGCGCCGGCTGAGTCGATGCGTCGGAGACGCGGTAGATGAGAAAAAGATACCGCTTGAATTCCCGATCTCTCGCCGAAAAGGCCCAAAGAACCACCCAGCTTTTAGCGGATACGCATGTTGCAGTGGCCCTCGTTAGCCGAAAAAAAGCCCGATCTGACGATCGGGCCCGAGTGCAAACGAATGTCGCGCCACCGCGCGGTCTAGAACAGCGCCAACTGATCAACGGCTTCGAAGATGCTGTCCTTCGACCGCTCGACAGCCTCGTCAAAGAGATCACTGAGACTATCGACATGATGCACGGTCGCAGCCGCCTCCACCGCGACTGGCGGCTCGACGGCGACGTCGCTGTCGCACACCATTTCGCCATTCGGATCCGGATCGGCGCCAGGATCCGTGGCGGCTATGCTTCGGTCCAACGCCAACACTTTGCGCATGGCGTCCAACTGTCTGCGCTGACGGAGCTTCGAGCGCCAACCTCCGAGAATGTGCGCGGGGGTGTACCACATACCCCACACCTCCATGGTGAGCGCGTTCCCATGCACGACAATCGCTGGGATGTGCATCATCGACAGCTGAAGGTACGTCATATGCACGCAGCGTGCGTCGATGTCGATGCAGGTTGCGTGCAAAGTCTGCTGGTAGTTTTGGCCGATCGAAAGCAGTGCATCTGCCGTCGCGATCACCATGCCACCAGCTCCGCACGCAGGCTCTTGCATGCGCATGAACCCGTCCCGCTCGACGGCTTCACTTCGATCTCCGATAGCGATCCCGGCCATCAAGCGCGAAACGGAGTATGGCGTGAAGAACTGACCGGCCCCGTCGTTGCCGATCCCCATCGTCATGTACGTCTCGCCAAGCACGTCTGTCAGGTTGCCAGGGCAAGGCAAATCGCCCGGCGCGAGACCTTCTTCGACGCCCAGCCGATGCTCGAACGAGAGTGTCAGCTCCGCGAACATCCGGGCAAACAGTTGAAGTTCCTCAGGTTTGTATTTCCGGGCGATCTCGACATAGCGCTTTTCCCGCGGTTCAAACTGAGGCTTGTCGACGCTATTGCTCAGTGCGATCGCAGCCATCTCGACGAAGTCGGCAAACACCACGCTCGGCTGGTGCGCATAGCCAAACTGCTTGATAAGTTTGACGAGCTCAGCCTGATGCGGATCGGCTTCGCGTACGAGTTTTCTCTCCGCGCTCTTTCGGCTCATACGGCTGCCTCCAGCGTACGGATCGTTGAAAGGGGCATGGTGCTCTCCAAATTGTTGACGGGAGAGCACACCCAGCGGGAGTGATCCCGTAGGGGTGAGTTGAATGGCCCGCATGCGGGCATTGGTCGATGCGTCGGAGACGCGGTAGGCGGAAGAGATAGTAAAGCGCAGGGGGAGCCGGCCGTCCCGAAATGCGACCCGGTTCGGGGAGGCTTTCGCCCCGACGACGACCCGCCGAGATACCCACATTTGCGCTGCACAAGCTTGTGGATAAGTCGCGCCGCCCCAAGTCCGGCGGCGCTCTTAGCGCGATGCCCAGATTTTAGGCAGCGCGTAGCTCATACAACCGGTTGAGCGCGCAAAGGCGAAAAGCTCCAGAAAACGGGTGCGCTTTCGCTGGCATCTCCAGTGCCGACCGCATGCATGGTTGTAGTGCATCCGCCCCGCCCATGTCACTTCAACCCCGCAACCACACAATGATCGATCTATCCAAGCGCATCTCTCATGACCGCAGCCGCCACCTCCTCGACCACGCCTTGTTCGCGGGCAAGTGGGCGTTCTACGTTTTCTTCGTGCTTCCGAGCGTGATCATAGGTGGCGTGCTGGCGCTTTACAGCAACTTCTCCTTCGGGACGATCCCACGTGAAGTTTTGCAGTTCGCCGCGCAAACAGCGACCAACCCGGCCGCGCCGCCCGGCTCGCTCTCGATCCAGGTATGCAAGGACAAAATCCCTGACCATGCGCTTCGGACTTCTCCGATCTGCCAGTCGAAAGGTTTCGAGCAACGTCCGATCGTGGCGCTGGCCAGAGAAGTCGGTGAACGGCTCTCTTGGGCGTATGCAACCGTCGTGATTTTTTCAGCAGGACTCGCGGTAGGACTCGGGTTCTTCGGTCGCGATCGCGCCGCACTTCGCCGGCGACTCCGCAGTTAAATCCGGCAGCGTCAGGTTTCGATCGTGTTCTCATCGACCTTAGCGACCTCATCGTCTGTCGCCACAGGAGTGGTCACTGAGCTCGGTGGCAGTACGGCCTGGTCACACCTCGCATTCCTCGCAGTAGCCGGGCTTCTCACAGCGGCCGCAGGGACCATACGGCTGGTAATAGCCACCATTCGGCGCTACGAGCGCGCCCGTTCCACGCGAATCATGCAGATGCGTCACCCACACTGCAACGTCAAACGACTCGCCAATGGGCAGTGGCTGCTAATCGACCAGGACACCGGCACCGTGTACGTCCCGCCGCGGCTCCCACACCCACCCATCAACGAATGGATATAACGCAGCATGACGACCTCAAACTGCCCTTTGCCAGCGGATCTCACGACACTCCGCGAACTCGCGCGGCAACTTGAACATGACTCGTCCGCGCGCACCGCTCAGACTGCGGGACTGATCCTAACGTGCCTCAGCATCGTGTCGCTGATCGTCCTCTCTGTGGCTGGTCGGAGCAACACAATTTCGACAGTGCTAATAGCAGCCGGGCTCATCACATTTTCCGTCGCGTCACGTGTCGTGCGCCGAACAGCGATCGACCGCGGCACGCTAACTGATCGAATGCTCGGCGCCATTGCCGATAGCGACTCGATTCCCGAGTGGGCGAAGTTCGAAGTCGCAGCAGAGTATTCGGGCAGAGGCGATGTCACCGTCGCGACGCTTACCGAGATCGACTCGCGCATCGTCGAGCAGCGCGCGGCGCTACGAGCTGCCGCGAATTCCACGCCAGGAGCGGACCGGCTGCTTGGCCGGTACAGCAATAGCGCCAAGACCGGCGACGCACCCGATCGGAGCGGACATTGAAAGCCAACACTTCCCCGGGGAAGGTCTCGATCTCTGGAATCGCCGTCCCACTCGACGAAGTCCAGGAGAACCCCGCGGCCTTCGTCCGTCAACTCGAGCGCGCGAAGCTCAATCCGGGGTATGCACAATGCCTTTGTCGCGGCACTGCCGCCCCGCTGCGCCTCCAGATCCGTCGATACGGCAGCCTGCTGCATCTCGCCGGTTGGCCGGATGAGGGGCCATTGCACGATCGCCAATCCTGTTCGTTTCATAAAGACCCAAACGAAGCGGGCAGCGAGACAGGTAGAACCTTGCCGGGTGTCGTGACCACCGCGGTAGGCTTGCTTGCGAAGCTCGACGTCGCTCTCACGCAACGCACAATCAACACCGTTTCCAGAGGCACGCGACAAGCTGGCGCTCCGACTTCGTCGCGCCGATCGACTCCACTCCTCGGCTTCCTGCAGGCGCTCTGGCTAGTCGCCGGCCTCAACCGCTGGTCCGCCACCGATCGAGTACGAAACTGGGGGGTCTGTAACGCGCGCATTCTCGCCGGGCTCGGTGACGCCATGATCAACGGCGAACCCGCTGAAAAGATTCTGCATGTCATGCGCAGATTCCAGGAGGCTGACCGGGTGGCAATCAACTCCGAATTCGATGCGTTCCTCGGTCGCGTCGGCCAGCGCAACGGCACGAACCATCGCGGCCTAGTCGTTGGCGAAATCTCGGAGATCGGCACGACCCCGTACGGCCGATCAATCACGTTGCGCCAGAGCGCGAAGCGCTATTATTGCAGCAACGATTTGATCGATCTCGCCGAGAAGCGGTACGCGCACGCACTACGCGCGCTCGGAGACCGTGCCGCCCGAGTTGCCGCCATTCTCGTGATCGAACGCACGGCCAAGGGTCATCACGTCATCGTCGACTTCGCCGCGATGCTCTGTTCCTCAACCTACGTCGCGTGCGATTCCATTCATGAAGTCGCGATGGCGAACCGACTCGTCGCGGAAGGGCGCAGCTTCGACAAGCCGATCCGTCTTGATACCGGCGGTGACATGCTCCCGGACTTCGTCCTCACTGACACGCCCGCGCCAACCCACGTCGAGGTCTACGGGATGAACGGCATGGCCACGTACGAGGCGCGCAAGAGAGAAAAGCAGCGTCTACGACTCTCGCGCGGGATCCCGGCCGTCGAATGGAACGTCGACGCGATCGACCTCGCCGAGATACGACTCCCGCCCGCCGGCCGCTGATCCACGGAAACTTGATTTCCACGCGCTCCCTGCATGATGAACGCATCTTCTAAACCAGGACACATTCCATGCTGGGCAAGACACTTTTCCTCCAACGCGCGGTATCCCGCACCGATCTATGGGGCCCCGGCTTCCCCACCCTCTCGATGGCATGCCGGCAGGCCGATTCAATCTCCGGCGGCCGCCAAATAACGATCGCCGTCACTGATTCGCACGGCATACGCTGCGCCGTTTTCACCAACTTCGGTGCGATCCTCGAATTTCGCGCTTCGTGGGCCGAACTTGAGCGTGCCGGCACGTGGTGGCATTACGCGCGGACGTGGCACTTCTGGATTGTCGACAGCCCCCAATCCGCGCAACGCATATTTCCGGAAGACCCCAGCCACGCAGCCATTTCGTCTTCGGGGACGGATTTCACTTCGGGCACGTCGACGGACGCACTCCTGTCCCTTATTTGCGCTGCCGAGAAGAGCGCTTCTGGCGGTTGAGTGCGCGGGGAATTAGATATTCGGAAGATGCGTCCGCGCTTTTCTCGGTATTGCCGGCCAGCAAAACCAGCAATAATGCGGGCAACTAGAAACTTACAACCTTCCGACAGATGATCGAACAGCTCTATCCATGTGAGCACTGCGGCGGCCGGCCGACCGTCGGCCGATCCCAACGACTCATTGATTGCGACGAGAACCGTCGATTCGATTTCAGCCAGTTCGGCCGATTCGGCGGGCCGCCGGAGCTGGGCGACGTGCTTCCCCGGCCGCCCGAGGCACCACTGACCGAACATTTGGTGTGCATCTACTGTACGGCTTGCGGGATATCGACTCGGTGGGAAGCGATCGGTGAAGACGAGGCAGCCGCGAAGGACCGATGCGCCGAAAGCTGGAACCGCCGCGTTGCCCGTCCGCGGACGACGCACGACGATCTACGAAGACTGATCGAACGCGAGGTCGGTGCCTGCGATTCGCAGCTCGTGCTAGACATGCTGGCCCGGGTCGAGGGAGACTGGGCCGAGATCGGCCCCATCTTCAAGTTGCTCGCGCAACGCATCGTCGATGCAACCGTCGTTACCTTCGATACGTGGCCCATAGCTCCCGTGCTCGAGGACGCAAGCCGTTACCGAAAGCTCGTGCAGTTGGCGAAGTGGATCGAGGTCGACGGCGAAGACTACATCCAGTTCCCAAAAATTCATTCCCCTGGTGAACACCGCGACTTCCTCTTTGAGGACCGAATAGCGACCGCGGTCGACGCGAAGCCGGATCGGGACCGGTGGTAGCAAGCTACAATCGCGCACGTACCAGCGCCCAGTTGCAAGCAGAACCGTTTCGGGCGATCCACTCATCAACTACAACCACACAACTATGCGAGGAACCGTCAAGTGGTTCTCGAAAGATAAGGGTCACGGCTTTATCTACGGGGAATCAGCCGTCGATTATTTTTTTCACGTGAGCGATGTCGTCGGCGCTGATGCTCCGCGCGAAGGCGACATCGTCGAGTTCGATGCGACTTCAAACAAGCGTGGCCCGCGCGCGGCGACGGTCCGGATCGTAGAGCGGCAGGTTCGAACGCCTACCCGCCAACACCGCGACGATCGCGTCGAATGCATTGCATGCAAGAAAAAGATGGTCCCGCGGATAATCACGCATCGGGGACGTCCTGAGCGTTCCGTCTGCCCATACTGCGCAGCAACGTACAAGCGCTTCGGTATGTGCTTCATTGCGTCAGCTGTCTATGGCAGCTACGACGCACCGGAAGTCGTTGCGCTACGAGCGTTCCGCGATAACGTACTCCGGGCCACAAAGGCGGGACGATGGACGATCCGGGCTTACTACCGGGCATCACCACCGTTTGCGCGTTTCCTCCATGCCCATCCGAAGCTAACGCGGCACATCAAACCAATACTCGACGTAGTAGTTCGCAGTATTCAGGCGCGCCCGCACTGACAAAAAAAGCCGGCTTGCGCCGGCTTAACAATGGTTCTAGCGGTTTCCGAGGGCTTGTGCCAGAACCTGAGAGACAAGGCTATGTTACCGAGCCCGTCTTTCATACAACCGGCGTTACACCAGGTATTTCCCGCCTCATTTCCCGGCGGCCCAAACAACCACTCCGGCAAATTGGCATCCAGTCGCGACCATCACTGACGTGGCTACGACGACGCAAGCAATCGATATAGCGCCTGTCTGGAAATCCCCAGCGCCGCCGCCGCATGGCTCTTGTTGCCGCCCGCAGCCTCGAGCGCAGCCTTCGTCTCTTCGACGGTCGGCAGCGGCTTCTTCAACGTCGCCTGTCGCGCGAACGTGGACAGGTATGCGTTCGCCTTCGATGGACGGCTATGACCAGCGGCCTCGACAACTCGTCGCTTCGCGTCTTCATGGGCGGCAGGATCGGGACGTGCCGGCGAACCTTTGATCGGCGCCGGCACCTCTGCTACCCGCTCATAGAGCGTCTGCAAATACTCGTGGCGCAGCCCGTGGCTCGTCACGCCAATACCGCTCTTCGTTACGCCATGCTTGGCGAGCACATAGTAGTACCAGTCGCGCCACTGCTTTAGTGTTCGGCCGGCGGGAATCGTGGATCCTGTGACACCGTTGCTCAGGCGCGCAGCTTCCTCGAGGATCGCGATCTTTCGCTCGATCGGCACCTCCCGCGGCCGCCCGCCCTTGGTCCCGCGCGTAACCGCGAGTATGTTGGGATTGCGCACCGCTTCTGCCGGCCGCAGCATGAAACTCTCCTCGACACGCAGGCCAAATGCCGCCTGCAGTTTGAGCTGCACAGCGGTGTAAGGACAAGTACGCGCGATCTCCTCGATCTTCGCGACCGCGTCCACCCCGTTCGCCCCCCATGACTTGTCTTCCGTCGCCACATAGCTGCGCTCAAGACCCGCTTCCCGGCGATCAACGTAGTCGCCGAGCGTACCGACGAGGTTTCCCTTGCCTAGCCACTGGGCGAGCGCTCGCAGATATGTCAGCTTGTTCTCGATCGTGCCGCCGGACTGCTGATCCTTGACCCACCGGTCAACGAGGTACGCCACGTGCTTGCTCTTCAGCGACCACGGCGACTGCAGTGCGAAACCGCCCTCGCGCAGTTCGACGAAAGCCTTGCAGATCGCCGTCGCTCTGTATTCCTGCGTCTTTATCGACAACGCACGCTTGCTAATTCGCGTCGTGCTGTGGATCTCGGCGACATGCTGGTCGAACAGCACCAGCAACGCGTCGCGAAACTCGGGCGCCAGTCGATAGCGTCCGACGACTGCTCTGACGTTGAGGATCGCAGCCAATCTTCTACTCCTTGCGGCCGATGCCGCCTACACCCGGCGGCATTCGGCCGCCTTTTCCTATCGTCATCAGATCATCCTGCGTGCGCCGCATTGTTCCGCGGCGGCAGCCCTCAGATCGCGCCCCGCGAAACGGTCGACCACGATCTCCGTGACCGATACCGACACCATTCGCAAACCATCGTACGATGCGCGGCGGTTCGGTCAACAACGCTTCGGCGCGGATCGGCCAGTCTGCAGTTGCGCCGATTTCTCGGCAAAGCCCCTTCCAACTCAGGCGACGCGCGGAGTTAGTGATTTGCTTTGAGCCCCATAGACGTTCACCTTTCTCGGCTGTCCGCCGCCCCTACCTGGCGTGGCGACCGTTGCCCCGCTTGCAATCACTTGCGCGATCGTCTTCGCCGGTTTCCGCCGGCGCGGTCCTGCTGCTTCCTGTCCTTTAGCGATTCCATCCGATCAGCCGGCTGCATCGGAAGAGCATGCCATCCGACTGTCCAACCTGCTGCCATGAACGACGCGACCCGCGCTTCGCGCAAATCGTCGCCAATCATTTCGCGTCCGCTTGGCGAACGCGCTGCGCGGATAGGCTCCGCCCAGTCCAGCTTCGTGGCTACCCTGCCAGCCTGACGCTCGCGCGTCTCGCCGTCGGCGTACCTCTCCGGTCGCCGGCGCCGGGCTATGTGCCGGGCAATTCCTGTTGCGCATTTTGGTTACGGCTGCGTCTACCGTTCGTTCTTCCAATCAGGGAATCGCGACCCGGGATATTCCGGTTCGCAAGACTTCCCCCGCCCCCAAGCACGTTCATGTCGGCCGCGGTGTATCGGGCTTCCTGAACGCACCCAGCTCATTCGCTGAAAGGGCGTGAGCAGACGCAATCGAGGCCATGGACTGTCCGGTGTCCGGTGTCCACATGTCCTCATTGCGTCCCATTGCGGCAACCTGCCGCCGATCGTATGGATATCGCACTGTCCAGGGGTCCTCAAGGTGGACCACTGTACTTGATTTGCATCAGAAAAAGGCCGCTTCAATGTGCGGCCCGGACATTTCGCTGCGTGGGAGGCCCAAGATGGGTCAGAGGGAGACGCACGCGCGCCCCGCGCTCCGGTTCGATGCGTCAGTGACGCGGTAGGTGATCTCAAGAATAGGGCGATTTGTCACGTTCGGCCGCGCGAAAGCTGCCGGGAAGTGCGCTGCTTTCTGAAACTTGACTTTGCGGCCTGCTCGATAGACTGGATCACGCAATCTCGGACTTTGTCTGGGGGTTTGAACGACACGTTCGAGCAATCTCCCACTTTACATCCGACTTCGGTAGCCGCGTTTTCAATGTCCGGCTTCATCTAGGACTTTCGCCTCGGCTATGTCCGGCCGGGTTTCGGTTCGAGCTTGCACCTTCCAATTCAAACTTTCGACCGAAGGAGTCGCCCTTGAAAACTGCAGTCTTCGCTATCGACGTCGGCTACGGCAACACGAAGTACGCTTACCGCGCAGCAACCAACGCGGTCGTATCCGGCATGTTCCCGTCGCTGGCACCGCTCGCAGCCAGTCGCTCGATCGCAGGCTACGGCGAAAGCGTCCTTACCGCGCGCAAAGTCGCGACGATCGTCATCGATCAGGTCGAATACGAGGTCGGGCCGGATGTCTCCCTCACCGCCGCGTACGGCAACACCGGCCGCGCGCTCGCGGACGACTACGTACTCTCGGCAAACTACGCCGGCCTGCTGTTCGGGGCGATCCACTTCGCCGGCGTCGACCACATCGAACGGCTCGTGCTTGGTCTGCCCGTTCATAACATGAAGAAGTACTCGGCCGAGCTCAAGGAGCGCTTCACGGGCGAGCTGAATTTCGGCGCCGGCCGGGTCACGATCGACAAAGTCATGGTGATTCCGCAGCCGCTGGGCTCGCTCGTCCTCGCCTCGAGCAACCGCCAGGGCGGGTTCGGCCGTGACGTGGAGCATCTCGTCGTCGACGTCGGCTACTTCACGACCGACTGGGTCTATGCGAACGGATTCACGATGGACGACAAGCGCAGCGGTGGCATGCCCGGCGGCGCATCGCAGATCTACCAGCGAATCGCCGCCCTTATCGCGCGAGACCAGGGCGATGAAGTGGAAGACATCGAGCGCATCGACAAGGCCCTGCGGGAGCAAACGCCGTTCTTCTTCTATGGCTCGAACATCGACCTCGCGCCCTATCTCGAAATGGCCCAGCCGTTGATTTCAGGCGTGGTGAAGGAGATGCAGAACAATGTTGGTCGCCTGGCGAACGTCCGATCGATCATCCTGTCCGGCGGCGGCGCCGCGCTCTACGCAGGGGTCATTCGGCGCGCGTTTCCTCGTGTCGTAATCGAAGTGATCGACGCACCGTGCCTTGCAAACGTGCGGGGCTTCCTGCTCGTCGGCGAGTCCAGCCTCGCGCGCGAGCGACGCTAAGGAGCCGGCATGAGCGACAAGATCGAGATGACCATCACGATCAACGAGCTCGTGTCGCCGCTGCTGTTCGAGCGGCTGAGCGCGTGTTCGTCAGCGCGCCGGCGCGCGGCCCTGCTTAAAGCGCTGGCGGAATCAGCGTTGCGTCACGAAATGACCGGGCGCTTCGTTGCCGCGCCGACGACAGCCGGGCGGGTTGCTGAGCTCGCCTCCCGACAGGACACGCCGGCTCGCAGCCTCAGCGCGGTCGAGAACGATGAGTTTAAGGTGCTCAGCGTCGGCGACGGCAGCGACGACAGAACGACCTTCGATGAGGCCCTGCACGACCAGCTTGGGGCGTGGATGTGATTCGCGGCCAGCGCGCTAGATCGCGACTTGCTTTTCGCGCGGACCTGAGAAAATGGCAGTACTAGGCGGGTGTCACAACGCACTCGGCGTCCTACACCGAACAATACGGAGAAGAACATGCTGGAACTCATCGGCTGGATTCGCAACGGAGAATTGATCCACAAGCTCGCCTCCCCCTACTTCTGGCTCGCTATGGCGGCCACCGCGATCGCCGCTGAATATTGCGTCGCAGCGTGGCAGACCTACATGGTCAACGCCAAGGAGGATCAATGAACGCTATTAGCACCACCGCATCTGCCGTGGTTGTCGGATTCCGGGCCCTTCCGTCTTTTTTGCGCCGCATTCTCCTCGTCTTTGGGTTCTCGTCGGCGTTTGCCGCCGGTGCCTTCATGCACAACCATGGCGCAGGCGACCTCGCCTCTCTGTTTCTCCTCGTTGGCGGAATCGGTACCTTGTGGGCGAGCGGCGCATGGCGGATCGTCAAATTCGGGCTTCTGCTGGCCCTGATCGTCTCGCGCGATTGACCAAAAAAAAAGCGGCTTCCCGAAGGAAGCCGCTTGTCGTCAGTTTTAGTGCTTTTTGCTCTTCGCCTTTTCGTCGAGCCACGCAATACAGAAATCGACCGCCGGCTGAAATGCCTCATCCCGCAGGATATAGCGATCGTCGCCCTCCAACAGCCGATCGATGACGTCGAAGCGCGGCCCCTCGCAAAGGTCCGCTGCACCCTCAGGCACGGCTGCAGCCGCTACCTCGACCACTTCAAACTCATCCAATACAAGTCGAAACGAGCCCATCGTTCACCCCGTGATGTGGCCCGGCGCAATACGGCCCGGGGGGACGTATCCCCACCGGGTAAGAAAAAAGGTGCCGGCGAAAGCCGGCGTCAAAATTACAATGCTGCAGTCATCGCGCTCCCGCGGATGCGCGCCAGGTTGCGTTTGCGCGCTTCTTCGCGCGCCAGTTGCCTGGCCCGCAGTCGGTCGCGCTGTTGCGCTCGCCGCTGGTACTGCAGCTTCCAGACGTCGCAGAAATCGACGCCGTCGACCACAGACTTTACGATCGAAACGCGCTTGCCGTGTCCGCGGATGCGATCCGCGAGCAACTGCGCATGGTGTTCGCCCGGCCTGAAACCGCGCCGGCTGTCCACCTTGTCACGATCAGCGTAGATGATCACGCGGTCGTAGTCGTTCCAGTTGATATCGGCATGCTCGAGGCCGCCGCAATTCAGCAAGCAGCGGACCTCGATGCGATTCTCGTAGCGCGCAACAACCGCGAATCCAGTCTCGGCACCCTCCACCACCGCCAGCGTGCGAGAACGCGTCGTGTTGAGCAGAACCGACGATCCGAAACTGCCGGCCGGCGCGCTCATCTCCAACTTCGCGCGCGACTTCCCTTTCTTCGTGAGAAAAGGAACCTTCTCGCCAGCGGCCGTGAGAAAGGTCCGATGGACCCGTCGGGGCTTACCTGCCTGCGACCGCGCGCGCAGAAGCATGACCGGAAACCTGCCCTGCTTCTTTCCGAATGCGTCCACGTACTCCATGCCCGGGTGGCAGCGCACATCGCGGCCAATCCATTCGGACCGAAGGCCCGGAATCCGCGTAGACAGGTATGTCCAGACCGGCGAGCCGACCGTCACCGGAGCGGCACTGTCCCACGCGGCCTGCATCTCGCGACATTTCTGCTCGTCGCTTTTCTCAGGCCGGACCGGGACAGGTTTCGCCTTGAGCGCCACCGCGGCGGGGATCCTCCCGTTGTAGTTGCCGGTCTCGAGCTCGTAGTAAATCTCGCGATAGGGCTTGCCCGTCACCTCGTGGATCAGCTGCACGCCCGTACCACCCTTCAGACAGCGGGCGCAATGCCAGCCACCGCTGCGGTCCTTCTCGGCCGGAAACAGCCGGAAGGTTTCCTCGCCATCGCAAAGCGGACAGGTCCACCACCGCCCCTTTCCACTCAAAAATCGGGTGTCGATGTAGTGCGGAAATATGTTCGTCCAGTCCAGGTTCGAGAGAACCAGTTTTTTCAGCTCACGCATGATTCGTCCTCCTTTCGCCCGACGGCGGAAACGCGCGCATTCGCCATCACACGGATAGCCAGCGCAGATGGATCACCAAAGCATTCGTCCGCAGTCTTCAACGTCGCGTCGAATCGACGCGACACGGAGATACTCGAGCTGGACGAAAGCCGAAAGCACTTCACGTTCACGATTTTCTCCAGTTGGACTGCGGGTTTTTCGATGCCTGAGACAGGCGCAGAAACGCTTGCTCAACGAAGCCGCGCGCGGTGCGTCGGCTTGGTTCAGCAACGTCAGCGAAACAGGGAAATGCAGGAGAAAAGAAAGACGGCGTGTGGCGCGCCAAGGCGCACGCCACACGCTAAAGGTGAGAAAAAACGGGAGTGAAAATCGGGATGGTGAGCTCTTACGGGAAGTCAGAACGGAATATCGTCATCCATCTCGTCGAAGCCACCACCACCGCCATACGACTGCGTCTGTGCCGGCCGCGGCGCCGAGTGCTGCGTTTGCGCACGGGTATTTGCGGGCGGTTGGCCGGATGCTTGGCGCGCGGCCGGGGCGGTAGCCTGTCGCCGGGAGCCCTGCTCGAAATCGCCGTCACCGCCGTGACCGTCGCTGTCCCCGCGGCCGCCGCTGTTGCGGCCACCGAGCATCTGCATCTGGTCCGCGACAATCTCGGTCGAGTAGCGATCCTGACCGTCCTGTCCTTGCCATTTGCGGGTGCGGATCTTACCTTCGACGTAGATCGAGCTGCCCTTCCTCAGGTATTCACTCACGATCTCAGCCAACCGACCGAAGAATGAAACGCGATGCCACTCGGTGGTTTCCTTGTACTCGCCGGTCGCCTTGTCCTTATAGCGATCGGTCGTCGCCACACGGGCGTTGGCGACTGCGTCGCCACTGGGCAGGTATCGCACTTCCGGATCGGCGCCGAGATTGCCGACGATGATCACTTTGTTGACAGATGCCATCTAGAACTCCTTCATTTGGTAATCGACCATAGCCACTTGTCCCACATGACCTGCTGGCCGTCTTTGTAAATCGGTGAGCCATCTTCCTTGCGGAAGGCCGGCACCTTGATCTTGCGAAGGCGCTTCACCGAGACGATATCGCCGACACAGCAGCCACACTCGTTAATCGCTTCCTTCAGGCCTTCGCCCTGTAACACCTGCTCTCCATCTCGCGTCTCGAGGCGAAGCGCGAACGAACGATAGGAGCCCGACTTGCCCGGTCGGCGGTCCGGGAAGGTTTCTTCGCCCCAACCGGTGATCGAGCCTTCCACCACGGACGAACGTGACGAGTCGTCGCGGCGACCACGCTGATACTGAGTCCGGCTGGATTGCGGTGTCGGTGACAGGCCACGTCCATCGTCTTCATCGTGCGATCGCGCTTTCGGCACGTCCGCCGGCTGCAGGGTCCATAGGTCCGCCGCATCAGGGGCCGAAGCCGTATTCAACGCGGGCGATGCAGGCACACTTTCGCGGCGGATCGCAGCTGCGATCGCGTCCTTCAGCGAGGCCGAGTACTCGTGCGCGAGCGCCCAATGTGGCGCCAGCGCCGGCAGAATCTTCGTGCCGAACATCGTGTCGCCGGGAGCATCGTCGAAGGCGGGTACGAATTCGACGACGCAGTCGCCTTCATCCACGAACAGATGTGCGATTCCGTCGATAGTCACGAACGTCTCGTTGGACGCGCCGGTGCCCACCGTTCGTTCAGCTTGTCGAGACGTCGACGGCGGATCTGCCGTCGACACTCGGGCGCCACCCGGGAATGCCTGCGCGAGTATGCGCGTGAAAAACATTGCTACGCCACCCATTGCGCCTCCAGCGACAGTTGACCGCTGCACCAGCGGTTGAGTCGGTTGAAATCGTAGTTGAGCAACGGAATGTCTCGAATCGCGTCCTGCATGGCGCGCGGACGCACCCGGCCAAGAGCACAGACGACCTGGTACGGGATCGCGCCCGTCCAAAGTTCCATGATCCAGCCGAGCGTTGCGTAGTAGTCGCCCTTGTCGACCGGGCGATTGCACAGCCGTTGATGCAGCATCTCGGCGCAGTCAATCAGGGCTTCGGGGACGTTGTCGCTATGTCTGCTGTCAAGGGCGAAAAATACGACTGCTTCGGCGAGCTTTTCTCGTACGTGCGGCTCCCAAAGCTCGGGATCTGGCAATGGGTCTGGCTTAGGACGGGTGACGAGAATCGGCGACGCGCTGCCGAAGATGTCGAGCTGCCAAGCAGCCACTTGCTGTTCCATGAGCGTGCTCCGGGTAACGACCGGGCACCTCATTCCCCTTACCGGGAACGTGGTTCCCGGTGGGAGATAGGGGCGACCGTGCGAATTGCTTCGCACGGACGGAAAGGGCCGATTTACTTCGTGCCTGTCTTCATAGTTTCGACGGCCGGGTTTATCGCCGGCTTCAGGGGAATGACAACAGCCGACTTCGCGTACTGACGTTGCGGAGTCGTCGATGCCTTCACGTCGGACCGCGCTGCGGTGGCTTGGGCGCGATTCGCATGCTGCGGATTCTCGTCGCGATCGTGACGGATCGCAGCGTCGCGCTCCGCGTCACGACGCGCAGTCTTCGCAGCGTTCTTGAAGTAGTGGAAACCTGCGATCGCCAGGAAGACGGACACGAGAATCGAGTGTGCCGCGAGATAGACCGCGAAACACAAAGCGAGGAACTTGCCGGGCGATTTAAACGCGCCGCCGATCAGGGACTGCAACATGTTTCTCTCCAGAGAAATTTGAACAAGGGGATATCGGGACAATGCCCGGTGGTTTCGATGCTCGGGACGAGCAAGGAAAACGGCGCGAAGCGCTTTCGTCCGCGACCACGAGGTCGGCGCACAAAATCGCTCAGGGCAGGTGAAGGGAAATCGCGGGCGTGCCGCGAGATGGGGGAGCCGGTAGGCTCAGGAGGGTCGATGCGTCAGGAACGCTTGATAGAGGTAGGGTACGCCGTGCGGATGAGAGGGTCCCGCTGAATGCTCGCCAAACCCGTACAGCTTAGGCCACATAGCCTCGACGCAACCGGTTGAGGGACCAAACCGAAAATGCTCCAGAAAATCGTATAGCTTTCACCGGAACTTGACTTCGAAAAATCCGAGGCAAACTGGACACGTCACTTCAACAAACGAGGCGTATCCACATGATCTTGACAATCATCCTTCTCTGCGGCGCCTGGGCGTTGTACAAGCAGTACGCCGATTCGCACCGCGGTCAGAGATCCACACGTCCGGTGACACGGAGCCAAGCATCGGGCGATGCCGGAGAAGCACGCGTGAATGCGGAGCTGCGCCGCGTCCTTGCTCACCTCTGTGGAAGCGACTTTTACGTCCACCCCACTGCGCTCTTGCTACTTCATGCGCCCGGTACCGAGTTCCCGACGGCGGAGGTCGACCATCTCGTCGTCACGCCATTCGGCATTTTCGTGATCGAGACGAAGAACTGGGCCGGCACGATCCTCCCCGGCCAGACTGCCGATCAGCTGGTTTGCCACCTTCCGAGCGGCAGGTTGGAGGAACGTCGCTCGCCCATCAGCCAGAATCGCGCGAAGGTCGCATTCCTGCGCGGCACGCTGCCGGCGACGTGGAACGTGCAGGGACTCGGTGTCTTTTCTCACGACGCCTGCACCCTATCCGCCGGGCTACCGCTCGCTCTCGTCAACCTTCGCGACCTCGGCTACTGGTTGCGGACCCAACGAGATCGCCATGCCGAATCCGGAAATCCCAACATCAACGTCTCGGCTGCGTGGGATGTCGTGCGTCGCCTGAGCGTCGACGATCCGACCGGATCGGCTATATCCGCACATCGTCATAAAGTTGCACGAAATTCATCCGTAAACATATGACCACCGGATTACATTTTATTACATTCTGTAACGTCTAGTTTCAGGTTATCGGCGAGCCACGTTCCACGAAAGACACATTGTTTCGTGCAGCTTTCGGCCTTTGACGCCGAAATGCGCCGCGTAAGCTGGTGCACAGCCCCAAGTCTCGCTTGCGTCCGATGGGTACACCCCGATCGAACCAGCAGCCGCAACCCGTGCCAGGGAAGGCCACTTAAAACTGGAGAGGATTTTGTCCAAGAAGCCGCAGAAGCAATCCCAAGTTGAAAGCTTCAACCCGACTGTTCCGGATCATCCGACGTCGGAAGCCGATGCAGTCGACTTGCCCGCCACCTTCGCGCACGTTCCAGACAAGCTCGAACTCAGCACGACCGCACGTGAGATGTTCGGCGACCTGCCTGAGAACCTGATTCGGAACATCATCCACGAGACCGAAGAGGTCGCGCACTCTACCCGCAAGATTCTGCAGGAGCATATGCGGATCGGCGGCAACTTCGCGCACATCCACGCCGCCGTCATCGGGCACTACGTCAGTACGCAAGGCGACACCCGACAGGTCAGGAATACGGCCGCAGAGCTTGTCTACTCGTTTCTCACGAAGCTGTTTCGGAAATCGAAGTCATCGGTCAGTCTTTACATCCGGTGCTACAACAAATTCTCGAACAATATCGGCGCGGTCGAAATGCTGACGATCAGCGACATGTCACTGCTGGTCCACAACAACATCAGCGACGAGATTGTCGAGAAGGTGATCGATGCGAAACGCGAGGATCCCACCCTCACTAAAAGCCAAGTTACCGCTTTGATCAATTCCCTCAAGGAGCAGATCGCAGGAAAGGACAACAGTATCGAGGAGGCGACTTCCCAGCTCACTACCGCCGTCGGCAAACTCGACGACGCCCAACGGGAAATCGACCGCCTTTCGGCTGAACTGGCCAACGTCCGTCAGGAGCAAGCTCGGGAGAAAACCAAAGCGCAGGAAACTCAGGTTTCGCTTGCCTCGGCCGGCAAGCAGGTGAGCACGTTGCAACACACAATCGCAGGCAAGGAGCGCGAGGTTGAGCAGCTCACGGCTGAAATCGCGAAACTGAAAGCGAACCCGACCAAGGTCGAGGTAGAGGTACCGACCGTGCCATCTTCCTACGCAACCCTTGAAGATGCCGTGGCGGCAAAACTGGCCGAACACACTGCCGTTAAGGCCCAGCTTGAACAAGCTCAAGCCGAGCTTGCGGAGCTCGAGGCACGCGCGCAGGAGCATCGCGCCGCGATCGAGGCAAGCGAGGTGCTCGAGAAGAAGATCCGCGGGCTGATCGACACGTTCAGCTCATTCGTCCACGAGTATCACAGCGCCCAGTTGCTTGCGACCGCTGACGGAAATCCGGGCCGCTTCAAGCCACTGTTTCAGGCATTCGGTGACCTGATCGGCAAGTTCCATGGCGAAGTGATGGCAGCCGCACGGGCTTGATTTCAGCAGGCCACGCAGTTTTGCTGTGTAGTTGAAGAGAGACAAAAAAAAAATGGAAAAGAAGAACTCGCGAGAGACCTATCGATCGATTGAACGACTGTACGTACCGGACTGGTTGGCCGATCGCATCCGTGAGACCAATTTCGACTTGGTCGACCAGATGAGATGGCTCTTGGAAATGGATGGCGCCTTCAACGACATCCTCGCGGTCGAGCGCAAAGAGATTGATCACGTCAAGCACAACGAGGCGTCGTTGCGGAACCTCCTTCGCGCACCGTTCCTGATGGTCGCCCCTACCTTGGAGTCCGTGGAAGACTGGCGCTGCTTCGTCGATGATACGGCGACGACCGTCGCAGTCGACCGGTTGATCCGCAAGCTGCCCCCGCTGGACGCGCTTGCGAAGATGTCGGTCGAACATCACAACCGGGTGTTTCTGGATTTGGTCACGAGCGTCATCCACATCAGCGTGTTGGCGGCTCCGCTTCTCGGCATTACGACCGAAGTTGCCTCGTATCTCGTTTCGGTGCCCACCTACAAGCTGAGAATTGCGCTCGGGAAAATGAATGGTCTACCGCTGTTCCGTTGGCGCTTCAACTCGCCGACGTTCTGGTATCAGTTCACCGCGAGCAACTTGACCGACGAGATGGTCGCGCACCAAATCATGGCCACGTCGCCGATCCGGATGAACAGCGCGCCGGGCAAGGCGGGCTGGAGCGAATTGCGCTTGCCACGTGACAGGAACGAGACCTACGCCAGTGCCTTGATGGCATACGGTTGTCGCGCCTCGACCGCAGCCAGCCTGTTTCGCTTGAATCAAAACGCTATGCGGCAGCGGTTTTTCGAGATGCACGGCACAAGCTCGCCATGTGGTAACACTCCGAACTCGCTCTCCTGGTTTGTCGAGACCCCGACGAATCGGCTGCACGGAACGATCTTCACATGGCTCTACCGCGCAGCGCTCGCCGCCGGCGCCAACGCACCGCAAGCCCTGATCGCAACCAACGACGTCTATCAGCAGATCTTCGGCGGCCAGCACGCGATCTCCGTCGACCGTGGCTGCAACCTCACCCGGGCTATGGCCGCAGACAATCGCCTCACCATCGCTCCGTGCCGGTCCTGTCGCACGGAATACCTCGTCAGCAACAACGAGACGAAGATCGAGATGCACCATAGCTTCGACTGCCCGGCATGTACGGGACAGCTCGGTCCCAAGCGGCGAGGCACCAAAGCGAGGGCGCGCAATGACGCACAGCAATGATCGTTCGGTCAATGCCCTGCCCGATCTGCCGGCAAGCCTGATCGTGATCAATGCGGACTATCGTCCGCAATTCGCGTGGTACGACGTCGAGACCGAGCAGTACTACTCGGAGGCCGACGGAAAGGTCATCGTCGACGTCCGAGCGGCTATGCCTTGGGCAGCACTCTACGTCCACTAGGTAGTCTATGGACGATCTCGCCTACCTCGTTGCCGATAGCAGCGCAGCTTGGCTCGACGGCCGCGGCGACGGCCGATTTGAGCGATACGAGCGGTTCTACAGATCCGAGCGTGAGAAGTTGGCCGATGCGTTCGAGCTGGAGCAGGTCAACGAGGCCTACGCAACTTGGATTGGAAGCCAGCCGTCGCGAGTACTTGGCGCGCTCTCCAGGCCGTGGTTCGGGAAAGTACTGGTCGCGCTTACGTGCATGTATGTCGGTGCGCAGGTCGTGCCGGCCGTGTCTACCGCAATCCCGTACAAATCGACGGTACTGTTGGGTGTCGCTTTCGTCGGGCTGCGGATATTTCATCGGAAACGCCGGCGCGCAAGATGAGCACCCAAAACTCGATTCCCGCCCCACGGCGGGATTTTTTTGCGCGATGACCGTTAAGTCGGACAAAATCCGTCCGTAATTTAGAATTGGCGTTTTTTCGGCTCGCTCAAGCCAGTTCAAGAAATTGGGCGGCCGGTCGTGCGAACTTGACATCGGCACCGCGTCGGTAGGATGAAATTAAGGGTTCGCAGGGTGCGCACCCACCAACAACATAAGGACCAGAGATGCAGAAAATCACAACCACCACCGTTTCCGCGCTCGCGGCTGCAGCCGTTCTCGCGCTCGCTGCGTGCGGCGGTGGGGGGGACGGCGGCAGCACGAACACGGGGTCGACCGGCAACAATCCGAATCCGCCCAACCCGGGCAACGCGTCGGCGACCGTCCCAGGCACCGTCGAGATCCCTCAATACGCGGCCGGCAGTGCGCAGCTCGCAGCACTGACTCTTCTGAATCAGTACCGCTCGCAATGCGGTTTCCCAGCACTCAAACAGAACACCGTGCTCGACCAAGCTGCGCAGAACCATGCAAAATACATTGGCGAGAACAATGCCGTCACGGACACTGAGGTCCCAGGGAATGCTGGCTACACCGGTGCAACCTACATTGATCGAGCAGTCGCCGCGGGGTTTCCCGGTGGAGTGATCGGGATCGGCGCGAGCGGAGCGAATGCAGTATTCACGAATAACTTTAATGCTACGGTGGCGGGCCAGCAATTCGTCGGATCCCTTTTGGGTGGCGCATATCATGCCGTCGTAGCGACTTTCCCTGTCGACTTGGTCGGTTTCGGCGAATCGGAAACGCAGACTACCTCCGGTTCCTACACATTTACTGAGTCGTGGCAATCGATCAGCATGTACGCGGCCAAGCCGCAAGCGCTTCAGGGTGGCCCGAAGACGTTTCCGTGCGATGGCGTAACCGGCGTCCCCTACCGAGGCATCGGCGAAGTCCCCACCCCGCCGAATGTGTCTTCCTCCGGATGGGGCACACCGATCACCGTGATGGGCAACCTCACCGACGTAATCAACATGCAGTCGGCGTCCGTCACCGGTCCGTCCGGAACCGTCGATGTTCAAATCCTCAACTCCGACTCGGACCCGAACAAGTTGCTCGGCAAGTACCAAGCGGTCGCCTATCCGACTTCGCCGCTGCAGCCGAACACGACTTATAGTGTGACAATCAACGGAACGGTAAACGGCGCAGCATTCTCGCGAACCTTTAGCTTTGCGACGGCCAATACCGCAGGCTGATTGAGCACCGGTCGAACGAAAAAAGCGCCCTTTTGAACTGACCCCGCAAAGTTGGACGGTTAAACACTAGGCGCCCAAGGGCTGAGTTCTGTATTGCACGGGACTCAGCCCTTTCAATTTGAGCTTGATGCGTTCGTGGTTGTAGTAGTGGATGTAGTGGTCCAGCGTGTCGCGCAATTGCTCTACACAAGTGAAACAATGCCCGTTGTAGCACTCAGACTTGAGCGTGCCGAAGAAGCTTTCCATCGCGGCGTTGTCCAGGCAATTGCCCTTGCGCGACATGCTCTGGGTCAGCTTGCGCTTCTTCAGTTCCCGGCGATACGCCGGCATCCGGTATTGCCAGCCTTGATCCGAATGCAATAACGGTTTGTCCTTGCGCCGCAGCTTGGCCAGCGCCTTCTTCAGCATGCCGCTGACCAGTTCGAAGCTTGGACGTTGATCCATCTGGTAAGCCACGATCTCGCCGTTGTATAGATCCATCACCGGCGATAGATACAACTTCTGCCCGCCGACGTTGAACTCCGTCACGTCCGTTACCCACTTCTGGTTGGCCTGCGTGGCACTGAACTGACGTTGCAGCAGATTGGGTGCGGCCTGCCCGATCTCACCTCGCCAAGAGCGATATTTCTTCGGGCGCACCAGGGACTTCAGTTGCAATTGCTGCATCAGCCGCTGCACGGCCTTGTGGTTGACGAGATACCCGGCTTGCCGGATGGCAGCCGTCACGCGTCGATAGCCGTAGCGTCCCTTGTGATGTTCGAACACCGTCCGGATCTTTGCCTTCAGATCAGCGTGGCGATCGTCGGCATTCAGCGTCCCCAACTGGTAATAGAACGTGCTGCGCGCCAAACCGGCCACCTTCAGAAGCGCTGCCACCGGATGATGCTGTCTGAGCTCGCGCACTATTTGCGTTTTTTCTTTTGCGCTGCCTGCTTCTTGGCCAGCAGCGCATCGAGCTTTTTTAGGTATGCCACCTCCGCACGCAGATACTCGTTTTCCTTGAGCAATTCCTCGCGCGAGCGTTCATCCGGTGTGCCGGCTTCGGTGGGCTTGGGTGGAAGTGATGTGACCATCTTTCGGGGGCGCCCTCGTGGCCGAGGCGTCAAAGCGTTTATACCGCCTTCATCATACAGACGCGCCCAGCGGGCCACACTTCCCGCATCACGAATGTCATACAGCGCCGAGACTTCACGCAGGGACAGCTCATCGCGCTGCATGTGCTGCAACACCCGCAGCTTGAACCGTGCATCGTAGCTACTGTATTTGCTCTGCAGTCCCGCACGGCCATGCGCGCGATACGCGGCAACCCAACGCTGCAACATTCCGGAATGGATGCCGTGACGGGCTGCCAGTGCGTCAAAACCACTATCGCCACGCAAATATGCGCTGACCACCCGTTGCTTGAATTGCTCGTCGTACTTCGTCATGAAAAACACCCCAAAGGTTGGATCGGTATCCAACTTTTGGGGTGCAGTTCAAAATACCGCGCTTTTTATTTTATTGGTGATCCCTGCCTAGTGATTGCATTGACCATTACCAGCACCCGCCGTATTGACCCACAAGAAATCCACGGCACCATTTGATGGGTTGACGTAGCAGTAGGTCGCCCAGGAATTCTGCTGAGTGCATGCAAGCTGCTTGTTGTACCATGGTCCGGTCCAGGTGCCGGTGAACACCTTGTCACCCTTGTAGCCGGCAATTCCGTACGGCCAATCAGGGTTCACGCCAGGGAGCGTGCTCCAGTCTCGCCATTGGGTCTTCTGTTGAAACGGGGCGTCCCTCGTAAGCGTTTGCTCGATACTGTTGAATACTTGCATATCAAACGCGCTCAATTTGTGACTGCTTGCTGCGGCCGTACAAGCGACGTCCGGGTCTATTACCACTGGCGGGGGTGGCGTAAATTTAACGCATTCAGGCTGAGTCCAGCCTGAGCCGGTCCATGAAGACGGAACTGAAGTGTCGAAGCCAGCCGGACACTGCGGTTGTGCCGAATAGCTGCATTGTGGGTCGGACCATCGGGATCCTTGCCAGACTGCACTAGAGACTGTGACCCAGCCCGCGCCTGTTTGGCATTGCGGCTGTGGAATCGCACCGTTACGTAGCGGCGCCGCACACGTCGAATCCTGGTAGCCGGACGTGCACGGGATCGGCGCGCACGCCTGGCGCATACCAATATATGCCCCTGTCTTGTCGTAGAACGGATACGACCGGAGAGTGAACCCTGACTGGCACGATCCGTCCGCAAACGCGGCGCCCACAGCAACCGACTGCAGCACCGCCACAACCCGCTTGATCCAGCGTTTCACTCCCTTCTCCCTCAATACGAACAATATGTTTCAACGACAGCAGTACCAGTGATCCCGTTTCCGTTGCCGTCAGTAATGAACACCGTCCACGGACCGCTGCCCGATGCCGAGACATTGACCGTCGCCGTCGGATTCACGTAGAAGGTCACGGGACTAAACACGATTTGTGGTGTTCCGCCCGTCGCGCAGTTTGGTGCCGGAACCCCCCAACCGTTTTGGACCATGAAGTACCCTTGCCGAAGCGCTGGACCACCGATTGGCAACCAAGCGTGGTCCTGACAGGAAAGCAACTGCCCACGCCCGTCGCTGTTTTGTGCCATTGCGCCATTTACCGGACACCAAGCGCGCGGTGTTGCGATCGCGCCTGGTGTGATGGTCTGCGTCACTTGGAGCTGGCCGTTCACGGTACTATCGCCCGTCGAGATCGGCGCGGGCGCCGTGCCTGCGGCGTTCTGTACGAGCAGAGTTCCGGGACTCCGGACTGCGTTGCTGACCGCTACGTTCGACGCGGCCAACGTCGGCGCACCGATCGTCCCCGTCGCGTCGATATTGCCCACGTTATGCAGGTCGACGCCGTTGACGTCCTGACTTCCTGTCCACTTCAGCGAGCCATCACGCCGGATGAAAACTGAGTTCCCATCAGACGACGGGCCGTTCGTTGCCATAACGACGGCCGCAGGTGCTCCTGGCACCGGATTAACGGCCTGCCATCTTCCGCTCAAGCCCTTGATCGTTACGGGATTCTGGCTGGTCGAGAAGCCGAAGTCATTGCCGGCCGCCTGTGCCACAACGCCGGCGCCCGAGACGTCCGGCTTCCCGAGTCGAGTCACGGGTTGCGACGAATAGAAGACGTAGGACACTTGGCAGGAGCCCGACCCGGTGGAACAGTTGTCCGGACCGACACTCATCTGAATCATGTAGGTGCCGCCCCAGATCGGTCCGGTCGCGTAATCCGCCTTCAGATATCCGCCGGCGCGCAAATCGGCCAATGTCGGCGGCGTGACAGCCGTCGCTTTCGAGCCGACCATCTGTGCGACCAACAAGGCGTACTTGTCCGTCACCCATTTCGACAGCGCGGCGTTGATCACTGCCTGATTCTTCCCTTCGACGCTCAGCACGTCTCGCCGGCGCGTTTCTACGTCGTGCTGGATACCCTGCAACGTCATGAGTGCAGTGGCAACCAGCACAATCACGGCTTCAATGATGCTGAGCATCGTCGTTCCTTAGTTGCCCTTGGTCGCGTACATGATCACGCTCGCAGTTCCGCCTGCAGAGGCGCACGCCGCGGCGGCCGTACCTGAGTCGAACGTCGTCGACGGCCCCGAGATCGTGGTGTTGTTCACCTTGACCTGCGTATAGGCCTGCGAAATCGAGTCAGCAGACAACGCACACACCTTTGCCGGAATCGGGTACGTCACTGCAATCGCGTCGTTCGTGGCCGTCACGGTGGCCGGCGCCGCGGTCACCGCGCCCCCGAAGATGCCCGTCAGCGCGCCGGTGGACTTGTTCAGACGACGTCCGGCGGTGTCGAACGCGCGGTTTTGCGTAAGCGACAGCATGGTGACGCTCGAGAAATCGATCTCGCCCGCTGTCGCATCTTGAATGCCACTCACGAAGTACTGCGCTTCGCTCTTGAATTGCATCGCGTGGATCCGATCCATCACATAACCGCGGCCCATGTAGACGACGAGCGCGATCAGTGCAGCCGCCGCCATCACGCCCGCGGCTTCGACCAACGAAAGCTCCCCCTTCTGTCTGCGGCGCCCTTTGCCAACGTACAGTCGTTTGGTCTTGTTCATTTGGTTGAACTTCTTCATGTAGGTTACTCCTAGAATTTCTGGTTGAGGGATGTGGACACCCCGTCGAATGCGACTGCACCCGTTGCGAAATAAGACCCGAGGCCAAACACAAGAAAAAGCAGTACCGCCCCACCCAACAACACGTAATGAGTGATTTTCGCGTTCCGTTTTACTGCGTCGACGACACGGGACAGGGAATGCTGACCAAGCTCCTTGATCGACTCCACGAACTGATCCCGTCCAGCCGCGTCGGTCATGATGTCGATAGTGGTCTCCGAGAAAATTCCCGTATCGAGCGCCTGCATTGGCTTGTCAGGATTCGCGGTCAGTCGCGTACTCATCCGGCGCAGATGCCAACGCATCCACGGATCAGACATCTTCATCAATCTGTCCAGTGCCGCGCGCAGCGTCAGCCCCGAGTCGAACAAACCGGCCAAGGACACGATCAGCAACGCGGCACGAAGGTCGCGCCGATTGCGCCACATCAGGGGCATGGCATCGACCTTGTTTCTGAATTTCCCCGTCCAGCGCTTCAGCGTTTGGAAGTAGCCCAGAATCAATCCCGCTACTACCGAACTCGTGAGCCACCAGTAATCGGCACAGAACGTGTCGAAGGCGTAGACGAACCTGCCGAACGCCGACCATTTCTCGAGCGGCTGTACATCAAGGGTCGCCGGGAGAATTTCAGAGCCAAACAGCACGCAAAATGCGTACAAGTAGACGATCAGGAAGGCTGGGTATGCCATCTGCATCGAAGTCGTCGCCGACAGCACGCCCTTTGCGTGTGCCGCCATCTCGGCAAGCTCGAGGCCGCGGATCGCCGCGTCATCACGAGGCGATTCGCTTGCGAGCTCAAGGAGCACAAATTCATCGTTCGGGATGAACGGCTTCATCGCGGTCGCGAAATCGTCACCCGCCCGCATGCGTTGGGCGATCTTCTGGAACGCCAACCACGACATGTTTTTCCGCTTGCGATGGCGCTCCGCAAGCGTGTCCAAACGCTCAAGGAGCGTTTCGCTGTTACGCAGGCCCTTCTTCGCGACGTCGAGGCGCGTTTCGCGATAGAACATCTCCCGCATTGCCTTGAAGCGCCATGTGGAAACGCGCAGCCGCTCCTTTAGCGGAAGCACCCTAAAGAGGGTATAGACGATTGACTTGATCACGACGGGCTACCCCCATGCGCGTCGGGAAATAGGCGATAGGCTTCGAATGCACACATCGATTCGTCGATGAACCGCGGATCGATCAGGCCTTGCGACGCCTTGTAAAGCGCATGCTCGTAGACGGTCTTTCCCGTCATATCCGCGTTTGCGAAATCCGTCTTTCGGCTCGTGCGCCATACGTGCTCCGCACCACGCCAGTCTCGGGCCGCGACACATGCGAGGAACTCCGGCGTCGGCCGGTACAGCTCCATCGCCAACGTCTGCCCTTTGATGCCGGCCGCAACCTTGCCGTCGCGCGTGAATAGCCCGGGTCGCCGGCAATGCGCACAGCCATTCTCATCGCGGCACGCCATCATCGACGTGTCGAGCGCGAACTTGCGCTCGAGCGTCGCCACCTGAGTGGCCGACAGCACGTCGCGCGCAGGTCGCTTGCAATGTGGGCAGAGCTTCGGAATCAGCTTCTGATTGCCGACCGCGTTCAGGAAGCTACCCGACGCCACCTCGTCCATCGGCAACTTCAACCGCCCACCAACCAAACGCATCACCGCACCGAGGATGCTGTTGCCGTGTAGCGTCGTGCGAACGGGGTGACCGGTCAATGCGAGCTCGGCAACCAAACCGGCCAGCACCGAATCCCGCACCTCGCCGATCGTGAGATCGTCAGGGTCCATTCGCATCAGCGTGCGGACCACTTCGACGATCTTTCGGTTCGCGTCCTCTTCGCTCTCGTTTGTACGACGTTGGATAGAGATGTCCGACAGCCAGGGCGCGGGCACCTCGGAGGGTTCATTCACAGCGAACTGCTTGATGCGATCGCGATTCGGGACGAGATACGACATCGCGCGGAGCAGCGTCGTCTTCGCGGATCCCGTTTCGCCAGTAAGGAACGTCGCTCCTCCCGTCACCTTGCCAAGGCTTTCCAGGATCTCGATCTGACTTTTTTCCAGGCCCATCTCGTGTGGCATGAGCACCCGCACGCGGCTGAAATTGCCGTCGAGCAAGCGCAGCGCGACGTCGAACCCTCCCACGAGCGGTGCGCTTTGCCAGCGGATGTTGATGATATCGGTGTGCGCCACGAGCGGAATCATCGCGGACTGCGGCGCAGTCATCTGGAATGATTCGCCTGAATTTGTGTTGCGCTGGACGAGATCCTGATACGACGCCGACAGAGCTTTTCGGACCATCGGCTTGGGCAACTCGCGATACGAGTACATTTCTCCGTCGACACGAAGGCGCAGCGCGACGTTGTCCGAAAAATCCCGATACTCCCAGTGGACGTCGCTCGCATCGTACGCGTGCGCGGCCTCGATCACGTCTCGGAACAAGCCGATCGCACGAGATGATTCTGGAACAACTGACGCCGCTCGTTGTTTCTCCTTGCCGTAGAGCGAGGCAATAACCTCTTCGTCCGCGACCATCTCCTCGTGGACCGAGATGTCTGCGCGGGCGAGGTCCTTCAGATAGGTCGCATACAGTTGGCTTTCGTGGAAACGCTGGGTCGCCACCACGATCGAAATGCCGGCCTGCAGCTCGACCGCGATAAATTCGCGGCGGGCCGCCTCGGTCACCGCGAGGGCCGCGTGCTCGTCCCGTTGGCACAACACGCGCTTGAAGCTGAGAGAATCAGCGTGGACCAGACGCGGTCGCCCACCCTCAATGGCAATCTCCGAGGTCTCGGTTACATCCATCCCGATACGCCGTACGGTCGGCGGGACGTCGTAGCCTGAGGTCCATTGCGAAGCCGCGTCAACGCTCGGTGTGGTCGTCGCTTGAGCAGGCGCCGGCGGCTCGGCCACGCCTGCTCGTTCCTGCGGCGATTCGGTCGCCGGATCGGCGGGCACGTCGGCAACATGTGCCGGCGTCGCCGAGATATTCTCGCCCACCGCCGCCATTGGGACCGCCGCGCTGGATTTTGCCGAAGCCCGGCCGTCATCTGGTTCTTGTTGCGCTAGCGCGACTGCCACGTCGATCTCGGCTTTCGCGGGCCATTCCCCATTGCGTGCCTCGCCAATGATCGCGACGTCCTCTGCTTCTTCCTGTGCGCGTCGCAGCCTCATTCCCATTGTCATTGGCTGACCGTGGTCGCCTTGCCGCGGATTCACCGGCTTGCTCGCCGACTTGAAGCGCGGCTCCCGACCACCATTCGGTTCAGCCGATACCGCAGGATCGCCAGTGTCGGTCGGCTCCCGTCCAACGATCGGCATCGCCGACGACGCACTATCCGTAAAGCCTGCCGTGAACGCCTTGAGCCTGCCGAGCAAACCACGCTTCGCCGGCTCCGGAGTTTCGAGTTCCGCGAAGAAGCTCATTGCGTACCTCCAAGCGAAATGCCCGGCAGCGGTACGCCTGAAGGCAAAGGCGAGTTCAGATCCACGAGCGATCGTACGGCGGCCGTCGCCGGCGACATCTGGATTGGGGCGACGCCGCGGATCGGCTCTTTCCAGATCCGTTTTCCTTCTGCAACCGTGACTGCATACCCGTCGACACCCTTGACGTTCCAGCCATTGAGCAGCGTCGAGCCAACGCGGGCGGGGTAGATCGCGTCGCGGTACGAATACAGGACGTGCGCACCGGCCTCGTCGTTGAATGCACCGAGGAAGGCCACCGATTCTGCATGCGCGCGCGGCGGGCGAATGGGCTTTTCGACTGGTTTGGGCGGCACCTCAGCTGTGACGCCGCTCGCTGCTATCCCTGGTTGGGGCTGCGTCATTGCGCCGGGCGGCAGCATCCCCGGCGCGGTCGCGGCTCCCCCCAAGCTTCGGACGACGCTTGCGCGGGCCAGCTGATCGATATCGTCGATCGAGAGCTTGGCGCCGACCGGTTCGGCGTGCGCGGACACGGCGAAGCCGACGCCCGCCGCGATGAGTGCATGCTTAATTGAAGACATAGTATTTGCCCTTCGCGGTGAAGTGGACGCCATAAGGCGAATCGCCCGTTTCCTTGTCGGCGTTCGCTGGTGCGCCCTCATTGAGGCGCAGCTCGACCTTGAGGGATTCGAGCGCCATGTTGGGTGGCAGCTTGGCGAGCAGGGGCGACTGCCAGCGGAACCCTTCGATCGTCCAGTCACCCTGCTTAAGCATGCGTCCGACTTGCGCCCCGTCGACCGCACCCGGCGTCGTAACGAGCGGGCGCGCCTCGCCGAGGTTGACCGTATAGCCGTAGGCACGAAGCTCGAGGGGCTGGACCGACATGCGCTGCGGTGGCGTCTGTAGCATGTCAATGAAGGCTTGCTCAGAAGGCCAGCTTTTGGATTCGCTCTCCATGAGCGGAGCTGCTTTTGGAACTGCGGGCCCTCGCGAAGTCAGCGTGCGGCCGTCTCGGGCGAAGCTTAGCGGCCGCATATCCGCTGTCGCGGCTTCATCGAACGCGGCAAAAGTGCCCCCGTTCCGACGAAACGTCATCGTGCAGAACCCCGACGACGGACAGTTCGCCTCCTGAAATAGCCACCCCTTCCTCACCGATTCCTTTGCGCCGACGGCAGTAAGCAGCGCCGGCGCTAGCTCCGACGCTCGCGGCTGCATACGCGCGAACACGTCGCGAACAGCGACGGCGTACTGCTCGGCGAAAGTGGGCGGCCGCGCAGGCGGAGGCGGCGGCGAAAGCATGTCCGCGATCTTGGGCACACCAAAGAAGGCACCAACCACGATGGCGAGTACCGGAATGGCGGTCGGCAACGAAATGGGCGGCCGGCGGAGAAGCCCGACCTTCCGGTTCGCGAGTAGCTCGCTTGCTTGAAAAGCTTCGTCAACGCCACCGATGCGGTCGCCCGTACCGAGCGTATCGAGCGAAAGATTGCTCTTCAGGCACGCTTGCTCGATCTCAAGACGGCGCGACTGCGCCTGCTCGAGTGTCAGCACCTCATCGCTACGGACCGCGCCGCGCACGACGAACACGAAGTAGACGCGCGGCCCGTCCTGCAACAGTACAAGCGCGGCGGACCGATTCTTGATCCGTTCATGCTGCGCGACGCGAGCCGCGCCCGAAAAAAGGCGCGCGCCCTTAATCTCCGACATGTCAGGCTCGGCAAACCCGCCGATCAACTCGGTGCCGACCTTGAACTCGACGAAGTGGGTCGCATTGAACGCGTCGGTATAGCGGCGGCGCTCGGCACTGCCCCCCTTCACCGGGTAGGCCCGCCAGTCGATGCCGAACACCAGGCGCGCGCGCTTGTCGGTCGGCAGGGGTTCTGTGATGTGCATCATCTCGTCACATCGACGGAACAACCGTCGCCTTCAGCATGATGACCTGGAATGTCTTCGACTTGTTCCAGCTGCCAGTGAGGCCGGCAATACCGGTGTTCGTCGTGCTGTCAGCCTGATCGGTAATCGCGCCATACAACACCACGGTCTGACCGTCCGACAATGCGATCGTCTGGTCATCCTTCGTACCGACCGTATGCGCGAGCTGGATCTGCTGCTGCGTCTGACCTGACCCGGCACCCGCGCTCGTAAAGGGACCGTTGAGCTTTGAGCTGTCGGCCCAGTACGCCAGCACGATCTGGTTATGGTCGTTGACCGCCGGCAGCACGTTCACGAAGTCGCCCGTCGTGATGGTGCCCGGTGTCAGGCCCGGCACCCCGCCCGAAGTGGCCGTCAGCGATCCCGACGACGGCGTTGTCGATCGAAGGTAGTCATCGCTCTTGAACGACGCGACCGAGACCGGCAACCCATTGAGGGTCATCTTGGTCATCGTATTGTCCTGCACCGTACGGCCGTACTGATTCAGCGCATTCACGACCGCGTTCGTGCCCGAGAAAGGCGCATCCGGACGCAGCACCGACACGCCTACCGCGCCACCGCCTGTCGCGAGCGATGTCGGCGACGTGAAGCTGATCGCGTAGCGAGCAAGACCAGCGTGCATCGCGTTAAACACAACATCGGCATTCACGCCTGCCTGACTGCCCTTGTTCAACGCAATTTGAAGCGTCCGAACCGTAATCGCCACCTGACGTGTAGAGATCGCGTTCTCATGCTTGAGCAGCTTGCCGATGTTGTCCGCCGCTTCCTTGGTGTCGTAGACCATCACCAGCCGGCTTTGCGGATTCACGCTCACGCGTCCCATCGGCGATTTCAGCTTTTCGATCTCAGCCGTGATCGCAGCGATCTGGTCGAAGTCGCCTTCCCGTCCGGTCGACGTCTGGGCGGAGAACGAACCGGTATTGCCGCCGGAGCTGCCGCCACCGCCGTTGCCGGACTGATTGCCGGTCGACGTGTCCATCCCCTTGCTCATCGTCGACTTGATCGATACCTTGCCCGGGATCGCCGCGATCTGATACATGCGGGTGACGAACCGATTCACGTTGATCGTGCTGCCATCGAATGACCAGTCGAGCCCCAGGTCGGTCGTCATGTTCCGCATGTACATGCCGGCCTTGCCGGAAAACGCCTGTCGGTAGACCGGCTCTTCCGTTCGCGCGGCGTTGATCTGCCCTTTCGACTCCGTTTGGCCAGGCACCAGCGAGTCGCGCGGCACGAACACGTCCGGGCTCAGGTGCACGGGATAGCCCGTCGCTGTCGAAATGAGCGTGGCGATCTGCTTGATGCCGAGGTTGGCGGGCAGCGTGACAGTCTTGTCGCGGAACACGGCAGGCAGCGTCGCCTCGTACGCGAGCGGCACCAGCCGATCGCCGAGGAACGCGGTGGGCACGTCCTCCACGAGTGCCATCGGAGCGGGTCCCTTGCCGAGCGCGTCGGAGATCGTGCGGTGTGCGGCATCGTAGCTGTCGTTGACGTCCTGCTGCGTCACGGCGCAGCCTGCGGCCATCAGCGCGGCCGCAATCGCGACGCCGGATTTCAAAAGGTGAACACGCATGGTTCTCAATCCTGGCAATTGCCCGCGCGTGCAATCACGCGGATGACATTGTTTGTGTGGCGACACGCGCGCGTCGGCGTGCGCATGTGGTTCGTCGCCTTCATCACCTGCTGCAGCACCGAGGTGAAATCGCCGGTAAAGGAGGCGTTGAACTCCAGCGGCAGGTCGTCGTCGATCTTCCAGGCGAGTTGCCAGCCTTGCTGCTGCAGCCAGCGGTCGAGCGCGTCGCGCAGATTCACGTCGGCCGGCGTCACTGAGAACGTCAGCGTGCCGCTCGCGGCTGCCGCGCCCGCGCCCGGCAAGACGACGGCAGCGACGTCGGCGGACGGGGCGGCGGTTGCGCTCGTCGGTGCGGGCGGCAACAGCGCTTGGTTCGGCTTCGGGCTCTCCGCAGTTGCCGGTTGTGCCTTCGGCGCCGAGGCAAGCACCTGCCAGCCGTCGGCGTCGATGGAGTTCGTAACGGGATCGACCGCGGCGTGTGCCGCGAGATGCAACACGGCCAAGCCGCCGGCGACGAGTGCGCGAATCCGCGCCTGATTCGAATGTATCTTGTGCATGGTTACCGGCCCTGTTGCATAAAGCGGCGATAGATCGCGCTGGCGTAGACCAGCTGCTTGGACGGCGTGACCGCGTTGTAGGCGCCGACGGCCTTCCAGTTCGGCCCGAAGCGGCGCACATTCGACGCGAGGATCCACGCGCCGACGTAGGCGCTGACGCACCCGTTAAAGAGATGCTCACGACGAATGCCGTAGCGCGCCAGCGTGGGGAGCCACGACGTATTGATCTGCATGAGGCCGATGTCCTCGCTGCCGTTCGAGTTCCTGTTCACGGCATTCGGGCGCATTCCGGACTCGTGCTGCGCGATGACCCGCAGCAGCCGCGGATTGACGCGATGGAAGGCGGCTGCGTCGTCAAGGCAATCCGCACGGCTCGGTAGTGCAATGAATGCCAACACGGCCGCGACGATAGGTGCGATGCGAATCACGGCGTCGGTCCTCCGCTCGCCTGCAGCGGGGCATCCGGCACTTCGCGGTAGACAACTTCCTTGCGGCGCTTCACATGAATCGTGTTGCCATCAGCTGTCACGGTGAACATGTCCGACGTGCCTTCAAACATGAAGTAGCGCCCCTTCTGCTCGCCGATACCCAGATTCCGCGTGTCGGTCACGCCGACCCTTACGACGGACCCAGCGAACTTGAAATAGGTACGGCCGTCTCGATCGAACACCGCCTCGAGCTTCGCCGCGTTCGGTTGGTCAAAGTCGTACACCGTCTTAGCGTCACGCGTTACTTCGACGCGATTCGTCGCGTCGGCCACGATGAAACGCTCGGCGCGATCGATCGTCATCACGCTCTTGCTTTCATCCCAGCTGGTGCGCAGCTCCTTCCCGTCCGGCGTCTTGAACGTAACGGTCTTCGCCGGCTTCGACGTGAAGCGAATCTGCATGTGCGAGTCGTCGCTGTCCCGAATTGCCTGCGCGCCGAATCGTTCGGCCAGCCTCGAGACCGGCGGCGCTTCGGCCGTCACCCGTGCAACGACTCGGTTCAACCCAGCCTCGTCAGCATCTCGGCTCGTCGACGCGTAGTTCAACGCCGCGGATTTCGGTGCGTCACGATGTAAGCGCACGTGGCGCGCAGTGAAGTCCACGTCCGCGTACAGCCCGGCTTGTGTCATCAAACGGTCCAGCGCCTGCATCCAGTTTTCGCCGTCGCGCGTGGCAAAGTTTTCGGGCGTCGTCAGGTCAACATCCTTTTGGGCCGATCCTGTCCAGCCTTGCGGGACGAGCGCCTTGACGAAGCCACCAACCGTCATCGACGCATGAAGCCGGCGAACTGGCTCGAGAGCGGGACGCGTGCCGATCATCACCAGGCGGTTCGTGAAACCATCGAAGCCGGCTGGCTGATCGTCCTTCATGGCCGCCGTTCCCCCTGCGGCGGCACCGATGAACGTGTTCGCCTTCTTCCAGCGGGCCGTGGCCGAATGGGCACCAACCTTGTACGTGATCGATGACGGCGTGCCCTCCACAACCACGTACGGGCCCTCGGTATTGCCCCCCTCGGCGACAATGACCTGGCCAGCACGCGGCTGGATATACGTCTTCTCGCCGTCGTTGAAGATGAGCGCCGGCCGCTCGGAAATGCCTCCGAGGATGTCGTAGTCGAAATCGAAGGGGTCGGTGTTCGCTGCGGATGCGGTAGCGCATACGATCGCGGACGTGGCGCACGCGAGAAACTTGATCGTGTGCTTCACAGGCCTGCCTCGATCATGGAAAGGTGTTGGACGAACCGTGCGAGGTATGCGCGCCCGGGATTGGGGTTCGCGCTGTGGTAGTACGCGACAGCCTTCGCAACCGAGTCAGTGCGCGCGAAATTCTCGGTGAGGATCGCCTCGGCGACCGCGACATTTGTCGCGGGCGCGAGCGCGTCCCATGCGGACCTAAAACGCTTGCCGTGGTAGCACCAGTTCACCTGCATCAGCCCGACGTCGAAATCGCAGCGATCGCGCGCGAGCAAAGACTCGATCGCCTTGTACGCCTCTTCGCGAGACTTGAAGAAGTAGCCCTGCCCAGCGACGTTGAGCGTCCAAGGCCATGCACGGCCGCGGTAATTCGATTCGTTCAGCGCGATCCCGGCGAGAATCTTTGGATCGACGTTGGTGTGCAGCAACTCGAACGGTACGACAGCACGCGAGCACGCCCATCCGCCGCGGCGCTCGACAAGCGCCGCCTGCGCACCGTCATCCAGCACCGGCGGTTGTAGCCAGCCACGGTCGATGAACAGATCGTCCAGTGCGACGTCGCGCCCATCGATCGACACCGTGATGCCCGTCTCACGGGAGCTGCGAACAGGTTGTCCGACTAGCGGCGACGCCCATTCGATGAAAGCGTCGAGGCCGCAGTAATAGACCGGCTTGCCGGGTAGCATCGCGACCCGACGTGACTGTCCGTCTTGAATGACGACGCTTACCGGGCTGATCACCTGCGCGATCACGGCCGACTGCGCGTATGAGGCCGCCAGCGCGAATGCGAGGGCAAAAGCCGCGCGCGCGATCATCGCGCCCCCCGATACTCTTCAAGCACCATGTCGCGATTGACCTTGAGCATGAAGTGCCGCTCACCCGGCGACGACGTGATCGTCGGCGGGATGTTCTTGTAGCGATCGAGCACTGACTGCGCTGTCTGCGCCGCGATCTGTCCTGCCGTGCTGCCTGCTTGGGTGACACCGAGCGGGCCAGTCGTCGTGCTCTGATCGCTATTGCTGAAGGCACGGACCAGAATCGCCGTCAGGAACGATGTCGAATAGATCCTGAGGAAGTGGTTGTTCACGTGACCACTGAACCCGGCCGCGCCATTGCCGTCAGCACCCTGCGCGCCGTACAGCGGCACGTGCTTTCCGTTCGGCAGGCGCATTTCCGCACCGGCCACGAGAATTGATTCCTGGCCGGGTTGAATATCGGCGCTGTACGGCGCAACGATCGTCGTGCCCCAGGGAATCACCAGGCAGCGACCATCGCCGTTGTTCGCGTACACGTCCGTCTCTACGGTCAAAGAAGCCGTGCCCGGGCGATCCGAGTTGAGCGCCTCGTTGGAGAGGACGGGAATCTTGGCGGGTGGCGATAGCGTACAGCCGTGCGACTGACCGACGAAACCGGCGCGCGCGAAATCCTTGTCGCCTTCGCTCAACTGCGCAACGTCGTGCATGAAAGCGCTATCGCGCTGCTGGCTGGTCATTGGACTCGTGCCTTGCGCACCCCGAGCCGCCATTGCTGCCTGTGCGATCGAATCTTTCATCGCGGCGTCTCGCGCGGCCGCCTGTTGGAGCAGCATCTGCTGCGGCGTGACGATCCCAGGAGGTCCTTCCGGCTGCTGCGCTTGCCCTTCCTTGATCTTGATACCTGCGCGGAAGATCGGCGAGACGAAGATGCTGTCCTGATCGTTCGAAGCTTTGATTTCTGTGGTATTGCCGGTCGGCAAAACGGCATCTGCCGACAGCGCCGGCTTCTTCACGTTCGCGGCCGCCGCTGCGCTGGCCGCCGCAGCGGCTTCGGCGGCTCGTCGACGTGCTTGTGCTTGCTGCTCCTCTATGATCTTATCGACATCGGCCTTGTTGCCATTGCTCTTGTCGACCGCTTCGGCCGCACGTTCACGTTTGGCTTTGAGAGCCTCCTCTTCTGCCTTGTTTGCTTGTTGCGTTTGCGTGTAAAAGCCCAACGCCCCGATAGCTACGGCAGCAATCGCGCCGACCGCGATCATGACGTTACGCGGCACTTTCCCTTTGAACAGCGCTTTCTCTTCCGAACTGGTCGGATCTGTATTCTTTGCCATACCGCCCTCAGAACCCGAACAGGCCGCGCCGGCCGCGCGTGATCGTCACTTCCTCGCCGGGTCGCGTGAGCTTGACCTCATCGGCCAGTCGCTGAATGACAATGTATGGACCGCGGCGGATAAAGTTCGGGCTGACGACGTCACCGCCATCCTTGATGGTGGGCACGGCAAACGGCGTGCGAGGCGGCATCCGGATCCAGATGAACGTGCCGTCGTCGAAGACCGTCTCGGGTTTGAGTGAGTTCGTCCCCGAGACGGTGTACTCGAAGTTCAGCTTGTCAGGCGATACGCCGATAGGACCGGAATCGGATGGGGCGCCTTGGTCAGTATCGTGTTCTTCCCCCGTTGCGTTGCCGCGTGCCCGCACCTTCGCCATCAGCGAGTTCGCGTAGCTGAAGCGCACGTTCTGATAAAACAGGCCACCCAACGGGGAGGAAACGAGCGTCAGCTCGTACTCGCGCCGGTTTGTGCTCAGGTGCAGCGTGTTGACGAGGCCCGGCTTAGTGGGCTTCACGTAGACGTGATTTGCGCCGTCCGTATCGAGAACCCACTGCACGGAGTCGCCCATCGCTGGCTCGCTGACCAAGGTCTCGCCGCGCTCGAGCTCAATTGTCGTGAGCTTCAGCGGCGCAGTCATCACCCGAAAGATCTTGTCGCGGCTATACGTGAACACTGCCATGCGTGCATCGCCCGGCATCGTGATCGGATCCGCGCCAGAGTTGTAGGGATTCACCGGGCTCATCGCATCGCCGATGATGCTGCCGACATCGAAATTCGGGACGGGGGCAATCGGGTTCGCTGCAGATTTGGCTGCGAACGCATTGGCCGATGCCGCGATCACCGCCAGCGCGCCCCAGCCCAGGAGGGAACGTGTTCGTTTCATGCGCCAGTTTTCTGCAGGGTGAAGAACGGGTAGTAAAGGCCGTAGGGATTCGTGCCCAGCACGTCTTCCGCAGTCGGGGGGATGATCTGGTAGCGCATCGTCAGCGCGAAGCGCACCTCGACGGGCTTGTCAGCCGGGGATTGTCGAGTCGATGTTGTGAACTCGACCACAACCGTCGAGTCCTCGAGCAGTGAGACGTTGGTGACCTTGGGTTCACGCACCAGCTTCGGGTTGGTCGTGATCTGGTCGAATGGCTTGTCATCGCTGATCCAGGACGCGAACTGGTTCTTCGCGTTACCGATCATCTTCGCCTTCACTGCATTGATGTTTTTGGCGAGGCGCGACGTACGGATATCGTCTGTCAGGACCGGCTCGATCGTGAACCAGTGCTCGACGTCCTGTTTGATTGCAGTGCGCTTTGCCTGGTCGTCCGGGTTATACGCCGCCAGTTGCTTGACCAACGGATTGCCGCCGGCGTCAGAAGAGACGCCGTACGAGCGCACGACAGACGGCGGCGGCTGACGGGTGTAGACGGCTCCGCCCGCAATGATTGCGAGGATGAAGCAGAAGGTCTTCCAATGATTGGCTTCGACGCGCAGACGCGTCCCCTGATCGAAGATGATCTTTTCGGGATCGTCGTTCGAGTAGTGGCCGGGCGCCGCGGACAAGGCGACCTGCTTCTTGCTACGGGGAAAGAGTCGGGGGAATCGCATCACGGAGTTCCAATTGGGACGGATCAATTGGAACAGCCGAGGCGACGACGGCACGTGGGAAAAGAGCCGTCATTTCGGGGACCTTTTCGCGATGCCCGCAAGCCGTGACCCACGGCGCCACTGCGCGCAACCGGTTGCAGGGTGAACGGCAAAAAGCCCTATGAAAATCGCGAGCTTTTCGGACTTGCATTTCCGTCTACAACGATACAATCGGCGGACGGTTGTTGCACGCGTTGCACGCAGCGCTTTGGTGGCATGGGGACAACGACGATCCGCAAGTTATTGTTTTTTCATGAATCTTCACGAGTTCCTTGTTTGATGCCTCTGGAGGCCACCCTCAACCGGTTGAGCGGCATCTCTCATAACCGCCAACAATTGACGACTACAGCTGGTTGGCTCTGATGACCCATTTCGATTCGTGCAATGGTTCTGCCATTGAAGCGTCAGACATCTGTCGGGACCGCCTGGCTGCGATCGAACGACATGAAGATCTTCGCCGGGCCGGCTCTCCGCCCATTGTGCTAGGCGAGTTCTATCGCAAACAATTAGACCGGGAGCTTTGGCCGAGTCAAGCAAAACTTGCCGCCGATCTAAACATGTCGAAACCGCTCGTCACACGGTCTATCCAAGCATCTTTGCTTCCTCCCGAAGTGGTGGCGGCATTCGGCGGTCCGTACCACATCTCCTACCGGACGGCAGGACTGGCGATGCGATTGATTAACTCGGTCGGAAGGGCCGTTGTCGTTCAGAGGGCACTGACAGTGCCGAACACAACTCCTTCAGCGAAAAAAGTAATTTCGATACTGGCTACGGGCGTCGTACAAACCGATGATGCTGCCAAGCTGAGAATCTCGCTCGGAGCGAACGGCAAACATCTAATAATCGACGGGCCACATATCGACCGCGTGATTCCCCACCTCGCCCTAGTCCAGCGTTTGCTGAACGTTATGCTTCCGTCCGTGCTTCCGCCATGCGCTGACGGTATTCTCCTCGCTGGTGATCGCGGTTTAACCGGGAAGCGCCTGCGACGCGAACGGTGACATCTTCCGACCGGACGCAGCACCCGCGAGCCTAACGATGACGAATTCCGACCTGCAGTGCTTAGGTGACGGATTCCGACCGCGACTTATGCGATGATCTGTTGTTCGAGGACCGGGCGCCGGCCTACACGCTGCTGACGTATGTGCATGACGCGACGAGCCGATTAATGATGCTGCACTTCGCGCATTACTTGATCAACTGCATCCCTGCGACCAGGGCGGCCGCCACATCGAAGGTATCTGTGTACTCACAGTTGGCTGCATAACCGGAACGCTCGATCAGGCAGTCTGCAAAATCCGCCTTTGAAGATGCCGCGTACACGCGAAGCGCTTTCGCACCGTGTCTGCGGCTTCAATGACAAGTTTCTAGGTGCTGATCATCGAGTCGATGATGCCCTTCATCTGCTCACCCTCACCGCCATAGCATCGCCCGAGTACCCACACAACTTCGACGCCGCCGAGTACCGGCATCCGGACCGTCTGCCGACATTCCTGCGAATACGCGTTGATTGCGCGCGCGGCGGCGGCCGGGCCTGTTGACCGATCTCGCCGAAATCGAATGGCAGGTCGCGCTGCCGGGCGACCGGCTGACCGCGCGCGAAACCGAGGTGTGTGCGATCGTCGCGGCGACGGTTGTGCCGCTGATCCCGAGATCGGCATGAACTGCCGCCGTCACCACGACGCCGTAGTCGCGCGCCGCACCCGCTACGCTGACGTATTCGTCGCGCACGTCGGTCAGCACGCGGCCTCGTCACCTCGTTCGCGCGTAACCCCTTCGCGGGCTGGGTCGTCACGCTTTTGGGCTGCGCTTTCACCGACCGCGAAGCCTTTGCGTCGCCTGTCGGCACGAGTTTCAAACTGGCTTGGGTCAGCGTCTTATCCGGCGTGGGTATTTCGCTCACGACCTTGGCCCGGCATGATCTCCAGGAGGGGTTTGTCTTTATCGTTCAGTTCCTTCGCCCGATTACGGCTTCGGTCAATGAAGTCTTTCAGGTCCGGCCCCGCCAACATCGCGCGATGCATCGCTCAGTCTTTCATTTTCCAAACAGGAGCGAATTGTATCTCAAAATAATGCGGTGATTTTAAGCCGGTTGGACGAACGGGATTTCGGTGATTTAGCGAAGGATTTGCATTTAATCGACCTGTTTTTACCGTCATCGACGCAGCGACTGGCAACGGCACCACTCGACACTGCGCGACAAGCACAGGTCGGCATCACGGAATCCGTATTGTCAGGCGTCTCTCCGCTGCGCTATGATACGCGCCGACCCGCCGGTGAAACGTTTGCGTCGCACGGCGTTCGCGACGGGTTCGACAGCGGAACACGGGCTCGTCCCGCGGTTCCGCAAAAAGTTGCGCCGTTCGAACACGAGACGAGACGGCGCTTAAAGGCATCCGTTCTTGGCACGAGGAAGATGCACTTCAATACATGGAGTGCGGCGCGATGGTGCGAAGCATTCAGAACAGACAATCCGCCCGATGCGGGACTGCGCGGCTTCATTGATGACTGTGCAGTGTGCATACCGTGCGGACGCCATTGCACCGTGGACTCCGTTGAACCCGCATCATGCGGGTTTTTCTTTTTGGCGCACGCCGAACCGCGCGGCCGGCGCGGATTAACGTCTCCTTAATCGCAAGCAAACGAACGATCGAAAAGTACAGCTTTCGATCGTCGACGGCGCAGCGCAGGTGAACCGCACTCGCGCGCCGGCACGTCATGCGATGTCGATGCCGAAACCGACATCGACACCCGCATCGACACACCGCGCCGCAACGCCGTCAGTCCCCGCCCGCCTCGTCCGCACGCTCGACCTCGCGCGACTCATCGTGCCGCTGCCCCTGCCCGTGCTCGCGCGCGAGCACGGGCGCAAGCGCGCGCCCTGTATGGCTCGCGGCCACCTCGACGAGCGCCTCCGGCGGCGCAGCGGCGACGATCGTCCCGCCGCCGACGCCGCCTTCCGGGCCGAGATCGATGATCCAGTCCGCCTCGGCGATCACGTCGAGATCGTGCTCGATGACGACGACGCTATGCCCACCGTCGACGAGCCGATGCAGCACGCGAATCAGCTTCGCAACGTCGGCCATGTGCAGGCCGACCGTCGGCTCGTCCAGGACGTACAGCGTGTGCGGCGCCTTCTGGCCGCGCCGCGTGATGTCGTCGCGCACCTTGCTGAGCTCGGTCACGAGCTTGATCCGCTGCGCCTCGCCGCCGGACAGCGTCGGCGACGGCTGACCGAGCGTCAGATAGCCGAGCCCGACGTCCTTCATCAGTTGCAGCGGATGCGCGATCGTCGTGATCGACGCGAAGAACTCGACTGCCTCGTCGATTTCCATCGTCAGCACCTCGCCGATGTTCCGGCCGCGCCACGTGACGGCGAGCGTCTCAGGGTTGAAGCGCTGCCCGTGGCACACGTCGCACGGCACCTTCACGTCCGGCAGGAAGCTCATCCCGATCGTGCGCACGCCCTGCCCTTCGCATGCCGGACAGCGGCCGTCGCCGGTGTTAAACGAGAACCGCGACGCGGTATAGCCGCGCGCACGCGCTTCGAGCGTGTCGGCAAAAAGCCGGCGAATCGCGTCCCACACGCCGATATACGTGGCGGGACAGGACCGCGGCGTCTTACCGATCGGCGTCTGGTCGACTTCCAGCACGCGGTCGATATGCTGCCAGCCGTCGATCGACTCGCACCCCTGCCAGACGTGCGCGACGTTCAGCGCGGGCCGCGGCGCACTGCGCGCGAGCACGCTCGCGCGGCGGTTCGCGGCCGGCGCGTCCTGCGCGGCGCTCTTGCGCGCGCGCCGCACGGCCGGTGACGACAGCACCGAGCGGCCCACCGCGTCGAGCAGGTTCGTCATCAGCACGTCGCGCGCGAGCGTCGACTTGCCCGACCCGCTGACACCCGTCACCGCGACGAGCCGCGCGAGCGGAATGCCGACCGTCACGTCGCGCAGGTTATGCAGGTTCGCGCGATGCACGGTCAGCCAATGCCCGGGCACCGCCTCGGCGTTCCTGCGGCCCGGCGCGACGACGCGTCGACGCGGCTGCAGCGGATGGACCATCGGCTGCGCGAGCAGGCGCCCCGTCAGCGACGACGACTGCGCGGCCAGATCGGCGACCTTGCCCTGCGCGACGAGCGTGCCGCCGCGCTTGCCGGCGCCGGGCCCGATGTCGATGATGTGATCGGCGCGCCGGATCGTGTCCTCGTCGTGCTCGACGACGACGAGCGTATTGCCCTTGTCGCCGAGCTGACGCAGCGCATTCAGCAGGATCTGGTTGTCGCGCGGATGCAGGCCGATCGTCGGCTCGTCGAGCACGTAGCACACGCCCTGCAGATTGCTGCCGAGCTGCGCGGCGAGCCGGATGCGCTGCGCTTCGCCGCCCGACAGGCTCGGCGCCGCGCGATCGAGGCTCAGATAGCCGAGCCCGACCTCCTCGAGAAACGCGAGCCGGCTACCGATCTCGCTGACGATGTCGCGCGCGATCTGCGCGTCGCGGCCGACGAGCCGCAGCCCGTCGATCCAGCGGCGCGTATCGGACACCGTCCACTGCGCGACCTCGACGATCGGATGCCCGTCGAACGTGACCGCGCGCGCGGTGGGGTTCAGCCGCGTGCCGCCGCAATCGGCGCACGGCTCTTCGCCGACGCCTTCCGGTTCCTGCTCGTCCGACGGCAGCGTCTGTTCGCGGCCGCGGCCGTCTTCGGCGAATACCGTGTCGTCGTACGCGGCGCGCTGTTCGCGCGTGAGCGCGAGCCCGGTGCCGACGCAGGTCGTACACCAGCCGTGCTTGCTGTTGTACGAGAACAGCCGCGGGTCGAGCTCCGGGTAGCTCGTGCCGCACACCGGGCACGCGCGCTTGACCGACAGCACCTTGACGTCGCCGACCCGCGCGGTGGAATGACCGTTGGCGATCGCGTGATGCAGATCATCGAGCGGCACAAGCAGATGCATTACGCCCTTGCCGATCTCGAGCGTCTCGTCGAGACGCTGCCGCAATTCGGCCTCGTCGTCCGGCGACACGACGAGGTCGGCGACGGGCAGTTCGATCGTGTGTTCGCGGAAGCGATCGAGCTTCGGCCACGGATCGACCGGCACGAACTCGCCGTCGACGCGCAGATGCGTGTGACCGCGCGCCTTCGCCCATTTTGCGAGATCGGTATACAGCCCCTTGCGGTTCACGACGAGCGGCGCGAGCAGCCCGACGTGCTGGCCGCGATGCTCGCGCAGCAGCTGCGCGGCGATCGATTCGACCGACTGCGACGCGACCGGCGTACCGTCGTGCACGCAGTGCTGCAGGCCGAGCTTCACGTACAGCAGCCGCAGGAAGTGCCACACCTCGGACGTGGTTGCGACCGTGCTCTTGCGGCCGCCGCGCGACAGCCGCTGCTCGATCGCGACGGTCGGCGGAATGCCGTACACCGCGTCCACTTCGGGGCGGCCGGCCGGCTGCACGATCGAGCGCGCGTACGCATTCAGCGACTCGAGATAACGGCGCTGCCCTTCGTGGAACAGGATGTCGAACGCGAGCGTCGACTTGCCCGACCCCGACACGCCGGTAATCACGTTGAACTTGCCGTGCGGAATGTCGACGTCGAGCGCCTTCAGGTTGTGCTCGCGCGCGTTCACGATGCGCACGACGTCCTCGCCTTCGATCGCGCGCCGCGCACGTGCCGCGTTGAGCGCGGCCTGCAGCGGCACGCCTTCGTCGGCCCGCTCGGCGGCCGACGCATCCATCGCGCGCTCGTAATCGCGCAGCGCCGCGCCGGTATGCGAACCGGCACACGCCTTCACGTCGTCCGGCGTACCGGCACACAGCACGAGGCCGCCGCCGTCGCCGCCTTCCGGACCGAGGTCGATCAGCCAGTCGGCCGCACGGATCACGTCGAGGTTGTGCTCGATCACGATCAGCGAATGGCCGGCCGCGAGCAGCTTGCCGAACGCCTGCATCAGCTTCGCGATGTCGTCGAAGTGCAGGCCGGTGGTCGGCTCGTCGAACATGAAGAGCCGCGATCGCGCGACGCGCGCCTCCTGCGTGACCACGCGCCGCCCGTTGCCGGCCGCCGCCGATTCGGCGAGAAAGCCCGCGAGCTTGAGCCGCTGCGCTTCGCCGCCCGACAGCGTCGGCACCGGCTGGCCGAGCTTCACGTATTCGAGGCCGACGTCGACGATCGGCTGCAGCACGCGCAGCACGTCCGCGTCGCCCGCGAAGAACGCGGCCGCCTCGCTGACCGTCAGGTCGAGCACGTCGGCGATGTTCAGCGCGCGGCCGTCGCGGGCGATCCGCACTTCGAGCACTTCGGCGCGATAGCGCCGGCCGTCGCAGTCCGGACAGCGCAGATAGACGTCGCTCAGAAACTGCATCTCGACGTGCTCGAAGCCCGAGCCGCCGCAGGTCGGGCAGCGCCCGTCGCCCGAGTTGAAGCTGAACGTGCCGGCGCCGTAGCCGCGCTGCAGCGCGAGCGGCGCCTTCGCGAACAGCTTGCGGATCTCGTCGAACGCGCCGACGTAGCTCGCCGGGTTCGACCGTGTCGTCTTGCCGATCGGCGACTGATCGACGAACACGACGTCGCCGATTTGCTCGGCGCCGGACAGCGCACGGTATGCGCCCGGCGATTCGGTCGGGCGCCCGAGCTGGCGCGCGATCGCCGGATACAGCACGTCCTGGATCAGCGTCGACTTGCCGGACCCCGATACGCCCGTCACGCAGACGAGCCGCTGCAGCGGAATCTCGACCGTGACGTCGCGCAGGTTGTGCTCGCGCGCGCCTTCGAGCACGATGCGCGGCGTCTGCGCGTCGACCGGCCGGCGCGCCCAATGGGACGCATGCGCGACCTGCCGGCGGCCGCCGAGATACTCGCCCGTCAGCGTGGCCGCGCCGCGCACGTCGGCCGGCGTGCCGTCGTAGACGATCGTGCCGCCGCGCTCGCCGGGGCCGGGGCCCATGTCGATCAGCCGGTCGGCCGCGAGCATCACGGACGGATCGTGTTCGACGACGACCAGCGTGTTGCCGGCATCGCGCAGCCGCTGCATCGCCTCGACGATCCGGTTCAGGTCGCGCGGATGTAGCCCGATGCTCGGCTCGTCGAGCACGAACAGCGTCTTGGTCAGCGACGTGCCGAGCGCGGTCGTCAGGTTGATGCGCTGCACCTCGCCGCCGGACAGCGTGCGGCTTTGCCGGTCGAGCGTCAGATAGCCGAGCCCGACGTCGCACAGATACTTGAGCCGCGTACGCACCTCGGCCAGCAGCAGCTTCAGCGCGTCGTCGAGCAACGCGCTCGGCAGCGTCAGCGTGTCGAAGAAGCGGCGGATGCGGTCGATCGGCAGCAGCATCAGGTCGTGCACGGTGAGCCCCGACAACGCCTCGAGCTGCGCGCGGCTCCAGTCGACGCCGTGCGGCATGAAGCGATCGGCCGGCGCGAGCACGGCGTCGGCGTTCTCCTTCGAGCCGAGCCGCCACAGCAGCGATTCGGTCTTCAGCCGCGCGCCGCCGCAGGTTTCGCACGGCGTGTAGCTGCGGTACTTCGACAGCAGCACGCGGATGTGCATCTTGTACGCCTTCGACTCCAGATAGCCGAAGAAGCGCCGCACGCCGTACCACTGGCTCTGCCAGCTGCCGGTCCAGTCGGGCGAGCCGTTGATCACCCAGTCCTGCTCGGCCGGCGTGAGCTCGGACCACGGCACGTCGCGCCGGATGCCGGCCTTCGCCGCGTAGCGCATCAGGTCGTCCTGGCATTCCTTCCACGCGGGCGTTTGCATCGGCTTGATCGCGCCGCCGCGCAGCGTCTTGCGCGCATCGGGAATCACGAGGCCGAGATCGACGCCGATCACGCGGCCGAAGCCGCGGCACGTCTCGCATGCGCCGTAGGCGGAGTTGAACGAGAACAGCGCGGCCTGCGGCTCCGCATAGCGCAGATCGCTTTCCGGATCGTGCAGCCCGGTCGAAAAGCGCCAGACCTCCGGTTCGCGCGCGACCGCGCCGTCGCCTTCCGGCGCCTGCGCGAGCACGTAGACGTTCACGCGCCCGCCGCCGCGCTTCAGCGACGCCTCGATCGCCTCGACCGCGCGCGCCTTCTCGACCTGATGCAGCCGGAAGCGGTCGGCCACCACGTCGAGCACCTTGCGCGGGCCCGTCGGCGACGCGACCTCGCGCTGCGCCTGCACGCGCGTATAGCCGCTCGCCGACAGCCACTGCTCGACTTCCTCGTCGGTCACGCTATCGGGCAGTTCGACCGGAAACGTGATCGCGAGCCGCGGATCGTGCTCCGCCGTGCGCGCGAGCAGATCCGCATGGATCGTCTCGGGCGTGTCGTGCCGCACGGGCCGCGCGGTCTTGCGGTCGAACAGCTCGGCCGCGCGCGCATACAGCAGCTTCAGGTGATCGTTGAGCTCGGTCATCGTGCCGACCGTCGAGCGCGAACTGCGGACCGGGTTCGTCTGGTCGATCGCGATCGCGGGCGGCACGCCGTCGACGCGGTCGACCTGCGGCCGGTCCATCCGGTCGAGGAACTGCCGCGCATACGCGCTGAACGTTTCGACGTAGCGCCGCTGCCCCTCGGCATACAGCGTGTCGAACACGAGGCTCGACTTGCCCGAGCCCGACGGGCCCGTGACGACCGTCATCTCGCCCGTACGCAGGTCGAGATCGAGATTCTTCAGGTTGTGCTGGCGTGCGCCGCGAATGCGGATCAGGTGGCTCGATGACAATGGATTACCCGTCGGAAAGAGTTGGCCGGCGTGCGCGGCGCCGGACGGCGGCGCACGCTCGCGGCCGCGCGCGCGTGACGCGGCGCACGGCTCAATGTCGACGGATACTATACTGTATATTCATCCAGTTTTCCAAGACGCCCGCATTCATGGCGGCCTTCGCGCCTGCCGTCACGGCTGCCCCGCGCCGCCCGACGCGCCGTAGATCTGCCCGGTCACGTAGCTCGCCTGCGCCGACGCGAGCTCGACGTAGATCGACGCGATCTCGGCCGGCTGCCCCGGGCGGCCCATCGGCACCTGCTCGCCGAACTTCTCGACGTTCTGCTCGGTCTGCCCGCCGGTCACCTGCAGCGGCGTCCAGAACGGCCCCGGCGCGACGCCGTTCACGCGTATCCCGCGCTCGATCATCTGCTTGGCGAGCCCCTTCGTGAAATTCGCGATCGCGGCCTTCGTCATCGCATAGTCGAGCAGGTTCGCGGACGGATCGTACGCGTTCACCGAGGTCGTATTGACGATCGCCGCGCCGGCCGGCATCCGCGGGATCGCCGCGCGCGTGATCCAGAACATCGCGTACAGGTTCGTGCGCAGCGTCCAGTCGAACTGCTCGGTGCTGATGTCGAGGATCGACGGGTGGCTCTGCTGGCGCGCCGCATTGTTCACGAGGATGTCGAGCCCGCCGAGCGCGGTGGCGGCCTGCTCGACGAGCCGGTTGCACGCGGCCTCGCTGCGGATGTCGACCGGCAGCGGCACCGCCGTGCGCCCCGCACTGCGGATCAGCTGCACGACTTCGCGCGCATCGGGCTCCTCCTCCGGCAGATAGACGATCGCGACGTCCGCGCCTTCGCGCGCGAACGCGATCGCGACGGCGCGGCCGATGCCCGAGTCGCCGCCGGTGATCAGCGCCTTGCGGCCGGCCAGCCGGCCGCTGCCGCGGTAGCTGCGCTCGCCGTGATCGGGGCGCGGCGTCATGCGGCCGGCGAGCCCCGGCCACGGCTGGTGCTGCGCCGGAAACGGCGCGTGCGGATACAGCGGCCGCGGGTCGCGCGGCGCGGTATCGCCGGCGGACGGGGCGCCCGTCTGCGCGACGGCGGGCATCGCGACGCCGGCCACGAGCCCGGCGGTCGTGCCCTGCATCCATTTGCGCCGCGATTCGGAAATTTCATCGGATGACATGATCGAGACTCCATCGACCGCTCGGCGGGAACGGCCGTGTCGACAGCGCCCCGCGGCGCGCGCGCGACGCCTGGTGGGAATTCGGTTACCGACAGGCCGGATGCCGATCGGGCGCGTGCGCGCTACAGCGGCCGCGGCCGGTCGCCGGCGTCGTCGGGCCCGTCGTGCTCCTCGGGCCACGGCTTGTCGTTGGCCGGGTCGCGCACCTCGGTCTCGCGCGGATCGTCGGGCGCGACCTTGCCGACGTCGGCGTCCGGAATTTCGTCGAGCTCGCCGCCGCCCGGCGCATGGCCGGGCGGGCGGCCCGCCTCGGGACGATGCGGCGGCTCCGCCGGCTGCAAAGGCTGTTCGTCCTGCGTGCCGGGGCGCGTGCCGCGCGTGTCGTGGTCCTGCTGCTGTTTCGATTGCGTCATGGTTCTTTCCGGTAGATGCGGCTGCAACGGTACGTCGCCGCCGGAGCGGCGGCGGCCTGCAGCGTGGCCGCAAGCAAGCGCCATTCCGACGCGCGCGCATCGATGGCGTGCGACCATGCGACGAATTGGCGGGAATCCGCGGCGACCGGCCCGCCGCGCATGCCACCGCACGCGCCGCGGCTTGTCCGTCCGCTACACACGATGCAGAATTTACAAGCGCCGCACGCACGAGGGCCGACTCGCGCGCGGCGCGGCTGCCCCGTCCGGCGCGGCCAGGCGGTCGTCCGGGCGGTCGCCGGGGCGCGGCACGCGCATTGCTACGCCCGGCTACCGCATTGCGGCATCGTCACACTGCCGTGGTTTGGGGCAACGACAGGAAACGACTCGTCCGGTGTCGTGCGCGCATCGCCTGCCGGCGGCGCACGCAACGACCGGGAGGACGAGCACAGCCATGCGGCAGCGCGCGCGGTACCTCGGCGACCACCGTGCGCAACGCTTCACGGCAACCCGTAGCGAGATACAACAATGGTTTCTCCGCTGGAACCGGCGCCGAGCGGCGCCGACCATTTCGTCCAGTTCTACGATTCCGTCGAGCAATTGCTGCCGGAGGTCGTCGCGTTCGCCGGCGACGCGCTGCGCAGCGGCGGCAGCGCGATCGTGATCGTGCGCGCCGACCGCCTCGCCGACGTCGTCGAGCGGCTCGGCGCGCTGGTCGCCGCGATCGGCGAGCCGGCACGCCGGCGCGTGTTCGTGTCGGATGCCGAAGCGCTGCTCGCGCGCTTCATGGACGGCGACATGCCCGATCGCGATCGTTTTCTGCGCTCGGTCGGCGCGATAGTCGAAGCCGCGATCGCCGCGGGCCGGCCCGTGCATGCGTTCGGTGAAATGGTCGCCGTGCTCTGCGCGCGCGGCCAGCCGGACGCCGCGCTGCGGCTCGAGGCGCTCTGGAACGAGCTGATCGAGCGGCACCGCTTCTCGCTCTATTGCGGCTATCCGCACGACGCGTTTCCGGGCGCCGAGCAATCGACGCTGTTTCGCCACGTCTGTGCGCTGCACCGGCGCGTGCTGCCGGCCGCGTCGCTGCGCAACGACGAGCGCGAGCTACATCTGACGCTCGCGCTGTCGCAGCAGCGCTCGCGCGCACTCGGCGCCGAGATCCGCCGCCGCGAGGACGCCGAGCGCCAGCGCAACGGCGTGCTGATGCACGCGCCGCTGCCGATCGCGTTGCTCGCCGGCCCCGAACACCGCATCGTGCTCGCGAACCACCGGTTTTCGGCGATGTGCGGACGCACCGACATCGTCGGCCGGCCGCTCGCGTCCGTGATGCCGGGCGCGGACTCGCCGGCCGTCACGCGCGCGCTCGACGATGCGCGCGCGCACGGCGTGTCGACGACGATCGGCGAACATCGCGACCGCGCGACGCCCGAGGGCGCGCGCGTCTATCGGCTGCATTTCAACCCGCAGCCGCAAGCCGACGGCATCGGCGTGATCGTCAGCGCGGTCGAAGTGACCGAGCACGTCGCCGCGCGCGAGAAGCTGCAGGCGGCGAACGCGGAGCGCGACCGGCTGCTCGCCGAACTGCGCGACGCCAATCACGCGAAGGACCAGTTCCTCGCCGTGCTCGGCCACGAACTGCGCAATCCGCTGACGCCGATCTCGCTCGCGCTCGAGCTCGTGCGCAGCCGCGAAGGCCACGCGACGCCGAACGAGATCGCGATCATCCAGCGGCAGCTCGATCACATGGTGCGGCTGATCGACGATCTGCTCGACGTGTCGCGCATCACGCGCGGCAAGATCGAGCTGAAGAAGGAAGCGGTGCGGATCGGCGACATCGTCGATCGCGCGGTCGAAGTCGCGAGCCCGCTGCTCGAACAGCGCCGCCATCGGCTGCACGTCGACATCGATGCGGACGTCCGCTGCCACGGCGATCCGGTGCGGCTGTCGCAGGTCGTCGCGAACCTGCTGACCAACGCGGCGAAATACACGGCGCCGGGCGGCGACATCGGGCTGCACGTCGCGCGCAGCGACGGCGACACGATCGTCATCGAAGTGCGCGACAGCGGCGCCGGCATTCCGCCGGACCGGCTCGACAGCATCTTCGAACCGTTTTTCCGGCTCGGCGGCGAGCCGGGACGCATGGACGGCGGCCTCGGCATCGGTCTCGCGCTCGTGAAGAGCTTCGTGATGCTGCACGGCGGGACCGTCCGCGCCGATAGCGCAGGGCCTGGTCTCGGCAGTACGTTCACGGTGACGCTGCCCGAATACCGGCCGACCGCGCTCGACGCCGACGCGCGCGAACCCGAGCATCGGCCCGCCGCGGTGCCGGTCGGCACGCGCCGCCGCGTGCTGCTCGTCGACGACAACGAGGACGCGGCCGCGACGCTCGCGCAATGGCTGCGCGACGCGGGGCACGACGTCGCGGTCGTGCACGACCCGCTGTCGGCGCTCGGCGCGTTCCGCTCGCACGAGCCCGACGTCGCGATCCTCGATATCGGACTGCCGGTCATGGACGGCTATGAGCTGATCCGGCGGCTGAAGGCCATCGAGACCGACAAGCCCTGCACCTTCCTCGCGCTGACCGGCTACGGCCGGATTGCGGATCGCGAACGCTGTCTCGAAGCGGGATTCCGTCATCATCTCGTGAAGCCGGTCGATCCGGCCGCGCTGCACCGCGCGATCGACGACAGCGACCCCGTGCATGCGCCGGCGCCGCTGGCGCCCGCGGCACCCATCGCAGCCGTGGCGCCCGTGCCGGCCGCGTCGCCCGTTCCGCCGTTGCCGCAAGTCGACGGACAGCCGCAGCTGTGAGCGCTTGTAGCGGCCGCGTGCTGCTGCGTACCGTGTGCGGCGCATGCGGCACGCGCGATGCTCGTCCATCGTAACGGCCGATTCCGCGGCCGCAATCATCACGGAGGACGATCATGACCGGCACCCCGACCCCGCCGCAGGAACACGACGATACCGGCCGGCCGCCCGAACCGCCCGCGCCCGAGCGCAACGACGATCTGCCCGAATTGCCGGATCCGACGGAAGTCGGCGAAGACGGCTAGCGTCGCCGCGCGGTGCGCGCGGCACGGCGTCTGTGTGCACGGCGCGCCCACGCGGCGCGCGTTGCACGTCGCCCGTTGCACGGCACCCGCTGCACGGCGCCCCGCTCGCGCGTCGCGCGTGGCACCGCGCCGCTCCCTCATCCCTTGTTGCCGGGCTCGCGCGTGCGCTCGCCGTACGTGTCGTTGCCGCAATGCGGACACTTCGGAATCCGCTCGCCCTGACGCACGTGCGTCGAGCGATGGCACTTCTCGCAGCGGAAGTCGCCCGTCTTCTCCGCTTTTTCGCCTGCATGAGCCGTCATGTCGAATCTCCATGACGACGCGCGCACGCGCGCCGGCCGCACGCCGACGCGCTGCGGCCGTCGTCGTTCAGATGCGCCGCCGGTCGTGCGCGAGCTCGTCGGACAGCGCGGTATCGTCCTCCTGCAGCGGCTCGCCCGGAATCCGGCGTTTCGCCGACTGCTCGAGCGGCGGCTCGGTCGCGGCCGTCGCGCCGCCCTCCGCGTCGAGCTGCCGCTCGGCCATCAGCCAGTACGCTTCCGCGTTGCCGTCCGGCGAGCCGGCGTCCTGCCAGAGACGGTACGCGCGTTCCCTGATCTGCGCTTCCCTGTCGCCGTTCTTCACGTTCTGCTGATCGTCCATCACGTTCTCCCGATGATCGATGCGTTTGCTGCCCGTGCGCCGGGCCTTGCGCGGGGCCGCCATCAGCGCTCCGGCCGCGACGGCGACGAGACGGCACCGAGCGTCGACGACATGCCGCCGTCGGCCGAGGTCGCGAGATCGCCGAGCGCGACGATGCCGACCAGCCGCTTCTCGCGGTCGACCACCGGCACGCGACGGATCTGCGCGTCCTCCATCTTCTTCTGGACCTCCGCGATGTCGTCGTCCTCGTAGCACCAGTTCGCGGGTCCGCTGACGACGCCCTCGATCGACTCGTCGGGCGGCACGCCCATCGACACCGCCCGCACGACGATGTCGCGGTCGGTCAGCATCCCGATCAGCCGCGTTCCGTCGCACACCGGCAGCGCGCCGACGTTCAGGTCGTCCATCAGCTTCGCCGCATCGCGCAGCGTCTGCGTCGGCCCGATCGTCGCGGCGTCGCGCGTCATTACATCAGCCACTATCGTCATGGTTCACTCCTTCCAAAACCGGAAAACCGCAAAGCGCGGTGCGGCGAACGAGCATCGGGCGTTCCGCGCGCGGATTCGCGCGCCGGCGCGCGTCAGTTCTCCGCCGAACAGCGGATCGACTTCAGGCCGGCGGGGCCCGCCATGCCGGTGAGCCGGTGCACCATCGCGTCGTTGTCGGGCGTTTCGCGCCATTGCACGACGAAGGTTTCCTCGCGCAGCGACTGCGTCGCCGCCTCGTGAAACCCGCGCACGCGGCACTTGAAGCCCGCCTCGCGCATCAGCGCGAGCAGGCGGTCGCGGCTCGTCGACGCGATCTCGTATTCGACCGTCACGAGCGCGGTGCGCGTGCGCCGCAGCCGCTGCTCGACGTGCCGCAGCGGCCATATGACGACGAGCCCGACCGCGAGCCCGAGCGCGCCCAGCTGCAATTGCCCGCCGCCGATGCACAGCCCGATCACCGTGACGAACCACAGCGTCGCGGCCGTCGTCACGCCCGTGACGAGCCCGTCGCGATGCAGGATCGCGCCGCCGCCGATGAAGCCCATGCCGGTCAGGATCCCGAGCGGCAGCCGCATCAGGTCGAGCTGCGCGAAGCTTTGCGGCGTCTTGCCGCTCTGCCCGAGCAACGCATTCACCTGCAGCATCGCCAGGCACGCGGCGGCGCAGACGAGCATCGCCGTGCGCAAGCCGGCCGTCTTGCCGGCCTCGCTGCGATCGAAGCCGATCAGCGCGCCGGCGATCAGCGACAGTGCGACGCGGGCGAGGATGTCGCCCCATTGAAGAACGATCGGCATCGTGTCCATGTGCGCGCTCCGCGCGCCGACGCGCGATCGGCACGCCGTCGCGCGCACGCGGCAGCGCACGGCGCGCGCGGGATGCCGGCCGAAGACGTCGGCGGTTGCCCGCACCGCGGGGATCGCGGTGGATACGACCGATCAGCAAGTTCCGTCCCCGCTACACCGCCATGGGCGCACGCTGTCGTCGGACAAATGCGTCGTCGCTCGTAATCGGCTGCCGCGTGCGCCGTTCGGCCGTTCGTGCACGTGTAGAACCTGTCCGCGCGATTGTAGAAAGGTGTCGACGCAGCGCGGCATCCGCGCCGCGTGCACGCGCGCGCGTGGCACGGCCGCTGCACGGCGTGCCGCTCGCGCATGCCGGCGCCGCGCGGCGCGCGGCCCGCGAGGCAGGTACGGCCGATGCGGGCCCGCACGCCGTCGCGCCCGCCTGCGGCGCTTGCTAACCGCGTCCGTCATGTCCGTGATCCCGTTTGCCGCGTCGATGCAGCAGCGCATCGCCGATACACCGCCGCTCGCGCGCCCGCTGCGCTCGATCGTCGTGTTCCGTGCGCTGCGGCTCGGCGACATGCTGTGCGCCGTCCCCGCCTTGCGCGCGCTGCGCGACGCGCAGCCGGCGGCCGCGATCCGGCTCGTCACGCTGCCGTCGGCCGCGCAGTGGATGCGCCGCTACGATCGCTACGTCGACGACATCGCGGTTTTTCCCGGCGATGCGCGGCTGCCGGAGCGCACGGTCGACGAGGCGGCACGCGCGGACTTCGGCGCGACGCTCGCGCGCTGGCAGCCCGATCTCGCGATCCAGATGCACGGCGACGGCCGCGTGACGAACGCGATCGTCGGCCGTTTCGGCGCGCGGGCCGTCGCGGGCTTCACGCGCACCGATGCCGTGCCCACGACGCGTGCGTGGCTGCCCTATCCGGACCGCGGCCCCGAACCGCTGCGCCTGCTGCAGCTCGTACGCGCACTCGGCGCGTCGACACCGTCGGCCGACGCGTCGCACCTCGAATTTCCGCTTACGCCGGCCGACCATGCGGAACTGCGCGACAGCGGGCTGCTCGCACGGCTCGGCGACCGGCCGCTGCTCTGCGTGCATCCGGGCGCGAGCGCCGCACACAAGTGCTGGCCGCCCGACGCGTTCGCGCACGTCGCGCGCCATCTCGCCGCGTGTCACGGGCTGACGATCGTGCTGACCGGATCCGCGGCCGAGCAGCCGCTCGCGCGTCATGTCGCCGCGCGCACGGGCGGCGACACGATCGACGCGACCTGCGGGCTGTCGATCGGCGCGATGGCCGCGCTGATCGCGCGTGCGCGGCTCCTGCTTTGCAACGACACCGGCGTCTCGCATCTCGCGGCCGCGCTGCGCGTGCCGAGCGTCGTCGTGTTGGGCCGCGCGGACCCCGAGCGCTGGGCGCCGCTCGACCGCAACCGCCACGTATGCGTGCGCGACCCGGACGCGACGCGCGTAAACGACGTGCTCGAAGCGGGCTGCATGCTGCTGTCGCGCGATGCACGCGCACACGCGGCGGCCGCGCTATCGCCGCCGCGAGACGACGTGTCCGCGCGCTAGCGCCACGTGTCCGAACCGATCGAGGAGAGGCCGATGCAACCGATCCATGCCGCCGACATCACGTACTTCCACGATGCGGCGCTGCTCGCGCGCGTCGACGACGACTGCGGTGCGACCGTCGACGACGTCGGTCCCGCGTGGCGGCAGATCCATCGCAATCACGACTGCAATGCGTCGCTGTGGCGCCACGAGGACGAAGCGCGGCGCCGCGACGTGGCCGATCGCGCGATCGTCGAGAACAAGCGCGCGATCGATCGGCTGAACCAGCAGCGCAACGACGCGGTCGAGGCGCTCGACGAGGTGCTGCTCGCCGCGCTGCCGCCCGCGCACGCGGATGCGCGGCTCAACAGCGAAACGGCCGGCTCGATCATCGACCGGCTGTCGATCCTCGCGCTGAAGATCCATCACATGGGGCTGCACGTCGCGCGGGACGATGTCGACGCCGCGCATCGCGCATCGTGCCGCGCGAAACTCGAACGCCTGCGCGAGCAGCGCACCGATCTCGCCGCGTGCCTCGATGCGCTGCTCGCCGACGCGGCGGCCGGCACGGCGCGCTTCAAGGTGTATCGGCAGTTCAAGATGTACAACGATCCGGCGTTGAATCCGTATCTGGGCGGCCAGGTCGCGAACGATACGGCGGCCGCGAACGCGGGACCGGTCGCCTCGGCTGCAGCACCGACTGCTGCACCGGCCGAGCCGACGCGTGACGATGCGCCCGAACCGGCCGCACCCGACGACCCGCCGCCGACACGGCCGACCGACGACCCGCCGCCGACACGGCCGACCGATGTCCCGCCCGACATGCCGCCGACACCGCCGATGGACGTCCCGCCCGATGCGCCGCCGACGCCGCCGGGCCCGCCTCCCGGTGTGCCACGCGGCTCGGCCGCCGACGCGCACGCAGCCGCGTCGCGCCACGCAGCGCACGGCGCGGACGACATGCACGACACGATCGCCCGCCCATCGCCGACACAGCCGGCATCGCACGCCGTCGACGTGCTGATTCCGACCTGCGACCGCCCGCACGCGCTTGCCTTGACGCTGACGACCGTCGCGCTGCAAACGCACCGGCCGTTGCGCGTCGTCGTCTCCGATCAATCGGCGCTCGCGGCTGCCGACGATGCGCTGCTGCGTGCCGCCGTGCGCTTCGCCGGCGCGCAGGGCGTCGACGTGCAGCTCGAGCGCCACATGCCGGCAATGGGGCTCGCCGAACAGCGCGCCTTCCTACTGGCGCATGCGCGTGCGCCGCGCTGCCTGTTCGTCGACGACGACGTGATTCTCGAAGCCGATCTCGTCGCGCGCCTCGTGCACGCGCTCGACACGCACCGCTGCGGCTTCGTCGGCTCCGCGCTGCACGGGCTCAGCCATATCGGCGACGTGCGCGCGCACCATCAGCACGTCGAGTTCTGGGACGGTCGCGTGAGGCCCGAGGTGCTCGCGCCAGGCGGTCCCGAATGGGCGCGTCATCATCTGCACAGCGCGGCGAATCTGTACCACGCGCAATGCCGGCTGCGCGTGCCGCGCAACGCGTCGCGCGTCTACCGCGTCGCCTGGGTCGGCGGCTGCGTGCTGTTCGATACCGCGAAGCTGCGCGCGTGCGGCGGCTTCGAATTCTGGCGCGCACTGCCGGCGCGGCATTGCGGCGAGGACGTGCTGGCGCAACTGCGCGTGATGGCGCGCTTCGGCGGCTGCGGCCTGTTTCCGTCCGGCGCGTATCACGCGGAACTGCCGACGACCGTGCGCGAGCGGGACGTCGATGCGCCGTTCGTGCTCGCGCACCTGATCGACGAAGCCGCTCATGCGATCCGTTGACGGACATATCGGCGACGTCCGGTCCATCGCGGTGGTCGGCCCGGACGCGCTCGGCGACACGATGATGACGCTGCCGGCGCTGCGCGCCTTGCGCGTCGCCTACCGCGACGCGTGCATCGTCTATGTCGGGCTCGACTGGCATGCGTCGTTCTTCCGCGATCGGCCGGGCCCGATCGACGTCGTGCGCGTCCGGCCGGCCGCCGTCGATCCCGGCCGCCCGCTGCCGCCCGACGCGCCGCCCATTGACCGGACGTTTCGCGTGCGTGCCGACGATCCGCCGTTCGACGTCGCGGTGCAGCTGTTCGGCGGCGGCGCGCAGGCCAATCCGTTCACGCGCGCGCTCGGTGCGCGGATCGCCGTCGGTGCGTGCGCGCCGGGCGCGCCGCCGCTCGATCGCTGGACGCCCTACGGCCGCTGGCAGAACCGCCGCCTGCTCGCGCTCGAGATCGTGAGCCTGGCCGGCGCGACGCTGTGGCCGGCCGGCCCCGACCTCGCCGTGATCGAGCGCGACCGCCACGCGATGCGCGCAGCGCTGCCGCCCGACATCGCGGAGCAGCTGCACGAGCTCGTCGTCGTGCAGCCGTCCGCACGCGATCCGCGGCGGCGCTGGTCGCCGCGGCATTTCGCGGCGGTCGCCGACCGGCTCGCGGCACGCGGGCTACGCATCGCGGTGGTCGGCACCGCGCAAGAGCGGCCGATCGTGCGCGCGGTACTCGACGCGATGCACGCGCCCGCGCTCGATCTGGCCGGCGCGCTCGACATCGGCGGCCTCGCGGCGCTGCTCGAACACGCGGCGCTGATGCTGTCGAACGACACGGGGCCGCTGCATCTCGCGGCCGCGCTCGGCACGCCGTGCGTCGGTATATTCTGGTTCACCAATGCGCTGCAGGCGTTGCCGCTCGCGCAGGGCCGCTGTCGCGCGGCAGTGTCGCCGCGTATCGTCTGCCCGGTCTGCGGCGAGCCCAATTTGACGTCGCGCTGCGCGCACGACGACAGCTTCGTCGACGACGTAACCGTCGACGAAGTCGCGACGCTTGCCGACGAAGTGCTCGCCGAGCGCACCTAGCCGCACCGGCTTCCCCGAGCCGCTTCCCTGCCACTTGAAAGGAGTTCGCTCATGCTGACGCAGCAAACGAAGGACATCGTCAAGGCGACGGCCCCCGTGCTGGCGCAACACGGCTACGACATCATCCAGTGCTTCTATCGACGCCTGTTCGACGCGCACCCGGAACTGAAGAACGTGTTCAACATGACGCACCAGGAACAGGGCCAGCAGCAGCAGGCGCTTGCGCGTGCGGTGTACGCGTATGCGGAAAACATCGAGGATCCGGGTAGCCTCGCGGCCGTGCTGAAGAACATCGCGAACAAGCACGCGAGTCTCGGCGTGCGGCCCGAACACTATCCGATCGTCGGCGAGCATCTGCTCGGCGCGATCAAGGAGACGCTCGGCGATGCGGCCACCGACGAGATCATCTCCGCGTGGGCGCAGGCGTACGGCAACCTCGCCGATCTGCTCGCCGGGATGGAAAGCGGGCTGTACGAGCAGTCGGCGACGCGCGTCGGCGGCTGGACCGGCTGGCGGACCTTCATCGTCCGCGACAAGCGGCCGGAAAGCAGCGTGATCACTTCATTCGTGCTGGAGCCGGCCGACGGCCAGCCGGTCGCGAATTTCGAGCCGGGCCAATACGTGAGCGTCGCGGTCGACGTGCCGACGCTCGGCCTGCAACAGATCCGCCAGTACAGCCTGTCCGACATGCCGAACGGCCGCACGTACCGGATTTCGGTGAAACGCGAAGGCGGCGGCCCCTATCCGCCCGGCCATGTGTCGTGCCTGCTGCACGATCACGTGAACGTCGGCGACGAGATGCGCCTGGCCGCGCCTTACGGCTGCTTCCATATCGACGTCGATGCGAGCACGCCGATCGTGCTGATCAGCGGCGGCGTGGGGCTCACGCCGATGATCAGCATGCTCAAGCGCGCGATCCAGGATCCGAAGCGGCAGGTCGTGTTCGTCCACGGCGCGCGCAACAGCGGCGTGCACGCGATGCGCGACCGGCTGCGCGAAACCGCGCGCACGCATACGAATTTCAGCCTGATCGTGTTCTACGACGATCCGCTTCCGCAGGATCTGCCCGGGCGCGACTACGACCATGCGGGCCTCGTCGACGTGAATGCGATCAAGGATGCGATCCTGCTTCCGGACGCCGATTACTACATCTGCGGGCCCGTGCCGTTCATGCGGCTGCAGCACGATGCGCTGAAACAGCTCGACATTCCGGAAGCGCGGATTCATTACGAGGTGTTCGGGCCGGATCTGTTTGCGGAATGATGCGCGGCGCGCGGGAATCGCGATCGGGACCGTCGCGTGACGTCCCTGACGTTCGTGCGTATGCGCCGGTGCGGCACCGCAGCCGATGCGCTGCCGCGCCGACGCGAAATTTTCCCGAACATGGCGGGCGCATCACGCCGATATTCGCATTCATCGGGATAAGTTTTCTTATCATAACGACATCATTTTGATCCGTAACTTCGACTTTCAAAAACGCACGTCACTTCGCCACCGGTGAAACGCGCAGCATGCAACGCCTCACCGGGCACGCCGAGACCCGACGCGATCGTTCGGCCTTACATCGCCAACGACGCATCGACCGCAGCCGCGCAAACCGCTTGACCTTGAACTTCGCTTGAAGGTTATGGTTAATGTCCGCGCGCGCACCGAGGCCACCGGTCCGCGCCCTGCCCTGCGGCAAACCACGTCGCGCGACCCGCGACGGCCCGTGGCCGATCGCGACAGGACTACCGAACATGACCCGACGCATCCTCCACGTCGTCACGAACATCGCGCATTACGCCGACCCGTCGCAGCCGACCGGCCTGTGGCTCGCCGAACTGACGCACGCGTACGACATCTTCGCCGCGCGCGGATACACGCAGCAGCTCGTCAGTCCGAAAGGCGGCGTGTCGCCGCTCGAGCCGCGTTCGCTCAAATGGCCGCACGCGGACGCCGCCGCGAAAGCATGGCGCGCCGATCCGGCCCATCAGACGCTGCTCGCCAACACCGCACGCCCCGACGACATCGACGCGGCCGCGTTCGATGCGATCTACTTCACCGGCGGTCACGGCGTGATGTGGGACTTCCCCGACGATGCAGGGCTGCAGCGGCTCACGCGAGAAATCTACGAACGCGGCGGCATCGTCGCGGCGGTCTGCCACGGCTATTGCGGGCTGTTGAACACGCGCTTGTCCGACGGGTCGCTGCTCGTGACCGGACGCCGGCTCACGGGCTACGCGTGGATCGAGGAAGTGCTGGCCGGCGTCGCGAACAAGGTGCCGTACAACGTCGAAGAGGAGATGAAACGGCGCGGCGCGCGCTATGAGAAGGCGCTGCTGCCGTTTACGTCGAACGTCGTCGTCGACGGGCGCCTCGTGACGGGACAGAATCCGCAGTCGGCGAAGGCGACGGCCGAGCAGGTCGCGGCGCTGTTGTAGCCACCCGCGCGCGCGCAACGCAACGAAACGCAACGCATGCGCCGGCCGATCGGTGCCGCATCGGCCGGCGATTTCGCGACGCGTCGCGGCGGTGCGCGGCGGTGCCGCATCGGCACTGCACACGTCGTTGCGAAATCGGCTCAGATCGCGTCGAAACGCAGGCCCGCATGCCGGACGAGCCGGTCGACGAGACGCTCGCCGAACATCGTCGCGGGCGTCCAGAACCCGCCGCCGCGCGTGCCGTCGTTGCCTGCGCGGCAGTCGAGCGCGAGACAGATCGCCGCCTGCCCGAGCATCTTGCCCGTCGACCCGTAACCGGGATCGCGATCGCCGGTCACCTTCAGGCGCACGATCCGCCCGTCCGGTGCGTGACCGAAGAAGCGCAGATCGAAGCAGCCCGCGCGCTGCGCGGCGAGGCTCGGTCCTTCGCCGGGCTTCGGCAACAGGAAACGCTCCATCGCGCTGCGCACGGGCTTCACGAGCACGCCGGCCATGAATGCGCCGAGCGCGACGACGGTCGCCCGCGCAACGACGCTGCCGCGGATGCCGCGCCCCGTCACGATCGCTTCGTCGTAGCGGAAACCGCTGCCGTATGCGTCGCCGGCCAGCGCGTTCGAACGGTGTACGACGCGCTCGTTGACGGCCGCCATCACGAACGGCGCGATCCACGCGTCGCAATCGCGATCGAACTCGGCCGACCGGACCGCATGCTGACGCACCGTGAAGCGATGATCGCGCGGACACAGCGCATACGGATCGAGCAGCATGCGGCGCAGCGCCGGATCGGCCGCGGCCTCGCGAACGACATTGATCATGCTCGCGACCGTTCCACCCGACGCGCCGCCCTTCAAGGTCTTGACGCGCATCGTCACGTGCTCGGCCGGCGCGCCCCATTCGTGCCGCGCGCGTTGCTGAAGGACGTACACGCCAAGATCCGACGGAATCGAATCGAAGCCGCAACAATGCACGATGCGCGCACCCGACTGCGTGGCCGCTGCTTCGTATCGGTCGATCATGCGCTTGATCCACTGCGTCTCGCCCGTCAGATCGCAATAGTCGGTGCCGCTTTGCGCGCAGGCGCGCACGAGCGGCTCGCCGTACAGCGCATACGGGCCGACGGTCGACACGACGACGCGCGTCTGCGCGCAGAGCGCCTGGAGCTGCGCGTCGTCGGACGCGTCGGCGACGAGGATCGGCAGCGTGCGCGCCGCGTCGCCGAGCGAATCGCGCAACTGCGCAAGCTTCGCTTCGGAGCGGCCGGCGATCGCCCAACGCAGCGTGTCGGCGCCGCTCGAGAGATGCTCGGCCAGATGGCGCGTGAGGATCTGGCCGACGAAGCTCGTCGCGCCGAACACCACGAGGTCGTAGGAGGCTTGGGTCATCGATGATTCCTTGGCGACACGATGGGATAACGCGCGCTCAGCGCTGCGAGCGGCGCGACGAACAGCAGCTGCACGCTGCCGGAACGGTAGTAGAAATTCGGCGCCCGGATGGCGCCGACCGACGATTCCACGATGCGCTTTGGCATGCGCCGGAAGAAGTCGACATTGCCGGCGGCCGGGTCGCGTGCCATCTCGTCGAGTTCGGGATTCATCCGGAAGCGATCGTAGTAGCCGCCTGCGGGCACGTCGACCGTGGGCGAGCCGAGTTCGACTGGCGTGGTGCCGATGCGCATGTCCATGTCCTGCCTCTCCTCGCTGATTCGTCGCGGCAGGCGCCGCCTCGCAAGCCCGCCGGCTCAAAGAGCCTCAGCCGGCACTCTAGGCTTGAACTTCACTTCAAGGTCAAGGACCTGCATTAGAGGAACGCCTCGGCGCGCCTCGAGCACGCGCGCTATCGCGCGGCGCACGCTGGGCGCAATCGACATCGGTGGGCCGGCTGCCGTAGAGAAAATGGCTTTGTCATCGCTCGCGCATAGCGCGGCGAGCGGCGTGCACGAGAAACGCCGTCGACTATGGATCCTCGCCGGTCTCGCCTCGGACGACAGGAGGCCGAGTATATGGCTTGGCCTTTCATCGTCAGAGCTGTGCCGTGACCTGAAAACCGACCGTGACACGCGCCGTCGGAAACCCGGACGGTTTGTAGACCGGCGTACCGGCGAACAGGTCGTAGCCGTAGGCACCGAAGCGTGTCGCGACGCTGCCCTTCACGCCGAGCGCCGCAAGCTCATTGATCGGAGCGAGCTACTCGGTGCGCTGCCCACCACGACGAGGCAGTTTTGCTGAAATTGAGACACGATCCCAACCCAAGCCAAAGCGGCGGGTCAGCGGCGATGCTGATAGTGCCCAGATCCCACAAAGTTCTGATCTTCCGGATACGTCACGCGACAGACTCGATATCCACTGTTAGGCGCGGCGAGATTGCTCCGACCAATTGGTCTGCACACATCAGCCTAATGAAATTGACGTGAATCGAACCTGAAAGGAAAGCGGTTGCTTTTTTCTCACCGATCGCATTGCGCGCGACTATCTGCTCAGCGACATGCGAGCCATCCAATATTGTCGACGCATCGTCATCGCGTCCTGTGAGACCTCGTCATTTAGCACGGAGACCATGGTCATGAAGCGGGATTCTGTCCTGACGACTGCGGCTGGCGCTTGAACCGTACCGGTCATTAAAGTCATGGTTGAGCGGCTGATTGTTCCGATAGCCGTTCGCACCACAATCAATAACTATTATTTCTAAATCGACATTAATACCGATGTAGCATTTATTTCCGGTGCGCGTTGACAATTTTCGACCTGCCTGCTAGCTTTTCTCGATTGATGCCGAGTTTCATTGCGTCGGAATCTGTCGCGATGTAGCAGGCAATATTTTTAAATTGGTCTCGTAATTGATACTCGTTAAAATATCAATGTCAAGCGCACATGCGAGAAACCTGCAAATCGGCTACACGTCGGGCGAGGGACTCTGTGTTCCAGTCCCGCTATTTCGTTGGCCATGGAATCGACATCAGCATCGGAGACGATCGACCGTCTCGATCTGGTTATCACGGTCGACACACCCGTCGCTCATCTTGCCGGCGCAATAGGAAAGCCCGTCTGGATCTTGCTGTCGACGTAGGCTGATCGGCGTTGGGGTATACAAAGCAAGGTCTCGGCATGGTTTCCCGCCCAATCGCGTTCAACACCGTTTGCAAGCATAGACGGTCGCCGTTCGGCCCGGACGAAAACATGCGCGCGACGATATCCGGTCGCTTGACCGGTATTGTCCTCGGACTCGGGTTCAGTGTGACGGTCACGTCGACATTCTCTTAAAGCGGTTATGGACAACATAAGCGCCTATCCCGGTCAACCTTCGCACCGGCTCGGGTACGAGACGGTCAAAAACAATGCGGCTTTGCGGCGCTTCGCCGGAATGGTAGTACTGTCGCGCGGATCGCCGTCTGAACTCCAATAACATGAAACCTCCGAAGAGTCATTCCTCGTTGCCTTCGTTACGCGCCCTACGCTACTTCGTCAGTGTAGGCAAGCATCGAAGTATCAAAGCCGCCGCCGCGGAACTCCACGTGACCGCTTCGGCGATCAGCCAACAAATTCTCAAGCTCGAGGACGAACTCGGCGTGAGTCTGTTGCATCGCTCTGCACGAGGCATCGATATCACACCTCACGGGATGCGCTACATGCAGGAGCTGAATCAGGTATTCGACCGGATTCTTCGGGCGACAGATCGACTACGCAGCAATGCAAACCATACCGAGATCGTGACTGTCAGTTGCGCGCACAGCTTCGCGATGCAGTGGCTGGTGCCGCGATTGGCCCAACTCGCGATCGCCGAACCAACGGTAGATCTAAGGATCAGTACGACGAATCGCTACGCCGCGTTCGCAGAGGACCAGATAGACTTTGCAGTACGACACGGCACCGGACGCTATCACGGACTCCATTCGGAACTTCTACTTGACGACCCGCTGTCTCCGGTTTGCAATCCGCGCTTGATAAAGCAAATCGGGCCCTTCTCATCGTTTTCCGACCTTGTACGCACGACGCTGTTGCACGACGAGCGGCACAACGAATGGCTCGCGTGGCTGGAAAAGTATCGCGCCGATGGCATACGTGGAAATAAGGGAGCGATATTTACTGATTCGAACGGCGCGATTCATGCAGCCATGGCCTGCCACGGCGTCGCGCTCGCCAGGAAGTCTCTCGTCAGATCGGAGCTGGATGATGGTCGACTCACGATCCTGTTTGATGCGCCATTAACGCCGGAGTACGCGTATTACCTTGTCTATCCGAACGAGACGCTCGATAATCCGAGCGCCATCTTGTTTCGCAAGTGGATCATGAAGAACGTCATGCAGTCGCTTGCATCGTCCGGTTGACTTCAGTGCGTGAGCGGCCTGATAACCGTCGCGTCGGGGCCGTCATACTGGACGTTTGCCGACCAGCACCGAAGGTTTGAGCACACCACTCGCGAGCATCGTCCCCAGAATCACAACCCCGCATCCTGCAATCATCATCGGCGATATCGATTCATCCAGAAACAGCGTGCCCCACAGGAGACCGAAGATTGGCACGAGAAACGTAACGGATACTGCCCTTGCCGGCCCGGCCGTCGCGATCAGATAGAAATAGATAATGTAGGCAATTCCCGTACAGGCAACACCAAGCGCGATCACCGAGACCCATGCGGTCGTCGATATCGGCGTCGACGGCCAATATACAACAGCAAACGGCGCGAGAACGATCGCAGCGCCGATCATACTGCCCGTTGCGATTGCAAGCGAATCCACTCCGGCCAGGAATCTCTTCGTTGCATTCGCAGAGATCCCATACAGCAGTGTCGCGCAGAGAACCGCGATCGGTGCGATCGCGCTTTCACTGAACGACCGCAGCCCGCTCAGGTCTTTCCATACAAGAATCAGCACGCCGGCGAAGCCGATAAACAGGCCAGCCACGCGCGTCCTGCTTAATCGGTCTCCTATCCATACGAACGCAACGATCGCGGCCCACAACGGCGTCGTAGCGTTGATCACCGACGTGACTCCAGCAGGCAGCGTCAGCTCGGCATAAGCGAAGAGGCAGAAAGGCAGAGCTTGATTTAGCACGCCAATCGCAAACAGCGGTACGATCTTGCCGGACATCCTATGGAATCCCCGTTTCGATCCGAGGACAATAGCGAGAAAAACTGCGGCAATCAAAATTCGCACTGCCATCAACGGCACTGGTCCGAACTCGGGCGCACCAACCCGAATGAACAGAAATGACGCACCCCATAGTGCAGCAAGCGTCAACAAAAAAGCGAAATTGGTGGCATTCATGGCTGAGTTGGTCGATTTTGGGAGTTAAAAGAACCGTCGTTACTCTCGTACAGCCGCGGGATTGGCATTTGCACCGCACATGACGACTGCGACAAGCTCGCCGGGAGATGACACGTAGCGACCGTTATTGAACTTATGTCAGAACCGACTAAATCAGAAAGCGAACGTACGACCGATCCGTCCGTTCCATGCTACAAAAATGTTCATTTAGTTGGCTCAAACAGGCTGAGAATCAAAGACAGCGAATCCATGCTCCGCCGACATCACTATGTGGCGCGCCCACATCATGATCTCGTCACTCTTGTGAATAGGCTCTCTCATTCACCACAGCTTAAGTCTCGGTCGGCGAATCTTTCCCGTAAAAATTGAACTATCTACACACGACGCGGCAACCGTCTCAGCGTAGCGATGCGATTATTCCCGAGCAAGCTAGATTTATTTTTTTAGCATTAGAGAATCTAATTCATCGTGCCGCCATACCAACGACCGGCTCTTTTGTTTTGTCGGCTCATCCATTCGAGCAGAGATTGCTTCGCGAGCAGGCCATACTTCAGGTGTGAGCCGTCCGCCAGACCGCTGACGGCTTCGACGAAGGCGTCGAACACATCGAGAAAGCGAGAAACTTGAGCGTTTGGCGCCGCGAGCGCAGTTAGGCGAGTCCAACGGGACCGTTGACCCGGTTGTTATGTTCTTCTTCTCGTGCCGGCCACCATTGCCGGCAGGAGAAGCCCTTACGACGCTAGTGACCTACCTGCCAATGGGCGTGCAGGATATTCGCCGCTGCGCGCCGGTCGTCCAGCAGCATCGCCGATGCATGCAGCACGCGCCGGTATCGTCGCAGCATGACGCAGCGCGCGCCCCCGCGCTGAGCAGCGTACACGGCTACGGTTGCGCGGGCGCCTGCGCGTCGCGCGCCGCATCGGTTCGCGAAGCATCGGCACGCGCAGCATCGACACGCCGAGCATCAGCACGCGCCCCACCATCACGCCCACCCTCCCCCTCCCGCCACCCCCCGCCGAGCGCCTTGTACAGCGCGACGAGATCGGTCGTCGTCTGCAGCGCGCCCTGCACGGCCTGCTGACGCCCTTCCGACCATTGCCGCTCCGCGTCGAGCACGTCGAGAAACGGCGACAGCCCCTTGCGGTAACGATCGCGCGCGAGTTCCAGCGCGCCCTGCTCCGCGCGCACGGCATCGTCGAGCGCGGCCGCGCGCGTCTGGTCGGTGCGGCACACGGCGAGCGCATTGTCGACGTCGCGCAGCGCGACGAGCACGGTCTGCCGATACGCGAGCGCCGCCTCCGCCTGACGCGCCTGCGTGAGCCGCAGGTTCGACACCAGCGCGCCACCCGAAAAAATCGGCAGCGATACCGCGGGCCCGAACGCATAGAACAGATGCGACCAGTGCGCGAGCTCGCGCACATGCGTCGCGCGCAGCCCGACTTGCCCGGTCAGCGACACGTCCGGATAGAACTGCGCGACCGCGACGCCGACGTCGGCCGTCGCCGCGTGCAGGTCGGCTTCCGCGCGCCGGATGTCGGGCCGACGCCGCGCGAGCGTCGACGGCAGGCCGACCGGCACGGCGGGCGGCACGCCCGGCAGCGCACGCGGCGTGTCGAGCCAGTCGTCGAGCGCGCCCGGCGCGCCGCCGACCAGATAGGCAAGCCCGTTCTTCAGCAGCACGATCTGCTGATCGAACTGCGGTAGTTGCGCACGCAACTGGGCAAGCCGCGCATCGGCGCTGCGCACGTCGAGGTCGCTCGCCAGGCCGTGTGCAGCCTGCTCGCGCGTCAGATCGCGCAGTTCGCGCTGCGCGTCCACGAGTTCGTCGGCGAGCGCGCGCTGCGTCTGCGCACCGCGCAGCTGCAGATAGGTCTGGGCGACTTCGGCTTCGAGCGACAGCAATGCGTCGTCGCGGCTCGCGACGGCCGCACCCGCCTGCGCATCGGCGGCCTCTACCGTGCGCCGCACGCGTCCGAACAGATCGAGCTCCCACGACGCGTCGAAGCCGGCCTGCCACAGGTTGACCGGCGATTCCAATGCATCGAGCGCGCCGCGCGCACGCTGCTGCACGGCTGCGCCGGTGCCTGGCCCGAGCCGGTCGAGCGGCGAGCCCGGCGCGCCGAGCCGGTCGATTTGCCGGTCCAGCCCCTGATCTTCGACGAACCCCTTCAGGCCGAGCTGCTCGCGCTGATAGCTCGCACTCGCGCGCACGTCGGGCAAGCCCTGCGCGGCAGCCGCACGCACCTGCGCACGCGCCTGCGCGATGCGCAACACCGCGGCCTGCACGTCGAGGTTGTCGCGCGCCGCGCGTTCGACGAGCCGGTCCAGCAGCGGATCGCCGAACGCGCGCCACCAGCGCGGATCGGGATCGGCGTCCGTCGTCGGCGTGGAAGCCGGCGCGCTCGCGCCCGACGCGGGCGCGGCCGCGTCCGCGCGCTGCAGCGCATGCCAGCCCGCGGGCAGGTCCGCACGCGGCGGTGTGAAATCCGGCCCGACCGTGCACGCGCCCAG
>NZ_CABVPP010000007.1 GCF_902499075.1 Burkholderia pseudomultivorans | reverse complement strand
GCTCTTCGTCGTCGCGCTACTGCTATCGCTCTCGCTGACAAAGAGCGGCAACGCACCGCCGGTGTTCTTCCCGCTCTCCGGCCCATGCGTCGCGTAGCTGTTCCCTCCGTTGCCCACGCCGCCGCCCGCGCTGATCCCGACACTGCTCGCGTCGTATTCCGAACGATTCTGGATATCCGAGAACGTCAGCGTCCCGGTCGTCAGCTGGTTCTTGTCCTGCGTCGCGGTACTCGCGATATACGCGCCCTTCAGGTCCGTATTGCCGCCGACCTTGATATCGAAGCCACCGTCTCCCGCCTGAATGCCCGCTTGCTCGTTCACCCCCGCATAGCTGCCGCTCGCGCGGCCAGCCTGCACGCTGACATTCGCGCTCGCACCGCCCATGCCTGCATTGAGCCCGCCGCCCGAACTGGTTTGGCGTGCGGCACTCGCGCTCGTATCCTGCACCGATGCGAGATTCAGGTCGCCGCCAATGTCTGCGATCACCGTGTTCGCTGTGACGTTTGCGCCGACGATATTGGTATCGCCGCCGCTGACGATCGTCGCGGTATTGCGCGCATTGACGTGCGTATTGTTCTGCGTGGCCGCATCCGAGTTCGCATCCCCCTGCGCGCGCGCCATCGACGCCGACACACCGAAGCCGCCCGTGCCATACGACACGCCGAGGCTCGCGCTCTTCGACTCGTTCGTGCTGCGCGTGCTGTCCGTATCGGTGCTGTTGACCAGATTCACCATGTTTGTCGCCCGCAACACCACGTCGTTCGCGGTCACGTCCGAACCCTGGATCGTCACGTTTCCCTGCCCGGCATGCTTGTCGCCGGTCGCGACGAACGCGGCCGTGCCGCCGGCCTTCACGCTGCTGCCGTTGTGCTGCGTGCTGTGCTCGGCGAACGTCGACTTGCTGGACGACGAGCCGAAGCTCAGTTCCAGCTTCGCGTCGATCTTGCCCTTCGGATCGTTCAGCGCGTGCGTCATGTTGCCCGTCGCGCCGACCAGGTCCGCCATGCCGCCCGCCGCCGCGAGTGCATGCAGCGCTGCCGCTCGTCCGTCCTGGCTGGCGCCCGCGCCCTGTGCCTGGCGCGATACGTTCTGCGCAGCATCGATCACCGGCGACTTCACCGCCAGCGCGAAACCCGTGCTCTTCACCTCGCGGACTTCTTCGCGATGACGATCCGTCTGCGACGCATCGATCGTCACTTCCTTCGCGACGCCCGTCACGTTGCCGCCGGCGACGATGTCGGACCCGGTGATGTGCAGCTTGTTGCCGGCCTGCATCGACACACTGCCGCCCGTGCTGCCGATCAGGCTGCCCTGCGAACCCTTCACCGTTTCGCGGCTGCTGCCGATCGTCTGGTGCGTACCATACGAGATCCCCGCGCCGGCGCTGCCGAGGCCGGATTTCTTCACGTCCTTGTAGTGATATTCGCTCGAGGCCGTGTCCGCGGTCGTCACCCTGATGTCGTGTCCCGCGACGAGGTTCACGTCGCCGGTCGCGGCGATCGCCGCGGCCTTCGCCGTCAGGTCGTTTCGGGCCTCGACGGCGACGGTGTTGCCCGACAAGGTCGTGCCGATCGCGTGGGTATGGCTGCTCGAATCGATCGTGTGCGTCGACTTCGACGACAAAAGCCCGCTTTCCTTGCGATAGTGCGCTTCGTGCGCGCTCGCACTCTGCTCGCCGGCGTTCAGGGTGACATCGCGCCCGGCGCTGACGCCAATCGCGCCACCCGCATTCGCATAAGCCGCCGTCGTGTTCACATCACGGCCGGCCACGATCGCCAGGTCGCCGCCCGTCGCGATCTGCGTGCCGGTATCGATCGACGCCGTGTGTTGTGCGTGATTGCGATCGTCCCATCTCACCGCGTCCCGGCTGCTCTGGCGAACCGCATTCAGATTGATGTCGTTGTTCGCCGCCAGTACCGCACCCCCCGCCACCGCAATCACGGCCGCATCGGCATTCAGATCGCGGCCGGCGACCGCCTGCAACGTGCCCGCATTGACCGTCGATACGCGGTCGATACCGGCCGCGCTGCCATTCGCGGCGGTCACCGAACTCGTCGTACTCGTCAGGTTGAGGTCGCGGCCGGCCGACAGCGCCACGGCATTGCCTTGAATGAGCCCCCCCAGGTTGTTCAGGTCGCGAGTCGCGCTCGCGAGCACGGTTCCGCCCGACACCGTGCCGCTGTTATCGATCGAATCGGCGCGAATGATCGTCACGTGGCGAGCCGCAATCGTGCCCGAGTTGCTGTATGCACCATCCGACTCGATCGTGACGTCCTTGCCGGAAACGATCGTGCCTTCGCCGGTCACGTCCGCCGCGTTCGCGCGCAGATAGACCTGCGGCACCAGCACCGTCTGCTGACTGCCGTCCGGCAAGGTCACCGTCTGATTCACGAGCCACACGATGTCGCTCGTCAGCGCGGCCATTTGCGCATCGGTCAGCGTGGTGCCGATGTTCAGCCCGAACTGCTGCGCCGCCTTGACGCCATTCGCCATCAGGGCCTGGTATGCGCGCTGGTTGTCCGTATAGTCGCCGATGAAACGCTGCCCCGTCGCCTGGATGATCTGCTGCTGAATCAGTTGCTGCTCGTAGAAGCCGTCGCCGATCCGCCGGAGCACCGTAGCCGGATCGACCTTGAGCGCATCCAGCATCGTGTCGCTCGACGCCCACTGCCGGTAGTCGGTAAAGCGTGGATCGGTCTCGATCAGGAAGCGGCTGCCCGGGTCGGTCGTCACCCGATACAGCGCATTGCCCGGCACGCTTGTGTTCGGCGTGACTGTCCGCACGACCACGCCGCCGACATCGGCCTTCACGGCCGATACGTTCCCGACCGCGACGCCGGCGACGCCCGCCCCAACCCGGACTTCTCCATCGACGTTCTTGCCCGCAACCGGCGTCACGCCGGACCCGCTCGTGCCCTGCGCGGCGGCGATCGCCGCCGCGACACTCTTGACCGGACTGGACGGCGTGCCCGGATCGGTCAGCACTATCGGCAGATCGATCGTTCGCGATGGAATGGCCGGCGAGTAATCGGCGGTCGAGCTCGCGCGCTCGTCGCCCCTGAATGCGCCGCCCGACTGAACCCAGGTATGGATCGCCTTGCCCGAGCCCGTGAACGTCTCGGTGCCCGTCGCACCGATGTTCTGCACGTTTGTCGGATGGTTGCCGTCGCCCGCCACGATCCGGCTCTTGTCGTTGATGCCGGACGCAGCGTCGATCGTGATGTGACGGCCCGCGGTGATCGTGCCGGGCTGCGACGCGGTGACAACGTCCGTGGTCGACTTCACGTCGACCGTGTAGACCGTATAGGTCTCCACGAGCCGCCCAGCCACGTCGCCGTTATACGCGGCGATTGCCTGATTGAGGCTCCGATAGGCGGCTGCGGTCGCGTTGTACCACTGCTGGAATGGCGCACATGCGGCGTGGGTCGAAGTCAGGCACGACGAGCTCGGCACCCCGAAAATCGGCCGCTTCTCACCGGTCACGTCGGCTTCCGTCGGCGGCTTGACGGCAAACCAGTCGCTGCCGACCTTGCTGCGGCCGGCGAACAGGCTGCCGATTGCCGTCATCCAGAACGGTCCCGTCGTCATCCATGCCGGATTTGCGTCCGGGGGCGGAGCGACGCCGAACTGTGCCCAGATATCGGCAGGCACTGTCCGGTATGCACCGGTCTGAGCCGCAGCCCCGCTCGCCCCGAAGTTTCCGGCAGGGTAAGCCGTCACGTCGATCTTGCCGGCTACGCCGTTCATCGTGTACTTCGCATACTCGGCAAACGGATATTTCTCCGACGGCAGCAAGATGAATTTCTGGTCGTCGTCCAGCGCCCAACGGTAGTCGGTGCCGGGACGGATTTCCTGGCTGTTCTTCTGGTACAGGTAAATGGTCGACGGGTCGATCCTCTCGGTCGAGCCCGGCACCTGATACCACAGCTGATTGCCGCTGTCGGTCGCGATCGTCGAAGTCCGGAAGTTCGAATTCAGGTTCTCGAACCGGGTCGCGTCGATCGCGATATCGCGGCCGGCATCGATCTGTGCGCCGTCGTTCGTCACGGTCTGCGCGCTGCCGGTTGCCTGTCGGTTCGCATCCAGCGCGCCGCCGATGCGGATATCGCCACTCGCGTAGACGAGCGCGTCGTTCCAGTTCTCGAGCATCCGTGCACCGATGTCGAGATCGCCGCGGGAAGCGATCACGCCGCCGATGCCCCCGGCGTTCCGGTCGTTGACGATCGTGTTCGCGCCCATCGTCACGGTATCGCCGTAGATTCGGCCGCCGGCATTCGCGATGGTATCGCCGGCAGTCACCTTCGTTGCGCCGCCGTCGATCAGGCCTTCGTTCGTCACCGAGTGGCTTGCATGAACATCGGTCGCGTTGCCGCCGAAAATCTCGCCGGTCGAACGGTTCAGCACAGTATCGGCGTATACGTTCGCGGCATTTCCCGCCGACAGCACGCCGCTGTTGTCGAGCATGCTGCTGGCCGTCTTCAAGTCGCGGCCCGCTACGATCCGGCCGCGGTTGGTCAACGCGCCTTGTGTCGTCACGTCGACGTCGCCCGCCGACTGGAGCTTGCCGTCGTTGTCGAGCGTGCCGGCCGAGACCGTCAGTTGCCGACCGCCGTTGACGTCGCCCCGGCTGTTGATCAGCACATCCGATGCCGTCAGCGTGGCCGCGCCTTTCGACTGGATGCTGCCCGACGTGTTGTCGATGCTCGATGCGGCAAGCGTCGCCGCCTGGTCCGCACGAATCGAGCCGCCGGCGTTGTCGATCGTCCGGCTGGCATCGAGCGCAACGCTTGCGCCCTCCATCCCTGCGGCCAGCCCCGGCACGCCTGCCGTAGCCGGCAGCGACGCGTCGACAGTCTGCGCATTGCGGATCGTGTCGCCCGTCACCGACAGCGCGCCGCTCGCGTGCATGGCGCCGCGCGTATTGTCGATCGTCGTGCCGGATACCGTCACGTCGCCGTTTCCGCCGATCTGGCCTGCGACGTTCGACACCGTGCCGGCACTTCGTACCGTCAATGCGCCATCGGCCACGAGCGAACCGGCGTCATTGATCACGGATGCTGCGTCGACGCTCGCCGCACCGCTCGACGAGAGCGCGCCGCCCGTGTTGTCCAGCGCGCCCGTCGCCAGTACGACGCCATTGCCGAGAACCCGACCGCCCGTCGATTGCCCCGGCAGGACGCGGTTATCGAACGCCCGGCCGTGTGTATCGATGTCGATCGCTCCCGCTGCCTGCATCAGCCCCGACCGGTTATCGAGGGCGCCCGAGCGGCTCGTCAGCGACTGGCTCGCCGCCACGTTGCCGAGCGTGTTGTCGATCGCCCCGTGTCCAGCCGCGAGCGTCACATTCGCGCCCGTAATCGTGCCACCCGCGTTCAGCAGGCCCGCATGGGTCAATGTCGTGTCGCCGAAGGCCAGCAGCTTGCCGCCTGCGTTGTCCGTCGTACCGGATGTCGTTACCGACAATGCACCGGACAGCGACCCGATGGTGCCGGCGCGATTCGAAACGGTCTGCGCCGTCACGGTCGCGTCGTGGGTCGCCGCAATCGTGCCGCCGGTGTTTGTCAATGCGTCGGCTATGTCGAGCTTCGCCGCATCGGCCGCCAGCGTACCGTCCGAATTGTCGAACGCACCGGCCTGCGCGTTCAGCGCGCCGGCGGCGGCAATCGTGCCCCGCGTATTGTCGAGTGCCTGCGAGACGGTCAGCGTCGCCTCGCCGCTGGACGCACCGATCTGGCCCGCCCGATTGCTCAGCATGGCGGCCTTGACCGACAACCCGGTTGCGCCTGCCAGTTTGCCTCCGTCGTTCGATATCCCGCGCTCGGCGGTCAGCGACAATCCGGCCGACGAAGACCCGATCTGGCCTCCCGCATTGACGAGATCCCCGGCCCGGATCAGCGCGTCGCGCGCGGCCGCGATGCTGCCGTTCGCGTTGTCGATCGTGTCGCTTGCGATGTCGAGCACATTGGCGGAACGCACCGTGCCGCCCGTGTTCGCCAGAGACTGACCCGCACGCAGCGTCGTGTCGCCGGCGACCGATCCGATCGTGCCCGATGCGTTGTCGATGCGGTTTACCGTCAACGAGATGCCGTTGCCGCCGACCATGACGCCGGACCGATTCGAGACGACACCCGTCGCCGTCACGGTCAGTGCATCAGTCGTGCCGATCCGGCCGTCCGTATTTTCGACATCCGTTGCGTCGATTCGCGCGGCGTGCGCGCCGATCGATCCTGCCGAGTTGTCGAGATGCGCTGCGCGGACAGTCAATGCGTCGCCGGATGCGAGCTTGCCGCCCGCGTTGTTCAGCGATTGCGCGACGTCGAGCGACGTATCGCCCGCCACGGAACCGATCTGGCCCTGTGCGTTGGAAACCGTATGCGCGGCCAGCGTCAGGCCATGGCCGCCTGCGATCTTCCCGTCCCGGTTCGACACGCTGCCGGTCGCCGTCAGCGACAGCGCGCCCGTCGAGGTGCCGATCTCGCCCGCGACGTTCGTCACATCCTTGGCGGCGATCCGCGCCGTGCGGGCGATCACGTGCCCCTGCGTATTGTCGAGCGCGCCAGCCGTGCTCAGCGACAGCGCGTCCGCCGACAACGTGCCGGACCGGTTCGAAACCGCTTGTGCGGTCACGTTTGCCAGACCGCGCGCGCTGATGACGCCCGCATCGTTGACCAGTTGTGCGGCATTCAGCGTCAGGTCCCGGCCGCTCACTGTCCCGCCGACGTTCGACAACGTGCCGTCGGCCGTCACGTCGACCGCACCGGCCGCACTCACGGTCCCGCCATCGAGCGTCACGTCGTTCGCGAGCAGATTGACGCTGTCGCCCGCTGCCAGCGTGCCGCGGCTCGTCACCTGTGCGGCGCGCGCCGTGACCGAACCGCCGTCGACCAGTTGGCCCGCGGAATCCACGCCCGCGTACGCATGCCCGCCATTGTCGACCGACAGCGCGGCCGTCAGGTTGGTATTACCACCCGACACAATCGTTCCGGTATTCGACAGCGCCAGCAATGCGTTCAGATCCATGGCCTGCGCGCTGACTATCGTGCCTTGCTGCACAACTTCCGCACCGTCGATCCGGATGTTCGCCGCCGACTGCAGACGCGCGGCCGGCGCAATCGTCACGTCGCCGTTGTTCGACACACGAATATCGCCCGTCAGCGAGGTGATCGATCCGGCGTCGCGTACACCCACGCCCGCCTCGGTCCCGATCATTCGCACGCTATTGGCGAACATGCTGCCCAGCGCCTGCACGTCGATCGCGACGCCCGGCGCCGCGCCTGCGCCGTCACGGGCTTGCGCGGCGTTGTCCGCATAGTCGACGCGGTTCGCGCCGGCCACCGCATCGATCGAATCGGCCCACACCTGGCCGTTGATCGTCATCGCACGTGCAATCAGGTCGATCGCACTGCCGCGCGCGTCGAGCCCCGCACCGTCGATCCCGAGTCGCCCCTGCGTCACGTCGAAACCGGCCAGCGTACCGTCCGGATTGAAGGTCGGTGCGCCGGTTGCCAGCGTCACGCGCGGGACGTTCAGAAAGCCGCAACCCGCACAGGTGATGCCCGCCGGGTTCGCGATCACGAGATTCGCGCGGTTGCCCGCGATCTCGGTCGGCCCGAGCAGCCGGCTGGGATTGCCCGACGTGACCTGATTGACGATCACGCGCGCCGCCTGATTGCCGAGGAACGGATTGCCCTGAACCCAGCCGGCGAGTTGCGTCTGCGTGTTCCGGCCACTGTTGACGAGCACGGCGCCCTGCGTGCCGACGTTGTACTGCGTGAAGCTGTTCAGCGAGACGCCGTTCTTCGGCGCGGTGATATTGACGAGCGGCACGCCCGATGCCGACACGCCGACAACCGGATGCGCCGGCCCGCTGCGATCGGGTGTGATCGGCAGCGTGGCCTGCGCCTCGGCGACGAGCGGCTGCATGCCGAAGGTACAAAGCGCCGCAAACGCGATCGCGCGCGCCGCGAACCAGATCGAAACGCCGGATTCCGGCGCCGGGGTCGGTACCGTTCGTCGCATGCGCGCACCTTCGCCGCCTCCATGCGCAGACGCATATTCGTCGACAGCCACCAGCATGTCGCGTACGGCATTGAACACCACGCGAAAGATTCCGGAATTCATGTTCGAGGTCTTCCTGAAGAGTCGTGCGACCGGCGGCATCGCACGCGCGTCGATGCCGCCGGTCGCAGTCACGCGTTATTTGCAGCTCAGCATCGCGAGGCCGTTGATGCCGCCCGCCGTCGGCGCGTAGACGCCATACGACACGACGAGATACGGCGTCGCTGCGTTCGGGCCCACGAACGACGAGTAGAGCGACGAGCGCGTCCCGGACGACGTCAACATCGCGCCCACCCGGCTGTTGCCGCTGAAGATCTGCGCCTTGTCGGTGCCGATCGAGTACTGCAGCGTCAACGCCGCGCTCGCGTAGCGCTGACCGAACGCGTCGGTCTGACTGGTCACGACGGCGGTCGCGGTGCCCAGCGAGCCGGGCGCGGTATTGCCGTCGGTCGACGTCGGCCGCGTTGCGGCGACCAGCGAGCAGTTCAGCCGCGACTGATCGGTCAGGCCGACCGTCACCGGCGCGCCGACCGCCCAGGTCTGCCCCTGGTTGGCGTTGTAGGAATGGCCGGCGGAGTCGCTGCCCGCCGTCCAGCGGCCGATCGCAAAATCGCCGTTGCCGGCGATGTCGGTCACGGTGCCGGTCGACAGACTCAGCGTGTCCTTGCTTCGCGGCAGCACCGTATACGCGCCCGGCGCCTGCGATTTGAGCAACGACGCGTCGACGCTCCTGGCCGACAGCACCAGCGAGCCGCTCGGGAACGATCCGTCTGCGTTCCACGAGACGGGCGGGGTCAACACATTCACCTCCGCGAAACTGCTCGACAGCGCGTGCGACTCGCCTTCGACGCGAATCGACGACGAAGACGACGACGCGCCGCCCGACGTCGCTCCGCCCGACGTCGCTCCGCCCGCCGATGCGTCGATCGACGCGGCCGGGCTGCCGCCGTCGTCACCGCCGCCACACGCGCTCAACCCCAGCGCGGCCGCCACCGCGAACGTCGCTGCCGCGACCTGCACAATGCGATGCTTCTCACCTGCGTGCTGCATGGTTTCTCCTTCTTCTGGTTGACGATCGATACAACGCCGGATCGAGATCCCCGACCTCGTCCGGTTCACCCCCACTACGCTCAGAACAACGTGCTGACCTGAAACAGCAGCGTTGGCGAATCGGTCCTGAAACCTTGCGGCTTCGACAGTGGCCAGCCGAGCGACACGTCGTAGCTCGGCGTCGCGCCGGCCACGCGTTTCGGCGCGAGACTGCCGCGCACGCCGACGACGGCGCCGACGAGCGTGTCGCCGAGCAGGTATTGCGCGGCCGGCCCGCACACGCGTCCCGCATCGACGCCGGCGTACAGCGCCTGCGTGCCGACCCGCGTCGGCACATACCAGTCGAGTTCGTTGGAAACCGCCCAGCCGCTCTCGGCGGCCAGCGTCAGTTGTTGATCGAAACCGCGCACCGCATAGCGCGTGCCGATCGTGAAGTAATCCGAAGGCGTCAACGGCGTGCGCGCGTTCTGCATGTTCCAGCCGAACCGGTACGTGAACGCGCGGCCGCCGATCCTGAACGGCGCTTGCGCGCCGAGGCTCGCGAGCGCGACCCGCGTCTTGCCGTCGAACGCCGGCGCACCTACCACCGTGCCGGCATGGCTGGACCAGCCCGGCAGCGACGCGCGCCACGCGAACGAGCCGTCGAGTACCACGTTGCCGATGTATTGCCGATGCGCGGCGCCCAGTTCGTAGCCGACGATGTCGCGATGCTGGACCGGCACGTCCATCCCGTCGATCGCGTTGCGGCTGATCTTGCGGAACAGGTTGCCGTGCAGCGACGTCCGCGCATGTGCGTTTCGGTAGATCACGCCGGACAGGCCGGCCTGCAGCGAGGACTGGACGCCGCTGTATTCGATCGGCTCTCCAAAGCCGGCGGCGGTCTGCTTGTAGCGCGAGCGGCTCGCGCTCAACGTCAGCATCGCGTAGCCGATCGGCACGCTGTAGTTGGCGGACACCGACTGGTTGCCCTGGTCGGACGCGCCGAAGTTCGCGTTCGTCGTGCCCGCGACTTGCAGCTGGTCGTAGAGATGGAGCGGCGAATCGAGCGTGACCGAGCCGGACAGCTCGTACTTGCCGGTCGAATCGAGGCCCGCGTTGTCCGCGCCGATGACGGCATGCCAGCGCTTGCCGGTGCCGGGGTGCAGCACGATGTCCGAGTCGCCCGGATGCGCGCCCGGCGCGATGTCGAAGACGGCATCGGACTGCGACTGCAGGCGGCGCAGGTTCTCCAGCCCCTGATCGATGTCGCGCTGGTTCAACAGCGCGCCGGTCGAAGTCGGCAGCGCCGCGCGCAGCCAGCCGATGGCGGGTCCGTCCGCACGCACGTCGCCGATGCGCCCCGGCACGACATGCAGCGTCAGCGTGCCTGCTTGCAGCGACTGCGTCGGCACCAGAACGCGCGACGTCACGTAGCCGCGCTCGATCAGCGCGTTATTGGCCGCATCCTGGATCCGCCTGAGCGCGGTCCTGCCGACGCATTGCCCCACGACCGGTTGAAGGAAACGCGCGAGCCAACCGGACGTATTGCCTTCCAGCGCGATCGCCTGGATCGGAAAGCACGGCGTGTCGAGCGGCAGGCTCGCGATGCCGGCGTCCGCCGGTTTATCACCGGTGGGCGTCAGCACGTTCGGGTCCGGATTCAGTTCCTTGACGGCTTCGAGCTGCTGCTGTTGAAAGCGCTGGATTTGCGGGCCGGACGTCATTTCGGACGGTTTCATGCCTTGCGCCAACGCTGAAACGCTCGCCAACGCCGAAATCAACGCTGCCGAAGTTTCTCGATGCTTCATTGGTTAGCGGCGTAAAGATTGACCTTCGCCGCATCCTAATTCATCGATGCATTTACAGATACATTTGCGCGAATTACATAAAATCGTTTTCTACTTAGCACCTTGTAATGATAATTTGTACTCGTCCTATATTTTGCGGGACGCTCGGCCATTCGACCTCCATCATCGACGAGATGGAGTTGACGATTGGAAACCTTTTTACCATCACGGTACTTGTATCGCGTCGCCAATCGGTCAAATGAAACTCTATCTTCTCACCCGATCCCTGAAACCGTATCTCAATGATTCGCAGGATGGATTCACAACACAAATAGAGATAACTCGAATCCGGCACCACGATCGATCGAATTTTATTAGATTGACATATCGCCTTTTCTTATTCGTCGTCTCGACGTTTCGAATAAGACGAGTCCGCACTTCATGCATGTCGCGCATTTACAACAGATATCGGACTATCTCGAATTTGGCGCATTGTTTTCGTCGTGCGCCAAACCCTTTTACCCCCGCATGTTCTCCGGCGCGCCATGGCCTAGAACCCGGCAAGACGCACATCCCCCCGAGCCGCCCGGTCGCGGGTATGCTTGCAACTCAAAGGCTCACGAACAAAGGGCGGCGCAGCACGCGCCGGCCCGCCAACCGCCATTCACCACCACGATCCATGGATTTCGACGTCATCGTTCTCGGCGCGGGCATTGTCGGCGTGTCCGTCGCGCTGCACCTTCAGGATCGCGGCCGCAAGGTCGCGCTCGTCGATCGCAACGCCCCCGGCGAAGGCACGAGCTTCGGCAACGCGGGGCTGATCGAGCGCTCGTCGGTCGAGCCGTATCCGTTCCCGCGCAGCCCGTTCACGCTGATGCGCTACGCGCTGAACCGCTCGACCGATCTGTACTGGCACAGTGCGTCGCTGCCCGCGTTCGCGCCATGGCTCGCGCGCTTCTGGTGGGAGTCCGCGCCGCAGCGCCACGCGGCAGCCGCGCGCGACATGCTGCCACTGATCGAGCGCTGCATCGTCGAGCACGACGCGCTGATCGCACGTGCCGGCGCCGGCGAACTCGTGCGCGCGAGCGGCTGGATGGAAGCGTTCCGCACGCCGGCCGCGTTCGAGCGCGGCGTCGCCGATGCGCAGCTCACCGCGCGCCGCCACGGGCTCGGCATCACACCGCTCGACGCGGCGGCGCTGCTCGCGCAGGAGCCGAGCCTCGCGCCGGGCTTCTGCGGCGCGCTGCACTGGCGCGATCCGAAAAGCGTCGTCGATCCGGCCGCGCTCGTCAAAGCGTATGCACGACTGTTCGAACAGGGCGGCGGCATGCTGCTCGACGGCGACGCCGCGACCCTCGAGGCGCTGTCGCCCGGCTGGCAGGTCAGGACGCGCGACGGCACGGCCGCCGCGCCGTCGGTCGTCGTCGCGCTCGGGCCGTGGTCGGACACGGTGTTCGGCAAGTTCGGCTATCGCATTCCGCTGCGCGAGAAGCGCGGTTATCACATGCACTACGCGCCGTCCGCGCGCGGCGTGCCGTCGGCGCCGATCGTCGATCGCGAATACGGTTACGTGATCGCGCCGATGCGGCGCGGGCTGCGGCTGACGACCGGCGTCGAGATCGCGCGGCGCCGCGTGCCGCCGACCGGCGTGCAGCTCGAACGCGCGGAACGCATCGCGCGACCGGTATTCGGTTTCGGCGAGCGGCTCGATCCGCAGCCCTGGCTCGGCTTCCGGCCGTGCACGCCCGACATGCGTCCGGTGATCGGCCCCGCGCCCGCGCATCGCGGGCTGTGGTTCGCGTTCGGGCACAACCATCACGGGCTGACGCTCGGCCCCGTTACGGGCCGCCTGCTGGCCGAGATGATCACGGGCGAGACGCCGTTTACCGATCCGGCGCCCTATCGCGCGGATCGGTTCTGAGCATGATGCTGAGCCATGCCGGGGAGGCGACGCGGCAGCCCACCTTCCCGCGCCCGGCAATATTCAGCCGAAGACTGCCTCTGATCGACGTATGTATTGAACGAAGTCGATGCAAGGAACACCAACCTCACGCATGGAACAAACGGACGGTATCTTTCGTTTCGAGTTCACGTCCGGTGGATTGTTTTGTTGAGCCTCATTTGATACCAGCTCTCTCCCGTGCGCCCGTGCTGTGGCAATGATGAGCAAATCGTTCTCGCCGACGCCCTTCGGGTGATAGTTGTCGCCGACAATTCCAAGTAGTCCCTTGATACGCACGGCGTCCTGCGCAATCCCGTTGGTGACCTCCAATGGCTCAAGACCAGCCGTCACAAGCCAATCGCCGCAGTCCGGGGTCCCTGCGCATACCTCTCCGTAAGCGACGATAGACATCATTAGCCTCCGTGCATTGATCTCAGCCGCCATCCATGTCCAGAGTCCCGGAAATTGATTCGCGGGATAGTTATCCCAGGCGTAGATCATCGAAGAGGCGTCAAACACCTGCATAGAAACGTTCCAATTGGTGCAGGTCGTTGATCTTCAGGCCATCGAGATACCGGCTCGCCTTTGCCAACGTGATGTACCGCCCATCCAGCGCGTCCAGTACCGTCCGCACGAATCTGTCGCCAAAAATATGCGAGGGCTCTCGATGGCGGTACATCCGACTCCCGGTATCTTGCTCCGGCGCCGGCTGGGCAGCCCGCCAGTGTCGATAAGCAGCGTATTGCTCCTGCGGCAGCCGGCCCGCATCAAGCAGTCGGCGCAATATGACCTCTGTGCTAACGCCCCACTGTCGGCGCAGTGGCCTCAGCCACTCGTCGTACTCGGCAACTTGTCGCGGACGCGCCAGATCGTCCACCCTGGCAAGGAACGCCGCGGGTACCAGCAAGTGACCAGCGAACGCGTTCGCGTCCCGCTCGCTACCTCGGTGGGACTGCATATCGTGCTCATCGTCGATCGAACTGCCCCGGTGCAACAGCAGGTGCCCCAGCTCGTGCATCAGCGTGAAGGACTGCCGGGCTTCGTGGGTTTGCTTTTTTACAACGATGACCGGACAGTCAGGACTGTAGATGCTGAAGCCCAGGATTGGGCTCTCTTTGGCGATCTGCCACTTTCCGTTGTAGCCGTTGCTACGGAATACCAACAAACCTTGCGCTTCTACCGCCGACCTGTAACTGTCAAACGTGTTGTCATCGCCAAGGCCAAGCCACCGGCGCGCAATTCTCGCTGCTTCAGCGGGGTCGTCGCGCGGGATATCCGGCGCCTCAAATCGAGGCAAGTTTGCGTCGTCAAGGTCTTCGCGAAGGCTCAGATATATCTCGCGTTGTCTCTCGACACGCTCTATGAGCATCTTCAGTCTCGCGGTCAACTCCGGTTTTTGGTTCGCCAAGGTCCGGAAAGCCGGGGTATGTACCTCGGCTTCATCGACCGGTCCCGGCTCCAGAAAGAAAAGCGCTCCCCGGCCGAAGAAGCTCGCTACCTTGCTGAGTTGAGGAAACGTCAAGCCTCCCTCACCCGCCATCACGCGATCCATCGTCGTCTGCGAAATGCCGACCGCAGACGCGAGTTCGCCTGGCGTTGTGCCGTGATCGGCACAGCACCAAGTTATTCGCTCGGGGTTGATCGACTGTATGCGCTCCATAGCGGTTGATTATACCGACGGGGCGCCGGCTTGCCGTGCTTCCGCCGCCTCTCCGAAGTGCGCGGGCGGCGCATGGCTGATGCGTTACATGGTGGGACGCCTCCCCCGCGTTCACACCGGCACGCCATAGCACCGCGCGGCCGTCCCACCCCACAGCGCGTTGCGCTCCGCCGCCGACAGGCGCGCCTCCGCCCAGCGCTCGACGAGCGACGCGACTTCGTCGTACGAGGCCGCGAGCAGGCAGACCGGCCAGTCCGATCCGAACATCAGCCGCTGCGGGCCGAACGCGTCGAGCGCGGTGTCGAGACATTGCTCGAGGTGCCGGATATCCTGCGCGCGCAGTCCGCGCTTCCAGTCCGCCTCGGTCACGAGCCCCGACAGCTTGCACATCGCATGCGGCAGCGCAGCCAGTTCGCGCAGCGCCGTGCACCAGCGTGCATGCGCGCCGGCGTCATGCGCGAATTCGGCGAGCGCGGGCTTGCCGAGATGATCGAGCACGAGCCAATGCGCATCGTGCCGCGCGCAGAAATCGCGCAGGTCCGCCAACTGGCGTTCGAACACGAGCACGTCGTACACATAGCCGTTCGCCTGCAGCCACGCGATGCCGCGATTGAAATCGGGATCCGCGACGAACGCACCCACGTCGGCTTCGTCCTGTAGTTGATGACGAAAGCCGCGCAGCTTCGGGCTGCACCATTCGGCGACATGGTCGCCGAGTTGCGGCGAACGGAGATCCTCCCAGCCGACCACCGCCGCGATACGCGCGTCGTCGCGCGCGAGATCGAGCAGGAACGCCGTCTCGTCGCGCCCCGCGCGCGCCTGCACCGCGATCGATGCGCCGAGCGCCTGCGCGTGCATCTGCGGCCACAGCGCATCGGGCAGGTAGTCGCGAGCCAGCACGCGCATGTTCGGGCCGATCCACGGATAGTCGCTCGCGCGGTAGCGCCAGAAGTGCTGATGGGAGTCGATACGCACTGCGCCCATGGTGTCCTCGTCCCTGATCGTGCGTGCAGCGCCGCCGCGGTGCCGCCACGGCGCGGTCGGTCGTACCGCGAGGCCGCCATCTTCGAGTCGCCGGTCTCGATCTCGTCGGACTGGCAAAAACCGGTATCGACGACAGCTTTCGCCGTCGCTCGCCCTCGAGGCCGCCTCGCCCATCCCGTCGACGATCCCGACCGGTTGCGGCTTGATTGCGCCGGCCATCAGCCCGCCGCGGATCGATTCCTTCTGCTGCCTGCCGGAATCCTACCGGACGACCACGCGTTTGCGCGTCATCTCGCGCACGCCGCTTTCGCAACGCCCACCGATCGTCCGCGCATCCGGCCGAGCCAATACCGGCGGGCCTTTCAGCCGGTTTCCGGCTACGCCCGACACGCCGATCCGCGCAAAACTGACAGAAAAGTCATCTTCGCGTCAGGGTTTCAACGGGATGCGCGCGCGATCATGACGCGGTGGACTGCGCTCCGGTACGTCGCCTCCCCGCCCGCTGCCGATCCCTGCGGGCATCTCCGTCCCCCGCGGCGTGCCCCGTGACTGAGCGAGCAGACATGGCTGCGCGGCCCGCTTTGCCGCCCCGGACGTACGCGTCCGGGGCATTTTTGTCTGTGCTTTCCAAGAAAATAAGCGTGGATTGTTTCTGATTCGGCAAAAGGTAATTTGAGCCAGACAGGATGTTTTTTCCGGTCACAGACGCTTACATTTAGCGCACCACTCATGGAAACCCCTAACGGAATCGCCATCGCGCAGTGACATCCACTGCGGGGGCGGAAACCGCACGAGCTTTAGGAAACGGCAAAATGAAGGCTTCCAAATCTCTGCCTGCGCTCGATCCCGCCGACGTCCACGTCGAAATCCTCGAACAGTCCGATACGCTGCTCGTCGTCCGCTGGGTCGAACCCGGCCGCTGCCACTACGGCGAACAGCGCTGGCGCCGCCGCTTCGCGCAGCGTACCGGCACCTGCGCGCTGTCGCGTCAGGTCATCCACCGCGGCGACGAAGTGTTCCGTCCTGCCGAACGCCCGGCCCCCGCGAATGCGGCAGCCATGATCTCCGCCGCCGAAGTGCTCGGCCTGTCCGGCGGCAAGTAAGCTTCAGCGACCCGATTCGGGCCCGGCAGCGCGATACGATGCGCGCCGGCCTGGAATTGCCGGTCTAATTCCCCGCTTGTCTGCCCGGCCGGCGCCCATTATTGTTACATCACTCAATGTAACGATGGGACGTGACGGCGAACCGGTTGCCCGTCGCGCGCCGTATCGATGGAGGCAGACATGCATGCATGGAGTGCGCGCCAGGTCCCGGCGCAGGGCGGCAAAGTCGCGGTCGTGACCGGCGCCAACAGCGGCCTCGGCTGGCAGTTGGCGGAAACGCTGGCTGCAAAGGGTGCGACGGTCGTGATGGGATGTCGCGACGCGATGCGCGGCGCGGCGGCGGCCGATGCGATCCGCCGGCTCCATCCCGATGCGCGTGTCGAAGTCGAGCCGCTCGATCTCGCGGATCTCGCGTCGATCCAACGCTTCGCGGCCGAAGTCGCCGACCGCCACGGGCGCGTCGACATCCTCTGCAACAACGCCGGCGTGATGTTCCTGCCGCTGCGACATACGCGCGACGGCTTCGAGATGCAGTTCGGCACCAACCACCTCGGCCATTTCGCGCTGACCGGCCATCTGCTGCCGGCGCTGCGCGCGGCGCGACGCGCGCGCGTCGTGACGATGTCGAGCGGCCTCAACCGCGGCGGACGGATCCGCATCGACGACCTGCGCGCCGAGCGGCGCTACAACCGTTATCTCGCGTATTGCGACAGCAAGCTCGCGAACCTCGTGTTCGCGCTCGAACTGCAGCGCCGCTTCGAGCGCGCGGCGTTCGCCGGCATCAGCGTCGCCGCGCATCCCGGCTACGCGGCGACCAACCTGCAGTTCGCGGGCCCCGAGATGGAGCGCGCGCCCGGACGGATCGCGCTGATGCGCATTGCGAACCGTTATCTCGCGCAGTCTGCCGAACAGGGCGCGTTGCCCGCGATTCATGCGGCGACGGCGCCCGATCTCGCGGGCGGCGCCTATCTCGGGCCGTCCGGCTGGCTGGAGGCGCGCGGCCTGCCGGCGCCCGCCAGCGTGCCGCGCGCGGCACGCGACACGGCCGCGGCCGCGCTGCTGTGGGAGGCGTCGGAAGCCGCGACGGGCGTGCGCTTTCTCGATGCGAGCCGGCCCGCCGGCCGCGCGCCGCTCAAGCCGTTCGGCGCGGCAGCCGAAGCGCGGTGAGGCCGGGATGCGCATTCCTCATACTTATTACGCCATCTGAGAGAAAGCCCGGTGAAAGATTGATTCACCGCGCCACTGTTACCGTCCAGGAAACAATCTATCGTCAAAATCAGCGTTTACCCTGAACCCTCCGGTGACTAAGATTTAGTCAATCGCTTAAGACATGGTGTCGAGAGCGAACCCAATAAAACACCGGAGGTCATCATGAAATCGCTCGTTATCGCAGTTGCTGCCGCTGCCGCCCTGTCCGCTTCGTTCAGCACGTTCGCTCAAAGCACCGTGACCCGCGCGCAAGTGCGCAACGAACTGGTCCAGCTCGAAAAGGCCGGCTACAAGCCGGGTCTGGCAAGCCCGTACTACCCGAACGACATCCAGGCCGCCGAAGCGCGCGTGCATGGCGCCGACAGCAGCGGCTACGGCGCGCAACCGGCACCGGTCGTCCACTCGGGCGCCCCGGCTGCCGCGACGTCGTCGAACGCGCGCGACTCGATCTTCTTCGGCCAGTAAGCCGATGCGTCCCGAGCGGACGCCGCGTTTCACGCGAATCGCTATCCGGACGAGCCCCTCATGCGGGCTCGTCTTTTTTTATGAAACGCATACCTCCGCCGCCCGGCAGCGGGTGGCTTCGCCCGGGCGCCTCGCGTCCGGGCGCTTTTTCGCGTACAGCGGAAATGCGCCCGCAGCGATGCCGACGGCGGTCGATCGAGAGATCGGCGGATCGAGAGAAACAAGCCGCTAGGCACGCGGCGCGAGCAGAAACTCGCCGACCAGCCGGTGCATTCGCGCCGCCTGCGGACTCGTCGCGAGCGCGCGCCAGCAGCCGTGCACGAGCCCCGCGCCCATCCAGTAACGCGCTCGCCCGCCGGCCGCCACGATCCGCTCGACATACACGCGCGCATCGTCGCGCAGCGGGTCGTGCTCCACGCCGATCGCGAACACCGGCGGCAATCCGTCGAACCGCGTCGCGGCCAGCGGCACCGACGCGCGCAGCAGCGGATCGTCGTTCAGCTGCGCGTCGAGCGCCGCGTCGTCGTCCTCGAAGCGACCGTTCCAGTACAGCGCGCGATAGCGATGCACGTCGTCGAGCGTCAACATCGGCGCGTGCGCTTCCGTTTCGCGCGCCGGCGACTGCGGCTCGATGCCGAGCGCCGGATAGACGAGCGCGATCCCGTCGAGGCCGCCTTCGCCCGCGTCGCGCAACGCGGTTGCAACCGCCGCCGCGAGATTGCCGCCCGCGCTGTCGCCGGCCAGCGTCAGCGGCCGCACGCACGGGCCGAACGGTAAACGGCCGTCGCGCGCCGCCCGCGTGACGGCCAGGCAATCTTCGAGCGCGGCCGGCGCGCGATGTTCGGGCGCGAGCCGATAGTCGACCGCGATCACCGCCAGCCCCGTGTCGGCCGCCAGTTGCGCGGTGATCGATGCATGACTGTCGAGCGAGCCGACGACGAAACCGCCGCCGTGAAAGAACAGCACGGTGCCGCACGCTTCGCGATCCGCCGGCCCGTAGCGCCGCAGCGCGATCGCGCGCCCGTCGGGCGCGTGCCACACCGCATCGTGCTGCACGACGCCGGCCGGCAACGCAGACGGCGTCCATGCGGCCGCGAAGCGGTCGTACAGGCGGCGCTGCGCGTCGGGCGGGCGCGCCGCCGCATCGGCCGGATACCACGCGTCGACGGCCGCGACGAACGCCGCGATTTCAGGTTCGAGCATCGGTCGACGATGCTAGCGACGCGGCGGCAGCCCGATCACGCGCCCCGCATACGCGGGTGCCGCGCAGTCGCGCTGCAGCGCATGAAGCTCGGCCACGCGCGCGGCGACGTCGTCGTCGAACGGCGCCGACTTCGCGCCATCGCGCGTATCGACGTGCAGCATCATCTGCTCGCTCGCCGACACCGCGCCGTCATGCCCGTCGGCGAACAGTTCGAGATACACGTGCAGCCGCTTCGCGTCGTGCGCGAACGCGCGCGCATCGACGCGCACGCGTGTGCCTTCCTTGATCTCCTGCAGATAGTTCACGTGCGCTTCGAGCGTATAGACCGAGCGGCCCCGCTCGCGACGCGTCGCGTCGTCCAGACCGATACGGTCCAGCAGCGCATCGGTCGCGAAGCTGAAGATCAGCATGTAGAACGCGTCGCGCAGGTGGCCGTTGTAGTCGACCCACTCGGGCCGCACGACGTCGCGGTATATCGTCAGCGGGGTATCGCCCGTCATCGTCTAGTCCTCGAATCGCATTCCGTGCCGCGCCTTCACCGCGGCGATTGCCTTCAGCACCTCGGTAATGCACTCGTCGCGATAGCGTTCGAGTTCCTTGATGCTGCGCGTACCCTGCTGCGCCGACGTGCCGTCGACGACGCGGTCGATCAGCTCGTCGGTCAGCGTCGGCGCGACGAGCTTGGTCCACGGCAGTTCCAGCGCAGGGCCGAACTGCTGCATGAAGTGTCGCATGCCCGCATCGCCGCCGGCCAGCGTATAGGTCAGGAACGTGCCCATGAAGGACCAGCGGATGCCCGCGCCGAAGCGGATCGCGTCGTCGATCTCGCCCGTCGTCGCGACGCCCTCGTTGACGAGATGCAGCGCCTCGCGCCACAGCGCTTCGAGCAACCGGTCCGCGACGAAGCCCGGTACTTCCTTGCGCACGTGCAGCGGCCGCATGCCTAGCTTGCGGTAGATCTCGATCGCGGCTTCGACCGCTTCCGGCGAGGTGCGCGCGCCGCCGAGCACTTCGACGAGCGGCAGCAGGTAGACCGGATTGAACGGGTGACCGACCACGCAGCGCTCCGGATGCGTCGCGCGTGCATAGAAATCGGTCGGCAGCAGCCCCGACGTCGACGACGCGATGATCGCGTCGGGCTTCGCCGCGCGGCTGATCTGCTCGTGCAGTTCGAGCTTCAGCGCCTCGCGCTCGGGCGCGCTCTCCTGGATGAAATCCGCGTCGGCGACGCAGGCTTCGATCGTCGCGACGAACCGCAGGCGCGCGGGATCGGCGCCCGGCGCCAGGCCGACGCGTTCGAGCGCGGGCCACGCGTTCGCAATGTTCGCGCGCAACTGCTGCTCCGCGCCCGGCGCGGGGTCCCAGACCACCACGTCGAGACCGTGTGCGAGCGCGCGGGCCACCCACCCGCTGCCGATCACGCCGGTGCCGATGGCGGCGAACGTCTTGATGTCGGTCTTCACTGCCATGTCAACGCATCCTTCAAATCGAGGGGAATCGGTCGGCCGGCGCGCGTGTCGCGCGCCGCCGGCTTGCAATGCAGTACGGGTACAACGCTCATGCGTATTCGGCGATTGCGCGGCGTTCGAGCGGACGCTCGCCGCGCGCCGGCAGGCCGAGCTTGCGGCGGCCCTCGGCCGGCGTCAGCACGCGGCCGCCGAGGCGTTCGACGATTTCGCGCGCGCGCTCGACCAGCGTGCCGTTGGTCGCATGCACGCCGCGATCGAGCCAGATATTGTCTTCGAGGCCGACGCGCACATGGCCGCCGAGCAGCATCGCCTGCGCGACCATCGGCATCTGCATGCGGCCGATCCCGAAGCCGGCCCAGTGCGCGCCCGGCGGCAGGTTGTCGACCATCGCCTTCATCGTGCCGGTGTCGGCCGGCGCGCCCCACGGAATGCCGAGGCACAGCTGGAACAGCGGCGGATCGTCGAGCAGCCCTTCCTTCAGCAACTGCTTCGCGAACCACAGATGGCCGGTATCGAAGATTTCCAGTTCCGGCTTCACGCCAAGCTCCTGGATGCGCTTCGCGCCGGCGCGCAGCTGCGCGGGCGTCGATACGTAGATGTAGTCGCCGTCGCCGAAATTCAGCGTGCCGCAGTCGAGCGTGCAGATTTCCGGCAGCAGTTCCTCGACATGCACGAGGCGCGTGAGGCCGCCAACGAGGTCGGTGCCCTTGCCGAAGCGCATCGGATCCTCGCCCGGGCCGATCTCCAGGTCGCCGCCCATGCCGGCCGTCAGGTTGATGATCACGTCGACGTCGGCCGAGCGGATCCGGTCGACCACTTCGCGATACAGGTTCGGGTCGCGGCTGCCGCGCCCCGTTTGCGGATCGCGCACATGGCAGTGCGCAACGGTCGCGCCGGCCTTCGCGGCCTCGATCGCGGCGGCCGCGATCTCCTTCGGCGTGACCGGAATCGCCGGATGCTTGCCGACCGTATCGCCCGCGCCGGTGACGGCGCAGGTGATGATGACTTCGTGGTTCATGCTGTTGCCTCGCTTGACTCGGGTTGTGTCGTAGTGCGGGTGAATCGTTCGGGTGTGCCGCCGACGCGCGTGTCGCCGCGCGCCGGCCGTCACGGCGTCACAGGCCGAGGTAGGCCTTCACGGCGGGCAGGCCGTCCTTGCCGTCGAAGGTCTTGACGCCCGCGAGCCATGCATCGAGCACCTGCGGATTCTTCTTCAGGTAGGCCTTCGCGGCATCGGTCGGCTTGGTCTTGTTCATCACCGACTGCATCAGCTGGTTCTCGAGCTGCGTCGTGAAGCGCAGGTTCGTGACGAGCTTGCCCGCGTTCGGGCAGCGCGCCATGAAGTCGGGCGCCGTCAGCGTGTACACGCGCGCTTCGCCGTAGTTCGGCCCGAACGCCGCATCGCCGCCGGACAGATAGTTCATGCTGATCTGGATGTTCATCGGGTGCGGCTCCCAGCCGAGGAACACGACCCACTTCTTCTCGCGGATCGCGCGCTCGACGGTGACCAGCATCCCCGCCTCGCTCGACTCGACGAGCTTGAAGCCGCCGAGCCCGTACTGGTTCGTGTCGATCATCTTCTGGATCGTCGCGTTCGCGCTGCTGCCCGGCTCGATCCCGTAGATCTTGCCGTCCAGTTCCGCGCGATGCTTCGCGATGTCGTCGAAGGTCTTCAGGCCGGCCTGGTATTCGTAGCTCGGCACCGCGAGCGTCGCCTTCGCGCCCGACAGGTTCGGCGGCTCGACGACGTTGATCGACTTGCTGTCGAGGAACGGCTGAAGCTGCTTTTGCTGCACCGGCCACCAGTAGCCGAGCGACACGTCGAGCTGCTTGCTCTTCAGGCCGGCGAACGAAATCGGCACCGAGGAAATCGTCGTCGTCGGCTTGTAGCCGAGCCCTTCGAACACGGTCGACGCAAGCGCCGTCGTCGACGTGATATCGGTCCAGCCGATGTCGGCGAACCGTACGTTGCGGCACGTCGCGCCGTCCGTCTCGGCCTGCGCCGCATTGGCGAGCGCGCCCGTCGCCAGCGTGACCGCGACGAGCGCGGCGATCTTTGTCGACTTCATGGTTTCTCCCGGTTGGACCGATATGCATCGGGTGCGCGGATTGCGCCCCGGCCTGCATCGTGGACTCAAAAGTAACGGGCCATTTTCAACGCAATGCGACCGGCGGCGACCAGTTCTTGCCTGGTTGCGACTATGCGTGGAAACCACTACGGTTCGGCTCGGCCTTGTGGGGCGGTGTTTCGGTCAATTTTCCGAGGAATCGGGGCTTGTCCCGATGCGTCATGCGCTAGCGCGCAGCGGATGGGACAGCGGAAAATGGACAGGCAGATTTCGATCGGTGTAGAACACGTGCTGTCGGCGCATGCGCAGGGCCGCTGGGTTTCGCCCATCTCGGCCATTTCGCGAACGCATACAAGGCCGAGTTCGGCGAACTGCCTTCGACGATAGTGCGCCGCTCGGCGCGCCACACGAAAACCCGCTGACCGCGCAAAACCCGCGATAATCACGGGCGGACCGTTCGGCTCCGGCGCGCTGGCCGCGGCGCGTGCCCATGCGTGTGCCGCCCTGCAAGATGCACGACGTTCACCGGATTTCATTTCCCACTGCAATGCCCGAGGATTTCCATTTCCTGCTGCTGCCCGGCTTCTCCGCCCTGGGCTTCATGTCCGCGGTGGAGCCGCTGCGCGTCGCGAACCGGTTTCGCACCGAGCTCTACCGCTGGCACGTGATCAGCGTCGACGGCGCGCCCGTCGCCGCGAGCAACGGGATCCCGGTCGCGGCCGAAGCCGCGTGTGCGGACGTCGAGCATGTCGATACCGTCTTCGTCGTCGCCGGCTTCGACCCGCTCGTGTGCTACACGCGCCCGCTCGCCGACTGGCTGCGCCGCCAGCACCGGCACGGCGCGACGCTCGGCGGGATCGATACGGGCAGCTTCGTGCTGGCGGAGGCCGGGCTGTTCGATGCATCGCAGTCGCTCACGCTGCACTGGGAAGCGCTCGCCGCGTTCCGCGAACGCTATCCGGACCTGAACGCGACGCAGGAGCTGTTCGAGATCGACGACCGGCGCATCACCTGCGCGGGCGGCACCGCATCGATCGACATGATGCTCGACCTGATCGGGCGGCGGCACGGCGCCGATCTCGCGGCCGTGATCTCCGAGCAGTTCGTGGTCAGCCGGATCCGGCAGCGCTCGGACAGCCAGCGGCTCGAGATCGCCGCGCGCTACGGCGTGCACAACCGCAAGCTGATCCAGGTGATCGGCACGATGCAGCGGCACATGGAGAATCCGCTCGGCTCCGATGCGCTCGCGGAAGAAGTCGCGATCACGCGCCGCCAGCTCGAACGGCTGTTCAGCACGACGCTGAACGACACGCCGACGCGCTTCTACCAGAACCTGCGCCTCGAACGCGCGCGCGAGCTGCTGCAGCAGACCGACATGAGCATCACGTCGGTGTGCGTCGCATGCGGGTTCGAATCGCCGTCGCATTTTTCCCGCACCTATCGCGCGCGGTTCGGCGTGAGTCCGCGCAGCGACCGGCGCGCGACGCGCTGACGCCGGCTGGCGTCGCTGCGCAGCCGCACGTTCGCACGGTCGCGCGTTCGCATCCGGATAGAATCGTCGTTCGATCACTCCCGCCCGCGCCGGCTCCGCCATGACCGATATTTCCCGCCCCCTCGACGACCTCTCGCCCGATCGCGTGACGACCGCGTTCGACCTGCCCGGCCATACGACCGTGCGCTCGCTCGGTGTCGCGCAAGGCATCGTGGTGCGCTCGCGCTCGATCGTCGGCTCGTTCGGCGCGGCGCTGCAGACGCTGTTCGGCGGCAACATCACGCTCTACACGTCGCTGTGCGAAAAAGCGCGTCAGCAGGCGTTCGACAAGATGCTCGCCGATGCGCGCCGGCTCGGTGCGAACGCGATCGTCGCGATGCGCTACGACTCGACCGAGATCGGCGCGGGCGTGACGGAAGTCATCTGCTACGGCACGGCCGTGCGCGTGGCGCACGACGGCTGAGCATGACGGCGGCGTCGCCATCGCGCGGCGCCATCAGCCGCAGCCGCGCACGACGTGCGTCACGCATCGCGTTCGAGCGACTTCATGTGCGTCAGTTGCGGGAACAGGCGCATCCACGCGAGCGCGACGGCGACCGTCGCCGCCCCGCCGACGACGATCGCCGCCGGCGCGCCCCACCATGCGGCAGTCACGCCCGACTCGAATTCGCCAAGCTGGTTCGACGTGCCGATGAACAGCGCATTGACGGCGCTGACGCGCCCGAGCATCTCGTCGGGCGTGCGCAGTTGCACGAGCGACAGGCGCACGACCACGCTGATCACATCCGATGCGCCGAGCGCCGCGAGCGCGAACAGCGACAGCGCGAAATGCCGCGACAGTCCGAACACGATCGTCGCGATGCCGAACGCGATCACGCCGCCGAACATCGCGCGGCCGGGCCGCCCTTTCAGCGGAAAGCGCGTGAGCCACAGCGTGCCCGCGAGTGCGCCGACCGCGGGCGCCGCGCGCAACGCGCCGAGCCCCCACGGCCCGACCTGCAGGATGTCGCGCGCATAGATCGGCAGCAGCGCGGTCGCGCCGCCGAACAGCACCGCGAACAGGTCGAGCGACAGCGCACCGAGGATCGCCGGCTCGCGCCGGATGAATGCGATCCCGGAGAATACCGACCTCAGCGTGACGGGCTCGCGCGACGGCGGTGCGCTGCGCAGCGGAATCCTGCCGCTCAGCATCGCCGCGATCGCGAACGCGACGACGCTGGTGCCGAACGCGACCGGCGCGCCGAAGCCGTACAGCAGCCCGCCGAATGCGGGGCCGAGAATCTGCGCGGCCTGGTTCGCGGACGTCGACAGCGCGGTGGCGCGCGGCAGTTCGGGGCGCGGCACGACGGCCGGCAGCAGCGAAGACACCGACGGCGACTCGAACGCGCGCGCGGTACCGACGATCGCGGCCAGCGCATAGACGCCCGGCGCACTGAGCCAGCCTTGTGCGGCGCCCAGCAGGAACACGCCCGATGCGAGCGCCTCGACGCTCTGGCAGATCGTCGCGATGCGCCGCCGGTCGTAGCGGTCGGCGACCTGCCCGACGACGAGCGTCAGCGCGAACATCGGCACGAACTGCGCGAGGCCGACCAGGCCGAGCGCAAACGCGCTGTGCGTAATCGCGTACACATGCCAGCCGATCGCGACCGACAGGATCTGGAACGCCAGCGACGACATCACGCGCGTGCCCCAGAAGCGCAGGAACGGGACGTGGCGAAACAGGTTGGCAGGCAGGTCGGACGGCGGGCGGGTTTCGGGTAACGGGGTCGTCATCGGGGTCTCGGCGATCGGCGCATGGCGAGCGGCGGCACGATGCAGCCGCTCGCAGGCCGTTCGACCGGCGGCCGTGCCGCGGCCAAGTCGCGATGATATGACAAACGCCGAAAACGAGCCGACGTCTGGGCGGCGCGTGACGGAAGGAAAGATCCGTCCGCGTTTAGCGAAAGCGAGCTAACGATCGATCGCTTTCGATCGCTGCCCGTCATGCCTTTCTGAAGAATCCGAAGCGCATGCTGCTCAAGCTGCTGGAAGGCGACCAGAACGCATCAGCCCCCCAAAAAAAAAGCGCGAACCGCAGTTCGCGCCAAAGAGAGACCTCGCTGAAGACGTGGAAAACCCCACCCGCTCCGCTCAGAACGAATGCCGCATCCCGATCCGCACGTCGGCCTGCGTCTGCGTCGTCGACGGCGTGAAGCTGTAGCCGATCACCGCATCGACACCCTGCGACGCGCGCAGGTAGTCGCCCGAGATGTACACGTCGGTGCGCTTCGACAGCAGATAGTGGAGGCCAGCCGTGCCCTGGTTCCAGTGGTGGCCTTCGAAGCGCGTGTGCTGGTAGCCCGCGATGAAGCTCAGCGCCGGCGTGAACTGGTACAGGCCGCCGCCTTCGTACACCTGCATGTGCGACGACTGGCCGAAGCCCTTGATCGTCGTGTACGAGAAGTTCGCGTCGAGCGACAGCTTGCCGATCGTGTAGCTCGTGCCGATGCCGAACGTGCCCTGGCTGTCGACGTTCATCGGCGTGTCCGCGTACAGGTCGGTGCGCGCGCCCGTGACCGGATCGACGGTGACGGTCTGCTGGCCGAGGAACGTGTGCGTGCCGATCATCGCGTACGGATCGAACGCGTAGATGCCGTTCGGGTTGTTCAGGCGCGTGTAGGCGGCGCCGATCGAGAAGTCGCCCTTCGTGAAGCTCGCGCCCGCGCTCCATGCGCTGTTGCGGTGGAAGTTGCCGGCGACGTTGCCGAACGAATACATCGCACCGACCTTGAAGCCGTTGAGATCGTTCGACATGAACTTCACCGAATTCGGCAGGCGGTCGCCGTTGAAGCGGTCGAAGTCGCCCTGGTGGATCGCATAGCCGCTGCCCCACGCCGAGATGTTGTAGATCGATACGAGCTCGTTCGTGATGTCGAGCTGGTTGCCGAACGACAGCGTGCCCCAGCCGTTCTGCAGGCCCACATAAGCCTGGCGGCCGAATTCGGCGCCGCCGAAGCCGAGCTGCCCGTTGCCGAGATGGAAGCCGCTCTCGAGGGCGAACACGGCCTTCAGGCCGCCGCCGAGATCCTCGGTGCCCTTGAGCCCGAAACGGTTCCCGTACGAGACGCCATCGTCGAACTTGACCACGTGCGAGCCGCCCGTGTTGTTCACATACGTGATGCCCGCGTCGAGGATCCCGTACAGCGTCACGCTGCTCTGTGCATGACCGATCGCGGGAATACACGCCGCGCACGCCAGCGCAACTGCCACGGCAACTTTCGATTGCTTCATTGTCGACCACCCTCCCTGACCCGTTCGATGGAAAGAATCCTTGCCGGGCGCGTACCGCGCTGCGCCGGTCGATTCGTATTTGGTACATCCGATGGCTTCGGTGTTGCATTTTTCGCAATAACCCAGCCATTGGCGAAAAATACAAACCCATATTTCCCGTCACCCGTCTGAAGGCGACACCAAATGGTCTCGATGCGACCCGCTCGGGAAAACACGGAGGACGGGCGGCCCCGGCACAGGCAGCCGCCCAGAGGCGCGTCGACGCGCGTCAACGGCCGTCGAGCGCCGCCCGCACGGCAGGCAGGCCCGGCGCGCCGGCGCTGGTCGTCACGCCGTCCAGCCAGCCGGCGACGAGCGCGGGATCGGCCTTCAGCGCGTGCTGCGCGGCCAGCGCGGGCGAGGTCTTGTTGTCTAGCATATCGGCGATCATCCGGTTCTCGACGTCGACCGAGAACGTCATCTGCCGGAACAGCCGCGCGAGATTCGTGCACTGGTCGGCAAATCCGGAGCGCGCGACCGTGTTGACCGTCGCGCCGCCATAGTTCGGCCCGAAATACGCGTCGCCGCCCGACAGGTAGGTCAGGTGGAACTTGGTGTTCATCAGGTGCGGCTCCCACGCGAGGAACACGATCCAGCGCTTGTCGCGCACCGCGCGCTCGACCTGCGTGAGCATGCCGGTTTCGCTCGATTCGACCAGCGACCAGTTCGCCGTGCCGAGCGCGTGGTCGGACAGCATCCGCTTGATGTTCTGGTTCGCCGGCGCGCCGGGCTCGATCCCGTAGATCTTGCCGCCGAAGCGGTCCGCGTAGCGCGCGAGATCGGCGAAGGAATGCACGCCGGCGGCCGCCACGTAGTCGGGCACGGCCAGCGTGAACTTCGCGCCGCTCAGGTTCGCGTGCAGCACGTCGATCGACTTCTCGTCGACGAACGGCTTCACGAGCGGGCCCTGCGCCGGCATCCAGTTGCCGAGGAACACGTCGACCTGCCCTTTCTTCAACCCCTGGTACGTGATCGGCACCGACAGGTTCGCGACGTCCTGCCGATAGCCGAGCGCCTTCAGCACGACACCGGCCATCGCGTTCGTCGCGTCGATGTCGGTCCAGCCGGGCGCGGCCATCCGCACGTCGCGGCAGGTCTGCGGCTCGGCCGCGCGAGCCGTCGTCATCGCCGTCATGCAGGCGGCCGCGGCAAGCGCCGCGCCGATCCGGGTTGCTGCATTGCATTGCCGTTTCATCGTCCGCTTCCTCCGTCGTTCATTCATGATCGCGATGCGGGACGCTCAGCGCCCGACGCGCGGAAAGCGCGCCATCGCTTCGAGCGTGTCGAGCTCGATGTGATTGCGCATGTAGCGCTGGCTCGCGTCGGTAAACGGCTGCCAGTCCCACGCCTGGATGCGGCCCTGCGTGGTGGCCGCGTAATGGAAACGCCGCCGGCGCTGGCTCGCGCGCACCTGCCGGTCCAGCTCGGGCAGGTTCCAGCGCCGCGCGGCCTCTTCGCGGAACGCCGCGAGCACGTCGGCCGCCGCCGGCACGCCGGCGAGGTTCGTGCGCTCGCGCGGGTCGTCGGCGAGGTTGTAGAGCTGGTCGGGATCGGCCGGGCAATGCACGTACTTCCAGTCGCCGCGGCGGATCATCACGACCGGCGCGACCGCGCCTTCCGCCAGGTATTCGCCGAGCGCGACGTCGTGCGCGGGCGCGCCGCGCAGGTGCGGCACGAGGCTGCCGCCGTCGACCGGGTCGGGCCAGCCGCCGTCGGGCGCGGCGCCGGCGAGCTCGACGAGCGTCGGCAGCAGGTCGACGTGCGACACCGGACCGCGCACGCGCGCGGCGTCGAAGCGGCCCGGCGCATGGACGATCAGCGGCACGCGGCAGCCGCCTTCGAAGAACGTCATCTTGTACCAGAGCCCGCGCTCGCCGAGCATGTCGCCGTGGTCGGACGTGACGATCACGATCGTGTCGTCGGCGAACCCGCATTGCTCGAGCGCGCTCAGCACGCTGCCGAACTGCGTGTCGACGTACGACGTCGCGCCGTAATACGCGCGGCGCGCGGCGCGGATCTGCGCATCGGTCGGCGGCGTGCGGTCGTTTTCGCAGACGAAGCGCAGCCGCTGCGAATGCGGATCGCTGTCGGCCGCGTCGAGCCGCACGGCCGGCATGTCGATCTCGTCGTCGCGGTACAGATCCCAGTATTCGCGCGTGATCGCGTACGGATCGTGCGGATGGGTCAGCGACACGACCATGCAGAACGGCCGCGCATCGTGGCCCGCCGCACGCTCGCGCGCGACGTCGTAGAGCTTCTGCTTCGCGGCGAACGCGACTTCGTCGTCGAAGTCGAGCTGGTTGGTGCGCACGCACGGGCCGGCATCGAGCACCGAGCTCATGTTGTGATACCAGCTCGGCCGCTCGGTCGGATGGTCCCAGTCGGGCACCCAGCCGAAGTCGGCCGGATAGATGTCGGTGGTCAGCCTCTCCTCGAAACCGTGCAGCTGGTCGGGGCCGCAGAAGTGCATCTTGCCGGACAGCATCGTCCGGTAGCCGGCCGCGCGCAGGTAGTGCGCGAACGTCAGCGTTTGCGCCGGCAATTCGGCCGCGTTATCGTAGGCGCCGATTTCCGACGGCAGCTTGCCGGTCAGCAGCGAGAAGCGCGACGGCGCGCACAGCGGGCTCGCGCAATATGCGGCGTCGAACACGACGCCTTGCGCGGCGAGCCGGTCGAGCGTCGGCGTGCGGGCGACGCGGTTGCCGTAGGCCGGCAGCGCGAACGGCGTCAACTGGTCGGCCATCAGGATCAGAATGTTGGGTGTCGGGTTCGTCATCGGCGTTCGTGGAGAAATCGGTGTTCGAATGGAGCGGCGCGCCGCTCGCACGACGGTGCGTCCGGCATCACGGACGCCGCCCGAAGAAACTGCCGCGCGACCGTGCCGCGACTGGCTAGAATCGCGGAAAGCCTTGCGCGGCGCAGGTAGGCGCCGTCCGATGCACTATCGCCCGCCCGAATTCGCGCGGGAAGGCGTCCGGCCCTTATGGGGCCATTAGAGAGACTTATGTCGAAATCCGAAGCGTTACCGTCGATGCAGGCGCTGCGTGCGTTCGAGTCGGCTGCGCGGCTCGCGAGCTTCACGGCCGCCGCGCGCGAGCTCGGCTCGACGCAGCCGGCCGTCAGCCAGCAGGTGTTCCAGCTCGAAGCGGAGCTGGGCGTGCCGCTGTTCGAGCGCAGCCCGCGCGGCGTCACGCTGACGCACGACGGCGAATGCCTGTACGAAGCCGTGCGGCTGAGCCTCGACACGCTGCGCGGCGCCACCGCGACGCTGCGCGCGCGGCGCGAACACGGGTCGCTGACGATCGTCACCGATTTCGGCTTCGCGACCTACTGGCTGATGCCGCGTCTGGCGGGGCTGAAGCATGTGATGCCGGGCGTCGACGTGCGCGTGGTCACGTCGCAGGATTACGACGCGCAGCGCGACCATGCTGACATCGCGATTCTGTTCGGCGACGGCCACTGGCCGTCGTGCACCGCAGCACGGCTGTTTCCGGAAGCCGTCACGCCGGTATGCTCGCCGGCGTTCCGCGACGCGCATCCGCACGTCGCGCGCGCCGACGACCTGCTCGCGCTGCCGCTGCTGCACGTGCAGCCGACGCGCCCCGAACGCTGGCTGTCGTGGGCCGGCTGGTTCGACGCGCACGGCCTCGATGCGCCGGCCGCCGCGCGCGGCGTGACCTTCAACAGCTACGCGCTGGTGATCCATGCGGCGCTGCTCGGCGAAGGCGTCGCGCTCGGCTGGGCGCCGCTCGTCGACGAACTCGTCGCCGGCGGCCAGCTCGTGAAGCTCGTCGACGCGCCCGTCGTCACGTCGCGCGGCTACTTCCTGGTGCGGCCGCCGCAGCGGCCCGAGCCGGACGCGACGCACGTGTTCCGCCGCTGGCTGCTCGACGCGTGCGCGGGCGCGTAGCGCGGGCGGCCGTTCCCGGCGCGCTGGCGCGCCGATACCAGCCACACGGCGGGTTGGTTCTATCCGCTGCCAAATCGTCCTGATTTACTTGAGCCTCCCGCGAGCCACGCGGCGCGCCGCTTCCGGCCGCCGCCGCGCGGCTTCGCGCCCCCCTGACATCCGAGGAGTCTCATGAGCGCCGACCCACGCCCCGATCAATTCGTCCTGACGCTGTCGTGCCCGAGCGCGGCCGGCCAGGTCGCCGCCGTCGTCGGCTTTCTCGATCGCCATCGCTGTTATGTCGATGCGCTGAACGTGTTCGACGACGATCTCAGCAACCGCTTCTTCGTGCGCTGCGTCTTTCATCCGACGGATGAAACGCTGCAGATCGACGCGCTGCGCCACGAGTTCGCGCCGATCGCGACGAGCCTCGCCGGGCAGGACGGCGACATGCAATGGGCGATTCACGACGTGAACGCGCGGCCGAAGGTGCTGATCATGGTGTCGAAGCTCGAGCACTGCCTCGCGGACCTGCTGTTCCGCTGGCGGATGGGCGAGCTGAAGATGGACATCGTCGGCATCGTGTCGAACCATCCCGACTTCGAGCCGCTCGCCGCGCAGCATGGACTGCCGTTCCGGCATTTCCCGATCACGGCCGAGACCAAGGCGCAGCAGGAAGCGCAGTGGCTCGACTTCTTCGAGACGAGCGGCGCCGAACTCGTGATCCTCGCGCGCTACATGCAGGTGCTGTCGCAGGAAACGAGCGCGAAGCTCGCGAACCGCGCGATCAACATCCATCATTCGTTCCTGCCGGGTTTCAAGGGCGCGAAGCCGTATCACCAGGCGCATGCGCGCGGCGTGAAGCTGATCGGCGCGACCGCGCACTTCGTCACCGACGATCTCGACGAAGGCCCGATCATCGAGCAGGTCGTCGAGCGCGTCGATCATGCGCTGCGTCCCGAGCAATTGCTGGCGGTCGGGCGCGATGTCGAGTGCATCACGCTTGCGCGCGCGGTGAAGGCGTTCATCGAGCGAAGGGTGTTTTTGAACGGGGATCGGACGGTGGTGTTTTCGTAACGCGATGAAGCCGGGCGCGGTATCGGCGAAGCCGGCCGAAAGCCGCGCTTCGCCGCTCCCCTCACCCGTTATCGACGCTGAAATCCGCGCGGACGCTGCGCGACAGCACCGTATCGATATTGATCGAATCGTTGCCGTCCATCTTCGCGCGCAGCGCCGCGTCATCCATCCCGTAGCCGCGCCAGCGCGCGGTCAGCCGCTCGACGAGCGTCGCGCGCGGCACGTCGAGCATGATCGTCACGTCGAACGACGGTCGCAACGCATCCCACGGCTTCTCGTCGAGCAGCAGGTAGTTGCCCTCGACCAGGATCAGGCGGGCCGAGGCCGGCACGATGTCCGCGCCGGCCCGCGCGATCTCCAGCGACCGGTCGAACACGGGCACCGCGATGTCCCGGCCGTCGTCCGCACGCAATCGCGCCAGCAGTGCCGCCAGGCCGTCGACATCGAACGTATGCGGCGCGCCCTTGCGCGCACGATCGCCGCGCAGGCCCAGCACCCGATCGTCGTAATGGAAGCCATCCATCGCGACGACGGCCGCACGCCCGCGCGCACCTTGGTCGATGCAGGCACGCAGCCGCTCCACGAACGTGCTCTTGCCGGCGCCCGGCGCGCCGGCAATCGCGACGATGCGCCGCGCCGCCCGCTGCGTCCGGAGCAGGTGCCCGGCCAGTTCCGCGCAATCGACGCGACGCGCCGCCGTCGCCGCGCCGCTCATGGCAGCCGGCTCCGTTCGGCCTGTTTCAGCGCCTCGCGCGCGGACTTGAGCTGCACGCGCATGAACGCGAGTGCATGCGCCGCGAGATCGTGACTGTCTTCCCACAGGTTGCGCCAGATCGCGAGAATGCCTTCGAGCGGCTGACCGACGACGCGCGACGAAAAGCTCTCGAACGCGATCGGCCCCGTATAGCCGCTGACCGCCAGCGCGCGGAATACCGCCGTGAAATCGACGTTGCCCGACCCCAGATAGCCTCGATGCGATTCGCCGATGTGCACGTAGCCCAGATGCTCGCCCGTGTCGCGGATCGCCGACGTCACGTCCGATTCCTCGATATGCATGTGGTACGTGTCGAGATGCACCTTCACGTTCGGCCGGCCGATGCGCCGGCATAGCTCGACGCCCTGCGACGCGGTATTGAGCACGTTCGACTCGTAGCGATTGACGACCTCGAGGCCGAGCGCGACACCGCTTTGCGCGGCCGTCTCGGCTACCTGCGCGAGGATGTCGGCGGACATCGCGACGCCGTCGGCCGTGGTCGGCCTGAAGTTCTTCTGGAACGCCGAATAGAGGATCCCGCAGACATGCGTCGCGCCGCAGTCGCGCGCGACGCGCAGCGCGGCCTCGAGTTTTTTCCTGCCGCGCTCGGCTTTCTGCGCATCGCCGCTCGAAATGTCCGACTCCGCATCGAGCCCGAGCGAGAAAGTAATACCGAGGCCGTATCGTTCGAGTTCGCGGCGCGTGAATTCGACGTCGATCGAATCGGGATCGAGCGCGGGCACTTCGATGAAATCGAAGCCCACCTCGGCCGTGTTCGCGATCGCGCGCGCGCACGCATCGCGGCTCCAGCCGGCCTCCCAGACCAGTGCATGTACGCCAAGCTTGTTCATTTCGTCTCCTTCCGTTGAGCGGGTTCGAGGCCGCTGCGCGCGGCCGCTGCCGTGCGCGTGCGGTGACGGGGTCGCGATGCCCGTTGCGCCCACGCCCAGCGCACCAGCATCACCGCGAGCAGGAAAGCCCCCCACAGCGCGGTCGCGAGATGCTGGCTCGCGCCGAGCAGGTTGAGGCCCGACGCGATCACTTGCAGGATCACGAGCGCGATCACGACCGGCGCGACGCGGCCGAAGCCGCCGAACGGGTCGACGCGTCCAAGGAAGCAGGCGAGCACCGAGATCAGCAGGAACGCTTCGCCATGACCGACGCGCACCGAGTTGAAACGCGACAGCATCACGACACCGGCCACGCCGCACATCAGGCCCGACAGCATGTAGATGCGCGTGATCGCACGCGTGGTCGAGATGCCCGAGTAGCGGGTCGCCTCGACGTTCGAGCCGATCATCCGCGTCACGAAGCCGAGCCGCGAATATGTCATCACCATGTGCCAGATCAGCGCGCAGCCCGCGAAGATCCACAGCGGAACCGGCACGCCGAGCCACAGTCCGTTGCCCATCGCGCGCACCACCGGCGGGAACCCGGAAATGTCGCCGCCGTGCGTCACGAATTCGCCGAGGCCGCGCAGGAAGATCATCGCGGACAGCGACACGAGGATCGGGCTCGCGCCCGTATGCGCAATCACGGCGCCGATCAGCCAGCCGGCCGCCGCGCCGGTCGCGAGCGCGGCCGCGATGCCGAGCGCGACCGCCGCGAGACCGGCCTCCGGGCCGCCGTGCGACTGGATCACCCATGCCATCGCGAGTCCCGCGATGTTCGCGGTGAACGTGACGGCCAGATTGAAGCCGCCGGAAACCAGCGGCATCAGCATCGCGAGCGTGAACAGCCCGAGCTCGGGCAGCTGGAACGCGATCGACACGAAGGTGCCGCCCGTGAGGAAGCGGTCCGACGCGACGCTCATCGCCAGGACGACGCACGCGAGAAAGCCGAGCAGGCCGGCCACGTCGCCCGGCACGGACAGCGCCGGAACATCGCGGGAATCCACGCGTTTCATGACCGGGCCCTCGCACGCGGCGCCAGGAAGCGCGAGCCGGCGAGTCGGGCAGCGCCGTCGCTCGACACGGTGATCGCGACCAGGATGACCGCGCCGACGATCATCTTGAATGCATACGGCGACACGCCGAGCAGATTGAGCCCGTTCGCGGTGATCGATACGAGCAGGATGCCGAGGACCGCGCCGAGCACCGTGCCGCGCCCGCCGCCGAGTCGCGCGCCGCCGAGCACGACGGCGGCGAGCACGTCCAGTTCGCGGCCGTACAGCGCGTTCGGCACGACTTCCTGCACGTAATGCGCCTGCATCAGCCCGGCGATGCCGGCCATCATCCCGAGCCAGCCGTACGCGACGTAATGCATCGTCGCGAGATCGATGCCGACGCGCCGCGCGGCTTCCGGATTGTCGCCGGTCGCATAGAGCTGGCGGCCGAGTGTCGTGCGCCGCAACAGGAACCACGTCGCGACGACGGCCACCGCCATCACCGCGACCGGCAGCGCGAGCGACGCGACGCCGGCGGGCGTGTCGACCTGCACGAGCGTGATGCGATTCATCCACCAATCGGGCAGATCGTAGATCGACACGCCGCCGGTCACGAACATCAATCCGCCGAAGAACAGGTTGAAGGTCGCGATCGTCGCAACGATCGACACGATGCGGAACCGGTAGACGAGCGTCGCGTTCACCGCGCCGAGCAGGATGCCGAAGCCGGCCGCGACCGCGAAGCCGAGCGCCCAGTTGCCGCCGCCGACCCGCATCACCGTCAGCGCGGTGAGGTACTGCACCACCGACGCGCCGACCGCGAACGAGATGTCGATGCCGCCCGCGATCAGCACGATCAGCAGGCCGGCCGCGAAGATGATGTTGACCGAGCTCTGGTTGAGCAGGTCGAACAGGTTCGACAGCGTCAGGAAGGTCGGCGTCGCGATGCCGAGGCCGGCCGCCATCGCGACGATCACGGCGAGCAGCCACGTTTCGGTCGCGCCGATGCCGAATGATCGCGGGTTATGCATGAACGTCTCGCTCGATGTGGTCGATCGGCGTGCCGCCCGGCACGTATTGCGCGACGATGCGGCCGTCGCGCATGTGCAGGATGCGATCTGCGTTGAAGTAGACCTCGGGAATCTCGTCGGAAATCAGCAGGATCGCCATGCCTTGCGCCGCAAGCTGCCGGACGATCGCGAAGATGCCGGCGCGCGCGCCGACGTCGACGCCGACCGTCGGCGAATCGAGGATCAGCAGCTTCGGCTGCGTGGCAAGCCATTTCGCGAGCACGATGCGCTGCTGGTTGCCGCCGGACAGCGTCGACACCGCATCGTCGGGGCTGCCGATCTTGACGGCGAGACGTTCGATCCATTCGCCGATCATCCCGTCGCGCCGGCGCGGAGAAATCAGCCGTGCCGCACCGAGCAGGCGGTCGAGCACGGCGATCACGCTGTTGTCGCCGATCGATTGCGGCTGCACCAGCCCCAGTTGCAGGCGATCCTCCGACACATAGGCGATGCCGGCGCGAATCGCGTCCCGATTCGAGCGCAGCGACAGCAGCCGACCGTCGAGCGCGATCGTGCCGGCCTCGGGCCGCGTCATTCCGAACAGCGACAGCGCCAGCTCGGTGCGCCCGGCGCCGAGCCGCCCCGTCATGCCGACGATCTCTCCGCGGCGCACCTCGAACGACACGTCATCGTATTCGCCGCGCCTCGACAGCCCGTCGACCCGCAGCATCGCGGGCGCGCTCGACAGGTCGGCCGTGCGCACCGTGTAATCGAAGGTGCGCCCCGTCATCAGTTCGGTGAGCCGCGTCTGCGTCATCCCGGCCGTCGGGAAGGTTCCGACATACCGGCCGTCGCGTATCACGGTGACGCGAGCGCATACGTCGAGCACTTCCGCGAGCCGATGGCTGACGAACACCACCGCAATGCCGTCGGCCGACAGGCGGCGCACGATCGCCAGCAGCGCCTGCGTCTCGGCATGACTGAGCGACGCAGTCGGCTCGTCCATGAACACGAGGCGTGCATCGGCGACGAGCGCGCGCGCAATCGCGACCACCTGCCGCTGGGCAATCGTCAGCGTGCGCACCGGGCGGCGGAGATCGAGCGCGACACCGAGCCGCGACAGAATCTGCCGCGCGGCTGCGCTCATCCGCCCGTAGTCGACCAGCCGCGGACGCGCGCCGAGGTTCTGCTCGAACGCGATGTTCTCGGCGACCGTCATCTCGGGAAACAGCGCGAGGTCCTGCCAGATCACCTGGATGCCGAGCGCGCGGGCCCGCGCCGGATCGAGATCGACGGCCGGCTTGCCGTCGAAGCGGATCACCGCGCCGGGTTCCGGACGATGGACGCCGCTCACGATCTTGATCAGCGTGCTCTTGCCGCAGCCGTTCTCGCCGGCCAGGCACAGCACCTCGCCCGGCATCACGTCGAAGCGCACGTGCTGCAACGCCTGCACGCCGCCAAACGTCTTCGACACGTTGTCGAGCTCGAGCAGCGGCGCGCCGGCTGCGCGCGCGACCGACGGCGGGGCCGCCCGGCCGGACGCCGCGGCTTCGCGGGAATGGGCAGACATCATCGCTGGGCTCCGGTGCGGCCTGCTATCGAACATCGGAAGAATCGAACGACTGCGTCGCGTGGCGCGTCGCGCCCGCACGGGCCGCTTACAGCCCCTGCTTCGCGAGATCGTCGACGGTTTTCGCGTTCAGCTCGACGAGCTGATTCACGATCAGGTTGTGTCCGTCGGGATGCACGACGCCGAGCCCCGGAATCGTCATGCCGTCCTTCACGGGCTGCCCCTTCGCGAGCATCGTGCCGAGCGTCACGAACACTTCGCCTGCCTGCTCGGGGTTCCACATGTAGCCGCCGTTGAGCACGCCTTCATGCACGAGTCGCCGGCCTTGCCCCGGGGAAAACGGGCCGAGCACGACGACCTTGCCCTTCGCCTGCCGCTCGGCGACCGCGCGCGCGGCGCCGATCGGCCCCTGGCTGCCAAACGCAAGAATTGCCTTCAGGTTCGGATGCGCGCGCATCAGGTCGAGCGCGGTCTTGCGCGAGGCGTCCACATCCTCGGCCACGCCGTAGCGATCGCCGACCAGCTTCATGTCCGGATAGTTGGCCTTCAGATACGCGATCGCGGCGTCGGCCCACGCGTTGTGCAGCGGGACCGTCAGCGAGCCGACGAACACCGCGTATTCGCCCTTGCCGCCGACCGCCGCCGCGAGGTTCTTCGCATAAGCCTCGCCGAACCCCTTCGCGGAAGCCAGCTCGAAATTCCAGTCGGTGTTCTTCTGCTTCGGCGACTCGTGCGTGATGACCTTGATACCCGCGGCCCGCGCACGCTGCAGCACCGGTTCGAGCACCTCGGCATCGTTCGGCACCACGCCGATCACGTCGACCTTCTGCGCGATCAGGTCTTCGATCGCGCGCACCTGCAGCGCCGGGTCCGCGCTGGTCGGCCCGACCATGAACGCCTTCACGCCGAGTTGCTCGGCACGTTTCCTGATGCCTGCGTCCATCGCGTTGAACCACGGGATCCCGCCGATCTTCACGACGACGCCGATCACCGGCTTGTCCGGCGATGCCGACGCGATGCCTGTTGCGAGCGCAAACGCAATCACACCCGCGCACACCGTGCGCAAGAAATTCACTGACATGTCTCCTCCATCCAGGAAGACGACCGTCGCCGGCATTTCGGACGCCGGCATGGCGGTCGGTTGCTAAATCCATTCAGCAAACCGTTTCGTGTATGCTGAATCCATTTAGCTTCGACGGGAAGCATGGGAAAACCCTGATAGGGAACGGCACGCCGAAACGCATACCGTCGGCATAGGACAAAAACCACACTCAAGGGGAGAAGCGACGCAGATGGCCCGCACGAACCCAGGACGCAAGTCCACGATTTACGACATCGCGAAGGCAACCGGCTCATCGACGTCCACGGTCAGCATGGTGCTGAACGGCACCTGGGCGCGCTACCGGATCAGCGAGGAAACCGCCGCGCGCATTCTCGACAGCGCCAAGGCGCTCGGCTACAACGTGAACCTGAGCGCGCGCGGTCTGCGCCTGTCGCGTTCGGGGCTGGCGGGCATGGTCATCCCGCACTACCGCAACCGCTTCTTCGCCGGGCTCGCCGAAACCTTCGAGGACGAGGCGCGCCGGCGCGGCCTGTGCCCGATCGTCGTCGGCACGCAACGCGACCGGGATGTCGAACTGAACGTCACGCAGACGCTGCTCGCGCAGCGCGTCGAACTGCTGTTCATCGCCGGCGTGCGCGACCCCGCACCGCTCAATGCACTGTGCGACGCGGCCGGCATACCGTCGATCAACGTCGACCTGCCGGGAGAAGGCGCGCCGTCGGTGGTGTCGGACAACCGGGCAGGCGCGCGGGCGCTGACCGACGTGCTGATCGACAAGATGATTGCGCGCGGCAATGCACCCGACGAACTGATGCTGCTCGGCGGAATCGCCGGCGAATACGCGACCGAGATGCGCATCGCGGGCTTTCACGATGCGTTTGCCGCGCGCGGCCTGCCGCCGCCGTCGTCCGACGCGATCGAACGCTGCGGCTATGCGCCGGCCGCCGCACGCGAGGCGCTCGCGCGGCGCTACGATGCGCTCGGCCGATTGCCGGCCGGCATGCTCACGAATTCGATCACGTCGTTCGAAGGGCTCGTGCGGTTCGCGTCGGAACTGCCGTGGGACATCTGGCAGCGCACGGCCGTCGGCTGCTTCGACTGGGACCCGTTCGCCGCACGCCTGCCGTTCGACGTCACGATGCTGCGGCAGGACGTGCAGCGGCTGATCGCCGAAGCCTTCGCGCTGCTCGACAAGGGTGACGCCGCGAGCGGCGCGCCGCACCCGGTCGTGATGGTGCCGACGCGCTTCATGCGCACGCTCGACGACGACACGCGCGCGAGCGACGAAGAACCGGCAGGCTGATCGTACGCGCGCCGAATGAACCAGGCCCGACCGTTCTGTCGACCGGCCGGGCCTGGTTCATGTACGTGCTTCGCCGGGAGCGTGTGCGGTATCCGTTCCCGGCAGGCAACGCGTCAGGCGCTCACTTCACCCATGCGAAGTAATACGACAACCCGATCGTCAGCGCCGCAGCGACGAGCGCCGCATACGGCGCGAGATTCAGCCACATGCTGCGCTTCGGCACTTCCAGCTCCATGTCGCGCTGCATCTGCGCCGGGAAGCGGCCGCGATCCTGCCAGTAATGGCGATAGAGGAACACCGGCACGATCAGCAGCATCGCGATCAGGCCGTTGCGCAGCGTGCCGTCGCCTTGCAGGTTCGCACCCGCGCCGACATAGACGAGATTCGCATAGCCGCACAGCGAACCTGCGACCAGCAGCCACGTCGGACAGCGGAACGGACGATCCCAGCTGCCGCGATCCATCCGGTGGATCCAGCCCGACTGCAAATTCAGGAACACGAACAACATGTAGCAGACGTTCGAGATCGACAGCACCGTCATGTAGTCCGACATCATCAGCAACACGAGGTTGAAGCCGAGATCGGTCCACATCGCGCGCGTCGGCGAGCCGTGCTCGTTCACGTGCGACAGGTACTTCGGCAGCCAGCCGTCGACCGATGCCTGGTACAGCGTGCGCGACGAGCCCATCATCGACGTCATCACGATCAGCAGAATCGACAGCATCAGCATCACGACGACCGCGTTCGCAACCCACGCGCCGCCGCCGACGATCTTCGCCATCGCGGCCGCGACGCCGGTGCCGTCGCCGATCGCCGGATCGAGCATCGCCTGCGTGCCGAGCGCGCCCTGGAACGCCATCGGTACGAGCGTCATCACGACCAGGCACAGCGCGCCCGACCAGAAGATCGCTTTCGCGGTGTCGCGGCGCGGATCGCGGAATTCGCGCGTGTAGCAGACGGCCGTCTCGAAGCCGTACGACGCCCAGCCGGCCATGAACATCGCACCGAGCGCCATCGTCACGCCCTGCCCGTTCCACGCGCCGAACGTCGCGGCCGTGAGATTGCCGTGCGCGTCGTGACCGAGCGGCAGCAGCGGCAGCAGGTTCGACATCGGCACGTCGCCGGTGACGAACGGCACGATGCCGACGATCAGCAGCGGCGTGAGCGACGCGATGCCGAGAATGCGCTGCGTGCGCGCAGCCTTCGACGCACCGCTGTGCTGAAGCTTGAACGTGACGAGAAGCAGGATCGTCGCGATGATGAACGTCGCGTTGATCCGCAGCGACAGACCCGGCTTGATGAAACCGAGATCCGCAACCTTGAGCTGCCAGTGCAGCACCGCCGCATCGGCGGGAAAGAGACTCGTGAGCGCATAGCTCGCCGCGAGGCCGCAGCCCAGCGCGAGCATCGGCGACCACGCGAGCCAGTTGCACCACACGGAAACCGGGGCAATCAGCTTGCTGTAACGGACCCAGCCGATCGCGCCATACACCGACGCGCCGCCCGATTTATGGGGAAATAGCCCCGATATTTCCGCATAAGTCGCGCTTTGAATCAGCCCCATCGTGATCGCGGCGATCCAGATCGCCCACGCGGGCTGGCCGATCGTCGCACATACGCCGCCGATCGTGAACAGCACGCCTGCCGGCACGCCGCTCGTTACCCAGAATGCATCCTTCCAAGTCAGGCCACGGTGCAGCGTGTGGCCCGTCGAATCATGTGAGATGGTTGCCTCAACATCACTGGTGCGGTTCGCACGCAGTCCTGCCTGACTCATCCAAATCCTCCTGTGATGACTCCGCACAAGCGCCGCAGTGTAACAAATTACGGGCTTTTTTGCAGAATCGGCAAAAAAATTCCGGGATATGGCCGCAGTGCATCGCTATTATTTCGGATTCCTGCAAGCCATTCCCGGACTGTCTCTTTAGTTGTTTAATGCGACGAATCGCCGCGCGTTTACTGCGCGCCTTCCGTCCATGCATTCACGCGGTCGGCATGCGCCGCGATCCATGCGTCGGCCGCCGCTTCCGGCTTCGAACCGTTCTGGATCGCCAGCATCACGCTGTCGATTTCGCCCGGCTTCCACTGGAATTTCTTCAGGAACGCGACCACCGGCTTCGCCTTCGTTTCGAGCGCCGGATTCACGACGCTGTCGACGTGCTCGGCTTCGCCGTACACCTTCTTCGGATCGTCGAGGAAGCGCAGCTTCCACTTCGCGAACATCCAGTGCGGCGCCCAGCCGGTGATGACCACCGCCTTGTTCGCATGGACCGAGCGTGCGAGTTCGGCCGTCATCGCGCTGCCCGAGCTCGGCATCAGCGTGTAGTTCAGCCCATAGCTCTTGATCGCGTCGTCGGTCTTGCGCATCACGCCCGCGCCGGCATCGATGCCGACGATGCGGCCGCCGAAATCGCTCTTCTCCGCGTTGAGGTCGTCGATGCTCTTCGCTTTCACGTAGGCCGGCACGATCAGGCCGATCTTCGCATCGGGGAAGTTGGTGCCGAGATTGACGACCTTGGTCTTGAACTGGTCCCAGTACGCGCCCTGCGTGACCGGCAGCCACGCGGACAGCGTGCCGTCGAGATCGCCGCGCGCGACGCCCTGCCACATCACGCCGGCCGCGACCGGCACCAGCTGGACCGGGTAGCCGAGCTTCTTCTCGATGATGCGGGCGGCGACGTTCGACGTCGCGACGCTGTCGTCCCAGCCTTCGACGTAGCCGATCTTCAGCGTCGGCTTCGTATCCGCGAGCGCCGACGCGCTCAGCGCCACCATCGCCGACAGTGCGCCGGTCCACAACAGCTTTCCGAGTAGTTTCATGGCAGATCTCCTTGATTTGCGCACCGTGCGCGTTGTCTCTCTAGGTTCTTCAACCACAATTCCGCGGTATCGCTGTTTTCCGACGGATGCTTGCCTGGAAACGACGCGAGACGTCGCGCCGCGGCAAAAAAACGCCCGTTTCCATCGACGACGGAAACGGGCGCTGTCGGCTTACTTGTCGATCACGAGATCCGACAGCGGCTTGCTGCAGCACAGCAGCACCATGCCCTGATCGATCTCGCGCTGGCGGATCCCGCCGTTGTGCTTCATCTCGACCTGTCCCGACACGAGCTTCACCTTGCAGGTGCCGCACATCCCCTGCGTGCACGATGCCGGCAGCCGCACGCCGGACTGGCGCGCCGCATCGAGCACGTGCTGCTCCGAGCCGCACGCGATCTCGCGGTTGCTCTTCGCGAAGCTGACCGTGTACTGCTTCGTCGCGACTTCACTGCCGTCCGCAGCCGGCGCGAGCTCGGCAAGCAGTTCGTCGCTCGCGGTCTGCGCGAGCGTCTCGAACGAGAAGCTCTCTTCGTGATACTGCTTGCGATCGAAGCCCGCTTCGTCGAGCAGGTCGCGCACGGCCTTCATGTAAGGCGCGGGGCCGCACGTGAAGATCTCGCGCTCCATGAAATCCGGCGCAATCAGCTTCAGCAGCGGCAGCGTCAGGAAGCCCGTGACGCCCGGCCAGTTGGTGCGCGCGCCGACGCGCTCGACGACGTACGATGTGCGGAAGTTCGCGTGATTCGACGCGATCAGGTCGAGCTCGCGCGCGAAGATGATGTCGTCCGGCGTGCGCGCGCTGTGCACGAACACGATGTCGCGATCCTCGGCGAGATCGTGGTGCGCGCGGCTCATCGACATCAGCGGCGTGACGCCCGAGCCCGCCGACAGGAACAGGTACTTGCGCGCCGGATGCCGCGCGCACGTGAATTCGCCGGCCGGCCCGAGCACGCGCACCGATGCGCCCGGCTGCAGGTTGTCGTGCAGCCAGTTCGATACCTTGCCGCCCGGCACGCGCTTGACGGTGATCGACACCGTGTGCGGCCGCGTCGGCGACGACGAGATCGTGTAGCAGCGGTTGATCGTCTCGCCGTCGATGTCGAGTTCGAGCGTGAGGAACTGCCCGGGCTCGAACGAGAATGTGCGGCCCTGCGGCGAACGGAAGAAGAAACTCTTCACGTCGTGCGTTTCCTGCCGCACGTGGCAACACACCAGCGTTTCCTCGACGTCGCTCGTCCAGCGCTCGGAAAGGGCGTTCCAGAAGGCCGGGCGCGTGACCCGGCTGTCGGTCGGCTCGAAATTGGCCGCATCTCGCATCATGTCTGACTCCGCTGCTAAATCGCTAGATCGCTAATCGCTATGCGCCGGTTTTTTCGGCGAGCCGGCCGATGTACCAGGCCGAGAATTTTTCGACGAGCCCTTCCGTGTAAGGCGAGTACGGACCCGGCTCGTATGCGCTGCTGTTCGCGCCGCGCTGCGAGAATTCGACGAGCGCGCGGTCCTGGTCGTTGGTCGCGTTCCACACGGCCGTCAGGTTCTTCACGTCGTAGTCGATGCCTTCCTTCGCATCCTTGTTCACGAGCCACTTGGTGCGCACCAGCGTCTTGCCGGCCGACAGCGGGATCACCGAGAACGTGACGATGTGATCGCTCATGAAGTGGTGCCACGAGTTCGGCTGCGTCCAGAACGACAGGCCGCCGAGGTCGGCCTGGTCGAACTTGCCGAGCAGTTTCTTCGATGCGACCTTCGCGTCGAGCGTCTGCGATTCGCCGCTGCGGTCGAGCGGCAGGCGCTGGGTGCGGAAACCCGTCACGTCGAGCAGCTTCTCGATCTCGGCGGACGGCAGGCCCATCTCGGCCCACTCCTTGCCGCGCCGGACGCAGGTCTCGGCGAACGCGTCCATGCCTTCGGCGTTCGCATCCGAGCGCTGGTAGCCGAAGCCGTATTCGTACAGCGAAATGGTCAGCTCCGGATGGTTCGCGACGCAGTGATAGCACTCGCGGTTGTTCTCCATCGTGAGCTTCCAGTTGCCCTCCTCGATGATGTCGATCTGCGCGGCGATCTTCGTGTTCGGCAGGTCGTGCGGCAGCAGGTACGGCTCCATCTCGGCGCGCATCTTCGCGAAGTCGACCGGCGGCTCGTCGGCGAGGCAGATGAAGATCAGGCCCGCGAGGTTCTCGACGTGCACCGACTTCAGGCTGTGCTTGCAGCGGTCGAACTTCTCGCCCATGTGCTCGGCGAACATCAGCTGGCCCGTCAGGTTGTAGGTCCAGCTGTGGTACGGGCACACGATGTTGCCGACCGAACCCTTGTCCTCGTTGCAGAGGCGCGCGCCGCGGTGACGGCACACGTTGTGGAATGCGCGGATCGCCATGTCGTCGTCGCGCACGATCAGGATCGAATCGCTCCCCAGTTCCACCGTCACGTAATCGCCCGGTTCGGGGATATCGGGTTCGACCGCCACCTGGATCCAGTGCTGGCGGAAAATCGTCTCCATGTCCAGCGCGAAGATCTCCTCGCTCGTGTAGAACGGCGCCTCGAGGCTGTAGCCTTCCTTGCGCCGCTCGATCAGTGCACGAATGTCTGCCGATACTTTCATCGTTTGCTCCGGATTCCTTGCATCCCAGTGTGTTTGCCGACAGGCATCAAAATCAGTAGTCGATGAGCTGATGCTCGCGCAAATACGCAAGGATCACTTGTGCTTTTTCGACTGAACTCCCCTCAATTACGACGTTCCCGCCGCGGCTTTCGGTCGTCGTCGCCGACAGCATCCGGGCATGCCCGGAGCGCTTCTCGGCCGCGACCAGCTTGACGGGTTTGCGCTCGATCGCGCCGACCGTCCACGCGGCCGCTTCGGCATCCCTGCCGGTCGCCGTGCGGGTCGGACGGATCGCGCCGGCACGCAGCCGGGCGTAGGCGTAGCGCGGCTGCGCATTGGCAAGCGGATGGACCGCGACGACGGCCGGCAGCGCCGCATCGACGCGCCGCCGCAGACCTTTCGGCAAAAATTGCCGGACCGCCGCGCGGCCGCCGTCGATCGTCACGTCGACGGCCGAGCCGACGAGCGGATAACCGAGCGATGCGGCGACGCGATACGGCAGCATCCCGGTGTCGTACGCACCCTCGGCGCGCGTGCCGGTCAGCACGAGGTCGTAGCCCTCGACGCGCGCGGCCAGCGCCTGCGCGACATCCTCGCCGTCGTCGCAGACCAGCACCTCGACCTCGCGCGCACCGAGCGCCAGGTATTCGGCGAGCGCCGGATTCGCGGGATCGCCCGCATGGATCACGTCGAGCTTCGCGCGATGCCGCTCGGCGAGCGCGCGGCCGGTCTCGAGCGCGGCCGCGTCGTTGCGGCTGTAGCGCGCGACGCCGCTCACGGGGTGCCGGCCGACGGACACGAGCACCGCGATGCGTTGCAACTGGCGGGGGGCATTCATGCTGCGACTCCTTCCGGTTCACGGGCGCCGACCGCGGCCGGCGATTGTCCGCGCGCGGCGCGCGCGGCCTGCACCTGTTCGATCAGCGCGGCGATCGTCGCCTGCGCGTCGCCGACCACCGTCAGGTTCGCGCGCTTCGCGATCGGCGCACTGCCGTCGAGGTTCACCGCGATCACGTGGCGGCAGTCCTTGATCCCCTGCAGATGCTGCACCGCGCCCGAAATGCCGAACGCGATGTACACGCTTGCCTCGACCGTCTTGCCGGTCGCACCGACCTGCTTGTCGCGCGTGAAGTGGCCGTTGTCGACCGCGACGCGGCTCGCGCCGATCGCCGCGCCGAACGTGCCGGCCAACCGCTCGAACGCGCCGATGTCGGTCACGCCGTTGCCGGCCGAGACGATGAAGTCGGCTTCCTCGAGCGCGACCTGCGCGGCATCGAGTTCCTCGAGGCCGAGATCGCGGTATGGTTGCGCGGCGTCGCCGTCCGGCCGGATGAAATCGGCGCCGAGACGTTCGCCCGCGCCGACGAACGGCAGCTTCGCTTCGACCGCGTTCGGCGCGAGCAGGATCACGTCGGGCAGCGAACGCGTCGCGAACGCGCGCTTCGCATGCGCATACGCGCCGACGTGCTTCGCGTCGATCTCGACGACGTGCGTCGCGACGCTCGCGCCGGCCGCCGCCGCATAACGGCGACCGAGGTCGCCGTCGCCGGTCGCGTTGTCGGGCACGAACACGTGTTTCGGCGCCAGCGCCGCCACGCAGGCCTGCAACGCCTGCAATTCGCTTTCGGGCGCGAACGCGCGGCGATCGAAGCCGGCGAGTTCCAGCAGCTTGTCGACGCCCAGCTCGGCGACGTCGTCCTTCAGTTCGCCGAACGCGAGCAGCGCAACTTCGGTCTGCGCGTCAGCAAGCAGCGCGGCGGCGGCGATCGCCTGGCGCGCCGGATCGTCGAGTGCGCCGCGCTCGCTGTGGGCGACCACCAGCAGCACGTGCTTCGGATCCTGCAGCGCGCGGCGCGGCTTTGCGGCAGACGCCGCGTGACCGTGCGCGGACCAGTTCGCGACGCTGGCGTCGGCGCTGCCTTCCTCGCCGAGCGTGATGCGCTTCAGGCCGGCCGGCGTGATGATGAAGGGCCGGCGCGGATCGATTCGTTTGATCGTGTTCATCCGGTTCACTCCAGCGAGGCGGCGACGAGTTCGGCCACATCGAGCACGTCCGGGCGCGGGCCCACGACGCCTTCGAGCATGGCCGTGCAGTTCGGGCATGCGACCGCGACCACGTCGGCACCGATGGTGCGCGCGTCGGCGATGCGAATGTCCGGGATGCGTTGCTTGCCGGGGATGTCGGTCAGCGGCGCACCGCCGCCACCGCCGCAGCAGCGGCCGCGCATGCCGTTGCGCTCCATCTCGACGACCTGGATCCCGATCGTCTTCAGCAGCTTGCGCGGCGCGTCCGTCTCGCCGTTGTAGCGGCCGAGGTAGCACGGATCGTGATAGGTGGTGCGCTTCTCCTGCAGCGCTTCGACCGCCTTCGGCGCAATCCGGCCGCTGTCGGCGAGCTCCGCGAGATAGGTCGTATGGTGCTTGACCGTCACGCGAAGGCCGAGCGCGCGATATTCGTTGCGCAGGCTGTGCATCACGTGCGGGTCGGCCGTGACGATCTGCTGGTACGACAGCTCGCCGAGCGTGCCGATCAGGCGCTTCGCCATCTGCTGGAACGTCGCCTCGTCGCCGAGCCGGCGTGCGACGTCGCCCGTGTCGGTCTCGGTCGGGCCGAGCACCGCATAGTCGACGCCGGCCTTGTTCAGCACCGTGACGAACGCGCGCAGCGTGCGCTGGTAGCGCATGTCGAACGCCCCCTCGCCCGCGACGAACAGCACGTCGACCGGCTTGCCCGGCTGCGCGACCGGCGCGCTCAGGTCGACCGACCAGTCGTAGCGCGCGGCCGTGTCGTAGCCGCCCATCGTGCCGGTCTCGCGCAGGTTCGCGAGCACTTCCTGGCCCTTGCCCGGCACCGTGCCGTGCACGAGCGTGCGGTTGCGGCGCATGTCGACGATCGCGTCGACGTGCTCGATCAGCATCGGGCATTCCTGCACGCACGCGCGGCAGGTCGTGCACGACCACAGCGTCTGTTCCTCGATCAGGCCCGACACGATCGGGCCGTTCGGCTCGCCGCGATGCTGGCCGACCGCGAGGCCCGGCGTCGGGCTGCCCGCATACGCGGCGTCGGTGCCGCCCGCCATCCCGACGACGAGATCCTGGATCAGCTTTTTCGGGTTCAGCGGCTGGCCCGACGCGAACGCGGGGCACGCCGCTTCGCACTTGCCGCACTGCACGCAGGCGTCGAAGCTCAGCAGCTGGTTCCAGCGGAACTCGACCGGCTTCGCGACGCCGTATTCCTCGTGCTCGATGTCGGGCAGCTTCAGCGCGGTCGGCGGCGTCGCCTCGCCGTTGCCGGTGAACGACGCGCGGGTCGCCGCGAAACGCTCCTGGCGCGGGTGGAAGGCCAGATGCAGCAGGCCGGCGATCGCGTGCTTCATCGGGCCGCCCTTCGCGGCGCCGATCGTCATCGTGAACGCACCGGCGCCGATCAGCAGCGCGCAGAGCACCGCGAACGCACCCGACATCGCGCCGGTCGGCACCAGCATGAACAGCACGAGGCCGAGCGCGAACGAGCCGAGCAGCCAGGGCAGCGCATTCCACGGGCCCTTGGAGAGCCGCGCCGGCACGTCCTTCGCCGCGCGGCGGCGCCATACGAACACCGCGCCGACCAGCATCGCGAGCGCCGCCAGGAAGATCAGCTTGTCGAGCCACGGCGAATAGATCGCGAGGCCGTAGTTGACGAACACCAGTGCGAGCGCGGCGATCGCACCGCCGGCCGTCGCGACGTGCGTCTTCGCGATGTACGGATCGCGCGCGACCACGTGGTGCAGGTCGACGAAGTAGCGCTTCGGAATCGCGAACAGGTTCGCGATGCCGAACGTGCCGGGCGCGGTAGCCCGGCCGAGACGCCAGTACGACGAGCGCTTCGCGACCGCGAACGCGAGCCCCGCCACCGACAGCCACAACAGTGCGGTAATCAGGAAAGCCGGATTCATCTTTAGAAATCCTTGACGAGACGCAGCGAGTCGTAGATCGCGCCGTGGACGTTGTGCATCGAGATGCAGTCGCCGACGCGGAACAGCAGGAAGCGGCCGTTGCCGAGTTGTTCCGACAGGCACGGCTGCGGCTCGGCCGCGAACAGCGTGTGCGGATCGATCTGGCCGCGGTTCACCGATTCCGGCTTCAGCTTCCAGTACAGCTCGTCGTTCGGCGACGAACCGTTCTCGATCACGACCTGGTCGACCGCGCGCTCTTCCAGCTCTTCCGTGTACTCGTTGCGCAGCACGGCGATCTTCTTGCCGTCTTCTTCATAGACGCGGTCGAGCATCGTGTTCGGCGTCGGGATCACGCCGAGCGCGTACAGGCGGCGATAGAAGATCGGGAAGGTCGTGCCGCCGCAATCGTCGGCGACCTTCACGTCCGGCGTGACGACCTCGACCTTCGAGCCGCGGCTCGCCATGAAGTCGGCGACGCCCGCGCCCGCGTGGGTGCTCACGCCGTCGAACAGCAGCACGTTCTGCTTCGGCTCGACCTTGCCGGTCAGGATGTCCCACGAGCTGACGGCCAGCCCTTCGGCCACGCCCCAGCCCGGCACCTGCCACGTGAAGCTCGAACCGCCGGTCGCGAGCACGACGATGTCCGGCTTCTCGGCCATGATCGTCTTTTCGTCGGCGGCCACGCCGAGGCGGCGATCGACGCCCAGGCGCTTCGTCTCCATGTCGAACCAGCGGATGATCCCCGACATCTGTTCGCGCTGCGGCGCCTTCGCGGCGATCATCACCTGTCCGCCGACTTCCGCGTTCTTCTCGAACAGCACCACGTCGTGGCCGCGCAGTTTCGCGACGCGCGCCGCCTCCAGCCCCGCCGGGCCCGCACCCACCACCACCACCTTGCGCTTCGGACCGCGCGACTTCTCGATCACATGCGGCATCGTCGCTTCGCGCGAGGTGGCCGCGTTCTGGATGCACAGCACGTCGAGGCCGTTGTACTGGCGGTCGATGCAGTAGTTCGCGCCGACGCACTGCTTGATTTCGTCCTCGCGGCCGTCGCGGATCTTGATCACCATGTGCGGATCGGCGATCTGCGCGCGCGTCATGCCGACCAGGTCGATCATCCCGTTGGCGAGCAGGCGTTCGGCCTGGCCCGCGTCGCGGATGCTCTGCGCATGCATCACCGGAATCTTCACGACCGACTTGATGCCGGCCGCGAGATGCACGAACGGCTCCGGCGGCAGCGCCATCGGCGGCATGCAGTTCGCGATCGTGTTGTGCGTGTCGCCGCCCGAACCGACCACGCTCAGATAGTCGATCAGGCCCGTCTCCGACATCGCCTGCGCGATCTCCTTCAGCGCTTCGTGATCGAGGCCGTCCTCGTGGAATTCGTCGCCGCACATCCGCAGGCCGACGCAGAAATCCTTGCCGACCGCCTCGCGCACCGCCGTCAGCACCTCGATGCCGAAGCGCAGGCGGTTCTCGAGGCTGCCGCCCCATTCGTCGGTGCGATGGTTCGAGCGCGGGCTCCAGAACTGGTCGATCAGGTGCTGGTGCGCGGCCGAGATCTCGATGCCGTCCATGCCGGCCGCCTGCACGCGCTTCGCGGCCGCGGCGAAATCGCCGATGATACGGCGGATTTCCTCGATCTCGATGATCTTCGCGTTGCCGCGGTGCACCGGCTCGCGCACGCCCGACGGCGACATCAGGTGCGGCCAGTGCTCGCCGTGGAACGACGAGCGGCGGCCCATGTGCGTCGCCTGGATCATGATCTTCGCGCCGTGCCTGTGCATCGCGTCGGCCAGCCGCGTGAGCGGGTCGATGATCTTGTCGTTCGACAGGTTCACCGATTTCCACCAGCCCTGCGGACTGTCGATCGACACGGGGCTCGACCCGCCGCAGATCGCGAGGCCGACGCCGCCCTTCGCCTTCTCCTCGTAATAGCGGATGTAGCGGTCGCCCGGCAGGCCGCCCGGCTCGGCATACACCTCCGCATGCGCGGTGCTGACGATCCGGTTGCGCAGCGTCAGCTGGTTCAGCTGCATGGGTTTGAACAGGTGGGGATAACGCATCGCAGGCGACCTCTGGCGTTCGAATGTCTCGTGTTGCGGGTGTTTTCTGTATCAGTGCATTAGTGCGCGATCGGCGACACTTCGAAGACGCAGTGGTCGTGATGCTCGGCCGCACACTGCACTTCCTTCGACTGCGCGCGCGGCGCGTCCTTGCCTTCCGGCGTCGTGTCGTTGACCCAGTCCATCGCGCCGGCGAACCAGCCGGCGAACATGTAGCAGAGCTTGCCTTCCTTGCCCGGCTGCTGCAGCACGAACGACGAGTGGCGCAGCTCGATCTTCGCGTGCGCGCTGGCCGGGTCGGCCTCGACGATCGAGAACAGGCCCCAGCCGCGCTGCGACAGGCGCTTCAGGTAATGCTCGAACACCGCCATGCCGGTCAGCCCGTGCTGCTTCGCTTCCTTGTCGCACCAGTGGTATGCGGACTTGTAGCCGGCCTTGTACAGGATCGCGGCGTACGCTTCGACGCCGAGCGCTTCCTCGACCGCGACGTGGTTGTTCGTGAAGAAGTGGCGCGGCACGTACAGCATCGGCAGCGCGTCGGTGGTCCAGACGCCGGTATCGGGATCGACGTCGATCGGCAGTTGCGGTTGCATCGTGGTGACTCCGTGAGGAAAAACGCCGCGCGGCTCGGGCGCAGGCATGTAATCGTCCGCGCGCCCGCGCACATCGCGCGGGCACGTCCCGTTCTTTTGAATCGAATCGCTGGCGGTCGGGCGGCTCGCGGCGCTTACGCGCCCCACACGTCCTTGAACACGCGCACCCAGTTCTCGCCCATGATCTTGCGGATCCGCGACTCCTTCCAGCCGGCGCGTTCCATCGCCGCGGTCAGGTTCGGGAATTCGCCGATCGTGCGGATGCCGTCCGGGTTGATCACCTTGCCGAAGTTGGTCAGCTGGCGATAGCGGCCCTTGTCATGCGTGAGCATGTCGAAGAATTCCTTCGCGAAATCCTGCGTGAAGTCGGTGCCGATGCCGACCGCGTCCTCGCCGATCAGGTTCACGACATAGTCGATCGCCTCGATGTAGTCGTCGATCGTCGCCTCGATGCCGCGCTTCAGGAACGGCGCGAACATCGTCACGCCGACGAAGCCGCCCGCATCGGCGATTTCCTTCAGCTGCGCGTCGCTCTTGTTGCGCGGATGCTCCTTCAGCCCAGACGGCAGGCAGTGCGAATAGCACACCGGCTTCTTCGAGAACGCGATCGCTTCCGACGACGTGTTGCCGCCCACATGCGACAGGTCGACCATGATGCCGACGCGGTTCATCTCGGTGATCACTTCGCGACCGAAGTCCGACAAGCCGCCGTCGCGCTCGTAGCAGCCGGTGCCGACCAGGTTCTGCGTGTTGTAGCAAAGCTGCACGACGCGCACGCCCATGTCGGCGAATGCCTCGATATAGCCGAGGTTGTCCTCGAACGCATGCGCGTTCTGGAAGCCCAGGATGATCCCGGTCTTGCCTTCCTTCTTTGCGCGGAAGATGTCTTCCGTCGTGCGGACCAGCGTCAGCAGCTCGCCGTTGTCGCGGATCTTCTTCTTCATCACGCCGATGTTGTCGACGGTCTTCGTGAAGTTCTCCCACACCGACACCGTGCAGTTCGCGGCCGTGATGCCGCCCTTGCGCATGTCTTCGAACACCGGCTTCTCGAACTTCGAGATGTTCAGCCCGTCGATGATGATGCTGTCCTGATGCAGCGTGCTCATGGTTTTCTCTCGCTCCAGTCGTGTCGGTGTCGATCAGTAAATCGGGAAGCGCTCGCACAGCGCGAAGATCTCGCGGCGCACGCGCTGTTCGGTCGCGCGGTCGCCGTCCGGGTTCGCGCGCAGCGCATCGAACACCTCGAGGATCAGGCGGCCGATCTCGCGGAATTCCGCGACGCCGAAGCCGCGCGTCGTGCCGGCCGGCGTGCCGAGACGGATGCCCGACGTGACGGTCGGCTTCTCGGTGTCGAACGGAATGCCGTTCTTGTTGCAGGTGATGCCGGCGCGCTCCAGCGCCTGCTCGACCGGCGCGCCCTTCAGGCCCTTCGGGCGCAGGTCGACCAGCAGCAGGTGGTTGTCGGTGCCGCCGGTGACGAGATCGACGCCGCCCGCCTTCAGCACTTCGCCGAGCGCCTGCGCGTTCGCGAGCACGTTGTCGATATAGGTCTTGAAGTCCGCGTGCAGCACTTCGCCGAACGCGACGGCCTTGCCGGCGATCACGTGCATCAGCGGACCGCCCTGCAGGCCGGGGAACACGGCCGAGTTGATCTTCTTCGCGATCTCCTCGTCGTTGGTCAGCACGAAGCCGCCGCGCGGGCCGCGCAGCGTCTTGTGGGTGGTCGACGTGACGACGTGCGCATGCTCGACCGGATTCGCGTGGCGACCCGCGGCGATCACGCCGGCGATGTGCGCCATGTCGACCATCAGCTTCGCGCCGACGCTGTCGGCGATCGCGCGGAAGCGCGCGAAGTCGAGCGCACGCGGATAGGCCGAGAAGCCGGCGATGATCAGGCTGGGCTTGTGCTGCTGTGCGAGTTCCTCGACCTGGTCGTAATCGATCCGCATCGTGTCGCGGTTCACGCCGTACTGGACCGCGTTGAACCACTTGCCCGACAGCGCCGGCTTCGCGCCGTGCGTCAGGTGGCCGCCCGCGTCGAGCGACATGCCGAGCACCGTGTCGCCCGGCTTGGCCAGCGCGAGCATCACCGAGCCGTTCGCCTGCGCACCCGAGTGCGGCTGCACGTTCGCGTAGCCGGCATTGAAGATCTGCTTGACGCGCTCGATCGCCAGCGCCTCGACCTCGTCCGCGAACTCGCAGCCGCCGTAGTAGCGCTTGCCCGGATAGCCTTCCGCATACTTGTTGGTCAGCACCGAGCCCTGCGCCTCGAGCACTGCGCGCGACACGATGTTTTCCGACGCGATCAGCTCGACCTGCGACTGCTGACGCTCGAGTTCCTTCAGGATGGCGCTGCGCACCGGCGCGTCGCGCTCGGCAAGGGGCTGCGAGAAGAAAGGCTGGGTGTTCGACATAGTGCGTCCGTGGCGAAGAATGGAGGGCTGCAACCGATGCTCAAGGCCCGCCGTACCTGGGTTTTCCGTCTGTCCCGGGCAAGGCTGCCGACGGCTCTATTCTTGTCGTTCGGATTTTCGGCAGATTGATGAATTTAGACGCGTTCTTTGCCTTTTCCGCCATGCGCGTCCGTTTTGTACAAGTAACCGGTCGTGCTTTTTCGGATGACCAATAAAACGGACGAATCGATTCACCTATGAACTGGCACGCCGGCAGTGCCTCGGCCGCCCGATCGGGGTGCAGGCCGTCACGGATTCGGTGCAGTGCAGCATCGCGCTTCAGGCCAGACAACGTATGGAGCTAGGGTTTAGCCGTATGGCACGCTTGTTGCGCTCGCTCACACAATACCGCAGCCCGATCCGTGCCTCGGGCCAAAGCTATTAGAGATTCAAGGAACGCTCCCCATGTCGCCCGACCGCACAGCGTCGCTGTCCCACTTCGCGTTCATGCCTTTACCGAATTTCACGATGATCGCGTTCACCAATGCGATCGAGGTGCTTCGGATGGCAAACTACCTGAGCGGCCAGCCGCTCTACCGCTGGTCGGTGATCAGTCCGGACGGCGGCCCGGTCACGGCGAGCAACGGCCTGACGGTCGACACGGGCCCGGCCGAATGCGCGGGGCAGCCCGACATCGTGTTCGTCTGCGGCGGCGTCGATGTGCAGCGCGCGACGACGCCCGCACATCTGTCGACGCTGCGCCGCTTCGCGCGCTCGGGCATTCCGCTCGGCAGCCTGTGCACGGGCACCTACGCCCTCGCGAAGTCGGGGCTGCTCGCGGGCTATGCATGCGCGATCCACTGGGAAAACATGTCGGCGCTGAAGGAAGAGTTTCCGGACACGCGCTTCCTGAAGGAACTGTTCGTGATCGACCGCGACCGCATCACGTGCACGGGCGGCGTCGCGCCGCTCGACATGATGCTGAACCTGATCGCCGCGCGCGTGGGCACCGCGCGCGTCACGCAGATCGCCGAGCAGTTCATCGTCGAGCACGTGCGCGACACGAGCGCGCAGCAGCGGATGCCGCTCGTCGCGCGCCTGGGCTCCGCGAACAAGTCGCTGTTCGAGGTGATCTCGCTGATGGAGAACAACATCGAGGAGCCGCTGTCGCGCGAGGAGCTCGCGCGGCTCGCGAACATGTCGCAGCGGCAGCTGCAGCGCCTGTTCCGCGAGCATCTCGGGATGACGCCGACGCACTACTACCTGACGCTGCGGCTGCGCCGCGCGCGCGAGCTGCTGTTGCAGACCGACATGTCGATCATGCACATCACGATGGCGTGCGGCTTCCAGTCCGCGTGTCATTTCAGCAAGAGCTATCGCGACGCGTTCGGCGTCGCGCCGACGCGCGAGCGCCGCAAGCAGGTCGCACCGCTCGCGCAGGGCGCAGCCGCCACCGGGCCGGCGTTTCCGACACTCGTGATTCACGCGTGACGTAACCGCGCATCGCAACGAAAAAAGCGACCCGCCGAGGTCGCTTTTTTCATCTGCCGCCGGCGCGCCGCGCCGGCGCCGCCCCGATTACGATCCCCACACCTGCATCTGGTACAGCGAGTAGCCCCACTGCGTCGCGCGCTTGGTGCCGACCATCCGCACGTAGCGGCCGCGGCCGTTGAGGTTCGGCAAGGTCACGTGCTGGTACGACACGCCGTTGTTCGTCGAGTAGATCGTCGTCCAGTTCGCGTTGTCGTTCGACGTCTGGATCTGGTAGACGAGCGCGCCCGCGTCCCAGTACAGGTCGATGCTGTTGATCGTCTTCACCGCGCCGAGGTCGACCGAGATCCACTGCGGGTCGACGCCCGTGCCTTCCGGCGAATCCCAGCGCGTGCTGGTCGTGTTGCCGTCGAACGCCTTGTCCGGCGTCATCGACGCGTTGTAGCTCGCCGATGCCGCGGCCGGTCGCCCTTGCGACAGCAGCGTCGGCTGCGCCGCGGCCGGACCGCCGTAGTAGCTCGCGCCGAGCTTCGCCTTGGTCGAGTCGGCGTTCACGCCGAACGGCGTCAGGCTCCAGCGCTGGCCGGTCGTCACATCGCCGACATACAGTTGATAACCGCCCGCCGTCGTCGACGAGAAGAACAGGTAGTTGGTGCTGCTCACCGGCGCGGGATCGGAGTTGTTGCTGACGCAGTCGTTGAGCGCCAGTGCGTTCGGCGTCGCCGCCGGATCCGCGGCCTTCGCGTAGATCTGGTCGAGCCCGCCGCTATCCTTCCAGCGCGCGTAGAACACCATGCCGTCCGCGCGCACGATCGGATAGTAGGTCTGCAACCCGGCGGGATGATCGAACGTGGCGGTTACGCCGGTCGCGATCGTGCGCTTCATCAGGCCCATGTTCGCGCCGGTGCCGGTCGCGTAGTAGACGGCGCTCGCATCCGGCGCGAGAAACGGCATCGAATATTCGGCGCCGGACGGCGCGTTCGTCAGGCTCACGATCGACGTGAACACCGGGCCCGCGCTCGTATACGACAGCGTGCCCTGCTTCACGTCGCCGTTCTGCTTGAACACGAGCGTCTTGCCGTCCGCGCTGAACTTCGGATCCTCGTTGCGCGTCGCGCCGGTGCTGTTCGTCATGTTGACCGGCGGCGTGCCGGCGCCGAGCTGCAGCATGAACACGTTCCATGCGCCGTTGCTGATGCCCATGAACGCGAGCCACTTGCCGTCGGGACTGAACACGCCGTTCATCGGGTCGGTGATGCCCCACGTGCTCTTGCTCAGTTGCGTCAGCGTGTGCGCGGAAAAATCGTAGAGGAACAACTGGCTCGTGCCGTCGCCGTATTTCACGTAGCTGTGATAGACGAGCTTGCCGGTCAGCGCGGCGGGAAACGATGCACTCGACTGCACCGGAGGATTGCTGACACAGGCCGCGAGGGCGGTGTGGCCGAACAGGCCGAACGTCATGCCGGCCACGATGGCGGCAAGAACGGATTTCGATTTCACGCTGAAGATCCTGACAAAAAGGAGACGCCGGCAGACGAAGCCCCGCGCGGTGCGCGTGACCACGGATCAGCCGTCGTGCAGCGTGAATTCCGTATATCGAGTGGACGTCGGGTTGAAGGTGGCGAGAGCATGCCTGCGAATCGTTCGAGAAAACAGGATCAGAGCCCATCGAAAATAAACGGATCACGATGGAAGACCGGTGCCCGAGCGACACGCGCCGTGCTACTCTTTTTTCGGCAGGAACCCGCTCGACTTGAGGCAGGCATGAAGCGTTATGCGATGCTCGCCGGAACGATCGCCGATTCGATCCGGCGCGGAGATCTGGCCCCGGGTGCGCGCATCCCGACGGTGCGCGCCGCTTGTCGCGCGTATCACGTCAGCCCGTCCACCGTGTTCCGCGCGTACTACGCGCTCGAGAGCGAGGGACTGATCGTCGCGCGCGCACGATCCGGTTATTTCGTGGCGAACCTCGAAGACCGGCACCTGCGGGCGGGGCACGATCCGCCGCGCAAGCCGGCCGCTGCACCGCCCGACGACGACGCACTGTTCCGCCTGCTCGACACCCTTCGCTGCGAGGACATCGTTCCGCTCGGCTCGGCGTTCGCGAGCTATTCGCTGTTTCCGATGAGCAGCCTGTGGCGATACGCGGCGACGGCGGCGCGCAACATGGATCGCACGCAAGCGCTGTCCGGCTTCCCGCCCGGCGACGACGGACTGCGGCGCCAGATTGCGCTGCGCTACCTGAGCGCGGGCGCGGCGCTGCCGCTGGACGAGATCGTCATCACGACCGGCGCGCTCGATGCGCTGACGCTCAGCCTGCAGACGCTGACGCGCCCCGGCGACGTGGTCGCGATCGAGCGGCCCGCGTTTCACGCAGCGCTGCAGGCCGTACGACGCCTGCATCTGAAGTCCGTCGAAATTCCGGTCGATCCGCGCACCGGACTCGATCTCGATGCGCTCGCCGAAGCGCTCGACACGCATCCGGTGCGTGCCTGCTGGTTCATGACCTCGTTCCACAATCCGACCGGCGCGACCTTGTCCGACGAACGCAAGCGCGCGCTGATCGATCTGCTGGCCGCGCGCCGCGTGCCGCTGATCGAGGACGACGTTTACAACGAGCTGCATTTCGGGCCGTCGCCCGCGCGCCCCGCGAAGCTGTACGACGATAACGGGCTCGTGCTCCACTGCGGGTCGTTTTCGAAATGCCTGGCCCCCGGCTTCCGGATCGGCTGGGTCGCGGCCGGACGCTACGTGCAGCAGATCAGGCACGCATCGTGCACCGGCGCACCGTCGGCCGACCTCACCGCGCAAATCGCCATTTCCCGCTATCTGCGCGACGGCGGCTACGACCGGTTCCTGCGCAGGCTGCGGCGCAATCTGGCCGCGCATCAGGCGCAGATGCTCGCGGCCGTGCGCGCGTATTTTCCACAGGGGACCGAAGTATTTGCACCGCGCGGCGGCTATTTTCTGTGGATCGAGCTGCCGCCGCGCGTCGATGCGCTGCGCCTGTTCGGCGCCGCGATGGAAAACGGCATCAGTATCGCGCCCGGGCCGATCTTTTCGACGACCGGCGGATTCCGTCGCTACGTCCGGCTCAACTACGGCCGGCCGTGGACGCCCGCCGTGGAGAGCGCGATGCAGACCATCGGAACGCTGGCCGCCCGTCAGCGCGATACGGAGTAGCGCAGATCATGCATATCCTGCCCAAGCGGAACATCCGCGCACGCGAAACCGTGCGCGGCATCGCGCGTGCACGCGCCGACGCACACCGCACGACGAGCTGCCAATGCCGGCAATGCGGCTTCGTCGCGTTTCGCGCGCTCGAGCACTGCCCGGCCTGCGGCCGGCGCAGCTGGCCGTTCGAACCGGTGCAAGACCGGGCCGGCGACGCGCGCATCAGACACGCGGTGCGATCGTTCGACAGCTGGTCGGCGCGCGTTGCGCGGGCGCTTCGCAACGCGTCGCTGCGCCGTCCCAGCCCGGCAACCGCGCCGCTGCTCAGCATCGCGACCGTCGTGCTGCTGGTCGGCGGCTATGTGGCGACCGACCGGATGTGCAGGGCCGATCCGACCTGCCGCCCGCCCGACGCATCGGGTGTAACCGTCGCCGACGCCCGCGCGTCCGACGATTCGGCGACGTTGCCGGGCGATCCGTCCTTGCCGGTACTGCCGGTGCCCGTTTATCCGTTTCATTCGGTCGACGCGCCGCAACTGGCGGTCGATCGGCACGGCGCAACCGGGGCCGGCGCGCAGTCGGTTCGTGCGGCACGATCGGCCGACACGATCGCGACGGCGGCCGCGCGCAGCGACGCATCGCTGTCCGCGCCGAATCGCGCGCTCGCCGCACGCGCGTGCGCGCGGCATGCGGATCCCGCGTGCACGCACGCGGCGCCGCCCGCGTCGGTACGCACGGCCGTCTGGCACAGCCCGCGCGATCCCGCGCACCGGTCGCATGCGCTGCGTCGCGTCAGCACACACGGCGGCCATGGGCGGCGACACGCATCGAATACCTTCGAGGTCGCGAAGCTCTATCGCGGTCATTGAGCGCCCGCGCGCCGGCGCGCGCCGCTCGATTCATTTTTCTAAACCGGCCCGCAGAAAACCTCGTTTGCGCCGCAGCGGCCGCCTCGCGTTCAATGGGTCATCCGGTCGCGCCGACGCGCCTCGCATGTCGCGCGTCGCGCCGGCCGCCCGAGCCAACGAACGGAGTTTCTTCATGAATGCATTGCAGCTCGTGACCCTCGCGGCAATCTGGGGCGCGTCGTTCCTGTTCATGCGAATGGGCGCGCCGGCGTTCGGCGTCGTCCCGCTGATCGCGCTGCGCGTCGCGATCGCCGCGCTGCTGTTGTCGCCGGTGCTGCGCGACGCCGGCGCGCGGCGCGAACTGCGCACGCACGTCGTGCCGCTGTTCGTGGTCGGCGTGACCAATTCGGCGCTGCCGTTCTGCCTGCTGACCTATGCGGCGCTGTTCGTGACGGCCGGCACCGACTCGATCCTGAACGCAACCACGCCGCTGTGGGCCGCGATCGTCGCCTACCTGTGGCTGCGCGCGCCGCTGACGAAACCGCAGGCGATCGGGCTGGCACTCGGCTTCGCCGGGGTCGTCGTGCTCGCCGGCTCGGCGCTCGGCGCGGGCACCGCCGGCGCGCCGGGCGCGATCGCCGCCGCGATGGTCGCGACGCTGTCGTACGGGTTCGCCGCGCATTACTCGAAGCGCAGGCTCGCGAACGTGCGGCCGTTCGTGTCCGCGTTCGGCAGCCAGTTGTTCGCGGCGCTCGTGCTCGCGCCGCTGGCGGTGCCGCTGTGGCCCGACAGCGCGGTTCCCGCCTCCGCATGGAGCGCCGTCGTGCTGCTCGGCGCACTCTGCACGGCCGTCGCGTACCTGCTGTATTTCGGCCTGATCCGCAGCGCGGGCGCACAGTATGCGGCGTCGGTCACGTTCCTGATCCCGATCTTCGGCGTCGTCTGGGGCGCGATCTTCCTGCACGAGACGATCACCGTGCAGACCATCGCCGGCTGCGCGATCATCCTGCTCGGCACCGCGCTCGCGACCGGCAAGATCAAGGGCTTCACGACCGCCGTCGCGCGCGGCTCACGGCAATAGCGCGGGCGGCTCGTCGGCGCCGCTGTCGCCGATTTCCCGCGCGAGCCAGTCGCGAAACGCGGCGATCTTCCATTCGTGCTGGCGGGCCTCGCTGCACACGACGTAATAGGACAGCTCGGTCGGCCAGGGCCGCGCCAGCACGCGCACCAGCCGCCCGGCCGCGACCTCGTGCTGCGCATAGATGTCGCGCACCAGCGCGATGCCCTGCCCGGCCACCGCGGCGCGGATCAGCAGCGCGTCCTCGCTGAAGCTCGCGCCGCGCTGCGCGCGCGCATCGTCGATGCCCTGCGCACGCAGCCACAGCGCCCAGTCGGCGCGGTCCGCATCCTGCAGCAGCGGGTAGGACAGGCAGTCGGCCGGCTGTTCGAGCGGCCGCGCGGGATCGAGCAGCTGCGGGCTGCATACGGGCCACAGCTCCGGCGTCCAGATCCGGAACGACGCATGGCCCGGATAGCGGCCCAGCCCGTGACGGATCGCGACGTCGACGTAGTCGCGGCGCAGGTCGACCAGTTGCGCGCGCGTCTCGACGGCGATTTCGATTTCGGGGTAGCGGGCATTGAACGCGCCGAGGCGCTGCACGAGCCACGTGTTCGCGAACGACGCGGTGGTCGTCACCGTGAGGCGCACGACGCGCCGGTTCGCGCCATGCACGTTCGCCCATGCGGCCTCGATCTCGCCGAACCCGCCGGCGAGCTGATCGAACAGCGCGCGGCCGGTGCCGGTCAGTTCGAGCTCGCGGCCGTTGCGTTCGAACAGGCGCACGGCGAGCCGGTCCTCGAGATTGCGGACATGCTGGCTGACGGCGCCGGGCGACAGGCACAGCAGGTCGGCCGCCTGCTTCATGCTGCCGCATCGCGCCACCTCGACGAAGGTGTGCAGCGCGGCGAGAGGGAGTGACTTGGCCATCCGTGGATCCGCCTGCGGTCGGCGGCGGCAGGTTCGGGAACAGGGCGTCGATTATCGCAGCAATCCCGGACCGCGGCGACCGGCGGCGGTCGCGCATCGCGCCTGACGCATTCCAGAGGCGACTCAAAAAAGCGGGCGGCGCCGTCTCCGGCACCGCCCGTTTCGTGTTGCGCCGATGCGCGTGTCGTCAGGCCGCGAGCAAGCCGTGCGGATCGATGACGAATTTGCGCGGCGCGCCGCCGTCGAACTTCTTGTAGCCTTCCGGCGCGTCGTCGAGCGAGATCACCGACACGTTGACGATCTTCGCGATCGGCAGCCGGTCGAACAGGATCGCCTGCATCAGGTTGCGGTTGTATTTCAGCACCGGCGTCTGACCCGTGAAGAACGAATGCGACTTCGCCCAGCCGAGGCCGAAGCGGATGCTCAGGCTGCCGTGCTGCGCGGCCTTGTCCTTCGCGCCCGGATCGTCGGTCACGTACAGGCCCGGGATGCCGATCGCGCCGGCCGGCCGCGTGATTTCCATCAGCGAGTTCAGCACCGTCGCGGGCGCCTCTTCCGAGTGGCCCGACGAGCCGTGGCCATGCGCTTCGAAGCCGACGCAGTCGACCGCGCAGTCGATCTCCGGCACGCCGAGGATCTGCTCGATCTGCTCGCCGAGCGTCGCGTCCTTCGACAGGTCGACCGTCTCGAAGCCCATCGCCTTCGCGTGCGCGAGGCGTTCGGCGTTCATGTCGCCGACGATCGTCACGGCCGCGCCGAGCAGGCGCGCCGATGCGGCGGCAGCCATCCCGACCGGGCCCGCGCCCGCGATATAGACGGTCGAGCCGGGCTTCACGCCCGCGCTGACCGCGCCGTGATAACCGGTCGGCAGAATGTCGGACAGGCAGGTGAGATCGCGGATCTTCGCCATCGCCTGGTCGCGATCGGGGAATTTCAGCAGGTTGAAGTCCGCGTACGGCACCAGCACGTACTCGGCCTGGCCGCCGATCCAGCCGCCCATGTCGACGTAGCCGTACGCGCCGCCGGCGCGCGCCGGGTTCACGTTCAGGCAGACGCCCGTATGCGTGTCCTTGCACATCGCGCAGCGGCCGCACGCGACGTTGAACGGCACCGACACGAGATCGCCGAGCTTCAGCGTCTCGACGTCGCGGCCGATCTCGACCACCTCGCCGGTGATCTCGTGACCGAGCACGAGACCGACCGGCGCCGTCGTGCGGCCGCGCACCATGTGCTGGTCGGAGCCGCAGATGTTCGTGCTGACCACCTTGAGAATCACGCCGTGGCCGATCGCGCGGCCGCTCGGATCGACCATCTTCGGATAATCGATCTTCTGCACCTCGACCTTGCCCGGCCCAAGATAGACGACACCTCGATTGCTGCTCATCGTATTGTCTCCATGTCTCGTTGGATGGCGCCGCTGCGCGCCGGCGAATGCGGCACGCACGCAACGTGCTGTTCGAGAGTAGTCCCGGAGGCGGGGGCGCCGATGTCCAAAACGCGACACGGGTTTGAACGGCGCCGACATCGATGGCGGAAATGCGAAAGTCGGGCGGGAAAGCGGCCGCGATCCGCGCGCGGCGAAGGCGCGCCGGAGGCCGGACGGCGCGGGTGACCCCGCTGCCCGGCAGCCGGTGCAGGCGCCGGACCCGGCGGCGCTCGGGCCCGCGTACCGGCGCAGGACGTCCGCCGCAGGCGTCAGCCGCCCTGATTGTCGCGCACGATCGCCGCGACCGCCGCGTCGGCCTCGCTCGCGACGCCGTCGTGCACGCGCGTGGCGACGGCCGGCGTCGGCGGCTCGCTGTCGAGTGCGTGCCCGTTGCGATCGTGCGTGTCGACCGTTACGCGCATCGACAGTCCGACGCGCAGCGGATGCGCGGCGAGATCCTGCGGCTCGAGCGCGATCACGACCGGCACGCGCTGCACGACCTTGATCCAGTTGCCGGCCGCGTTCTGCGACGGCAGCATCGAGAACGCGCTGCCGGTGCCCGCCGAGAAGCCCTGCACGCGTCCGCGATAGACGACGCGCGAGCCGTACAGGTCCGACACCGCCTGCACCGGCTGCCCGATCCGCATGTGGCGGATCTGTCCTTCCTTGAAGTTCGCCTCGACCCACAGCCGGTTCAGCTGCACGATCGACATCAACGGCACGCCGGGCCCGACCTGCTGGCCGACCTGCACCGCGCGCTGGCCGATCGTGCCGTCGACGGGCGCAACGATCGTCGTGCGCTTCAGGTTCCGGTACGCGAGCCTGAACTGCGCGGCCGCCTGCACGACGGCCGGACTCTCGTCGACCGGCAGCTTGCTGCCGAGCGCGCGCGCCGCGTCGAGCTGCGCCTGCGCGGCCGCAAGATTCGCCTGCGCGCCCGCGACCGCCGCCCGCGCGCGGGCCAGCTCCTCGGGCGCGACGATCTCGACCGACGCGCCGCTGCGCGCCGCCAGCGCGCGCTGCGCAAGCGACAGGTCGGCGCGCCGCGCATTCACGGCCTCCACGTACATCGTGTTCGAGATCCGCGCGTTCGCGACCTGCCGCACCGCCTGCACGAGCTGCGCCTTCGCCTGCGCGAATGCGACGGACGCTTCCGCATCGTCGAGCCGCACCAGCGTCTGGCCGGCGCGGACGGTCTGCGTATCGGCGACGAACACGTCGGTCACGGTACCGGGCACCTGCGCGGCGACCTGCACGATGCTGCCGGCGACATACGCGTCGTCGGTGTCCTCGTCGTAGCGGTCCAGCAGCAGCCAGAACGCGAGCCAGGCGAGCGCGGCCAGCAGCACGGCCGCGAAAAACAACGTGAAGCGCTTGCGGCGCGTCGCCCGGCGTGCGTCGAGCGCCGCGTCGGACGACGCGGCAGGCGGTACCGCAGTATGGAGATTGTCGTGGTGCATCAGTCGCTTTGCGTAACGATCAGACGATCGTGCTGGAACACGGGGATGGCCGGCAGCGCGGCCGGAGCGGGGCTCGACGGCGTCGCTGCCGACGTGCGCGCGGCCACCGTCGACGGCGCGGCGATCGCGCTCGACGCATCGGGCCGTGCGCGACGCGCGGCGTCGGCGGCGGCCGACGTATCGGTCGTTGCCGCAGGCGACGCGGCATCGGGATATGGAACGACGGCACTGGCGCCGGCTGGTGCGCGCGACGGTGCGATTCCGCTCGACGGCGCGTCCGCCCTGCCGGCCAGCGCATTCGCCGCCGCGCCGCGTTTCGTGCGCACGCCCCGTGCCGCATGCGCCGATGCCGCCGGCACCGAAGCCACAGCCGGTCCTGCATCGAAGCCGCCGCCGAGCGCGCCGATCAGCGCGACGCGCAGCGTCCGCTGCCGGCCGAGCAAGCCGATCAGTTGCGCGCGCTCGTCGACCAGCGTCAGCTCCGCGACGTCGACGTCCTTCTGCATCAGCACGCCGCGCCGATGCCGGTCGCTCGCGATCTGCACGATCTTCTGCGCGGCGGCGACCGCGTCCTGCTGCTGCGCGACCAGCGTCTGCGACGTCTGCAGCGACGTGACGAGCTGCGCGACCTGCCCGAGCGCGTCGTCGACGGTCTTGTTGTACAGGCCGATCGCGACGTCGGCCTGCGCGACGTCCGCGCCGAGCTTCGCCTTCAGCCGGCCGCGATCGAAGACCGGCAGCGAGATCGCCGGGCCGACCGAGCCGGCGAGCGCGTCGCGCGAGAACAGCGACGCGGGCGTCAGCGCGAACACGCCGCCGAGCGCGACGAGATTCACGTCCGGATAGAACTGCGCCCGCGTCGAATCGGCGTTCGCGAACGCGGCTTCGACGCGCAGCCTGGCCGCGACGATGTCGGGCCGGCGGCCGAGCAGTTCGGCCGGCAGGCGCGCAGGCAGCGCGGGGCCGGCGAACGCGCCGACGCGCGGCCGCTGCAGCGCGAGCCCGCGCTCGGGGCCGCGCCCCGACAGCACACCGAGCTGCAGTTGCGCGAGCTTGATCTGCTCGTCGCTCAGCGCGATCTGTTCGAGCAGCCGGCTGCGCTTGATCGACGCGTCGCTCGCGTCGTACGCGTTGTCGAGGCCGCGCGCGGTGCGCTCGCGCAGCACGGCCGTCACGCGCTGGCCGATCGCCAGCTTCTGCTGCAGCAGGTCGCGCGACGCATACGCCTGGTCGAGCTGGCAATACACGGTGACGATCGCGACGGTCAGCGCGAGCCGCACCTGTTCGGCCTCGACGCGCGCCGCGTCGCGCAGCGACATCAGGCTCTTCGTCGCGGCGCGGTTCCGGCCCCACAGGTCGAGCTGGTAATTCAACCCGACGAATACCGACGACGGCGACACGACCGGGTCGCCGAAGATCTCGACCGGCACGCGATAGCCGCCGACCGACACGTCGGCGACGTTGTCGCCCGGCTTCGGCATCCGCGCGCGGCTGACCGTCGCGCCGGCGGTGCCCGTCAGCCCGGTCAGCGAGTCGAACTGCTGCAGCTGCGCCTGCGCGATCCGCAGCCGTGCCTGCGCGACCTGCAGGTCCGGATTGTTCTGCGTCGCTTCGGCAACGAGCGCGTCGAGCTGCGGATCGCGCAACTGCGTGACCCAGTCGGGCGCGGGCCACGCGCCGTTCGCGCCGGGGCCGGCCGTGTGCGCGAGCGCGTCGTCGGCCGGCGTGCGCAGCGACAGCGACGGCAGGAAGCCCGCCGGCGCACATCCGCCCAGCGCCAGCAGCGCGGCCGCCGCAACGACCGTCCAGCCGCGCCGCCGGCCGCCATGCGCCGCCCGCCTCCGCTCGATCGAATGCCGCATCGCGCGCCTCACCGCTGCGCCATGCCGCGTTGCGCACGCGCGGCGAGCCGCGGCCGCGTGCTTTCGAGCGGGCCGAGCCGGCCGAACAGCCCGTCCGCGATGCCGAACAGGATGCCGGCGAGCTTCGCGCGCTTGTCGCGTTCGACGAGCGCGATCTGCACGACCTGCCAGACGGTCAGCAGGTTCGGCACGATCGCCACCGGGAAGCGCAGCCCGTACTGCATCCCGAGCTGCACCGCATTGCGCGCGCTGTAGTAGCGCCGCTGCCACGAATGATTCATCGACGTCATTTCGAAAGGGCCGATCGCATGGCGCTGCTTCGCGCCGATCCGGTGCGGCATGACCAGCGACGGCACGACATAGAGCGGCACGTTGCGCGCGAGCGCGCGGAAGCTGTATTCGGTATCGACATGGTCGATGAACAGCGTTTCGTCGAAGCGGCCGAGCCGCTCGAACGCGGCGCGCGACACCATGCAGCCCGACGAGATCAGGAACGCGCAGCGCTGCATCGGCGCGTCCGGCTCGATCCGCAGTCGGCGCAGCGCGATGCCGTCGGTCGACAGTTCGGGCAGGAAGCTGCGCGCGTTCTCGTCGAAGATGCGCGGTCCGGCAAGATAGGCGCGATCGGCCATGCGCGTGCCGACGTCGCGCATCGCCGCAAAGTAGCCGGCCGGCACCGACGAATCCTGGTCGAACAGCGCGACCGCGTCGATGCGCTCGCGAAACAGCGCGGCCAGCCCCGCGTTGTACGCGCCGGCGATGCCGCCGCGATTGCCGTGATGCAGCAGCGCGATGCCTTCGCGCGCGCACAGCTCGCGCGCACGCGCATCGGGCTGCGGCGTGTTGTCGACGACCAGCAGCGCGTCGCACGCGTGCCGCCATGCGCCGAGCGCCGCGAGCTGCGCGTCGGTCGGGTGATACAGGATCACGAGTGCGCCGAGCGTCGTCATGGCTTTCTCCTCAATGCCCGAAGGAGGCCGCCGCGCCGCGCTTCGGCCGCGTCAGCCACATCATTGCCGCGAGCACGATGCAGGTGACGCTCGCCATCCAGAACAGGTCGCCCGTCGCCATCATGTATGCCTGCTGCATCACGACCTGATGCAGCGTCGCCAGCTCGCGCGTGCCTTCGACGCCCATCGCGTTCAGCGCATGCACGAAGCGCTGCGTATTCGCCGACGCATGCGTGACGGACTGCGACACGACGTCGTAGTGATAGGTCGCGCGGTTGTCCCACAGCGTCACGCTCATCGCGGTGCCGAACGCGGCCGACAGCGTGCGCAGGAAGTTCGACAGGCTCGACGCGGCCGCGAGCCGGTCGTCGGGAATGCGCGACAGCGTCGCGGCCGTCAGCGGAATGAAGAAGCACGGCAGCCCGATGCCCTGGATCAGGCCGGGCGTCGCGATCTGCACGAACGTCATCTTCAGCGTGAAATGCGCATCCCACGCGAGCACGCCGGCGAACACGAGGAAGCCGAAGGTCGCGAGCACGCGCGCGTCGAAGCGGTGCGCATGCAGGCCGACGACGATCGAGAACACCAGCGCGAGCACGCCGAGCGACGCGGTCGCGAGCCCCGCATGGAACGCGTTGTAGCCCATCACGGCCTGCATCCACAGCGGAAACACGACGCCGACCACCGAGAAGCTCATCATCCCGAGCGACACGATCAGCACGCAGAACGAGAACGTGCGGTCGCGAAACAGGCTCAGGTCGACGACCGGATGCGCTTCGCCCGCTTCCCAGATCAGCAGCGACACGATCGCGAGCGCCGCGACGACCGCGAGCGCGACGATCAGCGGCGAGCCGAACCAGCCCTTGTCGTGGCCGAGGTCGAGCATCGCCTGCAGCGCGCCGACCCCGATCACGAGCAGCACGATGCCCGGCACGTCGATCGGGCCGGCCGCGCCGCGCTGCGCGTCGGGCCGCAGCATCGCGGTGCACACCGCGAACGAGAACAGCCCGATCGGCAGGTTGATCAGGAAGATCCACGGCCACGACAGGTTGTCGACGATCCAGCCGCCGACCACCGGCCCGAAGATCGGCGCGAGCAGCACCGTCATCGCCCACAGCGCGAGCGCGACCGTGCGTCTGGCCGGCGGGAACGCGCGCAGCAGGATGGTCTGCGACAGCGGCACCATCGGCCCCGAGCACAGCCCCTGCAACGCGCGGCAGACGACCAGCACGTGCAGGTCGCGCGCGAGCCCGCACAGCAGCGACGTCAGCGTAAACAGCAGCACCGCGCCGACGAACAGCCGCAGCTCGCCGATGCGGCGCGCGAGCCAGCCGGTCAGCGGCACCGCGATCGCAGCGGCGACCGAGTACGAACTGATCACCCACGTGCCCTGGCTGTTCGCGACGCCGAGGCTGCCGGAAATGGCCGGCACCGCGACGTTCGTCACGGTCGAGTCGAGCACCTCGATGAAGGTCGCGAGCGACAGCGCGAAGGTCAGCAGCGCGAGACGGATGCCGCGCACTGGCCGCGATGCCGGCGCGAGTGCGGACGCGTCGAAGGCGGCCGGCGCGGCGGGCGCGTCGTGAAGCGGCGACGCGGTGCTCATGCGCCCGCCGTCGCGGGATCGGCCGGCGCGACCGCGCGGCCGCGCGCCGGCACGAAGCGCTCGATGAAGTCGGCGGCCGCCTCGCAGCCGTCCGGCGCGGCCGCCAGCCGTGCGCGGATGCGCGCAGCATGTGATGCGCATGCGGGATCGCCGAGCACGCGCGCGAGCGCCGCGCCGAGCTGCGCACCATCGACCGGACCGTCGACGCGCACGCCGCAGCCGCTCGCCGCGACGCGCTGCGCATTGTCGAACTGGTCGTGCGCGAACGGCGTCACGACCTGCGCAATGCCGGCCTCGAACGCGAGCGCCGCGGTGCCGATGCCGCCGTGATGCACGAGCGCGCGGCAGCGCGGCAACAGCGTGCGCATCGGCACGAAGCGGCGCACCAGCAATCGATCGGTGCCGGCGGCGGCAGCGTCCGGCGTCAGCAGGATGCCGCGTGCGCCGGTCGTGCGCAGCGCGTCCGACACCGCGCGCGCATACGCGGCGTGATCGACGCGCGTCGAGCCGGCCGTGAACACGACGGGCGGCTCGCCGGCCGCGAGAAACGCGTCGAGTTCGGCGTCGGCGTCGCTCGACGCGATATCGTTGAACAGCGGAAACCCGCTTTGCCGATGATTCGACGGCCAGTCGCGCTGCGGCGGCGCGAACCAGTCGGGAAACAGGCACAGCACGCCGTCGGTCGAATGCAGCCAGCGGCCGAGCACGCGCCGCGCCGGCGGCAGCCCGAGCGCGCCGCGCGCCGCATTGAGCGCGGGCCCGCATACGCGGTCCAGCACCTGCCGCTCGATCAGCGTCATCAACGCCGACTTCACCGGCAGCGGCCAGCGCGCGGGAATCGTCAGCCGCTTGTGCGTCGGCGGCGCATGCGCGGACAGCAGCGTCGACGGCGACACCTGCACCGACACGTACGGCGTGCCGTGCAGCTCCTGCACGAAGCGCGCGGAAAACGCCCACAGCGTGCCGACCAGCACCGTGTCGGCGTCGGTCAGCGCGCGCAGCGCATCGTAATGCGGGCGCAGCACCGGCGCGATCACCTGCCACAGCGTGCGGAACGACGTGCGCGGATCCCACAGCGCCGGGTTCGCCATCGCGGCTTCGTATTCGGCCGCGGTGCCGACCGGCACGAACGCGAAGCCGCCGCGGCGCACCGCCGGCTCGAACGGCGGATGCGTGCAGAACACGACGTCGTGACCGCGCGCGGCGAGCGCGCGCGCGACGCCGAGCAGCGGATGCACGTCGCCCGCCGAGCCGATCGCGGTCACGATCACCTTCGCCACGATGCGCGCCGCCGGATTCAGTAGACGCCAGGGATCAGCGCCGCGACTTCGCGGCGGTACTGCGTATAGGCCGGCCCGAAATAGCCGGTCAGCCAGCTCTCCTCGACGCGCACCTTGTACGCGAGCGACGCGAACACGAGCAGCACGCCGAGTGCGCCGCGCCATTCGCCGCCGATCAGCGCGGCGCCGACGAGCGCGACCAGGCAGCCCGTATAGATCGGATGGCGCACCAGCGCGTACGGGCCCGAGCGAACCAGTTCGTGGTTTTCCTTCAGCGTGACGGACACGCTCCAGTTGGTGCCGAGATGCAGCCGCGCCCATACCGAGAACAGCAGCCCCGCGACCAGCACCGCGAGCCCGCATTGCGCGGACAGGCCGAACCGCTGCCAGTCGGGCACCAGCGCGTGCAACGTCGGATCGGGCAGGATGATCAGCGCGCCGCCGACGATCAGCGGGATCGACTGCAGCGTGCGCGAGCGCGACGCCTCCTTGCGCACGGTCGACTTCACGGCCTGCGAGGTCGCGATCCAGTACGCGAGCCACGCGGCCCAGGGAACGACGATGGCGATGGACTGAACGATATTCACGGCTGGCCTGCCTCGTAGGAATGGAATGCGGGATGCGCGGCGCGCGGCGTCACGACGACAGCGCGGGCATCGGCGCCGGCATGCACGCGCCGAAGTTGATGCCGGCCGCCGCGGGCGGCGCGTCGCAGAAGAAGCCGAGCAGCGCCGCGCGCGTGCGCTCGCGCTGCGCGCGGCCTTCGATGTCGAGGAAATGGCCGGCGTCGGCGATCGTCTGGAAACGCGCGCGCGGCACGTGCGCGGCGAGCTGGCGAACGTCGGCCGGCGTCGTGTAGTCGTCGCGCTCGCCGTTCAGGAACAGCAGTTCGCAGCCGATGTTCGAGAACTCGCTCAGGTAGCGCTCGGGCTGCAGCGACAGGATCTGGTCGACGTGGAACGCGACCTGGTCCTGCTCGTCGCGCGGCAGGCGCGTCAGGTAGCGGTAGTTGTACAGCTTCATGATGCGCGGCAGGTAGCGGCCGACGGTGTCGTTCAGCAACTGCGCGGCCTGCAGGTTCTCGCCGGCCGCGATGTGGTCGCGCGCACGCGTCACGTAGTCGACCATCGCGTCGTTCAGGAACGGCGAGAACGAGCAGATTGCCGCGCGCCGCACGCTCGGGCAGCCGCGCGCGAGCGCGAACAGCGACGCGACGCCGCCCCACGACACCGACACCAGGAACGCCGGCGCGAAACGCTCGACCAGATACTGGAGGATCGCGGCTTCGTCGTCCTTCGTCAGGATGAAGCAGCCCGGATTGTGCTGACGCGACTGCCCCGCATACGGCAGGTCGAAGCAGATCGTGTTCATTCGCTCGCCGAGATACTGGACGGTCTGCCCGAACGAAGCCGTCGTCGCGAGTGCGCCGTTGACGAGCATCGCCGTGTCGAACGCCGGGTCGAACACGTTCCGTTCGACGTAGACCTTCAGTCCATTCGGCAGCGGGACTACGTGTTTTTCGGTCGGCATCGTCGTTCTCCGGTGGCTGCGGCGTCTCGACGTCGCGTCATGCTGCAGGTGCGCAATCGTGCGCGGCGGTTCCCGCGCGAATGCCGCTCACGCGCGTTGCCGGCCCACCGCGGCATTCGCGGGCGGCATCGATTCTTTCCTCGTAGTGCGGCGCCATACTAATACGGACAATATTACTGACTCAAGTCGCTCCAACGATTCCCTCTATTCCGACGGGAAATACGACCGATTCAAATTTTCCGCGCATTTTTTATGGTAGGCGGAAACCTCCGAAAGGCGATCGCAATCGTTTGCGAGCGGCTTGTCACTGCCCGATAAATCACAAACTCTCTTTTAAATTCAATAGCTTGCTACGTTTCAATCTCCCACTTGAAACGTATTTCCGAAAATTACCGAATCCCATCGACGGAATCGAGCTTTTCATATCATGAATAATGTTTAGATCTTCGACATTCTTTCGCCGTGTAATAAAACAAAATCCGCCTTTTCATCGCTTCGGACGAACTGTTTCCCGATCCGTTTTAAACAAACTTCAATTTATTTAACATCCTTTCAATTCGTTTTTCCGCAGCTGCACAATTCCCGCTTGCAACGGCTCGGCCGCCTTCGTCACATCGCCCGACACCTCCGACCCCGATTTTTTGTTGATTGAACGATCAATAAAAAACCGCTAAGCTCTCGACTTCCATGGGCGGCCCGTGCGGGCGAAGGAGTCGCGATGCCGAAAGTCGGAATGCGGGAGATTCGCCGCGCGCAGTTGATCGACGCCACGCTGCGGTCGATCGACGAAGCGGGGCTGCCCGGCACGACGCTCGCGTCGGTCGCGCAGCGCGCGAACATCTCGACGGGCATCGTCAGCCACTACTTCGGCGACAAGAACGGCCTGCTCGAAGCGACGATGCGCCATGTGCTGCGCGATCTGTGGGCCGCCACCACGCGCCGCCGCACGAGCGCCCGCAAGGATCCGCGGGCCCGGCTGCGCGCGATCGCCGCCGCGAACTTCGACGACACGCAGGTCAGCGCACCGGTGATGAAGACCTGGCTCGCGTTCTGGTCGCAGAGCATGCACGACCCGATGCTCAAGCGCCTGCAGCACGTCAACACACGGCGCCTCCATTCGAACCTGTGCGCCGAATTCGCGAAGGCCTTGCCGCGTGCGAAAGCGCGCGAAGCCGCCAGCGGCCTCGCCGCGCTGATCGACGGCCTGTGGCTGCGCGGCGCGCTCGCCGGCGGCCCGATCGACACCCGGGCGGCACTGAAGCTCGCCCACGATTACATCGACCTGCTGCTCGCGTCCGCATGACGCGGCACACAGTCGCCCTCAAGGAGATCCTCATGTCCGTATACGGTTTGCAGCGCCTCTACATCGGCGGCGGTTACGTCGACGCCACCAGCGGCAAGACTTTCGACAGCTTCGACCCCGCCACCGGCGAACTGCTCGCGCAGGTGCAGCAGGCAAGCGCCGCCGACGTCGACCGCGCGGTCGCGTCCGCACGCGAAGGTCAGCGCGAATGGGCGGCGCTGACCGCGATGCAGCGCTCGCGCATCCTGCGCCGCGCGGTCGAGCTGCTGCGCGAGCGCAACGACGAACTCGCGGCGCTCGAAACGCGCGACACCGGCAAGCCGATCGCCGAGACGCTCGCGGTCGACATCGTCACCGGCGCGGACGTGATCGAGTACTACGCAGGCCTCGCCACCGCGATCGAGGGGCTGCAGGTGCCGCTGCGCGCCGACTCGTTCGTCTACACGCGCCGCGAACCGCTCGGCGTGTGCGCGGGCATCGGCGCATGGAACTACCCGATCCAGATCGCCTGCTGGAAGACCGCGCCCGCGCTCGCGGCCGGCAACGCGATGGTGTTCAAGCCGAGCGAAGTGACGCCGCTGAGCGCGCTGAAGCTCGCGGAAATCTATACGGAAGCCGGCGTGCCGGCCGGCGTGTTCAACGTCGTGCAGGGCGACGGCTCGGTCGGCGCGCTGCTCACCGGCCATCCGGATATCGCGAAGGTGTCGTTCACCGGCGGCGTCGAGACCGGCAAGAAGGTGATGTCGCTCGCGGGCGCGTCGTCGCTGAAGGAAGTGACGATGGAGCTCGGCGGCAAGTCGCCGCTGATCGTGTTCGAAGATGCCGACCTCGACCGTGCGGCCGACATCGCAGTGACCGCCAACTTCTTCAGCTCGGGCCAGGTCTGCACGAACGGCACGCGCGTGTTCGTGCACCGCTCGATCAAGGACGCCTTCACGCAGAAGGTGCTCGAACGCGTGAAGCGCATCCGCGTCGGCAAGCCGACCGATGCCGACACCAACTTCGGCCCGCTCGTATCGGCCGCGCAGCTCGACAAGGTGCTCGGCTTCATCGAGAGCGGCAAGGCCGAGGGCGCGAAGCTGCTCGCGGGCGGCACGCGGCTGACCGACGGCCACTTCGGCAGCGGCCAGTACGTCGCGCCGACCGTGTTCGGCGACTGCCGCGACGACATGAAGATCGTCCGCGAGGAAATCTTCGGGCCGGTAATGAGCGTCCTCGATTTCGAATCGGAGGACGAAGTGATCGCGCGCGCGAACGACACGCACTACGGCCTCGCGGCCGGCGTCGTGACCGAGAACCTGTCGCGCGCGCACCGCACGATCCATCGCCTCGAAGCCGGCATCTGCTGGATCAACACGTGGGGCGAGTCGCCGGCCGAGATGCCGGTTGGCGGATACAAGCAATCCGGTGTCGGACGCGAGAACGGCATCACGACGCTCGAGCACTACACTCGGATCAAGTCGGTGCAGGTCGAGCTCGGCCGCTACAACCCGGTGTTTTGAGTCTTAAAGGAGGACGCCCCGTCATGACGACACGCGAATACGACTACATCATCTGCGGCGCCGGTTCCGCGGGCAACGTGCTCGCGACGCGCCTGACGGAAGATCCGAATGTGACGGTGCTGCTGCTCGAAGCGGGCGGGCCCGACTACCGCTTCGACTTCCGCACGCAGATGCCGGCGGCGCTCGCCTATCCGCTGCAGGGCCGCCGCTACAACTGGGCATACGAAACCGATCCCGAGCCGCACATGGACAACCGCCGGATGGAATGCGGCCGCGGCAAGGGGCTCGGCGGCTCGTCGCTGATCAACGGGATGTGCTACATCCGCGGCAACGCGCTCGACTACGACAACTGGTCGACGCACAAGGGCCTCGAGAACTGGACGTATCTCGACTGCCTGCCGTACTTCAAGAAGGCCGAGACGCGCGACGTCGGCCCGAACGACTATCACGGCGGCAGCGGCCCCGTGTCGGTGACGACCAGCAAGCCGGGCGTGAACCCGCTGTTCGAGGCGATGGTCGACGCGGGCGTGCAGGCCGGCTATCCGCGCACCGACGACCTGAACGGCTACCAGCAGGAAGGCTTCGGCCCGATGGACCGCACCGTCACGCCGAAGGGCCGCCGCGCCAGCACCGCGCGCGGCTACCTCGACCAGGCGAAGACGCGGCCGAATCTCGAGATCGTCACGCACGCGCTCGCCGACCGCATCCTGTTCGACGGCAAGCGCGCGTCGGGCGTCACCTACCTGCGCGGCAACGAGCGCGCGAGCGCGCATGCGCGTCGCGAAGTGCTGGTGTGCAGCGGCGCGATCGCGTCGCCGCAGTTGCTGCAGCGCTCGGGCGTTGGCCCCGGCGCGTGGCTGAAGGAACTCGACATTCCGGTCGTGCTCGACCTGCCCGGCGTCGGCCAGAACCTGCAGGACCACCTGGAGATGTACATCCAGTACGAATGCAAGGAACCGGTGTCGCTGTACCCGGCGCTCAAGTGGTGGAACCAGCCGAAGATCGGCCTCGAATGGATGCTGAACGGCACCGGCCTCGGCGCGAGCAACCACTTCGAGGCAGGCGGCTTCATCCGCACGCGCGACGACGATCTGTGGCCGAACATCCAGTATCACTTCCTGCCGGTCGCGATCAACTACAACGGCTCGAACGCGATCGAGATGCACGGCTTCCAGGCGCACGTCGGCTCGATGCGCTCGCCGAGCCGCGGCCGCGTGAAGCTGCGCTCGCGCGACCCGAACGACCATCCGAGCATCCTGTTCAACTACATGGCCGAAGCGCTCGACTGGCGCGAGTTCCGCGATGCGATCCGCGCGACGCGCGAGATCATGCGGCAGCCGGCGCTCGACCGCTATCGCGGTCGCGAGCTGAACCCGGGCGCCGAGTGCAAGACCGACAAGGAACTCGACGCGTTCGTGCGCGCCCGCGCGGAAACCGCGTTCCATCCGTCGTGCTCGTGCAAGATGGGCTACGACGACATGGCCGTGGTCGACGACGAAGGCCGCGTGCACGGGCTCGACGGGCTGCGCGTGGTCGATGCGTCGATCATGCCGATCATCACGACCGGCAACCTCAATGCACCGACGATCATGATCGCCGAGAAGATCGCGGACCGGATCCGCGGCCGCAAGCCGCTCGAACGCGCGAACGTGCCGTATTTCGTCGCGAACGGCGCACCGGCGCGCAATGTCGCGAAGGCCGTGCGCCAGCCGGAAACGGTCTGACCGACGGCGGGGGCGGCCGCCCTCGCACGCCGTCGCTCCATCAGGACGCCGCCGACTCCCGCAGTCGGCGGCGTTCTTTTTTGCGGCTCATTCGTCGACCTCGCGCCGCAGCTTCGCGACGTCGACGTTCTGCAGGTAGGACGCGATGTTCCGCCAGACCGGATGGAACCCGTATCCGCCATGCTGCAGCTCGTCGAGCGCCTGCTCGCGCGTCCAGCCCTGGTACACGACGCGATACAGCGCCGACACGAGACCGGTGCGGTCCGCGCCGTGCTGGCAATGGATCAGCACCGGGCCGTCCTGGTCCGCGGTGCGCAATGCCTTGAGCGCCGCGACCATGTCCTGGTCGCGAATGTGCCAGGTATTGATCGGAATCCGCAGCATCGTGATCTGCGTGCCGGCCAGGATGCTGTCGTCCGAGTGGAACGCGCGAAAGCTGATGACCTTGCGAATGCCGAGCTTCTCCAGCTGCGGCACGTCGGCGCGCGACAGCTGCGCGCTGCGGTACAGCGAAGGCGTGATCCGGTAAAGATTGTTCACGCGTGTGTCGGTCATGCCCAGCGCCCAGGTCAGCGGCCGCGCCGGTACACCGGAAGCCGGCGTCGGCGCGGCATCGGCCGGCACTACGATGCCGGCGAGCGCGGCGGTCATCATCGCAACGATGGCAGTCTTCATCGTGGGTCAGCTCGGAGTGGATGGCCGCTCGCGGGACAGGAAAAACAGGACGATCGCCGCGGCGCTCATCGTCCAGTAGTCGGTCGGCGCGACGCCTACCCAGTGGATATGCCACGGCACGTGGGCCGGGTTGAAGCGCGCGAGTCCGTAGGCCGGGTTCAGCACGAACCACAGAAAATCCTCGACCAGCCAGAACACCATGATGCACGCGACGATGCGCGCCTCGATGCGCCACGACCATCGCCCGTTGAAGACCGGCGGCAGGTGGAAGAACAGCGCGACGAACGGGAACACCCACGCGTGGTAACCCGTCATCGGGCGTCCGCCCCAGAAGATGTCGAGCAGCCAGTGATGCTCGATGCGCCAGGTCGGCAGGTTGGCGGCCCAGCCGGCGCTGCCTTCGATCTGGATCTCGACGTTCGCGAAGAAGAATGCGAGCAGCACGACCCACGCGACGACGAACAGCGTGTGGCGCGTCGGCATGAAACGCGCGCCGCTCATGCGGCCGGCTCCAGGCCCAGCACGCGGTCGAGCACGAAGCGGCCGGCCTGCGGCCGCCCGAGCGGGAATAACCGACGGCGCATGTCGGCGAGGCGCTCGGGCGCCTGCAGCAGCGCGCGAATCCGGTAGACGAGCGCATCGTCGTCGATCGCCTTCAGCGCGACGCCCTGTTCGAGCAGGAAATCCGCGTTGCGCTCTTCCTGGCCGGGAATCGGCGAGTTGACGATCATCGGCAGCTGCATCGCGAGGCACTCGGACGTCGTCAGGCCGCCCGGCTTCGTGATCACGAGATCGGCGCAGGCCATCAGGCGCTCGACGTGGTGCGTGAAGCCCTGCGGAAAGAGTCGTGCGGGATGCTGCGCGGCGAGCGCCTGCAACGACGCCAGCATCGCCTGATTCTTGCCGGCCAGCGCGATCAGCTGGAAGTCGGCGTCCATCTCCAGCAGGCGCGCGGCCAGCACGTCGAGCCCGCCGAGACCGGCGCCGCCGGACATCATCAGGAAGGTCGGCTTCGCCGGATCCAGTCCGAACTCGGCCGCGCACGCGGCGCGATCGAGCGGCCGGCCGAACGCCGGCATGATCGGGATGCCGCTGACGTGCACCGTGTCGGGCGCCATCCCGCGCGCGCGCATGCGCCACGCAATCTCGTCGTTGGCCGCGAAATAGCCGCGCATGTTCGGCACGACCCACATGCTGTGCAGGTCGAAGTCGGTCACCTGCACCCACACCGGCGTATCGACGCGCCCCTTGCGAATCTCGCGCGACAGCAGCTCGGCCGGCAGGAAGTGCGTGCAGACGATCGCGTCCGGGCGCTGCCGTTCGATTTCCGCGAGCAGTTGCCGGCAGTTGAGCCGCTCGATCGCGCGGCGGATCTTCTGCGACGGCGCGGCGGGATCGACCTCGTCGGTCTTCTGGTACAGATAGCCCCACAGCGCCGGCTGGCTGCTGACGAGCTTGATGTAGAGATCGGTGTACAGCTTGCGAAAGCCGCTGGACACGAAATCCATCACGTCGAGGTGCGTGGCCTCGATGCCGGCCGGATGATCGTCCGCGAACGCGCGGATCGCTTCGGCCGCGCGAGTATGACCGGCTCCCGCGCTGACGCTCAGCAGCAGGATTTTCTTGCGTTGCTTTGCCATCTGACTGACCGTTTTCGAATTGTCTGATCCGGCGGCGGCCGCGCTGCGGTCGGATGGATATCCGGTGCCGGGAATGTCCGCCATTGGAGCATACTTTGGCGCTCGCTCGTCAAGCGGGGCAATGCAGGCCGGTCCCGCCCGATCGCGGACGCACGCAGGATCGAACGGAACCGCCGATGCGCGTCAGTCCGTCTCGACGTCGTCGCGGCTGAACGGCGCGATCGCGACAGCCCGCGTGCGCGGGCGCTTCGCCCGGACGATCGGGTTCCAGCGCGACGTCAGGCTCATCGCACCGCGCAGCCGCTCGAACGCGGCATCTTCCTGCGGCCCGAAGCAGCCGACCGCGGGCCCGGCAAGCACCGTATCGAGCCATTCCCGCCACGCGTCGCCGTAAAAGCGGCGCCCGAACGCATGCACGACGCCCGGCGCTGCAATCGCGACGCCTGCCAGCAGGTAGTACGCCCAGAAGCTTCCGGCGCCGACGAGTCGATCGAGACGGCACACGGACAGCGACGCCAGCAGGCCGTCCACCGACGCGAGATCGGCGCGACGCGTGCGGATCGCGCGCGCGACGAGGTTGTGCGCGCCGCCATACGCCGCGAGCGAGATCGCGTCGCCGGCCGCCAGCGCAGCGGAGAACGTCGCCAGCGCGGCCAGCTCGTCGATGCGCGAGGCGTCGTCGCGCGGACCGCAGACGCGCAGCACGACCGCATCGATCAGCGCGCCGGGGCGCGTCGACGGCTGCACGCCGGCCGTCGCCACGGCGATGCGTCGTTCCGCCGGATGCTTCGCCGGCGGTGCGGCATCTCGCCCGCGCTCATGGTCCGCATCGTGTGCGGCCGTCTCGTCGCCATTGCCGACGCCGTCCGCAATCCGCTCGAGCGCGGCCCAGCCGGTCTCGGGATCGTCGAACGACCACGCATCGACCACGCCGTACGCCGAGTCGTACACCGTGCGCGATCCCGGGCAGCAACGCTCCGCCTGCGCGAGCCGCTGCGCGTCCGGCACATGCGTGCACGCGTCGTCGCGCGCGCAGGCGCAGCCGCTGCCGTCCGTCGCGAGCCACGGCGCCAGTTCGTGCAGCACGGCGGCCGCATCGCGAGACAGGCCGGCGCGCGAACGCGCGTCGATCGACGCAACGCCGGCCGCATCGTCGAGACGGTCGATCAGGTATTGCAGCCACGCGGCCGTGCGCAACCGGTCGGGCAGCGCGCCGCGGGTGTCGCCGTCCTGCTTCGGGTCGGTGATCATGGTTCGTCCGGGAGGGTTCTGGCAGATCGGCATCGCGCCGTTTCAGTCGCTTCGGCCGGTGCGCGATCACGCACCGGCCGCCGCACGACCGCGCGCGCCGGATCGCGGCCCACGCGGCCGGCCGTCGCGCCGCAACGCGCGACGACACCAACCCGTCGGAGATCGAGGCAGCGGACGCCCACCGCGCCTGCATCACGGCCCTCGAATGGCAGCCGTCCGGCCCCGATCCGCGACGCTTACTGCACGTGGAATTTCGGCGACGTCGCGACCGTGCCGCTCACCGTGCAGTCCGGCGTCAGCAGCGCGTTGTTGAACGTCAGCGACGAGTTCGGATCGCTCCACGTCGTCACGATCTTGCTCGGCCCGCATGCACCGAGCAGCGAAACGGTCACCTTCGCGTTGTTGATCGACAGCTGCGTCGTGCTGTCGGCCTGGCCCGTCCACGGCGTCGTGCTGCTCGCGCTGCCGCTGATCAGCCCGCACGTCGGTCCGCCGGAAAACGTCGTCGACGTGATGTTGACGATGCCCGTCGCGGTGATCGTGCCGTTGAACGTCGCGTTGCAATTCGCGTTGATCGCCCCCTTGGCGAGGGTCGTCAGGCCCGATGCGGAAAACGGTTCGCCGTTCGGATTCATCGGCTGGCCGTCGGCGCGCGACACGGTGACCGCGAACGCGGGTGCGGCGGCGGCCACGCTCAACGCGGCTGCCGCAACAAGCGAAACGATTGGACGAATGCTCATTCGAACTGCCCCCTCTCTTCATGAACGGCGGCACGCCGCCGGGAACGCGCCCCTCCGGCCGCAACGACACCGGCCGGCCGGTCGCAGGAAGCCGCCGGCGCGCGTCATGCGCGCCGGTCGGCTCAGAACTTGTAGGAAATCCCGACGAACGTGATCAGCGGATCGGCCTTCAGCCGCGTGCGCGTGGTCGCGAGCGTCGAGCCGTCGGCGGCGCGGATCACGAGCGACGAATAGGTCTTCAGCGGCATGTAGGTGAGCGTCGCCGTCAAACCCCAGTGCTTGTCGATCGCGTAGCTCGCGCCGATGTTGTAGACCGGCGTGAACGACGACGACGCCTTGCCCTCGACCGACGTCGGCCCCGGCTTGTCGGCGCCCGCCGCGAGCACGCTGCCGAGGTTCTCGTTGATGTCCTTCGCGAAGTTGCCGTTCAGCTCGATGTTGCTGAACCAGCTGTAGGCCACGCCGATCCCGACGAACGGCCGGAACTTCGCGGTCGGCGAATTGAAGTAGTACTGCAGGATCACGGTCGGGCTCCACTGCCGCGCGTTCTTCACGGCCGGCTGGTTCGCCGACTTGTCCATGTCGACGCTGCCGAGCGCGCCGGCCGGGCCCGGCGGCCGGATCACGCCGTGCCCGGTCAGCGTGAACTCCGGCGGCACGCCGAGCACCGACGTGACCGCGATATGGTCGGTAAAGAAGTGCGTGAGCGTGAGGCCGACCGTATCGGCGTTGTTGACCGTCAGGCTCGTGCCCGGCGACGTAAACGAACCCGGCAGCCGCAGCGGCCCGTTGATCGGCATGTTCGCGAGATTCGTCGTCAGGCCGTTGGTCGAATCCTGCGGCATGATGTGCAGCCACCCGAGCGTCGCGACGTTGTCGCCCGCCTGCTGGGCCGATGCGAGCGTCGACGCGCCTGCGACGACACCCGCGACTATCAGCTTCTTCATGAGGTCTCCCCCTCGTTCTGTCCGGGCGCCGCGCACCTGCGCGCGGCGCCGCCGTGTCTCCATCCATGCGCTCACTGCACGAACGCGCCGACCGTGAAGTACGGATTGCTCGCATCGTTCATGTCGAGGAAGCCGAACACGCCGCCGGTGAACACGAACTTGCCGGTCGCCGGCCCCGACGCCGCGTCCGCATGCACGGTCGTGACGACGCCCGGCACCTTCTGCGTGTAGTCGAGGTTCAGCGCGCGCGCGAGCGCGGCCTGCGACGCGTCGAACGGATCGAGCAGCGTCGCCTGCGCGCCGACCAGCGCGGTCGCGCGGTAGTCGAACGCGCTGTCGACGCCCGTGTACTCGCCGTTCTGCGAACCGGACGCGATGACCGTCTGCGGGCTCAGGAACGAGATGCCCGATTCGTCGTCCGCGCTCGGCGCGCCCTGCGTGAGATCCGCATTCGCCGCACCGGTGCGGATGAAGATCGGCACGAGCTGGTTGCGCAGCCGGCCGACGATCAGGATCCCCTTGCCGGCCTTCGCCGGATCGAGCGCGGCGAGCGTCGGCGCAATCTGCGGCTGGTAGTTCAGCGACTGGAACGCCGGCGCATCGGTGCGCAGCGTGAACGGCTGGTTCGCGGTCGCGCTCGATGCCAGCGGCTGGCCGCCGTTCTTCTTGCCGAAGTTGTCGGTCTCGACGTAGCTGCCGTCCGCGTGGATCGTCACCTGCTGGTCGAGCGCGACCGGCTGGAAGTTCTGCGACGGCACCTGGTGATAGCCGAGCTGGTTGTAGGTGCCGGCGATCTTGGTCAGGTCGGTTTCCAGCGACGAGAAGCTGATGAACGGGTAGTACGGGAACGTCGTCTTCGGAATCCGGCCAACGCCGATCACGCCGTCGAACTGGATCGTCGCGCCGGGGATCGCGCCGCCCAGCACGCCTTCGCCGAGGAACAGCCGCGCGGGCCGGTTCGGGTCGAGGCTCGCGTTCTGCATCCGGAACGTGCACTGGTTCAGCTTGACGGTCGGCAGGCCGGTCTCGTCGACCAGCGTGCCGTCGACCACGTTGGCGGGCGCTGCGTCGCGCGTGGGCTGCACGGTGCCGGTCGTGACCGGCACCGGCGACGCGAGGTAGGTCATCCGGTAGGTCATCTTCGTCGTGTCGAGCTGCACCTTGACGAGTTCGCCGGATCCCGACCCGCCGATGAACACCGTGTTGTAGTCGATCGCCTGCGGACACAGCCGCACCACCGGCGCGGGCGGCGGGTCGCCGTCGCCGCCGCAGGCGGCCAGCACGGGCGCGAGCGTCGCCGCGGCCATCCAATGCTTCACATTCATAGGGAATCCTCTTGAATATCGATTCGCCGGCGGCGACGCCTGCGCCGCCGGTAGTCCGTGTCCGGTACGCCGTTACTGCACGAACGCGCCGACCGTGAAGAACGGGTTGACCTTGCTGTTGTTGACGACCATCGCGTAGACGTTGCCGGCCGTCACGATCCAGCCCGTATCGCCCTTGCTGAAGATCGCCACGTCGCCGTTCGCGCCCTTCGCGTTGAAGTCCTGCGTGGCCGTGACCTTGACCTTGCCGGGCGTGGCCTGCGTGTAGTCGAGCGTGAACTGCGAGGTCACCGACGACGTCTGCGGATCGATGAAGGCCGCCGTATTGCCCTGGAACAGCGTCGACGTGTAGTTCGCGGCGATCGTCGATACCGCGGTGCCGTCGTTGCAGGTGCCCGCTTCCGGCATGAAGCTGCCGTTGACGAAGCGTCCCGGCAGGTCCGGGTGCGGCACGTTCGGATCGAAGCTCGGCCCCGCCATGGCAAAGGAGTTCACCTCGCCGCCGGACACCACGACGCCGCATGCGGATGCGCTGGTCGCGCCGATGTAGCCGCCCTTCAGCGAATTCGCGGCAATCGCGGTGGTCGGCGACAGCATCGAGATCCCGACTTCGGCATCGCCGACCGACGCGAGCGGATTGGACGCATCGACATACGTATAGCCGACCCGAATCACGACCGGCACCAGCACGCCGTTCAGCTTGCCGACGATCATGATGCCCTTCGCCTGGCTCGGCGAAAGAATCATCAGGTTCGCCGCCTGCCCTGCCATCGGATACACGGGCAGCCCGAACGCGTTCGGCACCGGGTGGCTCACGAACACGTTGTCGGCCGATCCGTCCGCGTTCTTGCGCAGCGTCCACGGCGTGCCGGTCGTCTGGCACGAGTAGTCGCTGCCCGGCGTGATCGTGCACGAACCGTCCGCGTTGAACGTCTGGTTCCAGTTGACGACGTCCGGCTCCCAGCCGACCAATCCGGCCGCACTCTGCGCAGCGCCGCCGAGCGGCGACAGATGAATGCCGACCTCGTTGTAATTGCCCGCGACCTTCGAGAAGTCGGTTTCCGTTTCGACGAAGCCGATGAACGGATAGAAGTCGAACGTGCGCGACGGCACCGTGCCGAGGAACACGCCCGGCACGACTTCCAGCCCCGCGAACGCGATCGTCGCGCCCGGAATCCCGCCGCCGACCACGCCGTTGCCGACGAACAGCATCGGCGGGTCGGCGCGGTTGATCGTCACCGAATACGCGCCGTCGCTCGTCGCGCCGTTGTCCAGCACGAATGCGCAGCGATTCTGCTCGGCCGTCGGCAGATTGGTCGGATGATGGAACGTCCCGCTGATCGTCAGGCCCGCGCGCGTGTCGTTGACCTGCCCCGCCGAGGTCGGCACCGACGATTCGAGGAACTGCAGCTGGTAGGTGAGCTTCGTCGTGTCGAACTTCACCTTCACGTATTCGCCGCTGCCGGCCCCGCCCGTGTAGGTCGTCGTGTAGTCGAGCGCGTCGGGGCACAGCTTGTTGACCACGGGCGGCGTCGTGATCGGGCCGCTCGGCCCGCATGCGCTGCCCGAGCACTGCGGCACGTTGATCGGCCCCGGATCGTCGCCGCCGCCGCAGCCGGCGACGAACGGCATCGCCAGCACCGCGCACGACAGGATCGCCTTTCGCCATTCAGGAATACAGATCATCAACCCCTCCTTTTCGGGTACGACAGGTCTCGTCCGGGCGAGCTGCATGGCCCGCCGGTTGGTATCGCGCCGTCGCCCGCGCGCGGCGCATGACGGTGTGCGCGACGCGGCCGGCACCTGTCATGCCGCATGAGCGACGACGGCGGAACGGCGCGTGCGCGTTCCCGCGGCGCCGTCATCGGTACGGCGCCGTCGGAACGTCAGAACGGAATCGGATTCGCCACTAGGCGGCGCTGCGGCAGCGCGGGCGCGCGACTCGCGTCGCGCCCGCATTCGTGGAAGAAACGGAAAAAACGGAAAACGGCAGTCCGGCTGGCCTCGTGGATGCGCGTGTCATGGATGGTCTCCGTACGTACGCTTGATTCGTTATCGTGATGCGTCGTTCGGCAAACTATGATCGGACGATACGCACAAGTAAATGGATGCAGAGTTCCAAACGGGCGGGATCGCGCAATCCCTGTCCTTGCGTGGCCTTTGACAGATTTTCAAACAGCCTACATTTTGTTTGCTCAGACAAATATCCAGCCGGTATAACAGGCGTTTGATTGGTCGCGCACGCACCGCGCGCAGCCCGACCGGGCGGCCCGCGCCGGCTGTCGGACCTGCCGCGGCGCAAGCTTACACGTCGACGATCGCCAGCGTGCCATGACTGCCGGGCAGCACAGTCGGCCGGCCGCGGTGCGCCGCCGGTGCGCAAGACGCGGGGCCTGCGTCGATCGGCACGAATCGATGCATATTGTTCGCCTCATTTGAATAAAAAACCGCAGCACTCAACGCACGCCCGATATTTCGAGCAAATCCCGCACGCACGCGCCGCCGCCTTTCCACCAGCATGCATTTCGATCTTCCGATTGCTAAGATGGCGGTCCCGCGATTCCGCACCCTGCACCGTTCGACATGACGCCTGCCCGCCATGCCGCGCCCGATTTCGCCCGCCTCCCCGCGGCCGTGAAGCCGGGCCTGCACGACTGGCGCCGCGCTGTCGGCCGGCCGTGCCATCCGTGAGCATGCAACCGATCCTGTCCGTTTCCGACCTCTCGAAGACTTACGCGTCCGGCTTCCAGGCGCTGAAGCACGTGACCCTCGACATCCGCCCCGGCGAGATCTTCGCGCTGCTCGGGCCGAACGGCGCCGGCAAGACCACGCTGATCGGCTCGATCTGCGGGATCGTCACGCCGACCGAAGGCCGCGTGACGGTCGGCGGCCACGACATCCGCGATGCGTATCGCGCGGCCCGCGAAATGATCGGCCTCGTGCCGCAGGAACTGACGACCGACGCGTTCGAGACCGTCTGGGCGACCGTGTCGTTCAGCCGCGGCCTGTTCGGCAAGGCGCCCGATCCCGCATACATCGAGAAGACGCTGAAGGCGCTGTCGCTGTGGGACAAGCGCGACAACAAGCTGATGACGCTGTCGGGCGGCATGAAGCGCCGCGTGATGATCGCCAAGGCGCTGTCGCACGAGCCGCGCATCCTGTTCCTCGACGAACCGACCGCCGGCGTCGACGTCGAGCTGCGCCGCGACATGTGGAAGCTCGTCGATACGCTGCGCGACGACGGCGTGACGATCGTGCTGACCACGCACTACATCGAGGAAGCCGAGGAGATGGCCGACCGGATCGGCATCATCCTCGGCGGCGAGCTCGTGCTGGTCGAGGAAAAGCGCGAGCTGATGCGCAAGCTCGGCAAGAAGCAGCTGACCGTGCAGCTCGAACATCCGCTCGCGACGGTGCCGGCCGAACTCGCGCCGTTCGCGCTCGAACGCGCGGACGACGGCGCCGCGCTCGTCTACACCTACGACTCGCAGCGCGACGACGCGAGCATCGCGAAGCTGATCAATGCGCTGGGCGCATCCGGCATCGGCTTTCGCGACCTGCATACGACGCAGAGCTCGCTCGAGGATATTTTCGTCAGCCTGATCGACAACCGCCGCAACGGCGCACAAGAGGCCCAGACCCGATGAATCTCCAGGCGATCCGCGCGATCTATCGCGCCGAAATGGCCCGCACGCGCCGCACGCTGATGCAGAGCATCATCGCGCCGGTGATCTCGACGTCGCTGTACTTCGTCGTGTTCGGCTCGGCGATCGGCTCGCGCATCAGCGACGTGAACGGCATCGGCTACGGCTCGTTCATCGTGCCGGGCCTCGTGATGCTGTCGCTGCTGTCGCAGAGCATCTCGAACGCGTCGTTCGGCATCTACTTCCCGCGCTTCACCGGCACGATCTACGAGATCCTGTCCGCGCCCGTGTCGTACTGGGAGATCGTGATCGCGTATGTCGGCGCGGCCGCGTCGAAGTCGATGCTGCTCGGCCTGATCATCCTCGCGACCGCCGGCCTGTTCGTGCCGCTGCACATCCTGCATCCGTTCTGGATGGTGCTGTTCCTGGTGCTGACGTCGATCACGTTCAGCCTGTTCGGCTTCGTGATCGGCATCTGGGCCGACAGCTTCGAGAAGCTGCAGCTCGTGCCGCTGCTGATCATCACGCCGCTCACGTTCCTCGGCGGCAGCTTCTATTCGGTCGACATGCTGCCGCCGGTATGGCGCGTCGTCACGCTGTTCAATCCGATCGTGTACCTGATCAGCGGCTTCCGCTGGTCGTTCTATGGGCTCGCGGACGTGCACGTCGGCATCAGCCTCGCCGCGACCTCGCTGTTCCTCGCGATCCTGCTCGCGATCGTCGCGTGGATGTTCCGCACCGGCTACAAGCTGAAGAACTGACCGGCGCGCGCCGCGGCGATGACGCATTTGTTCAAGCCCGCGGCGCTTTTCCTCCAATGCGGCTTTTTGTGGTCGCGTCTACTGAATGCTCGAAGCCTTGAAGCCGCCCGCTTCGAGGCTTTCCTTCTTCAGAGGACGCCATGCCCGCCGCCACCGCTCCCGCCTCCGCCGCCGCCCGGCTCGAACGCCTGCCGTTCTCCGGCTATCACAAGCGGATCTTCTTCATCATCGCGATCGCGTTCTTCTTCGATTCGGTCGATCTCGGCACGATGACCTTCGTGCTGGGCTCGATCCGCAAGGAGTTCGGGCTGTCGACCGCGGCCGCCGGCCTCGTCGCGAGCGCGAGCTTCTTCGGCATGGTGCTCGGCGCGGCCGTCGCCGGCCTGCTCGCCGACCGCTTCGGCCGCCGCCCCGTGTTCCAGTGGAGCATGGTGCTGTGGGGCGCAGCGTCGTACCTGTGCTCGACCGCGCAGAGCGTCGACGCGCTGATCGTCTATCGCGTGCTGCTCGGCATCGGCATGGGCATGGAATTCCCGGTCGCGCAGACGCTGCTGTCCGAGTTCGTGCCGACCGAGAAGCGCGGCCGCCTGATCGCGCTGATGGACGGCTTCTGGCCGCTCGGCTTCATCACGGCCGGCATCGTCGCGTACTTCGTGCTGCCGCAGTTCGGCTGGCGCACGGTGTTCGCGCTGCTCGCGATTCCGGCCGTGTTCGTGCTGGTGGTGCGCCGCATCGTGCCCGAATCGCCGCGCTGGCTCGAACACGCGGGCCGGCACGCGGAAGCCGACACGGTGATGCGCACGATCGAGGCGAAGGTGATGGGCTCGGCCGGCGTCGCGACGCTGCCGCCGCCGTCGCGGCTCGCCGAGCCGATCGCCGCGCGCGGCCGCGGCGCGCTGCGCGAGATCTGGAGCGGCGCATATCGCCGCCGCACGACGATGGTGTGGCTGCTGTGGTTCTTCGCGCTGCTCGGCTTCTACGGGCTCACGTCGTGGCTCGGCGCGCTGTTGCAGCAGGCCGGCTTCGAGGTCACGAAGTCGGTGTTCTACACGGTGCTGATCTCGCTCGGCGGCGTGCCGGGCTTCCTGTGCGCCGCGTGGCTCGTCGAGCGCTGGGGCCGCAAGCCGACCTGCATCGCGTCGCTGGTCGGCGGCGGCATCATGGCGTATGCGTACGGACAAAGCGCACTGTACGGCGGCAGCATGGCGCTGCTGATCGGCACCGGCCTCGCGATGCAGTTCTTCCTGTTCGGGATGTGGGCCGCGCTGTACACGTATACGCCCGAACTGTACGGCACCGGCGCGCGCGCGACGGGCTCGGGCTTCGCATCGGCGATCGGGCGCGTCGGCTCGCTGATCGGGCCTTACGTGGTAGGCGTCGTGCTGCCGGTGTTCGGTCAGGGCGGCGTGTTCACGCTCGGCGCGCTGTCGTTCGCGGCGGCCGCGATCGCGGTGTGGACGCTCGGGATCGAAACGAAGGGGCTCGCGCTGGAAGAACTCGCGACGGGCGACGATGCGGCCGGCGGCCGCTATCCGGCAACGGCCGACAAGGTGTTGTGACCGCGGCACGGCGCATTCGCAAGCAAGTCATCGGCGGAAACGGGCGCTGGACCGGCGCTTCGGTTTCCGCCGACACCCGCCCCACTGCCCATGCGAGGTGACCCCGACGAGCGCGTCCCGCATCGAATACAGTGCCTTCCCCGCCCGCTCCATCTTGCTCCAGGGTCAATTGGGAAGCTCGCTATCGACAATGAAGGTGCCATTCGCATAGCGATACTGTCGTGTAAGAGGTTCTGGTTTTGCGTAATTCGCCCAGTGAATACGGAAATCGTCTCCCGCCTCAGTCCAAGCGATCGCAAGATAGGGAGACTTGTTCCCTGAATCGGTGAACAAGTCGATGTTCTTGATGCAGCTCTGCACCAGCGTCGAGTAGACAGGTTCTGCGCGTTTTCCATCTAAACGAAGGACGTAAAGCGTTCCTTCCTCGCCGGCCCCGCAGTAGCCCGTTGGATTGTCGCTGGACGATTGATTGATCACCACCATGAGGAACTCATGCCCATCGATTATTCGGGAGCGCGCCGCTGGAAATGCGACGCTCGATGACGACGTCAATGCACGCCGTATCGCGCCAGGAACCTCCAGGGTCCGCAATTTTCCATGCCGCGCGTCAGTCACGACGAGCCGGTGCGCATGTTGCTGCACAATCGGTCCCGCGCTCAGTTGTACATACTGCGGCTCCGGTGTTTGTGCAATCGCGACGGCACTAAAAGCGCCGACAACCATTCCACACAATGCCGTCTTAATTGTTCGCCATGTGGTCTGCATAACAGATACCCGAATAGATCCAAGCGTGTTCATCGGAACGACCTGCCTTCCCACTCTTGTATGTGTCCTTGTCGCGTTTGTGCAATTCTTCCACAGTCTTATCCTTGTTCGCATCTTTCGACATATCCCAGCCAATGTTGCTGGTGTCCGGATCGCACATAATCGTCCCATTCGGCACCCAAGCGTTCGATGATTCGTCCCACCGGTAGTAGACGCTGCCATTCCAACGAGAAAACGTCGCACGGATCAGTTGATCTTCGGTATATGGATGACCAGCCAAATCTTTCTTGGCATACCCCTGCTTCTCTTGATAGAGCTTGATGCCCACCTTGATATTCTCTTTCCAATTCCACACTTGTTCGTAAGTAGGCGCTGGATTGGTCATCTGTGTCATGCCGTACCCGTTGTCAAAGGCGACGACGGGTTCCTGATCCGCATTGATGAAGTTCTTGTAGTGACTTTCCTGATTGATCACACGATCGAAGCCGACGGCGTCCTTCTGGGTCTTCAAAAATTCGAGCACAGCGTCTTTGCTCGGGTTTGTGCCGACGATAAAAACCGTGCGTCGGAATTGCTCCGTACCTGCAGTGACCTCGACCACCAGTTTGCCGCCCAAGATCTTCCCGCCCAGATCGGCGAGCCAGGTTTTGTCATTGCTCGAGAACGAGCCGGTATCCGAGAAGGTTTTGAGCTTTTTGCCGCGTGGTTTCTCCCGAAGTCCGCTCACCTGCGCGTCCCACGTGATCGTCCACTTCCATTGATACGGTGGAGGCTGCTCTGTCTTTATCTCGAATGTGATCTCCGGAAATTTTGGCGTCTCGTCGAGGTAGGCGCCTCGTGCATTGCCGGTCTGCTGGATCAGGTAGCCGAGATGGAGCGCGGAGTTCCCCTGACTGCTGAACAACGGCACCGCGGACTTCGCCGCAGCGTTGCGCGTCGCCGGGTGGCAGACCTGATCAACCGTCGCCGGGTCGAACCGAACCAGCCCGTCTCGAGGCACGAACTGGTCGACCCGCCGAACCGGACCGTAGACGGCACAGCCGGTGCTGGCGCAGGTGATCGAAAAGCCGGCGTAGCGCACCGTGGCGCTACCGATCGCGCGCTCGATGAACACCGGTTTGTACGTCGGCATCGGCAGTTGCGCCGGGTCGCACGACGTCATGGCCTGGCGCTGCTCTATACGGCACCGGCGCGCGCGCGACGGGCTCGGGCTTCGCGTCGGCGATCGGGCGCGTCGGCTCGCTGATCGGGCCTTACGTCGTGGGCGTCGTGCTGCCGGTGTTCGGCCAGGGCGGCGTGTTCACGCTCGGCGCGCTGTCGTTCGCGGCGGCCGCGATCGCGGTGTGGACGCTCGGGATCGAAACGAAGGGGCTCGCGCTGGAAGAACTCGCGACGGGCGACGATGCCGCCGGCGGCCGCTATCCGGCAACGGCCGACAAGGTGTCGTGACCGCGGCGCGGCGCGCGCCTGCGCGCCGCAAACGCGCCTTTGCGCCCGCAGGGCGGCGGCATTCGTCGTTACAATAGCCGGCGGCTGCCGCGCCTCGCCCCGCTCCGTTGAAGGCAGGTGACGCGGCGCATTCGCAAGCAAGTCATCGGCGGAAACGGGCGCTGGACCGGCGCTTCGGTTTCCGCCGACACCCGTCCCACTGCCCATGCGAGGTGACCCCGATGAGCGCGTCCCGCATCGAAGAAATCCGCAGCGGCCTGTTTCGCGCGACAACCTATGTCGACGCGCTGAACCTCGGCTTCAGCCAGTTCTTCGTCCGCTCGCCGAGCGGCGAGGTCGTCTGCATCGAAACCGGCACCCGCGCCAATTTTCCGCAGCTGCGCAACAGTCTCGCGATGGTCGGCATCGCGCCGTCGAGCGTGACGGGCGTCGTCGTCCCGCATTTCGAGGCCGACGAGATGGGTGCGCTGCCCGAATTCCTGGCGGCCAATCCCGCGCTCGTCGCCTACGGCCATCCGATCTGCACGCACGGGCTGGCCGACGTGTTCGGCGTACGCGTGAAGCCGCTGAAGGACGGCGAGCCGACGACGATCGCCGGCGTCGAGATCGTGCCGGTCTTCACCAAGCACGTGCACCAGTGGGATGCGATGGTCGTGTATCTGCCGGCCTACCGCGCGCTGCTATCGTCAGACATACTGATGCGCTTCGGCGACGACGACGCGGACGATCCGCTGCCCGTCATCCTCGACTCGATCAGGCGCTCCGACTATCTGCCCTCGCTCGCGCACATGGCGGCTGCGCTGCGCCGAATTCAGGCGCTCGAGCTCGACATCATCCTGCCGATGCACGGCGCGGCCATCACGCGCGACATCCCGCGCGTGCTCGCCGGCGCGATCGCGCATTGCGACGCGGCCGCCGCGTAGCGCCGCCCGCGCCGCTCAGGCGCCGGTGACGACGAACTCTTCGGCCGCCTTGCGCTGGATCGCGGCCATCATCGCCAGCTCGCGCTTGCTGCGCGGCTCGCTGGAAACGACGCCCGTCGCGTGCTTCGCCTTCGCCCCCGGCGGGTAGAAGACGAACGACACGCCGGCCGGCGCATCCGGCTCGGCACGCAGGCGCTTGTTCAGGATCTTCAGATACTTCTTCTTCGAGACTTCCTTCGCGGCCATGACGCCCTCCGGCATGAACGTGGTGCCGGTCAGCATACCAGCTTTGCCCGCCGGCCCGGCGAGACCGGCGGCAAGCTGGCGGACCGCGCCAGGATGCGCGCTCACGCCGCGGGCGCCGCGTCCCAGCGCCCGATCTCGTCGAGCGGATACACGGGCCGCGCGAGCCGCTCGTAGCGGAACAGCCCGTAGTCCGAACCCGTGACCCCGCGGCTGTCGCATTCGACGAGCGCGGCCGCGATCGGCACGAACACGGGGCGGCAGTACATCCGCGATTTCAGCAGCAGAAACCGCGCGCGGCGCGGATCGATGCCGACGCTCTCGAACACGCCGAGATCCCACGGCTCCTGCGTGCGCTCGGTGACGACGAGCGTCGCCGCGCCGATGTCGAGCACGGCCGTGCGGCCCATGTACGCGCGCTGGCCGGTATAGGTCGGCCCGGTGATCACGTATTCGCCGTCGGTGATCGCGCGCACGACACCGGTCGCGCGAAACGGCTCGCGCCGCACGCCGCCGTGCGACGGCAGCTTGTTGCCGACCGGCACCGTGACGGTCGCGCCGACGCCGGCGTCGATCAGCCGCGCAACGGCCTCCGGGTCGCACAGCGGCCCGCTGACGAGGCCGTCGAGCCCCTGCGCGAGCGCTTCCTCGAGCACGTCCATCGTGTCGCACGGGCCGCCCGACATGCAGTTGTCGCCGTGGTCCAGCATCAGCACCGGACGATCCGCGCCGCGCGCGAGCGTCGCGGCCTGCGCGACCGATTCGGCAAGCGGCGCGCTGCGGTAGACGAATTCGTCGCGCGCGTCCCAGATCTGCCGCGCGATGCGTTCGGCGACCGCGTCGGCCGCCGCACGATCGCCGTCGCCGACCACGACGACGCTGATGCACGGCGCGGGAATGTCGGCCAGCGAGAATCCCGACAGCACCGACACCGCGAGCATTCCGTCGGCCTCGGCCGCGCGCGCGGCGTCCAGCGCGCGCCGCATCGCGCCTTCGGCGCTCGCGCTGCGCAGCGTCGAGGTCATCAGCGGCGGCTGCCGCCATGCGAGCACCGGCCGCGCACGGCCGTGGATCCGGTCGAGCAGCACGCGCGCGGCATGCTCGCCGGTCTCGTACATGTCGACGTGCGGGTAGGTCTTGAAGCTGACGATCACGTCCGCGTGGTCGATCATCTTCTGCGTGACGTTCCCATGCAGGTCGAGCGCGACCGCGATCGGCGCGTCGGGCAGCGCCGCGCGCACGCGTTCGAGCAGGTCGCCCTCGCCGTCCGCGCTCTGCTCGGCGACCATCGCGCCGTGCAGGTCGAGCATCACCGCGTCGCAGCCGGGCGCGGCCGCGACGATCGCGTCGCAGATCGCCGCATACGCGTCGGCCGCGACCGGGCCGCTCGGGTTCGCGGCCGCCGACACGGGCGTCACGACCTCGGCGCCCGCGCGCGCCGCCGCATCGAGGAACGCGGCCATCGCGGTGCGCATCCCGCGATTCGCGCGATCCGCGTCGTCGCCCCAGTCGGGGCCGTTGCGGCCGAACGCCGACAGCGGCGTCGGCACCGGCGAGAACGTATTGGTCTCGTGGTTCATCCGGGCGATCAGAATCTTCATCGCGCGTCGCCCTCCGCGATGCCGGCCGCGCCGAGCATCGCCTGCAGCAGCACGTTGCAGCCGGCTTCGAGATGCGCGGGATCGGCGTCCTCGATCTCGTTGTGGCTAATGCCGTCCTTGCACGGCACGAAGATCATCGCGGTCGGCGCGACGCGCGCGAGATACACGGCGTCGTGCCCTGCGCCGCTGATCACGTTCATCGACGACAGCCCGAGCGCGTTCGCGCCTGCGCGCACCTGCTCGACGAGCGCCGCATCGAACGGCTGCGGCGGGAAGTACACGACCTGCTCGACGTCGATCCGCATGTCGGCCTGCGTCGCCGCGTCGGCACAGGCTGCGCGCAACGCGGCGTCCATCGCGGCGAGCGTGGCGTCGTCGGCCGCGCGCAGGTCGACCGTCAGCGTCACGCGCCCGGGGATCACGTTGCGCGAATTCGGATGCACGTCGACCCAGCCGACCGTGCCGCGCCCGTGCGGCGCATGCGCGCGCGCGATGCCGTTCACCGCGCGGACGAGGTCCGCGGCCGTCAGCAGCGCGTCGCGCCGCAACGCCATCGGCGTCGGGCCCGCATGCGCCTCCATGCCGTGCACGGTCACGTCGTACCAGCGCTGCCCGAGCGCGCCCTCGACCACGCCGATCGTCGTCGCATGCGCCTCGAGCACCGGGCCCTGCTCGATATGCGCCTCGAAATACGCGCCGACCGGATGCGCACCGCCCGCATCGCCCGCATAACCGATCGCCGCGAGCGCCTCGCGCACCGACACGCCGTCCCGGTCATGCTGCGCGAGCGCATGTTCGAGCGTAAACGCGCCGGCGAACACGCCCGAGCCCATCATCACCGGCACGAAGCGCGAGCCTTCCTCGTTGGTCCAGACCGCAACCTCGAGCGGCGCGCGCGTGCGCACGCCGGCATCGTCCAGCGCGCGCAGCACCTCGAGGCCGGCCAGCACGCCGTAGTTGCCGTCGAACTTGCCGCCGGTCGGCTGCGTGTCGATATGACTGCCGGTCATCACCGGCGGCAGGTCGTCGCGCGCGCCCGCGCGCCGCGCGAAGATGTTGCCGATCGCGTCGACCCGCACGCTGCAGCCGATCGCCTTCGCCCACGCGACGAACAGATCGCGCGCTTCGCGATCGCGCTCGGTCAGCGCGAGCCGGCACACGCCGCCCTTGCTCGTCGCGCCGATCTGCGCGAGACGCATCAGGCTGTCCCACAGCCGCGCGCCGTCGACGCGCAGCGCGCGCGTCGCGACGTCCGGCCCCGAATCCTCTACTTGCATCGATGGAACTCCTCGCAATATAAGAACGCGGCGCTCACGCGACGCCGACGCCCAGGTAACGGTCCTTCACTTCGTGGTCGGCCGCGAATGCCGCATTGCCGCCTTCGTAGACGATCACGCCCTGTTCGATGATGAAGTGGCGATCCGCGAGCTGCGTGCACACTTCGAGGTTCTGCTCGACGAGCAGGATCGCGACGCCGGCCGCCTTGATCTGCTTCAGCTGTTCGACGATTTCCTCGACGATCACGGGCGCGAGCCCTTCGACCGGTTCGTCGAGCATCAACAGGCGCGGATGGTTCATCAGCGCGCGGCCGATCGCGAGCATCTGCTGCTCGCCGCCCGACAGCTGCGCACCGCCGTTGCGGCGACGCTCCTTCAGCCGCGGGAAGATCCGGTAGATGTCGTCGAGTTGCCACGGCGAATCGCGGCGCGCGCCGAGCCGCAGGTTCTCCTCGACCGTCAGCAGCCGGAAGATGCCGCGATGCTCGGGCACGAAGCACAGCCCGCGCGCGGCGATCCGGTGCGCGGGCTGTCCCGCGACGGGCCGCCCCGCGAACGCGACCGCGCCGCCGCTCGGCGCGACGACGCCCGCGATCGCCTTCAGCGTGGTCGACTTGCCCGCGCCGTTGCGGCCGAGCAGCGTCACCGTCTCGCCTTCCCGCACGTTCAGCGACACGCCCTGCAGGATATGGCTCTTGCCGTAACGGGCGTGCAGGTCCTTCACGTCGAGCATCATGCGCGGCCTCCGGTAATCATGTTGCCGAGATACGCGGTGCGCACGCGCTCGTCGCCGCGAATCGCGTCGGGCTTGCCTTCGACCAGCACGCGTCCTTGCTGCATCACCGTGATCGTGTCGGAGATGTCCATCACGATCCCCATGTTGTGTTCGATCAGCACGACCGTATAGTCGTCGCGCAGGCCGCGAATCAGCGCCTTCATGTCGTCGAGATCGTCGATCCCCATGCCGGAGGTCGGCTCGTCGAGAAAGATCGCGCGCGGCCGCGCCGCCAGCGCCATCCCCACTTCGAGCCGACGCTGCTGCCCGTGCGACAGCGCCGCCGCCGCGGTGCCCGCGAAGCGCTGCAGGCCGAGCCGCTCCAGCACCTCGTCGACGATGCCGTCGTGCGCGAGCGCGCCGCGCGGCGGCATCCACGGGTTCAGCGCGCGGCGCGATTCGACGCCCTGCGCGGCGACGCGCAGGTTCTCGCGCACGCTCAGGTTCGGAAACAGGCTCGTGACCTGGAACGAGCGTGCGATGCCGCGCCGCACGCGCTTGTAGTCGGGCTCCTGCGTGACGTCGTGGCCGTCGAACACGATCGAACCCGACGTGATCGGCAGCGTGCCCGTCAGCGTATGGAACAGCGTCGTCTTGCCTGCGCCGTTCGGGCCGATCACCGAGTGCACGGTGCGCGGCATGATGCGCAGGTCGACGCCGCCGAGCGCCGTGAATTTGCCGTAGCGCTTGACGATGCCGCGCGCTTCGAGAATCGCTTCGCTCATGCCTGCTCCCCGCTCGTTGCCGCATTGCGCCGCAGCGACGCCGCGATGCGTTCGCCCAGCCCCCACAATCCGCGCTGCATGAACAGGCTGACCGCGATCAGCACGAGGCCGAGCAACAGCAGCCAGCGCGGCCACAACGTCGACAGCCAGTCCGCGAACAGCACGTAGAACGCCGCGCCGAGCACCGACGCGAACAGGTTGCCGGTGCCGCCGATCACCGTCATCACGAGGATCATCTCGCTCGTGTGATAGTCGATGTTCGACAGCGGCGCGATTCCCGTCATCAGCGCATGCAGCGCGCCCGCGAAACCCGTCACCGCGCCCGACAGCACGAACGCCGCAAGCTTGAAGCGCTTCACGTCGTAGCCGGCCGCCGCCGCGCGCGCCTCGTTGTCGCGGATCGCCAGCAGCGTGCGGCCGAATACCGAGCGCGATACGCGCAGCAGCAGCCAGAACACCGCGACGAACAGCACCGCGACGAAGCCGTAGTAGCGCCACGGCGAATCGAGCGACACCAGCGAATGGCCGAACGCGGACAGCGCGGGACGCGGGATGTCGAGCAGCCCGTTGTCGCCGCCGGTGAGGTCCGGCGTCGTATAGGCGAGGAAGTAGAACAGCTGCCCGAACGCGAGCGTCAGCATCACGAAGTAGGTGCCGCGCTGCCGGATCGAGAACCAGCCGACCAGCGCGGCCGCGACCGCGCCGAGCGCGACGGCCGCCAGCAGCGCGAGAGGCACCGACGCGACACCGTGCGTGAGCACGAGCCCGGCCGCATAGCTGCCGAGCCCGAAGAAGATGCCCTGCCCGAACGACAGCAGTCCGGTCAGCCCGAGCAGCAGGTTGCAGCCGAGCGCGGCCAGCGCGAACACGAGCACTTCGGTCGCGAGCGACCCCGAGCTCAGCGCCAGCGGCAGCACGCCCGCAACCCCCACCGCGAGCCAGCCTTCCGGCCGCCGCAGCGCGCCGCGCCATGCGGGCGAACGCCGGGCAGCGCCGGGCGGCAGCGATTTCGACGATTCGATCATGCGGTCCTCCCCAGCAAACCGTTCGGGCGCAGCAGCAGCACGGCGGCCATCGCGACATAGATCATCAGTCGCGCGCCTTCCGGCCACAGCGTGCTCATCAGGCTCTGCACGATGCCGACCAGCAGCCCGCCGACCAGCGCCCCGAGAAAATTCCCCATCCCGCCGACGACGACCACCACGAACGCGACGCCGAGCGCCTCGATGCCCATGAACGGATCGACGCCGCGAATCGGCGCGGCCAGCACGCCCGCGAGCGCGGCCGTCGCCGCACCCAGCGCGAATACCAGGCTGAACACGCGCGTCACGTTGATGCCGAGCAGCGACACCATCTCCGACGATTCGCTGCCCGCGCGCACCGTGCTGCCGAGCCGCGTGCCTTCGAGCACCCACCACAGCAGCGCGGCCAGCACGGCCGTGAAGCCGATCACGAACAGCCGGTATTTCGGATAGACGAAGCTGCCCCAGATCACGACGCCGCTCAGTGCGTCGGGCGGCGGCACGTTGTCGCCGAGCGGGCCCCACGCGAGGATCGCGCATTCCTGCAGCACCAGCGCGAGACCAACCGTCGCGAGAATGTGGAACTCGTGCTGCTGCGCGTATACGTGACGCAGCACGAGCTTTTCGACGAGCCATGCGAACGCGCCGACCACCAACGGCACGATCGCGAGCGCGACCCAGAAATTCGCCGACCATTGCAGCGCCTGGTAGCACAGGTATGCGCCGAGCAGGTAGAACGCGCCGTGCGCGAAATTCACGAAGCGCAGCAGGCCGAACACGATCGACAGGCCGACGGCGAGCAGGAAGTACAGCATGCCCACGCCGATGCCGTTGACGATCTGCAGCAGATAGACGTTCATGGCTTCCGTATCGGAAAGGAAGGAAACGGACGTCCGCGGCGCGCAGCGGCCGCGGACGCGCCCAGCGCGTTACGCGAGCTTGCAGCCGGTCTTGTCGACGGGCAGGAACGACTGCCCCGAGCTGACGATGTCCGCGTAGTCGTCCGCGTTCTTCATCCGGCTCTTCGGCTTGCCCTTCAGCAGGTAGTAGTTCTTCAGCACCTGGTGGTCGCCCTTGCGGATTTCCTCGGGGCCGGTGAGCCCGTCGTACTTCATGCCTTCCATCGCGGCGACGACCTTCTTCGGGTCCGCGCTGCCGGCCTTCACCATCGCATCGAGCAGGATCTTCGAGCAGATGTACGAGCCGGCGAGGCTGTAGTTCGGATTGGACTTGAACGCGGCGTTGGTGCGCTTCACGAGGTCGCGGTTCAGCGGCGAGTCGATCCCGTGCCAGTACTGCGCGCCGAAGTAGACGCCGTCGCAGATGTCGGCGCCGAGCGTCTCGAACTGTTCGAGGCCCGATGCCCACGCGAGCAGGATCGTGCAGTTGCGCTTCATGCCGAAGCTCACGGCCTGGCGCAGCGTGTCCGACGACTGCGAGCCGAAGTTCAGGATCAGCAGCACGTCGGGCTGCGCGGCAGCCGCGTTGGTCAGGTAGCCGCTGAATTCCTTCTCGGCGAGCGAGTGGTAGCTGTTGCCGACGTGCTCGATGCCCTTTTCCTTGAAGATCGCCTTCGCGGCCGACAGCAGTCCGTCGCCGAACACGTATTGCGGCGTGATCGTGTACCAGCGCTTCGCCTTCGGCAACATGCCGATCAGCGGCCGCACCGTCTGCTCGATCGCGCCGAAGGTCGGCACCGACCAGCGGAACGTCGCGTCGTTGCAGTCCTTGCCGGTGATCTCGTCGGCGCCGGCGGTCGTGATGAACACGCCGCCGGCCTTCTGCACTTCCTTGCCCATCGCCAGCGACTCGGACGACAGGATCCCGCCGGCGAAGAAGCGCACGCCCTTCTGCTGCGCGATCTCCTGCACGCGCCGCACGGCGGTCGCCGGCTTGCCCTCGGTGTCGAGCGCGGTATAGGCGAGCGGTGCGCCGAGCACCTTGCCGTACTGCTTGACGACGAGCTGCATGCCGAGGTCGGCGTATTTGCCGTTGGCGGCGAACGGCCCCGACATCGGCACCGGGCAAGCGAGCTGGAGGGGCGCGCCCTGCGCGAAGGCGGCCCGCGACGACAAGCTGCCGAGCGCGCCCGGCACGGCCGACAGAGCGGCCAGTTTCAACAGTTCTCGGCGATTCAAGTTGATGCTCCTGGTAAGAGGGACATGCGCGATACGACCGACTGCGGGCACGCTCCCGCCCGGCGCGGGCGGAGACCGGCCTCCACGATACGTTTCACCGGTTGATCCTATTTATCATGATAAATAGAATGAACCCGATCCTAGGGACGATCAAAATTGGTGTCAATCAGGCAAAATTCCGTACCCCGCGCCGGAACGGATCGTCGACGATGACGGGCGCGCAGTCAGACAAAGGAGTCTCGAAGATGGTCATGGACCGAGCCAGGGCGGGCCTCGCGGTCGAAATCAAGCAGCCGAAGCGCGCGGATCTCGTCGCGGAGGAAATCAAGCGGCTGATCACCGAGAAGGACCTGAAGCCCGGCGACCGGCTGCCGCGCGAGGCCGAGCTGCAGCAGCTCTACGCGGTCAGCAAGAGCACGATCCGCGAGGCGCTGAAGTCGCTCGAGGTGCAGGGGCTGATCAAGGTCACGACGGGGCCGTCGGGCGGCGGGATGGTGGTCGAGGTGCCGCTCGATCGCACGCTGCAGCTGCTGCAGAACTACCTGTTCTTCAAGGACGTCACGATCGACGACATCTACACGGTGCGGCAGCTGCTCGAACCCGAGCTGGCGGCGGGCGCCGTCCCGCACCTGACCGAGCGCCACTTTGCAGCGCTGGAGGCGAACATCGCGTGCTGCGACGGCGCGTCGGGCGTGCACGATCGCGGGCACATGCTGCGGCAGCGACAGGAGGACACGACGTTCCACGACATCCTCGCCGCCGCGAACCCGAACCCGTTCCTGCGCTTCAGCTGCGAACTGATCAACGAGATGATCCGGCAGCTGATCGAGTTCCGGAACGACACGCCGCTCGCGGAACACAAGCGCTTCGGCGAAGCGAACGTGCAGATTCATCGCGCGATCCTGCAGGCGGCGCGCGAGCGCGACACGGAGCGCGTGCGCGCGCTGATGGTCGAGCACATGACCGAGGCGCCGAAGCACGTGAAGCGGATGAAGGGCAAGCTGCGCGGGCGGCTGATTCTCGATTCGGAGATCCGCAAGCGCGCGAGGGCGGAGATTGCGCCGGCCGATGCCGAGGAGACGGCCGACGACTGACGGCCGCCGCGCACCCGCCCCGCCGACGCGCGGCGATTCAACGCCACGATTGTTGTTCCGCGATGTCGATTTCCGTGCAGGTCGCCCGTCGTATCCATGCACGCCCCCGTTCGCGCTGCCGCGCGGCGGGGCCTGCGCCCCGTCACTCAACCGAAGGAGCAACGACAATGCGCGTCATGGTGATCGTCAAGGCGACGGCCGATTCCGAAGCGGGCGCCCTGCCCGATACCGAACTGCTGGCCGCGATGGGCCGGTTCAACGAGGAACTCGTCAAGGCTGGCGTGATGCTCGCCGGCGAAGGGCTGCACCCGAGCTCGCGCGGCAAGCGCGTGCGTTTTGCCGGCGAGGGCCGCACGGTGATCGACGGCCCGTTCGCCGAAACCAGGGAACTCGTCGCCGGGTTCTGGCTGTGGCAGGTGAAATCGATGGACGAGGCCGTCGAATGGGTGAGGCGCTGTCCGAATCCGATGCCGGGCGAATCGGAGATCGAGATCCGCCCCGTGTTCGAGCCCGAGGCGTTCGGTGCAGAATTCACGCCGGAACTGCGGGAGCAGGAGGCGCGACTGCGCGCGGAAATGGACGCGCGGAAAGGCACGTAGGCCGCCGCGCATGCACGGCGGGCGCGCCCGGTCACGCCGCTCGATCGCCGGCCGCCCCGCCGCACAAATCGATTGACGCGGCGCGTTTTCGTAACGTATCGTTTTGCGACGTTATTAAAACGCGCTGCATCGCATGCATTCCCGTTTCGACCGCTTCCGTTCGACGCCGCTCGGCGCGCAGCTCGAAGCGCTGATCACGCACCCCGATCGCTACCTCGAATTCGCGGCGCTGTCGCGCGTCGGCGTGGCCGCGATCGGCGCGATCCAGGACGAGCTCGCGCGGACCTTCCCCGAAATCGCCGCCGACACGACCGCCCGGCAGTTCTGCGGCGCGATGGTGGCCGACGTGATGCGCCGCCACGGCCACGAGGTCGTGCAGCCGCGCGGCCGGCTCGGCGGCGCGCTGTTCAGCTACGGTGCGGTGTTCAGCGCGGCGCCGTGGCGTGCGCCGTTCGCCGAGGTCGTCGCGGCGCTGTCCGCGATGCCCGCCCGGCTCGCCGGCTACGCCGCGCATGTGCCGGCCGCGCTGCAAACGCGCCGCCCGCCGGGCACCGGCTTCTCGCTGGTCGAACATGCGTGCCATCTGCGCGACCTCGACGCGGTGTTCGCGGCCCGCATCGACGCGGTCCGCACGCACGATCTTCCGCTGCTCGAATCGGTCGACGGCACCGCGCTCGCCGAACAGCGCGACTATCGCGCGCAGCCGCTCGACGAAGCACTCCACGCATTCCGCACATCGCGCGCCGCGCTGTGCGCCGACGCCGCCGCGCTGCGGCCGTCGCAACTCGCGCGCTGCGGACTGCGCGACGGCATCCGCCGCATGTCGCTCGACGACCTCCTGCGCGAACTGCTCGATCACGACCGCACGCACATGCTCGAACTCGACGAACTGCTCGCCGAGCTCGCGCTGCCGCCCGTTCCTTCATCGCCTGCCCCATGAGCCAGCCCACCCCCGTCGTCTTCGTTCACGGCTTCATCGGCACGTTCGACGTGCCCGCATGGAACGGCCCGCATCTCGCCCCCGACCTGCTCGGCTACGGCGCACACCGCGCGACGCCGTTCGACGCGATCACGCTGGCTGCGCAGGTGGCGCATCTGCGACGCATCGTCGACGCGCACTTCGGCGCCGCGCCGGTCGATGTGGTCGGCCACTCGGTCGGCGGCGCGATCGCGATGCTGTTCGCGCATGCGCATGCCGAACGCGTGCGCCGCGTCGTCAACGTCGAAGGCAACTTCACGCTCGACGACGCGTTCTGGTCGGCGTCGGTCGGCCGCATGACACCGGCCGAAGCCGACGCGATGCTCGACGGCCTGCGCGCCGATCCGCCCGGCTGGCTACGCGGCGCGATCGACGCGCCGCCGCCGCGCCTGCACGACGACGCGCGCCGCTGGCTCGCACATCAGCCCGCCTCGACGCTGCGCGCGATGGGGCGCTCGGTCGTCGAGACGACCGGCGCGCCCGGCTATCTGCACACGCTCGCGCAGGTGTTCGACCGCCATCCGGTCTGGCTGGTCGCCGGCGAACGCTCGCGCGCGGGCTGGCACGTGCCGGACTGGGCGCTGGCCCGCTGCGCCGGCATCGAGACGATCGAAGGCGGCGGACATCTCGCGCCGGCCGAACGGCCCGACGCGTTTCGCGCGGCGCTCGAGCGCTGTCTCGCGTAGCACGCGAACGCAGGCGCGCTCGCCTACAACCCGTAGGCTTCGTCGAAATATGGTTGAAAGGCTCGGTTGCTAGAGTCGGTCGGCAGGGTTTTCCCGCGAATTCCGGACCTTCATGCACGAGCGACCCATGCGACGACCGACGACCCTCGCACGCGCCTTCTGGCTGCTTCTGCTGCTCGCCCTCGCCGGCCCCGCGCATGCATTCCAGACGCGGGTCGTCGCGATTCCGAGCGCCGCGATGCATGAAACGCTGAAGGCGACGGTCGTGCTGCCCGACGACTATGCGCGCGGCACGCGCAACGCCGAGCGCTACCCGGTCGTCTATCTGCTGCACGGCTCGGGCGGCGACCATACCGACTGGACGTCGAACACGCGCATCGGCGAGCTGGCCGACCGCTACCGCGCGATCCTCGTGATGCCCGACGGCGGCCACGAAAGCTGGTACATCGACAGCCCGTACGAATCGGGCAGCCGCTACGAGACCTTCATCGGCGACGAAGTCGTCGCGTACGTCGATGCCCATTTCCACACGCTCGCCACGCGCCATGCGCGCGCGATCACCGGGCTCAGCATGGGCGGCTTCGGCGCGCTGCGCATCGCGCTCGACCGGCCCGACACGTTCGGCGCGGTCGGCAGCATCAGCGGTGCGGTCGATCCGCGCAACTGCGAGGACGAACCGGGCATCGACCATGTGTTCGGCGATCCGGTCCGCCATCCGTCGTTCTGGAATCGCAATGCGATCGTCGAAAGCGCGCGCGCTTTCCTGCGCGCCCATCTCGACCTGACGATCGACTGCGGCCGCGACGACGCGTTCGTCGGCTCGAACCGCACGCTGCACGAACGGCTGGTTGCGCTCGGCGTGCCGCACGACTACGCGGAGCGGCCGGGCGGCCACACGTGGGACTACTGGGCGAACGCGATCCGCTACCAGATGCGCTTCTTCGCGGCGTCGTTCCAGCACGGCGGCTACGCATTCCATCCGCATCCGGCCGGCGCCGGCCGCGCGCCGGGCTTCACACGCGCGAGCTGAGCGGCGGCGCCTCGCGGCGCGCCACGGTGGTACGATGCGCAAGCTCCTACCATTCGACACGCTCCATGCCGCGCGACAATTTCGCGGACCTGCTTGCCTTCATCGCCGTTGCGCGCGAGCGCAGCTTCACGCGCGCGGCCGCCCGGCTCGGCGTATCGCAATCCGCGCTCAGTTACACGATCCGTGCACTCGAAACGCGCCTCGGCGTGCGGCTGCTCACGCGCACGACGCGCAGCGTGTCGCCGACCGAAGCCGGCGAGCGCCTGCTGCGCAACCTCGCGCCGCGCTTCGACGAAATCGAGGCCGAGCTGTCGGCCGTCGCCGAGCTGCGCGACAAGCCGGCCGGCACCGTGCGCATCAATGCGACCGACTACGTGATCCGCACGCTGCTGTGGCCGAAGCTGTCGCCGATGCTGCGCGACTATCCGGATCTGAAGGTCGAGTTCGTGACCGACTACGGGCTGTCCGACATCGTCGCCGAACGCTTCGACATCGGCGTGCGGCTCGGCGACCAGGTCGCGAAGGACATGATCGCCGTGCGCATCTCGCCCGACCTGAAGATGGCGATCGTCGGCGCGCCCGCGTACTTCGCGCAACGCGCACGGCCCGTCGTGCCGCGCGATCTCGTCGCGCACGACTGCATCAACCTGCGGCTGCCGACGCACGGCGCGCTGTATGCATGGGAACTCGCGAAAGACGGCGAGACGCTGCAGGTGCGCGTCGACGGGCAGGTCACGTTCAACGGCACCTACGAGATGCTCGACGCCGCGCTGGACGGCTATGGTCTCGCCTACGTGCCCGCCGATCTCGCGGCGCCGCATGTCGCCGCCGGCCGCCTCGACAGCGTGCTCGCCGACTGGTGCCCGACCTTTCCCGGCCATCACCTGTACTACCCGAGCCGCCGGCAGTCGTCGCGCGCGCTCGCGCTGATCGTCGACGCGCTGCGCGAGCGCGCAGGAGCGCCGTTTGATGAATCGGCGCGATAAGTGCATGCGAATTGTCGGGGATTATCGATAAGCGCCGAAACCGCTACGCTCTGCGGTGTTCCACTCCGGCCGGCCGGCGGGTTCCCGCAGCGGCGCACGCGCCGCGCGTCGCGCACACGACCGCGCCCGGCCTGCCTTCCGATTCGAACCGACGCGGGCGCGCGCCCGCATGGAGCATGCACATGGATTACCGCTATCTCGGGCGCAGCGCGCTCAAGGTGTCGCCGCTGTGTCTCGGCGCAATGATGTTCGGCGGCGAGACCGACGAAGCGACGTCGACCCGCATCATCGACAAGGCCTTCGACCAGGGCGTCAACTTCATCGACACGGCCGACGTCTATCACGCCGGACGCTCGGAGGAGATCGTCGGCCGCGCAATCGCGCCGCATCGCGACAGCTGGGTCGTCGCGACCAAGTTCGGCTACCCGGCCGGACCGGACGCCGGGCCGAACCGGCAAGGCCAGTCGCGCAAGTGGATCTGCCAGGCCGTCGATGCGAGCCTGAAGCGTCTCGGCACCGACTACATCGACATCCTCTATTTCCATCGCGCGGTGACCGACGCGCCGCTCGAGGAAGCGATGCGCGCGGTGGGCGACCTGATCCGGCAGGGCAAGATCCGCTACTACGGGCTGTCGAACTTCCGCGGCTGGCGCATCGCCGAGATCGTGCGCATCGCCGATCAGCTCGGCATCGACCGGCCGGTTGCGAGCGAGCCGCTGTACAACCTCGTCGACCGCACCGCCGAAGTCGAGCAGCTGCCGGCGGCGGCGCACTACGGGATCGGCGTCGTGCCGTACAGCCCGCTCGCGCGCGGCGTGCTGACCGGCAAATACGCAACCGACGGGCAGCCGCCCGCCGATTCGCGCGCAGGCCGTGGCGACCGGCGCATTCAGCAGACGGAATGGCGGCCCGAATCGCTGCGGATCGCGCAGCAGGTCGCCGCGCATGCGGCCGCGCGCGGCACGACGTCGATCGCGTTCGCGCTGGCGTGGGTGCTGAACAATCGCGCGGTCAGCGCGGCGATCGCGGGGCCGCGCACCGAAGCGCACTGGGACAGCTATGTCGAGGCGCTCGCGCTCGAACTCGGCCCGGACGACGAACGCTTCGTCGACGCGCTGGTGCCGCCGGGGCATGCGTCGACGCACGGTTATACGGATCCGAACTATCCGGTCGAAGGCCGGAAGGTCTGACCTCGCAGCGCGCGCGGCGCGGCACGCGCGACCTCATCGCTCGCGTGCAGTCGGGATCGACGCAATGACATGCCGCGCGGCATCGCCCGGCAGGATGACGAAAGCGCGTCGATCGACGCACCGGAGACGACAGCGGAAAGTGCGGGAATCAGAGGCTGCGCGCCGCGTCCGCGCTCACCACGCGGTCGAAGAATTCCTGCGCACGCGCCAGTTCGTCGAGCGCGCGATCGAGGCGCGACATCGCGCGTGCGTATTCGTCCGACGCGTGCTCGTCGTCGCGCTCGCCGCGCACCGCGCGAAACGCCTGATCGACGTTGCGCGTCGCTTCGACGAAGCGCTGCGCAGCCCGGGCTTCCCGCGAACAGATGTGACTCGGCATCGACACTTCTCCCTCAGGTTGCTTGAGTGAAGCAGGCCGACGCAGTGTGCGCGGTGCGCATGTCGGCGGCGTGAACGACAGGTTCCGCCGCCGGGCGACGCATCGGCCATCGTGCGGCCCGGCGCGCTTCGACCCGATTGTCCCTCTGCGCCCGCCGAACCGCTATCGCGAGATTGCAACAAATTCTTGCGCGCCGAACCGGCGCGCGCGTCATGCGCGCCCGATACGCGGATGCGTGATGCCGCCGAACGCCGCGGGTTCTCCCGGCGACAGGTCGAACAGATCGCCGGTCAGGCCGCGCGCATGCTCGGCCGCGGGACGGCTGCGCAAACGCGCGACATGCGCGGGCGCGACATACGCGGCCGCGGTTTCGATCGGCGGCACGTCGAACAGGTCGCGCGTGACGCCGCGCACCGCCTCGGTCGGCGACTTGCCGCGCAAGCGTGCGACCAGTTCGACGAAGCGGTCGAAATCGCCCGCGCGCGTCGCCTTGTTCACCTCCGCGAGATCGCGCGCCTTCAGCACGCACGGCTGCGCGAGCCGCACGAAATACGGCGCTTCGAGTTCGACCGACAGCGCGAGCGGATAGCTCTTGCCGGTCTGCTCCTTCGCGCGCCCGACGCAGTCGACGACGGCCGCGCCCTGCGCGACGCCGAGCGGCTTGCCCGTGCTGACGCTGCGCAGGTGATCCGGATACACGCGCAACTGCGTGCCGACCGTCAGCGCGGTGGACGACGCGCATACCAGCGCGTAGTGCTGCTCGCGACGCCGGCCCGATGGCAGCCTCGCGCGGCTCGCGATGAACGTATGCGGCGGCAGCGGCCGCACCTGGCCGCTCGCGTCGACCCATGCATTCCACAGCAGCGCATCCTTGCGCTCGCCCGCCCGCGTGCGCGACGCGACCGGCGAGAACAGCGCGAGCAGCGAGCCGGTGCGATGCGCGGCGACCTGCGCGCTGTTGCCGAGCGGCTGGTTGATGCCCCACAGAAAACGACCGCCTCCGAGCCGGCGTTCCCATTCCTTGCGGAGCACGACGGTCGGCAGTTCCTCGCCGGACTCGGTACCGATCTTTGTCCAGCAGAACGTGGGAGGGAGGTGTTTCAGTGTCATCAACTTTCTCGGGATACAGCCTCGCCGGCGACAGCAAGCCCATTCAACAGCCGTAACTGTATAGGTATAATGCATCGCATGGAAGCCCCGGACCAAGATTTTCCCGTTCAAGACCTGTTACGCTGCTTGCTGGCGGATACGCGTTCGTCCAGCGAAATCGCGCGACTTTCCGGGGTCAGCCAGCCGACCGTGTCGCGCCTGCGGCTGTCGGACGGGCGTCGGCTGCGCCGCAGCGCGCCATTCAATAAGCTATGCACTTTCTATGGCGTCGAGATCGGTCCGTCGCGCCGCCGCTATAACGAACTGCTGCGCGACGCGATCGTCGACGCGTGGGACGGCTCCGACGAACACGGACGTGCGCTGCTGGTCGTGATTCAGGGCTTGAAGGATCTGCAGGCGAAGGCGGACGACGGGTGACGATGTCACTCCATCAGCGCAGCGACGTCCGGCCAGGCAACCGGGCGCGCGAGCGGAGCGCGCTGCGTTCTGCCATGACCGATGCCGTCGGTCGTGATGGCAAGGTGTCCTGTCAATCGTCGAGATCGAACCTGATCGGCACGCGCGCGCGCATCGGCACCGGCGCCCCGTTCTCGCGATACGGCGTGCAGCGGCTCGCCAGCACCGCGTCGCGCGCGGCCGCATCGAGGCGCGCGTAGCCGCTGCCGGCGGCGACATGCGCGGCGGCCACATGTCCGGCCGCATCGGTTTCCAGTTCGACGAGCACGGTGCCGTGCTCGCCCGCGCGCAGCGACTGCGGCGGATAGTCGGGTTGCGTCAGCGCGCAGTCGGGACGGGCGACGAAACGCGGCGCCGCCGGTGCGGGAGCCGTCTCGGGCGCCGGCCGGGAAGAGGATTGGGGTTGCGGTTGAACCGACGCCGGCGCGTTCGGCGCGTCGGTCGCCGCATCGTTTCGCGCGGCATGCTCGCGCACGGCCGGCGCGACCGGCCGCGATGGCGCGAGCCCGTGTGCATCACGCGCCGGCGATCGCGCGCGCGCAACCGGATGCGGCCGTATCGCCGATGATGCGACAGCGGACACGGGCCCGCTCGCAGGCTTCGTTCGCTGCATCGTGCGCGACGCCGTCATCGCGTCCGGCGCGGCCGCCGGGGCTGCGGTGGTCGGCACGATCAGCGTCGCCATCATGACGCGCGGCTGCACCGAAACGCGCCGCAGCGCCGCCGGCTGATGCGCGAGCAGCACGAACAGCGTTGCATGCAGCGCGCATACCGTCGCGACGACCGCCGCGATGCGCGTCGCACGCATACCGAAGCGCGTGCGGACTTCGCCGCTCGCCGATGCCGCGCCCGGCGCGGCAAACGCGGTGGTACTCATCGTCACCTCCGTCCCGCGTCGATCCATTCGCGCGCGAATGCGCGGCTCGGCCGCCACGAAACGCACGCCGCATCGCTCGTTCCGAGGTGCGTCGCTTCGCGCCGCGCGCGCCGCCGGTCAACGCGCCAGCGAATTCTCCCGGCTGCGAAACACCAGCGGCTGCACATCGGTTCGCACGCGCTCGCGCGCGAACCGCACCGCCTGCTCGACCTGCCCGTGATGCGCGGATTTCTCGCACACCGGATCGGCCTCTGTCGGATCGCCGGCCAGCAGGTAGGCCTGGCAACGGCAGCCGCCGTGATCGACATGTCGCTCGTCGCAACTGCGGCATGGCTCGCGCATCCAGCCGTCGCCGCGAAACGCATTGAATGCGTCGCTGTCGTACCAGATCTCCCGCAGCGAAAGGTCGCGAACGTTCGGCAGCGCCAGCCCCGGCAACCCGCGCGCGGCATGGCACGGCAACGCGGTGCCGTCCGGCGCGACGCCGAGGAACACCGATCCCCAGCCGTTCATGCAGGCCTTCGGCCGCTGCTCGAAATAGTCGGGCACGACGAACAGGATCCGGCAGCGCTCGCCGACCATCTTGCGATAGCGATTGACGGTGTCCTCCGCGTCGCGCAACTGTTCCGCGGTCGGCATCAGCTGGTCGCGGTTCAGCATCGCCCAGCCGTAGTACTGCGTGTTCGCGAGCTCCAGGTAATCGGCGCCGAGGTCGAGCGCCATCTCGATGATGCGGTCCACGTGCGCGAGGTTGTAGCGATGCAGCACGCAGTTCAGCACCATCGGATAGTCGTGCGCCTTGATGAGCCGCGCGACGCTGCGCTTCAGCTCGAAGGTGCGCGTGCTGGTCAGGAAATCGTTCAGCTCGCGCGTCGAGTCCTGCAGCGACAACTGGATATGATCGAGCCCGGCGGCCTTGAGCCGTTCGATGCGCGCCGCATTCAGCCCGATGCCCGACGTGATCAGGTTCGTGTAGAAGCCGAGGCCGCGCGCATGCTCGACGAGCGTCTCGAGGTCGTCGCGCTGCAGCGGCTCGCCGCCCGAGAAGCCGATCTGCGCGGCGCCGAGCGCGCGCGCATCGCTGATGACGGTACGCCATGCGTCGGTATCGAGTTCCGCGCCGTGCTTCGCGAAATCGACCGGGTTGTAGCAGAACGCGCAGTGCAGCGGGCAGCGGTACGTGAGCTCCGCGAGCAGCCACAGCGGCGCCGATGGACGATCGAGGTCGGCCGTCATGTCAGTCGAGCCAGCCGCGCAGGCGTGCATGATCGAGGAACCGGTAGACGTCGGTCGCGAGGTCCGACTGGCTGAACAACTGCTCCAGCTCGCCGATGATGTCGTCCAGCTCGCGCGTGCCGTCGCAGCGCAGCAGGATCTCGCCCGCGCTCGGGTTGAGCTTGACCATTCCTTCCGGATAGAGGAGCACGTAGGCATCCTGGGCCGCCTCCCATTGCAGGCGGTACATGCCCCTCAGGCAGGGGCGCAGCGGCACGCCGCTGACGGCATCGATCGCGTTCATGCGGGATAGGCCTTTTCGACTGCGTCGAGGATCGACCACAGAATGTCGAGCTTGAATTGCAGGATGCCGAGCGCGCGCTGCTGCGCCTCGGGCGTCGTGAAATGCTGCAGCGTGACGGCCAGCCCGTGCTCGACGTCGCGCTGCGCGAGCGGCACGCGGCTGCGGAAATAGTGCAGGCCGTCCGGCTCGATCCACGGATAGTGCGACGGCCAGCCCGCCAGCCGGTCGAGATGGATCTGCGGCGCGAACATCTCGGTCAGCGACGAGCACACGGCTTCCTGCCACGGCGCACGCCGCGCGAAATTGACGTATGCGTCGACCGCGAAACGCACGCCGGGCAGCACGTGTTCGAGCGACCACAGCGCGTCGCGATCGAGGCCGACCGCTTCAGCCAGCCGCACCCATGCCTCGATGCCGCCCGCGTTGTCGCCCTGCCCGTCGTGATCGATCAGCCGCTGGATCCAGCGCCGCCGCGTGTCGCGATCGGGGCAGTTCGACAGGATCGCCGCATCCTTGAGCGGAATGCTGATCTGGTAGTAGAAGCGGTTCGCGACCCAGCCGCGGATCTGCGCGGGCGAACACGCGCCGCTGTTGAGCCGCCGGTTGAACGGATGATGGATGTGGTAGCGCGACTCGAGCGCGCGCAGGCGCGCCTCGAACTCGGTCGCGGTCCAGGGCGTCGCGTGCAACGCCGCAGTGGGGATCGGTGCGTTCATCGTCATACCTGGAATTGCATGCCGTCGTGCGCGACGTCGATGCCGTGCGTGCGCAGCTGCGCGTGCTCGACGGAATGCGGGTCGAGAATCGGATTCGTGTTGTTGATGTGCGTGAGCACCTTGCGCGTCTGCGCGGGCAGCGTATCGAGCCAGTCGATCATGCCGGGACGGCCGTCCTCCGCGCACTGCGCGAGATGGCCCATGTCCGCCGCGTGCTTCGCCGACAGCCCGAGGTCGATCATCTCGGTGCCGGTCCAGAACGTGCCGTCCACCAGCACGAGATCGGCGCGCTCCATCGCGGCGCGCACGTCGTCGGTGATCGCGGCGAGGCCCGGCGCATAGAACGCACGCCGGCCGCTCGCAAGGTCCTCGATCGACAGCGCGACGTTGTCGCCGGGCGCGGCCGATGCGCGCCGCGGCGAATACGGCGGCGCCTTGCTGTCGACCGGAATCGCGGTGAAGCGGATCCCGGGCGTCGCCGGCACCGCGAACGGCTCGCCGAGCGCGATCGGGTGCGCGTCGACGCCGCAGTAATGACCGAGCAGCGGCACCAGCGGCAGCCCGGTCGACAGGTCGTCGAGCACCGGCGCGCTCGCATACAGCGGCAGCGGCGTCGAACGCTCGCGCAGCATCAGCAGGCCGGTCACGTGATCGATCTGCGCATCGCACAGCACCACGGCGGCAATGCCGCTGTCGCGAATCGCGCGCGCGGGCTGCAGGTCCGGATCCGCGCGCAGCTGGGAAAGGATGTCGGGCGACGCGTTGACGAGGACCCAGTCGACGCCGTCGTCGCTGACCGCGATCGACGATTGCGTGCGCGGCAGCACATGGCCGCTGCCGCTGCGCGCGCGCCGGCAGTTCGCGCAGTTGCAGTTCCACTGCGGCAGGCCGCCGCCGGCCCCCGAGCCGAGTATCTTGATCTTCATGAGCGTCCGGTTCCGAGGCCGTCCGCGCCGCAGGTGCGGCACGAACGGCGTCTCGCGCGTCGATCAGCGGTTGGCGATGTACATCGTGATTTCGAAGCCGAAACGCAGGTCGGTGTAAGACGGGGTCGTCCACTGCATGATGTGTCTCCTTGTTGAGTTGGTGAGTCGAGGAACCGCGCCAGTCGAGCGGTCGGTTCTTCCTCAGCAAGGAGCGTGCCGGTCGCGCATCCGGCGCATTGCGGCGCGGCGCAGGGCCGTCGCCCGGGCATCGGGACGGAATCCTTACGATTTACCGACAGAATGCAGGCGCACGCGCCGCATCGCCGGGCCGACATCGCGCACGATAGCCGTGACAGGTGTTGAATCATTGAACACCGGTGTTGCATCCTGACACACCGGCTGTGACAGCGGCAGGCGTGGGCCTGCGTTGCGCGCGTCGCCGTCATGCGCAGCATCGCGCGCCCGCGGCCGACGGCTGCCGGCCCGCGGGCGTCAACTTTCGTCGCGCGCCAGCCGGCCCGGTTCGGCCGACGGCATTTTCCGGTAGATCGTATTGCGCGACACGCCGAGCGCGCGCGCCGCGGCCGACACGTTGCCGCCGTGACGGGCCAGCGCGGCCGCGATCGCCGACGCGGCGACGTCCTGCAGACGCGTATCGCCGAACGGATCGGCGTCCGCCGCGCCGGGCGCGGGCGCGTCGTGCGCGGGCTGCGCATCGTCGTCGGGCAGGTCGTCGAAGAAGTCGTCGGGCAGGTGTTCGCGCCGGATCTCGCCGTCGTCGTCGACCATCGCCGCGGCGGTGCGCAGCAGGTTGCCGAGCTGGCGGAAGTTGCCGGGCCAACTGCTGCGCACGAACAGCGCCATCACCTCCGGCGCAACGCTCAGCGGCCGGCCGGCGCCCGCAAAGGTTTCCCGCTGCAGCATCTTCTGCACGACGATCGCGAGATCCGTGCGGTCGCGCAGCGGCGGCAGGCGCACCACGAGGCCGTTGAGCCGGTAGTACAGGTCCTCGCGGAAGCGGTTCTGCGCAATCATCTCGCGCAGGTCGCGGTGCGTCGCGCAGATGATCGAGATGTCCACCGCGATCGACTTGGTCGAGCCGAGCGGGTTCACGAGGCGCTCCTGCAGCACGCGCAGCAGCCGCATCTGCAGCGGATACGGCATGTCGCCGATCTCGTCGAGGAACAGCGTGCCGCCGTTCGCCTGCAGCAGCTTGCCGATTGCGCCCTTGCGGCGTGCGCCGGTGAACGCGCCTTCCTCGTAGCCGAACAGTTCGGACTCGATCAGCGTCTCCGGAATCGACGCGCAGTTGACCGCGACGAACGGCCCGTCGCGCCGCGGCGAATCGTTGTGGATCGCCTGCGCGAGCAGTTCCTTGCCGGTGCCGGTCTCACCCGTGATCAGGATCGGGATGTCCTTGCCCAGCACCTTGTGCACCTTCGCGATCACCGACGCGACCTGCGGATCGCCGGTGTCCAGGTAATTGAGCCGCGACAGGCCGGCCGCCGGCGGCTGCGCGGCAGGCACCGCGGCTTGAGCGCGTGCCGCCGGCGCGGCCGCGTCGTGCACGCCCGTCGGGCGGCTGCCCTCGGCCAGCGTCGCGCGCCGAAAATGCACGCGCGCGCAGACCACCGCGCCGTTGCAGAGGTTCAGCGTCTGGTGCGGCGCGGTACTCATCCGCATCCGGTCGATCAGTTGCGCGCTGGTGACGTCGAACAGCGACGACAACGTATGCGCACGCAGCGCGGCAAGCGGCATCCCGAGCTGGAACTGCGCACTGCGGTTCGCGGACAGGAAGCGGCCGTCGGCCGTAAACGCGACGATGCCTTCCATCAGCGTGCCGAGAAACTCCGGGCGGCCATGGAACGACACTTGCAGCGTTTCCTGGAAGGTCGTCGTGAACAGATGATTCTCGATCATCTGCACCGACATCTTCGCGAGCGCCATCGTGTGCTGGTGATAGCTGCGATGGTCGCCCGTCACGTCGAGCACGCCGATCGCGTCGCCGTACGGGTCGAGGATCGGCACGCTCGAACAGGTCAGGAAGCGGTTCGCGGCCAGGAAATGCTGGTCGCCGTGGACGACCATCGGGCACAGCTCGGCGAGCGCGGTGCCGATCGCGTTGGTGCCCTGCCGGTTCTCCGCCCAGTTCGCGCCCGGCCGCAGCGCGACCTTCTCCGCGCGGCGCAGGAAGTCGTCGTCGCCGATCGAATGCAGGATCAGCCCTTCCGCATCGGTCAGCACGATCATGCTCTGCGTATTGACGATCTGCTCGTGCAGCGTCTCCATCACCGGCATCGCGTGCACGCACAGCACGCGGTTCTGCTCGCGCTTCAGCACCAGGCCGGCATTCGACAGCACATCGTAGTCGGGCCGCTCGGACACGCGCAGGCCGAACGTCTCGGAGCGCTCGTGGGCTTTCTGGATCGACGGTGGGGGCCAGCCAGCGGAAAGCGTCGCCTGTGATCCGGCCGCCTGATCTACGTCATCGCGCATTGTCTCCTCCGGGGGATCCTTCCGGTCACGTGCCGGACTCTTTGTCGTGATGACAAGCAAACATCGGGCCATACTGCGGCCATCACACAGCACACCGAAAGACAAATGCAAGCAATCGTGCACCGAAGCGCGGCGGATCGGTGGCCCTTGCAATGCGTCACGGACCGGACGCGCGACCGGCCGCCGGTGCGCGAATTCCGATCTTCACGGCTGGCCCGATTCTGGCTTTGAGCAGGATCAAATCCAGGCGGCGCCCGCGCAAACCCGGCCGGTCGACGGCCGCCCCTTCTCCCGAACGTTATCGACATGACGCCGCTTCACGCTCCTCCCGCCCTCGCGTATCGGCGTCTGCGCCGCGACGCACAATCGATCGCGTATGCCGTCACCGGCGCCGCGCACGGCCGCGCGGTCGTCGTGCTGCACGGCGGTCCCGGCAGCGGCAGCCAGCCCGGCATCCTGCGCCTGTTCGACCTGACGCGTACGCGCGTCGTGCTCGTCGACCAGCGCGGCGCGGGCCGCTCGGTACCGCGCGGCACTACGCGCCACAACGATACCGCGCGGCTGATCGGCGATCTCGAAGCGATCCGCGAACGACTCGGCATCGCGCGCTGGGGCGTCGTCGGCGGATCGTGGGGCGCGGCGCTGGCGCTCGCGTATGCCGGCACCTGCCCCGATCGCGTGACTGGCGTCGTGCTGCGCGGGCTGTTCCTGACGTCCGCGCGCGAAGTTCGCGGGCTGTTCGTGCAGTCGCGCACACGTGCGCCGCGCGAATGGCGACGCCTGTGCGACGCCGCCGGATGCCGGCAGCCCAGACGCATGCTGTCGTGCTGCGCACGACGCCTGCATCGGGGCGCGAGCGCGGCCCGCCAGCGCGAGGTCGCGCTCGCGTGGCACGCGTACGAGAGCGCGCTGCTCGCCTCCGCGTCCATGCGCAACACGCATGCATGCGCGATCCGCTCGCGGCGAACCGCGAACCAGCTGATCGACAAGTACCGGATCCAGGCGCATTACCTGCAACACGACTGTTGGCTCGGCGAACGCCGGCTGCTCGCGCTGGCGCGCCGCGCCGCGGACGCCGGCGTGCCGCTGTTCGCCGCGCACGGCACGCGCGATCCCGTCTGCCCCGTCGACAACGCTGCCCGGCTTCTGCGCGCGGCACCCGCAGCCCGCATCGAACGCGTGCCGGCCGGCCATCTCGCTGGCGAACCAGCGCTCGCGCGCAGCGTCGCACGCGCGCTCGCCGCGATGTTCGCCGCGCGTGCCGCGCCGTGATCGCCCGTCAACGCGACGCGCGACGCCCGCGCGGCATGCGGCCGCGCCGCCGTCAGTCCCACGCATAACGCACGCCGACCCACGCGCCGCGCGGCGCCCCGGGGCCGACGAACTGCTCGTTGACCGGCTGCGCGCCATCGAACGTATGGTTCGGACCATTGAAGAAATTCTGGCCGAGCACGCCGAAGCTCGCGTAGCGCTTGTCGAACAGATTGGTCACGCTCGCGAACACCTCGAAGCGCTTCGTGATCCGGTAGCGCATGTCGAGATCGACGAGCAGATAGCCGGCGATCCGGCCGTTCGCGTCCTGGTTGTTCTCGTCGCCGCGCGCATAGACGCCGCTGCGCCAGGTGGCGTTCATTCCGATGTTCCAGTTCGGCGTCGCCGCGTAGTCGAGCCGCAGCTTGACCGTATGCGCCGGAATGCCGGGGATGCGGTCGCCGGATTTCACGGTCACGTTGCCGCTGGCGTCGGCGGCCGAGTTCGCCGGGCTGTGTTCGGTCCACGACGAGCGATAGGTCGCATCGACATAGCTGTACGAAAGCCCGACGCCGAGCGGCCCGAACTGCGTGCGGCCCGCCAGCTCGATGCCCTGGCGCCGCGTGTCGCCGACATTGCGGAAATAGCCCTGCGCGCTCGCCGGGTCGCTGATGAACGCAATATCGTCGGTCAGCGTCGTGCGGTAGGCGGCGGCGCTCCACGTCGTGGCCGCGCCGATGCGGCCGCGCATGCCGGCCTCGAAGGTCTTCGAGATCACCGGCTTGAGCGCAGGATCGGCGACGAAGTCGTTCGGCAGCGAGCACGGCGCGGCCGGGTCCGCGCACGCAAGCTCGATCGCGGTGGGCGCGCGCATCCCCTCGTTGTAGGTCGCATACGCGGTGAAGCCGGGAACCGGATTCCAGTTCAGCCCGACCGCCGGATTGAAGCGCGAGAACGTGTGGTCGCCGTCGAGCAGCGGCTGCACGCCGCTCTCGTCGCCGATCTTCGAGCGCGAACGATCGTAGCGGCCCGACAGCGTCAGCGTCCAGTGCGGCGTGAGCGACAACGCATCGCTCACGTAAATGCCGAGGTTCGCGTTGCGCGTGTTCGCGTCGGTCCGCGGCACGAAGCCGCCGATGCCGACCGCCGCGCGCGTGTCGGTGAAGTAGGCGTCCTGCGACGACGCGACATAGCTCGAATTCGCGACATCGACGGCGACGCCCGAGACCAGCTGGTTCGACAGCCCGAACAGCTTGCCGAGCAGCGTCAGCTGCAGGCTGCCGCCGTAGCTGTCGGTGACGATCGTCGACTGCGCGTTGGTGCCCTGCAGCGTGTCGACGCCGCCGTCGTCGTCGACCGATCCATAGTCGGTGTTGTTGTTGCTGCTGGTATTGGTATTGCGCAGGTGCCGGTAATACAGGTTGCCGCTCAGCTCGACGTGATCGCTGAAGAAGTGATCGCCCGACAGCGTCAGGTAGGCGGCGCTGTTGCGGTTCAGGTCGGGATACGTATACGCCTGCTTCCGGTTGTCGAGAAACGAGCGCGGGATCGTCTGGCTGCCGTACAGCGCGTTGTCCGCACCGCCCGCGGCGACCGACAGCGTGGTGTCGGCATCGGTATAGCGCAGCTTGCCGAACACCTGCCGCACGCGGCTTTCGTTGTGATCCGCCCACCCGCCGTCGTGCGCGACGTTCGCGGTCGCGTAATAGTCGAGGTTCGACCCGATCGTGCCGCCCTGCTCGACCGACCCGCCGACGCGGCCCCACGAGCCGCCCGACACCTCCGCCTCGCCGCCCGGGCTCGACTTGCCGTTCTTGGTCGTGATCGCGAGCGCGCCGCCGAGCGTATTGCGGCCGTATACCGGATTGGAGCCGGGAATCAGCTGCATCCGGTCGATCGCCTGCATCGGCAGGATGTCCCAGTTCACGACGTCGCCGAACGGCTCGTTGACGCGCACGCCGTCGACGAACACCGACAGGCCCTGCGGCGTGCCGAGCAGCGGCGACGCAGTGAAGCCGCGATAGTTGAGATCGGCCTGGTAGGGATTGCCCTGCGCATCCGAGATCGTCACGCTCTGCAGGTTCGCGGCAAAGTAGTCGGCCAGCGTCATCCGGTGCTGCGCGTCGAGCGCCGCTGCGCGCACGGTCTGCACGTTCGCCGGCACCTTCGACAGCGGCGTGCCGATGCCGAGCAGCGGCGTCGTGCCGACGACGACCACTGCCGGCAGCGTGACCGTCGCCGCCGCTTGCGGTGCGCCGCCCGCCGCCGCGTCGTCGCCCGCATGCTGCTGCGCGCGAACCGCGTCCGGCGCCAGGCCGAACAGCGCGATCGCGCCGAGCGCGGCGCCGACCCGGCGCGTGCGTCGACGCATCGGCGGCGGGCTGCGCCGTGCCGGTGTCTTTGGTCTCCTGATCATCGAGGTCTGTCTCCGTAATCGTTTTTTGCGTGCGACGTCGTGGCCGCACGACGCGGTCTTCCGCGTTCACGAACAGCGAGAAGCATGCCAGCGCAGCGCGCGTGCGCCGGCGCGCCGCATGCGCGACTGCGCCGGCCGTCGGCACATCACCTGTGATGTTTGGCAACACCTCGCACGCAACGGTGTACCGGAATGCAACACCTGCGCCGGCGATGCGCCACGCCGCCGGCGGCGCCCCACCGCACGCGACTCGGCGATGCGCCGCGTCGCGCGGCCTTTCCGACGCGATGGCATGCGACTTGCGTGAATGGCATCGCACTCGGCCCGGAATCCCCACCCGTGCCGGCGCGACGATGCGTTCGCGGCGGTGCGACCACAATGACTCAGGAGACAACCATGAAGAAACTCTCGGCTTCGACGAGCCGACTGGCAGCGATCGGCATCGCGACGGCAGCGGCCATCGCACTGAACCCCGGACTCGTCGCCGCGGCGGCCGACTATCCGGCCGTGACCTACCAGCGCTTGACCGATGCGCAGCGCGACCCGGGCTGGCTGACCTACTACCGCACCTACAACGGCCAGTCGCATTCGCCGCTCAAGCAGATCGACCCGTCGAACGTGAACCGCCTCACGCAGGCGTGGAGCTACAAGTTTCCCGCGGAGCTGAAGCAGGGTTTCGAAGCGACGCCGATCGTCAACGGCCGCTACCTGTTCGTGACGACGCCGAAGGACAACGTCTACGCGTTCGATGCGACGACCGGTGCGCAGCTGTGGAAATTCGAGCCGAAGCTCGGCGCCGAATCGTTCAAGACCGCGTGCTGCGACGTCGTGAACCGCGGTGTCGCGCTGTACGGCAAGAATGTCTATGTCGCGATGCTCAGCGGCGAAGTGGTCGCGCTCGACGCGCAGACGGGTACGCTCGTCTGGAAGAAGCAGATGTTCGAGCCGGGCCTCGGCTACGCGTTTTCGCTCGCGCCGCTCGCACTCGACGGCGCGATCGTGGTCGGCAGTTCGGGCGGCGAGTACGGCGCGCGCGGCTTCATCGCCGCGCTGAGCCCGAACGACGGTGCGCTGTTGTGGAAGCGCTTCACGATCCCCGGCCAGGGCGAGAAGCATGCCGATACGTGGCCCGACGGCATGCAGGCGCACGGCGGCGCACCCGCCTGGCTGACCGGCACCTACGATGCCGCGACGCGCACGCTGTACTGGGGCGTCGGCAATCCGGGGCCGTGGCTCGCGGACCTGCGCCCCGGCGACAACCTGTACTCCGACTCGCTGCTCGCGCTGAACCCGAAGAACGGCGACCTGAAGTGGCACTACCAGTACACGAAGCACGACACCTGGGACTATGACGGCGTCAACACGCCGATCCTCGCGACGATTCAATACAAGGGCAAGTCGCGCGACGCGATCCTCCACGCGGACCGCAACGGCTACTTCCACGCGATCGACCGCGATACCGGCAAGCTGATCTACGCGGAGCCGTTCGTGAAGGCCACGTCGGTCACCGGCTATACGGAAGACGGCGCGCCGATCCAGGATCCCGCGAAATACCCGAAGGTCGGCACGACGATCGACACGTGCCCGAGCTTCCTCGGCGGCAAGAACTGGTGGTCGGTGTCCTACGATCCCGCGCGCCATCTGGCGATCGTGCCGTCGCTGCATGCGTGCATGAGCCTGTCCGGCAAGTCGGTGAACTACATGGAAGGGCTGCCGTATCTCGGCGAAGGCTTCGAGATCAAGCCCGAGCCCGGCAGCGAAGGCTACGGCGAGCTGCAGGCGATCGACGTGAACACCGGCAAGAAGGTGTGGAGCCACTGGAGCAAGCTGCCGTGGAACGGCGGCGTCGCGACGACGGCCAGCGGCCTCGCGTTCAGCGGCTCGCTCGACGGCCACCTGTACGCGTTCGACGTAGCGACCGGCAAGGTGCTGTGGGAAAGCCCGCAGCTCGCGAGCGGGATCATCGCGCAGCCGTCCGTGTTCGAGGTGGACGGCAAGGAATACGTCGCGGTCCTCGCCGGCTACGGCGGCGCCAACCCGATCTGGGGCGGCCCGATGGCCAAGGCGGCGGAAGACGTGCCGCGCGGCGGCACGCTGTACGTGTTCGCCCTCGATCACAGCTGAGCGTCACCGCCCGGCCACCTCGCGCCCGCACCCGCCTCACGCGGGCGCCCCTCCCCGTTTTTGACCTGAGCGCACGATCATGAACACTCGACTCATTCCTCTCGCTGCGGCCTGCGCGCTCGCGGCCGGCGCGGCCCTGACGCCAGCGCCCGCAGCGGCCGCGGCCACGGTCCGCGTCTGCTCGCTGCCCGGCACGCCGACGGCCGCGCTCGACACCGCGGTCGCCCGCGAAGCGTTCCGCCTTGCGGGCATCGCGGCGACCTTCAGCACCCACGGCATCGACGGCGGCGACGACGACGACGGCATCTCCGCACACGAGCTCGTCAAGTCGCTCGACCGCCACTGCGACGTGATCGCGGGCTTCCCGCGCTCGGCGATCGCCGACGCGTCGGATACCACGCTGCTGTTCTCGCAGGGCTACCTGCGGTCCGGCTACGTCAGCGTCGCACTGCGCAACGCCCGCACAGCGCCGGCCGGCAAGGAAGTCGTCGCGGCCACCTATGCGAGCCCCGCACAGCTGATCGCGGTGCAGCAGCAGAACGTGCGCTTCGATCTCGAGAACACGTCCGAGCGCACCGTCGATGCGGTGGCGACCGGCCGCGCGCAGCGCGCGATCGTCTGGTATCCGGCGGTCGTCGCGTACCAGGCCGCGCATCCGAAACAGGCGTTCCGCATCGGGCCGACGTCGTCGCCGTACGCAGGCTGGCAGCTCGTGTTCGCGTTCGGCGCGCGCTCGGCCGAGCTGCAGCAGCGCGTGGATGCGGCCTTGTCGCGCATGAAGGACAACGGCCGTCTCGCCGCGCTGACCCGCAAGTGGACGCTGCCCGACAACGCCCAGGAAGCGCGCGACACGCATGCGGCGCCGCGCTTTCTCGACGGCGCGTTCGCGTCCGCCGGCCGGCTGCGCGCCGCCGTCGTCGCGGTGCGCGGCACGGCCGCCGCGGGCGGCTTCATCAAGGTAGCGGCCGGCACCGGCGGCGACACGCCGGCATTCGATGCCGCGCAGGTTGCGCATGGCAAGCAGCTGTACGGCGACGCGTGCGCGAAATGCCACGGCGCGAACCTCGAAGGCAATACGGCACCCGCGCTGAGCGGCCCGTCGTTCGCGCCGTTGTCCCACTCGCACCTGACGATCGGCGGCATCTTCGGCTACATGTCCACCAACATGCCCGCCGACCAGCCGGGCAAGATGAAGGACGAAGAGTATGCCGACCTGATGGCGTTCCTGCTGTCGTCGAACGGCTACCTGCCCGGCAAGGACAAGCTGACCGCCGATGCGGCGCGCGCATCGACGACGCCGCTCGTCGTCGGCCCCGCCGGTCACAAGGAAGCCAGCCAGTAAGCGGACGCGGTGCGCGCTTCAGCGTCGCGCCTCGTTCGATCGCCATTGTTCATTCATCAGGAAACCAAAGTGACTGTCCAGACTCGCAGAACCTTCATCGTCCGCACGATCGGCCTGTGCGCCACGCTCGCCGCCGCGCGCACCGCGCTTGCCGCGCCGCCCGTCGTCGACGAAGCCGACGCCGGCGCCAAGACCCTCGGCTATCGCGCGAAGGCGTCGACCGTCGATGCCGCGCAGTTCCCGAAGTACCAGCCCGGCCAGCGTTGCGCGAACTGCCGCTTCTACAGCGGCGGCGCGTCCGATGCGACCGGCACGTGCCCGATGTTCGCGGGCAAGCTCGTTGCCGCCGAAGGCTGGTGCAACGTGTATGCGAAGCGGGCCTGAGCGCGCACGCGATCGGGCGCCGCACGAAGTCGGCCAAGCGTGCGCACCGCTGGCTGCCGACGGCGGCCGGCACGGCGTGGCGCCCGGCCAGCACGTCGATGCGCTGGCCGGCGCCGAGCGCGATGCGCGGGACGGCGCCGCGCCGCGCCTGCATGCGCTGATCGCGACCGGTCTCGCGCGCGGATTCGTGACGCGCGGCGACATCGTCGACGCGCTGCCCGACGAGGACGCCGACGACGCCGGCATCGCAGCCGCGGCTTCGACACTCGGCGAACTCGGCATTGCGGTGCACGACGCCGTCGACGCGCGTGGCGGCTGGGCGCTCGACCGCCATTTCTCGCCGGCCGCACGCTCGCCCGCGTGGCCCGACGGCGCGGGCGCCGTCGCCGCGCTCGACCTGCTCGTGCCGCGCACGACCGATCCGATGCGGCTCTACCTGCGCGAGATGGGCGCGACACCGCTCCTCGAGCGCGACGACGAGATCGATCTCGCACGGCAGCTCGAAGCGGGCCGCGCCGCGTGCATCGATGCGTTGAGCGGCGATCCGGCGGCGCTCGACGTGCTGTCGGCGATCCATCGGGACATCGTCGAGCGCCGCGCGCCCGCATCGGCCTACGTGACCGGCCTCGTCGATGCGGGCGATGCCCGGCCGCAGGCACCGGGCGCAGACGCGTACCCGGCCGAGCCGGACGACGACGCCAGCGACCGCGACTGTCCCGCAACGCGCACCGCCGTGATCGAACGCCTCGCCGCCGTCGCCGCGCTGGCGGCCGCGATGCGCGACGCCGTGCGCGCGCATGGCGCCGCATCGCCCGCCTATCTGTCGCTGTGCCGCGAATCCGCCACGCTGCTCGGCACGCTGCGCTTCTCCGCGCGAGCGGTCGAACGGATGCTGGCGCGTTCGCCGGACCTGCCGCCCGACACGATTGCGGCCCTCGACGCGCGCATCGAACGGATCGAACGCGCGACGCGCCCGGCGCGGACGAAGCTGGTCAAGTCGAACCTGCGCCTCGTCGTGTCGATCGCGAAGCGCTATCCCGATCGCGGACTGCCGTTGCCCGACCTGATCCAGGAAGGCAACATCGGCTTGCTCAAGGCCGTCGAGCGCTACGATCATCGCCGCGGCTTCAAGTTCTCGACCTATGCAACGTGGTGGATCCGGCAGGCGATCACGCATGCGCTCGCGGATCTCGGCCGGACGATTCGCGTGCCCGCGCATACGGTGGACGCCGTCAACAAGCTCGCGCGCATCGCCCGCGACCATGTGCAGCGTGCGGGCGTCGCCGCCACGCCCGCCGAGCTGGCCGACCGGATGGACCTGCCGCTTGCGAAGGTGCTCGACCTGATGGCGATCGTCAGGGAGCCGGTATCGACCGACGTGCCCGTGTCGCCGGATGGCGACATGACGTTCGGCGACGTCGTGCCGGACCACGCCACGCCGCTGCCGGAAGACGCGGCCGCGGCGACGCAGCTGCGCGCCGCGATGGCCGCCACGCTCGGCGGGCTGCCGGCGCGCGAGGCGACGGTGCTGCGCCTGCGCTACGGCATCGGCACGGCCGACGGCGTGTCGCTGCGCGACATCGGCCGGCAGCTGAACGTCCGCCGAGCGCGTCCGGCAGATCGAGGCGTCGGCGCTCGATCGCATTCGCGCATCCGGCGCGCTGCACGGCTTGCGCTCGTTCATGGCGTGACGCCGATCGACAGCGCGCGCGACGCCGCGCCTGTTGATCCCTGCAACAGCCGTTGATGCATTTCGGCGCACCGTCGCAATGAAACGCGTGCAGCCGGTGTGGTTCCGACCGACCTCGCACATCGCCTTTCTTCCGTGATCCTTACGATTACGAACACGTCCGTCGTCCCGCCCGGCTCATGCATGCGTCGCCACGGCCCGCCACCCGCGGCGCTTCCCGCGTCTCGACGGCCCGCGCGACCGATCGCACAAGCCGCGGCCGGAACGCTTTCGTCGCGCATCGACCAGCCGCGCGCCGCGACTGGCATGCAAGTTGCGTTTGATCGTCCCGCACCGGGTGACACCGTGCCGCCCCAACGGCACGGCATTCGGGCGGCGCACTCCCGGGGCGCTTCCCGATATTGATTAGCGATACGTAATACAACACTCAACAACACGGAGACAGACGATGAAGAGCAGGACACGGACGATCTGCGCGGCGCTGCTGGGCGCGGCCGCCAGCACGGGCGCCTTCGCGCAGAGCAGCGTGACGCTGTACGGCAACCTCGACACCGCACTGCTGTACACGAGCAAGACGCTCGATTCGACCACCGGGCAGAATGCCGGCCATCAGTTCGCGATGACCGATACCGGCATGACGCCCACGACCTTCGGGCTGACGGGCACCGAGGATCTCGGCGGCGGCCTCAAGGCGATCTTCAAGCTCGAAAGCGGCTTCGCGGTCACCAACGGCGCGTTCAACCATTCGAACGGCAACTTCTTCGGCCGCCAGGCGTGGGTCGGGCTCGACAGCGGGTATGGCCAGATCAAGGCCGGCCTGCAGTTCTCGCCGTTCGTGCTCGCGGTGCTCGACTCCGACCCGCGCGGCTTCTCGCATTTCGGCAGCAGCCTGATCAACTATGTCGACAACGTGCTCGTCACCGGGCTGTTCAACGCGAATGCGGTGTCGTATACCAGCCCGACGATCGCCGGGCTCACCGGCAGCGCGCTGTTCGCGTTCGGCGGCAAGGCCGGCGACTTCCAGGCGGGCCGCCAGTATTCGGCAAGCCTCAAGTACGAGAACGGCGGCTTCATGCTCAATGCGGCGTTCTACGACGGCAACGGCGGCGGCACCGCGGCGACGCCGGTTCCCGGCACGGTCGCCTTCGTCGGCCGCACGATCGGCGCCGCGTACCGCTTCGGCCCCGTCACCGCGAAGGCCGCGTTCACGAGCTACAAGGTCGGCGGCTCGTTCAGCAACAACGTCTATGGCGGCGGTCTCGACTATCAGGTGACGCCTGCGGTCGACGTCAACGGCGGCGTGTGGGTGACGAGCGATCGCAACGACACGCACAACCATTCGGTGCTCGCCGCGCTCGGCACGAGCTATGGCCTGTCGAAGGCCACCGCGCTGTACGCGCAGGTCGGGCTGGTGAACAACCACGGCGCGATGGATACGGGGCTCGGGATCAATAACGCGCTATTCGGCGTCACGGGCACGACCGTCGGCGCGAACATCGGCATCCATCACATGTTCTGACCTGTGCGGGCCGGGCGCCACGGCTCGCCGCGGCGTCCTCACTGTTCGAGGCCGACCGCCAGCGGCCGCTGGTCGCTGCGGCCGTGGTCGTCGACCACCCGCACCGTATAGCCGCCGGCCGTGTGCGGCTGCCAGAACAGCGCTTCGCCCGGCGCGCTGCGACCCACATACGCATCGTTGACGAACCAGTACAGCGTGTGCGCGCTCGCGTCGGCCGTCGCATTGAACGCGATGCGCGTATCGTCCGCGCTTTTCACGCGCATCGCATAGGTGCTGCCGCGCAGCGGCGACGTGATGCGCGGCGGATCGCCGTCGACCTGCCCCGCGTCGCGGCAGTCCGGATTCTGCGGCGGACGCCGGCGCGGGATGCCGGCCTGTACGAACACCTGCTGCAGATCCGACGGCCAGAACTCGAAGACCTCGGTATGCGTGCGCTTGCCGTCGTACGGCGGACACGCGGCGTTGCCGGTCGCGTCGTCGATCACGACCGGCCGGTGCACGGTGCTCACACGGATCGGCGACGTGCCGGGAATGAACCAGGTCCAGCCCTGCTGCGGACACCACTGGTTCGGCAGATCGCCGCTCGCCAGGCAGATCCGCACGCGCTTCAGGTTGGCCGGCACCGGGCGCGGCGGCTCGACCAGCGTGCGCTCGGCGTTCAGCGCGTCGATCACCTGGAAGAACAGCGGTGCGGCCGCATCGACGCCGACGAAGGCCGTGTTGCTCGAATTGTCGAAGTTGCCGACCCACACGACGAGCACGTACGGGCCGACCACGCCGGCCGTCCATGCATCGCGGAACGACCATGACGTGCCGGTCTTCCAGTAGACGGGCACGCCCGACGGCTGCGCGCCGCTGGTCTCGTCGGGGCGCAGGTGCTGGCGCAGCATGTCCATCGTCATGTAGCTCGCCTCCGCGCTCAGCAGCCGGCGGCCCGGCGCGACCGGCTCGTCGTCGCGCAGCCGCAGCGGCCGGAACACGCCGCGATTCGCGAGCATCGCGTAGAGGCCCGCGAGATCCTGCATCGTGACCTCGCCACCGCCGAGCACGAGCGCGAGCCCGTAGTGCTGCGCGCTCGCGAGCCGGCGCACGCCGGCTTCCTGCAGGAACCGGTACAGATCGGGCGACTTGAGCTGCGACGCGACCCACACGGCCGGCACGTTGCGGCTGCGGTTCAGCGCGTCGGTCGCGGTGATCGGCCCGAGGAAATGGCCGTCGAAGTTCTCCGGCGCATACGGGCCGAACGCGGTCGGCACGTCGCGCAGCACGGTTTGCGGATGCAGCACGCCCTGGTCGAAACCCAGCGCATAGATGAACGGCTTCAGCGTCGAGCCCGGCGAGCGCCGGGCGAGCGTGCCGTTCACCTGCCCGTCGATCGACCGGTCGAAGAAGTTCGCGGACCCGACCAGCGCCTTCACGCCCATGTCGCGCGTATCGACGAGCAGCGCCGCCGCGTTGCGCACGCCGCGCGTGTCGTTGCGCGCGACGTAGCGCGCGATCTGCCGTTCGAGCAGGTGCTGCAGGTCGAGGTCAAGCGTCGTTGCGAACGTGGCATTCGCGTCGTCGCCGTCGCCTGCATCGCCCGCCTCGCCCGAGCGCATGCGCCATGCTCGCCGCGCGGCGAGCGCCTGGTCGACCGCATGCGGCGCCTCGAACGGCAGCGCCGACAGCGGGCGCATCGCGAGCGGCAACGCGAACAGCGGCCGCAGCGACGCATCGCGCGGATGCACGCGCAACCAGCGCGCGTAAAGCCGGTTGCGCGACAGGGCGAGCGCGCGGTTGATCGCCTCCTGCCCGCCGCGCACGCGCCGCGCCGGGTCCTGCGGAATCACCGCGAGCGCGAGCGCCTCGGGCAGCGTCAGCGCGTCGGGCATCTTGTCGAAATAGACGACGCTCGCGGTGCCCGCGCCTTCGACGTTGCGGCCGTACGGCGCATCGTTCAGATAGGCTTCGAGGATCTGCCGCTTCGAGTAGAAGAGTTCGAGCTGGATCGCGCGCGCGACCTGTTCGAGCTTGCCGAGCGGCGTGCGCGTGTTGATCCGCCAGAGCGAACGCGCGAGCTGCATCGTCAGCGTCGAGCCGCCCTGCGGGTTGCCGCCGCGCACGTACGTGACCCATGCGCCGCGCGCGAGCCCGTACGGATTGAAGCCCGGATGCCAGCGGAACCAGCGGTCCTCGTGCAGCATCACCGCGTCGACCAGCTGCGGCGACATCCGGTCGAGCGGCACCCACAGCCGGTAGCGCTCGTCCTTCGCGAGAGTGAGCCGCAGCAAACGGCCATCCGCGGCGACCACCGCGGTCGACGATGGCTTCCAGTCGCGCAGCGGCGGATGCGGCCACAGCCGGCATCCGGCCAGCACCGCGAACACGAGCAGTGCGCCGACGATCCAGTTCTGCCAGCGCTGCAGCCAGCGGCCCGCGCCGCGCAGCACGCGCCGCAACGCCGATGCGTCAGCCATGCACCGGCACTCCCGCGCGCCCGCACCGCGTCATCGCGCGCGCTCCACCGTCAGCGCCGCCCCGCCCGGCGCCTGGGCCTGCAGCCGGCGATCGTACATCGACTCGCCGTAGGCGGGCGGCACGATGAAGCGGCCCGCGTTGCTCGCCTTGATCCGGTACACGAACTCGCGCACGTCGCTCGTCGCGGTGCCGTAGATCACCACGCGATCCTCGCGCACGTCCGCAAACTGCGGCTGCCAGGTCGAGCCGGCCACGCCGATCGGCGAGCGCCACGGCGCATCCGCGGCCGGCGCCGACGCACCGCCGTCGCCGCCATCGCCGTTGCTGCCGTCCTGCGCATCGGTCGCGGGCGGCGGCGCGATCACCGGATCGAAGCCGCCCGGCAGCAGATCGACGATCGCGACGTTGCCGACGCTCGCCGAGCCGGTCGCCCGGATCTTCAGATGCACGTCGATCTCCTGGCCGAGCACGATCTTGTCGAGCGGCTTGCCGTTCTTGTCCGTGTAGTCGCGCACGATCTCGAGGCCGTTGCGAATCGCCTGCTTCGACGTGCCGCGCTCGTAGCCCGACTGGCTCGCGACCCACCACGCGGGCAGCGCGCTGCCGTTCACGAAGTCGACGCGCGATGCGCCGGCCGCCCACGTGCCCGAGCGCACGAGATTCGCGCGGATCGACGACACGTCCTTCGTCGCGGCGCCCGCGCGGATCTCGTCGATCGCGAGCCGGTCGAGCTGGCCCGCATTCGACGCCGCGTACGCATCCAGCGCGAGGATCGTCATCGCCGACGACAGCGTGTTGAAGCGGTTGTCGACGATCGGCGCGGCGATGTTGTCCATCGCACGCGGCGACAGGCTGCGCGCACGCTCGGGGAAATGCTTCGCGAGCAGGTACAGCACGCTTGCGTCGCGCGTCAGCGGATCGAGGTAGTAGCCCGTCGCGTAGCCGTCGTCGGCGCGAGGCCGCCGCTCGAGCAGCGCCTGCGGGCCCGCGATCAGCGTGGCGGCCTCCTTGTCCTGCTTGAGCAGGCGGTACGATGCGGCCAGCCACGCGGCCGCGAGATCGTTCTTCCACGCGTCGGGATACGCATCCTGCAGGCGCTTCTGCACGGTCGCGAGGCTGTTGGTCGTCACGTTGCCCAGACGCGTCAGCAGGTACACCGCATACGCACGCTGGCGCAGCAGGTCGAGCGAACCGAGCGCGTCGTTCGCCGCGAGCTTCTGCAGATACTGCGTGCCGGCGTCGAGCATGTCCTTCGGCACGGCCGCGCCGCGCTCGCGCGCGTCGATCAGCACATGCATCGCGTAGGCGGACACGAACGGATCCGCGTCCGGCGTCGCGCTCCACATGCCGAAGCCGCCCTGCGCGTTCTGCCGGCTGCGCAACACGCCGAAGAACTGCGCGACCGCGTTCGCATTGGCCGCATCCGCGCCGGCTTCCGGCGCATGCATCGCGCTCGTCAGCGCACGCACCGACAGCCAGTTCGACGCGAACAACCGCGGCACGACCGCGCTCACCATCTGCTCGCTGCAGTAGTGATCGAAATTGACGAGATACGACGACAGCCCTTCCGACAGCACGAGCGGCGCGGTGGACAGGCTTGCGTCGCGCGACGCATACGCGTCGTACATCGGCCGCAGGTTCGGCACGCTCGCCTTCTTGCCCGCATCGAGCCGGCCGACGTCGAGCTGCGTGCGGAACGCGGCGGCCGGTCGCACCGACACGTCGACGTTCTGCTGCGCGCCCTTCGCGCCATAGCGCGCGCCGAACGACAGCGTGCCCGAGCCGAGCGTGTCGGTCGCCCTCACGCGGAACAGCGCGACGCCCTCGCGCTGCGGCGCGAGTGCGACGTTCTGCGTCGCCGCGCCGATCACCTGCAGCTGCGGGCCCGTCTTCAGCGTGACCGCAACCGGCACCGGCTGGTTGCCCGCGCCGGTCAGGTTGTTCGCGACGCCGACGCTGACGTCGGCTTCGTCGCCCGGCGCAAGCGTGGTCGGCACGTTCGGCGACAGCACGAAGTCGCCGCGCACCGTGGTCGCGCCTTCGAACGTGCCGACCAGGTCCGGCGACACCGACACCGCCATCACGCGCAGCTTCCCGTTGAAGTAGTCGGGCACCGTGTAGCTCACGCGCGTGTCGCCGTTCACATCGACGATCCCCGACCAGTAGACGACCGGCTTGTCGCGCTTGCGCCTGAATGGATTGAGCTGGCGGCCGATCGCGTCGTCGGCGTCGCCGCCCGGCGCGGCCATCGACATCAGCTTGTCGAAGTCCGGCAGGATCAGGTCGAGGATCTGCGACGTGCCGACTTCGAGCATCCGCTTGCGGAAGAAGAACTTCAGCGGATCGCCGAGCTTGTAGCGCGCGACCTGCAGGATCCCCTCGTCGACCGCGAACACGACGACCTTCGCCGGCTTCGCCGAATGCACGGTGAAATTCACCGTGTCGCCCGGCTTCACGAGCGCCGGCGCATCGACCGTCAGCGCGTTGCGGCGCGCGTCGAGGTTCACCGAGAACGGCACGACGCCGTAGCTCAGCGGGCTCATGAAGATCTCGTCCGACGAGGGATCGCGGATGTACTGCACGTTGATGTAGCCGTTGCCCTCGAAACCGGCCGGCACCGTGATGTGCTGGATCGAGCTCGTCGTGTCCGCATGGAACCACGCGTGCGCGTACACCTTGTCGCGCTCGATCGTGATCAGGCCGCTGCCCGCGTACGGCGCACGGATCGCGATCTCGACCTGCTCGCCCGGCTTGTAGTCGTGCTTCGCGAGGCTCACCTGCAACTCTGCGTTGCGGTCGAGCGAGCGCGTGACGTTCGCGTCGCCCGCCACCGCATACCCGATCCGGTTCACCGCGCCGCCGTTCGCGTCGCGGATCACGAGCGCGTAGCTGCCCGGCTTGTCGGTGCGCAGCGCGAAATCGACGCCGGCCGCCGGGATCGCCAGCGGCTTGTCGTCGACCGGCACCTCCTTCAGCCGCGAGTCGTATTTGTATACGCCGGAATCCTGCCGGGTCAGCACCGACACGTAGCGCTCCTCGACGAGCTGCGCGCGCAGGCCCTTTACCTCGATCGCCTTCGCGTTCGGATCGATCGCGACCAGCCGCACCGTGCGCGGGCTGCCGCGCTTCACGTACCCCAGATCGTCGACCGACCGGTAGCCGACCAGCCAGTCGTTGTTCGACACGAGCGTCTGCGCGTTCGCCGCGACGTTGCGTCCGCCCTCCGCTTCGTATGCCTTCGCCTGGAAGTAGAGCTGGTAGGTCGCGTCCGCGTACTTGTCGAGATCGAGGTCGAACTCCGCGTGGCCCTTGTCGTCGGTCGTGCCGTCCTGCAGCGTGGTCGTATAGCCTTCCTTCGCGCGCCGCGCGTCGAAGAAGCGGTAGCCCTGCCAGTTGCGGAACGACGGCCACACGGGGCGCAGCGTCAGCGTCGCAGCGACGCGCCGCTTCTCGGCCGGCGTGCCGAACAGGTTCTGCGCGTCGACGATGCCCTTCAGTCCCTTCGGCTTCACCCAGCCGTCGAGCACCTGCAGCGACAGCCTCGCATCGACCTTCATCCGGTCGGGCAGGAACTCCTTCACCTGCACCGTCGTGCTGCCGATCGGCTCGTCGCCGGGCTGACCGTTCTTCATGATGTACAGGTTGACCGTCCAGGTGCCGGTCGGCGCCGTCTCGGCCGTCGTATAGTCGAGCTCGGTGAAACCGGTCGCATCGACGCTCACCGGCTTGCGCTCGACCGTGATGCCGCGCGAATCGACGATCTCGGCCTGCAGCGGTACGCCGGCCGGGCTGCGCGCCCAGCTCGCCGCGCGCACGATCAGCCCGATATGGAACGGGTCGCCGGGCCGGTACAGTCCGCGATCCGAGAACAGGTATGCGGACAGCTGGCCCTGGCCCGTCGCGTTGCGCTCGCCGTCGACGTCGAAGCGCGAGAAGTCGAGCTGGCGGTCACGGCCGCCGACCGGCAGGAACGACAGGTCGCCGTCCTTCTTCACGACATAGAGCTGCGGGCGCTTCTCGCGGTCGAGGCCCTTGAACGCGGGGAAATGCACGACGCCGTCGGCGCTCGTCGTCTGCGTGAACAGCGCCTGCCCGTTCACCGCGAGCACCGACACGGTCGCGCCCGCGACCGGCCGGCCGGAGCGGATCGACTGGATGAACACGTCCTGGCTGCCGTCGAGCGCGCGCTTGACCAGCATCCCGAGATCGGTGACGACGATCAGCCGCGTGTCGCCGAGCGCGCTGTCGTCGTCGCTGCCGGCGTCGCCGGAATCGGCCTGGTCGGACTGATCCTGACTGTTGTCGCCGTCGGAGGATGCGTCGCCCTCCTGCGCGTCGTCGCTTTTCTTCTTCTCGGCGGCCGGGTCGTACTTCGACAGGTGCAGCAGGAACACGCCGCGCTTGCCGCCCTTCAGGTACTGGCCGAGATCGATGCCCTCGTAGTGCGCCTTGCCCGGATCGCCGGCCGGGAATGCGCGCTTCTGCACGAAGCGCTCGACGATGTGATCCTCGCTGAACGAATACGACAGCTCGGGACGCGAGTACGAGCCGTTGTTGAAGCTGACCAGATGCTGAAGCTGGTCGGGCACGACGCGGCCGATCTCGACCTTCATCCCCGGCAGGTTGCGCGACACGACCGACAGCCGCTTGCTGCCGCTCATCGACAGCAGCGAGCCGTCGGCCATGAAGCGCAGCAGCTTCGGATAGTCGGGCACCGTGAAAGCGCGCGTCACCGGCTTGCCGAGCAGGTAGCCGCCCGCCGATTTCAGCCCGTCGTCGAAGCGCACGTAGACGCGGTCGCCCGGCGTCGCGTGGTACTTGAAGCTCTGCATCGTCGCGTAGTCGTCCTCGGTCGGAATCGCTTCGAGCGGCAGCGGCTTCGATTGCTTCAGCACCGCGTCGCTGATGTCGGCGACGTTCCATTCGTACGGAGGATCGTCGTCGGACTGGTCGACGCCCGGCTTGCGCTTCGGCAGCACCCAGGCCTTCGCGCGCGCGGCGAGCTCGGCGCTGCGCACGCCGTCCGACGTTTCCGCGACGAGCACTTGCTCGGGCTCGTAGCGTTCGTTGTCGACGAGTGTCGGCGATACGTCGCCGATCGACAGGCTGTACAGGCCCGGCACGGCAACCGCCGCCTGCAGCGCGGCCTGCGTGCCGGCGCCGCCGCGCGCGCTCTTCACGCCCTTGTCGACGTCAAGGCGCGCGGACAACGGGTCGCGCGGAATCTCGAGCGGCTGCGAGCGGACCCACGCGCGCATTTTCATCGTGTCGTAGCTGACCGTGTAGCGCAGCGGCGTCGTGGTCTTGCCGTCGCGGCCGACCAGCACGAGGCCGATGCGCTTCTCGAGCTCGGCCGGATCGACCGGGTAGTTGAAGTTCAGTTGCAGCAGCGCCTGCTTTTCCGCCGGATTGTCGGGGTTCTGGTAGAACGTGTTGTCGCTCGACTGCATCGCGAATGCCGGGATGTCGAACGCGAAATGGTCGTCCTGCAGCGTGACCTGCGGCGCGAACGCCTGGCGCACCGCGAACCGCACCTCGACGTGCGCGCCAACCGGCCAGTCGGCCGCCGGCGTGAAGCGCAGCGTCTTGTCGTCGGCCCATTCCCATGCGCCCTTCAGCGCGGGCGTCATCTCGATGCCCTGCCCGGCCGGCTTGCCGACGAGTTCGATCGGCGCGGCCGACTGCGCGAACGCGACTTCGAGCGGATGCACGGTCAACTTCGGCTTGCCGCTGTCGTCGACCTCGTAGGCCGTGACGGCCGGCGCCTTCACAGTGAAGCCGACGGTCGCCGGCTCGGGCGGTTTCGGACGATGCTTGTACCAGTATCCGGCGGCGGCGAGCGCGGCCGCGAGCAGTACCGCACCGCCGGCATGCCACGGGCGGCGGCGCACGGCCGTAGCGGTGAGGCCGAGCCATGCGGGCGCGGTCCACGACACGTCGCCGAGCAGCGGCCGCAGCACGCGGCCGAGCAGACGCCAGACAAAACCGATCGCACGAATCGGCAGGAGCAGCAGAAAGCGCAGCAAATCCATTTTGTTATTTCCTTATCCAGGACATGCTGCCGGTACGGCAACGCTCCCCGAATCGTTCTCTCAGTGACGGCGCGGCCCGGTTGCGCCGTGGGTCTTCGACCCGATGTTGGTCGCCATTATGGGTCAGAGCGGGAACGATGCAAATATCGGTGTGCCGGCGCGCAACATTGGCGCATGCCGGCCGGTCGGCGATTTGCCGGTATGCTGGCGCGTGCCGCCCGCCGCATGCGTCGATCCGGAGCGCCGCGGTCCGACGCCATCTTCAACCGGAGGAACCGTTGAACTTCGAACGACTCGCCGCTGCGCTGCAGGACCTCGACACCCCGGTCGCGCTGTTCGCCACCGGCGACGGCCTCGCCACGTCCTGGAGCGCCGCGCACGGCGTCGCGAACGCCGCGACGGGGCAGCCGTTGACCGCCGATACGCCGCTGCGCGTCGCGAGCAATACGAAGACCTTCGTCGCCGCGGCGCTGATGCGCTTGTCCGAGCAGCGCCGCATCGACCTCGACGCGCCGGCCGATGCGTCGCTCGATCGCGAACTGGTCGCGCTGCTGGCCGACGCCGGCTACCGCCCGTCGTCGATGACGCTGCGGCAACTGGCGAGCCATTCGGCCGGCCTGCCCGACCACGCGGACGAAAACTATCTGCGGATCGTGCTGGCAAACCCGGCGCGCCGCTGGAGCCGGGCGGAACAGGTCGGTCTCGGCGTCGGCCGCGAACGGCCGAGCGACGCGCCGGGCACGCGATTCCGGTATTCGGACACCGGCTACCTGCTGCTCGGCGACGCGATCGAACGCGCGACCGGATGGCCGCTGGCGCACGCGGTGCGGCGCCTGCTGCGCTTCGACGCGCTCGGGCTCGCGTCGACCTGGTGGGAAGACGCCGAAGCGCCGCCGGCCGGCGTTGCGCCGCGCGCGCACCAGTCCTTCGGCGGCGTCGACGTCACGCACGTCGATCCGACGATGGACCTGTACGGCGGCGGCGGCCTCGTGATGACCGCGCGCGACCTCGCCGCGTTCATGCGCGGGCTGTTCGAGGGGCGCGTGTTCGACGCACGCGGGACGCTGGACGAGATGTTGAGGCCCGGCCCGCACGCGGGTGCGGACGGCTACCGTATCGGGCTCGCGGCCCAGACGATCGCCGGCCGGCCCTGCTATTCGCACGCCGGGTTCTGGGGCACGGTGGCCTGCTACGTGCCCGCGCTGCGCATCGCGATCGCGGGCTTCACGACGTCGCGCGAAACGCGCACCGGGCTGGTCTCGCTGATCGAAGCCGCGCTCGGCGACGCGTTGCGCGAGCCGGCGATACGCCCGGGCGCGTAGGCGCCGACATCAGGCGATCGCGTGGAAGCCGAGGCGGTTGCCGTCCTGCGAGCCGGGCGCGGCGAGCACCGCGAAGTCCATGTCGATCAGCACCGGCCGCATGCCGTACGTCTTTTGCCCTGAACCGTCGACGAAGACCGCCGTGCCGGACGACAGCTGGCGGTCGATATCCAGCAGCGCCAGCGTGCCGCGTGCGGTGCCGGCCGACTGCTCGACCTTCAGCGGCGTGCCGTCCTGCGCAACGTAGTGGCCGCCCGCTTGCAACAGCTCGTGATTGCGCTCGACGGCCGCATTGATCAGGTCCATGAAGCGGAAGCGCCCGTCGGCGCGCTGGCTGGCCGCCGCGCGATCGTCGGCGCTGAACGGCGTCTCGCCGCGCACCAGTGCGCCCTGCGCGTCGATGTCGACCGCCTGGTCGTGAAACGCGCGCGTCGCCAGCACCAGGTTCGCATTGCCGTTCAGCGTCTGCTCGATCCACGCGCGATCGCTTTCCTTCATCGTTTTCGACACGACCTGGATGGCGCCGTCGTCGGTGTGGAAGTCGAATTGCGCGTCCGCCAGATCGGGGCGCTTCGCGACAATCTCGCTCATGCTCGACGCGAGCGCGTCAGTCACCCGGTTCAGCTTCGTCGACAGTTCGCCCGCCATCGACAGCTGCTTCGTCAACGCCGCCTGCATCGCCTGCAGGTCGAGCGCACGCACCTCCAACGGCGGATCCTGCGGCGGCGCGGCCGCCGCGCCCGCAAGCTGCCGGTCGTCGAGCGCCGCCTGCGCCATTTGCGCAGGCGACAGGCTGCCCGCCGACGTGACCGAACTCGTCATGGCCCTCTCTCCTTTCAGATGGTTTTTTCAGGGTTTACGGACCGATTCCGAAGAAGTTGAGGGCGGCCGCTCAGCTCGCCGCGAGACGCCTGAGCACGACATCGAGCAACACGTTCGCGCCGTCGAGCAGCTGATCGTCGTCGGTGTGCTCGCGCGGGTTGTGGCTGATCCCGCCGCGGCTCGGCACGAAGATCATCGCGGCCGGTGCGATGCGCGCGATCATCTGCGCGTCATGCCCCGCGCCCGACGTCATCCGCCGATACGACAAACCGGCGCGGCGCGCCGACGCCTCGATCTCGTCGGCCAGGCCGGCGTCGAACACGACCGGCTCGAAACGAGCGAGCCGCTCGGTCGAGATCGTCACGCCCTCCTGTTCCGCCACCTGCACGAGAAATTCGGCCAGACGCCGCTCCGCATCCTGCAGCCGCCGTTCGTCCGGATCGCGCAGGTCCACCGTGAACACCGCCTTGCGCGAAATGACGTTGATCACGTTCGGCTCGATGCGCAGCATGCCGATCGTCGCGAGCGTCGTGCCGGCCTCGACCGCCAGCGTGCGCAGGAAGGCCGAGACGGCCGCCGCGACCCAGCCGGCGTCGTGCCGCAGATGCGTCGGCGTGGTGCCCGCGTGGTTCGCGTTGCCCTGGACGGCGATCTGCTGCCACGAGATGCCCTGCAGGTTTTCGACCACGCCGATGCGGACCTGCTCGGCCTCGAGGATCGGACCTTGCTCGATATGCAGTTCGAGGTATTCGTGCGGCACGATCGCGCCGGGCTCGAGATCGCCCGCATAACCGATGCGCGCCAGTTCGTCGCCGAGCCGCGTGCCGTCGATGCCGACCGTATCGAGCGCCGCTTCGACCGGCATGCCGCCCGCGTACACGAGCGAGCCCATCATGTCGGGCTGGTAGCGGATGCCTTCCTCGTTGGTAAACGCGCCGATCGTGATCGGGCGCCGCGGCTGGAGCCCTGCATCGCGGAAAGCCCGCACGACGGCGAGGCCCGCCAGCACGCCGTAGCAGCCGTCGAGTGCGCCGGCGTTCGTCACGGTGTCGATGTGGGAGCCGATCATCAGCGGACGCAGGTCGCCTGCATCGGCGTGCGCGCGCAGCGTGCCGAACAGGTTGCCGATCCGGTCGACGCGAACCTCGAGGTCCAGCTCGCGCATCCATGCGGCAACGAGATCGCGGCCGGCCCGCTCGTCGTCCGTCAGCGCGATGCGAGTCCGGCCGCCCGCTTCGCGGTCGGCGCCGATCTCGCCGAGCTGCCGCAACTGGTCGAGCAGAAGGGGACCGTCCAGTTTCAGGGCCGGCAGAGGTGCTGCAGAGGGATTCATCGGTCGTCTCCATGAGGCGCGCAGGTCCGGCCACGCAGCCGGACGTCATGGAGAAAAATATTATTTCAGGCCGCTCGATATTTCGGCTCTCAATGACCGGGCGCGGCGCAACTTTTTTTCATATTGAGCCGCCCGACGTGAACAAATGCGCGGAAGGGCGCGCGCCGCTGCGGTCGATCGCCGTACGACGCGTTCCTTCGCCGCAACACGCATCCCGCCGCTACAGCAGACGCAAGACTCACACCGGCGTCAGCACCGGTTGCCCGGCGAAATGCCGTGCAGCGTTGTCGAGAAACTGCTGCACCGAGCGGTCGAGCGCCTCGGGCGACCAGCCGCCCATGTGCGGCGTCAGCACGACGTTGTCGAGATCGGTCAGCGCGCGCGGCGGTTCGGGTTCGCCTTCGTACACATCAAGCCCCGCGCCCGCGATGCGCCCTTCGCGCAGCGCTTCCGCCAGGGCAGCGGTATCGACGACGCTGCCGCGCGACACGTTCACGATGAAACCGTCCGGGCCGAGCGCATCGAGCACCGCACGATCGACGAGGTGCCGCGTGCCCGCGCCGCCCGGCGTCGCGACGATCAGGAAATCGGCCCATTGCGCGAGCGCGTCGAGCCGGTCGAAATAGCGGTACGGCACGTCCTTGCTCGACCGGTTGTGATAGCCGATCTCGATGTCGAAGCCGGCCGCGCGGCGCGCGCATTTCTCGCCGATCTTGCCGAGCCCGACGATGCCGAGCTTCTTGCCCGACACGTTCGGCGGCATCGGCAGCCCGTCGCGCCACACGCCGGCGCGGGTGTGCGCGTCGAGCCTGACGACGCCGCGCACCGTCGCGAGCAGCAGCGCGAACGCGTGGTCGGCCACGCAGTCGTCGTTGGTGCCGGCGCCCGTGACGACCGTGATGCCGCGCGCCTTCGCGTGCGCGACGTCGATCTGCTCGTAGCCCGCGCCCAGCGCGCTGACGAACGTCAGTTGCGGCAACCGGTCGATCTCGGCGGCGCCGAGGCCCGTGCTGCCGTTGGTCAGCACCGCGCGAATCGTGCCGCCGTAATCGGCGATCGCGCGTTCGCGCGCGTCGGGCGTCGACGCGTCGTGCACGACGAACGACGCCGCAATCCGGCGTTGCGCGTCGCCGCGCAGCGCAATGAGGACCAGCAGTTCTGGCTTCATGACAGGAGATGTCCGCAGGGCGGGAACGGCTTGCAGTGTAGCAAGCGTGAGACGGATGCGGGTTATCCCCACACAGGCTGTGGATACGCCGCCGCACGCGGTTTGCCAAAGCCGGCTCAGTCAAGTAAGTTTCGGCGTACGCCCCCGTCCTGGAGATTGGCCCAGATGAAGCTCGCCCTGCCCGCCCGGATCCTGGGCCTCGCGCTCGCCGCCGCGTTCGTCGCGCCCGGCGCGCACGCCGACACGCCCGTCGTGGTGTCGTCGAAGATCGACACCGAAGGCAACCTGCTCGGCAATCTCATCGCGCAGGTGCTGAAGGCCCACGGCATTCCGGTCACCGAAAAGATCGCGCTCGGCGCGACGCCGATCGTGCGCAAGGCGCTCACGAGCGGCGAGATCGACATCTACCCCGAGTACACCGGCAACGCCGCGTTCTTCTTCAACAAGGCCGACGATCCGGTCTGGAAGAACGCCGGGCAAGGCTACGACACGGCCAAAAAACTCGACTACGCAGCGAATCATCTAGTCTGGCTCGCGCCCGCGCCCGCGAACAACACGTGGGGCGTCGCGGTGCTCTCGCAGGTCGCGCAGTCGCAGCACCTGAAGACCTTCTCCGAATTCGGCAAGTGGATCGCCGGCGGCGGCAAGGTGAAGCTCGCGGCCTCGGCCGAGTTCGTGAACAGCGCGTCGGCGCTGCCGTCGTTCGAGAAGGCGTACGGCTTCAAGCTGAAGCCCGAGCAGCTCGTCGTGCTGTCGGGCGGCGACACGGCTGCGACGATCAAAGCCGCCGCGAACCAGACCGACGGCGTGAACGCCGCGATGGTCTACGGCACCGACGGCGGCATCGCGTCCAGCGGCCTCGCGGTGCTCGACGACGACAAGCACGTGCAGCCCGTCTATGCGCCCGCGCCCGTGATTCGCGAAGCGGTGCTGAAAGCGCATCCGCAGATCGCCGACTACCTGAAGCCCGTGTTCGCGAGTCTCGACCTGAAGACGCTGCAGACGCTGAACGCGCGCATCCAGATCAACGGCGAGCCGGCGGCCGGCGTCGCGAAAAGCTACCTGAAGTCGAAAGGCTTCGTGAAATGACGGGTCGCGCGGCGGCCTCCGCGCGGCGCATCGCGCCCGACAAGGTCGGCATCCTGATCGGGGTCCTGACGATCGTCGCGGTGCTCGGCCTGCCGTTCGCCGTGCTGCGGCCGAACCGCATCGCGGCCGGCACGGGGCTGTCGGTATTCGCCGCACTGCCGGCCGCGCAGGGCGCCGCGCTCGCCGCGCTGTGGATCGCCGGCGCGCTGTGGGCGATGACGGCAAGCCGCCCCGCGTGGCGGCTTGCGGCCGGCTGCACGTGGCTCGCGACGCTTGCCTATGCGCTCGGCGCGGCCGCCGCGCACATCGTCGCACCCGACGACATGCTCGCGCGCGTGTCGCCCGCCGCCGGCGTGTGGCTGCTGCTGTTCGCATGGGCCGTGCTGGTCGCGGACGCGGTCGCGCGGCTCGCGTTCGGCCCGTGGCGGCGGCTCGCCGCGCTGGTCGTCGCGGTCGCCGCGGTCTCGGTGCCGCTCGCGAGCGGCTGGTGGGACGGCCTGTCGGTGATGCGCGAATACGCGGTGCGCAGCGACGACTTCTGGCGCGAGGCGATCCGTCACGTGTCGCTCGCGGGCGGCTCGGTCGCGGCCGCACTCGTCGCGGGGCTGCCGCTCGGCATCGCATGCGCGCGCATTGCCGCGGTGCGCGCGATCGTGATGCCCGTGCTCAATGTCGTGCAGACGATCCCGAGCATCGCGATGTACGGGCTGATGATGGCGCCGCTCGGCCTGCTCGCCGCGCACGTGCCGCTCGCGGCCGCGCTCGGCATCCGCGGGATCGGCGTCGCGCCGGCCGCGCTCGCGCTGTTCCTCTATTCGCTGCTACCGATCGCGTCGAGCGTCGCGGTCGGTCTCGCCCAGGTGCCGCCGCACGTGACCGAAGCCGCGCGCGCGATGGGCATGACGCGCGCGCAGCGGCTGCTGTGTGTCGATCTGGTGCTCGCGCTGCCGGTGATCCTGAGCGGCGTGCGCATCGTGCTCGTGCAGAACATCGGGCTGACCGCCGTCGCCGCGCTGATCGGCGGCGGCGGCTTCGGCACCTTCATCTTCCAGGGCATCGGACAATCGGCCGCCGATCTCGTGCTGCTCGGCGCGATCCCGACGATCGCGCTCGCGCTGATGGCCGCTGTCGTATTCGAAGCCGCGACGTCGCTCGCGAAGGGACGTGCCGGATGATCGAAATCGAACGCATCGGCAAGCGCTTCGGCGACGTGGTCGCCGTCGACGACGTGTCGCTGACGGTGCAGCGCGGCACGATCACCGCGCTCGTCGGCGCGTCGGGCAGCGGCAAGTCGACGCTGCTGCGAATGATCAACCGGCTGATCGCGCCGACCAGCGGCACGATCCGCATCGACGGCACCGACACCGCGAGCCTGTCGCCCGAACAGCTGCGGCGTCGCATCGGCTATGTGATCCAGGGGCACGGGCTGTTCCCGCACTGGAGCGTCGCGCGCAACATCGCGACCGTGCCGCGCCTGCTCGGCTGGTCGGCCGAGCGGATCGACGCGCGCGTGCGCGAACTGCTCGAACAATTCCATCTCGCGCCGGCCGAGTTCGCCGGCAAGCTGCCGCACGAATTGTCCGGCGGGCAGCAGCAGCGCGTCGGCGTCGCACGCGCGCTTGCGGCCGAGCCCGCGATGCTGCTGATGGACGAACCGTTCGGCGCGCTCGACCCGATCATTCGCGGCAAGGCACAGGACGAGCTGTTCGCGCTGCAGCGCCGCCTCGGCATCACGGTCGTGATCGTCACGCACGACATCGAGGAAGCGCTGAAGCTCGGCGACACGATCGCGGTGATGGACGGCGGCCGGCTGCTGCAGGTCGCGTCGCCGGCCGAGATCCTCGGCAAGCCCGCCGCGGGCGTCGTCGAGCAGCTGGTTGCGGGCGTCGACCGGCCGCTGCGGCTGCTTGCGCTGACGCCGGTCGATGCGGTGGCCGAAACCGGCGAGGCGGACGGCGAACCGATCGCCGCGACGCGCACGCTGCGCGACGCGGTCTCCGAGCTGCTGTGGCGCGGCGTCGACGCGCTGCCGGTCGACGACGGCAACGATCGCCACGCGCGCCGCATCACGCTCGATGCGATCCGCGCGCACGCGAGGAAGCCGGCATGACGGCGCGCAACGCAGCGTACGGGACCCAGGCATCGCGCGTGCCGCTGCCGCGCCGGCTGCCCGCGTACGCGGCCCGCGCGGCCGCGCTCGCGCTGCTGCTCGTGCTGCTGTTGCGCCCCGCATGGCTGCAGGGGCTGTTCGCGCCGTTCGCGGACAACGGCTCGCCCGTCATCTACGATCGCGCGAGCCTGCTCGACCTCACGCTCGCGCACCTCGGTACGGTCGCGCTGTCGAGCCTGATCGGCACGCTCGTCGCGGTGACGGCCGGCATCGCGGTCACGCGGCCGGCCGGCGCGGATTTCCTGCCGGTTGCACGCAGCATCGTCGATATCGGCCAGACCTTCCCGCCGGTCGCGGTGCTCGCGCTCGCGGTGCCGGCCGTCGGCTTCGGGCTCAAGCCGGTGCTGATCGCACTCGTGCTGTACGGGCTCCTGCCCGTTTTCGAGAGCACGATCGCGGGGCTGGAAGACGTGCCGCGCGATGTCGTCGACGCCGCGCGCGGGATGGGCATGAGCGGCTGGCAGCAGCTGGCGTCGGTCGAGCTGCCGCTCGCGTTTCCGGTGATCGTCAACGGGATCCGGCTCGCGGTCGTGATCAACCTCGGCACCGCAACGATCGGCTCGACCGTCGCCGCGCGCGGGCTCGGCGACGTGATCATCGCCGGCCTGCAGACGTCGAACACCGCGTTCGTGCTGCAGGGCGGCGTGATCGTCGGGCTGCTCGCGGTGCTCGTCAGCGACGCGATCGGCGCACTGGCGAAGGTCGCGACCGCGCGGCGCGCATGAGGCGGCGCGACGCGCGCGTCCTGCACTCGTGCGGACTCCGATGCGTGTCCGTGCAACGATTCCGCCGCCAATCGTCGGCACGCACCGACACAAGCCTACATCCCGCTTTCATTCGAGCGCACCTTCAGCCGCGCGGCGCGATTGGTCGATATACTATGCGCCTCCCGATTCCCCCACTTCGACCATGCGACGATTGCTCTGGCTGATCGTGCTTTCGTTTGGCGTCGCGCATCATGCGTCGGCGCAGCAGGCGTCCGTGCTTACGGCGTCCGCGCTTACGGCGTCCGCGCTCGCGGCATCCGCGCCGAACGTTGCCGCCGCATCGATCCCCGCCTCCGATCCGCTCGCGAACGATCAGCCGAACGAAGCAAACCGCCGCATCACGTCGTACCTGACGAAGAAATTCGGCGTCGCGAAGGAAAAGGCCGTGAAGCTCGCCGACATCGTGAGCGTCACTGCGACGAAATATTCGCTGCCGCCGGCACTCGTTTACGCGATCATCTCGATCGAATCGCGCTTCCAGGAAAAGGCGCGCGGCCAGCATGGCGCGACGGGGCTGATGCAGGTCGTGCCGGCCGCGCACCGCGGGCTGCTGCGCAACGTGAAGGACCTGACGGAGCCGAACGCGAACGTCGAGGCCGGCTCCGCGATCCTGTCGGGCTACGTGAAGGCCGCCGGCGGCAACGTGCAGGCCGCGCTGAAGAGCTACGGCGGTTCCAGTGCGTACGCGTCGAAGGTGATGCAGCGCGTCGATTCGTTCCGGTTCGTGCTGGAACCGGCCGACGAGGCGAAAACCGGCAGCGATGCGAAGGCGCGCATGGTGCCGGTCAGCGATTCGGCGGCGGGGCCGCGTAATCCGTAAGCGCGACGACCGCTCGATCGGCCGCCTCGCGCTTGCGCGGCCCGATCCCGCTTTTACCCCCGGCTCGCACAGAAGCTCAATGAAATGCTGCGCGTTCGCGCGCGGGTAGTCGACTATCCGGCGCCAAGCGCTGCGGCGGCACGATGAATCAGAGCTTGCTGCAGCAGCGCGCCGGTACGAGTGTAGTCCGGCACCCAACTGGAATCACGACAATGCTCGGTTGCCCATGCAAAACGGCCAATTGTTCCGATATTTCCGGAACAATTGGCCGTTTCTCGCCAGGCCGATCGATTATTCCGACATTCCAGGAACAATCCGTCCCGCACCCGCCAGCGCTCAGATTTGCCCCGCCGCCCCCGTCCATCGCAGGTAATCGCCGCGCGTCCAGTCCAGCGACACGCCGACGCGCTTGGTCCCGGGCCGAATCTTCGGCTTGTGCACCGACAGCGTCAGCGACTCCAGCGCCGGCCACTCGCGGAACGACAGCACCGCGATATCGGCGACGAGCGTTTCGAGCAGCCGCGTATGCGGCTTGTGCGCGAGAAACGACGCGACGCGCGCGCAGTAGCCGTCGTAGTCGATCCACTCGCCCTGCTCGCTCGGCTCGCAGCGATACTCGAGCCGCGCATCGATCACGATCGGCTGCGGCGCTTCGTGCTCGTGCGCGTGAATGCCGATCCGCGCGGGCACCTTCAGTTCGTCGACGAACACGCTCCAGCCGCGCCCGCGCAGGCGCGGCGCGTCGATCGCCGCGAACGGTTCGTCGAACGGCTTCATGACACGAGCGGCGCGGCTGCGTCGAGCATGATGCGCACGAAATAGTCGGCGAAACTGCGGCGCAGCACGATCTCGAACGCATCGTCGCCGGTCGGGATCAGCACGATCGACGCCTTGAAGTAGTGCGACTGCGCGCACTGGCCCGGCTTGAACAGGCGCGGATGCAGGTCGAGCGGGCAGCCGCGCGCGAGCACGTCGCGCACGCGTTCGCCGCTGATCTCGACGACCGTGTAGCCGCTGCCGACGTCGACCGCCGCTGCATACGAACCCTGCACGGCGTCCGCGAGCTTCGCCTCGAGCACGCCCGCCTGCACGGGCCCGTTCGAACGCACCAGCCACTCGTCGGGGCCGAGCCACAGCACGTCATACTCGGCGCTGCGCGCAACCGTGTTCGGCTCGGCCGGCGGCCGGCAGCCGACCACCCGCTCGAACGCGCTCACGAACGCCGGGTCGTGCAGCTCGCCGCGCACGTTCACGAGATCGAGGAACGCGCGCTCGCGCAGCGCGAACTTCTTCGAGGCGCGCGCCTGGTGCGCCTTCAGCACGTCGGCCGCGCCGACGAACGGCGACTCGAGCTGCACGCCGCCCGCGCCCGCCACCGGCGCCTGGTTTCTCGTTTCATTCCACATGCTGACGCACCCCTTCGGTATCGTAGAAAACCGGGCTCGAGATCTTCGCGGTGATGCGCTTGCCGTTGGCCAGCGGAATCACGACGCTCTCGCCCATCTTGTCCAAGCCGCCCTTCACCACCGCCAGCGCGATCGAGCGCTTCAGGATCGGGCTGTAGTAGCTCGACGTCACGTGGCCGATCATCGGCGTCGGCTCGGTCGTGGACACCTGCGTGTCCTTCGCGATGATCTGCGCGCCTTCGGGCAGCACGAACTGCTCGTCCTCGGTCAGCAGGCCGACGAACTGCTTGCGGCCTTGCTTCGCGGTATCCGAACGCGACAGCGAACGCTTGCCGAGGAAGTCCTTCGACTTCGCGACGACGCCGCCCATCCCGAGGTCGTACGGCGTGATCGAGCCGTCGGTGTCCTGGCCGACGATGATGTAGCCCTTCTCCGCACGCAGCACGTGCATCGTCTCGGTGCCGTACGGCGTGATGTCGAACTCGGCGCCGGCCGCCATCAGCGCTTCCCACACCGCGCGGCCCGCATTGGCCGGCACGTTCACTTCATAGGCCAGCTCGCCCGAGAAGCTGATCCGCATCACGCGCGCCTTCGCGCCTGCGACCGTGCCGTTCCGGTAGCTCATGAACGGGAACGCCTCGTTGCCGAAGTCGATGTCCTGGCACACCTTCTGCACGACCTTGCGACTCTTCGGGCCGACCACCGCGAACGTCGCCCAGTGATCGGTGACCGACGACAGGCGCACCTTCATGTCCGGCCACTCCGTCTGCAGCCAGCGCTCGAGCCAGGTCAGCACGCGCGCCGCGCCGCCGGTCGTGGTCGTCATCATGAAGTGCTGATCGGCGAGGCGCACCGTCACGCCGTCGTCGAACACCATGCCGTTCTCGTCGAGCATCAGCCCGTAGCGGCACTTGCCCACCTCGAGCTTGTTCCACGGGTTCGTGTACATCCAGTTCAGCAGCTTCACCGCGTCCGGGCCCTGGATGTCGATCTTGCCGAGCGTCGACGCATCGAGGATGCCGACGCTGTTGCGCACCGCGAGGCATTCGCGCTTCACGGCCGCATGCAGGTCCTCGCCGTTCTTCGGGAAATACCAGGGCCGCTTCCAGTTGCCGACGTCCTCGAACAGCGCGCCGTGCTCGACGTGCCATTCGTGGATGCAGGTCTTGCGGATCGGGTCGAGGAAATCGCCGAGCTCGCGGCCCGCGAACGTGCCGAACGACACCGGCGTGTAGTTCGGCCGGAACGTCGTCGTGCCCGTTTCCGGAATCGACTTGCCGAGCGCCTGTGCGAGGATCGCCATCCCGTTGATGTTGCCGAGCTTGCCCTGGTCGGTGCCGAAGCCCATCGCCGTGTAACGCTTCACGTGTTCGACCGACTCGAAGCCTTCGCGCGCCGCCAGCAGGATATCGGCGGCCGACACGTCGTTCTGGAAATCGACGAACTGCTTCGGCCCGCGCGACGCGGCCTCGCGGCTGCCGACCAGCCAGAGCGGCTGCAGCGCGCCTTCGACGGTTTCCGCGACCTGCGGCGCGACGGGGCGCTGCGCGGCCGTGAAGCCCGCGGCCTTGGCCGCCTCGGCGCCCGCGTCGAGCGCGAGGCGCAACGCGCGCGCCAGCCCGAATTCGCCGGCGGCCGCGCCGACGCTGGCCTCCGCCTGCACCGGCTTGCCGGGCAGGAAGCACGCCTTCTCGTCGTTCCAGCATGCCTTGCCGCCCGACTGCGCGAACAGGTGCAGCACCGGGCTGAAGCCGCCCGACATCGCGACGAGGTCGCACGGCAGCGACTGCAGCTTGCCGCCCGTCTGGCCGTTCGTGTACGACGCGACGTCGACCGACGATACGCGCAGCTTGCCCGACGCGGCCGTCACGACCGCACCGCTCATCACCGTCACGCCCTGCCGCTTCGCGGCCGCGGGCAGCGCGCCGTTCGACGACGCGCGTGCATCGACGACCGTCACCTTCGCGCCGCACGCCTTCAGGTCGAGCGCGGTCTGGTACGCGCGGTCGTTGTTCGTGAACACGACCGCATTGCGGCCCGGCAGCACGCCGTAGCGATGAATATAGGTCGACACCGCGCCGGCGAGCATCACGCCCGGCAGGTCGTTGTTGCCGAACACGATCGGCCGCTCGTGCGCGCCGGTCGCGAGAATCACCTGCTTCGCGCGGACCTTCCACAGCAGTTCGCGCGTGCCCTTGCGCATCGACACGGGCATGTGATCGGTCAGGCGCTGCGTGACGGTCACGAGGTTGTGGTCCTGGTAGCCGAACGCAGTGCTGCGCGACAGGATCGTCACGTCGGGCAGCTTGCGCAGTTCGGCCTCGATCTTCTCGACCCACTGCAGCGCGGGCTTGCCGTCGATCTCCGCACGGCACGACAGCAGGCTGCCGCCGAGTTCGCGCTGGTCGTCGACGAGGATCACGCGCGCGCCGGCGGTCGCTGCCGCGTGCGCGGCCGCGAGGCCCGACGGGCCGCCGCCGACCACCAGCACGTCGCAGTGCGCGTAGCACTTGTCGTAGCGATCGGCGTCGAGCGCGTCGGGCGCCTTGCCCAGACCGGCCGCTTCGCGGATCTTTTCCTCATACTTCGGCCACATCTTGCGCGGCCACATGAAGGTCTTGTAGTAGAAGCCGGCGGGAAGGAAACGCGACAGCTTCTGGTTGATCGCGTACTTGTCGTTCTCGAGCGACGGCTCCGCGTTCACGCTCGACGCGACGAGCCCCTGATACAGCTCGATCTCGGTCGCGCGCGCGTTCGGCACGCTGTACGGGCCCGATTCGAGCTGCACGACGGCATTCGGTTCCGCGACGTCCGCCGTCACGATCCCGCGCGGACGGTGGTACTTGAAGCTGCGCGCGACGAAGTGCACGCCGTTCGCGAGCAGCGCGGACGCGAGCGTGTCGCCCTGGAAGCCCTGATACGTGCGGCCGTTGAACGTAAACGTCAGCGGAATCGCGCGATTGATGCGGCCACCGGTGCCGAGACGGTCTTTCTGGCTCATTTGCTCGTGCCCTCTTCGTGTGCGTTGCCGGCGGCAGCGCCGCTGACGGCGGCCCCACCGAACTTCTCATAGCTCTTGATTTCGTACGTGACGGTGTCGCGCGTGACCTTGAACCAGCGGCGGCAGCCCTGCGTGTGCAGCCACTGCTCCTTGTGCAGCCCGCGCTTGTTTTCGCGCATGAACACGTACTCGCCCCATTCGCGGTCGGTCATCGTTTCGTTCGCGACCGGGCGCACGATGTCGGCTTCGCCGCCGCACGTGAACTCGGATTCGGCGCGCGGCCCGCACCACGGACATTCGATCAGCAACATGTTGGTTTCTCCTCGTTCAGTGCGCGACGGCGGCGGCGCCGTGTTCGTCGATCAGGTGGCCGGTGTAGAAGCGGTCGAGTGCGAACGGCGCGTTCAACGGATGCGGCTCGTCGCGCGCGATCGTGTGCGCGAACACCCAGCCCGAACCCGGCGTCGCCTTGAAGCCGCCGGTGCCCCACCCGCAGTTGAAATAGAGGCCCTTCACGTCGGTCTTGCTGATGATCGGGCACGCGTCCGGCGACACGTCGACGATGCCGCCCCACTGGCGGTTCATCCGCACGCGCGAGAACACCGGGAACATCTCGACGATCGCCTGCAGCGTGCCTTCGATGATGTGGAAGCTGCCGCGCTGGCCGAAGCCCGTGTACTGGTCGATGCCCGCGCCGATCACGAGGTCGCCCTTGTCGGACTGGCTGATGTATGCGTGCACCGCGTTCGACATGATCACCGAGTTGACGACCGGCTTGATCGGCTCGGACACGAGCGCCTGCAGCGGATGGCTTTCGATCGGCAGGCGCACGCCGGCCATGTCGGCAAGCGTCGTCGTGTTGCCGGCCGCGACCACCGCGACTTTCTTCGCCTTGATGAAGCCCTTCACCGTGTCGACGCCGACCACCGCGCCGCCTTCGCGGCGGATGCCCGTGACCTGGCAGTTCTGGATGATGTCGACGCCGGCGCGGTCCGCGCCGCGCGCGAAGCCCCAGGCCACCGCATCGTGGCGCGCGACGCCCGCGCGGCGCTGGATCGATGCGCCGAGCACCGGGTAGCGGCTGTTGAGGTTGATGGTCGGCTCGATTTCCTTGATCTGCGCGGGCGTCAGGAATTCGGCGTCGACGCCGTTCAGCCGGTTCGCGTTGACGCGGCGCTCGGTGTCGCGCACGTCCTGCAGCGTGTGCGCGAGGTTCATCACGCCGCGCTGGCTGAACATCACGTTGTAGTTCAGGTCCTGCGACAGCCCTTCCCACAGCTTCATCGCCTTCTCGTACAGCGCGGCCGACTCGTCCCACAGATAGTTCGAGCGCACGATCGTCGTGTTGCGCGCGGTGTTGCCGCCGCCGATCCAGCCCTTCTCGAGAATCGCGACGTTCGTGATGCCGTGCTCCTTCGCGAGGTAGTACGCGGTCGCGAGCCCGTGCCCGCCGCCGCCGACGATCACGACGTCGTATTCCTTCTTCGGTTCCGGGCTCTTCCACTGCTTTTCCCAGTTCTCGTGATACGAGAGGCCGTTGCGGAACAGGCTGAATATCGAGTAGCGGCTCATTTTGATGGACCCTTCGTTAGCATTCGATGACGTTCACGGCGAGACCGCCGCGCGACGTTTCCTTGTATTTCGTCTTCATGTCGGCGCCGGTCTCGCGCATCGTCTTGATGACCGAATCGAGCGACACGTAGTGCTGGCCGTTGCCCTTGAGCGCCATGCGCGACGCGTTCAGCGCCTTGATCGCGCCCATCGCGTTGCGCTCGATGCACGGGATCTGCACGAGCCCGCCGACCGGGTCGCAGGTCATGCCGAGGTTGTGCTCCATGCCGATCTCGGCCGCGTTCTCGACCTGGTCGGGTGTGCCGCCCATCACCGCGGCGAGCGCGGCCGCGGCCATCGAGCACGCGACGCCGACTTCGCCCTGGCAACCGACTTCCGCGCCGGAGATCGACGCGGTTTCCTTGTAGATGATCCCGATCGCCGCGGCCGTCAGCAGGAATTCGACGACGCCCGCTTCGTTCGAACCCGGCACGAACTTCACGTAGTAGTGCAGCACGGCCGGAATCACGCCGGCCGCGCCGTTGGTCGGCGCGGTGACCACGCGCCCGCCCGCCGCGTTCTCCTCGTTGACGGCCATCGCGTACAGGTTGACCCAGTCGAGCATCGACAGCGGGTCGCGCAGCGATTCCTCCGAACGCGCGCGCAGGCGGCCGTACAGCTCGGCCGCGCGGCGCTTCACGCGCATCGGGCCCGGCAGGTCGCCCTCAACCTTGCAGCCGCGCTCGACGCAGGCGGCCATCGTGCGCCAGATCGCGAGGAGTCCTGCGCGCACTTCGTCTTCCGGACGCAGCGCGCATTCGTTGCGCATCATCAGCTCGGCGATCGACAGCCCGTGCTCGCGGCACTGGCGCATCAGGTCGTCGCCGGTGCGGAACGGATAGGGCACCTCGGCCGCCGCGCGCACGCCGTTGACGCGATCGCCGTCGCGGTTCACGACGAAGCCGCCGCCGATCGAGTAATACTCTTTCTCGACGAGCAGCTGGCCGTGCTCGTCGAACGCCTGGAAGCGCATCCCGTTCGGGTGCACGATGCTGGTGCCCGTCATCAGCTTGCGATAGAAGCCGATGTGCTCCTTCTCGTCGAAGCGGATCGACTGCCGGCCGAGCAGCGACAGCGACTTTTCCGCGCGGATCGCCGCGAGGCGCGGCTCGATCAGGTCCGGATCGATGGTGTCGGGCAGATGGCCCTCGAGGCCGAGCAGCACGGCCTTGTCGGTGCCGTGGCCCTTGCCGGTCGCGCCGAGCGACCCGTACAGCTCGACCCGCACGCGACGCACGAAGCCGAGCAGGTTCGCGTCCTCGACGTGCGACGCGAAGCGGCACGCGGCGATCATCGGGCCGACCGTGTGCGAACTGGACGGGCCGATGCCGATCTTGAACAGGTCGAAAACGCTGACGTTCATCTGGCTTCCTTTGGATGGATACAGGCGAAGTGACGCTGGACGCCAGTACATCAAAGCGTAAAATCCGCCGATAGAACAAAAACGGCATCGGCGTGGGATACCGCCGCCAAGCGCGCGGCCCCGCGGCCCGAAAGTGCGCTTTGGCGATGGTTCGCGACGCAAAACCACAAGTCCGGCCGACGCGGCTGCAGCCGCGTTGCCCCGTCGCCCTCCGCTTGCCGTATCCTGAATGGCGTGAGACCGCCCGCCCGGCGTAACGAGACTGGCTGCAATGACACCCGACGTACCCGCTTCCCCCCTCGCAGAGCCCGCGCCGCAGCGCATCCGCTTCGGCATCGTGCTGCTGCCGAACTTCACGTTGACCGCGTTCTCGGGCTTCGTCGACATGCTGCGGCTGTCGGCCGACGACGGCGACTACAGCAAGCCCGTGCGCTGCGCGTGGAGCGTGATCGGCGACACGCTCGCGCCGGTGCGCGCGAGCTGCGGGATCCAGATCACGCCGTGGGAGACGTTCGACGCGGCCGAGCCGTTCGACTACGTGGTGGTGGTCGGCGGGCTGCTGCATTCGGGGCCGCAAGCCGGCCCCGAAACGCTCGAGTTCATCCGCCGCGCGGCCGCGGCCGGCGCGACCGTCGTCGGGATCTGCACCGGCGTGTTCACGCTGATGCGCGCGCGCGTGCTCGACGGCTACCGCACCTGCGTCAGCTGGTTCCACTACTGGGATTTCATCGAACGCTTCCCGAACGCCGATCCGGACCTGCTGATCGCCGACCGGCTGTTCGTGATCGACCGGCGCCGGATCACCTGCTCGGGCGGCCGCGCATCGATCGACGTCGCCGCGGCGATCCTGCTGCGCCACTTCGACCATGCGACGGTGCAGAAGGCGCTGCGCATCCTGCTGGTCGGCGAGATGCAGAAGGGCAATGCGCCGCAGCCGCATCCGCCGGGCCTCGAACCGGCGACGCATCCGAAGGTCAAGCGCGCGATTCTTCTGATGGAACAGCACGTCGGGCGCGCGCTGCCGCTCGACGAACTTGCGTGCAAGCTCGACCTGTCGACGCGGCAGCTCGAACGGCTGTTCAAGGCCGAGACCGGCAAGAGCCCGCAGGCATTCGCGAAGCAGGTGCGGCTGCGGACGGCCGCGTGGCTGCTGACCAGCTCGGACCGCACGGTCGCCGACATCGCGACGAGCTGCGGATTCGCCGACGCGTCGCACCTCGGGCGCGAATTCCGCAAGCAGTTCGGCGTACCGCCGGCGGCGTATCGCGAGCGCGGCGGCGCAGGCGCGGCGGCAGACGCGACGCACGATGCGGCGACGGCCGACGCCGCTGAAGACATCGTCGACTGACGGCGGACGCCGGCGCTGTCACGGGCGAAAGTCGACCAGACGAAATCCCCGAACACACCGTCAAGGCCGCCCATATCGCGCCCGTTTGATATCTTTTGGAACCGGTTCCAGTCGATTTAACCGACGTTGAGCCCCGTTAACCGAGGGTTATCCCGGATGCTTGCGTCCGTCCAAATTTGTATGATGACCACATCACCTTACAAAACTGGGCGTCATGTTCGAGAAAATTCCGGCCCGCGCGATGAGCGATCACGTCGCGCAGCAACTGCTGAAGCAGATCGAAGTCGGCAGCTTTTCGGCCACCGGCAAGCTGCCGACCGAAGCCGTACTCGCGCAGGAATTCGGCGTCAGCCGCACCGTGATCCGCGAAGCGATTTCGCGCCTGAAGAACGAAGGCGTCGTCGAGCCGCGTCAGGGCAGCGGCGTGTACGTGAACCAGCACGGCGCGATCCGCCCGCTGCGGATCGACTATGCGGAAGCGGTCGAGGCAAGCTCGCTGCCGCACCTGCTCGCGGTGCGCCGCGCGATCGAGGCCGAGGTCGCGGCCGAAGCCGCGCTGCATCACACCGACGACGACATGGCCGACATCGACGACGCGCTGCGCAAGATCGACGACGCAGTCGCCGAAGGGCGCGACGGCGTCGCCGAGGATGTCGCATTCCACCGCACGATCGCCGCCGTCACCGGCAACCCGTATTTCCTGAAGACACTGCAGTTCCTGAACCAGTACCTCGAGGCCGGCGTGAAGGTCACGCGTCGCAACGAAGCGACGCGCGAGGATTTCTCGCGGCAGGTGCGCGACGAACACGCGGCGATCGCCGACGCGATCCGCGCACGCGACCCGATGGCTGCGCGCAACGCGGCGCGCACGCACATGTACAACGCCGCCCGCCGCCTTGCGGAAGCCGGCATCTGCTGAACCCGGCGGCCTCCGCTGACCCGGACGCCGCCTCTGTCCCGAATCGATCAAGGTTTTGACCATGTCACGAAATGTTGGAGTCATCGGCCTCGGCGCGATGGGCCTCGGCGTCGCCCGCTCGCTGCTGCGCGCGGGTTTCCGCGTGCACGCCTGCGACGTGCGCGACAACGTGCTGCAGGCCTTCGCGGCCGAAGGCGGCATCGCCTGCGCGACGCCGGCCGAACTCGGCGCGCAATGCGACGTCGTCGTCACGCTCGTCGTCAATGCCGCGCAAACCGAAACGGTGCTGTTCGGCGAACACGGCGCGGTCGCGTCGATGCAGCCGGGCGGCGTCGTGATCGCGAGCGCGACCGTCGCGCCCGAATTCGCGGTTGCGCTCGGCGCGCGCCTCGAGGCCGCCGGCCTGCAGATGCTCGACGCGCCGGTGTCGGGCGGCGCCGCGCGCGCCGCCTCGGGCGAGATGACGATGATGACGTCCGGCCCCGCCGCCGCGTACGCCGCCTGCGAAGACGTGCTGGCCGCGATCGCCGGCAAGGTGTACCGGCTCGGCGATACGCACGGCGTCGGCTCGAAGGTGAAGATCATCAACCAGCTGCTGGCCGGCGTGCACATCGCGGCGGCGGCCGAAGCGATGGCGCTGGGCCTGCGCGAAGGCGTCGACGCCGACGCGCTGTACGACGTGATCACGCACAGCGCCGGCAATTCGTGGATGTTCGAGAACCGCGTGCCGCACATTCTGAACGGCGACTACACGCCGCTGTCGGCCGTCGACATCTTCGTGAAGGATCTCGGCCTCGTGCTCGACACCGCACGCCGCAGCAAATTCCCGCTGCCGCTGTCGGCCACCGCACACCAGATGTTCATGAGCGCATCGAGCGCCGGCCACGGCGGCGAAGACGATTCCGCCGTGATCAAGACTTTCCCCGGCATCACGCTGCCGCCTGCCCGCTGATTCGAACCCCGCTTTCGCCATGACCGCTTCCGCTTCCCGTCCCCTGCTCGGCTGCATCGCCGACGATTTCACCGGCGCGACCGATCTCGCGAACATGCTCGTCAAGAGCGGCATGCGCACCGTGCAGACGATCGGTGTACCGGCCGAATCCGCATCGATCGACGCCGATGCGATCGTCGTCGCGCTGAAGTCGCGCACGATCCCTGCCGCCGATGCCGTCACGCAGTCGCTCGCCGCGTACGAATGGTTGCGCGCGCAAGGGTGCCGGCAGTTCTTCTTCAAGTACTGCTCGACCTTCGACTCGACCGACGCCGGCAATATCGGCCCGGTCGCCGACGCGCTGCTCGACGCGGCCGGCGGCGGCTTCGCGATCGCCTGCCCGGCCTTCCCCGAGACCGGCCGCACGATCTGTCGCGGCCACCTGTTCGTCGGCGACGTGCTGCTGAACGAATCGGGGATGGAAAACCATCCGCTCACGCCGATGAAGGACGCGAACCTCGTGCGCGTGCTGCAGCGGCAGACGCCGTCGAAAGTCGGGCTGATCCGCTACGACACGATCGCGCTCGGCGCGGCCGACGTGCGGGCACGAATCGACGCGCTGCGCGCCGACGGCGCGCGCTTCGCGATCGCCGATGCGCTGTCGGACCGCGACCTCCACGTGCTCGGCGAAGCCTGCGCGAACCTGCCGCTCGTCACCGGCGGCTCGGGCATCGCGCTCGGCCTGCCCGCCAACTTCCGCCGCGCGGGACTGCTGCCCGAACGCGACAACGCGGCGTCGCTGCCGCGCATCGACGGGCTCGCGACGGTGCTCGCCGGCAGCGCGTCGAAGGCGACCAACGCGCAGGTCGCCGCGTGGTGCGCGCAGCGGCCGGGCTTCCGCATCGATCCGCTCGCGGCCGCGCGCGGCGAGCCCGTCGTCGAGCAGGCGCTCGCGTTCGCGCGTTCGCATCTGCCGGAACCGGTGCTGATCTATGCGACCGCAACGCCCGACGAAGTGAAGGCCGTGCAGCAGGCGCTCGGCGTCGAGGCAGCCGGCCATCTCGTCGAAAGCACGCTCGCGGCGATCGCGAAAGGCCTGCGCGAACTCGGCGTACGCAAGTTCGTCGTCGCGGGCGGCGAAACGTCCGGCGCGGTCGTGCAGGCGCTCGACGTGAAGTCGCTGCAGATCGGCGCGCAGATCGATCCGGGCGTGCCGGCCACCGCGACCATCGACGCGCAGCCGCTCGGCCTCGCGCTGAAGTCCGGCAATTTCGGCGCGATCGACTTTTTCGACAAGGCGCTGCGCGCACTCGACGGAGCCGCCCGATGAGCACCGAAGCGAAACTGCGCGAAGAGATCTGCGTGGTCGGCGCGAGCCTGTATGCGCGCGGCCACGCGGTCGGCAGCGCGGGCAACATCAGCGCGCGCCTGCCCGACGGCTGGCTGATCACGCCGACCGACGCGTGCCTCGGCCGGCTCGATCCGAACGACATCGCGAAGGTCGACCTGAACGGCCAGGCCGTGTCGGGCGGCAAGCCGTCGAAGACGCTGACGCTGCATCGCGGCATCTATGCGCGCAACGCCGAAGCGAACGGCATCGTCCACACGCATTCGACGCACCTCGTCGCGCTGACGCTCGCGGGCGTGTGGCGCGACACCGACGTGCTGCCGCCGATCACGCCGTACTACGTGATGAAGGTCGGCCACATTCCGCTGATCCGCTATCGGCGTCCGGGCGACCCCGACGTCGCGGCCGAAGTCGCCGCGCTCGCCGACCGCGTGCGCGGCGTGCTGCTCGACCGTCTCGGCCCCGTGATGTGGGGACCGTCGGTGTCGCACGCGTCGTACGCGCTCGAGGAACTCGAGGAAACCGCGCGGCTGTGGCTGATGACGAACCCGAAACCCGAGCCGCTGTCCGACGCGGCGCTCGACGCGCTGCGCCAGGCCTTCGGCGCGCGCTGGTAGCCCGGCGCACCGCCGCCGCCCGAATCCCATGCCCGCCGTGTGCGCGGGCCTTTCCGTCAGCACACACACCTACGACCGGCAGCGTGCGCGCCGCCGGCACTCGCCACCTTTGGAGACGACGATGACTGCTCTCGACGCGGCCGCAGGCCGTACGCCCGCCGCGGCCGCCAGCGCGGCCGAGCTTGACCTCACCTACAAGAAAGTGTTCTGGCGCATCGTGCCGTTCCTGATGCTCTGCTACGTGGTCGCGTATCTCGACCGCGTGAACGTCGGCTTCGCGAAGCTGCAGATGTCGCAGGATCTCGCATTCAGCGAAACCGTGTTCGGGCTCGGCGCGGGCATCTTCTTCCTCGGCTACTTCCTGTTCGAACTGCCGAGCAACATGCTGATGCATCGGATCGGCGCGCGCATCTGGATCGCGCGGATCATGATCACGTGGGGGCTGCTGTCCGCGCTGTTCGCATTCGTGAAGACGCCGACCCAGTTCTACGTGCTGCGCTTCCTGCTCGGCCTCGCGGAAGCGGGCTTCTATCCGGGCGTGATCCTGTACCTGACGTACTGGTTCCCGTCGCACCGCCGCGCGAAGATCATCGCGGTGTTCATGTCGGCGATTCCGGTGTCGGGGATCTTCGGCAATCCGCTGTCCGGCTGGATCATGGAGAAATTCCACGGCGGCTCCGGCTTCCATGGCTGGCAATGGATGTTCATGATCGAGGCCGTGCCGGCCGTGCTGGTCGGCATCGCGACGATCCTCTATCTCGACAACAACATTCGCAGCGCGAAGTGGCTGAACGAGCGCGAAAAGCAGCTGCTCGAAGACGAGATCGCCGCGCAGCCGCAGGAACAGCAGAAGCACGGCCATTCGCTGAAGGCCGTGTTCTCGGACCCGCGCATGTGGTGGATGTCGCTGATCTACTTCGCGTTCGTCACGGGCCAGTACGGCCTCACGTTCTGGATGCCGACGCTCGTGAAGTCGACCGGCATCACCGATACGTTCCAGATCGGGCTGCTGTCCGCGATTCCGTTCGTCGTCGCGATCGTCGTGATGAACCTGTTCGGCCACAGCGCGGACAAGCGCCGCGAACGCCGCTGGCACCTGATCGTGCCCGCGCTGATGGGCGCGGTCGGGTTTGCAGTCGCCGCGTCGTATTCGCACAATACGGTCGTGTCGATCGTGTTCCTGTCGCTCGCGGCGGGCGGCGTGCTGACCTGCGCGCCGCTGTTCTGGTCGCTGCCGACCGCGTTCCTCGCGGGCAGCGCCGCCGCGGCCGGGATCGCGATCATCAACTCGGTCGGCAATCTCGCCGGCTTCGCGAGCCCGTACGTGATCGGCTACCTGAAGGACCTCACGCACAGCACGTCGTCCGGCATGTACGTGCTGGCCGCGATGCTCGTGATCGGCGCGATCGCCGTGTGGCTCACGCCCGCGAAACTCGTGAACCGCTGAGCCCGTTCGACGCGGGGCGCGCTGCGCCCCGCCCCATTCATTCACTGGACCCGTCGCCATGCCACGCTTCGCCGCCAACCTCTCGATGATGTACAACGAGCATGCGTTCCTCGAACGCTTCGCCGCTGCCGCCCACGACGGCTTCAAGGCCGTCGAGTACCTGTTCCCGTACGACTTCTCCGCCGACGACATCCGCGCGCGCCTCGACGCGCACGGCCTCGAACAGGCGCTGTTCAACGCGCCGCCCGGCGACTGGGCTGCCGGCGAACGCGGCATCGCGTCGCTGCCGGGCCGCGAGGACGAGTTCCGGCGCGGCATCGACCAGGCGCTCGACTATGCGCGCGTGCTCGGCAACAAGAAGCTGCACGTGATGGCCGGCCTGGTCGCGCCGGGCGCCGACCGTGCGCGCCATCGCGACACCTATGTCGCGAACCTGCGCCACGCGGCACAGGCCGCCGCCGCGCACGGCATCACGGTGCTGATCGAGCCGATCAACCAGCGCGACATGCCCGGCTATTTCGTGAGCCGGCAGGACGACGCGCATGCGCTCTGCGCGGACATCGGCGCGCCGAACGTGAAGGTGCAGTTCGACTGCTACCACTGCCAGATCGTCGAAGGCGATCTCGCGATGAAGCTCAAGCGCGACTTCGCCGGCATCGGACATATCCAGATCGCGGGCGTGCCCGAGCGTCACGAGCCGGATCTCGGCGAACTCAACTACCCGTATCTGTTCGAGCTGATCGACGCGCTCGGCTACGACGGCTGGATCGGCTGCGAATATCGCCCGAAGGCCGGCACGTCGGAAGGACTCGGCTGGCTGCGCGCCTACCTGTAATTCAAGCATTCCGAAGAGGATTCACACCATGAAGGTACTGATCACCGGCGGCGCCGGCTTTCTCGGCCAGCGCCTCGCGCGCAAGCTGCTCGAACGCGGCGAACTGACCGGCCCCGGCGGCCGGCCCGAGAAGATCGACGAGCTGGTCCTGCTCGACGTCGTCAAGGGCAGCGATTTCGGCGACGCGCGCGTGACGTCGATCGTCGGCGACATCGCCGACCGCGCGGTGCTGGAAAGCGCGATCGACACGCAGACGGGCGCGATCTTCCACCTCGCGGCGATCGTCAGCGGACAGGCGGAAGCCGACTTCGATCTCGGCATGCGGATCAATCTCGACGCGTCGCGCGCGCTGCTCGAAGTGTGCCGCGCACGCGGCCACCAGCCGCGCGTCGTGTTCACGAGCTCGGTCGCCGTCTACGGCGGCACGCTGCCCGAGGTCGTGCAGGACGACACCGCGCTGAATCCGCAATCGTCGTACGGCGCCGAGAAGGCGATCGCCGAGCTGCTGCTGTGCGACTACGCGCGACGCGGCTTCGTCGACGGCCGCGTGCTGCGCCTGCCGACCATCAGCGTGCGGCCCGGCCGGCCGAACGCGGCCGCGTCGTCGTTCGCGAGCGGCATCATCCGCGAACCGCTGAACGGCGAGGAAAGCGTGTGCCCGGTGCCGGGCTCGACGCGGCTGTGGCTGCTGTCGCCGCGCGGCGCGATCGATGCGCTCGTCGCGGGCTGCGAACTCGACGGCGCGCAGCTCGGCAACAAGCGCGCGATCAACCTGCCCGGCCTGTCGGTCTCGGTCGACGAGATGATCGCCGCGCTGCGCGAAGTGGCGGGCGACGAAGTCGCGAAGCGGATTCGCCATGTGCCGGACGAACGCGTCGAGAAGATCGTCGGCAGCTGGCCCGGCCGCTGGGACACGACGCGCGCCGAAGCGCTCGGCCTCAAGGGCGACACGTCGTTCGCGGATGTGATCCGCAGCCATATCGAAGACGAACGGCGCTGATGCATCGGCGCACCGTCGCGGCATGCGGCGGTGCGCCGCCCTTCATCGCGGCGACGCCGACCGGCGTCGCACTGCGAACTGCCACGCGAACAAGCCGGGGACGTAGAACAGCAGGTCGCGCACGCGCCGCGCGCCGGCCAGCGCCAGGCAGGTCGGCGCATCGAAGCCGAGCAGCCCGCCGATCAGCACGAACCCGCCCTCCTGCACGCCGAGCCCGCCCGGCATCGCGAACGCGATGCTGCTCAGCATCTGGATCAGCGCCTCGATCACCAGCGCCTGCGCAAACGTCGCGTCCGCGCCGAGAAAGTGCAGCGCGATCCACAGTTCGAGCGCATGGCCGGCGAACTGCAGCGTCTGCCAGATCGCGACGTAGCGCACCACGATGCCGGTCTTTCGCCAGATCAGCCGCAGCGACTGGTCGGTCCGCGCCGATTCGCCGACGAGCGCGACCACCTTGCCGCTCGTCACGCGATTGATCGCGCGCATCGCGCGTTCGAACGGCCGCGCATGCTGCACCAGCACGAACAGCAGCAGGATCGGCATCATCGCGGCCATCCCGAGCGCGAGCTGCGCCGCGACGCGCGCGGTATCGGACGACACATGCTCGAGCACGTAGCCGATCGCGGCCAGCGCGAACACGACCTGGCTGACCAGCGTGAGCTGCATGTCGGCGACGAGGCTGGCCACGGCGGTCGCCGGCCGCACGCCCGCGCGCCGGAGCAGGCTGAACGACACGATCTCGCCGCCGATCCGCGCGACCGGCAGCAAGCCGTTGATCGATTCGCGGATCCACACGAGCTCGAGCATCGTCGCGAACGACGGCCGGCGCGCGCCGCGGATCAGCATCCGCCAGTCCCACGCATTCGCGAGCATCGGCAGCACATGCACCAGCGCGGCGAGCAGCAACCCGGCGCCGGCCGTCTGCAGCCGACGCAGGATCTCCAGCGGATGCTCGCGCCAGATCAGCCAGACGGCGATCACCAGCCCGCCGAGTGCGGCCGCGCGCCCCGCATGCCGCAGCCGCGCCTCGCGGCGCACGGACAGCCAGTTGCCGCCGGCGTCGCCGGAATACGCATCGCGCATCACGCCTCGCCCGCCGGCGACAGCCGGCCCTGACGGTCGACGCGAAAGCGCTTGCCGCGCCACACGACATGCGACGAGAAGAAGCTCGACACGAATACCGCGAACTGCACGACATCCACCAGCGGCAGCCACACGGCGCCGCGCGTGCCGGCACCGGTCGCGCGGCTCGTTCTCAGCACCAGCAGCGCGCGCGCCGCGAGCGCCGCGACGGTCAGCCCCCACGCGGCGCTCGTCCCGCCCGACAGCAGCGCGGTCAGCAGCGCGAGCGGAAGCGGATGCATCAGCACCGAGCCGGCATGGCCGAGCCGGTCCGCCGCGCGGATCGTGCAGCTCCAGCGCAATTCATGCGCGTACAGCGTCGCGAAGGTCCGTTCGACGCACGCGTGCCCGACGACGAACGGCGGGATCACGACGCGGGCGCCGACCTGCCGCACCGCTTCGCCGAGCGCGTGGTCCTCGGCCAGGTGATGCGCGAAACGGGCGAGCCCGCCGATGCGTTCGAGCGTCGCGCGCGTGATCGCGATCGTCTGCCCGAAGCACGGCCGCGCACGCCCGATGAACAGCCCGGTAATCACGCCCGGCAGGAAATGGAAGTTGGTCATCGCGGCGGCGAACGCAGGCCAGACACCCGGCGACGGCACCCCGCGATACACGCTCGTCACGATGCCGACATCGGGCTGCTGTAGCGCGCCGACGACCGCGCGCAGATAGTCGCGCTCGACGAGCACGTCGCTGTCGGCCAGGCAGAGCACCGCGTGCTCCGCGTGTTCGAGCATGTTGACGAGATTGGCGATCTTGCGATTCGGCCCGTACAGCCGCGCATCGGCGACGACCTTGATGTTCGCGTCCGGATAGCGCACGCGCAGCGCGTCGACGGCCGCGAGCGCGGCGTCGCCCGCATCGTGCACGCCGAACAGGTGCTGTACCGGCCCCGGATAATCCTGTACGAAGAAGCTTTCAAGATGCTGTACGAGATGCCACTCGTCGCCGTGCAGCGGCTTCGCGACGGTGACGCCCGGATAGTCGTGCGGCGACGGCGACGGCCGCGCGAAGAACCTGCCGACCAGTACGCTGGCCGTCACCGTATACGCGATGCCCAGCAGCACGGCCAACCCGCAGACCATCGACATCGCGCCGCCAAGCGCGTGCAGCTCATGCAGCAAAACCATGCTTCCCCCCGTGGTGGCCCATCCGGCAGCAACGCCCGCGCGCAGGCGGGCTCACCCGAGCAGGTGGCCGAACCGGTTTCCGTTGAGCCGGATGTAAAGGACGACCAGCAGACGGTACGCGCAATCAGATGACACGACTACCTTGCTGCGGTCGATTCCGGCCGCGCGCACGTGTCCGCACACGATCGCGGCCCTGAACGCCGCGTCGGCAAGCCTGCGGGCCGCCACGATGGCCGTCGCGACGGCCACGACGGTCCAGCCGCGAAACGTCGTCGTGGTGAAGAAAACGGCGGGGACGCGCAACACAAGCAGCAGAACCAGCACGAAGCACTGGATGAACATGCCGGCCAGCGCGGCGATCAGCAGGTGGGCGCGCCATCGCTGGATCGTCGAGGGTGCCATCGTGAGTGAATCTCCCGTAGAACGACTGTCATCGACCCGAAAGGTCGGGGCGGCGCGAACGAGCGCGTTCCGCGCCGTGGCAGAAGCACCGGACCGGAGTCGGGATCAGGGGAATCGGAGATCGACCGGAGAAATGCTGTGGCCGATAGTAGCGGGAATGCCGGCGGCAAACCTTAAGCGTTCTTCAGAATCGTCCGGCATTCGACACCCCGTCGATTACAATCCGTTGCACGGCGCGCGCAGTCGGCCTCGTACAATCGCTGCGCGTGCATTGCGAATCGACCATGCGACTCCTCCTTGTTGAAGACGACGATCTGATCGGCAGCGGCCTCGAAGTCAGCCTGAGCCAGGCCGGCTATCACGTCGACTGGCTGCGCGACGGCAACGCGGCCGCCGCGGCGCTCGCGACCACGCGCTTCGCGCTCGTCGTGCTCGATCTCGGCCTGCCGGGGAAGTCCGGCACGCAACTGCTGCGGGCGTTGCGCGATGCGGGCGATACGGTGCCGGTGCTGGTGCTGACCGCGCGCGGCAACGTGGCCGATCGCGTCAGCGGCCTCGACGACGGCGCGGACGACTATCTCGCGAAACCGTTCGAGCTGTCCGAGGTGCTCGCACGCTGCCGCGCACTCGTGCGGCGCTCGCAGGGCCGCGCCGGCGACGAGATCGTGTGGCGCGACATCACGATCGACCTGACCACCCATACCGTGACGCGCGACGCATCGCGCATCGCGCTCACCGCGCGCGAATGGGCGATCCTGGTACAGCTCGTCAGCCACCAGGGCATTCCGCAGTCGCGCGCCCGCCTCGAGGACGGCCTGTACGGCTGGCAGGAAGGCCTCGAAAGCAACGCGATCGAGGTCCATATCTCGAACCTGCGCAAGAAGCTCGGCGCGGACCTGATCCGCACCGTGCGGGGCATCGGCTACGTCGTCGACAAGCCATGATGTCGCGCTCGATTCGACGCCGCGTATCGTTGATGGCGGTCGGCTGCGTGACCGTCGTGTGGATCGCCGCGGTATTCGGCAGCTTCCGGCACGCGACGCGCGAGATCGGCGAATGGGACGATGCGCGCCTCGTCGAATATGCGTCGCTGCTCGCGGTCCTGTCGCCGGGCGACCTCGACCGGCTCGCCCGCTCCCCGCCCGATTCGCGCGTCGAACTGCCCGGCCGCAGCTCCGACCCTGAAAACGACAGCGATCGACAGCCGCGCGACGTGCTGTTCGAAGTGCGCGACGCACAGGGCAGCGTCATCGCGTCGAGTCTTCCGGCCGCTGCCGGGCTGCCCGACGCGCACGACACGCTCGGCACACCGGAAACGATCGTCATCCGCGGCACCGAGTGGCGCATGCACACGTTGCGCGACCGCGCGTCGGGGCGGTCGATCCGCGTGATGGAGACGGCGAACACGCATAGCGATCTGGCGACCGGCATCGCGCGCGGCATCGTCTGGCCGCTGATCGGCGCGCTGCCGGTGCTCGCGCTGCTGCTCTGGTACGTGATCGGGCGCAGCCTCGCGCCGCTGAAAACCTTGTCGGCCGTCATCGGCGCGCGCGACGCGCGCTCGCTCGAGCCGCTCGGCATCGCGACCGTGCCGGACGAAGTGCGCACGCTGGTCGACGCGATCGACCGCCTGCTCGCGCGCCTGCGGCAGTCGATCGGGCGCGAGCGCGCGTTCACGTCCGACGCCGCGCACGAACTGAAGACGCCGCTGGCCGCGATCAAGGTGCAGGCGCAGGTGGCGCTGTCGACCGACGATCCGGCGCGCAAGCAGCTCGCGATGCAACGCGTCGTGCAAGGCGTCGACCGCAGCGCGCGCCTCGCCGAACAACTGCTGCTGCTCGCCCGGCTCGACGAATACGAACCCATTCCGACGCGCGCCGTCGGCATCCGCGAACTCGTCGACGCGGCCGTCGAGCGCCATCTCGCGCCAGCATCGGACAAGGCCATCGACATCGTCGCCGGCGACCTCTCCGCACGGGCGATCCAGGCCGATCCGATCCTGATCGGCATCCTGCTCGACAATCTGCTCGACAACGCGATCAAGTACGGCCGTCGCGGCGGCCGCGTCGAGATCGGCGTGCACGACGACGGCGCGACCCAGCGCATCGTCGTGCGCGACGACGGGCCGGGCGTCGCCGACGACGAGCACGAGCGGATCGGCGACCGCTTCTATCGCGGCAGCGGCACGCAGGCGCCCGGCAGCGGGCTCGGGCTGTCGATCGTCAAGCGCATCGCGCAATACTTCGGCGGCAGCGTGCAGTTCGGGCGCGGCATCGACGGCGCGGGCCTCGGTATCGCGATCGCGCTGCCGTCGGCGGATACCGTCGCATCGGCGCCGCCTGCTTAACCTTTCGTTAAGAATTCCTCCGTAGAATCCGCGTGACGCCAACGCCTCGATTCATTTATCTGGAGATGCCATGTCCACGCCGGCCCGATACGACGCAGTCGCCCGCCTTCTTCACTGGCTGATCGTGGCGCTCGTCGTCGCGCAGTATGCGATCGGCTGGACGATGCCCGACATCCATCGCGGCACGCAGCCGGTCGGCCTGATCGCCGCGCACCTGATCGTCGGCACCGCGCTGCTCGCGGCGATGGCGTGCCGCGTGCTGTGGCGCGCGACGCACCGGCCGCCCGCCAGCGACCTGTCGCCCGCGATGCGTATGCTGTCCGGCGTCACGCATGCCGGGCTCTACGTGCTGCTGATCGCGGTGCCGCTGCTCGGCTGGATCAACGCGTCGTCGCGCGCGTGGGCCGTAACGCTGGTCGGTATCGTTCCGTTGCCGGCGCTGTCGGCGGCCGGCTCCGGGTTCGGTCACGCCATGGGCGACGTGCACGGCATCCTCGCATGGGTGTTGCTGGCCTGCATCGGCCTGCACGTCGGCGCCGCGCTGCTGCATCGTTTCGTGCTGCGCGATGGCGTGGTGCAGCGGATGATGCCTTGGTAAACGCTGTTTTCGCGTTCATCCTGCGCATGACGCGCATGGCGCGAATCGCCCGATCATCAGGATTCCTGCTTTCGAGATGAATGCAAACGCAACGATCGGGCCGCTGCATCAACTGCCGAAATACACCGAGCAGTAACTCGCCGGGCCCACGCACGCGCCGGAAGCCGGCACCGCCGGCTTCACGGCCGGCTTGCCCGCATCGGACGCGCTACCGGCATAGCCGCCGGCACCGCTGTTCGCCTGGTCGCGCCGCGTCTCGGCTGCCGCGCCTTCGAACAACGGACTGACGGCCGGATACGACGTATCGGTCACGAAGCGCGAACCCTGATCCTCGGCCTCGATCAATGCCTGGCGCACTTCGGCGCGCGTCAGTGCCTGCGCCGACGCATGCGTTGCAAAACCTGCGAACGAAACGACCGCCATCGACGCGGCGATCAGCCTGGACGTGTTCATGATCAGCTCCTTCGGGAAGTGGAAAAACGACTTGCCACACCCCGTAGGACGCACCCCGCCAATCGTTTATTCCCGTCATGCGGCTGCACGCGCATTCATTTTCCTGTCATTGATTCGTCAGTCGGCGTAACCTGACGTAACGCAGTCGCCACCGTGCCTGGGGCAGACTGACGTCACCCTACGGACCGCCATCGATCGCCCATGTCCGCCGTCTACGATTACGCCGCCGGCCTGCTGCGCACGCTGTACGACCGCCATCTCGACGGCGGCGCCGTGCTCGATGCGGCCGCCTTCCCCGACGCCGACCGTTTCGTTCGCACGTGGCCGGCCATCCGCGCCGAAGCGCTCGCCGTCGCGCGCGACCTGCCGCGCATCCCGCGCTTTCACGAAATCATGAGCGAGCAGCGCGACATCTCGGCCAACGATGCGCGCGACTGGCGCATGTTCATCATGCAGGCATACGGGCAGCCGTTTCCGCGCAACCTGTCGCGCTGCCCGAGCGTCGCGTCGCTCGTCGCGGCATCGCCGGACGTGCTGTCCGCATCGCTGTCGTTCCTCGCGCCGGGCAAGCATATCCCGCCGCACCGCGGCCCGTTCCGCGGCATCCTGCGCGGCTATCTCGTGCTGTCGATGCCGAAGCGCGCGGACGGCACGCCGGCGGCCGTGCTGAAGGTCGACGGTCGCGAGTACCGGCTCGACGAAGGCCGCTTCCTGCTGTGGGACGACACGTTCGAGCACGAGGTCTGGAACGCCAGCGACGAAGTGCGAATCGTGCTGCTGCTCGACATACGCCGGCGCGGGATGCCGCGTCTGCTCACCTGGCTGTCGAATGCGGTGATCGGCATCGTGCGGCTCGGCATTCGCATTCGGGGCGGATCGATTCCGGTCTAGTTCCCGGCGCGCAGCACCATACGGATCGCCTACACTACAGAACCGACGGCCGCTGCACGCCTGCGCACGGCCCCCTTTCCGGCGACCCGCGATGGCACACCTTTTCTTCGCCGCTTCGATCCAGCGGCATATCGAGACGCCCGAGCGCGACGTCGACGCGCGCACGCTCGGCGACGCGCTGGAGACGGTGTTCGGCGAGCAGCCGCGACTGCGCGGCTACATCCTCGACGATCAGGGCGCGCTGCGAAAGCATCTCGCGGTGTTCATCGACGGCCGGCCGGTGCGCGACCGCCAGCATCTGTCCGATCCGCTCGACGCCGCGAGCCGCGTCTACGTCGTACAGGCGTTGTCCGGCGGATAAAGGGGTCGATCTCGATCGGCGCATGTGCCGCCCGCGCCGTCCGAACCCGCAACAGACAAGGAGACACCCGGCATGAACGATCGATTGCTTGTCGCCACCCGCAAGGGGCTGTTCGTGCTGCACGCCGACGGCGCCGGCGGCTGGTCGCTCGGCGCGCCGCATTTCGTCGGCGAGCCGGTCAGCATGACGCTCGCCGATCCGCGCGACGGCACGCTCTATGCCGCGCTCAATCTCGGCCATTTCGGCGTGAAGCTGCATCGCCTGCGCACCGGCGCGGCCGATTGGGAACCATGCGCGGTTCCCGTCTATCCGCCGCAGCCGGCCGACGAAACCGCTGCGGGCAGTCGCTCCGCCAACGACGAAGACGACGCCCCGCCGTCCGCGCCGGGCCCCGCGTGGTCGCTTCAGCAGATCTGGTCGCTCGAAGCCGGCGGCGCGGACGAGCCGGGCGTGCTGTGGGCCGGCACGATTCCCGGCGGGCTGTTCCGTTCCGACGACGGCGGCGACACGTGGACGCTCAACCGCGCGCTGTGGGATCGCCCGGAGCGGCGCGAATGGTTCGGCGGCGGCTACGATGCGCCGGGCATCCATTCGGTGATGGTCGATCCGCGCGACAGCCGGCACGTGACGGTCGGCATCTCGTGCGGCGGCGTCTGGCAAACCGGCGACGGCGGCGCGACGTGGCGCGTGAGCGCCGACGGCATGGAAGCCGACTACATGCCGCCCGAGCGGCGCGGCGAGGCGAACGCGCAGGATCCGCACCGCGTCGTCCAGTGCGCGGCCGCGCCGGACGTGCTGTGGACGCAGCACCATTGCGCGATCTTCCGCTCGACCGACGGCGCGGCGCACTGGCAGCGGATCGAGGCCCGGCCGTCGAGCTTCGGCTTCGCGGTCGCCGTGCATCCGCGCGAGCCGGACACCGCGTGGTTCGTGCCTGCCGTGAAGGACGCATGCCGGATTCCGGTGAACGGCGAGTTCGTCGTCACGCGCACGCGCGACGGCGGCCGCAGTTTCGAGCCATTCTCGAACGGCTTGCCGCCCGCGCCCGCCTACGATCTCGTGTACCGGCACGGGCTCGCGGTCGACGACTCGGGCACGCGCCTCGCGATGGGATCGACGACCGGCGGATTATGGACGTCCGCAGACGGCGGAGAAAACTGGCAACAGGTGTCCGCGCATCTGCCGCCGATCTATTGCGTCCGGTTCGGATGACGGGATGCGGCACGGCCGGTCGCAGGAGACCGCCGCGTTGGACTGCGCGCGCGTGCCATGTGTCTTCGTCGTTCGCTTCCTGAACGCCTCATCCGCGTCGCTCATGCACCCGCACCGATGCGGGCGACTTCATCCTGATGCCGGTCGTGTCGTGGTGGCTCGCCATCTCCTGGTTCGATGCGTTCGTCGTCGATATCGCGCTGTTCGCGTTCTTCTTCTGCTACGCGTTCGTGTTCCAGTGGACGTTCGATCGCGTGTTCGACGTGTCGGCGGCGCCCCGGCCACGCTGAAAAACGACGCGGCCCGCACGCATCGCGCGCGGGCCGCGTTTCGTCCGGTCGGCCCGCCGCCGCAGCGGCGGCAGCGCCGATCGTCGCGATGTTCAATGCACGCCGAGATACGCCTTCACCGCCGGCAGGCCCGGCTTGCCGTCGACCGTCGTCACGCCGGCCAGCCACTTGTCGAGCATCTGCGGGTTCGCCTTCAGCCACTCGGCAGCCGCCTTGTTCGGGTCTTCCTTGTTCATGATCGGCACCATCACATGGTTTTCGATCGCGGTCGTGAACTGCAGGTTCGACACGAACTTCGCGACGTTCGGGCAGCGCTGCGCATAGTCGGGCGGCGTCGCCGTCAGCACCTTCGCCTCGCCGTAGTTCGGGCCGAACACGTCGTCGCCGCCGCTCAGGTAGTCGATCTTCATCTGCACGTTCATCGGATGCGGCTCCCAGCCGAGGAACACGATCCACTGCTTGTCGCGGATCGCACGATTCACCTCGACCAGCATCCCGGCCTCGCTCGACTCGACGAGCTTGAACTTGCCGAGCCCGAACTGGTTGCCGTCGATCATCTTCTTGATCAGCGCGTTGCCGTCGTTGCCCGGCTCGATCCCGTAGATCTTGCCGTTCAGCTTGTCCGCGTACTTCTGGATGTCGGCGAACGACTTCAGGCCGCCCTGGTACACGTAGTCGGGCACCGCGAGCGTGTACTTCGCGCCGGTCAGGTTCGGCGTCGCGAGCACCTTGATCGTGCCGGCCTTGGTGAACGGCTGGATGATCGGGTCCATCGTCGGCGACCAGTAGCCGAGGAACACGTCGATCTGCTTGCTCTTGATCCCTGCGAACGTGATCGGCACCGACGCGATGGTCTTCGTCGGGTTGTAGCCGAGCCCTTGCAGCATCGTCGACGCAAGGCCCGTCGTCGCGGCGATGTCGGACCAGCCGACGTCCGCGAACCGGACGTTCTTGCACACCGGCGGATCGGCCGCATGAACGGCCGAAACCGGTGCGGCGGCGATCCCGATGCCACATGCCGCTGCGATCAATAGGCGCTTCATCTTTCTTCTCCTCTAAGTGATGCTGTTTGCACGAGTACGGGATCGTCATGAAAGCCGCGCGCCGCGATCCCGGCGGCGCCGCGGATGATTCGCGCCGGTCAGCGTCCCGGCAGCCGGCGTTCGTAGCTCGGCGCATGGCCGAACTGCGCGCGATAGGCCTTGCTGAAATGACACGGCGAATGGAAGCCGCAGACGGTCGTCACGCGCGCGATCGACGCGTCGGTCGTGCGCAGCAGGTCGCGCGCGCGCTTCAATCGCAGCGTCAGGTAATAGTGGGTCGGCGACACGTTCAGGTACACCTTGAACATCCGCTGCAGATGCCGCTGCGACAGTCGAACGAGCCGCGCGAGCTCCTCGAGCGACAGCGGCTCCTCGATGTTCGCTTCCATCAGCCGCACGACCTCGATCAGCTCCGCGCGCGAAAAACCGACGCGGGCATCGACCGGGATCGGCTGCGTGTCGGTCGAGCTGCGGATGCGTTCGAGAATGAACTGCTCCGACACCTGCGCGGCAAGCTGCTGGCCGAAGCGCATCCCGACGAGGTTCAGCATCAGGTCGAGCGGCGCGGTGCCGCCCGTGCAGGTCAGCCGGTCGCGATCGACGACGAACAGCTCGTCGGCGAAGCCCACCTGCGGAAACTCGGTATGCAGTGCGGACAGGTTTTCCCAGTGCACGGTGCAGCGATAGCCGTCGAGCAGCCCGCTCGACATCAGCGCATACGCGCCCGTGCAGATCCCGCCGAGCGGCAGGCCGCGCTCGGCGAGCGCCGCCAGCGTATCGCGCGCGCCGTCGTCGACCACGTCGCGGATGCGGATCCCGCCGCACACGATCATCACGTCGGGCAGGCGCGTATAGTCGAGCGCCTGCGTCGGGCGCACCGCGATCCCGTTGCTCGCATGCACGGGCGCGCCGTCGAGCGAGTAGATCGACCACCGGTAGTGGTCCTCGCGGGTCACGTAGTTTGCCATCCGAAGCACTTCGACCGCGCTCGAGAACGCGATCATCGAGAAATTCGGCAGTGTCAGGAAGCCGAAGTGCGCGAGGGACGAAACCGGTGAAACGCAGGCAGCGGGCGCGACAGCGGCGGCGGACGTCACATCGCTCTCCTATCGACGAGGTTGCAGAAGTTCAGCCCCGTGGCGCACGCCACGGGAGCCGGTGCTTGAGTGGAGGAAGGCGGCCGGACGAGAGGCGTCGGCCGCCGGTCGATCAGGCCTGCGCGGTTTCGGCCTTCATGCGGAACAGCTGCTTCAGGCCCGAGAACAGCGGGGCGCGGACGGTGCCCGGTGCGCGGCCGAAGCTTTCGGTGATGCGGTCGAGAATGATCGCGAGCAGCACGACCGACAGGCCGCTTTCGAAACCGAGGCCGATGTCCAGGCGCTGGATGCTCGCGAGCACGTCGTTGCCGAGACCGCCCGCGCCGACCATCGACGCGATGATCACCATCGACAGCGCCATCATGATCGTCTGATTCACACCCTGCATGATCGACGGCAGCGCATTCGGGAACTGCACCTTGTACAGCAGCTGCCACGGCGTGCAGCCGAACGCCTGGCCGGCTTCGACGATCTCGCGGTTCACGTGGCGGATGCCGAGGCTCGTCAGGCGCACGGCCGGCGGCATCGCGAAGATCACCGTCGACAGGATCCCCGGCACGCGGCCGAGACCGAACAGCATCGCGGCCGGAATCAGATAGACGAAGGCCGGCATCGTCTGCATCAGGTCGAGGATCGGACGCACGATCGCGGCCACCCACTTGCTCTTCGCGGCCCAGATGCCGAGCGGAATGCCGAGCACGAGGCTGATGATCGTCGACGATAGCGTGAGGCCGAGCGTGATGACGGTCTGGTCCCAGAAGCCCGTCGCGAAGATCAGCAGCAGCGACGCGGTCGTAAACAGCGCGAAGCGCCAGCCGACCCGCCACAAACCGATGCCGATGAAGATCGCCATCATCAGCCACATCGGGATCGCCTGCAGCCCGTGCTCGACGAATGCCGCGAGACCCTCGATCGCCTGACCGATCGCGTCGAAGGTCTTCGCGTCGTGGTCGAGCAGGTAGTGAACGGACTGGTCGACCCAGGTACCGAGCGGAATCATTTCAGACATGGGAACCTCGCGAACGCGTGATGGCCTTCAGGATAAGAGCGCGGTCGACCGAGCCGCAGTAGCAGCCGTCGTCGTCGACGACGGGCAGCGCGTTCGGGTTCGCCACCACGCGGGCGACGACGTGATCGAGCGTCGCGTCGCGGCGGATGCTTTCGATCGGCCGCACCGACGGCGTGGCCTGACCGATCGCATCGCGCGTGACGAAGCCGCGCAGCTTGCGTTCGGCGTCGAGCACGAACGCGTATTCGGCGCTGCCGTTCAGCGTCGCCGCGACGTTCGCGGCATCGCACTTCGACACGATCGGCACCGCGCCCGTCTGCATCAGGTCGCCGGCCGTCAGGTAGCGGCTCGTGTCGATGCCGTCGAAGAACGCGCGCACGTAGTCGTCGGCCGGGTTCGCGATGATGTCCTGCGGCGTGCCGACCTGCACGAGCTTGCCGCCTTCCATGATCGCGATGCGGTTGCCGATGCGCAGCGCCTCCTCGAGATCGTGCGACACGAACATGATCGTGCGGCGCTGTTCCTTCTGCAGTTGCAGCAGCACGTCCTGCATTTCGCGGCGCTTGAGCGGATCGAGCGCGGAAAATGCCTCGTCCATGATCATCAGCGACGGGTTCACGGCCAGCGCGCGCGCGAGGCCGACGCGCTGCTGCATGCCGCCCGACAGCTCGGACGGCAGCTTGTGCGAGAACGGTGCGAGGCCGACCTGTTCGAGCACTTCCATCGCACGCCGTTCGCGCTCCTTCTTGCCGACGCCGGCGACCTCGAGGCCGAACGCCGCGTTCGACACCACGGAGCGATGCGGCATCAGCGCGAACGACTGGAACACCATGCTCATGTCCTTGCGGCGCAGCGCGGTCAGCGCCGAGCGGCGCGCCGACGCGACGTCGAGCCCGTCGATCAGCACCTTGCCGGCGCTCGGATCGACCAGCCGGTTCACGAGGCGGATCAGCGTGGATTTGCCGGAGCCGGACAGGCCCATCAGCACGAAAATTTCGCCTTCCTGCACGTCGAACGATACGTTGTGCACGCCGACAACCTGGCCCGTGCGCTTCAGTACGTCGTCCTTCGTCGCACCGGCGGCGAGCATGTCGAGCGCCTGCTGCGGATTACTTCCAAACACCTTGCACAGACCTTCGACTACGACCTTGGGGGCATCCATCGAAACCTTCTCCTCGTGTAGCGGGGACTCACGCGTGTCACAGCGTGCCTACATAGTTGCCAGAAAAAACCCCGGCCTGCCGACGAATTACGACAAACGCTTGCGCAAATACGACACACCCCGCAGCCCCGCCGGGCGGCCAGGTGCCCGCGGCGGCCTTCGATTGCGGCGATGCAAAACGCGTACGGCCAGCAACGACGGGCATCGCGACCGGGTCTTGTGCGCAGCAGCGGATGCCTTGTCGGGCGATGTTTTGCGACAACGCCGACCGCACGCGCGTCGCTTTGCGACAATTTCACGTCCGATCAGACTGTCTCGCCAATAAAAAGCATGACCGTCCGCAAAAGCGATGCGAAGCCTGCGCCGCAAGCGGATCGCACACCTGCCGCGGCGCCGCTCCAAGCTCGAAAATCGCCGTCGGCAGCTGTGATACATTCCCCGCAATCCAGCGAGGCCGCGCGCCCCTGTCGCGCGACGCTCCGCTGACGATGCACGCAAGCCGGTTCGCCTGCCGGCCGTGCAGAAACAGCCTCGATCCGGCACGACCCGCGATCGAAGGACGATAAAGATAGAGAGGGAGCAAGGCGATGAACTGGGCCTTTGCCGTAATCGGCTTCGTCGTGGGCGGCATCGCCGCATTGATCGGGGATTTCTCGGCCGCCAATGGCTCGCTGCTCGGCGCGGTGGCCGGCTTCTGTCTCGGCTATATGCTGCGGCAGCGCAAGCGCAGCGACGACAGCAGCAACAGCACCGCACGCGATCCGTTCACGCTGCCCGCGCAGCCGCAACAGCCGGTCGCGCCGCTCGCCGATCGCGTCGCGCGCCTCGAAGCGACGGTCGAATCGCTGAACCGCGAAGTCGCTTCGCTGCGCGCTCAACTGGCCGGCGCGAAGGCCGGGACGACGCCTGCCGACGCAGTTGCATCCGCGCCCGCTGCGACCGCCGCCGGCGTCACGGCCGCGCCGCTGACGCCCGCACCTGTTGCCCCTGCCGGTCCACCGTCACGCCCGCCCGCGCAACCGGCGGTCGCCCGCCCGGCAGCTGCGCCGGCTTCCGCATCGGCGCCCGCGCCGACGCCCACACCGCACGCGACACCGGTTCCGGCCGCAACACCACGCACAAACGAAAGCCCCGCCGCCGCTCCGGTGCCCGCCACACCGCCGCGCCCTGCCGCGCCCGTGCCGCATGAACCCGGTTTTGCCGAACGCGCATTCCGCGCCGCGCGCGACTGGCTGCTCGGCGGCAACACGGTCGTGCGCGTCGGGATCATCGTGCTGTTCTTCGGCGTCGCGTTCCTGCTCAAGTACGCGGCCGACAACAACCTGCTGCCGATCGAATTCCGCCTCGCCGGCACGGCGCTCGGCGCGGCCGCGCTGCTCGCGCTCGGCTGGCGCATGCGCGCGCGCCGCGCGGCATACGGCCTCGTGCTGCAAGGCGGCGGCGTCGGCATCCTGTACCTGACCATCTTCGCCGCGACCAAGCTCTATGCGCTGCTGCCCGTCGGCGCGGCGTTCCCGCTGATGGTCGCGGTCTGCGCACTGAGCGCGTTCCTCGCGGTCAAGCAGAATGCGCTGCCGCTCGCGTTCATGGGCAGCGCCGGCGGCTTTCTCGCGCCGGTGCTGCTGTCGACCGGCCACGGCAGCCACGTCGCGCTGTTCAGTTACTACGCATTGCTGAACGCAGGCATCTTCGCGATCGCGTGGTTCAAGGCATGGCGGCCGCTGAACCTGCTCGGCTTCGTGTTCACCTTCACGATCGGCTCCGCATGGGGCGTGACCGCATACCGCCCCGCGCTGTTCGCCAGCACCGAACCGTTTCTGCTGCTGTTCTTCCTGATGTACGTGGGCATCGCGCTGCTGTACGCGGTGCGTCGCGAACTGGCGCTCCGGCACTACGTGGACGGCACGCTCGTGTTCGGCACGCCGATCGTCGCGACCGCGCTGCAGGCCGCGCTGGTGAAGGACATGCCGTTCGGGCTCGCGTGGAGCGCCGTCGCGCTGTCGGCGTTCTACGTCGCAGTCGCCGCGTGGCTCGCGCGGCGGCGCGCGCGCCTCGCGCTGCTGTTCGAAGCGATGCTCGCGCTCGCGGTGATCTTCGCGACGCTCGCGGTGCCGCTCGCCTTTTCCGGCCCGACGACCAGCGCGGCCTGGGCGATCGAGGGCGCGGCGCTGGTCTGGATCGCGGTGCGCGAGAAGCGCCTCGCGCCGTTCTGCTTCGGCCTGCTGATGCAGGTCGCGGCCGCCGGCGCGTTCTTCACGAGCCTGCTCGGACCGAGCGATGCGAACGCGCTGCCGGTGCTCAACAGCGCCTATATCGCGATGCTGCTGATCGCGCTCGCCGGCCTGTTTACGGGCTGGTGGCTGCACGGGCGCGACGAGGCGCGCGCATGGCGTGCGTGGGCGCCCGAGATCGGCGCCGCGGCCGCCGCGTGGGGCTTGCTGTGGTGGATCAGCGGCGGCCTTCATGAAATCCTGCTGTACGCGAGCCGGCACGTCGATCTGCATGCCGACCGCTTCGTCGTCGATGCGATCGCGCTGTTCGCGGCCGGCACCGCATGGCTCGCACACGTCGCGCGCCGCCGGCTCGCATGGCCGCTCGCCGAATGGCCCGCGCTGGCGCTGACGCCGGTGCTTGCGCTGCTCGCGGTGCGTGCATACGAAGCGCACGAAGCGCCGCTGTCGGGCATGGGCGCGTTCGCGTGGCCGATCGCCGTGATCGCGTGTTATGCGTTGCTGTGGCGTCAGTCGCGCGACGGCACCACCGACGCCGCCGCGAAGGATGCTGCGGCTCCCGCGCGCAGCCACGTCGCCGGCCTGCTGGCCAGCCTGATCGCACCGCTGCATACGCTGATGTTCTGGACGCTGTGCGGACTGCTGTCGCTCGAAGGGTTCTGGCGCCTGCGCACGTTCGTGCCCGAAGGCGCATGGAGCTGGAGCGCATGGGCATACGGCTTCGGCGCGCTGCTCCTGCTGGTGTCCGGCCCCGGCTCGCGGCTGCGCTGGCCCGTCGCAGCGTTTCCGCGCGCGTACCAGGTGTGGGGCGCGGCGCCGCTCGCCATGCTGCTGTGGGCGTGGAGCATCGCCAGCGTGACCAGCGACGGCGACGCGTCGCCGCTGTTCTGGCTGCCGCTGCTCAATCCGCTCGACGTCGCGCAGGGCCTCGTGTTCGTCGCGATCGCGGCGTGGCTGCGCCGGCTGAAATCGCTCGGCATCGGATGGCATCCGCGCGTCGTCGACTTCGCGGCGATCGCGACCGTGTTCCTGTGGTTCAACGCGCTGATGCTGCGCACGCTGCATCACCGTTTCCACCTGCCCTACGACGTCGATACGGTGCTCGCGTCGTTCGGCCTGCAGCAGGTGTTCATGGTCGGCTGGAGCCTGTTTGCGTTCGCCGGGATGTGGCTGACGCGCCGCGACGGCATCGCGCGCGTGTGCGCGCTCGCGTCGCTGCCGCTCGTCGTCGTGATGTGGGTGTGGACCTTCTACGCGAACTTCACGCAGGACGGCGGAAGCTGGGCGCGCGTGCCGCTGTTCAATTCGCTCGATCTGGTGCTGGTGGTCGTCTATGCGCTCGCGGTGTCGTGGTTCGTGCGCGTGCGCCGCTTCGGCTGGTCGTTCGACAACTATCGCGTCGAACTGCTGAGCGCTGCCGGCGCCACCGCGTTCCTGTGGCTGAACGCCATCCTGCTGCGCACGCTGCATCACTGGACCGGCGTGCCGTACGCATTCGGCGCGATGGCGGCATCGACGCTCGTGCAGGCGTCGGTGTCCGTGTACTGGACGCTCTGCGCGCTCGCGACGATGATCTGGGCGACGCGTCGCGGGCTGCGTCCGCTGTGGTTCGTCGGCGCCGCGCTGCTCGCGCTGACCGTCGTCAAGCTGTTCCTGTTCGACCTGTCGCACGTGACGGGCATCGAACGCATCGTGTCGTTCATCGGCATCGGCGTGCTGCTGCTGTTGATCGGTTATTTCTCGCCGCTGCCGCCGAAGGCCGCGGCCCATCGCGAAGACACCCCATGAAGCCGCTTGCCGCCCTGCTCGGACTGAGCCTGCTGGCGTCGTTCGCGGCGGCGGCCGACGGCGCGCCGCCCGCCGAGCGCGTCGAACAGCGTTTTGCGCTCGACCTCGACGGCAGCGCCGCGTACTACCAGCTGACCGTGCCGCAGCCCGTCTATGCGGCGAGCCGGCGCGACGATCTCGGCGACCTGCGCGTGTTCAACGGCGCGGGCGAGCCGGTGCCGTATTCGCTCGACGCGCCGGCCGCCGCGACGCCGGCAGCGCCGCCGTCGCGTGTTCCGGTGCACTGGTTTCCGCTGCCGGCCGCCCGCGCCGACGACGGCCACGCGCCGCTCGGCGTGTCGGTCGGGCCCGACGGCTCGTTGCGGGCCGCCGTCGTCGCACCGTCGCGCGCGAAGCGCGGCGCGGATCTCGTCGACCTGTCGCATGCGGACGGCCAGCCCGACGCGCTGCTCGTGCACGTGAGCGACGACAGCTACCAGGGGCGCGTCGCCGTCGAAGCCAGCGACGACCTGCGAAGCTGGCGCCTGCTCGGCGATACGCAGTTGCTGAAGGTCGGTCGCGGCGACGCGATGCTGGTGCAGGAGCGCATCGCGCTCGACGGCGCCGCGCCGCGCTATCTGCGGCTGAACTGGCTCGACGGCGCGCCCGCGATCGCGTCGATCGAGATCGAAACGCATCCGCGCGACGCGCGCGCAACCGACGCCGCGGCCGTGCCGCGCCAATGGCGTAATGCCGTGCACGTGCGGACCGGCGACGCGACGGGCGAATACCGGTTCGAAACCGACGGCGCGTATCCGGTCGACCGGCTGCGCATCGACCTGCCGCAGCCGAACACCGTCGCGCGCGCGACTTTGCAGAGCCGTCCGAACGCGCAGACGCCGTGGCGCGACGTCGCGGACGCCGTGCTGTTCCGGCTGCAGGGCAAGGCCGGCGAGCAGCGCAATCCGCCGCTCGCGTTCGCCGCAAATACGGATCGCACCTGGCGGCTCGTCGTCGACATGCGCAACGGCGGGCTCGGCAGCGGCCAGCCGGCCATCTCGTTCGGCTGGCATCCGGCCGCGCTGACCTTCGTCGCGCGCGGCGCGCCGCCGTTCACGCTCGGCGTCGGCAATGCGTCGCTGGTGTCGTCGGCGGTGGGGCGCGACGCACTGCTGGTCGGCATGGCGCCCGAGGTCCGGCCCGCGCGCGTCGGCGCCGCACTGCCAGTCGCGGCGCCCCCGCCGGCACCGGTCGACGTCGATACCGACGCGAAGCGCCGCTACGTGCTGTGGGGTGCGCTGGTCGCCGCAGTCGGCGTGCTCGGCACGATCGCGTGGCGACTCGCGCGCGGCAGCGGCAATCCGCGCGGCGACGACGAGTGAGCTTGCGCGGAACGAAAAAAAGCCCCGCCTGCATCCGCGCGGCGGGGCCAACCCATGTCAGTAGAGACATCATGGAGGAGACGGATTCATCATATCGACGACGAGATGCGATCCCAACCAAGCATTTCTGCTATCGATCTGCGCCGCCGCACGCACGATCGACCTGCCCGCACCGCATATCGATAGAACGAAAAGTCGTTTTCACAGCGGCGACGGGGTCGTTACCATGCTGTTTTAAGCCTGTGCTTAGCCGGGCAAGCCATCGCTGAGGAGCGCCCCTTGACTGCATTCGATCAACACCGCCGCCCGTTCGTCGTCGGCATCGGCGGCACCACCCGCGCAGCGTCGTCGACCGAACGCGCGCTGTCGTTCGCACTGCGCGGCGCGCAGGCAGCCGGCGCGCGCACGCGCCTGTTCGACGGCCCGTTCCTGCACACGCTGCCGCACTACGCCCCCGAGCACAAGACGCTGACCGACGCGCAGCGCGAGCTGATCGACGCGGTGCGCGAGGCCGACGCGATCATCATTGCGACGCCCGGCTATCACGGCGGTGTCTCGGGCCTCGTGAAGAACGCGCTCGACACGCTCGAGGAACTGCGCGCCGACGAGCGCCCCTACCTCGACGGCCGCGCGGTCGGCCTGATCGTCACCGCTTACGGCTGGCAGGCGGCCGGCACCGTGCTGACTTCGCTGCGCTCGATCGTGCACGCGCTGCGCGGCTGGCCGACGCCGTTCGGCGCCACCGTCAACACGCTCGAAACGCGCTTCGACAGCGCCGACAGCTGCTCGGACCCGAAAGTGGTCGCACAGCTCGAAACGGTCGGCGCGCAGGCCGCCGAATTCGCGCTCGCCTTCGCGTCGCATCGCGCGGCGTCGCATGCGGCGTCGGTCGACGCGCTCGCGCCCGTGCTGAAGATCGCCAACAACAAGTAACGCCCCGCCTTCCCGCCGCCCGCGCCCGGCCGACGACGTTCGCCCGCGCGGGTGGCGCATATGCGGCCCACTCCCGCGGATGCCGCCCCGCCGACGTCAACGCACACGCGCCCGACCGCCGATAAAGATTCTGCCCGCCACCTGATTTGCATTGGCCGAAAGATTGGTTCACGCGGGCCGCGGGTTTTCGTACGCTGAAAGCCCGAACCTTCTTCGCGCAAGCCATGAACCGCACGATCCGCTACAAGGGCTACGAAGTCGCCCCCGCTGCCGCCCGGCTGCCGAACGGGCTGTTCGCCGCCAACCTGACGATCGAGAAGGCGAGCGGCGGCCCGTCGTCACGCGCCGTTTCGTTCGACGCGATCGACTTCTTCTTCGAGGAGGAGCACGCGCTCGCCTACGCGTCCCGCTGGGGGCGCCTCTGGGTCGACACGCACGCCTGACGCGTCGGGTGCGGCGTGCGCATGGCCGCACGAAAATACGCGAATACGGAAGCTATGTGAGAATCTTTCGATCCGTAATCGCATAACAACAGCCATGACTGACACGCTGCACGAAGAGCATGCAGCAGCAGATCACGCGATGCGCAACTGGACTTTCGAGAGAACGGGTCCGGTCCGGATCGGTTCCGATGCGCACAAGCAGATGTTCTGCCGCATGCTGCTCGATACACACAACCCGTACAAGCCGGCCGTGATCGACTGGCCGCCGCTCAAGCCGAACGAGCTCGAGCGGCTCACGTCGCTGCCGATCTGGGACATCGCGGTCCAGACCGAAGGGCGCGCATCGATCCGCGTCGCGACGTTCGCGGCGACCGTCGACGATCCGCTGCTGCGGCAGGCGCTCGACATGGACGGCAGCGAGGAAGCGCGCCACAAGGTCGTCCTGTCGAAGCTGGTCGACGCGTACGGCATCAAGCTCGCGCCCGAGCCGGCCTATCCCGCGCCGAAGGATCCCGAGTGGTCGTGGATGGTGACGGGCTTCAGCGAATGCATCGACAGCTTCTTCGCGTTCGGGCTGTTCCGCTCCGCGCAGCGCTCCGGCTACTTCCCGCCCGAACTCGTCGACACCTTCGAGCCGGTGATCCAGGAAGAAGGCCGCCACATCCTGTTCTTCGTCAACTGGTTCGCATGGTACTGGCGCAACATGCCTTGGTGGCGCCGGCCGTGGTTCTTTGCGCGCGTCGCGGCCGTGTGGGCGTTCCTGGTATGGGAGCGCATCGGCATCGCGCGCGGCATCGACGCCGACGGCGTCGCGCATGACGCAAACTTCCCGGCGACGGGCACGGCCGCCGTCGGCGACGCGCTCGATCCGCGCGAACTGATCGAACTGTGCCTGTCGGAGAACGACCGGCGGATGGCCGGCTACGACGGGCGCCTGTTGCGCCCGACCTTCGTCCCGCGCATGGCGCGCCTCGCGCTGCGCTTTATCCGGAAGAAATAGGCTGGACGGGCCCCGGGGTCGGATCGTGATCCGGCGGCGGCGGCCCGTTTGGGTTTTCATCCCGCATCAGGTGTCGTGATCGGTTGTTCACGATCCACGGCGCAGGTTGCGCAGGGCCGATCGGCCACTGGCAGCCGATGGCGCCGCTCGCGATCGCACGCCGGTCACATGCGCCTCCGCGCAACGCGGCGGCTTCGGCCTCAAGCTCGTTTTCCCGGGCTGCCGCGGACCCTTCACCGGACTCCCCCGCCTCGGGCACTACGTGCCGCCCGGACACGGACGCATCCCGCCCTTTTCACCCGTCCGGGATCTTGCACGGTGTCGGGGCGAGCGAATCGGTACGTCGGCAAACTTGCCGAAAAAGCCGTTTCCGCCAATCGGAAAATTTGACGGTAAATCGACGGCGTCATGTCTCTATCTCGGTAGCAAATTCTTACAAATCCGCCAGACGGACCGCTTCGAGAGGCCCGTCCCACGGGCGATCGCACGGAGGGCGATGCGCAAATCTGCACAATCGGAATTCCACGATTTATCAATTATTATATTAAATACAATCCATACAAATTTGATATATCTAGATAATAGAGAACATTTCAAAATCTCAACGAGAGGTCTTATTTATTCAGAACCTGCCACTCGGCAAACATTACATTCGCGAAAGAATTACCACACGCGCAAACGTTTGCTCTTTCGATTTCCTTTCATCTTCATATGAATAATGCTTGTTGCGAGCCACATATTTCCAGCATCCTATTGATTTAAAACGAAAAACTATCGTGGATCAGATTTGGAAAACTTCTTACACAATACCTTTTCACACCCTCCATAGTCATTACCGCCTGCTGCATCAAAATGTGATCAATTAACGATCTTTTGACTTTCGAAACCGTCAATTTGTCATTCCTTTGCAGTCTCAAAAATCACCCTCCAATAAACTCCGGCGATATTTTTGAGATGCGCGCGAGCGTCCGGCATATTCATCTAACGAAAGAGACCGGTGTGTTGCGTGCTTATTTGGAGGTAGCAGGGCATGAACCGCACATACCGCTCGATCTGGAACGAAGCACTCGGGGCCTGGGTCGCTGCATCGGAAATTTCTACCGCGCGCGGCAAGCCGAACAAGTCGGCTGTGGCGAAGGCCGTGGTGGCGGCCGTACTCGCGACCGGGGCAGGCGTAACCCACGTCGCGCACGCGCAGTACACGGTGGGTACCCGATCTTCCGCGAGCAGCGGTGCGGTCGCAATCGGCGGCGGTACCGGATCGTCGTACTCCTCCACGGCGTCGGGCCTTTACGCGGTCGCGATCGGCAACGGCGCAACCGCTACCGGAAACGCGTCGGTTGCCGGCGCGATCGCGATCGGCAACGCAACGGCCGGCACGTCGAACTCGACTTTGCAAAACGGTGCAATTGCAATCGGCCAGGGCGCTCAGGCTATCGGCACCAACTCGGGCCAGGGAACCTCGCCGGTGGCCATCGGCGCCACCGCGACGGCCACCGGCCTCGGCTCGCAGGTTGCAATCGGCGACCAGGCACTCGCCACCGGCACGGACGCGCTCGCGATCGGCGGCCATGCCGGTGCGACAGGCTCGCAGGCGACCGGCAACCAGTCGATCGCGATCGGCCAGTCGGTCACCGCGTCGAGCCAGTCGTCCGTCGCGATCGGCAACGGCGCGACGTCGGCCGCCAGCGGTGCGGTCGCACTGGGCGCCAGCACGGCCGGCGTGGGCGTCAATTCGATGGCGCTCGGCAATTCGGCTCGAACGATGTCCAACGGCGACGTTGCGATCGGCCAGAGCGCCTATGCGCAGGGCACGACCGGAACGGCGACGGGCCTGTCCGCCACCGCGCTCGGCAACGCCGCAACGGCGACGGGGAACAATGCCGCTGCGTTCGGCAACACCTCGAATGCATTGGCCAACAATACGACCGCCTTCGGCGCGGGCGCCTCCGCGACCGCCGCGAACGCATCGGCGTTCGGTACGGGGGCTACGGCAAACGTGACGGGTTCGGTTGCAATCGGCCAGGGCGCGGTGACGACCGGCACAGCATCGACCGCGACTGGCGGTACCAGCACCGTGCTCAGCACGACGATCGGCGGGCAGACGTTCGGCAGCTACGCCGGCAGCGCTGCAAACGGCGGGGTCGTCAGCGTCGGCTCCGTCGGTGCGGAACGACGCGTGCAGAACGTCGCCGCGGGCCTGGTTTCGGCCACCAGCACCGATGCGATCAACGGCAGCCAGTTGTATTCGGTCGCTAGCACGACGACTTCGAGCATCGCCAGCCTTTCCTCGTCGACGTCGACGGGGTTGTCGTCGGCCAACAGTTCGATCGGGTCGTTGTCGACCGGGCTGAGCTCGACCAACAGCTCCGTGCTGTCTCTGTCCACGTCGACCTCGACCGGCATCAGCTCGCTGTCCACCGGACTCAGCTCCACCAACAGCAATGTCGCCTCGCTGTCGTCCTCGACTTCGACGGGGCTGTCGTCGGCGAACAGCTCGATCGGGTCGCTGTCGACGGGCCTGAGCTCGACCAACAGCTCGGTGTTGTCGCTGTCGACGTCGACCTCGACCGGTATCAGCTCTCTGTCCACTGGACTCAGCTCCACCAACAGCAATGTCGCTTCGCTGTCGTCGTCGACTTCGACAGGGCTGTCGTCGGCCAATAGCTCGATCGGGTCGCTTTCGACCGGGCTGAGCTCGACCAACAGCTCGGTGTTGTCGCTGTCGACGTCGACCTCGACCGGCATCAGCTCGTTGTCGACCGGCCTCAGTTCCACCAACAGCAATGTCGCTTCGCTTTCGTCGTCGACTTCGACGGGGTTGTCGTCGGCGAATAGCTCGATCGGCTCGCTGTCGACGGGGCTTAGCTCGACCAATAGCTCGGTGCTGTCGTTGTCCACCTCGGCTTCGACCGGCATCAGTTCGCTGTCCACCGGCCTCAGTTCCACCAACAGTAACGTCGCTTCGCTGTCGTCGTCGACTTCGACGGGGCTCTCGTCGGCTAACAGCTCTATCGGCTCGCTGTCGACGGGGCTGAGCTCCACTAATAGCTCGGTGCTGTCGTTGTCCACCTCGACTTCGACCGGCATCAGCTCGTTGTCGACCGGCCTCAGTTCCACCAACAGTAACGTCGCTTCGCTTTCGTCGTCGACTTCGACGGGGTTGTCGTCGGCAAATAGCTCGATCGGCTCGCTGTCGACCGGGCTTAGCTCGACCAATAGCTCGGTGCTGTCGTTGTCCACCTCGGCTTCGACCGGCATCAGTTCGTTGTCCACCGG
>NZ_CABVPP010000006.1 GCF_902499075.1 Burkholderia pseudomultivorans | reverse complement strand
ACTCGGCAGCCAATCGCATACGAAACCCTTTTAAACAGTGCCCCGGCCGTCAAAACGAGGCGCTTTTCAACAGCCTGCTAGCGGCAGCACCGGCAATGCGGCTGCGTGGTTTGCGGGCAACGGACATGCAGCCACGCTGACCGGATTCAAGACCCAGGATCTGGGGCTGAGCCAGCAGGGCACGGGTGGCTATCGTCACTTCATGATGGACGACACGGCGGGGCAGTCGAGCGTTCACCTCTACACGACTGACAACTGTAGTGGATTGATGCTTGGTCACCTGAAGTCGATGAAGGACAACGTTCGGCAGGCCGATCGCGGTTATGGTGCAGACCTGAATACCGAAGCATCGTGCGCGGTGCGCGGCGGCTCCGGTGTTCTGCTCAGCGCAGCGGCCGGTGTAACCCAGATGGACGCATCCGGAGCGGCCCAGGTCCTCGGCCACAGCCACGATCTACTCGACAGGTTGGCGCAGGCGGCGAATACGCAGGGTGCAGAGCCCGGCACATCGCAGTCGTCCGCTGTGCAGCCGGATGCCTCGTTGCCGGAACGAACGGATGAAGAAGCGTCGTCGTCCACGCTGGCGGCCGTTGCCGGGCTGCGTGACGGCAAGCAGGCAATCAGTGCCACAAAAGCTGGATCGACGTCCAATCAAGCGACTGGCGGCGGAGGCAGTGCAACCGCGTGGAGCCGCCCGCATCTCGTGGCCTATGGCCAGGATGGTGTGGTCGCTGCATCGGCGAAGAGCCATGTCTGGGTGTCGGGTACCGAGACGGTACTGGCCGCAGGGCAGGATTTGCAATGGACGTCGAAGAACAAAACGAGCATTGTCGCGAGCCAGGGAATCCGGTTGTACACGGACGGCAAGAAAGCCGATCGTCGGCCGGTTGCCGTGTCGGGTATCGCGTTGCATGCGGCGTGCGGATCTATCGGGCTGCAAGCCCAACGTGGCGGCAATCTCGGAGCCGTTGCCCAGCAAGGCGTCAGCGTGGCAAGTTCGACGGCCAGCGTGACTGCGCAGGCGTCCGTCAAGGTATTGCTTACAGCAGCCAAAGCCTATCTGAAGATGGAAGGCGGTGGGATCGAGATCGGAGCGCCTGGCACCGTGAAGTTTCATGCGGCCAACCACGTGCTGACCGGCCCGCGCAGCGCAGATATGAATCCGCAGGTCTCGCAAAGTCAGGTAAAGGCCTGTCCGACCAAGGACGGCGATGCGGTAGGCCGTGGTGCCGCCACGTTGTGACAGAGAGAGGAGACGTGAGTATACCGATCGAACCGATGACGTTGCAGCTACAGGCGTCGTTGCGCAACGAGGACTCGCTGAGCGGATACCTGCTTGTCGATCCGTATTTGCGGGAGCCGCTTGATGGGCATTTGCCGATGCTTGCGGAGCGCGAGGTCGTGCCGATTCCAGTGGCCAGTGCGTCGCTTCTCGAGCATCAGCGCCCACGGCTGATCTGTTTCGATCATGACGATATCGAGTTGATCGGCGCATCGATTCGGGCGGCGTGCGACGAACAACGTGATCCGCATGACGAAGTGGTACGCGGTTTCACGGTGGGCGGCTGGCTGATATCGAGACTGCCGCCGGAAATCGTCGCGGTGCATCTGGCCCGCGTGATGATTTCGCCGCGCCCCCAGGTTGGCCCAAAGTACGTCCGGTGGGCCGATCGTCGCGTATTCGAATGGATCTGGCCGGTGTTGAACGATCGACAGCGCAGTGACTTGCTCGGCCCGGTCGCAGCATGGCATGTGCTCGACCGAAGGACGGCACTCGTCGAGCGGACACCACCGACTCGTTTCGACACACGTGCGTCGCGCTCCACGTTTTTCGCTCTCGATGGCGCTCAATGGGACCGTGTGGATCGATGCGCGACGGTGCAGGACCTGCTCAGAGGCTGGTGTGTATTCGAGCGCGAATTGCCCGACGATTACCTGAATCGCGCGGATGCTGCGGTTGCCGATGCGCAGGCGCTTGGGTTGACACGGGGAGCCGACATCGTGCTGCTGGGTGCGTATGTGCTGCAGATTCATCCGGCGCTATGCAAGCACGCGCATGTGATCGAACTGGTGAAGTCGGCATTGAGCGATCGGGCGAGCTTGAGCGAGCGACTCGGCGCGGTCGGAGATGACATGTGGGACGCGATGCGTCTCGAACTGGAGCACAAAGCGTCGCGCGACTCGTCCGTCGCGATTGTGTGCCGGTAGCAAAGGAAATCGAATCATGGCAGATGGCAAATATGCGCAGAATGCGAATGCGGCGGCCGCTGGCGCGCCGCACTGCTCCGCGGGCGGTTGCCCGTCATGCGTGAAGGCCGGATTGCCGGTTTTGCTGGTCAGACCAGCGCTGGCCGAGAAAAAGTACGCCGACGCAAAAAAGGCCGCGATCGCGAAGCTGAAGTCCGGGGTCGCCGACGTCGGATTGAGTTACTTCGGCTACACGATGCGAACCTTGCGCGGTGGTTATGTCTACGCGTATTACGAGCGGCCGCACACGCCCGAGCTAAAGGAGCAGAAGGGATGGCAAGCATTTCAGGTTGACAGCGGTGGATATATGACGCCCTATTCGCTCGGCGAACTACCATTGCCCGGCAAGGCTCCCGCGTTCGTCTGTCAACGCACCGCCGGCTATGCGGCTGCGATGCTGTTCGTCATCCCGAATGCGGCGGAGACGCAGCGTGTATGGATCGGATTCAGCGATACGCCATGGAGCGAGAAGGTTCGTAACGCATACGGGAATCCCAAGAACGAAGCGTTGCGGAGGCAGCGCATGGTGTGCATTGATGCGCCGCATGCACAATGCGAGCGTTCCGCTCCACTGACGGAGGGCGAAATTGGGAAAATCGTCGAGGAGTACACCGCGAACTATGCGGTGGCATCGGCTGCGCTGTACGGAGACGACAATGCGTTTCCATTGAGGAAGCCGGCACGGATCGATCCGAAAGGCGGACGTCGCGAAACGGCGAAGGATATTTACGACCAGGCTGTCGAGATCGTCAAGAGGAGCCAGACATTCGATATCGGCAAGGCGATGATCGTCAGCGTACCGGACGCAGTCGGCGTAACGCATGAGGCTGCGAACTTCCGTATCACCGTGCCGAAGAAGGCGAAGACGATGCTCAAAGGCAACGGCTACTGGAAGCTGCAGTCGGCAATGTGCATCAAGGGATTGGTCGACACGCTGCAGCAGCAATACAGCCACATCGGCAATCTGTCCGGGATGTCGGGTGATCCGAATACGTATATGGCCAGGGACCAGTTCGACGCGATGAAGGCGAGCGGGAATCTCCCGCCAGGCGCAACCTTCATGCCGCAGACGATATCCGGGACGGGAATGTTCGCTGGAACCTATACGAATCCGTCGATGGGTATTGTTGCGATACCGGAGGACGAACTGCCGGCGGAGCAGATCAAGAAGAAGCTGGGCAACAATTATCAGAATTTCCTGGACCAGTACCAATCCGCATGCAATGACGATAGCCGATTGCTTGCGACTATCGAGCCGGATTATGGCGCGTGGTTGAAAAGTCCGGCACGCAAGCTGGTGACCGAACACGATTGCGACGATACGACGCGACAGGACGGCGTCTACTACGCAGTACTGGTGTGCATGGTGTGCCATGGCGGCCACATTACCGATGCTGGTCTGCAGTGGTTCGCAGATTTCATGCAGGACAACCCGGGCGACAAGAACAATCTGCTCATCCGCGCAATGCTCGGCAACCAGCAGGATTTCTTTACCTGGTTCAAGGATAAGGATCAGCGATCCAAGACGATTGACGAATCCAAGGCGCTGTTCGATGTGATCGAGGAACTCGAGAGCAAGCACAAGGGCGGTGAACTGGTCGGGGCACTCGCGCGCAATCTGCCGCAATTGAGGGCGCTGGCTTCGCTGTGGAGTTTCAGCCTGGTGTCGTTGTTGAGCGCTTCCTGTCTCGCCTTGCGCCGCCTAAAAAATCCGCCGTCTCCGGTGCTAATCCAGAAAGTCGAATTGGCGATAGCAAGAATCGGCGTCACCAGTGTCGGCAAGAATGGCATCCGCGTCACGCGGGTCAAGGCGTCGTACAGGCAGGCGAAGTTTTACTGGCGCGAAGTTGCGAGCGCGAAGAGCAGCAACGACGGTGGCAGATCGACGTCGAAGGTCGGTGACACGCGTACCGTCAGCGTTTCCCGGAGCGGTGGCGGTGCGTTTGACGTGTCGGGTAAAAGCGGGACGATGGAGGTATTCGTTTTCGAACGGGTCGGTGTCACAGCAACCACCACCGTTGTTGCGCAGTTGCCCGCCGACATGGGAGAACTGAGGAAGTTTGCACGCAAGGTCGGTGAATTGCTGCGCGAGGGAGGCACGGTGCTGTCGGCGGCAGGCGGATGGCTGCAGATTTTGAGCCTGCAGGATGCGATCGACAAGTACAAGTACGGCAATGACGACGAGCGACTGGACGGCGTTCTCGGCATCGGGTCGGCGTCGCTGGGCTGCGCTGCCGCATTGCTGGAAATCGGTCAGGCCGCTGCGAAGAAATGGGAGGCGGCGGGCGCTGCGCTGGGTACGAAGGTCATGCTCGGCGTGGTCGCTACGATCGCGGCCGGTTTTGATACCGCGACGGCGATCATGAAAACTGTCTCGCGATGGGGGCGAGATAACCCGGGTGCCTTGTCAGCCTACGCCATCCAAACGGTATTCTTTGGCGCGGCGACCGTGGCCGCCGCGGCGGGTTTCCTCGAAACTATCGGCATTGTTACCGCTAGCGGATTCGGACTTTCCTGGACCGGATGGGGGCTGGTGCTGGTCGCTGCCGGCATGATCGCGGGTTACTTTGCCCAACTTCTGCAGAGTCGGCCCGCCGAAGAATGGGCAGCGCGCACGATCTGGGGACGAGCCAGTAACAAGTGGGGGAGCTTGGCTCGCGAGCAAGAGGAATCGAACAAACTACTGCTGGGAATCAGCGTTGATTTCAGCTATAAGGACGGCTTTTGGGATGTCGCGGGCCGCAGCATGGGAGCCGGCATGATGGGGGGATTGCCGATGCCTAGCAGCAACAGCCGCAACCCGATGGATTACAGAGAGGTATATTTGCGCTTGCGCATTCCGGTGGGATTACGGGCGCAACTGGACTGGGTTGCGCGAATCTACGGCAAGAACAAGAAAGGCGGGGCGACACTGTTGGTCGAGCGCGCAGGAGGCTCGGCTCGGCCTTCAGGACTGGCGGCAGGTGGCGCATCGGCATTTGCGAAACTGAACACCGAGGTCCTGGATCAGGATCAGGACATTCGCGTTTCGCTCGATCTGAGCGTCATCGAATTCAGTGGGGCGTATGCAGAAGTGGCCGTGGAGACCAAGGACGGGGACGAGGTCCTGAACGAACGGCTGCCGAATTAGGAGAAGTGCTTCAAGATGAAAAACGAGAAGAACGACTACCGGGTTCTGTTGCCGGAATGGAATCAGGCAGATCCGTATTTCAACAAGTTCCCCGGGAAACTGGCGAGAACCCGCCAGGGCGTCACGCCGCCATGGCGCGTGGCCAGTGATGACAAGCGGCGCCCCGTCCATGAGATGGCCAGCACCTGCGATTCCCTTTTGAACATCTACCCGAATGCGATCGAGGTTGGTACGCCGATGGGCGCTGGGGGGAAAACGGTGTTTTTAGTGCTGGGTACGCTAGTGGGGCTATTTTGTACGGCGGGTGTTGGCTTCGTCGCCGCGCTGACCTTACAGGAAGTCCCTGTCCTTGGCGTCTTCATATCCTTTGCCTCCGTGCTGTTCCTTTTATTTGCGGTGTTCTGCCTTCGGGCCGCGCTCTTTTCCCCCCGGGATCTTCCCGTTCTTTTCAACAGGAACGATCGCACCGTCAGCTTCATTCCTTATGTGACGCCGTCGTTCTGGCGATTCTGGGAGAAAGGTGGGGCCGGAGCCGTGCGCACGCGCAAATGGGACGACGTGAAAGTCCGATCGTACAAATGGACGCAATTTACGGGTGCTGCGGCCCGCGAGTCCTATTTCCTGTCGCTGTTATGGGGTGAGGCCGATAATCCGCACTCGTGTGCGGAGATCGTTAATATCGGCTACACCGGCTGGTGGGAGGACGCGATGTTGTGGCGGCTATACGAGCACATCCGGCGTTACATGGAGGAGAATGGTCCGCCGATACCGCATGGTGAAGGATTGCGTCAGACGGGTACCGGCAAAATGCCCACGTTCCCGGCGGAGATCGTTCTCGCAGCCGGCGGCGCAGCGATTACGGCTGAGGCGGTGGCGGGCCTCTGACGCGATAATGCATTTTCCCGATTTCGCCGCCATGCGAATTCACTGCGGACGGCACGCGGATTCATGCTATATCGAGGCTTGATGGCCGCAGGTGCCGCGTTTCCTACCGAAGCTCGGGTAAGCTGCGCGATGCGGACCGATGCCGTCCCTCACCCGACAACCTCCCGAATCACCCGCGCCGGATTCCCGCCCACCAGCACATTCGGCGGCACATCCCGCGTGACGACCGACCCCGCGCCGATCACCGCGTTCTCGCCCACCGTCACGCCGCCGACGATCGTCGCGCCCGCACCGATCCATACGTTGCGCCCGATCGCGATCGGTTTCGCGACGACAAACGCGCGCCGCTTCGACGGTTCGAGCGGGTGGCCCGACGTGATCAGGCTCACGTTCGGGCCGATCATCACGTCGTCCGCGATATCGAGTCCGCCGAGGTCGTAGAACGTGCAGTTCTGGTTGACGAATACGTTGCGGCCAACCGTGATATCCGGGCCGCCGGTCGTGTAGAACGGCGGAATCAGCACGAAGCTGTCGTCGACCGGCTTGCCGATCAGTTCGGCGAACAGCGTCCGGACTTCGTCCGCATCGTCGAACGTCAGCGTGTTGATGCGGGCGGTCATCGCCATCGCCCGTTTGATGCTGGCCAGCATCGCCGCCGACTCGGGCGTGCGTCCTGGAATGATTCGGGTGCGATCGTCATGCGGCATTCACGGGTTTCCTGTCGGATGTCGGCAACGGCAAGTTCACGGCCGTCAGCCAACCGGTTTTTCATACAGCGACCACACCTGCCCGCCAGGCCCCGGTTCGGGGTACAGCCCCGCACGGACAAAGCCCAGCGACTCGTAGTACGCGCACAGCTTCGCGTTACGGACCGCGCAGTCGAGCCGCACGAAACGCCGGTTCAGGCTGCGCACCGTGTCGGCGCACCAGTTCAGCATGAAGCCGCCGAGCCCGCATCCGTTGAAGCCTTCCCGCACGCACAGCCCGTGCACATAACCGGCAACCGGTGCCTGCGGTCCCCAGTGATCGTCGAGACCGAGGCGCAGCGAAAACGTGCCGATCGCCATACCTTCCCGTTCGACGACGTACACGTCCTGTTCGGCGACGTTGTTTCGCACCCACCGCTCGGAAAAGCCGTCGCCTGCGTGGCCCCATGCGTAGTCGCGGTGCGCGACCTTCCTTGCGTGCGCATCGTTGCGGATTTGCAGCAGGACCGGTACGTCGGGCTCGCCGGCCCGGCGGACGACCATCTTCGTCATCGCCTGTCCCTCCAGCGATTGCATGAGCGCGCAGCTTAACAACGTACCCTTACACCACGCCAACCGACACGCCGGATTGTCGAACCGGATCGCACGCAGCCGCGCGACACGATCGGACTTATGCGGATTGACGAACCGCGCACTTTGTCCGGAACGAGCGCTGTCACGGCTCTGCAGCACGCCGGCCGCTCGCCGTTCGGGTTTCGATTCGTAGTTCCGGCCGGCCGTGTGGACTATAAATGGATGCGTGTACCGGTGCTTGTCGGGCGTCTGCGCGTCTCGCGCATGTCGGCGTCGCGACTGCCGGGGGAGGTGCACCGTGGTTCGCCAGACGCTTGCTCGCGCCGTGCTTCGCACCGCGCTGATCGGGGGCGCGCTTGCCGGTTTTGCTGCGTCGCAGCCGACAGCCATCGCGGCGAGTGTTGCGCCGCCGCCGGCCGCGTCGCCGCCCGTCGCGAAGGAGCGGCCGGCCGTCGCGCGTGCCGCGATGCCGGTCGATTTCCCGGCGATCGTCGAACGCTACGGCGCGGCGGTCGTGACCATTCGCACCCCCGCAGCGGATCAGCAGGGCGGCGGCGAGCCGTCGTTCGCGATCCTCGATCCCGACGATCCGCTCTCCGCGTTTTTCCGGCACGGCGCGCCACCGCCCTCCGCGCAGGGGCAGCAGGCGCCGGCGCCCGATACGTCGCCGCGCGCGGTGTCGGGCAGCGGCTCGGGTTTCATCGTCAGCGCGGACGGCATGATCCTGACCTCCGCGCATGTCGTCGACGAGGCGACCGACGTGACGGTCCGGCTCACGGACCGTCGCGAGTTCAAGGCGACGGTGCTGTCGGTGGACCCGCAAAGCGACGTCGCGGTGCTGCAGGTCGACGGGAAGAAGCTGCCGTTCGTGCGGATCGGCGATTCGTCGAAGGTGCGCGCGGGCGAACCCGTGATGACGATCGGCGCGCCGGACGGCTCGGGCAACACGGTCACGGCCGGCATCGTCAGTGCGACGTCGCGCATGTTGCCCGACGGCAGCGCGTTTCCGTTCTTCCAGACCGACATCGCGGTGAATCCGGACAACTCGGGCGGCCCCGTCTTCAACCGCGCGGGCGACGTGATCGGTATCGCGGTGCAGCTGTATACGGGCGCCGAACGTTACGCGAGCACGACGTTCGCGATTCCGATCGCGCTCGCGGCGAAGGCGCGGGCCCAGGCGCGCGCGCAACTGCAAGCACCGGCCGGAGCCCAGGCGGCGGCATCGCATGCACCGTCGGGCAATGCGATCGGTGTCGACGTGCAGGACGTCGGCGTGGGGCTGGCCGCCGCATTCGGCCTGCCGCGGCCGGCAGGCGCGCTCGTGAACGGCGTCGATCCCGGCTCGCCGGCCGCGGCGGCCGGCGTCAAGCCCGGCGACGTGATCGTGCAGTTCGGCGACAAGCGGATCGGCCGCTCGGCCGAGCTGAACGACCTGGCGGCCGCGCTGCCGCCAGGCGAGAAGGCGCCGCTGCGGCTGATCCGCAACCGTGCACCGATGATGATGACGATCACCGGCGCAGACGAGGCGGCCGGCAAGCCGCGCGATGCGGCGGGCGCTGCCGGCGCGGCCGCGACGAAGGTCGTCGCGCGCGCCCCGGACGCGGGCGACCGCCTCGGCCTGACGATGCATCCGCTGAGCGACGACGAACGGCGTTCGACGGGGCTCGCGGTCGGCATGATGGTGGACGCGGTGCACGGCCCGGCGGCGAATGCGGGCATTCAGCCCGGCGACGTCGTGCTGGAGCTCAACGATACGCTGCTCGAGTCGCCGGACGACGTGCCGGCGCTCGAGGCGAACGGCGGCAGCGTGATCGCGGTGCTGATCCAGCGCGCCAACGCGCGCAAGTTCGTGTCGGTGCGCGCGCGCTAGGGGTCGTCCATGCCAGCGCATCTTCGCAAGCCCGTCGATAGTGCGAACTGCCCCTTGGGTGTTGACGGCGTTGGCGACGTCCCCCTACCATCGTCCGACATCGTCGTCGTTCAGGAGTCGTCCGGCGTGGAAACGAATCTGAATCGCATTGCTCGTCCAGTAGCACGCAGGCGCAAGGTCCGGTAGCGGAACCGCGCCGGAATCCCTGCGCCCCCGACTGGTTCGGGGGCGTTTTTTTTGCGTGGCGCATCGCCGCCCGGCGCGTGCGCGGAGGATACCCGTTTGCAACCGACCCGGCCAACCGCTTCCCGATCGTCCGCACCGGCACAGGCGACGCTGATTCTGCTGTGCGCGGTGTCGGTGCTGCCGCTGAGCCTGTTTTTGCCGTCGCTGCCGGCGATCGCGCGCGATCTGCAGGCCGACTACGCGCTCGTCGGGCTGTCGCTCGGCGGCTATGCGGCGCTTGCGGCGTCGCTGGAACTCGTAATGGGGCCGCTGTCGGACCGGTTCGGACGCCGGCCGATCGTGCTGACGAGCGTCGGCGTATTTACGCTCGGTTCGCTCGGCTGTGCGCTGGCGACCGATATCCGCGTGTTTCTCGCCTGCCGGCTGATGCAGGCGGCGATCACGTCGGTCTATCCGGTGTCGATGGCGACGATCCGCGATGCGGGCGGCGGCAGCCGCGCAGCAAGCCGGATCGGCTATGCGGCAATGGCGGCCGCGTTCGCGCCGATGATCGGGCCGACGCTCGGCGGCCTGCTCGAACAGACGGCCGGCTGGCGCGCGAGCTTCTGGCTGCTCGCGGCGATCGGCGTCGCATTGTTCGGCTGGTGCGCGTTCGATCTGGCCGAAACCCATACGCGCCGCTCGTCGACGCTCGCGCGGCAGTTTCGTGCGTATCCGCCGCTGTTCCGCGCGCGCCGCTTCTGGGCCTATGCGCTCTGCATGGCGTTCTCGACCGGCTCCTTCTACGCGTTCCTCGCCGGCGCGCCGCTGGCCGCGCAGACGCTCTTCGCGATCCCGCCGGCGGAGCTCGGCTTCTACATGGGGACGATCACGACCGGCTTCGTATGCGGCAGCTTCCTGACCGCGCGTCTCGCGCGCCGCTATCCGCCGACCGCGACGATCCTGTGCGGGCGGCTGGTCGCGTGCGCGGGGCCGCTGATCGCCGTCGGGCTGATGTTCGGCGGCGCGACGCACGCGATCGCGTGGTTCGGGCCGTGCGTGCTGGTCGGCATCGGCAACGGACTGACCAATCCGGGCGCGCATGCGGGCGCGTTGTCGGTGCGGCCGGAGCTGGCGGGCAGCGCGTCCGGGCTGGCCGGCGCGATGATGATCGCGGGCGGTGCAGCGCTGTCGTCGTTGACGGGCGCGCTGCTGACGACGCGCAACGCGGGCTATGCGCCGCTCGCCATGATGCTGCTGTCGGCGGCGCTCGCGTTGCTTGCGGCGCTGTATGTGCGCGCGCTCGATGCGCGCGACGGCGAACGGGCCGCCGCCGCGCTCGACTGACGAAGCCGCCGTCGATGCGTGGCGGCCGCCGCGCTTACGGCTTCGCGCCCACCACGAACTCGAAAGTCGCCACGCCGTCGACGCCGCCCGTCACGCGGTCGCCCGGCTGCAGCGCGCCGACGCCGGCTGGCGTGCCGGTGAAGATCAGGTCGCCGGCCTTCAGCTCGACCGAGCGCGACACGTATGCGATCACGTCGGGAATCGCCCAGATCATGTCGGCCAGATCGCCTTGCTGGCGCGTGTCGCCGTTGACCGCGAGCCAGATGCGGCCGGCCGCCGGATGGCCGATGGCGGAAACCGGGCGCAGCGCGGTCACGGGGCCCGATGCGTCGAAGCCCTTCGCCCAGTCCCACGGCCGGCTCAGCTTTTTCGCGTCGGCCTGCAGATCGCGGCGCGTGAGGTCGACGCCGACCGCGTAGCCCCATACGTGGGACAGCGCATCGGCCGGGTCGATCGAGCGGCCGTCCTTGCCGATCGCGACCACCAGCTCGATCTCGTGATGCAGGTCGCCGGTCAGCGGCGGATAGGGGACGGTGCCGCTGGCGGCCACGATCGCGTCGGCCGGTTTCGTGAAGAAGAACGGCGGCTCGCGATCGGGATCGGCACCCATTTCGCGCGCATGGTCCGCGTAGTTGCGGCCCACGCAGAACACGCGGCGCACCGGAAAGCGCGCGGACGACTGCTCGACTTCGACGGAAGGACGCTCGGGAGCGTCGATGACGTATGCGGACATCGGAGGGCCTCGTTCGGTAGGTGGACGGCGGGCGGCCGCGCGCGACGCGCTGGCCGGCACGCATGCAACGATACCCGACGCGCGCGCGGCCGGATGCGACGCAATTGCGTTTTACCGGGACAAAACTACGCGTCGTCCGCCGCCGGCGCGTCTTCCGCCTCGGGCAGCGCCGCGTTCGCGTCGCGATAGGCCTTCGGCGACACGCCGACGCGCGCACGAAAGCGCCGCGCGAAATACCCTTCGTCGCGGAAGCCGACCGAGCGGGCGATATCGGCGATGCGCCGGCTCGTATGCGCGAGCAGCGATTGCGCGAGCGCGATCCGGCGCTCGGTCACGAGATCGGTGAAGGTGCTGCCGGTCTCCTTGCGGATCAGGTGCGCAAGGTAGTTCGGCGACAGGAACGCGGCCTCGGCGGTCGCGGCGAGCGTCAGGTCTTCCCGCGTCAGGTTCGCGCGAACGTGGCGCAGCACGCGCGCGAGTGCGTCGCGCCGGCCCGCGCGCTGGGCGCCGCGCTGCGCGAGTTTGTCGAGCGCACCCGCGTACTGCGTGCAGACGAGGCCGATCAGCTGCAGCAGATAGCCGCGCAGCAGCGTCGTCGAGCCGAAGGTGCGCGCGCGGTCGGCGTCGATCATGCACAGCGCGAGGCGGCGCGCTTCGTCGAATGCGTCGCCGGTCAGGATGAAGTCGAGATGCTCCTGGAAGCGAAACGGCGTCAGCTCGGGAAAGCGGTGCGCGGGCACGTCCTCGAGATCGAGCGGATCGACGTCGAGATCGGCGCGCAGGAACGCCTGGCTGAAGTTGATCACGATGAAGTGCGCGCCTTCGGGATGCGGAATCAGATGCTCGCGATACGGCAGCACGAACGCGAGCGCGCCGCGCGGAAACGGCCGCGTGACGCCGCCGATGCGCTGTTCGGTGTCGCCACCGAGGTTGAACTGGATCTGGAAATACGCGTGCCGGTGCGGCTCGGTGATCGCCTGGCGCGACGCCTGGTCGCGGATATAGAAGTCGAGCCGGTCGCTGCGTTCGGGCATCCCGTACAGGCGCGGCGGGGCGATGGAGGACATGACGGATTCTGCGGTTCGTGACGCGGTTGAGCCGCGATGGTACCGCAACCGGGGCCGGCCGGCGGGCGCGCGGCCGCGCCGCGCGTGCGGTACCGATGGTCAGCCGGCGAGCAGCGGCGCGACGCGGCGGCGCAGCTCGGGCACGACTTCGGCGTCGAACCACGGATGGTGCTTGAACCACGCCTGGTTGCGCGGCGACGGATGCGGCAGCGGCAGCACGTCCGGGCCGTAGTCGCGCCATGCTTGCACGGTGTCGGTCAGCGTTGCCTTGCGCGTGTCGCGCAGGAAATGCCGTTGCGCGTACTGGCCGATCAGCAGCGTCAGGCGGATCGCCGGCAGTTCGGCGAGCAGCCGGTCGAGCCACAACGGCGCGCATTCGGGGCGCGGCGGATTGTCGCCGCTCGCGCCGCGGCCCGGATAGCAGAAGCCCATCGGCACGATCGCGAAACGCGTCTCGTCGTAGAACGTGTCGGCGTCGACGTCGAGCCAGCCGCGCAGCCGCTTGCCGCTCGCGTCGTCCCACGGAATGCCGCTCGCATGCACGCGCGTGCCGGGCGCCTGCCCGACGATCAGGATGCGCGCGTCGCGATGCGCGCGCACCACGGGGCGCGGGCCGAGCGGCAGTTCGGCCGCGCAGACGCGGCACGCGCGGATATCGGTGAGCAGCAGGTCGAGCGGCGGGCGGGTTCGTTTCGACATCGATCGGGGGCGGGGACGGTGTGACAACGCGAAGGCGTGCGGGCGATTCGGCGGCACCGGCGTTTGCCGGCAGCCAGCGGAAGCCGGCAGCCGCGCAGCGGGCGGCGTCCGGCGGGCGGCCGCATCGAACGCGTGCCTTCCGCGTTGCGCATCATGCGTCCGCCGCGCCGCCTTCGGCGACTGCCGCATCATACAACGCGGTCTGCGCGATGGCCGCGGCGATCGCCGCGTCGTCGTGCGGGCCGTCGAGCATGCCCCAGCGCCGGTACTGCGACAGGAACCACAGTCCGTCGCGCGGCTCCGGCCGGTTCGCCGTGCCGCCGTCGTGGAAGCGGATCGGCAGCGGCGGTTCGGCGAACGGTCCCGCGCCGTAGTCGCCGAGCAGGCGCGGCGCGATCAGCCGGGCCGGCACGCCGAGCGCGTCGGGCGACGCGAGCCAGCCGGCCGCTTCGGCGCGGTGCGCGGCGCTGTCGAGCCACGCGCACGCGTCGACGAGCGTGCGGATCAGCGCGCGCGCCGTCGCCGGATACAGCGCGACGAAATCGCGCCGGCTCGCGAGCACCTTTTCCGGATGATCGGGCCAGATCTCGCTCGTGACGGCCACGGTGCGGCCCGCGCCGCACGCTTCGGCGACCGCGTGCCACGGCTCGCCCGCGCAGAAGCCGTCGAGCTCGCCGCTCGCCAGCGCCGCGACCATCTCGGGCGGCGGGATCACGACGCTGCGCACGTCGCGCAGCGGATCGATCGCGTGCGACGCGAGCCACGCGTTCAGCCACATCGCGTGCGTGCCGGTCGGGAAGGTCTGCGCGAGCAGCGGCTTGCGGCCGAGCGTCGCGAACGTGTCGCGCACGCTGCCGCTGGCGCGATACGCATCGGCCAGCGCGCGAGAGAACGTGATCGCCTGGCCGTTGCGGTTCAGCACCATCAGCGCCGCCATGTCGGCCTGCGGCCCGCCGATGCCGAGCTGCAGCCCGCAGACGAGCCCGTACAGCGCATGCGCGGCGTCGAGCTGGCCGCTCAGCAGCTTGTCGCGCACGGCGGCCCACGACGGCTCGCGGCTCAGTTCGAGCGTCAGGCCGTGCGGTGCGCCGAGGTTGAGCCGCTGCGCGACGATCAGCGGCGCCGCGTCGCTGAGCGCGACGAAGCCGAGGCGGAGGTGCGCGCGTTCCGGCGCGGCGGGAAGGGATGGGTTCATGGCGTTCATGGCTGAGGTGACGCGTCGAGCAGTTGGCGCGCCACGTCGACGATGCGCAGGCCCTGATCCATCGCGCGCTTGCGCAGCGTCGCATACGCGTCGTGCTCGGACAGCCTGCGCTGATCCATCAGCAGGCGCTTTGCGCGGTCGATCAGCTTGCGATCGGCGAGTTCGCGCTCGACGTCGGCGAGGCGGCGGCGCAGCGCGTCGTCGTGCGAGAAGCGCGCGAGCGCGACTTCGAGAATCGGTGCGAGGCGCTCGGCCGACAGGCCTTCGACGAGATACGCGCTGACGCCCGCGCCGACCGCCGCGCGGATCAGTTGCTGGTCGGCGTCGTGGCTGAACATCAGCACCGGGCGCGGCGCGGTCGCATGCATCACCGCGAGCTGTTCGAGCGTGTCGCGCGACGGCGAATCGGTGTCGATGATCACGACGTCGGGGCGTTGCTCCTCGACGGCGGCGGGCAGCCGCGCGGGCGTCGCGACGTCGTTCAGCATCTCGTAGCCGAGCCGCGCGAGCGCGGCGCCGAGCTCGCCGATCGGCTTGTCGGTATCGGTGACGAGCAGCACGCGCAGGCGCAGGGGCGAGGCAGACGTATTCATGACGCGAACGGCGGCGGCAAAAGCGTGGCGGGCGGCGCGGATCGCAGGTCGATGCCGCACGCGGTGGCAGCGCGATCGCCGCTGTCTGCACGAAGGGTAGGCGGCCGGTGCCGCGTGACGTCGCGCATGCTACGCGGCCTGCGACAGCGGCGTTGCGCGCGCGGCGCCCGCGTCCGGCAGGCCTTGCGCGACCGCCTCGCCGATCGCCGCGCCGACGAGGATCACGGCCGGGCTGCCGAGCCCCGCTTCCGCGACGCCGGGCGCGAGCCGGCCGAGCGTGCCGGTCCAGCGGCGTTCGGCAGGCGTGCCGGCCCACTGGACGGCCGCGGCCGGCGTCGAGGCAGGCAGCACGTCGAGCAGGCCGGCGGCGATTCGTTCGATGCGGCTCATGCCCATGTAGATCGCGAGCGTCGTGCCGGCTGCCGCGACGCGCGACCAGTCGGGTTCGCCGTGGTCCTGCCGGTGCGCGGTGACGAACGTGACGCCGTGGCAGTGCTCGCGATGCGTGAGCGACACGCCGAGGCTCGCGGCGGCCGCGAAGCCCGACGAGATGCCGTTGACGATCTCGACCGGAATCGCGGCGGCGCGCAGCATCGCGAGCTCCTCGCCGGCGCGGCCGAACAGCAGCGCGTCGCCGCCCTTGACGCGCACCACGTGCGCGCCGCGCAGCGCGCAGCGGCGCATCAGCCGCTCGATGAATGCCTGCGGCGTCGAGCGGCAGCCGCCGCGCTTGCCGACCCGTACCACGCGCGCGCGCGGCGCGAGGTCGACGATACCGGGATCGACGAGATCGTCGAGCAGCAGCACGTCGGCGGCGGCGAGCGCTTTCACGGCCTTCAGCGTGAGGAGATCGAGGTCGCCGGGCCCGGCGCCCAGCAGGGTGACTTTGCCAGTCGTCATGTCGTGTTCCATTGCCACTTGCACGCGGCGGTCGATAACGCATTGAGTGCGCGGCAGCGGCAGGCAGCCGAAGCGACGACGGCATCCGGCCGTGCCACGCACGAACGGACGCCGTTGTCCTGACGAGCCCGTCCGCGACGACGGGCCTGATCTTGCTGGGACTGCCCACCGGCGCCTTTGCCGGTGGCATGAACCGGATTCAGCAATATCCGGGCCAGCGTGGGTCGCACCCGGCAAGACGCGGCGTGCGACGACGCTGCATGCGCGTCCAGCCGCATCGCGCCGGGGGACGCAATGCCGCATCGGGGTGCGTCGCGGCCGGCCAATGCGCACCGCGATGTCGCACGGCGACAGTGCTGCAGCGCACCACAACTGTGCTTCGCTGCGTCACGACGCATCGCGGGCGGTGCGCGGCGGAGTCACGCGTATCGTCCGCCGAGCCTTGCGCGGCGGGCACGCGCGCGTCAATCGCGCCAGCCTGGCATGGCGTTTGCGTCAGCAGGTCCGGGCGGATCAATGGCGATCCGTTCGCAGCACCGAATACCGACGCGCCCGGCAACGGGCTTCATGGGCAACGGCGTCCTTCGCATCGGGTCTCGACGAGACCGGGTGCGCAGGACGCCGTTTTTCGTTTGGCGGATGACATGACCGACAAAGCTACCCGTATCGATCTCTTCAGCCTCCGCACCGCGCCGATGCGCGTGTTTCACCTGACGTGGATGGCGTTCTTCGTCTGTTTCTTCGCGTGGTTCGCGTGCGCGCCGCTGATGCCGCTCATCGCGCGCGAATTCCACCTGAGCGCCGCGCAAGTCGCGAACATCAACATCGCGGCGGTCGCCGCGACCATCGCCGTGCGGCTGCTGGTCGGCCCGCTGTGCGACCGCTTCGGGCCGCGCCGCGTGTATGCGGGGCTGCTGGTGCTCGGCGCGATTCCCGTGTTCGCGGTGTCGTTCACGCACGACTACCTGTCGTTCCTGATCTGCCGGCTCGGCATCGGCGCGATCGGCGCGGGCTTCGTGATCACGCAGTACCACACGTCGGTGATGTTCGCGCCGAACGTGGTCGGCACCGCGAATGCGACGACGGCCGGCTGGGGCAACGCCGGCGCGGGCGCGACGCAGGCGCTGATGCCGCTGCTCGTTGCGGCCGGCATGATGCTCGGCTTCGGCGACGACGCGTCGTGGCGTGTCGCGCTCGTCGTGCCGGGCATCGCGATGCTGGCGATGGCCTGGGCGTACTGGCGCTACACGCAGGATTGCCCGCAAGGCGACTTCGTCGCGCTGCGCCGGCAGGGCGTGACCGTCGACAGCGGCAAGAAGGGCGGCTGGGCGAGCTTCTTCACCGCATGCGGCAACTATCGCGTCTGGATGCTGTTCGTCACGTACGGCGCGTGCTTTGGCGTCGAGGTGTTCATCCACAACATCGCCGCGCTGTACTACGTCGATCATTTCGGCCTGTCGCTGAAGGATGCGGGCCTCGCAGCCGGCCTGTTCGGGCTGCTCGCGCTGTTCGCCCGTGCGCTTGGCGGCTGGCTGTCCGACCGGATCGCCGCGCGCCGCAGCCTCGACGTGCGCGCGACGCTGCTGTGCGCGCTGATCGTCGGCGAAGGCCTCGGGCTCGTGTGGTTCTCGCATGCGCAAAGCGTCGGCCTCGCGCTCGTCGCGATGCTCACCTTCGGCCTGTTCACGCACATGGCATGCGGCGCGACTTACGCGCTGGTGCCGTTCATCGACCGCAAGGCGCTCGGCGGCGTCGCGGGGATCGTCGGCGCGGGCGGCAACGTCGGCGCGGTCGCCGCGAGTTTCCTGCTCAAGGGCGTCGGCGACGTGCAGCACACGCTGAGCCTGCTCGGGCTCGCCGTCACCGCGACCGCGCTGTGCGCGATGGCCGTGCGCTTCAGCGAGGAACACAAGGCACGCGAAGCCGAGCTGCGCGACCGCGCGCTCTCTGCCGCCAACGCCGCGAACTGATCGATCGAAGGAACGTCATCATGAAACTCATCGTCATCGGCCACGGGATGGTCGGCCACAAGCTCCTCGAATGCATCGCGGCGGAAGCGGGCGCGGCCGGCCGGCTGCAGGTCACCGTGCTCGGCGAGGAGCCGCGCCCGGCCTACGACCGCGTGCATCTGTCCGAATTCTTCGCGGGCAAGTCGGCGGACGACCTGTCGCTCGTCGAAGCCGGTTTCTTCGAGCGTCATCCGGCCTTCGACCTGCGCTTGAATGCGCGCGTCGCGTCGATCGATCGCGTCGCGCACACGGTCACGCTCGCGTCCGGTGAAACGCTCGCCTACGACAAGCTGGTGCTCGCGACGGGTTCGCGCCCGTTCGTGCCGCCGATGCCCGGACACGATCGCGCCGGCTGCTTCGTGTACCGGACCATCGAGGATCTCGAAGCGATGCAGGCGTGCGGCACGCATGCGCAACGCGGCGTCGTGGTCGGCGGCGGGCTGCTCGGCCTCGAATGCGCGAAGGCGCTGCGCGACATGGGGCTCGACACGCACGTCGTCGAATTCGCGCCGCGGCTGATGGCCGTGCAGGTCGACGACGGCGGCGGCCGGATGCTGCGCGCGAAGATCGAGGCGCTCGGCGTGACCGTGCATACGGGCAGGAACACGCTGGAGATCGTCGACGGCGAAACCGGCGCGCACCGGATGGTATTCGCCGACGGTACGCATCTCGATACCGACATGATCGTGTTCTCGGCCGGCATCCGCGCGCGCGACGAGCTGGCACGCGCAAGCGGGCTGGAAATCGGCCCGCGCGGCGGCGTCGCGATCGACGACGCATGCCGCAGCAGCGACGCCGACATCTACGCGATCGGCGAATGCGCGGCATGGAACGGCACCGTGTACGGCCTCGTCGCGCCCGGCTACGACATGGCGCGCGTGGTCGCGAAGCGGCTCGCGGGCCACCCTGACGAAGCCACCGCATTTGCGGGCGCCGACCTGAGCACCAAGCTGAAGCTGATGGGCGTCGACGTCGCGAGCATCGGCGACGCGCACGGCACGACGGCCGGCAGCCGCGTCTACCAGTACGCGGACGAGCGCCGGCAAATCTACAAGAAGCTCGTCGTGTCCGACTGCGGCAAGTTCCTGCACGGCGTGGTGATGGTCGGCGATGCGGCCGAATACGGCACGCTGCTGCAGATGATGCTGAACCGCATCGAGCTGCCGGAGTCGCCGGAGTTCCTGATCCTGCCGTCGTCGGACGGCGCGGCGAAGCCCGCGGTCGGCGTCGATGCGCTGCCGGACGGCGCGCAGATCTGCTCGTGCAACAACGTGTCGAAGTCGCAGATCTGCGCGGCGGTCGCCGACGGCGCGACGAGCGTCGGCGCGCTGAAGTCGTGTACGGGCGCCGGCACGTCGTGCGGCGGCTGCGTGCCGCTCGTCACGCAGATCATGAAGGCCGAGATGAAGAAGCAGGGCCTCGCGGTCGACAACCGCCTGTGCGAGCACTTCCCGCATTCGCGCCAGGAGCTGTTCCACCTGATCCGCGTCGAACGCATCACGACCTTCGACGAACTGCTCGCGAAGCACGGCCGCGGCCTCGGCTGCGACATCTGCAAGCCGGCCGTCGCGGGCATTCTCGCGTCGTGCTTCAACGAGTTCGTGCTGAAGAAGGAGCACGCGGGGCTGCAGGATTCGAACGACTACTACCTCGCGAACATCCAGCGCGACGGCACTTACTCGGTCGTGCCGCGCATGCCGGGCGGCGAGGTCACGCCCGAAGGGCTGATCGCGGTCGGGCAGGTCGCGAAGAAATACGGGCTCTACACGAAGATCACCGGCGGCCAGCGCGTCGACCTGTTCGGCGCGCGCGTCGAGCAGCTGCCGTCGATCTGGGAGGAGCTGATCGCGGCCGGCTTCGAATCGGGCCACGCATACGGCAAGGCCGTGCGCACCGTGAAGTCCTGCGTCGGCTCGACGTGGTGCCGCTACGGCGTCGACGATTCGGTCGGCCTCGCGATCGACATCGAGCATCGCTACAAGGGGCTGCGCGCGCCGCACAAGATCAAGTTCGGCGTGTCGGGCTGCACGCGCGAGTGCGCGGAAGCGCAAGGCAAGGACGTCGGGATCATCGCGACCGAGAAGGGCTGGAACCTCTACGTGTGCGGCAACGGCGGCATGAAGCCGCGCCATGCGGAACTGCTGGCCGCCGATCTCGATCGCGCGACGCTGATCCGCTATATCGACCGCTTCCTGATGTTCTACGTGCGCACCGCCGATCGCCTGCAGCGCACCAGCGTGTGGCGCGACAACCTCGAAGGCGGCCTCGACTACCTGATCGACGTCGTCGTGCACGACCGGCTCGGCATCGCGGCCGAGCTCGAGGCCGACATGCAGCACGTGGTCGATACCTACGAATGCGAATGGAAGAAGGCCGTCGCCGATCCCGACACGCGCAAGCGCTTCCGGCATTTCGTGAACAGCGATACGCCGGACGCGAACATCGCGTTCGTCGAGACGCGCGGCCAGATCCGTCCCGCGACGCCGGAAGAGCGCATGCGCGGCAAGCGCATCGCGATTCCGGTCGTCGCCGCGGATGTGCCGCAAGCCGTCGCCGAATCCGAAACCGCCTGACCGACGCCAACCTCATCTTCAAGGAGAGCATCATGAACGATCGTCTTCCGCTGTCGTGGACCCGCGTGTGCGCCCTCGACGATATCGTGCCGAACACCGGCGTGTGCGCGCTCGTCAACGGCGAGCAGGTCGCGGTGTTCCATGTCGCGCATGCCGAAGCCGGCGGCGTGTTCGCGATCGACAACGTCGACCCGGTGTCGCGTGCGGCCGTGATGTCGCGCGGGCTGATCGGCAGCCTCGGCGAACGGGTGGTCGTCGCGTCGCCGCTCTACAAGCAGCACTTCGACCTGCGCACCGGCGAATGCGTGGAGGCGCCGGAGCAGTCGGTGAACGCGTATCCGTCGCGGGTCGAGGACGGCTTCGTGTGGATTGCGGCCTGACGGACCCGGAGCGCGCATGACCGCCACCCCCGTCAAAAGCGTATGCCCTTACTGCGGCGTCGGCTGCGGGATGGTGCTGCATGTCGAGGACGGCGAGGTCGTCAAGGTGTCCGGCGACCCCGACCATCCGGCCAACTTCGGGCGGCTGTGCACGAAGGGTTCGTCGGCGCACGTCGCGCTGCGCCGTTCCGGGCGGCTCGACCGCGCGTTCGTGCGCCGCGCGCGCGAGGACGACCTCGTGCCGCTGCCGGCGCGTGACGCGATCGCCGAGACCGCGCGCCGGCTGCGCGCGGTGCTCGATACGCATGGCCCCGACGCGCTGTCGTTCTACGTGTCCGGCCAGATGTCGATCGAGGCGCAGTATCTGGTCAACAAGCTTGCGAAGGGCTTCGTCGGCACCCACAACATCGAGTCGAACTCGCGCCTCTGCATGGCGAGCGCGAGCACCGGCTACAAGCAGTCGCTCGGCGCGGACGGCCCGCCCGGGTCGTACCAGGACTTCGATCGCGCGAACCTGTTCTTCGTGATCGGCGCGAACATGGCCGACTGCCATCCGATCCTGTTCCTGCGGATGATGGATCGCGTGAAGGCCGGCGCGAAGCTGATCGTCGTCGATCCGCGCCGCACCGGCACCGCCGACAAGGCCGACCTGTTCCTGCAGATCCGGCCCGGCACCGATCTCGCGTTAATGAACGGGCTGCTGCACCTGCTGCATGCGAACGGCCGCACCGACGTGTCCTTCATCGCCGAATTCACCGAAGGCTGGGACGCGATGCCCGCGTTCCTGGCCGACTACACGCCCGAGCGCGTCGCGGCGATCACGGGGCTGGCCGAGGCCGACATCCGCACCGCCGCGCAATGGATCGGCGACGCGCCCGAATGGACGAGCTGCTGGACGATGGGCCTCAACCAGAGCACGCACGGCGTGTGGAACACCAATGCGATCTGCAACCTGCATCTCGCGACGGGCCGCATCTGCCGCCCCGGCAGCGGGCCGTTCTCGCTGACGGGCCAGCCCAATGCGATGGGCGGGCGCGAGATGGGCTACATGGGACCGGGGCTGCCGGGGCAGCGCTCGACGCTGTCGGCCGACGATCGCCGCTTCGTCGAGAACCTGTGGCGCGTACCGTCCGGTACGCTGCGTGCGGAAACCGGCGGCGGTACCGTCGACCTGTTCGCGCGGATGAAGTCCGGCGACGTGAAGGCGTGCTGGATCATCTGCACGAACCCGGTCGCGACCGTGCCGAACCGGCAGAACGTGATCGCCGGCTTGCAGGCCGCGGAACTGGTTATCGCACAGGACGCGTTCCTCGACACCGAGACCAACCGCTACGCGGACATCCTGCTACCGGGCGCGCTGTGGGCCGAAGGCGACGGCGTGATGGTGAATTCCGAGCGCAACATGACGCTGATGCGGCCCGCGATCGCACCGCCCGGCGATGCGCTGCCCGACTGGCGCATCGTCGCGGAAGTCGCGCGTGCGATGGGCTTCGCCGGCGCATTCGACTATGCGTCGGCGGCCGACGTGTTCGACGAGATCGTGCGCTTCTCGAATCCGGCGACCGGCTACGACCTGCGCGGCGCGAGCCACGCGGCGCTGCGCGACGGGCCCGTGCAGTGGCCGGTCGCGCCCGGCACCGCGCGCGACCGGCATCCGGTGCGTTATCTGAACGACGGCGCGAGCCAGACGCTGCGCACCGCGCCCGACGGCGATGCGGCGCGCCCGCCGCGCATCGCGTTTCCGACGCCGTCGGGCAAGGCGCGCTTTTACGCTCGGCCGCATGTCGCGCCGGCCGAGCGGCCGGACGACACGTTCCCGATCGTGCTGAACACCGGCCGGCTGCAGCACCAGTGGCACACGATGACGAAGACGGGCAAGGTCGCGATGCTGAACAAGCTCAATCCGCGCCCGTTCGTCGAGCTTCATCCGGACGATGCGCACACGCTCGGCATCGCGACCAGGGACAGCGTCGAGATCCGCTCGGCGCGCGGCCGTGCGGTGCTGCCGGCCGTCGTGACCGACCGCGTGCAGCGCGGCAACTGCTTCGCGCCGATGCACTGGAACGACGTGTACGGCGACGACCTGTGCATCAACGCGGTGACGAACGACGCGATCGATGCCGAATCGCAGCAGCCCGAACTGAAATACTGCGCGGTCGCGCTGGCCCGCGTCGAAACGGATGCGTTCGCGTCCGCCGACGACGCCACGGCGCGTCCCGACGTGTCCGCCGACGCCGCGCGGCCCGCGCCGGCCGTCGCCTCACAGGAACCCGATATGGCAGATATCGATGCATTCGCGGTCGCGCTCGGCGTGGCCGACTTCGCGCCGCCGCCGCTGAGCAATGCGGAGCGGTTGTACGTAGCCGGTCTCGTCGAAGGGCTGAAGGCGAGCGCCGGACGGCGCGACGGCGGCGTGCCGGTGCTGCCCGCGCTCGCGCCGCTGACGCCGCCGGTGCGGCTCTGGCTCGACGGGATGCTGGCGGGGCTGTTCAGCCGTTCGACGCCCGCGCGCGTGACCGACGCCGCGTCGCCCGCGTTGCCGGCCGATGCGCCGGCGGCCGCGCCGGGCGGCGTGCGGATCGTGCGGACGCGCCCGAAGGTCGTGCTGCTGTGGGCGTCGCAGACCGGCAACATCGAATCGCTGACCGAGGACTACGCGACGCAACTGATGAACGCCGGTTTCGAGATCCGCACCGCATGCATGTCCGACTATCCGGTCGCGTCGCTTGCGGGCGCGCAGTACGTGCTGCTGATGACGAGCACGTTCGGCGACGGCGATCCGCCCGACAACGGCCGCGAGTTCTCGGACGCGCTGCATGATGCATCGGCCGCGCGTCTCGACGGCGCCCGGTTCGCGGTGCTCGCGTTCGGCGATCGCAACTACGACCAGTTCTGCGGGCACGGCCGCCGGCTCGATGCGCGGCTTGCCGAACTCGGCGCGGCGCGCCTGTGTGCGCGAGTCGATTGCGACGTCGAATTCCAGCGCGACGCCGACCAGTGGCTCGAACGCGTGATCGCGCGGATCAAGGAAGCGGATGCCGCGCTGCACGCGGTGCCGGCCGCCGCGGCGGGCGCGACGGGGCTGTTGCCGACCAAGGCGCATCCCGCACCGTCGAAGCTCGTCGCGAACCTGCGGTTGAACCGCCCGGGCGCGGCGAAGGATACGCGCTACGTGTCGCTGTCGACCGAAGGCGCGAACCTCGAATACGAAACCGGCGACGCGCTCGGCGTGTGGCCGACCAACTGCCCGGAACTGGTCGACGAACTGCTCGCCGTCACCGCGCTGAAGGCCGATACGCCCGTGTCGCTGCCGGGCATCGGCGAGCTGCGCCTCGGCGACGCGCTCGCGCGCCACTGCGACATCACGCGCCCGCATCCCGACACGCTCGCGTTCATCGCATCGCGCAGCGCGAACGGCGCGCTGAAGGCGCTGCTCGGCGACGACCGCAAGGCCGACCTGAAGCAGTGGCTGTGGGGCCAGCAGCTCGCGGACGTGCTGCACGAGTTCCCGGTCGAGCTGTCCGGCGGCGAACTGGTCGGCATGCTCAAGCGCTTGCAGCCGCGTCTCTATTCGATCGCGTCGAGCCCGAGCGCGCATCGCGGCGAGATCCACCTGACCGTGTCGGCGGTGCGCTATCACAACGGCCGGCGCGCGCGCAAAGGCGTCGCGTCGACCTTCCTCGCCGATCGCGCCGAAGACGGCCGCGTGCCGGTGTTCGTGCAGAAGTCCGCGCATTTCCGTCCGCCCGTGAGCGGCGACGTGCCGATCGTGATGGTCGGCCCCGGCACCGGCGTCGCGCCGTTTCGCGGCTTCCTGCACGAACGGCAGGCGAGCGGCGCGCGCGGACGCAACTGGCTGTTCTTCGGCGAGCAGCATGCGCAGACCGACTTCTACTACGGCGACGAGTTGACCGCGATGCGCGACAGCGGCTTCCTGACGCGGCTCGACCTCGCGTTCTCGCGCGACCAGGCCGACAAGATCTACGTGCAGGACCGGATGCGCGAGCACGGCGCCGAGCTGTACGCGTGGCTGGAGGAGGGCGCGCACTTCTACGTGTGCGGCGACGCCGCGCGCATGGCGAAGGACGTCGACGCGGCGCTGAAGTCGGTGATTGCCGAGCACGGCGGGATGTCCGCGGACGGCGCGAACGAATATGTCGCGCGGCTCGCGAAGGCGCGGCGCTATGTGCGCGATGTGTACTGAGCGCTAACTGGCTGTGGTCCGGCTTGCGCGGCGAGACGGCTGCCGCGCCACGCTGTGCACGTCGCGTCGCGGCTTTGCGCCGCGATGCCGGTCGTCACTGCCGACGATCCCACGCGTGCGCCTGTTCCGCGCGGACGAACGCTTCGGCCGATTTCGGCAGCAGGTTGCGGAACGCGCCGTCGTCGCTTTCGATCACGTCGACCATCTTCGCGATCATTTCCTCGGGATCGTGCTGCTCGAGCGGGAACGTCAGCCGCTCGGGCGTCACGTGATGGACGGCCGGATCGCGCCAGCGACGCGGCGTGTCCATCATCCGGTCGTTGAAGCCGGTGCTGTACGGGCCGGGGTTCACGACCGCGACCTTGATGCCGTGCGGCGCCAGTTCCGCGTGCATCGCCTCGGCGACCGATTCGACCGCATGCTTCGACGCGCAATAGGCGCCGGTGAACGCCCCGGTGATCAGGCCTGCGATCGACGACACGAACACGATCTTGCCGCGCTTGCGCGCGAGCATCCCGCGCGCGACCTGCTGCGTGAGTTCGAGCGGGCCGAACACGTTCACGTCGAACAGCTCGCGCACGATCTCGACCGGCAAGTCGACGAGCGCGCCGGCTTCGCCGGTGCCCGCGTTGTTGACCAGCACGTCGAAATCCTGCTCCGCCGCGCGGGCGCGGTCGTACGCGGATGTGACGTCGAGCTTGACGATCCGCAGCGCCGCGTCGCGCTGCGCGGCTTCGGCCGCGAGACCTTCGATATCGGCGACGGCGCGCACGCCTGCCGTCACGTGATGCCCGCGCTCGGCGAGCCGCAATGCGACTTCGCGGCCGAAGCCCGACGTCGCGCCGGTGATGAGGATGTGTTTCCGGGTCATGGATTTACCTTTCGTGATGGAGAGTGGCCAGGAAGCGGGCGCGGCAGTGTTTCGCGATCGCTTGGTCTTCGTCGACGCTGCCGCCCGATATGCCGATGGCGCCGACACAGCGCCCGTCGTGGTCGACCAGCGGTTCGCCGCCGCCGAATGTGACGAGCCCGCCGTGGCTGTGCTCGATGCCGCGCAGCGGGCCGCCGTCGCCCGACAGCGCGCCGAGCGACGCGGTCGACGCGCGGAAGCGGACCGCCGTCAGCGCCTTGCGCTGCGCGAGATCGATCGCGCCGAGAAAGCAGTCGTCGCTGCGCGCGAACGCGAGCAGGTTTGCGCCGGCATCGACGATCGCGATGGCGACGTCGGCGACCTGCAGCGACGCGGCGTGCGCGAGTCCGGTTTCGATCGTGCGCCGGGCGGCGGCGAGCGACAGTACGGGGCTGGACAGGGCGTTCATTCGAGGCTCCGGTGGGGACGGCATGGCCAGTGTAGGCAGTCCGGGTATATGCGAGAATCGGCATTCCGCTCGAATGAGTTTCAAGTTTTTTTTAATGATGAGCCGACGCGATCCGATGACGGGGCTGCACGTGTTCATGAGCGTCGCGACGGCCGGCAACTTCACGCGGGCCGCCGCCGCGCTGGGGCTGACGCCTGCCGCCGTTAGTCTTGCGATCGGGCAGCTCGAGAGCGAGCTGAACGTGAAACTGTTCAACCGCAGCACGCGCGGCGTGAGCCTGACGGAAGCGGGGCAGCGTTATCTGCGGCAGACGGAATCCGCTTACCGGCAGATCGTCCAGGCCCGGGACGAGCTGAAGGACCTGCGCGGCGAGCCGGGCGGGCTGCTGCGCGTGACCGCATTGCCGCTTGCGCGTACGCTCGTGATCGCGCCGATTCTGGCGAGCTTTCATCAGCGCTACCCGAAGGTCCGGCTCGAGATTCGCTACGAGAACGAGCTGGTCGATATCGCGAAGGACGGCTTCGACGCGGGGATCCGCCTTGCCGACCGGCTCCAGCCCGGCATGATCGGCGTGCGGATCGCGCCCGAGCTGACGTGTGCGCTGGTTGCGTCGCCGGATTACGTGGCGCGGCATGGCGCGCCGAAGTCGATCGCCGAGCTGGAGCGGCACGCGTGCGTCCGTTTCAGGTTCTCGGAGAGCGGGCGGCTGCACAAGTGGCTGCTGCGCGATGGGCGACGCGAGGTCGATCTCGATCCGGAGGGCGTGTTCGTGACGAACGACGCCGATGCGGTGATCGATGCCGCGCGCGCGGGCGTCGGCATTGCGTTTGCGTTCATGCGGGAGCGCATCGAGCGCGACCTGCGCGACGGGACGCTGGTGGAGGTGCTGCCCGGTGCGTGCCGCGCGCTGCCGCCGATGTGGCTGTATTACGTGAATCGCAAGCACGTGCCGGCAAAGTTGCGGGCGTTTATCGACGTGTTGCGGGAGCGGGCGGGGGCCGGATAGTCCGAGTCGCCCGTCTCACCCCCGCCCCATTTCCCGAACCCGTACCGCTGTGCGGTTTTGTCCTCCTCCGCCGCGCCGCATCCGGCAAATTTCTCCCAAATCCGCCACAAGTCATTCGTCCGATGAAAAATCCGCGCCGGTTCCCGGTATGATGCGCACCTCGCGCGCGATTGTGCCGCCGAAACCGATACGACGTTTATGCACGCGGCACCACAAATGCGCACAAAGCGAGACCGAAAGATTTTGTAATATTAGTTCCGTATACTCGTAAGTTCTGATCCAGGCGCTGCTGCCTCCTTTCTTCGGCCGACCGCCCACGCAGAACAACCAGATTCGTCGCCGCCTGGCCCCCCGCGCCGCGACATGCTATGCACCACCACGAATAACCTATGTCTTCCCGCCACCCTGGTCCGCCCGGCCGTGCCGCGGCGGCGATCGCCCGTATCTCGGCGCTGATCCGCAACGAGCGCGTGCTGTCGCCGCTGCTCGCGCTCGGCATCGGCCTGCTGCTGATCGTGGTGTTCCAGCACCTGTCGCAATCCGTCGACTATCGGTCGGTGATCCGCGAGCTGCGCCACATGTCCGTCGGCGAGTGGGGCGCGTCGCTTGCTGCGACCGCTCTCAGCTATCTCGCGCTCGTCGCCCGCGACGCGGTCGGCCTGCGCTATGTCGCGGCGAAGGTGCCGCGCGCCGCGCTGTGGATCGGCGCGATCGCGGGCTCCGCGCTCGGCAATGCGACCGGCTTCGGCGCGCTGACCGGCGGCGCGGTGCGCGCGCGCGTCTACGGCGTGTCGGGCGTGACGCCCGCGCAGATCGGCCGCATGACGGTATTTACCAGCGTCACGCTCGCACTCGCGCTGGTGCTGATGACGGCGATCGGGATGGTCTGCGTGCCGCAGACGCTCGCCGCGATGCTGCACGTCGCGCCCGGCGTGCTGATGTGGAGCGGCGCCGCGCTGCTGGCGGCGCTGGCTGCGATGGCCGCGACGTGCGGCAAGGCCGCGCGTCCGGTCGTCACGCGCTTCAAGTGGCTCGCGTTCGACGTGCCGGCCCGGCGCGACTTCGTTGCGCAAATCGTGTCGGCGGTGTTCGACGTCGTCGCGGCGGGCCTCACGCTGTGGGTGCTGCTGCCGAGCACGCCGGTCGGTTTCCCGACCTTCATCACCGTCTATGCGGCCGCGCTGCTGCTCGGCATGACCGGCCATACGCCGGGCGGGATCGGCGTGTTCGAGGCCGCGATGGTGTTCACGCTCGGCCGCGCGGTGCCCGCGCACGAAATGGTCGCCGCGCTGATCGCGTATCGCGCGATCTACTTCGGCGTGCCGCTCGTGCTGTCGGCCGGCCTGCTCGCTGCATTCGAGGGCCGCGCGCTGCGCCGCCGGCTGGTGTCGCGGCAGGCCGCACGCGTGTCGCAGCTCGCGCCGCTGTTCCTGAGCCTCGTCACGTTCGCGGTCGGCGGGATGCTGGTGATCTCGAGCGCGACGCCGGCGTTCTGGCATCGGATCGCGATCCTGCGCAACGTCGTGCCGCTGTGGGTGCTCGAAGGCTCGCAGGTAATCTGCAGCGTGCTCGGCGTCGCGCTGCTGTTCGTCGCGCGCGGGCTGCTGCGCCGTCTCGACGGCGCGTGGTGGATGACCTTCGCGCTGACGATCGCAAGCCTCGCGCTGTCGCTGGCGAAGGGCCTCGCGTTCGTCGAGGCCGGCGTGCTCGGCACGCTGCTGGTGCTGCTGCTGGTCAGCCGTCGCCGTTTCAACCGTCATTCGTCGCTGTTCGCGGAGCGCTTCACGATCGGCTGGTTCGTGTCGGTGACGATGGTGCTGATCCTCGCGGTGTGGGTGCTGTGCTTCGCGTTCCGCGACGTGCCGTACACGCGCGACCTGTGGTCGCACTTCTCGTTCGATGCACGCGCGCCGCGCGCGCTGCGCGCGACGCTCGCGGCCGGCGTGTTCGTCGCGATGTTCGCGCTGTGGCAACTGCTGCGTCCGGCGCCGGGCCGTTTCATGAAGCCGGCGCCGCAGGACCTGCTCGACGCCGAGCAGATCATTCGCGCGCAGGAGTGCAGCGATGCAGGCCTTGCGCTGATGGGCGACAAGACCTTCCTGTTTTCCGAATCGCGCCAGGCGTTCCTGATGTATGCGAAGTACGGCCGCACCTGGGCCGCGCTGTACGATCCGGTCGGCCCGCGCGACGAATGGCCTGCGCTGATCGCGAAGTTCATCGCGCTGGCGCACAAGCACGGCGGGCGCGCGGCGTTCTACCAGGTGCGCGCGAACGCGCTGCCGCTGTATCTCGACGCGGGCCTCACGCTGATGAAGCTCGGCGAGGAGGCCCACATCGCGCTCGACGAGTTCGACCTGAAGGGCTCGCACCGCTCGCATCTGCGCTATGCGCTGCGCCGCGGCGACAAGGACGCGCTGACGGTCGAGGTGATCGCGCCGAGCGACGTGCCGGCCGCGCTGCCCGCGCTGCGCGACATTTCCGACGGCTGGCTCGACAGCCGCGACGCGCGCGAGAAAAGCTTCTCGGTCGCCGCGTTCCACGACGGCTATCTGGCGACGCAGTCGGTGATGCTGGTGCGGCAGGCCGACAAGCCGATCGCCTTCGTCACGTTCATGACGACCGACCTCAATACCGAGGCGACGGTCGGCGTGATGCGTCATCTGCCGGAAGCGTCGTCGTACGCGATGGAGTATCTGTTTACGCAGCTCGCGCTGCATCTGAAGGAAGCGGGTTTCCGCAAGCTGAGCCTCGGCATCGCGCCGTTCTCGGGCATGGGGGCGGCGAAGATGCCGTCGCCGTGGCACCGGTTCGGGCTGATGGTCTGGCGCTTCGGCGGACGCTTCTACAACTTCCGCGGCTTGCGTGCATTCAAGAGCAAGTTCGAGCCGCACTGGGAGCCGCGCTACCTCGCGGCCTCGGGCTCGGTCGGCGTGTTCGTCACGCTCGCGGATCTGTCCCTGCTGGCTGGAGGTCGGCGTTCATGATGTCAAGGAAGGGAATCGCGCGGGCGGCAGCCGCCTGCGCGGGATTGATGCTGGCCGGCGCCGCGCATGCGGCGCAGCCGGCGGCGGTGAAGGCGGAAACGGTGTCGGGCGGCCGCTACGGGCCGGTCACGGTGACCAAGCCGAGCGGTCCGCTGCGCGGCTTCGTCGTGCTGTTCTCGCGTGAGGCCGGCTGGAGCGCGGCCGATCAGCAGGCAGCCGATGCGCTCGCGAAAGCCGGCGCGATGACGGTCGGCGTGGATGCCGAACGCTACGCGCGCAATCTCGCCGCGAAGCAGGAAACCTGTCACCACCTCGACGGCGATGCCGAAGCGGTCAGCCATCAACTCGAACGGCTCGCGCAGTCGTCGCACTATTACACGCCGATCGTCGCGGGCGTGGGTCAGGGCGGTGCGATCGCGAAGCAGATCCTCGCGATGGCGCCGGAGAACACGATCGCCGGCGTGGTGTCGGTCGATCCGGCGCCGAAGCTCGATCCGCGCTTCAAGCCGTGCCCGCCCGATCCGACGATCGTGCGCCGCGCGATGCCCGGCTTCGTCGATACGGCCGCCGCGGGCGATACCGCGAAGCTCGTGTCGCTGGTCACCGCGCATCTGCACGACGTCGGCAGCAGCGACGAGCTCGACGTGTCGGATCTGCCGCTGGTCGAACTGCCGGCCAAGGGCGGCAGCGACCGGCTCGCGATCGTGATCTCGGGCGACGGCGGCTGGCGCGATCTCGACAAGACGATCGGCGAGGCGCTGCAGCGCGACGGCGTGTCGGTGGTCGGGATCGACAGCCTGCGCTACTTCTGGAGCGAGAAGCCGCCGGCGCAGGTGAGCCGCGATCTCGCGCGCGTGATGCGCACGTACATGGCGCGCTGGCACGCGAGTCGCGTCGCGCTGGTCGGCTATTCGTTCGGCGCGGACGTGATGCCGTTCGCGTACAACCGGCTGCCGGCCGACCTGCGCGACAAGGTGTCGGTGATGTCGCTGCTTGGTTTCGCGCCGGCGGCCGATTTCCAGATCCGCGTGACGGGCTGGCTCGGGATGCCGGCGAGCGACAAGGCGCTGAAGGTTGCGCCGGAGCTTGCGAAGGTGCCGCCGGGCATCGTGCAGTGCTTCTACGGCGCGGAGGAAAAGGACACGATGTGTCCGGCGCTCGTGAACAGCGGCATCGACGTGGTCAGGACGGAGGGCGATCACCACTTCGGCCACGACTACATCGCGCTCGAGAAGAAGATCCTCGGCGCGTTCGGCAAGCCGGTCGCGGCGCGCTGAACGCGCAGGCCGGCGGCCGCTTCGCGGCAGCGCCGGCGGTCTGTTTTCGAAACATCGTTCGGGCGGCCGTCGTGCCGCCCATTTTCATTGGGGCGCCCGGGCCGCTCGGGCTGTCGGGTTCCCGTTTGCCGCTGCGTCCTGCCGCGGTCTCTCCGCTTACGCCTGCGCGTCGACGATCAGCGACGGGTCGAGCGCGCGGATGCGCTGGTCGACGAAGTAGCCGCCGCCTTCCTGATAACGCAGGAACAGGCGTCCGCATTCACGGCAGCGGCTGACGGTGCAGCGGTTGTACGGAAAGTGGCGCAGCGCGATCGGCGCATCGTCCGACGCGTAGTGCGTGCCGGCGGGGTGATGCTCGGCATGGGTCGGCTCCGCGTCGCCGGGCGGCGCGAGCGTGCCCACTTCGACCAGTTGCGTATCCGGCAGCGACAGCGGCAGGGTCGTCCATCCGGCAAGCGGCGTCTTCGTGCATGTGCACGGCTGCGTGACGTGCGCCGCTGCGGAGGCCAATTGCAGCAGCGCGTCGTGATCGAGATAGGGCAGTGGGCTCATGAGAGGGGAAAGAATGACGAGACCCGCAATGTACCGTGCACCACGATCGTCTGCATCGATGCGGCGCCGGCGGGGCGTTCGCACAACGCCTATCCGGACTTGCGCACGCCCGGCTCCGCCACCAGTTCGCCGAGCACGCGGATCGCGCGTTCGATTTCGGCGCTCCACGGGTGGCCGAAGTTCACGCGCACGCAGCGCTCGAAATCGTGCGCGGCGGAAAACAGCGGCCCGGGCGCGAAGCTGATGCCGCGCGCGATGGCCTGGCGGTGCAGTTCCATTGCATCGATGGCGTCCGGGAAGGTCAGCCACAGAAAGTAGCCGCCTTCCGGCTGCGTCCAGTCGACGCCGGCCGGCAGCCACCGCCGCAGCGCGTCGTCCATCCGCTCGCGCTGCTCGTGCAGCACGCCGCGCAGCTTGCGCAGATGGCGGTCGTAGCCGCCGTGCTCCAGATAGTTCGCGATGCCGGCCTGCGCGGGGATGCTGGCCGACAGCGTCGTCATCAGCTTGAGCCGCTGCACTTTCTCCGCGAAACGGCCGGCGGCGGCCCAGCCGATCCGGTAGCCGGGCGCGAGCGTCTTCGAGAACGAACTGCAGTGCATCACGAGGCCGTGCCGGTCGTACGCGCGCGCGGGCAGCGGATAGTCGGGACCGAAATGCAGCTCGCCGTACACGTCGTCCTCGATCAGCGGCACGTCGCGCGCCGCGAGCAGTTCGACCAGCGCGCGCTTCTTGTCGGCGGACAGCGTGACGCCGGTCGGATTCTGGAAATTGGTCATGAACCAGCATGCGCGGATGTCGTGCTGTTCGAGCGCGTTCGCGAGCGCATCGAGATCGAGGCCCGTGCGCGGATCGACGGGAATCTCGACCGCACGCAGATCGAGCCGTTCGATCGCCTGCAACGCCGCGTAGAAGCCGGGCGCCTCGACGGCCACGACATCGCCGGGCCGCGTGACGGCCATCAGGCACAGGTTCAGCGCTTCGAGCGCGCCGTTCGTGACGACGATCTCGTCGACCGGCTGCGACATGCCGGTCGCGAGATAGCGCCGCGCGATCTGCTGGCGCAGCGCTTCGTTGCCGGGCGGCAGGTCGACGACCGTGCTCCACGGGCTGACCTGCCGCGTCGCCTGGGCGAGCGACTTCGCGACACGTTGCAGCGGAAACAGCTGCGGCGACGGGAACGCGGAGCCGAGCGGCACGATGCCCGGCTGCGTCGCGGCGTCGAGCACCGAGAACACGAGGTCGCTGATGTCGACCTTGCGCGTCGCGGCGGCGCGGCCCGCGCGCTGCGCCGCGGGCGGTTGTGCGCCCGGCGCGACGTAGTAGCCCGAGCGTTCGCGCGCGCGGATCAGCCCCCACTGTTCGAGCAGGTAGTACGCGCGGAACACGGTGGACTGGCTGACGCCGTGCTGCGCGATGATCTGCCGCAGCGACGGCAGCCGCGTGCCGACCGCGAGGTTGCCGTTGCGGATGTCGTCGGCGATCGTGCGGGCGAGGGTTTCGTAGCGTTTCATCGGCATCGCGGGCGCGCTGCGTCGTCGCGCGGCTTCACCGGCCTTCGAACAGCGCGACGTTGGCGTCGTATGCGCGCTGCTGCCGCGCATACGCATCGTCGAGGTGCTCGTGCAGCGCGCGTTCGGCCGCATCGGCATCGTGCCGTTCGAGCGCTTCGAGCAGCTTCTGGTGCTGCGCGAGCGTGACTTCGCCGACCACCGGATCGCGCACGGTCACATGCCGTACGCGGTCGATCGGCGCGCGCACGAGTTCGACGAGCTGCTGCACGCGCGGCAGCCGCGCGGCCGCGCTGACGGTCGCATGAAACGCGTTGTCGCACGCGATTGCGGCGACCGCGTTGTCGCGCGCGATCGCGCGCCGGTGCGCTTCCTGGATGTCGTGCAGCTGTTCGAGCTCGCGCGTGCTGACGATTTCGGCGGCGCGGCGGATCGCGGCGGTTTCGAGCACCTTGCGGATCAGCGCGCTTTCGACGAACTGCTCGCGCCGCACCGGCGCGACGAAGGTGCCCGACTGCGCGGCGATCAGCACGAGTTCCTCGCGCGCGAGCTGCAGCAGCGCCTCGCGCACCGGCGTGCGCGACACGCCGAGCGCTTCGGCGATCGCGCGCTCGTAGATCACGTCGTTCGGATGCAGCGTCATCGTCACGATCGCGTCGCGCAGCAGCGCGTGAATCTGCACGGACAGCGGCTGCGAGCGCTCCAGCGCGTAACCGGCGGGGATGAGGCGGGCGATGAACGCGTCCTGGACGGGGGTTTCTGACTTCATAAATCGGCAAAAAGAGGGCAGGCAGCCGGCGTCCGCCGGTGCCGCGCCCGGCGCGCCCGGACGGACGCAGGTCGATCAGTATATTAGTGCGCGGACCGCTTTCGGTACGCCGCGCGGCAATTCGGCGGATCGAGCGCGTCGTTCAGCGGGTTTACCCGGGTGACGTCGCCTCCACTCATCTCTATAATCGCCAACTAATATATTAGTTGGCCAACGTATCGGAGAACGCGCGGCCGGCGACTACCCCCAGGAGACATGCATGCATCTCGAAGACTCAGCCGGACCCCGCCAGACGGCCCATGCCACGACCGCCGCGCCGACCGCCGTGCGCTGGCGGATTTTCTGGCTGCTGCTGTTGCTGTCGTCGATCAACTACATCGACCGGGCGTCGCTGTCGGTCGCGCTGCCGATCATCTCGACCGAATTCAGCCTGTCGCCGGCGATGGAAGGCGTATTGCTCAGCGCGTTCTTCTGGACCTATGCGCTGATGCAGATCCCGAGCGGGCTGCTGGTCGACCGTTTCAAGGCGCGCACCATCGTCGGCCTCGCGACGATCGGCTGGGGCGCCTGCCAGGCCGTCGCGGCCGCCTGCTTCAGCTGGGTGCCGCTGCTGCTGACGCGGCTCGGGCTCGGCATCGCGGAGTCGCCGATCATGCCGGCGGGCGCGAAGCTCGCGGGCGCGTGGCTCACGCCGTCCGAGCGCGGCCGCGGCGCGGCGCTGCTCGACGGCGGCGCACCGCTCGGCTCGGCGTGCGGCGCGATCATCATCACCGCGCTGATCGCGGGCCTCGGCTCGTGGCGGCTCGCGTTCGTCGTCGCGGGCGTCGGCACGATCGTGGTCGGCATCGCGGCGTGGTGGTACATCCGCAATCATCCGTCCGAGCATGCGGGCGTGAACGCCGCCGAACTCGAACACGTGACCGCGCATGCGGCGGCGGCGCGCACCGGCGAGCCGAAGGCGAGCGTGCCGTTCCGCGAGTTGCTGCGCGACCGTTCGGTGCTGTGCATGTTCGCGAGCTGGGCCTGCTACAACAGCGTGTTCTACGGGCTGATGACGTGGATGCCGAGCTATCTGCACAAGGCGCACGGCTTCGACCTGAAGCAGATGGGCGGCGCGACCTTCATCATCTTCATGTGCGGCTTCGTCGGCGAGCTGTTCGGCGGCTGGCTTGCCGACAAGTGGCGCGCGGCAGGCGGCGCGCCGAACCGCGTGATGCGCTCGATGTTCTCGGTCGCGGGCTTCGTGGCGGCCGCAGCAATCCTGTCGGTGAGCTTCGCGAAGGGGCTCGTCAGCGTCGTCGTGCTGCTGTCGATCGCGCTGTTCTTCATCCGCTGGTGCGGGATGTTCTGGGGCGTGCCGGCCACGCTCGGCGGCCAGTCCCGCGCGGGCCTGCTGGCAGGCGCGATGAACTTCAGCGGCAACATCGTCGGCGTGATCGTGCCGATCCTGATCGGCCTCATCGTGCAGTTCACCGGCACCTATTTCCTCGCGCTGATGTTCTTCGTGGTCGCCGCGTTCGGCCTGGCCGTCTGCGCGAGCCTCATCGACTATCGCGACCGCGGCCTCGACTGAGCGCCCGATCGCACGAATCAACCAGGAACCACCATGTCGTCCCTTTCCATCGAAACGCCCGCGGCGCCGGCCGCGCCGCGGGCGCGCACGATCCGGCTCAATCCCGCCGACGACGTCGTCGTCGCCGTCGAGCAACTGGTCGGCGGCACGCGTCTCGACGACGAAGGCGTGACCGTCGCCGGCCTGATCCCGGCCGGCCACAAGGTCGCGACGCGCGCGCTCGACGCCGGCGCGCCGGTGCGGCGCTACGGCCAGATCATCGGCTTCGCGAGCCAGCCGATCCGGCCCGGCCAGCATGTCCATACGCACAATCTCGACATGGGCGAGTTCGCGCGCGATTACGCGTTCGGCGAAGGCACGCACGAGACCGATTTCGTGCCGGACGCGCAGCGCGCGCGCTTCGACGGGATCGTGCGCGACGACGGCCGCGTCGCGACGCGCAACTATATCGGCATCCTGACCTCCGTGAACTGCTCGGCCACGGTGGCGCGCGCGATCGCCGATCATTTCCGGCGCGACATTCATCCGGACGCGCTCGCCGCGTTTCCGAACGTGGACGGCGTGGTCGCGCTGACGCACGGCGTCGGCTGCGCGGTCGATCCCGACGGCGACGCGCTGGCGATCCTGCAGCGCACGCTCGGCGGTTACGCGTGCCATCCGAATTTCGCGGCGGTGCTCGTGATCGGGCTCGGCTGCGAGACCAACCAGATTCCGCGCCTGCTCGAAACGCAGGGGCTGACCGAGCATGCACGGCTGCGCACGTTCACGATCCAGGACAGCGGCGGCACGCGCCGGACGATCGAAAAGGGCATCGCGATCGTCGAGTCGATGCTCGCGGCCGCGAACGACGTGCGGCGCGAGCCGGTCAGCGCGAGCCACCTGACGGTCGGCCTGCAGTGCGGCGGCTCCGACGGCTATTCGGGCATCACCGCGAACCCGGTGCTCGGGGCGGCGGTCGATCTGCTGGTGCGGCACGGCGGCACCGCGATCCTGTCGGAAACGCCGGAAATCTACGGCGCCGAGCACCTCTTGACGCGCCGCGCGGTGTCGCGCGACGTCGGCGAGAAGCTGGTCGCGCGGATTCGCTGGTGGGAAGACTATTGCGCGCGCCACCATGCCGCGATGAACAACAACCCGTCGGCCGGCAACAAGGCGGGCGGCCTCACGACCGTGCTGGAAAAGTCGCTCGGCGGCATCGCGAAGGCCGGCAGCACGAACCTCGTCGACGTCTACGAATACGCGATGCCGGTGCGCGCGAAAGGGCTCGTGTTCATGGACACGCCCGGCTACGACCCGATCTCCGCGACCGGGCAGGTCGCGGGCGGCGCGAACCTGATCTGCTTCACGACGGGACGGGGCTCCGCGTACGGCTGCGCGCCGACGCCGTCGCTGAAGCTCGCGACCAACAGCGCGCTGTGGCGCCGGCAAGCCGACGACATCGACCTGAACTGCGGCGATGTGCTCGACGGCGGCGCGCGCATCGACGAACTCGGCGCGACGCTGTTCCGGATGATGCTCGACGCGGCGTCCGGTCGTGCGACGCGCAGCGAACTGCACGGCTACGGACAGAACGAGTTCGTGCCGTGGCAGATCGGCGCGATCACCTGAACTCAAAATTTCGACAAGGATTCCTTCCGATGCAATCGAACGTATCAACCCCGCGCTATCGCGGCGTGTTTCCGGTCGTGCCGACGATCTTCACCGACGACGGCCGCGTCGATCTCGACGGGCAGCGCCGCTGCGTCGATTTCATGATCGATGCCGGCTCGAACGGCCTGTGCGTGCTCGCGAACTTCTCCGAGCAGTTCTCGCTGGCCGACGACGAGCGCGACGCAGTCATGCACTGCGTGCTCGAGCACGTGGCCGGCCGCGTGCCGGTGATCGTCACGACGTCGCATTTCGGCACGACGGTGTGCGCGCAGCGCAGCCGTCGCGCGCAGGACGCGGGCGCCGCGATGGTGATGGTGATGCCGCCGTATCACGGCGCGACGTTTCGCGCGAGCGAGACGGCGATCGTCGAGTTCTTCCGCACCGTGTCCGATGCGATCGACATTCCGATCATGATCCAGGACGCGCCGGCGAGCGGCACGCATCTGTCGGCCGGCCTGCTCGCGCGGATGGCGATCGAGATTCCGAACGTGTCGTACTTCAAGATCGAGGTGCCGCAGGCGGCCGCGAAGCTGCGCGAGCTGATCGCGCTCGGCGGCGACGCGATCGTCGGGCCGTGGGACGGCGAGGAGGCGATCACGCTGATGGCCGATCTCGAAGCGGGCGCGACGGGCGCGATGACGGGCGGCGCGTATCCGGACGGCATCCGCACGATCGTCGACGCATGGGCGGCCGGCGATGCGGCCGAAGCGGAGCGCCAGTACCAGCGCTGGCTGCCGCTGATCAATCACGAGAACCGCCAGGGCGGCATCGCGACCGCGAAGGCGCTGATGAAGGCCGGCGGCGTGATCGCGTCGGACGCGGTGCGCCATCCGCTGCCGCCGATGCATCCGGCCACGCGCGAGAGCCTGCTGCGGATCGCGCGGCCGCTCGATCCGCTCGTGCTGCGCTGGGGCCGCTGAACGGCGTGCCCGACGCGTCGCCTCGACGCTGCCATGCATCAACGAATGACTACACGATTCAACAAGGACGATTCATGCAGATTTCCGGTGCTTCCCTGATCGGCCAGCGCAATGTTGCCGGTACCGAAGGGTTTCGCGCGATCGACCCGGCCACCGGCGCGATGCTCGAACCCGTGTTCGGCCGTGCGTCGCCGCAGGATGTCGACGATGCGTGCACGCTCGCCGCACACGCGTTCGACGCGTACCGCACCCTGCCAATCGATGCGCGCGCAACCTTCATCGACGCGATCGCCGAGCAGCTGCTCGCGCTCGGCGATGCGCTGATCGAGCGTTGCGTCGCGGAAAGCGGCCTGCCGCGCGCGCGCATCAAAGGCGAGTGCGGCCGCACCGTCGCGCAGTTGCGGATGTTTGCGCAGGTGGTGCGGGACGGCGGTTTTCTCGGCGTGCGCGTCGATCCCGCGCAACCGGCGCGCCAGCCGCTGCCGCGCGCGGACCTGCGGCTGCAGCACGTCGCGCTCGGGCCTGTCGCGGTGTTCGGTGCGAGCAATTTCCCGCTGGCGTTCTCGGTCGCGGGCGGCGACACCGCGGCGGCGCTCGCCGCCGGCTGTCCGGTGGTCGTGAAGGCGCATCCCGCGCATCCGGGCACGTCGGCGCTCGTCGGGCATGCGATCCGGCAGGCGGTGCGCGCATGCGGGATGCCGGACGGCACGTTCTCGCTGCTGTTCGACGACGGCCATGAGGTCGGCGCGGCACTGGTGAGCCATCCGCGGATCCAGGCGGTCGGCTTCACCGGCTCGCGCACGGGCGGTGTCGCGCTGATGGCGCTCGCGGCCGCGCGGCGGCAGCCGATTCCGGTCTATGCGGAGATGAGCAGCGTGAATCCCGTGCTGCTGTTCCCGCATGCGCTCGACGCGCGCGCGGAAGCGATCGGCCGCGCGTTCGCCGCGTCGCTGACGCTCGGCACGGGCCAGTTCTGCACGAACCCGGGGCTGATCGTCGGCGTCGACGGCCCCGCGCTGCGTCGCTTCGAGGACGCGGCAGCCGCGGCGCTGGCCGAGATGCCGGCTACCGCGATGCTGACGCCCGGCATACATCGCGCATACGATGCGGCGGTCGAGCGGCTTGCCGCGCATCCCGGCGTGGCGCGGATCGCGCAGGGCGCGACCGGCGGCGCGGTGTGCCATGCGGGCCGCGCCGCGCTGTTCGCGACGGATGCGGACGCGTTCGCGCGCGACGCCGGCCTGCACGACGAAGTATTCGGTCCTGCGTCGCTCGTCGTGCGCTGTCCGGATCTCGACGCGATGTACGCGCTCGTCGATCGGCTCGACGGGCAGCTCACGGTGGCGCTGCATCTCGACGAAGCCGACCGGGGCGATGCACGCGCGTTCATGCCGCTGCTCGAGCGGCGCGCGGGGCGCATCCTCGTGAACGGTTTCGGGACGGGCGTCGAGGTCGCGCATGCGATGGTGCATGGCGGTCCGTATCCGGCGACTTCGGACGGCCGCTCGACGTCGGTCGGCAGTCTGGCGATCGCGCGTTTCCTGCGCCCCGTCTGCTATCAGGACGTGCCCGACGCACTGCTGCCCGATGCGCTGCGCGATGCGAATCCGCTGAATGTGCCGCGCAGCATCGACGGCCGTGGCGAAGCGCGCGGCTGACGGCTGCGCGCGTGAGCCGGGCAGCGAGGCGGCGAAGCGATGCCCGTCGGGGGTGCGCTTCGCGTCGCAGTATCGACGATGAGCGGAAAACGAGCGGCAGATGACCGCCGCATGACATGCTTTCGCCTGACCATTGACGGGCGCAACCCGTGTGCCGAAACCGGCGCGGTGCCGCCATGTACGGCTTGTGCCAATTGCGCCGCCGACCTTTTTATGGTGTCGTTGCACGATATCGCATCGACTCGAAAAAGGACAGTCGAATGCAGCCGGGCGATTCGGGCGGGGACCGATTGATCTGCGGAAATGACGCGCATTCGCGCGAATGCGTCGTCGCGCGTCGGCTGCTCGTCGTCCTGACATTCGGCCTGCTCTGTCTGCCCGTCATCGCTGCGCCGGCCGACACGGCGAACGACAACGTGCTGCGCGTGCTCGCATGGCCCGGCTACGCGGATCCCGATATCGTCGGCGCGTTCGAGGCGCAGTTCCATGCGCGGGTCGAAGTGACGTTCGTCGATTCCGACGAAGCGTTGTGGGCGCACATGCACGGTGCGTCGCCGCCGCCTTACGACGTGCTGGCCGCCAACACGGCCGAGATCCAGCGCTATGCGCGCGACGACCTGCTCGCGCCGATCGACCTGTCGCGCATCCCGAGCCGCCGCCGGCAGCTGCCGAACTTCCAGCAGCTCGCGACGATCGGCGGGCTCGTGCAGCACGGTGCGACCTACGGGATTCCGTTCACGTATTCGTCGATGGGCCTGATCTACGACCGCAAGCAGGTGCCGGTCGCACCGCGCTCGATGCTCGAGCTGTGGAATCCGCGCTATCGAGGCAAGGTGCTCGACTTCAACAGCGCGCAGCACAATTTCTCGTTGACGGCGCTCGCGCTCGGCTATCCCGATCCGTTTCATCTGTCGCCCGCGCAGACGCTCGCCGTCGCGCACAAGCTGATCGACCTGCGCCGCAATCTGCTGACCTATTACACGCTTCCGGAAGAGGCGACCGCGCTGTTCGTCCGGCATCACGCGGCGCTGATGTTCGGCAACTACGGGACGCAGCAGGTCGAGCTGCTGCGCCGCGCCGGCGCCGACGTCGGCTACGTGATTCCCGACGAAGGCGCGCTCGCCTGGCTCGATTGCTGGGCCATCACGCGCGGGGTGGCGCGCCGCGACCTCGCGTACGCGTGGATCGACTACATGCTTCAACCCGCGATCGGCGCACTGCTGACCACGCGTCAGGGGCTTGCGAACACGCTGGCGCCGCCGCACGGCCAGGACGTCGGGCGGCACCAGCTCGTCTGGATTCAGCCGGTCGAGAACATCGCGCGGCGCGAGGCGCTGTGGAACCGCATCGTGTCGGGCGACCTGCCCGAGCGCCTCGGCAAATGATCAGGCTCGGGCTCACGTCGAAGCTGGCGCTGCTGTTTGCGTGCCTCGGCGTCGTCGCGTCGGGGGCGACCGGCTACTACGCGTATCGCGCGAACCGCGCGATGCTCGTGCAGGAGGCGCAGCACAGCCTGCTGATGTCGACGCAACTGCTCGGGCAGCGCTTCGCGACCGCGCTGTCGGATGTCGCGGACGATGCGCTGGTGCTCGCGCAGATGCCGTCGTCGGTGATGGTCGCGCGCGGCGACGACCGGGGCGGCCCGCCGCGCGTGCGGCTCGAACAGGTGTATTGCAGCTTCATGGCGAACCACCCGGAGTATCTGCAAATTCGCCTGATCGAGCGCGGCCATTTCGGCATGGAGCGGATCCGCATCGATCGCGATGCGCACGGCATTGTCGTGGTGCCCGATCGCGCGCTGCAGGAGAAGGGGCAGTTTTCCTACGTGTTCGACACGCTGGCGATCCCGCCGGGGCATATCTATCTGTCGCCGATCGTGATCAATCACGAGACCGGCTCGCATGCGGCCGAAGGGCTGCCGATCGTGCGCGTCGGCACGCCGATCGTCGACGCCGGCGGCGGGACGGTCGGCGCGCTGGTCGTCGACGTCGAGCTGTCGCGCGTGTTCGAGCGGCTCGAACGCGATCTGCCGGAAGACTATTCGGTGTATCTGGCGAACGAATGGGGCGATTTTCTCGTGCATCCCGATCCGTCGCAGACCTTCGGTTTCGATCGCGGGCGGCGCGTGCTGATGCAGGACAGTTTCCCCGTCACGCGCGCGTTGTTCGACGGCACGCGAACGAACGTGACGCTGAACGGACTGGCGCGACCCGACGATGCGCCGGGACAGATGCTCGCGTTCGTGCGCACGCGGTTCGGCGACGACGAGGGCAACCGCTTCGTCGTGCTCGGCACTGCGCGCCCGCTCGCGGACGTGCTGACGCCGGCAGGCCGGCTCGGCGACCGGATCGTCAGGATGGTGCTGGTATCGAGCGTGCTGGCGGGCATCCTGGCGATCCTGTTTGCGCGCGCGATCACGCGGCCGCTGCAGGCGCTCGCGCGCGCGGCGACGCACGTGTTCGACGATCCGGCTGCCGACCGGCTGCCGGTTTCGCGCGCGGACGAGATCGGCGTGCTGGCGCGCTGTTTCGACAGCATGCGCGTCGAGATCCGCACGCAGGTTGCGATGCTGCGCGCGAAGCAGCAGGAGCTCGCGCATCTCGCGGGGCACGACCCGTTGACGGGGCTGCCGAACCGCCTGCTGTTCATGGAGCGTCTCGACGCCGCGATCCGGCACGCGGCCGGCGTGCGCGGCGGACTCGCGGTGATGTTCGTCGACCTCGACCGCTTCAAGCTGATCAACGACCAGCACGGTCATTCCGTCGGCGATCGCACGCTCGTGATGGTCGCGAAGCGCCTGAGCCTCGTGCTGCGCAGCGACGACATGGTCGCGCGGCTCGGCGGCGACGAGTTCGTCGTGCTGATCCAGGACGTGCGCTCGCCGGCGGTGATCGGCGACGTCGCGTCGCGCATCCAGTCGATGATGGCCGAGGAACTCGAATTGGGCGGTCGGCGCATGGCGATCGGCGCGAGCATCGGCGTCAGCGAGTTTCCGGCCGATGGCGAGTCCGCCGAGGAACTGCTCGTCAAGGCCGACGCGGCGATGTATGCGGCGAAGGCGACCGGGCAGCGCGCGTGCGTGCGTTATCAGGAATTGCTGAGCGGCGTCCACGTGCAGGACGACCGGGACGGGCTCGCGCCGGCCGCCGCGAACGGCGACGACGCGGACGGCAACGACGGCGGTAGTACGGACGGCGGGACTCTCGGCGGCGGGGCCGGCGCGGCGCTGGGGCGCGTCGACGGCCTGCGTGGCGATTGAGCTCGCCCGCCGCCGGTTGCAGGCGTTCGCCGGCGCGCGGGCAGTCCGGCCGCGGCGCAAATGCAACGAGCCCGTCGCGGGACGGGCTCGTTGCGGGGCAGGCCCGCTGCGCGTGACGCGCGCAGCGGCGGCAGGCTTAGTGGCCGAAGTAGACCGAGTCGCGCGGGTTCTGCACCTTCGCGGCGGGCGCACCGCCCTGGACGACCGGGGCCGGCTGCGCGCCGTAGCCGCTGTTGTCGCCGGCGACGCGGGCTTGTGCGGCCTGGATGTCGGCCGGGTAGTACGGGCTCGACTGGCTCGGCTTGTAGCCGGCTTGTTCGAGCTGGACCAGTTCGTTGCGCACTTGCGCGCGGGTCACGTTGCTTTGGGCGAACGCGCCGGCCGAAGCGGACAGGGCGGTGGCAGCGACGACTGCATAAACGAGCGATTTCATGATGACCTCCGATGTTTGTATTGGCTTTCCGCGTTCGACACCATGTCGTCAGCGGTTGATTACATCGTAGGCTTCGACGGACCTAGGGTAAACGTGGATTTCGGCGAAAGATCGTTGCCGCCGAGGCAATAATTTCGGGATAAACGCGGTCCGTCCCCGTTTCTGCTTGCAGGGGATGCAAGGAATCGGCGAGAACCGGCGGCGGGCAGCGCGTCGCGCACGGACCGGCGTACGGCGGCGCGTGCGGCGTGCCGGCGGGGAAAACCGGGAGGCAGAGCCGGGAGACGGGTGGCTCAGACCCCGTCGTCGTCGATTTCCTTGCGCTCGCGGCGCTCTTCGTTGCCGCGGCGCGCGCGCAGGCGCTGGCGCGACAGCACCGCGATCACTTGCTGGGTCGGGGCGCCGGACGGGATTTCGTTGCGGATGCGGTCGGGCACCATCGGCAGGCCCGCGCGCTGCCGGCGCAGCGCCTTTGCGATCGCACGGCGGCAGTCGTCGCCGTGGCAGTCCCATTCGTCGCGGATTCGGTGGCAGTAACGGCATTGTTCCATCCGGACAGTCTAACGCGTCTTGCGCGGCGGTACCGCGCGCGCGCCCCGGCCGCCGGCCGCCGGTCCGGCCACGAACCGCCGGTGGCGCGCTTCGGTGTCGTCGTCGGCCGGGAACAGGCACTCCAGGCGCAGTTCCTGCGCCGCCGCGTGTTGCGGCGCGCCGACCGTCGTGACCATCGAGAAGTAGCGCAGCACGACGCCGTCGCCGATGAAGCCGATCGGAATCACGGGCATCGCGGGCGACGCGGCCGGTCGGGGCGGCGTATTCCAGTCGCGCGGCACGTCCGGATAGGCGAGCAGTTCGTCGAGCAGGCGCCGCGTGCCGGCATCGACCGCGTAGCCGACCGATTCGCGGTGCACGCGCTGCAGCAGGCTTCGCGCGACCGTGTCCCAGTCGTCGACGAACGGGCGCATGCGGCGCGGATCGAAGATCAGGTGCAGCATGTTGCGCGGTCCGCCGCCGGCAGCCATGTCGACGAAGCGGCCGAAGAAGCGAGGGGCGGCGCCGTTGGTCATCAGCACGTTCCAGTAGCGGTCCAGGACGATCGCGGGAAACGGCTCGTGCTGGCGCAGGACGCGCTCCAGCGCCCGAACGACGCACTGCATGTCCTGCGCATCCCACGGCGCTTCCGAATAGACGGGCGCATAGCCGGCCGCCAGCAGCAGCGCGTTGCGCTCGCGCAGCGGCACGTCGAGCGTCTGCGCGAGCGTAAGCAGCGTGTCGCGGCCCGGCACGCTGCGTCCGCTTTCGATGAAGCTGATCTGACGCTGCGAGATGCCTGCGTCGAGCGACAGATCGAGCTGGCTGACGCCGCGCAGGTCGCGCCAGTAGCGCAGCAGATTGCCGAGGCCGTCGGACGGCGCTGTCGGGTCGGGACGGGCTGCATTCATCGGCGTTGCCTGTCGAGGGGGATACGTGACGTGAATTTACGCCGTCGGCGCATGCCACGCGAATGCATCGAACGGCGCTTCGAGCGGCGGGCGCGTCACGCCGGCGGTGTAGTTCGTGATCGTCGAGGCCGCGACGACGGCGACCACCTCCAGTATCTGCTCGGCGCTGAATCCTGCGTCGGCGAAGCGATTCCGGTCCGCTTCGGTTACGCGGCCGCGCTTTTCGATCAGCGTGCGGGCCAGCGCCGACAGCGCGGACAATTGCGCATCGCCGGGCAGCGCGCCGTGCCGGATCGCGTCGACGTCGGCGCGCGACACGCCGGCGGTCAGCGCGAGCGCGGTATGGAACGCGGCTGGCCATTCGCTGGCGTTGGTGACCGCGTTGGTCAGCAGCAGCGTCTGGATCTGCGGCTCGGTCAGGCTGCTCGAATGAACTTGCTCGAACAGGCCGATGAAGCCGTTGATCAGCACCGGCGAGCCGGCCATCGTGGCGGCAATGTTCGGGATCGTGCCGAACGTCTGGCGCAGCCGCGCGAGTACGGGGCGCGATTGCACGGGCGCCGATTCGGGCGTGTGGACGGGATAGCGGGACATGATGTCTCCAGGACGGCGGGCGTCGCCGGAATGGCGGCGCGACAGTCGCAGAGTAGGCGCGCGGGCGTCGTGCGCCAATTACATCGCATGTCATCGCCGGGCGGCGCCCCGTCCGGCGTCGCGCTGCCGAATGGGGCGCAGCGGGCGCGTATCGGCATTCCGCCGACACGGATTCGACCCGCCGCGCATTGCGCGCGGCAGGCGTCCGTCACGTCACCGTTCGCGCCGCTTCTTGCTCAGCTCGACCGTCTCGAACAGTTCGTACTGCGCGGTCGGATGCTGATCCGCGCCCGGCGCGTGGTAGTAGCGCATCGTGATCGTCGTCTGCCCGCCCGGCTTGCCCGGATCGTGATCGAACACCGCGATGCCGTAGCCGGTGCCCGTATCGCGGCGCGCAGACCAGATCGCGTCCTCGAGCGCGTCGGCCGGCTGGCGCACGAACGTGTTCGTCGCCGTGCCCGGCACCGGCCGGTTCGGCTTCGTGAAGATCTTCGCCTGCGCGTTGCCGGTGGCCGGGTTCTCGCCGTACACGTCGAGCGGCGCGCTGGTGCCGCCGCCGCCGAGAATCAGGTGGATCGTGCCGTGGCTCGTGTCGAACTGCGTGCGACCGGGATCGGTCGGCCCGACCGGACGCGGCTGCAGCGTCTCGACCACTTCGCCGGTCGCCGCGTCGACGCCGGCGCGGTGATTGCAGCCGCGCACCGGATAGCTGCGCTCGTAGTCGTGATCGTGCCCGCACAGCACGAGGTCGACGCCGTAGCGGTCGAACAGCGGCAGCCATGCTTCGCGAATGCCCTTGTCCGAGCCGTTGCCCGTCTTCGACGAGCTCAGCGCGTCCTGGTGCATCTGCACGACGATCCAGTCGATATCGTCGTCGTGCGCCGCGTGGCGCAGCGTGCGTTCGAGCCAGCGCGTCTGCTCGCCGTTGCTGTAGCCGCGCACGTAGAACGACGTGCCGGGTGCGATCGGCGGCCGCCCGGTGCTCGCGGCCGGCACGAGCGGGTCGGGCCCGGCGACGAACGCGGCCGCGTCCTGGTACACGACATCGTCCGCGTCGAGCGAGACGAACAGCACCGAGCTGACGCGGAAGCTGTACCAGCGGCCCGGAAAACGCGTGCCGTTCTCGGGCAGCGTATAGCGCGCGAGATACGAGTCGAGCCCCTGCGGGCCGTTGTTGAACTCGATTTCGTGATTGCCGGGGCATGGCATCCACGGGCGATTCGCGGCCGACGCCTGGTTGTTGTTGCTGAAATCGCGCCACACCTCGGGCTGGTGCGCGGGGTTCAGGTTCGCGTAGCAGAGGTCGCCGTTCAGCAGGTGGAACAGCGGCTGGAACTGCTCGACGGCCTGCACCGCGAAGCGGCTCTGCGGCGACGACAGCACCCATGCGCCGTTCGGCGTCGCGAGGTCGCCGTAGCTCGTGAAGCGGAACGGCGCGCGGCCGCGCGGCGCGGTCGTGAAGGTCGCGGCAAACGGCTGCGCGGCGTTGCCGTCGTTGTCGGCCGTGAGTTCGTAGCGGTAGCGGGTATTCGGCTTCAGGCCGTGCACGCGCGCGTGATAGGTGAACACCGTCTCGCCGTTGAGGCCGTCCGTGTAGATGCGCTGCACGCCGTGCACGGTGCGCGGCGGTTCGCCGTCCGCGACGATGCGCGCGCGCGGATTGACGGCCGCCGCGAGCGACGCCCACGAGATCACGACTTCGGCGCTCGGGTCGTTGCCCCACGTCAGGTGCACCTGTTCGGGCGTGCCGTCCGGATTCGACGCGGCGGCCTTGCCGGCGGCCGCGAGCCCGCCCGCGGCGGTCGCGAGGCCGGACGCGCCGGCGAGTTTCAGGAAGCCGCGGCGCGACACGGAAGCGGCCGGCTCGTTCGGCTGGATGGGGTCGTGGTCCTGGTTCGACATGATCGGGATGTTCGTTGATTGGGACGCGAGGGTGGGGAAACCGCCCGGCATCGCGCGAATGCGCATCCGGCCGCGGCGTGGACCGGAAACGAGCGGGATTCCGGCGATGCCCATTGTCGGCAGGCAGTTTTGCCGCGATGTGACAGTTCAGCGGCGGTCGGCGCAACGCGGACTATCCGCCTATCGCCGAACCCTGCCGCGCCCGGCCGTTCACCACCCGATTCGGTGCTTCTCCTCGGTTTCGCGATGGCGCCAGTCGTCGTCCGCATGCAGATACTGGCTCGTCGTCGTGAGCGACGCGTGCCCGAGGTTATCGCGCACGAGCCGCAGGTCGACGCGTCCGTCGGCCATGTGCGAACCCGCGCTGTGGCGCAGCCAGTGCGCGGACGCCTGTTCGAGCACGCACGCCTGTTGCGCGCCGGCTTCGCCTTGCGCGCGCAGCCGCTCCGCAGCGAGCGCGAACACCTGCTTGACGATCCGGTGCAGCGCCGCGCGCGTGAGCGGTTTGCGCGTGCGGCCGACCGGCAGCACGAGCGGCGTGTCCTCGCCGTCGGCCGGCAATGCGGCGAGACCGTGCGCGCGGCGATAGCGCGCGAGTTCGGCCATCATCTCGTCGGTAGCCGGCACGAGGCGCTGCCGGCCGCCTTTGCCGGTCACGTCGAGCCACCAGCGTTCGCGCCCGGTCGCATCGCGCCGGCAGAAGAACCGGCCCATCGTCGTATCGGCCGCTTCGCTGATGCGCAAGCCGCCGAGATACAGCAGCGTGAACAGCCAGCGTGCGCGGTCCGCGTGAATGCACGCGCGCGCATCGTCGCGCGGCATCGCGGCGATCGCGTCCTTCACCGACTGCCACAGCGGCGCGCCGAGATGGCGCGTGACGCGCGGCGCGGGCCGCCGTTGCCGCTGGCGCGACAGCGCGAGCGGATTGCCGGCCAGATAACCGGCCTGCACGAGCCACGAGAACATCACGTTCAGGATCACCATCGCCTGCCGCTGGCTGGCCGCCGACAGCGGCCCGTAGAACGGCCGCCAGCGCGGATCGCCGCGCGGATGCTTGCGGCCGCCGTTCGCGCACCACAGCTCGGCGGGCGCAGGCGCGAGCAGGAACTGCCGGTAGACGAGGAGATCCTCGTGCGTGAGCGACGACAGCGGCTTGCCGCATCCGATCAGCGCCCATAACAGCAGGCGCTCGGCTTCCTTGCGATAGTTCTGGAACGTGGTCGGCGTATCGACGAAGCGCGCGAGCCACGCGCGCACCGCGTCGAGATCGTTGCGCGCGGCGATCTGCGCGTGCGCGCCTGTCGCGCGGTTCGTGCCGGCGCGCCCGTCGAGCGCGGCCGGCACGATCAGCGTATCGATCGGCAGCGGGCGCAGCACGGTGTCGGGTGGAGCGGGTGGCGTCATGCGGGGCAGGGACGCGGCGGCTGTCGCGGCCGGTCGAGGTCGTCGACGACCGGACCGGCGACGCCGCGCGATGAAACGTATCGGGACGGAAGCGCCGATGGTACACGATGGGGGGCCGGGACTGGCGATCCGCGATGCGTCGACGGCGGAACGATGCGAGGCGGCGATCGACGGGTGCGCCGGGCATGCGGATGCGCATGCGCGTCCGGACCGCCGGCGGCGGCGCGCGCACCCGCACCGGCGTACGGTAGCGTGCCGGCGCGCGCGGGACATCCTGCGAATGGGGGGCGGCGCGTTTTCTGTAAGCCGTTTGTGAACTTTCGCGGCGAGCGGCTCGTCTAATCGCCCCGCCAACGCTTTCGAAGGAACCTCAGATGATGCGCAAGACCCGAACGCTGCTCGGCGCCGCCGTCATGGCAGGCGGCGCGCTGCTGGCCGGATGCCAGACCAACGCGGCCGCGACCGACGCCCACGTGGCGCGCCCGTCCGATGCCCGGCCCGTGACGAAGACCGTTTACGTCGCGCCGCAGCCGGTGCGCTGCACCGGCGTCGCGCCGATGGCGTGCATGCAGGTGCGCAGCAGCCCGAACGAACCGTGGAGCCTCTGGTACGCGGGTATCGAGGGCTTCGCGTACCAGCCGGGCTACCAGTACACGCTCGAGATCGACGAATACCGCGTCGCGCAGCCGCCGGCCGACGGTTCGTCGATCCGCTGGGTGCTCAAGCGCGTCGTCGAGCGCCGCCCGGCGAACTGACGGGCGGGCGCGGCTATGCGGACGGTTGCGACACCGCCGGGCGTGCCGGCGCCGCCGTATCGATGCGCCGGAACACGAGCGACGACAGCAGCGTGACCGCGCCCATGCAGACGAACGACAGCATGAAGCCGCTCGCCGTCGATCCGCACAGCGCGGCGAACAGGTTGATCAGGCCACCGCCGATCGACACGCCGAGGCCCATCGCGAGCATCTGCATCATCGTAAACAGGCTGTTGCCGCTCGCGGCATCGGCATGCGACAGGCCCTTGAGCGTCACGCTGTTCATCGCGGCGAACTGCATCGAATTGGCCGCGCCGAACACCACCAGCAGCGCGATCTCCAGCGCCGGCGCGGGCCGCGCCGACACCAGCGCGAACCCCGCGATCGCGCCGCCGACGATTCCCGTATTCACGACCAGAAACGCCGCATAGCCGAAGCGCTTCACGAGCGGCGCGATCCAGCGCTTCGCGATCACGCCCGCGATCGCGGCCGGCAGCATCATCAGCCCCGATTGCAGCGGCGTGTAGCCGAGCTGCACCTGCATCAGCAGCGGCAGCATGAACGGCAGCGCGCTCGTGCCGATTCGGCACAGCAGGTTGCCGAGCAGCCCCGAACCGAAATTCGGCTCGCGGAACAGCCCGAGCCGGAACAGCGGCTGCGCGCGGCGCCGCGCGTGGGGCAGGTAGGCGAGCGCGCTCGCCAGCCCGACGGCGGCCAGCCCGGCCGACCACGCGCCGCGATGCGCGGGCATCGGCGGGTCGATCGCGAGCGACAGCGCGGCCATCGCGACCGACAGCAGCGCACAGCCGACGAAGTCGAACCGCGGCGGCTGCGTCGCCTGGTCGTGCGGCAGGTAGCGCTGCACCGCGACGAGGCCGATCGCGCCGACCGGCACGTTGACGATAAATACCCAATGCCACGAAATCGCCTGCGTAAGCCAGCCGCCGAGCGTCGGCCCGACGATCGGCCCGAGCTGCGCGGCGATCGACACGAACGCGAGCGCCGACACGTACTGTTCGCCCGGCACGCGTCGCAGCACGGCGAGCCGTCCGATCGGCAGCAGCATCGAGCCGCCGATGCCCTGTACCGCGCGCGCGGCCACCAGCTGGCCGAGCGTATGCGATGCCGCACAGCCGACCGACGCGAGCACGAACACGAGGATCGCGAGCGAGAACACGCGGCGCGTGCCGAAGCGATCGGCGAGCCAGCCGGACGCCGGCGTCAGCATCGCCATCGTCAGCGTATAGACGACCACGACGGGCTGCATCGCGAGCGGCGACGCATGCAGCGCTTGCGCGATGGACGGCAGCGCCGTGTTGACGATCGTCGTGTCGAGCGACTGCATGAAGAATGCTGCGGCGACGATCCAGAGCAGCGCGGAGTGTGAGGATTCCCGGGACATGACGAAATTCGTGGTGCGACGGCCGGACCGGCGGCGAGGCGCTTGCGGCGGCCGGCCGATCCTTCAAGCGCTCGATGGTACCGATTCCGCCGGTCATCGGGAAGCTGCCTTAAGGCGTTGACTGTCATCGGTAATGCCGATGACAATGCGGGATGCTCAATCCCGTCTGGCTCAAGACGTTCGCGACCGTCACCAACTGCCGCAGCTTCACCGAAGCGGGGCGGCAGCTCGGGCTCAACCAGTCGAGCGTCAGCGAACACATCCGTCGTCTCGAGGAGAGCGTCGGCCGGCGGCTGTTCGTGCGCGACACGCATTCGATCGCGATGACGGCCGACGGCGAGGCGCTGCTCGTGCATGCGAACGTGATCCTGCAGGCGCTGAACCGCGCCGAATCGCAGTTTCGCAAGCCGCGCCTGAAAGGGCGCGTCAGGCTCGGCGCGCCGGACGACCTCGCGCTCGTCGCGCTGCCGGACGTGCTCGCCGGGTTCCGCGCCGCGCACCCCGACGTCGCGCTGGAAATCACGACCGGCATGACGAGCCGGCTCTACGAACTGCTGGACGCGGGCGCGCTCGACCTGATGATCGGCAAGCGGCGGCTCGGCGAGCGGCGCGGCACGCCGCTGCTGCGCGCGCGGCTCGAGTGGGTCGCGCGGCCCGGCACCGTCGTCGATCTGGAGCGGCCGCTGCCGCTGGTGCTGGTGGCCGAGCCGAGCGTCACGCGCGCGGTCGTGCTGAACGCGCTCGCGGAAAAAGGCATCGGCTGGGAAGTCGTCTGTTCGAGCAGCAGCCAGCCCGGCTGCATCGCGGCGGCGCGTGCGGGGCTCGGGCTCACCGCGACGTCGCACTACCTGTCGACGCGCGGCCTGGCGCCGCTGGTCAACGGCGACGCGCTGCCGGCGCTGCCCGACATCGAATTCATCGCGCTGGCCGCGAAGCGGCTCAGCCAGCCGGCCGGCACGCTGCTCGAATTGCTCGAAGCAAGCGACCTGCGCGCGCCGGGCACGGCCGCCGCGTGACGCGCGCCGTCGCGCGCGCGGCCGGCCTGCGTCACGCGGCGCGCTTCTGCGAAATCACGAGCAGCGCGCCGTTCCTGTCCTCCAGCACCGCGCGGTATTCGTGCGGCCCGGCCTGCACCGGCACGCGCACCGACGCGCCGGCCTTCACGACCCGCGCCATCGCCGCGTAGAGGTCGTCGTCCTCGTCGACGCGCAGCGTCAGCGCCGCACGCTCGACGATCTGCTCGTCGCCGGCGACCAGCGCGATCGTCAGCGGGCCGGCGTCGAGCGCGCAGTAGCGGTCGCCGTCGCGAAACTTCACGCCGAGGCCCAGTCCGTCGACGAACAGCGGCAACGCCGTGTCGATATCGTCGACCGGATACAGCAGCATCGATACCTTCATTTCCGTCTCTCCCTTGTCGTGGTGCGCGACACGCAACGCGCCGCCGTTCGATGCTAGCGCGCCGTGCACGGTGTCACGCAGTCCGATCGGACGACGGTGAAACCCCTCTGTCCCCGCTTGCACGCCGTTACTCCAAACAGACGATGCCTGCACCGGCCCGCACGCCGACACTTCCATCCGTGGACCGTCGCTATTCGTCCGTATCGTGCGGACGGCCTGCGCGACCCCGACTCGTCCAACATACATGGAGACGCACGCAATGAAGTTTTCCCTCATCTACGAAGCCCAGACCACCGACGCGTCGCGCGAGGGCGACCATCGGGTGTTCAAGGAAACGGTCGAGCAGGCGCTGCTCGCCGAGCAGGTCGGGTTCGACACGATCTGGTGCGTCGAGCACACGTCGCTGACCAACTATGCGCACATGAGCGCGCCGGAAACCTTCCTCGCGTACCTGGCCGGCCGCACCACGCGCATCGGGCTGGGTCACGGCGTCGTGTGCCTGCCGCCGGCGATGAACCATCCGATCAAGGTCGCCGAGCGCGTCGCGCTGCTCGACATCCTGTCGGGCGGCCGCGTGCATTTCGGCGTCGGCAAGGGCGGCAGCCAGCAGGAAGCGGGCGCGTTCGGCTACGACCTCAACGAGTTGCAGCCGATGATCGACGAATCGATGTACCTCGTGCCGAAGATGTTCGTGCAGGACGAGATCGAGCACGACGGCACCTACATCAAGATTCCGAAGCGCCCGATCCATCCGAAGCCGCTGCAGGATCCGCATCCGCCGATGTATCTCGCGTGCACGAACACCGACGCGCTGCTGCGCGCGGGCCAGCGCGGGCTGGGCGCGCTGGTGCTCGGCTTCGGCGGCCCGGATGAGGTCGCGAAGAAGAACGCGGTCTATCGCGACGCGTGGGCGAACCGCAAGCCGGAAGACCAGGTCGGCTTCCGCCCGACGCAGCATCTGGCGGCGCTGTGCCCGACGGTCGTGATGGCCGATGGCCAGAAGGCCCGCAAGATCGGCATCCGCGGCCAGCGCTACTTCATGGAGTCGCTCGCTTACTGGTACACGGGCGGCGAGCGTCCGGACCCGGACAAGTGGGGCGACGACCTCGTGCAGGCCGACACCGGCGAGATGGTGATCCGCTCGCGTTTCGCGTCGGAGGAGGTGGTCGTGAACTTCGCCGATCCGGCGCTCGCGATGATGAACCCGAACCATGCGTACGGCACGGTCGACGACTGCATCGGCTATGTCGGCCGCCTGCAGGAAGCCGGCGTCGACGAAGTGCTGTTCCTGTGCCAGATGGGCACGGTGCCGCACGACGCGCAGATGGAGACGATCCGCAATATCGGCGAGCACGTGATTCCGTTCTTCAACAAGGTGAAGGAGCGCGCCTGCGCGTGACGCGACGCTGGCTGTGCCCGTCGTCCCTTCGGACGATGCGGCGCGGTCGTGCGGCGGCGACCATCGAACGCGAGAAACCTCGCTCGCGGCGATGGTCGCGCCGAACCCATTGATCGACAGGAGACACACGTGCATCGCGACAACGATTCCAACGCACTCGCCGCCACGCTGATCGCCCGCGCCGAGGCACTCGCGCCGACGCTCGCCGCCCGCGCCGCGCAAGCCGAAGCGCAGGGCCGCATTCCAGCCGAAACGATCGCCGACATGCAGGCCGCCGGCTTCTTCAAGGTGCTGCAGCCGAAACGCTACGGCGGCCACGAACTCGATCCGCAGACGTTCTTCGACATCCAGATGGCGCTTGCGCGCGGCTGCATGTCGACCGCGTGGGTGTATGGCGTCGTCGGCGTGCACAACTGGCAACTGGCGCTGTTCGACGAGCGCGCGCAACAGGATGTCTGGGGCAAGGACCCGGCGACGCTGATCGCGTCGACCTATATGCCGGTCGGCCGCGTGACGCCGGTCGACGGCGGCTTCCGGCTGTCCGGGCACTGGAAGTTCTCGAGCGGCAGCGAACTGTGCGAATGGGTGTTCCTCGGCGCGCTGGTGCCGCCCGCCGAGGCCGGCCAGCCGCCCGAATACCGCACCTTCCTGCTGCCGAAATCCGATTACCGGATCGAGCAGGACTGGGACGTGCTCGGCCTGCGCGCGACGGGCAGCCACGACATCGTCGTCGACGACGTGTTCGTGCCCGCGTACCGCACGCACAAGGCGATCGACGGGATGATGGGCACCAGCCCCGGCCTCGCGGTCAACGACGCGCCGCTGTTCAAGCTGCCGTTCGCGCAGATCTTCGTGCGCGCGGTATGCACGTCGTGCATCGGCGCGCTGCAGGGCGCGCTCGACGATTTCACGTCGTATGCGGCGACGCGCGTGTCGGCCAACAGCGGCGCGAAGACGACCGACGATCCGGGCGCGCAGAACGCGTGCGCGAACGCGGCGGTCGCGATCGACGAGATGAAGCTGCTGCTCAGGCGCAATTTCGCCGAACTGATGGCGTCGGTTACCGGCGGCCCGGCCGTGTCGATCGAGCGCCGCGTGCATTTCCGCTACCAGTCCGCGCAGGTCGCCGAGCGCTGCGCGCAGGCCGCGAACGCGCTGCTGCGCTATGCGGGCGGCAACGGCATCTATCACCGCAATCCGCTCGTGCGCCGCTTCCTCGACCTGCATGCTGCGCGCGCGCACTACGCGAACAACGTCGACCGCTTCGGCCAGAACCTCGGCGCCGTGATGCTCGGCCGCGAGAACACCGACTACTTCATCTGACGAGGCCGCGATGAACGACACGCAAGCTCGGCAACATGTGTTCGACGTCGTGGTCGTCGGGTCGGGCGCGGGCGCGCTGCTGGCCGCGTGCCGCGCGGCCGATCGCGGCCTGTCCGTCGTCGTGATCGAGAAGACCGCACTGTACGGCGGCACGTCGGCCATCTCGGGCGGCGGCATCTGGGTGCCGTGCAACCACCATATCGCCGAGCTCGGCGCGACCGACTCGCGCGAGGCGGCGCGCCGTTATCTCGACGCGTGCACGGCCGGCGCGTCGCCGGCCGACAAGCTCGATGCGTATCTCGACCACGCGCCGCAGATGCTGCGCTATCTCGAAGCGAACACGCCGGTGCGCTACCAGGCGCTGCCGAAGTACGCGGACTACTTCCAGAAACTGCCGGGCGCAATGCCGGGCTATCGCGCGCTCGATCCGCTGCCGTTCGACGGCGCGCTGCTCGGCGACGAATTCGAGCGGTTGCGGCCGCCGTCGCCCGGCACGCTGATCGGCGGACGCGTCGCGGTGACGTCGAAGGAAGCGCACACGCTGTTCTCGCGCGGGCCGGGCTTCATGAAGCTCGCGCTCGGCCAGTTCGGCCGCTACTGGCTCGACGTCCGGATGCGCCGCCGTACGCGCCGCGACCGGCGCCTGACGCTCGGCAACGCGCTGGTCGGCGGCCTGCGCCGCGCGCTGCTCGATCGCAACGTGCCGGTCTGGCTCGATGCGCCGATGCGCGACCTGATCGAGACCGACGGCCGCGTGACGGGCGTGCGTGCGCAGCGTCTCGGCCAGCTCGTGACGCTCGTCGCGCGGCGCGGCGTGATCCTCGCGGCGGGCGGCTTCGAGCGCAACCAGCCGATGCGCGAACGCTACCTGCCGCAGCCGACGCGCACGGAATGGAGCGCGACGCCGCCGGCCAACACCGGCGACGCGATCGCCGAAGGGCACCGGCTCGGCGGCGCGCTGGCGCTGATGGAACACGTGTGGGGCGCGCCGACGGTCGGCGTCGCGGGCGAGGAGAAGCAGCGCGCGCTGTTCGTCGAGCGCAACCTGCCGGGCTGCGTGATCGTCAACGGCCAGGGCCGGCGCTTCGTCAACGAGGCGGCGCCGTATTCCGAATTCGTGCCGGCGATGTATCGCGACCATGCGCGCACCGGCGCGAGCGTGCCCGCGTGGATGGTGTTCGACGCGCGTTTTCGGCGCAACTATCCGTGCGGGCCGATCATGCCCGCCTCGATGATGCCGGACGCGCGGATTCCCGCCGCGTTTCGCGACGTGCTCGTGAAAGCCGACACGATCGATGCGCTCGCCGCACGGATCGGCGTCGATGCGGCCGGCCTGCACGACACGCTGCGCGACATGGCGCGCTATGCGGCGACCGGCATCGACGAAGCATTCGGCAAGGGCGACAACGCGTTCGACACGTACTACGGCGATCCGCGCAACCGGCCGAACCCGTGCCTCGGGCCGATCGACCAGGCGCCGTTCTACGCGGTGCGGATCGACGCGGGCGACATCGGCACGAAGGGCGGGCTCGTCACCGACGCGCAGGCCCGTGTGCTGCGCGCGGACGGCGCGCCGATCGACGGTCTTTACGCGATCGGCAACACGAGCGCGTCGATGATGGGCGCGAGCTATCCCGGCGCGGGCTCGACGCTCGGTCCGGCGATGACCTTCGGGTTCATCGCCGCCGACCACCTGGCCGCGCAGGCGGCCGAGGCCGGCGGCCGGCCGCTCCGGCCATCCACGACTGAACTTGACGGAGTCCAATGATGAGCGATCTCTCCATCCATCCGCTGCGCACCGACATGCTGCTCGCGATGCGCCGCCTCGCGCGCTCCGTCACGGTCATCAGCAGCGCGCACGACGGCCGCCGCTACTCGATGTCCGCGACGGCGGTCGATTCGCTGTCGACCGATCCGCCGTCGCTGCTGATCTGCATCAACCGCAGCGCGTCGCTGCACCCGCCGCTCGATGCGGGCGCCGGCTTTTGCGTGAACGTGCTGTCGGCGCGCCACGAAGGCATCGCGATCGACTGCAGCGGCCGCCTGAAGGGCGAAGCGCGCTTCACGACCGGCGACTGGCAGGCCTCGTCGCTCGGCGTGCCGTATCTGCGCGATGCGCAGGCGAGCTTCGTCTGCGAGCAGGACGGCCGCTTCGAATACGGCACGCATACGGTGTTCATCGGGCGCATCCGCGAGGTGCTGATGAGCGGCGACGTCGATCCGCTCGTCTATCTCGACGGCGCGTATACGACGCCCGGCGCGCCCGCGAGCCGCGCGGCCGCGTGATGCGCGTTTTCCCGTATCAGCAAGAGACGATCATGATCAGCAGACCGAACGGCAAAACCGCGCCCGTCGCCGGCGCGCGCATCACGTCCATGCCGCCGCTCGCGCGCCGCGCACCGTACGATTCCGGCATGCCGAGCGTGCGTGATGTCGTGCGCGTACTGGGCGGCGCGGCCGCGAACGTGCTGAACGCGTTCGCATGCGTCGCGCCGGCTTTGGCATCGAACGAAGCGCATTTCGCGAGCGGCGCAGCCGGCGGGACCGACGGCGGCCGGCGCGTGGCCGGCAGCGCGTGAGGAGCCGGCCATGAGCGATTCGCGCTTCCACCGCCTGACCGTCGCCGAAGTGATCGCCGAAAGCGACGACGCGTGCTCGTTCGTCTTCGACGTGCCGGCCGCGTTGCGCGATGCGTTCGCGTACCGGCCCGGGCAGTTCCTGACCTTGAACGTGCCGTGCGCCGAGGCGGCCGTCGCGCGCTGCTATTCGCTGTCGAGCGCGCCCGGCATCGACGCCGCGCCGAAGATCACCGTCAAGCGCGTGCGCGACGGCCGCGCGTCGAACTGGCTGTGCGATCGCATACGGGCGGGCGATGCGCTCGACGTGCTCGCGCCTGCCGGCGTGTTCACGCCGCGCACGCTCGACGGCGACCTGCTGCTGTTCGCGGGCGGCAGCGGCATCACGCCGGTGCTGTCGATCCTCAAGTCGGCGCTGGTGCACGGGCGCGGGATGCTGACGCTGATCTATGCGAACCGCGACGAGCGCTCGGTGATTTTCCGCGACGAGCTGCAGCAGCTCGCCCAGCGTCATCCGGGCCGGCTGCGCGTGATCCACTGGCTCGACAGCGTGCAGGGCATCCCGCAGCAGCGGCATCTCGAAGAACTCGCGCGGCCGTTCAGCCAGCAGGAGACGTTCATCTGCGGGCCCGCGCTGTTCATGGAGAACGCGCTCGCCGCGATGCTCGGCCTCGGCCTGCCGCGTGCGCGCGTGCATGTCGAGCGCTTCGCGTCGCTGCCCGATACGCCGGCGCCCGCGCAGGCCGGACCTGCGGCCGCTACCGCGTCGGGCGACGGCGCGGCGATCGAGACGGTGCTCGACGGCGCGGCATTCGCGCTCGACAGTGCGCCCGGCGAGACGCTGCTCGACGCGATGCTGCGCGCGGGGCTGCCGGCGCCGAATTCCTGCCGGATGGGGCAGTGCGGCGCGTGCATGTGCCGGGTCGAGCGCGGCGAGGTCGCGCTCGACGGCAATCACGTGCTCGACGACGACGAGATCGCCGCCGGCTGGACGCTGGCCTGTTGTGCGCGACCCGCGAGCGCTGCGCTGCGCGTGGTGTTTCCCGATTGAGCCGTGCCGCGCCGGCGGCGCGCACGGCCTTCCTGTTTCGACGATGCATACGACGATGGACAACGAAATCCTGACCACGCCCGCGCTGATCGCGCGGGCCGCCGCGCGCCACGGCGCGCATCCGGCGATCGAGTCGGAGCACGGCCGGCTGACCTACGCGGAACTCGATGCGGCGCGGCTCGATGCGGCGCGCGCGCTGCTCGCGAGCGGCATCGACGCCGGCGACCGGGTCGCGATCTGGGCGCCGAACCTGCCGCAGTGGATCGTCGCGACGCTCGCGATCCACACCGTCGGCGCGATCCTCGTGCCGATCAATACGCGCATGAAGGGGATCGAGGTCGGCGGCATCCTGCAGGACAGCGGCGCACGGCTGCTGTTCTGCTGCGGCACCTTCCTCGGCGAATCCTATCCGGCGATGCTCGCGCCGCACCGGCCGGCGACGCTCGAATGCGTGGTCGTGTTCGACGGCGAGCCGCCGGCCGGCGCGCACGATGCAACCTGGAACGCGTTTCTCGCGCGCGGCGCGGCGATTCCGCTCGACGCGGTGCGTGCGCGCGAAGCGCAGGTGACGCCCGATAGCGTGATGGACCTGATGTTCACGTCGGGTACGACTGGCCGCCCGAAGGGCGTGATGACCGCGCACGGCCAGAACCTGCGCGCCGCGCAGGCGTGGGCGCACATCGCCGGCGTGCGCCAGGACGATCGCTACCTGATCGTCAATCCGTTCTTCCATACGTTCGGCTACAAGGCCGGCTGGCTGGCCGCGCTGTCGAGCGGCGCGACCGTGCTGCCGCACCTCGTGTTCCAGCCGGCCGACGTGCTGCGACGCGTCGCCGACGACCGCGTATCGGTGCTGCCCGGCCCGCCGACGCTGTACTACGCGTTGCTCGATGCGCCCGATCGCGCGACGCGCGACCTGTCGTCGCTGCGGATCGCGGTGACGGGCGCGGCCGCGATCGCGCCGAGCCTGATCGAGCGGATGCGCGCGGAGCTCGGCTTCGAGACGGTGCTGACCGGCTACGGGCTGACGGAGTCGTGCGGTTTTGCGACGCTGTGCCGTCAAGGCGACGACGCGCAGACGGTCGCGCTGACGTCGGGCCGGCCGATGCCGGGCGTCGAGCTGCGCATCGCCGGACCGGGCGGCGCGGCGCTCGGGCCGGATCAGACCGGCGAGATCTGGGTGCGCGGCTACAACGTGATGCGCGGCTACTTCGGCCAGCCGGATGCGACGCGCGAAACCGTCGATGCGGACGGCTGGCTGCATACCGGCGATCTCGGCTGCGTCGACGCGAACGGCAACCTGAAGATCACCGACCGGATCAAGGACATGTTCATCGTCGGCGGCTTCAACTGCTATCCGGCCGAGATCGAGCGGCTGCTCGCCGCGCATCCGGCGATCGCGCAGGTCGCGCTGGTCGGCGTGCCCGATGCGCGGCTCGGCGAGGTCGGGCATGCGTACGTCGTGCTGCGGCCGGGCGCCCACGCTGATGCCGACGCACTGAACGACTGGGCGCGCCGCAACATGGCGAACTACAAGGTGCCGCGGCACTTCACGTTCGTCGAGCAATTGCCGACGAGCGCGGCCGGCAAGGTGCTGAAGTACCGGCTGCGCGCGGATAGCGAAGCGGCGGCCTGAGCGCCGCCACGCCACTTCAACGGGATGAACGGATGAACGACAACGGATTTCCGCAGGGCGCGGTGCTGGTGTTCGGCGGCAGCGGCGGAATCGGGCAGGGCGTTGCGCTCGAATTCGCGCGCGCCGGCGTGCCGGTCGCGCTCGGCTATCGGAGCAAGGCCGACGTGGCCGAGCGCGTCGCGCGCGACATCCGCGACGAAGGCGTCGCGGCGACCACGCATCGCGTCGACGTGACCGATCCCGCGCAGCTCGACGCCGCGTTCGCGGCCGCGATCGACGCGCATGGCCGCGTGCATACGGTCGTGTGGGCGGCCGGCCCGTTCGTGAACCAGCGCCATATCGGCGACCTGACGCACGACGACTGGCGCCGCGCGATCGAGGTCGAGACGATCGGTTTCTTCGGCGCGGCGAAGGCGGCGCTGCCGCATTTCCGCGCGTCGGGCGGCGGCTCGTTCGTGACGCTCGGCTCGGCCGGCCATCTGCGCTGGCCCGATCGCGACGGGCTGTCGGTCGCGCCGAAGGCGGCGAACGAGGCGCTGGTCAAGGGGCTCGCGCGCGAGGAGGGCCGCTACAACATTCGCGCGAACTCGATCCTGGTCGGCGTGATCGAGGCGGGGATGTTTCCGGTGCTGCTCGAACAAGGGCAGTTCGACCAGGCATGGATCGACGAAACGCAGAAGATGCTCGCGCTCAAGCGCTGGGGCAAGGCGCACGACGTCGGCCGCGCGGCGGTGTTTCTGGCGTCGGACCGGGCCGATTACATCACCGGGCAGCAGTTGAATGTTTCGGGCGGCTACGGGCTGTAACGACCGATTGACATCATGACGTCGTGACGTCATGATGTCTGGCATGAAACCCGAATCCGATACCGCGCTGCTCTATGCGAAAGTCGAGGCCGCGCTGGCCGCCGAAATCTCGACCGCCGCGCTGCCGCCCGGCAGCCAGCTTCCGCCCGAGGAGCGCCTGATCGAGCGCTTCGGCGTGAGCCGGACGACCGTGCGCAAGGCGGTCGAAAACCTCGTTGCACGCGGTCTCGTCGAGATTCGGCGCGGCAAGGGTACTTTTGTCGCCGAACCGAAGATCACGCAGGAATTGACGGAGCTGACCGGCTTCGTCGAGGACATGCACGCGCTCGGACGGACCCCGACCGCGCGGCTCGTCGACCAGCGGATCGTCGCGGCCGATGCCGCAGTCGCCCGGCAACTGGCGCTGCCGCCCGGCACCGACGTGATGCGGATCCGGCGCGTGCGCCTGGCAGACGGCGTCGCGGTGTCGTTCGACGAAACCTATCTGCCGCGCGAACTCGGCGAGCAGATCGTCGCGCACGATCTGGAGGCCGAACCGATCTTCTCGTTGCTCGAGCAGCGCTACGACGTGCCGCTCGTCGATGCCGAATACCGCCTCGAGGCCGTCGCGGCGCCGCCGGAGGTCGCGCAGGCGCTCGCGATCGCGCCCGGCAGTCCGGTGTTCCTGATCGAACGCACGTCGCACACGCACGCGAACCGGCCGATCGACTTCGAGAAGCTCTATTACCGCGGCGACCTGATCCGCTTCGTCACGCGCCTGAGCCGGCGCGCCGGCGAGCGCTCGTAGCGGGCGCGCGGCATGGAAGCGCTGTGGCTGTTCGTCGCCGCATTCGGCGCCAGCGCGCTCGGCGGCGTGCTCGGGATGGCGAGCGGGATTTTTGTCGTGCCGTTGCTGACGCTGCTGTTCGGCGTCGGCATCCAGACGGCGATCGGCGCGAGCATCGTGTCGGTGATCGCGTGCTCGTGCAGCAGCGCGGCGTCGTTCCTGAAGGGGCGACTGATCAACGTCCGGCTTGCGATCGTGCTCGAAACGGCGACGACGCTCGGCGCGCTCACCGGCGTGCTGCTGATCGGCCGCGTGCCGGTGGCGTTCCTGTATGCGTTGTTTGCGGGCGTGCTCGCGGTGTCCGCGAAACAGATGCTGGCGCGGCGTCGCGACGCGAGTGCCGACGGCCCGCCCGATGCCGCGAGCTGGGCAAGCGTGCTGCGACTGCATGCGAGCTTTCCCGATCCGGCGTCGGGCCGGGAGATTCGCTACCAGGTCGGGCGCGTGCCGTTCGGGATGGCGCTGATGTACGGCGCAGGCCTGATTTCCGCGCTGCTCGGCATCGGCTCGGGCGTGCTGAAGATCCCGGCGATGGATACGGCGCTGCGGCTGCCGATCAAGGTGTCGTCGGCCACGTCGAACTTCATGATCGGCGTGACGGCGGCGGCGAGCGCGGGCGCCTATTTCGTGCGCGGCGACATCGACATGCGCGTGGCCGGCCCGATCGCGCTCGGCTCGGTGATCGGTGCGATCGTCGGCGCGCGTCTGCTGATGCGCGTACCGGCCGACAAGCTGCGGGTCTTTTTCGTCGTCGTGCTGCTGCTGCTCGCGATCGACATGCTCGCGACCGCGCTGGGCGTGCACGCGCCCGGAGGCGCAGCATGACGCGCGCGGCCGACGGCGTCGAACGTCGCGAGCGGGCCGTCGCCGCGCTGCTCCGCGGCGGCACGGTGTGCGCGTGCGTGCTGATCGCCGTCGGGATGCTGCTCGGCGCGTGGCAGCCGGCGGCGGGCGCGAGCGAATTCGCGCGGAGCGGCGCGGCATTCGCGAAGGCCGGCGTCGGCTTGTTCATCCTGCTGCCGGTTGCGCGCGTCGTATTGCTGCTCGGGTGGTTCGTGCGCGAGCGTGATCGGACGTATGCGCTGCTTTCGCTGCTCGTGCTGGTGATTATCGCGGCGGGTGTGGTGGTCGGGATGCGGGGGTGAGGTTCGGCGGGAGCCGCTCGTGCAGAACGGCGGCATTGCGCTGGAACAGCACCTCCAGCCGAATGGAACAGCCTGCGTTTCTTCGGCCCGACGCGACTGCTGCGTTTTCTGGAACACTTCGCGGAAGCGTTCCAGAAAACGCTGAGCCGCGACGCTCGGCTCGACGCGCATCGTCCGGCTTCAGGCGCGACAGATGGATGCGCACACATCGGTAGTCTCCCTGCCTTCGCGGCGACGAGCGTGCATCCGCACTTCCTTTGACCCGCCCGAGGTCACGTCGCTGCAACATTTTCGACGATGGACGTCAGCGCGCGATGCGTCGTCGAGACGCGTTTGCGCGCTTTGAATGCCGCCCGGCTTGGTCCGGCGGCTATCGCGTCGCGCGCCTCCGATCCGCTCGACGCCGCGCTTCCGTCGACGCGCATCGAATATCGATACGTTCCTGAAACATTTCCGCCGATTCCGGCCCGCATCGCGTGCGCCGGATCGCGGCAACGCTTGCCCCGATTCACCTTGCGCGATATGGCACATCGCTTGCGATGAAGTCGATGCGTCCATGCAAACCGTGCCGGGCCTGCGCGGCGATGCATGGGCGGCCGTCGACGCAGCGGAAAACGAAACAAACGGGGACCGGATTCACCGCGGTCGGCCGCCTGTCGCGAGGCACGTGCGGAGCGTGCCGTATCGGCAACGCGACCGGGCAACACGCGATCGATCCGTCGAAAAGCAAGCTTGCTTGCGAAGTGCCGTGTCGGGGACGCGCGATGCATCGCGACAGCGATCGCGTGCGGCGGTCATGCGCGCCCGGCGCCTATCGGGGGAGACGCCCGTGAAAATCACAATGAACCAATGGGTAGTGCTGGGGGCGATGTTCGTGGTCAGCGCGCATGCGCAGGAGATTTTCCTGCAAGGCGGCACGCAGGGCGCCGGCATCGGTGCAGCGGTCAGCTTCAATTCGATGCTGGGCGCGCACGCGGACTTCAATGCGATCAACCTGTCGCACGACTTCTCGGTGGCCGGCAATCTCTATCAGGACGACGTGAAACTGCGACAGGGCGGCCTGTATGCGGACATCTTCCCGTGGCGCGGCAGCGGCTTTCGCGCCACCGTCGGGCTGCGCTTCAACGACGACGAGGTCACCGGCGTGTCGGTGCCGACCAACGGCACCTATACATTCGGCGGCAAGCGTTATCCGGCGCTGCCGGGGATGTACGCGACCGCGCAGGCGCGCTATCCGACCGTGATGCCGTATGTCGGGATCGGCTACGGGCATCGGCCTGCGTCGAAAGGGCTCGGGTTCGTCGCCGACCTCGGCGTCGCATACGGGATGCCGAGATGCTCGTATACGCTGTCGCCGGAACTGGCGGCCGCGGCCGGCCCGGTCAAGAGCCAGATCCTGATTGCGAGCGGTCTCGATGAACTGAACAAGGTGATGTCGCGCTATCGGTGGTATCCGGTTTTGCAGATCGGGATTTCGTATCGGTTCTGAGGGGCGCCGCGCTGGCCGGACGGCCAGCTTACGCTGCCGGTGCCGGGCGTCTACATTGCAGCAGACAGCAGTCCAACCTGTCCGGCGCACTGAACGCCGGCGTTGGTCTGCGTTCGGTAGCAAAGCCGGACGGCCATCGGGTGATAGCAATGCTTGCATTTCTTACACCGATTGATATCATCGCTATCAATTCGAGTGGAGGTGAAACATGCCTGATCTTCTGGTGCGAAATGTAGACAAGACCGTCATCCAGAGTCTGCGTGAGCAGGCCGCGGCGCACGGCCGCAGTGCGGAAGCGGAGCATCGGGCCATCCTGGCCGACGCGCTGCACCGCCCGAAACGCAGAAGCCTGGCCGAGGTGCTGGCAAGCATGCCGAACGTGGGCGAAGACGCCGATTTCGAGCGCCGGGACGATTCCGGCGAGGGTTCTCATGTATTTGATTGACACGAACGTCATCAGCGAAACACGCAAGAAATCGCGCGCCAATGCCGGCGTGCTGTCGTTCTTCCGGCACGCGCGCGACAACCACGACCCGCTGTACCTGTCGATCGTGACGATTTCCGAGCTGCAGCGCGGCGTCGATCTCGTGCGCTCTCGCGGCGACGCGAAACAGGCGGCGCGGCTCGACGCGTGGCTCGCGACGATCGTGCAGGACCACGCGCGCCATGTATTGACCGTCGACGCCGAAATCGCGCAGCTCTGGGGCCGCCTGCGCGTGCCGCAGCCCGATCACGCACTCGACAAACTGATCGCCGCCACCGCGCTGATCCACGACCTGACGGTCGTTACCCGCAACGTCGGCGATTTCGCGCGAACCGGTGTGAAACTCCTGAACCCGTTCGACTGATGCCGTTTGCCGCGCCGCAACCCGGCGGCGGCAAGCTACCCCCGTTCCCCGTTCGTTTCTATCCGCGAAACCCGTCCCGCCGGGCTTTCGCGCGTCGTCGCGCTTTCCCGGTTCCGCGCCGCCTCTCGTCCCAACAGACGATGTGACGCCATCCCCGAGCGGCCAGAATCCCTTCACGAACAACGGATTCTGAACCAGGAGGAGGCCGACATGATCGATGTCCGTGCACTCGGCTACGTGGTCGTCGAGGCGACCCGCGTCGATGCGTGGCGCCGCTACGCGGAAGACGTGCTGGGCATGCAGGCGCTCGACGCGCCCGACGGCGCGCTGTACCTGAAGATGGACGAGCGCGATTTTCGCTACCTGATCGTCCCCGGCACGACCGACCGCTATTTCGCGTCGGGCTGGGAACTGCCCGATGGCGCCGCGTTCGACGCCGCGCTGGCTGCGCTGCAACAGGCCGGCGTCGAGGCCGTGCGCGCCAGCCGCGACGAGGCCGCGCTGCGCCGCGTGCAGGCGATGGCGTGGTGCACCGACCCGTCCGGCAACCGCCACGAGCTTTACTGGGGCGCGCGCTGCGACTTCCGCCGCTTCGCGTCGCCGCTGGGCGTGCCGCGTTTCGTCACGGGCGGCATGGGGCTCGGCCACGCGGTGCTGCCCGCGCCGCAGTTCGACGCGACCGACGCGTTCGTGCGCGGCGTGCTCGGCTTCGAGCTGTCCGACATCTACCGCGTGAAGTTCACGCCCGATCCGGCCGAACCGGAGAAGCGCATCCATTTCATGCACTGCCGCAACGCGCGCCATCACAGCCTCGCGCTGTTCGAGATGGCGGTGCCGTCCGGCTGCGTGCACGTGATGGCCGAAGTCGACTCGATGGACGAAGTGGGGCGCGCGCTCGATCGCGTCGCCGCGCACGACGTGAAGCTGTCCGCGACGCTCGGCCGGCACTGCAACGACCAGATGATCTCGTTCTACATGAAGACCCCCGGCGGCTTCGATCTCGAATACGGCTGCGGCGGCCTGACCGTCGACTGGTCGAAGCACGCGGTGTTCGAGGCCACCAAGGTGAGCCAGTGGGGCCACGATTTCAGCATCGGATACCGGTAAGCCAGCACGATGACGATGAAACCTCTCGACAAGACGATGTCCGCGCGCGACGTGATCGCGCAGCTCGCCGACGGCATGACGATCGGCATCGGCGGATGGGGGCCGCGGCGCAAGCCGATGGCGCTGGTGCGCGAGATCGCGCGCTCGAACCTGAAGGACCTGACGATCGTCGCGTACGGCGGTGCCGACGTCGGCCTGCTGTGCGCGGCCGGCAAGGTGCGCAAGGTGGTGTTCGGCTTCGTGTCGCTCGACGCGATTCCGCTCGAACCGCATTTCCGCCGTGCCCGCGAGCAGGGCCGCGTCGACGTGCTCGAACTCGACGAAGGGATGCTGCAGCTCGGCCTGCGCGCGGCCGCCGCGCGCCTGCCGTTCCTGCCGACGCGCGCCGGGCTCGGCACCGCGCTGCTCGATCACGCGCCCGGGCTGCGCACGGTGAAATCGCCGTACGACGACGGCGAGACGCTGCTCGCGATGCCGGCGCTCGAACTCGACGTCGCGCTGCTGCACGTGAACGCGGCCGACTGGAAGGGCAACACGCGCATCGACGGCCCCGATCCGTTCTTCGACGCGTGGATGGCGCGCGCCGCGCAACGCTGCTACGTATCGGCGGAAACGCTCGACGCGTCGCTCGCGAGCGAAGACCTCGACGCCGCGAAACGCAATCCGTTCGAGCGCTCGCTCGTCACGGGCGTCGTGCACGCACCGGGCGGCGCACACCCGACCTCGTGCGCGCCGGCCTATGGCTGGGACCTGCCGCACCTGCGCGCGTATTGCGCGAGCGCGGAACACGACGAGAAAACCGCGGCGTACCTGCGCGACGTGGTCGGCCGCGACGAACGTCAGTACCTCGAAGGCGTCGGCGGGCTGTCGCATGTGACGACGCTGCCGTTGCCGATTCTGTAAAGGAGCGCCTGTGAGCGAATCTCTCGACCATTCCCTCGCGGAACTGATGATCGTCGCGGCCGCGCAACTCTGGCGCGACGACGGCGAAGTGCTGGCAACCGGCATCGGCACGGGCCCGCGGCTCGCGGCCGGCCTCGCGCGGCTCGCGTACAACGACGGGCTGATGCTGACCGACGGCGAAGCGTATCTCGTCGAGGAGCCGGTGCCGCTCGGCCCGCGCCCCGACGGCTATCGCGTGAAGGCGAGCGGCTGGATGACCTACGAGCGCGTGTTCGACTGCCTGTGGCACGGCCGCCGGCATGCGCTCGTGATGCCGACGCAGATCGACCGCTTCGGCCAGGCGAACATCTCGTGGCTCGGCGACGACTACGCGCGTCCGAAGACGCAGCTGCTCGGCGCGCGCGGCTTTCCCGGCAACTCGACGAACCATGCGAACTCGTTCTTCGTCAGCGGCCACGGCAAGCGCACGTTTGTCGCCGGCGAAGTCGACATGGTGTGTACGGTCGGCTACAACCCGGCGCGACGCGTGCCGGGGATGAAGACCTTCGTCGACCTGCGCAGCATCGTCACCGATCTGTGCGTGATGGATTTCGGCGGCCCCGACCACGCGATCCGCGTGCGCTCGCTGCACCCAGGCGTCAGCTTCGCCGAGGTGCAGGACGCGACCGGCTTCCCGCTGGTTGCGCATCCGGAACTCGGCACGACGCCCGCGCCGAGCGCGGCAGACCTGCGCATCGTGCGTGCGCTCGATCCGCACAACCTGCGCGCGGCGATCGTGCGCGACAATCCGGCGCCGCGCCGGGGATGAGGTCCGACATGGAAGCGACCCCGATGACGTTCGGCGACGGTGTCGTCGACTACGCGGTCGAGGACGGCATCGCGACGATCACGATGAACCGCCCCGAATACCACAACGCGCAGAACTCGAAGATGACCTATGCGCTCGACGCGGCGTTCCGGCGCGCGGCGCACGACGACGTGGTGAAGGCAATCGTGCTCGCGGGCGCGGGCAAGCATTTCTCGGCGGGGCACGACATCGGCACGCCGGGCCGCGACATCCACGAGTCGTTCGAGCGCGCGTCGCTGTGGTACGACCACGTCGACAAGGAAGGCGGCGAGTTCCTGTATGCGCGCGAACAGGAGGTCTACCTCGGCATGTGCCGCCGCTGGCGCGACCTGCCGAAGCCGACGATCGCGATGGTGCAGGGCGCGTGCATCGCGGGCGGCTTGATGCTTGCGTGGGTGTGCGACCTGATCGTCGCGTCGGAGGACGCGTTCTTCGCGGATCCGGTCGTGCGGATGGGGATTCCGGGCGTCGAGTATTTCGCGCATGCGTACGAGCTGAACCCGCGCATCGCGAAGGAATTCCTGTTTCTCGGCGAGCGGATGCCGGCCGAGCGTGCGTACCAGATGGGGATGGTCAACCGCGTGGTGCCGCGCGAGCGGCTGCGCGACGCGACCTATGCGATCGCCGCGAAGATCGCGACGATGCCGCGTCTCGGGCTGACGCTGACCAAGCAGGCGCTGAATCACGTCGAGGAGCTGCAGGGCAAGCGCGCGGCGATGGACGCGGCGTTCGCGTGGCACCACTTCGCGCATGCGCACAACGAACTGGTCAGCGGCGATCGCCTCGGCGGCTACGACGCGCGCAGCATGGCCAGCTCGCAGCGGCAGCCGAACGGCGCGGATCGCGGCGAGGCGACCGCGTCGGCGGCGCCGGCCGCCATCAACGGAGCCGCCGCATGAGCACGACGCTTCATACGCCGCTGTGCGACCTGCTCGGCTGCCGCTATCCGATCGTGCAGACCGCGATGGGCTGGGTCGCCGACGCGCGCCTGGTCGCGGCGACCGGCAACGCAGGCGGCTTCGGTTTTCTGGCCGGCGCGACGCTCGAGCCCGACCAGGTCGAGGCCGAGATCCTGAAAGTGAAGTCGCTGACCGACCAGCCGTTCGGCATCAACTTCCACATGTTCCAGAAGAATGCGCAGCAGGTCGTCGATCTCGCGATCAAGCACCGGCTGCGCGCGGTCAGCTACGGCCGCGGGCCCGACGCGAAGACGATCCGCCGCTTCAAGGACGCCGGCATCGTCTGCATGCCGACGGTCGGCGCACCGAAGCATGCGGCGAAGGCGGTCGAGCTCGGCGCGGACATCGTCACCGTGCAGGGCGCGGAAGGCGGCGGCCACACGGGCGCGGTGCCGACCACGCTGCTGCTGCCGAAGGTGCTCGACGCGGTGCAGGTGCCGGTTGTCGCGGCGGGCGGCTTCTTCGACGGGCGCGGGCTGGCGGCTGCGCTCGCGTACGGCGCGGCCGGCATCGCGATGGGCACGCGCTTCCTGATGAGCGCCGAATCGCCGGTGCCGCGCGACACGCTCGAGCGCTACGTCGCGGTTGCCGATCCGGCGCGCATCCGCGTGTCGGACGCGCTCGACGGGCTGCCGCAACGCATGATCGACAACCCGTACCTGCTGAAGCTCGAACGCTTCGGCCCGCTGCGCCGCACGCTGTTCGCGCTGAAGACGGCCGAGGCGTGGCGGCGCCGCAGCGGGCTGCGCACCGGCGACATGCTCGGCCTCGCGCTCAAGGCGCTGCGCTCGCACGACTACACCGCCAGCCAGACGCTGATGGCTGCGAACGCGCCGTTCCTGATCCAGCGCGCGATCGTCGACGGGCGTCCGGACGAGGGCGTGCTGCCGAGCGGCCAGGCGGCCGCGATGATCGGCGCGATCGAATCGTGCGACGCGCTGATCGCGCGGATCGTCGCGGAAGCCGGCGCGCGGCTCGACGCACTGGCCGCGCTGCGCGGCGCGGCTGCGGCGCAGCCTGCATGAACGACATCACAGGGAGGCAGAGGAGATGACACCATCCAATCAACCGGCCGGCACGACGCCGTTCCGGATCGACCGCGCCGACGGCATCGCCGAACTGGTGATCGCGCATCCGCCCGTCAACGCGCTCGACGCGCAGGGCTGGCATGCGCTCGCCCGCGCACTCGATGCGCTCGGCGCCGACGACGACGTGCGCGCGATCGTCGTGCGCGGCGAAGGGCGCGGCTTCTGCGCGGGCGTCGACATCAAGGAACTGGCCGCGCATCCGGAGCGGATCGTGGCGGTCAACGCGGGCAACTACGAGACGTTCCGCGCGGTGCACCGCAACCCGAAACCGGTGATCGCGGCCGTGCACGGCTTCGTGCTCGGCGGCGGGATCGGCATCTGCGGCGCGGCTGACATCGTCGTCGCGGCCGACTGCGCGCGCTTCGGCGTACCCGAGATCGACCGCGGCGCGATGGGCGGCGGTGCGCACCTGCAGCGGCTGTTCGGCGTGCAGAAGGTGCGCACGATGTATTTCACCGGCGAGATGATCGACGCGGCCGAGGCATACCGGCTCGGCGCGCTCGAGCAGGTCGTCGCGCGCGACGCGCTGCGCGACGCGGCACTCGCGATCGCCCGCCGGATCGCGGCCAAGAGCCCCGCGATGGTGCGGCTCGCAAAGGAGGCGCTGAACGGCGTCGAGGACGGCGATCTCGAGGACAAATATCGCTGGGAGCAGGGCTTCACGCTACAGGCGTACATGACGAACGACTCGACGGAAGCGCGCGCCGCGTTCGTCGAGAAGCGCGACGCGTGCTTCGATGCGTCGGCCGCACCGGCAACCGCGCAGGAGGCACGCGCATGAACCTGACCTATACGCCGCAACAGCAGGCGTTCCGCGCGGAAATCCGCGACTGGCTCGCCGCGCACGTGCCGCGCGAGCGGCTGCCGAGCTTCGATACCGAGGCGGGCTTTGCCGCGCATCGCGACTGGGAGCGCACGCTGCACTCGGGCCGCTGGAGCATGGTCACCTGGCCGCGCGAGCTGGGCGGGCGCGGCTGCGACCTGATCGAGTGGCTGATCTTCGAGGAGGAGTACTGGCGCGCGGACGCGCCGATGCGCGTGAACCAGAACGGCATCTTCCTGCTCGGCCCGACGCTGATGGACTTCGGCACCGCCGAGCAGAAGGCGCGTTTCCTGCCGGCGATGGCGGCCGGCGAACACGTGTGGGCGCAAGGCTGGTCGGAGCCGAACGCGGGCTCGGACATGGCCGCGATCCGCTCGACGGCGATCCGCATCGGCGACGAATACGTGCTGAACGGCCAGAAGATCTGGTCGACGCGCGCGGTGTGGGCCGACTGGTTGTTCGGGCTGTTCCGCAGCGATCCGGAATCGTCGCGCCATCACGGGCTTACGTTCCTGATGGTGCCGCTGTCGGCGCCCGGCATCACGGTGCGGCCGATCCGGCAGCTGAACGGGCAGACGGGCTTCGCGGAGATCTTTTTCGACGACGTGCGCGTGCCGGTCGAGAACCGGCTGGCGGCCGAAGGCGCGGGCTGGCAGGTCGCGATGGCGACGGCCGGCTTCGAGCGCGGGCTGATGCTGCGTTCGCCCGCGCGCTTCCAGCGAACCGCGCAGGCGCTGCGCGACCTGTATCTCGCGCATCGCGACAGCGCGGATCGCGACCCGACGCTGCGCGAGCGCGTGGTGTCGGCGTGGATGGATGCGCAGGCGTATGCGCTGTCGACCTACGCGACCGCGAGCCGGCTGCTGAAGGGCGGCCACATCGGCGCGGAGTCGAGCACCAACAAAGTGTTCTGGTCCGAGCTGGACCTGCGGATGCACCAGACCGCGCTCGACATCCTCGGCGCGCACGGCGAGGTCGTCCCGCAGACCGCCGCGCAGCACGCGACGCTCGGCCACTGGCTCGACGGCTTCCTGTTCGCGCAGGCCGGCCCGATCTACGCGGGCACCAACGAGATCCAGCGCAACATCGTCGCCGAACGGATGCTCGGCATGCCGCGCGCGTGAGCGCGCCGGCGACACCCTCACTGAACGGACATCGTATGGATTTCGTATTCGATGAAGACCAGGAAGCGCTCGCGGACAGCGTGAAGCGCCTGCTGATGACCGAGATGACGCCGGAGCTGATCCGCGAGCTGTGGGCCACGCCGACCGGCCGCTCGGACGCGTTGTGGTCGCTGTTCGCATCGCAGGGGCTGACCGCCGTGTCGGTGCCCGACGCGTTCGGCGGACTCGGCCTCACCGAAGTCGAGTGGGCGCTGCTCGCGCAGACCTACGGCTACTTCGGCAGCCCCGAGCCGCTGCTCGACACCGCGCTGGTAGCGGCTGGCGTGCTCGCGCGGCTGCCCGCGAGCGACTGGCGCGATGCGCTGCTGTGCGACATCGCGCAAGGGAATGCGCGCGTCGCGCTCGTGCATCCGGTGAACCCGTATGCGGCCGACGTGCATGTCGCGCACACGCTGCTGTGCGAGCACCGCGGCGAATTGCATCGCGTCGATCCCGCGCAGTGCGCGTGGCGCGCGGTCGACAGCGTCGACCCGTCGCGGCGGCTGTTCACGCTGGACTGGGAAGCGTCGTCGGCGACGCGCATCGCGGGCGTCGAGGAAGCCGCGCCGCTGCTGGCGCGCGCGTTCGATCACGGCGCGTTCGCGGTTGCCGCGCAGCTGCTCGGCCTCACGCAGCGCGTGCTCGACGTCGCGATCGACTACAGCGCGCAGCGCAAGCAGTTCGGCAAGGCGATCGGCTCGTACCAGGCGCTGAAGCACCTGCTCGCCGACGTCGCGATCCGCTACGAGTTCGCGCGACCGGTCGTCGCGCGCGCCGCGCAGGCGATCGCCGACGATCATCCGCAGCGCGCGCTGTTCGTGTCGCACGCGAAGCTCGCGGCCGCCGCGACCGCGCAGCTTGCCGCGCGCCACACGATGCAGGTGCACGGCGCGATCGGCTACACGTGGGAGCTCGACCTGCAGATCTTCATGAAACGCATCTGGGCGCTCGCCGCAAGCTGGGGCGACAGCGCGTTCCACAAGGCCCGCGTGGCCGGCGCGATCCTCGACGACGCGTTGCCGATCGGCCCCGCGCAGACCTTCGACCTCGAGGAATCCAAGCGATGAAACAAGCCTATATCGTCGACGCGCTGCGCACGCCGACCGGCCGCCGCAAGGGCGGGCTCGCCCACGTGCATGCGGCGGACCTCGGCGGCTTCGTGCTGAAGACGCTGGTCGGGCGCAATGCGATTCCGGCCGACGAATACGACGACGTGGTGTTCGGCTGCGTCGACACGATCGGCCCGCTCGCCGGCAATATCGCGCGCACCTGCTGGCTCGCGGCCGGGCTGCCGCTGCAGGTGCCGGGCGTGACGGTCGACCGCCAGTGCGGCTCGTCGCAGCAGGCCGTGCACTTTGCCGCGCAGGCGGTGATGAGCGGCGTGCAGGACGTGGTCGTCGCGGGCGGCGTGCAGACCATGACGCAGATCCCGATCTCGTCCGCGATGACCTGCGCGGCGCCGCTCGGCTTCAACGATCCGTTCTCGGGCAGCACCGGCTGGCGTGCGCGCTTCGGCGATGCGCCGGTGTCGCAGTTCGTCGCCGCGCAGCGGATCGCCGATCACTGGAACCTGTCGCGCGAGACGATGGAGCGCTATGCGCTGGAAAGCCATCGCCGCGCGATCGCCGCGACCGAAGCCGGGCATTTCCGGCGCGAGATCGTGCCGTTCGAAGGCGTCGCGCACGACGAGACGCCGCGCCCCGATACGTCGCTGGACAAGATGGCGACGCTCGAACCGCTCGCGCCGGGGGGCTCGCTGACGGCCGCCGTCGCGAGCCAGACCTGCGATGCGGCCGCGGCGCTGCTGATCGTGTCCGAGGCGGCGCTGAAGCGCTACGGCCTGACGCCGCGCGCGCGCATCCATCACCTGAGCGTGCTCGGCGACGATCCGCTGTGGATGCTGACCGCGCCGATCCCGGCGACCGCGGCCGCATTGAAGAAGAGCGGGCTCGACTGGTCGCGGATCGACGTCGCCGAGATCAACGAGGCGTTTGCGTCGGTCGCGCTCGCGTGGCTCGCCGACACGCGCTTTCCGCACGAAAAGACCAACCCGAACGGCGGCGCTATCGCGCTCGGCCATCCGCTCGGCGCGACCGGCGCGCGGCTGATGACGACGCTGCTGCACGAACTGGAGCGCAGCGGCGGCCGCTACGGATTGCAGACGATGTGCGAAGGCGGCGGCCTCGCGAACGTCACGATCATCGAGCGCCTGTGAGCGCGACCTCTTTCACGATCCACGAGGCATCAGCATGGGAATCTGCAATGGACGCACCGTCATCATCACCGGCGCGGGCGGCGGGCTCGGGCGCGAATACGCGCTCGCGTTCGCGGCCGAAGGTGCGGCGGTGGTCGTCAACGACATCCGGCACGACGCGGCACAGGCCGTCTGCGACGAGATCGCCGAAAGAAGTGGAAGCGGCGGCGGGCGCGCGCTCGCCAATGCCGACGACATTACGCGTATCGACACCGCGCAGCGGATCGTCGACACCGCGCGCGAAGCGTTCGGCGACGTGCACGTACTCGTCAACAACGCGGGCATCTGCCGCGACAAGATGTTCGCCAGCATGACCGAAGCGGACTGGGACGACGTGATGCGCGTGCATCTGCGCGGTCACTTCTGCCTGTCGAACGTGCTGGCGCGCGTGTGGCGCGACGCCGCGAAGGCCGGCGCGCCGGTCGATGCGCGGATCGTCAACACGAGTTCCGGCGCGGGCCTGCAAGGCTCGATCGGCCAGTCGAACTACGGCGCGGCGAAGGCCGGCATCGCGGCGCTGACGCTGATGCAGGCGGTCGAGCTGCAGCGCTACGGCGTGCGCGTGAATGCGCTCGCGCCGGCCGCGCGCACGTCGATGACCGAAGGCGTGTTTGCCGAGATGATGAAGAAGCCCGAGGACGGCGGCTTCGACTATTTCGATCCGGCCAACGTCGCGCCGCTGGTCGTCTGGCTCGGCAGCCCGTTGTCGGCGGACGTGACGGGCCAGGTGTTCGAGGTCGCGGGCGGGATGATCGCGGTCGCGGAGGGCTGGCGCACCGGCCCGAGCGTCGATCGCGGCGCGCGCTGGGCGCCGGCCGAGATCGGCCCGGCGATTTCACGCCTGCTGGCCGACGCGCGTCCCGCACAGCGTGTATACGGGAGCTGACGGATGGCTCTCGCGCTTACCGACGAACAGGCGATGATCCGCGACGCGGCGGCCGACGTGCTCGCCGAACGCAGCGCGTCCGCCGACGTGCGCCGCGCGATCGGGCAGTCGGCCGGCCGCGACGACGCGCTGTGGGCCGCGCTGTCCGGCGAACTCGGCTGGAACGCGCTCGCGCTGCCGGAGACGGCAGGCGGAATGGGGCTCGGCGCGGTCGAGCAGGTCGTGCTGATGGAACAGCTCGGCCGGCGCATCGCATGCGTGCCGTATTTTTCGACTGCATGCGTCGCGGCGACCGCGCTGGCGGGCTGCACGACACCGGCGGCGCACGGCTGGCTCGCGAAGATCGCCGCAGGCGCGTGCAGCGCGACGCTCGCGCTGCCGCTCGACCCGCGGTTCGACGCCGCGCCCGCAGAATGGCCGCTGCCGATCGTCGCCGACGAAACAGCCGGCGGCTATGCGTTGTCCGGCGCGATTGCACAGGTGATCGACGGCGCACGCGCCGACCTGCTGCTGGTGCCGGCGCGGATCGCGCACGCTGGGCAGTCGATCGGCCTGTTCGCGCTCGACGCCGCGACGGCGTCGGGGCTGACCGCCACGCCGCTCGACACGCTCGACGCGACGCGGCCGATCGCGCGCATCGTGCTCGACGAAACCCGCGTGGGCCGCGACGCGCTGCTCGCGAGCGGCGACGCGGCCCGCGTGCTCGAGCGCGCCGCGTGGTTCGCGGCGCTCGCGCTGGCCGCCGAGCAGCTCGGCGGCGCGCAGCAATGCCTCGATCTGACGCTCGACTATACGGGCCAGCGCGTGCAGTTCGGCCGCGCGATCGCATCGTTCCAGGCCGTCAAGCATCGCTGCGCGCAGATGATGGTGCTGATCGAATCGGCGCGCTCGGCCGTGCTCGGCGCCGCGCATGCGTGGGACGCGGAGCGCGGCGGCGCGGCGCTGGGCATGGCGTTGCGCGCCGACGTCGCGGCCGCGAAGGCCGCCGCGAACGACGCGTATGCGTTCTGCGCGCAGGAGGCGATCCAGCTGCACGGCGGCGTCGGCTTCACGTGGGAATACGACCCGCATCTCTATTTCAAGCGTGCGCAGGCGTCGGGCGCGCAGTTCGGCAGCACGCCGCGACTGCTCGAATGGATCGCGCATTACGCGATCGACGGCGGCGCACCGGCGCGCGATGCGGCAGCGATTCCGGCGACGGCAACGCGTCCGTCCGCCGCACGCGCAGGAGCACTTCAATGAACAGCGAAACGCGCGAACAGCAATTGCGGCACGAAGTCGCGGACTGGGTGCGCTCGCACCTGAGCGGCGAATTCGCGTGCCTGAAATACCGCGGCGGCCCCGGCGACGAGGAAGCATGGCCGGCGCTGCGCAAGGCGTGGGAACGGGAGATGGCGCAGGGCGGCTGGACCGGCCTGGGCTGGCCGGTCGAAGCGGGCGGGCGCGGCTTTACGGTCGCGGAGCAGGTGATCTTCCACGAGGAATACGCGCGCGCCGGCGGGCCGGGACGGATGGGGCACATCGGCGAAGGGCTGCTCGGGCCGACGCTCGTCGCATGCGGCACCGACGACCAGCGCGCGCGCTTCCTGCCCGGCATCCTCGCCGGCACGCAGTTCTGGTGCCAGGGCTATTCGGAGCCGGGCGCCGGCTCCGATCTCGCCAATGTGCGCACGCGCGCCGAGCAAGGCGCGGACGGCACGTGGCGCGTGTACGGCCAGAAGGTATGGACGTCGCTCGCGCACGACTCCGACTGGATCTTCGTGCTCGCGCGTACCGACCCGGCGTCGACCGGCAACAAGGGGCTGTCGTTCCTGCTGATGCCGCTCGACCAGCCGGGCGTCGAGATCCGGCCGATCCGGCAGCTCAACGGCGGCGCCGAATTCAACGAAGTGTTTTTCGACGGCGCACGCGCGGACGCGCGCGACCTCGTCGGCGCGCCGGGCGACGGCTGGCGGATCGCGATGACGCTGCTCGGTTTCGAGCGCGGCATGTCGACGCTCGGCCAGCAGATGCAGTTCGTCCGCGAACTCGAATGGGTGATCGACGCCGCGCGCGCATCGGGCGCCGACCGCGACCCGGTGCTGCGCCAGCGGATCGGCCGGGCCTGGGCCGGGCTGCGCGTGATGCGCTACAACGCGCTGCGAATGCTGTCCGGCGCCGACGACGCGGCCGGCGCGCCGCTGCGCCGCGAGGCGCTGATCTACAAGTATTACTGGTCGAACTGGCACCGCGACCTCGGCCAGCTCGCGATGGACGCGCTCGGGCCGCGCGCGAACGCGATCGATCCGGACGACGAGAAGCTCGTCTATCTGCAACGCGTGTTCCTGTTCTCCCGTGCGGACACGATCTACGCCGGCACCAACGAAATCCAGCTCAACATCATGGCCGAGCGCGGGCTCGGCATGCCCAGGGAACCGCGAGGCAACGCATGACCGAACCCCAGATCCAGAAAGCGCCCGCCTATGTGCCGGGCCACCAACTGCTCGCTGGCAAGTCGGTGCTGATCACGGCTGCCGCCGGCGCCGGCATCGGCTTCGCGGCCGCGCGCCGCAGCGTCGAGGAAGGCTGCCGTGCGCTGTTCATCTCCGACATCCACGAGAAGCGCCTCGAACAGGCGGTCGATACGCTGCGCGCCGAAACGGGCCTGCAGCGGATCTACGGGCGGCTCTGCAACGTCGCGGTCGAGGACGACGTGCAGGCGCTCGTCGCCGACGCGCAGGACCGGCTCGACGGCGTCGACGTGCTGATCAACAACGCCGGGCTCGGCGGATCGAAACGCATCGTCGAAATGGACGATGCCGAATGGTCGCGGGTGATCGACATTAGCCTCACCGGGACGTTCCGGATGACGCGCGCGATGCTGCCGCACATGCAGGCTCGCGGCCGCGGCGCGATCGTCAACAACGCATCGGTGCTCGGCTGGCGCGCGCAGGCGGAACAGGCGCACTACGCGGCCGCGAAGGCGGGCGTGATGGCGCTCACGCGCTGCGCGGCGCTCGAGGCGTCGCCGTATGGCGTGCGCATCAACGCGGTCGCGCCGAGCATCGCGATGCACGATTTTCTGAAGAAGTCGGCGCCGGCCGACTTGCTGAATCAACTGGCGTCGCGCGAAGCCTTCGGGCGCGCCGCCGAAGTCTGGGAGGTCGCGAACGTGATGATGTTTCTTGCCAGCGATTACGCGTCGTACATGACGGGCGAAGTGCTGTCGGTCAGCAGCCAGCACGCATGATGGAGACGACACTCGACCCCGTGCGCGCGACGCCGCGCGTGTTCGCGCATCCCGGCGAGCTCGCCGCGGCCGTCGGCGAAACGCTCGGCGCGAGCGCGTGGCTCGCGATCGACCAGCTCCGCATCGACGGCTTCGCCGATGCGACCGGCGACCACCAGTGGGTGCACGTCGATCCGGTGCGTGCGAAGGACGGCCCGTTCGGCGCGTGCATCGCGCACGGCTACCTGACGCTGGCGCTCGTCAACCATTTCCTGCCGCAGATCGTGCGCATCGACGGCGCGCGGCTCGGCGTCAACTACGGCTGCGACCGGATCCGCTTCCCGGCGCCGGTAAAGGTCGGCGCGCGCGTGCGCGGCGTCGGCGAGCTGCTGCGCGTCGAGCCGCTGGACGGCGGCGTGCAGGCGTGGATTCGCGTGAGCGTCGAGATCGAAGGCGACGCCAAGCCCGGCTGCGTCGCCGACACGATCAGCCGTTACTACTTCTAGGGTCTGCATACATATGGAAGACGCAGTTATCGTTTCCGTCGCGCGCACGCCGATCGGCAAGGCGTTTCGCGGCATGTTCAACGACACCGAGGCGCCCGCGCTCGGCGGCCACGTGGTGCGCGCCGCGCTCGAACGCGCGGGCGTCGCGCCGGCCGAGGTCGACGACGTGCTGATCGGCTGCGCCGCGCAGCAGGGCACGCAGGGCTACAACATCGGCCGCCTGTCGGCCGCGGCGGCCGGCTTGCCCGCATCGGTGCCCGGCATGGCGATCGACCGGATGTGCTCGTCGGGGCTGATGTCGATCGCGAGCGCCGCGCGCAGCGTCGGCGCGGGCGACGCGCGGATCGTCGTCGCGGGCGGCGTCGAGTCGATCTCGCTGACGCAGAACAAGCACAAGAACGCGTATCGCGCGCGTTCGCAGGCGGTGCTCGACCATCAGCCGGCCGCGTACATCGCGATGATGGAAACGGCCGAGATCGTGTCGCGCCGTTACGGGATCTCGCGCGCGGCGCAGGACGCATTCGCGCTGCAGAGCCACCGGCGCACGGCCGACGCACAGGCGGCCGGCCGCTTCGACGCGGAAATCGCGCCGCTCGACGTGCGGCGTGCGCTGTTCGACAAGGAAGGCAATGCGACCGGTCATGAGGATCTGCGCGCGGCGCGCGACGAAGGCGTGCGCGCGGATACGACCGCCGAGCGGCTGGCGGGGCTGAAGCCGTCGTGGAGCGGCGGCAGGTTCGTCGAGCAGGGCGAGTTCGTGACGGCCGGCAATGCGTCGCAGCTGTCGGACGGCGCGGCGGCCGTGGTCGTGATGTCGCGCACCGAGGCGAAGCGTCGCGGGCTGACGCCGCTGGGCGCGTTTCGCGGCCTCGCGGTCGCGGGCTGCGAGCCGGACGAGATGGGCATCGGCCCGGTGTTCGCGATCCCGAAGCTGCTGGAACGTTTCGGCATGACCGTGGCCGACGTCGGGCTGTGGGAGCTGAACGAGGCGTTCGCGTGCCAGGCGCTGTACTGCCGCGACACGCTCGGCATTCCGGACGACCGGCTGAACGTCGACGGCGGCGCGATAGCGCTCGGCCATCCGTTCGGGATGTCGGGCACGCGGATGACGATGCATGCGCTGCTCGAAGGCGCGCGTCGCGGCGTGCGGCATGCGGTCGTGACGATGTGCATCGGCGGCGGGATGGGTGCTGCGGCGTTGTTTGAAGTAGGCGAGTAACGGTAGCGGTGCAGAACGATTCGAGGCCGCGGCGATGACCGCCGGCCCGGAGACTGGCATGGGACCCGGGTAGGCGCTAAAGCGCCAACTCGGGCCGACAGGAGACAAGCGATGAAACGAACTTTGCCCGGACTCGCGATGTCGGCGCTCGTGCTCGGCGCCGCGCTGTTCGCGTTTTCGCCCCGCCCGCTGCCGGCGTTCCCGGTCACAGCGATCCATGCGGACCGCCTGCAGATCAACGGCCTCGCGAAGGCCGGCGCGCGCATCGTCGCGGTCGGCGAGCGCGGCGTGATCCTGCTGAGCGACGACGCGGGCCGTCACTGGCGGCCGGCCTCGATCACGCCCGACCAGGCGTCGACGCTCACGCAGGTGCGCTTCGTCACGCCGACGCTCGGGATCGCGGTCGGCCACGACGGCCGGATCGTGCGCAGCGACGACGCCGGCCTGCACTGGAAGGAAGCGCATGTCGACCGCGAGCATTCCGATCCGCTGCTGTCGATCTGGGGCACGGCCGACGGCCCGCTGTTCGCGGCCGGCAGCTTCGGCCAGCTGCTGCGCTCGGACGACGCGGGCCTCACGTGGCAGAAGGTCGGAACGCCGGCCGGCGACCGCCACCTGAACGCGATCGTCGGCGACGGCCACGGCACGCTGCTGATCGTCGGCGAAAGCGGCACGCTGCTGCGCTCGACCGACAACGGCGTCAGCTGGGACAAGCTGCCGTCGCCGTACCAAGGCTCGCTGTTCGGCGCGCTGATGCTCGCGAACGGCGACTGGGTCGCGTACGGGATGCGCGGCAACGTGCTGCGCAGCACCGATCGCGGCACGACCTGGACGCATGTCGACAGCCACGTGCCCGTGTCGTATTTCGGCGCGACCCAGCTCGGCGACGGCGAACTCGTGCTGGTCGGCCAGGGCGGCGCGATCGTCGCGTCGCGCGACGGCGGCCTGAGCTTCGACGTGCGCAAGCTCGGCGGCGTGCAAAGCCTCGCGGCCGTGCTCGACATGGGCCACGGCGCGCTGCTGCTCGGCGGCGAGGCCGGCGTCGCGCCGCGTGCGATGTCGCCGTCCTGACGCGCTCCCGCAGCCGTTTCCGTTCGTTTCGCTTCGCCCGTCCGTATCGACCGAGAAATCCATGAACGACCTGTCACGCCCCACCGAAGCCGTTCCCGCGTCGCGCCTCGCCGCGTTCGTCGAGCGCTGTGCCGACACGATCATCCGCCGGCGCCGGCTGCTGATGGTGTTCTGCATCGCCGTCACGCTCGCGCTCGGCCTGTCCGCGACGCGCCTGAAGCTCGACCCGGGCTTCAACAAGATGATCCCGATGCAGCACCCGTACATGCAGGTGTTCGAGCGCTACGCGGGCGCGTTCCCCGGCGCGAACACGATCCTCGTGAGCCTGCGCTGGAAAGGCGACGGCGACATCTACAACCAGGCCTTCATGGACGCGCTGCGCCATGCGACCGACGACGTGTTCTTCATCCCCGGCGTAAACCGCTCGCGCGTGTTCTCGCTGTTCACGCCGAACGTCCACTACACCGAAGTGACCGAGGCCGGCTTCCGCGGCGACGTGGTCGTGCCGGGCCAGTTCTCGAGCGCGAATCACGACGATCTCGCGAAGGTGCGCCGCAACGTCGCGCGTTCGGGGCAGATCGGGCGGCTGGTCGGCAACGACCTGAAGTCGGCGCTGATCCGCGCGGAGCTGCGCGAGACCGATCCCGCGACCGGCAAGCGGCTCGACTACGGCGCAGTTGCACGCCAGCTCGAGGAGATTCGCGCGCGGTACGCGAAGCAGGGCATCGACGTGAACATCATCGGCTTCGCGAAGCTGGTCGGCGACGTCGAGTCGGGCATCGCCGGCGTGATGGCGTTCTTCGCACTCGCGTTCCTCGTCACGGCCGCGCTGCTGTTCATCTATACGCGTTCGCTGAAGACCACCGCGCTCGCGCTGCTGGTCGCGCTGCTGCCGGTCGTGTGGCTGCTCGGCGCGCTGCCGCTGCTCGGGCTCGGCATCGATCCGATGTCGATCCTCGTGCCGTTCCTGATCTTCTCGATCGGCGTATCTCACGCGGTGCAGATGACCAATGCGTGGAAGCAGGCGCTGGTGCGCGGCGCGTCGTCGATCGACGCCGCACGCGACGCGTTCCGCAAGCTGTTCGTGCCGGGCACCGTCGCGCTGCTGACCAACGCGCTCGGCTTCATGGTGATCATGCGGATCAGGATCGACATCGTGCGCGAACTCGGCATCACCGCGTGCCTCGGCGTGCTGCTGATGATCGTCACGAACAAGGTGTTCCTGCCGATCCTGCTGTCGTACACGCGCCTCGAACGCGGCACGCTGGCCCGCGCGCAGCGCACGGCGGCCGCGGGCGGCAGCCGGCTGTGGTCGGGTTTCGCGACGTTCGCGCGGCCGGCGCCGGCGCTCGGCGTGTTCGCGATCGCACTCGTGCTGCTTGCGTACGGCACGCTCGAATCGCGCAAGCTCGAGATCGGCGACATCGGCGCCGGCGCGCCCGAGCTGCGCGCGAACTCGCGCTACAACATCGACAACGCGGCGATCACGCACCAGTACAACATCGGCGTGGACGTGCTGTCGGTGATCGTCGAGACGACCGGCTTCGACGATGCGTGCCTGCATTACCCGGTGATGGGCGCGATCGAGAAGTTCGAGATGTTCATGCGCGGCGTGTCGGGCGTGCAGTCGGTGACGAGCGTGTCGTCGCAGGGCAAGGTGTTCATCGCCGCGTTCAACGAGGGCAATCCGCGCTGGGCCGCGCTGCCGCGTTCGAGCGACGGGCTTACGCAGGGCGCCAACGCGTTCGACCCGGACAACGGGATGAACACCGCGAACTGCAAGGCGATCCAGGTGCTGATCTACACGCAGAACCATGAAGGCACGACCATCGCGCACATCGTCGACGAGATCAAGCGCTTCTCGGCCGAGAACCCGACGCCGAACGTCGCGTTCCGGCTCGCGGGCGGCAATGTCGGCGTGATGGCCGCGACCAACGAGGCGGTCGGCGACGCGGAAGTCGCGATGCTGCTGTCGATCTTCGGTGCGATCGCGCTGCTGTGCGCCGTCACGTTCCGCTCGTGGCGCGCGGTGCTGTGCATCATCGTGCCGCTGACGCTCGTGTCGATCCTCTGCAACGCGGTGATGGCGCGGCTCGGCATCGGGCTGAAGGTCGCGACGCTGCCGGTGATCACGCTCGGCGTCGGGGTCGGCGTCGACTACGGGATCTACCTGTACGAGCGGCTGCAGCACGACATCCGTCACGGCGCGACGCTGCCGGACGCATTCGCCGACGCGATGCGCCAGCGCGGCACCGCGGCGCTGTTCACGGCCGTCACGATGTTCATCGGCGTCGGCACCTGGGCGTTTTCCGCGCTGAAGTTCCAGGTCGACATGGGCGTGCTGCTCGCGTTCATGTTCCTCGTGAACCTGTTCGGCGCGGCGTTCCTGCTGCCCGCTCTGGCCGCGTGGCTCGGCGTCGAGCGTGCCGAACGGCGCGCGCCGCAGCCGCAGCCGCAGCAGACTGCGCAGACGGCCGCGCCGTCGCTGAAGCCGGCGCGCGCGCTCGAACCCGGCAATCCGGTGCGCTGACCCACGCGTTCCGATCACCCGAGCGCGCGGCGGGCCGCCGCGCGCGCTGAAAATGAGGAGTCAACCCACATGTCCGCACGCCCTTACAAGATCGAAGCCCAGCCGCTCGCGCAGCGCTATGCGCGCGGCTGGCACTGCCTCGGGCTCGCCCGCGACTACAAGGACGGCAAGCCGCACACGCTGAACGCGTTCGGCCGCAAGCTCGCCGTATTCGCCGATTCGTCCGGAACAATCCATGTCGTCGATGCGTACTGTCCGCACATGGGCGCAGACCTGAGCCTCGGCAAGGTCGAAGGCGACCATCTCGTGTGCCCGTTCCACGGCTGGGCCTGGAACGGCGACGGGCAGTGCGCGTCGATTCCGTACTGCAAGCGGATTCCGCCGAAAGCGCGCATCGGCGCATGGCCGACCTGCGAGGAAAACCAGCTGCTGTTCGTATGGAACGATCCGGAAGGCCATGCGCCGCCGCCGGAGGTCGCGATTCCGCGCCTCGACGTGTGTTTTTCCGACGAATGGTCGGACTGGGTCGTAGACAAGATGGTGATCCAGGCCAATTGCCGCGAGCTGGTCGACAACATCTCCGACGTCGCGCACTTCGCGACCGTGCACCGTGCGCCGATCGACTATTTCGCGAACCTGTTCGAGGATCACAAGGCGACGCAGCTGATGGTCGGCCGCAGCGAGAAGCTCGGCGGCGACAGCCTGACCGCGCTGTCGACCTATTTCGGGCCGGCCGTGCACATCACGCAGATGACCGGGCAGAGCGGCGGCCAGCCGATTCATTCGGTGCTGCTGAACTGCCATGTGCCGATCGACATGAACAGCTTCGAGCTGCGTTACGGCGTGATCGTGAAGAAGGTGCCGGGGCTGTCCGACGAGCAGAACCTGGAGATTGCGAACGCGTATGTGAAGGAAGCGCAGCGCGCGTTCTACGAGGACGTCGATATCTGGCACAGCAAGACGCGGATCGACAATCCGCTGCTGTGCGAAGGCGACGGGCCGCTGTACCAGATGCGCGACTGGTACGGGCAGTTCTATCTGGACGTCGCCGACGTGCGGCCGTCGAGCATCGCGCGCAAGACCTTCGAGATGCGGATCCGGGACGGTGCGGAAGCGCCGCCGCTGCATCACGTGTTCGAGCGGTAAGGCGGGCCGCCGGTCGCGCGATGGCGCGGCCGGCGCCGCTCAATGCGGGGCCGCGAGGCGTTTCTGCTGGCGATCGAGCAGTTGGACCTGCCGCATCAGCTGAACGAGCGGGTCTAACTGCTTCGCAACATCCCGGATCTCGACGGCGTTGAGGCGGCACGTCCCCGAATCGAGTACCGCGTCGAAGCAACGGAACAGGTGGTCCATCTTGAAATTGTTCGCGCAATAGTCGTTCCATGCTGCTGCATGTTCGATCACGGCACGTGTCAGGGACGGCATGTCGCGAGCGTTCTTCAGATAGTCGAGATTGCCGTGAAGGTAGCCGAAGTTATCGCATGACGAATATTCGATGACCGTTCCCAGTGCTGAAAAGGCAAGCTTGTAGTTTTCTCTGGAAACGTAGACAGTACTTCTTCTCGAACTGAAGAACGATTGCAGGCGGCGCGTGACGGTGAGCAGTTTTTCCGCGGTGTCGATATCTCCGGTGTTTTCGATTTTTCCGTGTCGACAGGATCGGATGTAGTTGTTGATATCGAAGCTTTCGGGGTGATTCCGCGCTTTGGATTTTCCGCGTTTGAAAATTTTCCAGCGTACCGGCTGATGCTGTTTCGATTGATCCCACTTCAACGCGGCAGGGATGAGTTCGTCGACCATCCATTCGTACGTTGTCGCAACGTCCCAGTAATAGCGCGGGCCGACTTTCTCTTCGAATTGATTGAGCCCGAAATCCTGTGGTGGACACCAGGCGAGCAGGACGTCGGTATCCGGATATTCAAACGATTGGCAAAGAGGGTCGGCTTTCGTGGGGCGAATGAATACGTGAAATCCGGGATCGAACCGTTCGCTTTGTTGCCGGGTCATCACTTTCAGATAAGCGGTGCCGCTGGATTCGAACATGCTCCATTCGGTATCTGTTTTAAATACATCGTGCGCGTTGGCGAATGCCAGAAGAACGCGCCACAATCCGCGATTGACCGTCATCAGCGGGACCGCGGAGCCGATTCCTTCGTAGATGGAGAATGCCTCGCTTCGCCAGATCGCCTCGTGCGCCTGGAGGCGCTTCATGTAGCGCGCGGCATATCGGTCGAATGCGTTGCATAGATTGCGCGCCTCCGCTTCGCTGATCTTGAGGCGGCAGTTCCCGATGTCGCAGAACCACATCGACGGCTCGCCGTAGTACGGCAGGAGAAAATCCCGCAGGTCGTTGTCGAGCGGTGCGCCGGGGTTCACGAAATACCGTTCGACCAGGTCACGATGATTCAGGGTCATCAGAACATGACTGAAGCGGCCGTTCCGCAATTCCACGAGACAACTGGCGCTGCCGCTCCTAAGCGTGGGCAGGAATCCGTAAATTTTCACGTGATCGTTCCGGATCGTCACGGTATCGCCGATCTCGACCTCGCTCGGGCCGTCATAGTTCATCCAGCTCGAGGATTCGTTGAATTCGTAGATGCCGTATTTCTCGTAGTGCTCGCGCGCTTTCTCGCCAAACAGGATTTCGGTCCAGACCGGATGAAAATATTTGAAAACCAGCGACTCGCATCCGCTCAGCATTTGATCGAGCTTCGTGGCCGACCAGATATCGATCGCGACGCCGGGAACGGAATGCCGATCCGGGTGAGACTTCATGTCGATGATCAGATCGGCGTCGAGCCGCTCCGACGAAATCACGACAAATTTCCTGATGTCGTAACCCCATTTTTCGCGGTTTTTCGCAAATCTGTCGGCCGCCGTCCTGAATACGGAGCGGTCGAATTTTTCAACACGTTTGACCTCGAATAGCTCGACCCACGAATCTTCCTGATTTGCCGTTTCGACAAAAATGTCGGCGCCGTATTGTTTTTTTCCATCGCCGGCAAGCGGTTCGATCCGGATGATCCTGGATTTCATCCCATCCCGTTCGATGTTCCTGTTCAATAATTCGCAGCAGAAAAGTTCGAATTGGCCGGCGTCGAGGCTTCCGTACGGAAGTTGCTTCGTGTCGCGTGTCGGCGGGAGGCTGTTGCGCGACAGCTTGACGTTCTTGAGCGCGTCCGGGATGAGGTTGCGAAAATTGTCGTTCATGTTGGCCAAGTGTGTTTTCTGATTTATCGAGTTCGAAACGGCGATGTCGGCATGCCTGCGTTTGCTCCCGACCTGTGCGATCCGGCCTCCATTGCGCGGGATACAGCGACAGGTGACTTTACGCAGGCCTGCACGCCCCAGTACACTCGTCGACGATCCGCGGTCCGCGCAGCTTACATCGCTTTCAGCGCGCCGGCCGGCCGCGGCACACTTCGTCGCGCGACGCCAGGAGGCGCCATGAGTGCAGACGCAGCCCCAGCAGTCCCGTCCGTCCAGGACCGCATTCGGCACGTGTTCGTGCTGATGCTCGAGAACCGCTCGTTCGATCATCTGTTCGCGCTGTCGGGCCTGCCCGGCATCGTGGCCGCGTCGGCCGCAAACGGCAACGTCCACGACGGCGTGACTTATCCGTTCGGCGGCGGCGCGCCCGACCGGATGCCGACCGATCCGTGCCACGAATTCACCGACGTGCTCGAGCAGCTTTGCGGTGCCGGCGTGCCGTTCGTGAAAGGGCAGCCTTATCCGCCCGTCGACAATTCCGGGTTCGTGTCGAACTACGCGACGTCGCATTCGGAAGGCACGCCGCCGCAGGCGGCCGACGCCGGCAAGATCATGCAGGGCGCGGATCTCCGTACGCAGGCGCCGTCGCTGTATGCGCTCGCGAGCGCGTTCGTGGTGTGCGACGGCTGGCATGCGTCGATGCCGGGGCCGACCTGGCCGAACCGGTTCTTCCTGCACGGCGCATCGTCGGCGGGACTCGACCATTCGCCGACCCGGGAGGAAATGGGCGGCTGGGAATCGTTCGATGGCTTTCACTATCCGAACGGGTCGATCTTCGCCGCGCTCGGCGACGACAACTGGCGCATCTACCAGGACCAGTCGGGCGATCCGCTCGGCCACGTGCCGCAAGTGGCGTCGTTGAAGGGTGTCAGCTTCTTCGACATCGACGATCTCGCGCATTTCGAGGCCGATCTCGCCGCCGGCTACACGGCGCGCTACACGTTCATCGAGCCCGGCTACGGCGACATCGTGCACGGCACCTATCAAAACGGCAGCTCGCATCATCCGATGGACGGCCTCGCCGGCGGCGACCGACTCGCCGCTACGGTGTACAACGCGATCCGCAATTCGCCGGTGTGGGACAGCAGCCTGTTCGTGATCGTCTACGACGAGCACGGCGGCTTCTACGATTCGGTCCGGCCCGGTGCGGCGGCGCCGCCGAACGACGGCGCGCCCGCGACGCTGAACGCAAGCGGCTTCGGGTTCGACGTGTATGGCGTGCGCGTGCCGGCACTCGTGATTTCGCCGTGGGTCGCGGCCGGGCAGGTCGATCACACGCCTTACGATCACGCGTCGGTGCCCGCGACGCTGGAGCGGCTGTTCGGCCTGGCGCCGCTGACCGATCGCGACCGCGCCGCGCGCGACCTGTTGCCGCTCGTCACCGCCACCTGCCGCACCGACTGCCCGCAAAGGATCGGAACATGAATACGCACCCGGACCCGCGCGATGCGCTGCCCGTGCGCGACGGCACGAGCCTGGTCGCGTTCCTGCACATTCTGAAGAAAGCGCATGCGGCGCTGGTGGGGCACGACACGGCCCATCGGCGCTTCAGCGAGATCGTTACGCGCGGGCAGGCGCGCCAGTACATCGAGGAACTGATGCCGGCGCTGCTGCAGGCGCGGGATGCGCATCGCCGACGCCGGCATGCGAAGAAACATCATTGAGCGCTGCCCGGATGATGGCGGCTGGCGCGCTTTCGACTACGACGCGGACGCGCGCACGCGCCGCACCGTCACGGCGGACACGGCCGCGCCGGTCAGCTGAACCGCCGCACCGGCGAACATCGCCGCGCGCAGGCCCCCGACGCCGCCGTGCGCGGCTGCGAACAGCGTGCCGAGCACCGCGATCCCGAGCGTCGCGCCGGTCATCCGCGCGACGTTGACGAGCGCGCTCGCGGTGCCGGAGCGCGCACTGTCGACCGCGCCGACGGCGACGGTCATCAGCGGCCCCGTCGCGATTCCCATCCCGAGTCCGGTCAGCGCGAGCCCGATCCCGGCGCCGAGCAAACCGGGCGAGGCCGCCGACGCGCCGATCGCCGCGAGCCCGCTCGCGATCACCGCGACGCCGCCGGCCGTCGTCGTCCGCGTGCCGACGCGCTCGGACAGCGGCCCCGAGCACGGCGACACGACGACGAACACGAGCGCCATCGGCAGCAGCGCGAGGCCCGCGCCGGTCGCGTCGAGCCGGCCGATGCTCTGCCACGTCAGCGGCAGCAGGAACAGCACGCCGTACATGCCGAAGGTCATGCCGGCGGTCGCGGCGATCGCGCCGCGAAACGCGCGGATGCCGAACAGGTCGAGCGGCACGAGCGCGGCATCGCCGTGGCGCCGTTCGATCGCGATGAAGGCGGCGAACGACGCCACGGCGACACAGCCCGCGATCGCGCTGGCGACCGTCGAATCGCGGAACACGATCGCCGCATACGCGAGCGTGCCGAGCGCAAGCGCGCCGGCGACCTGCGCGCCGGCATCGAAATGACGGCCGCGCGGATCGGACGATTCCGGCACGGCCGGGATCGCGAGCAGCATCGCCGCGACGCTCAGCGGCACGACCACGAAGAAAATGCTGCGCCAGCCGAAGTGCCGGATCAGCACGCCGCCGACGGTCGGCCCGATCGCCATCGCGACGCCGTTGCACGCGGCCCAGATGCCGAGCGCGCGGCCGCGCTCGACCGGATCGCGCCACACGACGCGCACGATCGCCAGCGACGCCGGCAGCAGCAGCGCCGCGCCGACGCCGGCCAGCGCGCGTGCGCCGATCAGCACTGGCACCGACGGCGCGAGCGCGCACAGCAGCGAGGCGACGGTAAACACGGCGGTGCCGGCCAGGAACACGCGACGGCGGCCGTAAAGGTCGGCGAGCAGCCCGCCGCTCAGCAGCAACACCGCGTAGGCGAGGTTGTAGCTGTCGACGACCCACTGCAGCGCGCCGACGCCCGCATGAAAATACGCGCCGATCGCGCGCGTCGCGAGATTGACGACGGCGGTATCGACCTGCGCGACGAGCACGGCAAGGCACAGCGTGAGCAGCGTCACGCCGCGCCGTCTGGCGGTGCAGTGCACGGGGGCGGCGGATTCTCCGGCATGCGTCATGAGCGGCATTCCTCGACGGGCGATCGTTCGAGCGTAGACGCGGCCTGCTGCCAGCGTGGTGTCAGCAGGCGAGGGCAGCAGGCGTGCAAACGGCATGCCCGCAGGTTCGCCCGGCCCGGCGCGACCCGCATGCGCGCTGCCCGAAACGAAAAACGAGGCTTGCGCCCCGTTTCCCCGTTGCTTCCGGACCGTCGCGGCGATATCGCGTCAGGCCGCGCCCGCCCGCGCCCGCGACATCGTCAGCGCCGCGTCCTCGATCATGTCCTCCTGCCCGCCGACCAGTCGCTGACGGCCCAGCTCGACGAGAATGTCGCGCGCCGGAATCCCGTACTTGGCTTCCGCGCGTTTCGCAAACAGCAGGAACGACGAGTAGACGCCCGCATAGCCGAGCGTCAGCGCATCGCGGTCGATGCGGATCGGCGCGTCCATGATCGGCACGACGAGATCTTCGGCGACGTCCGAGATCGCGAACACGTCGACGCCGGTCTCGATCCCCATCCGGTCGCATACGGCGACGAACACTTCCATCGGCGTGTTGCCCGCACCGGCGCCGAGGCCGGCGGCGGCCGCGTCGATCCGGTTCGCGCCGGCGGCGACCGCCGCGACCGAGTTCGCGACGCCCATCGCGAGATTGTGATGGCCGTGGAAGCCGAGTTCGGTCTCCGGCTTCAGCGCCGCGCGCACCTGGCCGATCCGCGCGGTCACGTCGTCGGGCAGCATGTGGCCGGCCGAATCGGTGATGTAGATGCAGTTCGCGCCGTACGATTCCATCAGCTTCGCCTGCACGACGAGCTGCGCCGGCGACGACATGTGCGCCATCATCAGGAAGCCGACCGTATCGAGGCCGAGCTTGCGTGCAAGGCCGATATGCTGTTCCGACACGTCGGCCTCGGTGCAGTGCGTCGCGACGCGGATCGTGCCGACGCCGAGTTCGTGCGCCATGCGCAGGTGCTCGACGGTGCCGATGCCGGGCAGCAGCAGCGCCGACACCTTCGCCTGCTTCAGCTCCGGCATCACGGCGCTCAGGTAGGCCTCGTCGGTGTGCGCGGGAAAGCCGTAGTTGACCGACGCGCCGCCGAGCCCGTCGCCGTGCGTGACCTCGATCAGCGGCACGCCGGCCGCGTCGAGCCCGGCCGCGATGTCGCGCATCTGGTCGAGCGTGATCTGGTGGCGCTTCGGGTGCATCCCGTCGCGCAGCGACATGTCGTGGACGGTGATTTTCTTGCCTGCAAGTGACATCGTGTGACTCCTCGACTCAAGCGGTGGCGGCCGTCGCGGCCAGCATCTGTTCGGCGAAACGCTCGGCCGTGGCGGCCGCGGCGGCGGTCATGATGTCGAGGTTGCCCGCGTACTTCGGCAGGTAGTCGCCGAGGCCCTCGACCTCCATGAACACGGACACGCGATTGCCGTCGAACACCGGGCCGTTCTTCAGCGTATAGCCGGGCACATAGCGCTGCACCTCCTTGACCATCGCATGCACGGAGGCGGTGATCGCATCGACGTCGGGCGGCCCGTCGGTCAGGCAGTGGATCGTGTCGCGCATGATCAGCGGCGGCTCGGCCGGGTTGATCACGATGATCGCCTTGCCCTTGCGCGCGCCGCCGACCTGCTCGATCGCGCCGGCCGTCGTGCGCGTGAATTCGTCGATGTTCTTGCGCGTGCCGGGGCCGACCGATTTCGACGACACCGTCGCGACGATCTCGCCGTACGCGACCGGCTGCACGCGCGACACCGCGTAGACCATCGGGATCGTCGCCTGGCCGCCGCAGGTCACCATGTTCACGTTGCTCTGCGCGCTGCCGAGATGCGCGTCGAGGTTGACCGGCGGCACGCAGTACGGTCCGATCGCGGCCGGCGTCAGGTCGATCATCTTCACGCCGAGCGCGGTGAGCTTGTCGGCGTTCTCGCGGTGCACGTAGGCCGAGGTCGCGTCGAACGCGATGCGGATGCCGTCGGCCGCGACGTGCGGCAGCAGGCCGTCGACGCCCTGGTCGGTGGTCTTCAGGCCGAACGCGCGTGCACGCGCGAGACCGTCGGATGCCGGATCGACGCCGACCATCCACACCGGTTCGAGCACCGGCGAGCGGCGCAGCTTGTACAGCAGGTCGGTGCCGATATTGCCCGGCCCGATCAATGCGCAGGGGATCTTCTTCATCAGGATTCCTTTTTCTTCAGGTAAAACGAACCTCGCAGCCGCCGATGCCGGCGATCTGCATCGACAGCGCATCGCCGGCCGTGACCGGAATCAGCTTCGCGAGCGAGCCGGACAGCACGATCTCGCCGGCGAGCAGCGGCACGTCGTAGGCGGCGAGCGTATTCGCGAGCCACGCGACCGCGTCGGCGGGATGGCCGAGCGCCGCGTCGCCGCGGCCCTGCGCGACGCGCTCGCCGTTCTTGTCGATCGTCATCTCGCAGGCGGCGAGATCGAGCGTGCGCGGATCGACGCGCGCGTCGCCGAGCACGTAGACGCCGCACGACGCGTTGTCGGCGACGGTGTCCTCGATGCGGATCGCCCAGTCGCGGATGCGCGAATCGACGATCTCGAAGCAGGGCGCGACGGCGGCGGTCGCGTCGATCACGTCGGTGCGGTCGATGCCGGGGCCGCGCAGGTCGTGCGCGAGAATGAACGCGATCTCGCCCTCCGCGCGCGGCGCGATCAGCGCGTCGGTGGCGATCGCTTCGCCCGATGCATGGTGCATGCCGGACAGCAGGATGCCGAAGTCGGGCTGGCGCACGTTCAGCATGTCCTGCACGGCCTGGCTCGTCACGCCGATCTTCTTGCCGACGACCGATTCGCCGTGCGCGACGCGACGTTCGATGAAGCGCTGCTGGATCCGGTACGCATCGTCGAGCGACAGTCGGCGCGGACGGCCCGACAGCGGCGTGACCGGCGCACGGGCGTGCCACGCGTCGTACAGTTCGTCGCCGAGCGTCGTATGCAAGCGGGAAGACATCAAAGGGCCCTCGATGGAAAAGGCCGCCGGATCGGCGGCAGGGTGCGCCGGAGCGATGCCCCGGCGCGCGGGTCGCAGGTGCGCGTCAGTTGCCCGAACTGCGGATCGCGTCCGGCGAGAAATATGCTTCGGAGAACTGCGGGCTGTTGTCGAGCTTCGGCATCGGCCCTTCGTTCGTCAGGCGGTCGGCGAGGTACGCGCCCGAGATCAGGTCGTGATAGAACACCGCGCTCGGGTAGAACGTCTTCGCGTCATACGCGTAGAGCGTCGTCGCGACGTTGGTGCGCCACAGCTGGCCGCGCGCGTCGTAGTTGTCGGCGAGCAGCGTCATCCACGAGTCCTCGTCGATGTACAGCACGCGCTTCGCATACTGATGGCGATAGCCGTTCTTCAGCGTCGCCTGCAGCACCCATACGCGGTGCAGTTCGTAGCGCACGTACGCCGGATTCTCGTGACCCTTGGTCAGCAGGTCGCTGTACTTGACCGCGCTGTCCATCACCTTGTAGTTGTCGTACGGCACATAGATCTCGCGCTTGCCGACGATCTTCCAGTCGTAGCGATCGCCGGGGCCGTTGTACAGGCGGTCGTCGTCGACGGTGCGGAAGCCTCCCGGGCCCTGCGGCTGGTCGTAGCCGTATTCGGGCGCCTGGCGCACGCGGCGCGTGCCGGGGTTGTACATCCAGGTGCGCGACGAATTGTCCGCGCCGGCCTTGTCCCAGTTCGTGAAGCCGACGATCAGCGAGCCGCGGTCGGACAGCGGCAGCTCCGTCGCGTTGCGATAGAAGGTGCGATTGTTCAGGTCGCTCTTCACGTCGTACTTGCCGACGTTGCGCGGCGAGTAGATGTCGTAGCGCACCTTGCCCCATGCGATGTTGCCGTCGGAGTAGACCACCGCCTGGTCGTAGGTCGCCTGCTCGGTGCCGATCGCCGACGAGAAGCGCTGGTTCCACAGCAGCTCGGCGGCGGTTTTCGGAATCGGGTACGGCACCTGCGGCGGTGCGTTCGTCAGGCCGTTCGCGTCGGGCGTCATCGTCGAATCGGGCGCGTAGGTGCGGATGTCCTTGTAGACCGCATCCGAATAGCGGAAGTCGCGATGGCTCGGATAGACGATCAGCTTGAAGGTCGTCGGGTAGCGCTTGAACATCGCCTTCTGGCCGTCGGTCAGGTGCTCCGCGTACTGCGCCATGTTCTCCGCGGTGATCGTGGCGATCGGCTTCTCGTTCGCGAACGGATCGGGGTAGCGGCCGCCGCGCTTGTACTGCACGTCCGGCGGCGTGCCGAGCCACTTGCCCGACCACTCGGGCACGCCGCTGTCCTTGCTGGCGGCGCGCACCGCGCCCATCGGCGTGAGCGGGCCGTCGAGCGCCTTCAGCTCGTCCGGCGTGACCTTCGGGAACGACGCCGTCGCGGCGAGCGCGCAGGCGGCCATCACCGACGCGCGCAGGAGGGGGAGACGAATGCGTTTCATGACAATCCTCTTCTGGCTGGGTAACGAGCGGCCGCGCCGCTCAGAAGTGGTAGGTCGCCGTGGCGAGCACGTAGTCGCGATCCGCGAGCGGGCGCGTGACCGGGTTCGGCGAGCCGAGGAACTTCGCGTAGACGAGCGACAGCTGCAGGTTGCTCAGGCGCGTGAAGGTCAGGCCCGCGGTCACGCGGTGGTCGCCCTGGCCCGTCAGCGAGCCGAGCGCGCCGGCCAGCGGCGAGGTGCCCGTCAGGTCGTGCGTGTAGGTCAGCGGCACGTCGAGATCCCAGCCGTTGAACACGTTCTTGTAGCTGAGCGTCCAGGCGATCTCCAGCGCCAGCGCGTTGCGCGAGTTCGCAAGCGTGGTGGAGCCGTCGAGTTCCGAGATGCTGCCCGCATGCACGTACGTCAGTTCGCCGATCAGCGACTGCGAGTTCGCGAGGAAGCTCGGCCCGATCGAGTAGATGCCGGACAGGTTGGTCTGCAGCACGTTCGCGCGCGTCGATTGCGGGCCGGTCGGCGTATTGACCAGCACCGCCGCGCCCTGCCGGTACGACACTTCGCCCGCGACGTTCACCGGGCCGACCTGCGTCGAGAAGCTCGCGCCGGTCAGCTTGATGTTGTTGAAATACGTCTGCTGATACTGGAGCGTCGGGAAGTACGTCGTGACGACGCTCGGGTTCATGTCGTTGTAGTGCAGGTAGTACAGGCCCAGCTCGGTGTCGCCGAGCACGCGGAAGCGCGCGCCGATCCCCCACTGGTTGCGTGCGCTCGGCTTGTCGTCGGGGCCGCGCGGAATGATCATCCCGCCCGGGCCGATGATGTATTGCGCGCCGGGGCCGGTCACGTCGGAATAGCTCCAGTAGGTGCCGGGCGCGGTCAGCCGGTTCTGCTGGAACGAGAACTGGTAGTAGCCGAGCACGCTGAAGTTCGGCGTGATCTGCCATTGCGTCGAGATCTGCGGCACCGGCAGCAGGATGTCCTTCACCTCGGCACCGGCCATATACGACTTGGTCGCGTCGGACGGCCCCTGTGCGCCGGCGATGTTCGGGAAGAACAGGCTTTCGCCCCACGCGACGACCTGGTCGCCGACCTTCACGTTCAGGCTCGTGGTGCCGATCTTGAACGTGTTGTACGCGTAGGCGGCGAGCAGCGTCGTGTGGCCGCCCGACCAGTAGCGCGCGTCGCTCGTGAAGTTGTTGTACTGCCCGGACTGGTTCACGGTGCCGGGTGCGTCGTTGTAGTTCGGGCGGTGATAGGCCTGGTCGTAGAACGTGTCCGCGCGAACGAACACGCCCCAGTCGTCGTGCTTCAGGTTCACTTCGCCGAGCAGGCTGACCTGGTTTTCGATCAGCTTGTTCTTCGCGAAGTTGCGGTCGCCGTCGTCGCCGTTGATGTTCGCGGGCGTCAGCAGGTTGCCGCTCGGCGCGCGCGTGCGCATGCCGAGCCCGTAGCTGAGCGTGAACGTGTAGTCGAGCGTCGTATCGGCGCCGAGCTCGATCGTGCTGCCGGCGTGCGCGTCGGGTACGGCGCACGACAGCAGCGCGGCGGTCAGCGTCGACAGCGTGGCGGCGGCCCGCTTGTCGGTACGGCGCGAAATCCGTTGATGCATGGTGTCTCCTCTGGGGTATCGACGACGGTCGACTGTGGTTGTCGTGAGAGGCAGAGTAGGGACGTCGCGGTAGCAGGGAATCGTCAAAATGAACTAGATGACTTCCCTAGGACATCGGCTACCGAGTCTGCGCGGCCGCAAGAAACGCAGGCCGTTCGCCGCCGCCGTCGAGCCGCAGGTTCGCGCCCGACGCATACGACGCATCGGGCGATGCGAGAAACAGGCAAGCGGACGCGACGTCGTCGGGCGTCGCGAGCCGGCCGGCCGGAATCGTCGCGCGGATCGCGTCGAGTGCGTCGTGGTCGCCGTAGTGGCCTTCGGTGGCCGCATCGGTCTGTACGAGGCTCGGGCTGATCGCGCAGACGCGCACGCGCGGCGCCCATTCGACGGCAAGCGACGTCACCGCGTTGACGAGGCCCGCTTTCGCGGCGCCGTAGGCGGCCGTGCCGGGCGAAGGCCGCGACGCGCTGACGCTGGCGATGAACAGCATTACGCCGCCTTCGGGCTGCGGCTGCATGATCGCGTTCGCGCGCTGCGCGAGCTGCAGCGGCGCGATCAGGTTCAGCCGGACGATCGATTCGGTGAAGCGCGGCGACGCGTCGGCCGCGAGCGCGAACGGCGAGCCGCCCGCGTTATTGACCAGCACGTCGAGGCCGCCGGCCGTGTCGCGGATCGTCGCGAGCAGCGCGTCGACCTGCTCGATGTCGCGCAGGTCGGCCGCGACGAAGGTCGCGGTGCGCCCGCCGGCCGCCGGCGGCGTGTCGGGTGCGCTGCGCCCGCATACGAACACCCGCGCGCGCGCCGCGAGAAACCGTTCGGCGATGCGCCGCCCGATCCCCTTGGTGCCGCCCGTCACGAGCACCGTCTTGCCGCTGTAGTCGAATCCGCTCACCGTCCGCCTCCGTCGCGATTGCCGTTTCAGTGGGGCCGATGATAGGAACAAGCGCGCGCGGTTTCGTAGTCTGAAAGGATGATGCCGGCCGGCGCGGCGCGCGCAATCATCGGGGCATGCATGTCACGACCGACGAAGGAGACAACCCGCGATGACGACCCCCACGACGCCGCCGGACGGCATCTTCACCGACGTACCGGGCGGCCTGCGCCTGCATCATTTCGAGGCGGGCGCTGGCCGGCCAGTGGTGTTCATCCACGGCAGCGGGCCGGGCGCCAGCGGCTTCAGCAACTTCAAGCACAACTACCCGGCGTTCGCGGCGGCGGGCCATCGCGCGATCGTCGTCGACCTGCCGGGCTACGGGCAGTCGTCGAAACCGTCGGACGTCGCGTATACGCTCGATTTCTTCGTCGGCGCGCTGCATGCGCAGCTGACGGCGCTCGGCGTCGGGCCGGCGGTGCTGCTCGGCAACTCGCTCGGCGGCGCGGTCGCGCTGAAATACGCGCTCGACCATCCCGACGCGGTCGACGCGCTGATCATGATGGCGCCGGGCGGCGTCGAGGATCGCGACACCTATTTCCGGATGGAAGGGATCCAGCGGATGGTGAAGCTGTTCACCCATCGCGAGATGAACGACGACACGATGCGCGAGCTGCTGACGCTGCTGGTGCACGATCCGGCGATCGTCACCGACGCGCTCGTTGCCGAGCGGATGAAGGTCTGCGTCGAGCAGCCGACCGAAGTGCTGTCGACGATGAGCGTGCCGAACCTGACCGATGCGCTCGGCGAGCTGCGCTGCCCGGTGCTCGGCTTCTGGGGCACGGACGATCGCTTCAACCCGGTCGGCGGCGCGATGAAGTTCGTCGAGCGCTGTCGCGACGCGCGGGTCGTACTGATGAACCGGTGCGGCCACTGGGTGATGGTGGAACATGCCGCTTACTTCAATCGGGAATGCCTCGATTTTCTCGCGACGCAAAATGCGCGATAACGCCGGATGCCCTCGACGACGGGGCCCGACCTATACGGAGACAAGATGAAACTGATCGAAGAACTGTTCGACCTGCACGGCAAGGTGGCCGTGATTACCGGCGCGGCGCGCGGCATCGGCGCCGAGACGGCGCGCACGCTGGCCGCGGCCGGCGCGAGCGTCGCGATTCTCGACGTGCTGTCGCAGCCGGCCGAGGCGCTCGTCGACGAAATCCGCGCGCAGGGCGGGCAGGCCGCGTTCTGGTCGCTGGACGTCACGCGCGAGGACGACGTGTCGCGCGTGTTCGGCGAGATCGCCGCGCGCTTCGGGCGCATCGACGTGCTGGTGAACAACGCGGGCATCGAAGGGCATAACGTGCCGACGCACGAACTCACGCTCGCGCAGTGGCAGCGCGTGCAGGACGTGAACGTCAACGGCGTGTTCCTGTGCACGCGCGCGGCGATCCCGCATATCGAGGCGGCCGGCGGCGGGTCGATCGTGAACCTGTCGTCGATGTACGGGATCGTCGGCGGTCCCGACGTGCCGGCTTACCACGCGTCGAAGGCGGCGGTGCGGATGATGGCGAAGGTCGACGCGATGCTGTATGCGGCGAAGAACATCCGCGCGAACTCGGTGCATCCCGGCTACATCCGCACGCCGATGCTCGAGGAAGCGTTCCGCCAGATGGGCCAGGATCCCGACCGCGCCTTCGAGTACATGCAGACCAACGTGCCGATGGCGAAGATCGGCAGCCCGCGCGACATCGCGGCCGGCATCCTGTATCTCGTGTCGCCGGCGGGCCGCTACGTGACGGGCGCGGAGCTCGTGATCGACGGCGGGTTTACCGCGCGCTGACGCGCGGCGGCTCGTAACCGGACAGGCGACAGGAGACCGGCAGTTGAAAGTGCTCGTGGCAGTGAAGCGCGTGGTCGACGCGAACGTGAAGGTCGGCGTGAAGTCCGACCGGAGCGGCGTCGACCTCGCGAACGTGAAGATGTCGATGAACCCGTTCGACGAGATCGCCGTTGAAGAAGCGGTGCGCCTGAAGGAGGCCGGCATCGCGACCGAGGTGGTCGCGGTATCGGTCGGCGTCGCCCAGGCGCAGGAAACGCTGCGCACCGCGCTGGCGATCGGCGCGGACCGCGCGATCCTCGTCGAGACGAACGCGGCGGTCGAACCGCTCGGTGTCGCGAAGGTGCTGAAGACGCTGGTCGACAAGGAGCAGCCGTCGCTGGTGATCCTCGGCAAGCAGGCGATCGACGACGATTCGAACCAGACCGGGCAGATGCTGGCCGCATTGGCCGGGTTGCCGCAGGCGACGTTCGCATCGAAGCTCGTGGTGACGGACCGCAACGCGACGGTTGCGCGCGAAGTCGACGGCGGCGCGGAAACGCTGTCGCTTCAACTGCCCGCAGTCGTCACCACGGACCTGCGCCTGAACGAGCCGCGCTACGTGACGCTGCCGAACATCATGAAGGCGAAGAAGAAGCCGCTGGAAATAGTGAAACCGGACGATCTCGGCGTGGACGTGACACCGCGGCTGAAGGTGCTCGCCGTGAACGAGCCGCCGAAGCGCGCGGCCGGCGTGAAAGTGCCGGACGCGGCGACGCTGGTCGGCAAGCTGAAGACCGAAGCCAGGGTGCTGTAAGCCGGCGGGACGCGCGCGGGCTTCGGCTCGCTGCAGACACCGAATGTGAAGCAGGCGGGCTTTGAATCCTTGCCTGGAAAGACGACGGAGCGGAAACACGATGACGATTCTGGTGATCGCCGAACACGACGTGGCCGATGCGGCATCGCCCGGCGACCATGCGTCGCTCAAGGCGGCGACGCTGAATACCGTGGCTGCCGCGCAGATGATCAGCGGATTCGGCGGTGGCGACATTCACGTGCTGGTCGCCGGACACCACGCACAGGGCGCAGCCGATGCGGCCGCGCAGATCGCCGGCGTGACGAAGGTGCTGCTGGCCGATGCGCCGCAGCTTGCCGACGGTCTTGCGGAGAATGTCGAAGCGACGGTGATGACGGTCGCGAAGCAGTATTCGCACATCCTCGCGCCGGCGACTGCGTACGGCAAGAACATCGCGCCGCGTATCGCGGCGAAGCTCGATGTTGCGCAGATCTCGGACATCACGGCCGTGACGGCGATCGACACGTTCGAGCGCCCGATCTACGCGGGCAACGCGATCGCGACGGTGCAGTCGAGCGACCCGATCAAGGTCATCACCGTGCGTGCGACGGGTTTCGATCCGGTTGCAGCGGAAGGCGGCAGCGCATCGGTCGAGCAGATCGAAGCAGCGGCCGATGCGGGCAAGTCGCAGTTCGTCAGTCGTGAAGTGACGAAGCTGGACCGTCCGGAACTGACGTCGGCGAACATCATCGTGTCGGGCGGCCGTGGCCTGGGCAGCGGCGAGAACTACACGAAGGTGCTGGAGCCGCTGGCGGACAAGCTGCAGGCCGCGCTCGGCGCGTCGCGCGCGGCCGTGGACGCCGGCTATGTGCCGAACGACTATCAGGTCGGCCAGACCGGCAAGATCGTCGCGCCGCAGCTGTACATCGCGGTCGGCATCTCGGGCGCGATCCAGCATCTGGCCGGCATGAAGGATTCGAAGGTGATCGTCGCGATCAACAAGGATCCCGAAGCACCGATCTTCAGCGTGGCCGATTACGGTCTCGTCGGCGATCTGTTCGCCGTCGTGCCCGAAGCTTGCGCGGCGCTGTGAGCGGTTGCCTCGCCGATTACGTCTACTGAGCCCACGCCCCGACCGATGCCATTGTTCGAATTCAACGGAATGCGTCCACGTGTCGATGCGTCCGCATATGTGCATCCGGGCGCGATCGTGATCGGCGACGTGACGATCGGCGCGGGCTGCTATATCGGTCCGCACGCGAGCCTGCGCGGCGATTTCGGTGCGATCGTGGTCGAGGCCGGCAGCAACGTGCAGGACGGCTGCGTGCTGCATGTCGGCATCGGCGAGACATGTCGGCTCGGCGTGAACAGCCATGTCGGTCACGGCGCGATCGTGCATGGCGCGACGCTCGAACCCGACACGATGATCGGGATGAACGCGGTCGTGATGGATGGCGCGACGATCGGCGCGACGACGATCGTCGCCGCGTGCGCGTTCGTGAAGGCAGGGCTCGAGGTGCCGCCCGGCGTGTTGCTGGCGGGCGTGCCGGGGCGCGTGGTGCGACGGCTGAGCGACGCGGAGATCGACGCGAAGGCGAACGGCACGCGGATCTATCAGCAGCTCGCGGCGGATTGTCTGCGCACGCTCAGGCAGGTCGACGGGTGAGCGGGGCGGGCGGTGAAAGTCGGCGAACGACGCGAGCGCATCGGTGCCGGCGAGCGTCGGCACCGATGGCCCGGCCTTGCCGGAACGAGCGGAAACAATCAGAACGTGTAAGTGACCTTGCCGAACGCAGCGCGGCCGACCGTGTTGTAACCGTAGGCCGTCATATAGCGACGGTCGAACAGGTTCGACAGCAGCGCCGATACCGACAGATGCGAATTGATCCGGTACGACGCGCGCAGGTCCGCCGTCAGGTACGACGGCAGATAGGTCGTGTTGGCCGGATCGTCGAACGTCGTGCCGCCGTAGCGCAGCGACGCGCCGGTGCTCAGCGCGTGCAGATGCAGTTCGTCCCACGTGTGGTCGATGCTGATGCTGACCGTTTGTCGCGGACGGCGATTCAGCCACGTCTGATTGGTCGTGTCCTGCGGATTCAGCAGGCCGATTGCGATGCTGACCGGCGTCGAACGGCCGATCGTTCCCTTGTACGACAGGTCGAGCCCGCGAATGTGCGCGCGCCCGATGTTGACCGGCTGGAACGTCGCGGGATCGTACGCGATCAGGTTATGGACGCGCGTGTCGTAGATCGCGGCCGTAAACGTGCCGAGCGACGTCGTCGCATCGAGCGCGGCCTCGACCGAGTTGCTGCGCTCGGGGCTGAGATCCGGATTCCCGTATCCGGGATAGTAGAGATCGTTGAAGGTCGGCAGCCGGAACGCGTTGCCATACGACAGGCGTGCGGTGTAGACCGGCGTGATCGCCCACGACAGCGCCGCGTTGCCCGTGTTCACCGACCGCCCGGCGACGATCTCGTGACGGCCCGCGAGGAACATCGTGACCGTGCCGAGCGTCACCGACTGGTGCAGCGAGAACGCGGAATCGTTGCGCGTGGGCACGCCGCTCGGGATATCGACCGGCAGGAACGCCTGTTCACGCGTGAAATCGTATGCGAGCTTGGTCTCGCCCGACAGCGGCTGGCCGAACAGGCTGAAGCCGCGTTCCTGGTGCGTCAGCGACGTCGACGTGCTGATGCGCTGCGAATTGATCTGATCGGTCGCGATCGCCGGGTCGCTCGCGTACAGGAACTGGCGATCGTTCGAGTAACCGACGGACTGGTCGAACTGCGTGTCCGGCGTGATGTCGAGATGAAACGACAGGCCGGCCGTCAACTGGTGGTCGAGCTCGCGATCGGCGCCGCCCGCGTTGTCGTAGGACAGGTCGGAGCGGTGGTACAGCGCGAACGTCGAGATCGACCAGTTGTCGCGCGCATAGCCGAGGCGTGCGTCGATATCCTGCGCGTGATACGGGTTGCGGCCTTCCTCGTGGCCGTACGCGAACGGCCGCGTCGCATCGATGCCGGCCGTCGCGTAATCGTGCAGGCCGAGCGAGTAGGTGAGCCCGCCGAGCGCGGCGAGCGGCCCGCTCGACGGCACCGTGCCCGACGTGCGGACCTGCGTGTCGAAGGTCTTGTTCGAGCCGCCGCCGAACGACACCGTGGTCTGGTTCGGCTGGTTCGCCGCGCGCCGCGTGAACAGCTGCACGACGCCGCCCATCGCGTTCGCGCCGAACGAGGCGGCCGCCGGCCCCGAGATGACTTCGACGCGCTCGAACGCCTCGGTCGGCAGATCCGCCCAGGGCGCGATGCCGGTGGTCGACGAGCCGATCCGGATGCCGTCGACGAACACCGCGACCTGGCTCGCCGACGAGCCGCGAATACTGACGGACGACGACGCGCCGGGGCCGCCGTTCTGCGACACGGTCACGCCCGGCAGCGTCGCGAGCGCCTGCGTGATGCTCGGATCGCTTGGCGACAGCCGGTCGAGGTCGTCGCGCGTGAGCACCTGCGTCGTCGCATAGCGCTGGTCGAACGATTCGGGCAGGTGGCGCGTGTCGGTGATGGAGATCGTCGGCAGGTCGGCGTTGTCTGCGGGCTGCGCCGGCTGCGGCGGGGCGGTGTCGCCGGCGGCGTGCGCGAGCGGCGACAGCAGCGCGGTGGCGGCGGACGTGGCGAGGAGATGTCGGAGTTTCATGAAGCGGGTCTTGTTATCGTGCTGCGCGGGCCGCGCGCGTGAACGGGCGGCGGGCGGTGTCGTGGTCGGGTTCGGCGTGCGCGGCCGGATCGGGCGCGACGACACGGGAGCAGGCGCGCACGCGTGCCGCGTGCCGGCACGACGCTTTCGGCGCGAAAGCGGAATCGGGAACGATGGACATCTGACGGAATCCTGAGGTCGGGCCGTCCTTGCAACGGGCGACCGCCGACGGCGGCGCTTGCGCATCGGGACACCCCGCCCGTTGCGGCTGCTTGGACCTCGGTCGATGGCTGGTCTCCTGGCTTGCGGGTCGTCGTCCGGTGCCGGCCTTCCCGGGTGTCCCAGTGGCTCGGTGGGCATGGACTCGCCGCTCACAGTTGCGGGGGCAGCCGCAGATCGACGGCATCGCTGCCGCTACTGCGTTCCCATTTGATCCCGTCTCCGGGAACCATCAGCGCGCAAGGGTAATGGCCGCCGCTTCGCCGCGTCAATGCTTCGCGCGGGGCCGGCGCGAAAAAACCACGTATTGCGGGCCTGCGTTGCCCGGTTCGTGCCGGGGCGCGTGGAAAAAGCCGGTTCAGGTCTGATGAATGGGCGCCGGCAGGGCTTGTCGTTACGACGAGAGTCGCCGGCACCATGAAAAACGGCGCCGCAGGCATTCAGCCTGCGGCGCCGTGGCGGGTTTGCCGCGGCGAGCATGACTCGCCGCGGCGCGACAACCCGCTTACACCTGCACGGTGTCGGCGACTTCCTTGAAGTCCTGGATCTGGTCGAAGTTCATGTACTTGTAGATCTGGTCGCCATTGGCGTTGATCACGCCGATATCGGCCATGTACTCTTCCTTCGTCGGAATCTTGCCCAGACGCGAGCAGATTGCCGCCAGTTCCGCCGAGCCGAGATACACGTTGGTGTTCTTGCCGAGGCGGTTCGGGAAGTTGCGGGTCGAGGTCGACATCACCGTCGCGCCTTCGCGCACCTGTGCCTGGTTGCCCATGCACAGCGAGCAGCCCGGCATTTCGGTACGTGCGCCGGCCGTGCCGAACACGCCGTAATGGCCTTCCTCGGTCAGCTGCTTCTGGTCCATCTTGGTCGGCGGCGCGACCCACAGCTTGACCGGAATGTCGCGCTTGCCTTCCAGCAGCTTCGACGCGGCGCGGAAGTGACCGATGTTGGTCATGCACGAGCCGATGAACACTTCGTCGATCTTCGCGCCGGCGACGTCGGACAGCGTCTTCACGTCGTCCGGATCGTTCGGGCAGGCGACGATCGGCTCATGGATGTCGGCGAGGTCGATCTCGATGACGGCCGCGTATTCGGCGTCGGCATCCGGCGCCAGCAGCTGCGGGTCGTCCAGCCACTGCTCCATCGCCGCGATGCGGCGCTGCAGGCTGCGCGGATCCTGGTAGCCTTCGGCGATCATCCACTTCAGCAGCGTGATGTTGCTGTTGAGGTACTCGATGATCGGTTCCTTGTTCAGGCGGACCGTGCAACCGGCGGCCGAGCGCTCGGCCGACGCATCGGACAGTTCGAACGCTTGCTCGACCTTCAGGTCGGGCAGGCCTTCGATCTCGAGAATGCGGCCGGAGAAGATGTTCTTCTTGCCCTGCTTCGCGACCGTCAGCATGCCTTGCTTGATCGCGTACAGCGGAATCGCGTTGACGAGGTCGCGCAGCGTGACGCCCGGCTGCATCTTGCCCTTGAAGCGGACCAGCACCGATTCCGGCATGTCCAGCGGCATCGTGCCGGTGGCGGCCGCGAACGCGACCAGGCCCGAACCTGCCGGGAAGCTGATGCCGATCGGGAAGCGCGTGTGCGAGTCGCCGCCGGTGCCGACGGTGTCGGGCAGCAGCATGCGGTTCAGCCACGAGTGGATCACGCCGTCGCCCGGACGCAGCGCGATGCCGCCGCGCGTGCTGATGAAGTTCGGCAGCGTCTGGTGCGTCTTCACGTCCACCGGCTTCGGATAGGCGGCGGTGTGGCAGAACGACTGCATCACGAGGTCGGCCGAGAAGCCGAGGCAGGCGAGATCCTTCAGTTCGTCGCGCGTCATCGGGCCGGTGGTGTCCTGCGAGCCGACCGAGGTCATCTTCGGTTCGCAGTACGTGCCCGGACGGACGCCCTGGCCTTCCGGCAGGCCGCATGCGCGGCCGACCATCTTCTGCGCGAGCGAGAAGCCCTTGCCGCTGTCGGCCGGCTGGTGCGGCAGGCGGAACAGCGTCGACGGCGGCAGGCCCAGCGCTTCACGCGCCTTTGCGGTCAGGCCGCGGCCGACGATCAGCGGAATCCGGCCGCCGGCGCGCACTTCGTCGAACAGCACGTCGGACTTGACCTGGAATTCGGCGATCACTTCGCCGTTCTTCAGCGCCTTGCCTTCGTACGGGCGCAGTTCGACCACGTCGCCCATTTCCATCTTCGACACGTCGAGTTCGATCGGCAGCGCGCCGGCATCTTCCATCGTGTTGTAGAAGATCGGGGCGATCTTGCCGCCGAGGCACACACCGCCGAAACGCTTGTTCGGGACGTAGGGGATGTCTTCGCCGGTGAACCACAGCACCGAGTTGGTGGCCGACTTGCGCGAGGAGCCGGTGCCGACCACGTCGCCCACATAGGCGACCAGATGGCCCTTTTCCTTCAGCGATTCGATGAACTTGACCGGGCCGCGCTTGCCGTCTTCTTCCGGCGTGATGCCGGGGCGGGCGTTCTTCAGCATCGCCAGCGCGTGCAGCGGGATGTCCGGGCGGGTGGTCGCGTCCGGCGCCGGCGACAGGTCGTCGGTATTGGTCTCGCCGGTGACCTTGAAGACGGTGATGGTCAGGCTTTCCGGCACTTCCGGACGGCTCGTGAACCATTCGGCGTCGGCCCAGCTCTGCATCACGGCCTTCGCGTTCGCATTGCCCTTGTCGGCGAGTTCCTTCACGTCATGGAACTGGTCGAACATCAGCAGGGTTTTCTTCAGCGCGTCGGCGGCGGTCGCGCCGACTTCGGCGTCGGACAGCAGCTCGATCAGCGGCTGGATGTTGTAGCCGCCCAGCATCGTGCCGAGCAGTTCGGTGGCGCGGGCGCGCGAGATCAGCGGGCAGGCGGTTTCGCCCTTGGCGACGGCGGCCAGGAAGCCGGCCTTCACGCGGGCAGCTTCGTCCACGCCGGCGGGCACGCGGTGGGTGATCAGGTCGAGCAGCGTCTGCTCTTCGCCGGCCGGCGGGTTGGTCAGCAGTTCGACCAGTTCGGCGGTCTGCTGAGCCGTCAGCGGCAGGGGAGGAATACCGAGCGCGGCGCGGGCGGCCACGTGAGCACGAAAGTTTTCAAGCATGGGGGGACCTGCTGATGTTGCGTTTCAGGAGAAGGCCGTTCAGGCACTCCGGGCTGTTCCAGGCACTGCATCGACGGGAATTCTAATCGCAACGCCTTGTAGCGTCAAATATCTTATGTCTTATATAAGAGTTGCAAGGCGGGGCGGCGGGGCTGGCGGTGTCGGGTTGGGGCGTGTGTCGGGCGGGGTATTCGGGAGGCTTGGCAGGTCGCCCGTTCGGCATTTGGTAACCTACGCGCCGAATCGGTACAACAAGCGCCGTTGCGAGCGACAGTCGACGCCCGGCACGGTCCTTCGGGCCGTCTGTTTTCCGGCGGGCGTCAGGCGCCCATTTCCTTCTTAACGGATCGTCATGAAAAAAAGCCGTTGGTCGATCGTCAGCATTGTCAGGTTAGGCATCGCCATACCGATCGCGCTGCTGCTGATCGCCTATGCATGGGGATTGACGCGCGCCCACCTCGAGCTAGGCGGAAGCGAGCCGAATCAACGGATTCTGGGCCGGGCGCTCGACGACGGGCAGCGTGCGATGGAGCAGGCCTGCACGGGTGTGGTGGCGGTCGGGCGGAGCGTCTGGCTGGTCGGCCGGCGCGAGTCCGACGACGACAAGGCTCGGCTTCGGGACGCCGTGAATCTCGACGCGCTGTTGCCGGCCGGTTCCACCCCGGATACCGGCGAGCGTGAGGTCTCGCAGGTTTCGCGGCTCGGCGACGATGGCGTGTTTCACACGATGGCCTATGTCAGCGGCTACGCGTGCCCACTGCCTTCCGCCGACAAGACGAGCCTGCTGCTGCTGACCGGCGCCCACCTGCCGGAAGGCAACGACGGCCGGCCAGTTCAGACGGCTGTTTTCCGTGCGGACGAGCACGGTAAAGACTGGCGGATCGTTCCGGGCGGTTTCATGGCCGACGCGGAATGGCTGGCGTGGAGCCTCGATCCGTACTTCCATGGCAGCAACGATGTCTGGGCCGCGGGACAAGGACGGCTTTTCCATTCCTCCGATCAGGGCGCACACGCCGATGCGGTCGAAGGCACCGAGCGGCTTTGGGACGCGCCGTCCGGCACGCTGCCCCAGACGCCGGGAAGCGGCGGCGACACCGCGGCGCATTTGATCCAGTTCAACGATCGTCAGGCAACGGCGTGGGTCAGCCAGAGCTACTGGGACGGCACGAGCACGCTGCAGACGTTCACGCGCGAAGCGCAGTTGACGCGTCGCGACGGGCGCTGGGAGGTCGGCGACATCCGCACGACGCCGGGGCTCTACCTGTTCAAGGTGAAGGACAACGGTGCGGGCCGCGTGGTGGCGGAGTTGAGCCGCAGCAGCGATGCCGGCCACGAGCTGGCCGAACTCGGGCAAGACGGCCGCTCGTGGAACAGGCTCGGCGATCTGCCGAATCCGTTCTGGCCGCTTCCCGCTTCGACGATGATCCGGCCCAACCAGCAGACCAGCTTCTACGTCAGCGGGCCGGTCATACTCGTGACCACCATGAGCACGCACACGACCGCCCAGCTGACGGGCAAGGCAGCGCACATCGAAGGCAACGGGGTGTTTTTCTCGACCGATAGCGGCCGTCACTGGAAAAAGCTCGCCATTCCCGGCTATCTGGGCGTGCTGGGATTCGACGCGGACAGGAAGGCCGTCTACTGGAACAAGGGCAACGAGTTCGAGAACCGCGATCCGGCGATTTACGTCAGCGATCTGGCGCAGTGATGGCGGGCAGCAGACATCGCTGCGTGTCGGCGAAACTGCGCGGTCGCAGCTTCAATCGCGCGCGTGATTTCCTGTCGCGTCCTTGACGAAAACCAGCCGACTCCACATCACCGCCATGTGCCGGTTGCCGCGCTGAACCGATCCGGTCCGCTCGTTCATCGCCACGCGCAACCCGTGCATGCGCGCCAGCTGCACGGTTTCCTCGGCCGACACGTCGAACATCCTTCTGCCATCCGGAACCGGGCCGTGGCGCAACGTCATTCCCAGCATCGCGCCGTCGGCGAGCAGTGCGGCGACATTCGGCATCGCCCGGCGGCGCTCGTCTGCGTCGAGGTGCATCCACACCGCCGACAGCATCACGCAATCGAAGCTCGCGTGTCTCGCGCGCAGCACCGCCAGATCGGGCAGGCTGTCGTCGAGCCACTCGATCGAGGCCGACCGGTGCAACGCGATGCCGGCCGCGCGCAGCGCGTCCACCGGTTCGACCGCGACGACCGCATGTCCCATTGCCGCGAACCCGGCCGCGTCGGTGCCGATGCCGGCGCCGATGTCGAGCACGCGGCACGGGGCTTTCGGAACGAGCGGCAGAATCGGCGCATGGTGCTCGGCAAACGAGATGGCGCGCCATCGCTCGACGAGTATCGGCGCTTGTTCCGCATAACCTTCGGTGCCGCTCACGTTCACGGACATGCGCGTCTCCCGGGCGCCGGCGGTTCGCCCGGTTGGTCCCGACGAGCGGCGTGTCGCGTGTCAGCGAACTGCGGCAAACCGGCGTAGTCGCGCCTGAACCGGCTCGGCGCCACGCCCGTCCAGCGCACGAACGCGCGCCGGAATGCCTCCTCGCCGCCGAACCCGAGATGCGCGGCAATGCGCGCGACCGGCCAGTCGGATTCGCGCAGGCAGCGCCGCGCGGCCTCGGCCAGGCACTGCTCGCGCAGTGCGTGATAGCCGCAGCCTTCGGCCGCGAGCCGGCGCCGCAGCGTCGCTTCGCTGACGCCGAGCCACGCGGCCAGTTCCGCAAACGCCGGCAGCGCCTGTTCGCGCGCGAGCGCCGCCTCGACAAAACCGCGCACCTGCTGCGTCCATGACACGACGGCCGGCGCGGCATCGATCAGACGAAACGGAAAGTCGACGACGAATGCATCGAGTTCGGCCGGCCGCCGGATCACGCGGGATTCGAGCAGCGCCGCGTCGAAGCCGAAGCCGTAGGTCTTGCGGCCGACCTCGACCGGCGCGTTGAACAGCCCGAGCAGCGGCACCGCATCGTCGCGGCGCGGATGGCCGAGCCAGACGTCGGCCGGCCGCAGCGGCTGCCCGATCAGCCAGCCGAACAACTGCAGGTAGCAGAACAGCCCGGTCAGGTCGACGAGGCAGGCGGCCGGGCTGCGCGTGCGGCGCAGCGAATCCATCCGGAACGCCGCGCGTGCGTCGCGCACCGTCAGCGTCAGCCGGCCGGCGCGCGGCTGCAGCATCTCGCAGAACTCGGCCGCACAGCGGATCGCATCGGCCAGCGTCGCGCAGCTCAGCAGGCAGCGGCACATCAGATCGACTTCCTGCTTGCGCATCGGCGGATGGCCGTCGCCGCGCGCGACCTGCGCTTCGAGCCGTTCGATCGCGTCGCGATACAGCGCGACGAAGCCGCCCGATGTCGCGGCGTCCGCAGGTGCGGCCACGGATGCGGTACGCACGGCGGGCGGTGCGCCGCTGCGCGTCAGTTCGCGCAAAAGGCGCGCACCGAAGCCCGGCAACGCGCGGCCGCCGGTCGGCAAGGCACGCTGTCTCATGAGTCTCCCGTTTTGATCGTCGCGACAGGGGGCGCTGAGCGGGCCGGTAGGGGCCCGCTCGCGGTCGCCACGCAAGAATGCTATCCAGCCGGGCCGCCCGCGGCCTCGCCGGAACGACGTAGGCAGGGCGATCCTGCCCGCCGCCACGCACGACCACGGAGACGACACGCGCATGATCCAGATCGTAGACGAAATCACGCTCGCGCCCGAGCGGATTGCCGACGTGCTTGCGCTGCTGCGCGAGCGCTATCTGCCGGGTCACGCGGCGCGCGGGCTGACGGCGGCCGGGCGCTGGGTGTCGCCGCCTGTCGCGGTGCCCGGGCACGCGAGCACGCTGTGGCTGACCTGGCACGTCGCCGACGCGCCGTCCTACTACCGCATGCGCGCGCTGGCCGATGCCGACACGGTCGCGTTCTGGGCCGCCGTCGACGCGGTGTGCGACGGGCGTCGCCGCCACGTGATGACGGACGCCGACGCGCCGCTGCCCGCGCTGACGGAGCTCGATCATGCGGCATGACACGGCGCAGGTTTTCGTTTCGGCGGAGCACGACGCGGATGCGGTCGCGTCCGCATTGCGCGACACCGCGCGGTCGCTGGCCGGCGTGAAGCGCGTGGCGCTCGCGCGCAATCTACCCGGCTGCTGGGGCGCGGGCGACTACACGCTCGACCTGGTCCGCGACGACGGCGCGCGCGACGCGGCGACGCACTTCGCGATGCTGGCCGAGCAGCCGGGCGTCGTGCGGATCGAGGTGGCCGCGTGCCGCCCGGTCGGCGGCGGCATGCGCGCGCCGGCGCTGCGAGACGGCGTCTGGCGCACGCTGATGCTACGCGTGCGGCCGCAGGCGAGCGATGCGCAGGTGGCCGCGCTCGAGCGCGAACTGTTGCAGATGCCCGCGTTCATGCGCGGCATCCGCAACTGGCGCCTGAGCCGGATCGAGCCGCCGGGCGCGTGGACGCACGTCTGGCAGCAGGAGTTCGCGCGCCTCGACGATCTGCTCGGCGAATACCTGATGCACCCGTATCACTGGGGCTGGGTCGACCGCCGGTTCGACGCCGAAAGCCCCGACTGGACCGTCGATGCGATCTCGCATGCGTTCTGTCCGCTCGCGTCGAGCCTGCTGGCCGACACGGCGGCGTAGCGCACGGCAACGACCGCCGCGCGCCCATCCGCCGCGCATCGCGCAGCGGCAATCATCCAACTGGAGACCCCACGATGCGAGCCCTTCTGATCGACCGCGTCGGCGATTCCGACGCACTGCGGCTGGCCGACGTCCCCGTGCCACGGCCGGGCCCCGGCGACGTGCTGATCCGCGTCGCGTACGCGGGCGTCAATCCCGCCGACTGGAAATGCCGCGAAGGCTATCTCGGCGCGTTCATGCAGTACACGTTTCCGTTCGTGATCGGCTTCGACGCGGCCGGCATCGTCGAGGCGGTCGGCGCAGGCGTCGACGGGTTCGCGCCGGGCATGCGCGTGTTCGCGCAGACCGACGTCGGCGCGGGACGATGGGGCGCGTATGCGGAATACGTCGCGGTGCGTCACGACTCGGTCGTGCGTTTGCCGGACGACACGAGCTTCGCGGCGGCGGCCACCGTGCCGACGCCCGCGCTGGCCGCATGGGCCGGCCTGTTCGACGACGGCGGGCTGCGCGCGGGGCAGACCGTGCTGGTCCACGGCGGCGCGGGTGCGGTCGGCACCTTTGCGATCCAGCTGGCCGCGCAGGCGGGCGCACGCGTCATCGCGACATGCTCGGCGCGCAATCGCGACACCGTCGAGGCGCTGGGTGCCGCGGCGAGCATCGACTACCGGGCCGCCGATATCGCGCAGGCCGTGCGCGCGTGGGCGCCCGGCGGCGTCGACCTCGTGCTCGACGCGGTTGGCGGCGACACGCTGCGCGATGCGCTCGACCTGCTGGCGCCGGGCGGCACGCTCGTCAACATCATGACGCTCGCGGCCGGCGACGCCGAACGACTCGCGACGACGGCCGCCGAAGCCGCGCGGCGCGGCCTGCGTACCGCGATGACCTACAGCCGGATGCCGAGCGGCGACACGCTCGCGAAGATCGCACAGCGCCTCGCGCGGCACGCGCTGCGCGTGCCGCGTTTCGACCGTTTCCCGCTCGAACAGGCGGCGCGCGCGCTCGATCTCGTTCAAACGGGCGAGGCGAAAGCGAAGCTCGTGCTGCAAGTTGCGGATATCGCGGGCTGAACCGCCTGCCAGACCCTCACCGGAGACATGATGACCGACCCCCGAACCCCGCTTCTGGCCGGCAAATGCGCGCTCGTGACCGGCGCGAGCCGCGGCATCGGCCGCGCGATCGCGCAGCGGCTCGCGTCCGAAGGCGCGACCGTCGTCGTGACGGCGCGCAGCCTCGCGCAAGCGGCGAGCGTCGCCGGCACGCTCGCCGAAACGGTCGCGCTGATCGAGCAGGCCGGCGGCCGCGCGATTCCGCTCGCGGCCGACCTGTCGAACGCGGCCGAACGCGATGCGCTCGTCGCGCGCGCGGCGCAGGCGGCCGGCGGTCTCGACATTCTCGTCAACAACGCGGGCGTCGCCGACTACGCCTGCGTGGACGCGATGCCGGCAACGATGTTCGACACGACCGTCGACCATTACCTGCGCATTCCGTTCGCGCTGTCGCAGGCGGCGATTCCGCTGATGCGCGCCCGCGGCGCGGGCTGGATCGTGAACATCGGCTCGGTCACCGCGCTGCCGCCGCTGCGGCCGTTCGACGACTTCGCGCGGGCCGGCGGCGCGACCGTCTATGCGGCGGTCAAGGCCGCGCTGTCGCGCTTCACGCAGGGCCTCGCGGCCGAACTCGAGGCGGACGGCATCGCGGTGAACCTGGTCGCGCCCAGCACCGCGATCCGCACGCCGGGCGCCGCGCGATACATCCCCGAAGGCTATCCGACCGAGGACGTCGCGTATCTCGCCGAAACGGCGCTCGCGCTGTGCAGCGTGCCGGCGCGCGAACGCACGGGCCTGATCGCGCACAGCCTGCATTTCCCGCTCGCGCACGGGCTCGCGGTGCGTTCGCTCGACGGACGCACGCCGCTGCCGCCGCCGACGATTCCCGCTTATGCGCATCCCCACATCGACCCGACAGGACTTTGACATGAGCGCTTCGCTTCGCTTCGACGGCGGCACCGCCGTGATTACCGGCGCGGCCAGCGGCATCGGCAGCGGGCTCGCGCGCCGCGCGGCCGCACTCGGCATGCGCGTCGTGCTGGCCGACCTCGATCCGGCCGCGCTCGACGCGTTTGCCGCGACGCTCGACACCGACGTGCTGTGCGTGCCGACCGACGTGAGCCGGCCCGAAGCCGTCGATGCACTTGCGCAAGCCGCGTGGCAGCGCTTCGGCGGCGTCGATCTGCTGTTCAACAACGCGGGCGTGATGGCGACCGGCTTCAGCTGGGAAATCACGCCGGAACGTTTCGAGCGCAGCTTCGCGATCAACGTGCACGGCGTGATGAACGGCGTGCGCAGCTTCGTGCCGCGCATGCTCGCGCGCAATGCGCCGGCGCGCATCGTCAACACCGCGTCGGTCGGCGGCTTCCTGCCGAGCCCGCTGATGTCGCCTTATTCGGCGACGAAGTTCGCGGTGGTTGCGCTGACGGAATCGCTGTACGGCGAACTGAAAATGCTCGGCGCGCCGGTCGGCGTGTCGCTGCTTGCGCCGGGCCCGGTGCTGACGGGCATCTTCAACGATCCGTTCGGCGACGCGCGCGATCGGCCCGAGGTGCGCGGATTCGTCGACACGATGCGCGCGATGCTGAACGCGCACGGGCTGACGCCCGACGCATTCGCCGAGCGCGTGTTCGACGGGATCCGCGCGGGGCGCTACTGGCTGATTCCGCAGCCCGAGACGATCGACGGCGCGCTGCAGCGGCGCACCGACGACATCCTCGCCGCGCGCGATCCGTCGCTGCCGGCGTTTTGACCTGAGCGACCGGCGTGGGCGACCAGCGTGGGCGACGGGCAAGGGCGGTCGTTTGCGCGCGCCGTTACAGCCGCGAGCCCGAGCGTGTGCGTCCGTCCGGGTCGCTGCCGCGATCAGGCGGCGTATTGTTCTGATCGATCTTCGCGAACACGAAACCGGCGGCGGGCAGTGCGCCGGGGGAGCGATGGGTCGCCCGCGCGAGGTCATCGTGCGGCGGCGCGAACGCAGCGCCGGACGACGTTACGCCCGGTTGAGCGAACGCCGAAAGGGAAACGGCCGTCAGGGCGGCGGCGACGATCGCGTGCGTATTCATGGCAACTCCTTCACGACAGATGCGGGACGACGCATTCAGTCTAGGCCGTGAACCTTAACGCGCCATGAAGGGCTCGAACCGAACGCCGCGCGCCGTGTGCCGTGTGCCGTGTGCCGTGTGCCGTGTGCCGCGCGCCGTGTGCCGCCGCCGCGACGCTCAGGCCTGCGGCTGCGCGCCCGCGAGCGCGCAGAAGTTGCCGAGATCGACGTTGCCGCCGCTGATCAGCACGCCGATGCGCTTGCCCTTCAGCGCATCCTTCATCCGCCGCGCGGCAGCGAACGACAGGCACCCGGTCGGCTCGACGACAATCTTCATACGCGATGCGAAGAAGCGCATGCAGTCGACGAGTTCGTCGTCGGTCGCAGTGAGGATGTCGTCGACGTCGCGACGGATGATCGGGAACGTGAGCTGGCCGAGGTGCTGCGTCTGCGCGCCGTCGGCGATCGTGCGCGGCGTGTCGATATGGACGATCGAGCCGGCGCGAAACGATTGCTGGCCGTCGTTGCCCGCTTCGGGCTCGACGCCGTACAGCTGCGCGTGCGGCGACAGCGCGCGCGTCGCGAGCGCGGTGCCCGACAGCAGCCCGCCGCCGCCGAGCGGCGCGAACACCGCGTCGAGCGGCCCGACTTCGTCGAACAGTTCCATCGCCGCGGTGCCCTGGCCCGCGATCACGTCGGCGTGATCGTACGGCGGGATCAGCGTGAGCCCGTGCCGTTGCGCGAGATCGCGCCCGATCTGCTCGCGATCCTCCGTATAGCGGTCGTAGGTCACGACCTGGCCGCCATAGCCGCGCGTCGCGGCGATCTTCGCGGCCGGCGCGTCCTGCGGCATCACGATCGTGGCCGGGATGCCGAGGATGCGCGCCGACAGCGCGATCGCCTGCGCATGATTGCCCGACGAGAACGCGACGACGCCGTTGCGGCGCTGCTCGGCGTCGAAGCGCGACAGCGCGTTGAACGCGCCGCGGAACTTGAACGCGCCCATGCGCTGCAGGTTCTCGCACTTGAAGAACACCTGCGCGCCGAGCGCTTCGTCGACCGTCCGCGACGTCAGCACGGGCGTGCGGTGTGCATGGCCTGCGAGTCTCGCCGCGGCGGCGGCGACATCGTCGAACGTGGGGAGAGGCAATGAGTTCATCGGGTCTGCTCGAGTGAAAAGGTCGGTCAACATGCGCAGCGCGCGCACGCGTCATTTCGCATCGTTGTACACCGTCGCGCGCGATACGCCCAGATGCTGCGACACGATCTCCATCGCGCGCCGCACATCGAGAAAACCGTCGGCCTTCAGCGTCTGCATCAGTTCGCGGCGCTGTTCGGTCTTCAGTTCGCGCGGCGTCGTCGCGAGGCGGGCCGCGAACGCGTCGATGCGCTGCCGCAGCGTGTCCGCGCCGGCCGGATCGAGCGTTTCCGCGACCGGCTCGCCGTCCGCGCTGCAGAACTGGCTCAGGATGCCCTGGAAAGCGCGGAACAGCGTCGTGTCGGCATTCAGGCACAGCGCGGCGACGTAGCGCCCGGACGAATCCTTGATGCCGATCGACGTGCTCTTCGCGGTGCGGCCGTCCGCGAAGCGGTTCGGGTAGTTCGCCAGTACGGCTGGGAAATCGTCGTCCGCGATGCGGGCGAGGCCGAGTTCCGTCGCCGGATCGCCGACCGCGCGCCCGGACAGGTTGTTGTGAATCGCGAGGATTGCGTGTTCGGGCGAGCGCAGATCGTGCACGACGACCTCGGTGAACGGCGCGAACATCGCGCCGAGCCCTTCGGCGATGCGCTGCACCTGCTCGATCAGCGACGCCTGTTCGGACTGCGCTTTTTGACGGGATCGGGTCATCGCGTGTTCGGAGTCGATCGGAGAAAGAATGCTCGTTGACGGATTTTCCAATTATAGACGTTTTGTTTGGTTTGTGGCGAACGCGAGAACCCGTCGCTCGCGATCGCACTTTCGACGGGCGCGGACGGATCGGAACCGCGCACGGCAGTCCGCCCGGTAACCGCTAGAATTGCGGTTTTTAGCCCGGAATACGTCCATGTCTTTTGCTTCGCTTGGCCTGATCGGTCCGCTGCTGCGCAACCTGCAGGACCTCAATTACCAGACACCCACGCCGGTGCAGGCCAAGGCGATTCCCGCCGTGCTCGGCGGCCAGGACGTGATGGCCGCGGCACAGACCGGCACCGGCAAGACGGCCGGCTTTGCGCTGCCGCTGCTGCAACGGCTGGTGCAGCACGGCCCGGCGGTGTCGAGCAACCGCGCGCGCGTTCTGGTACTGGTGCCGACGCGCGAGCTGGCCGAACAGGTGCTGCAAAGCTTCGTCGCGTACGGCAAGGGCCTCGACCTGCGCTTCCTGGCGGCGTACGGCGGCGTGAGCATCAACCCGCAGATGATGAAACTGCGCAAAGGCGTCGACGTGCTGGTCGCCACGCCGGGCCGCCTGCTCGATCTCAATCGTCAGAACGCGGTGCAGTTCGATCAGGTGCAGACGCTGGTGCTCGACGAAGCCGACCGCATGCTGGACCTCGGTTTTGCGCGCGAACTCGATGCCGTGTTTGCCGCGCTGCCCGCACGACGCCAGACCCTGCTGTTCTCCGCGACGTTCAGCGACGATATCCGCGCGATGGCGGCCAACATTCTGCGCGCGCCGGTCAATATCAGCGTCAGCCCGCCCAATGCGACGGCCAGCAAGATCCGGCAGTGGGTGGTGACGGTGGACAAGCGCAACAAGCCAGAGCTGTTCATGCACCTCGTTGCGGAAAACAACTGGGAGCACGCGCTGGTGTTCGTCAAGACCCGCAGCGGCGTCGATTACCTGGCGGCGCGGCTGGACGAAGCGGGCTATGCGGTCGACACCATTCACGGCGACAAGCCGCAACCCGCGCGCCTGCGTGCGCTGGAGCGCTTCAAGCAGCGCGAAGTCAGCATGCTGGTCGCCACCGACGTGGCGGCGCGCGGCCTCGATATCGACGACCTGCCGCTGGTGATCAACGTCGATTTGCCGATCGTCGCGCAGGACTATGTGCATCGTATCGGCCGTACCGGCCGCGCGGGCGCCAGCGGCGTGGCGGTGTCGCTCGTGTGTGCCGACGAAGCGCCGCAACTGGCCGCGATCGAGGCGCTGATCCGGCAAACGCTGCCGCGCGAGGAGGAGCCGGGTTTCGAAGCCGAACACCGCGTGCCGCAAACCAGCGCGACGGGCCAGATCGTCAAGAAACCCAAGAAGCCGAAGAAGCCCAAGCTGCCGCAAGCCGCACCGGCTGCGCCGAAGGCGCCCGGCAAGAAGGCGCACCTGCACGGCGGCAATGGCGACAACAAGCGCAAGCCGGCCGCCGCAGTCCCGGACGTGTTGAAGGGCAGTCCGTTCAGCGTGCAGAAGCCTCGCAGCAAACCCGCCGGCAAACCCGCGGCGGGTTCACGCAAACCGGCCGGCAAACCGGCTGGCGGCCGCGGCAAGCGTCAGCCCTGAGCCGTGTGTATGCATAACGCCAGCCCCTGAACGGGCTGGCGTTATGCGACTCGCCGACGAACATCGGGCAACACCCCGATAAACACGGTCGTCCACGCATTCCTGCGCGCCGTCTCGACCGCCGCAATCTACCCGCGCACCGCCTTCACGACATACTGGCTCGTCGGCACCACGTCGATCTTGTCGAAATCGATGAAGCGCGCGCAGCTGTCCATCATCTCCGCGACGTTGCGCTGGAACTTCGCTTCGTCGCCGACCGCATCGAAGAATGCGTGCGGATCGGTCATCGCGGCGGCCGGGAAACATTCCTCGACGATCGCGTCGTAGCCGGGCGCCGCATGCGTGAGCGCGCGCACGACGACGTTCTGCACATACAGGAAATTGTCCTGCGTATCGATCGCGACGCGCGTGTGATGGCCGTGCCACACGTCGAGCCACGCTTCGTGCGTAAGGCGCGGCGGCCGCTTCAGGAACGCGAGCTGCGAGAAGCCGCTGGTACGCTCGCCGGCGCGCGCCGGATAACGCGTGTTCGGAATCGGTTGAGATTCGGTGACGAGATACGCGGCCATATGCGGGACGCTCGCACGCACCGCGTCGTCGAACGGCTGGCGGAACATCGCGTTCGCGCTGTCGAGCCACACCGCGACGATCCCGTCGATGCCCGGATGCGTGTGGGTCTGCTTCAGGCCCGCGGCCGGCGCGACGTCGGCATCGGCGACGTTGACCTGCACGCCGTGCGCGCCGAGCGACAGCAGTTTGTCGGCGAGCTGCGCGCGCAGCGCGCGGCTCCATCGATCGGGCTCGACCTGCGCGTCGCGCCACAGCACGTAAATGACTTTTTCCAAGATTGCGGCTCCAGAGGGGAAGGGCGGGGGCGGCCGCATGGCCGCTGGGTGGGTCAGGACGCGACGATCTGCGCGCCGGCCGCGAAGCGGTTCGCGGTCAGCGAGAACGACGGCGGAATCGGCGACGTGACCGTTTCGAACAGGCGCTCGTGACGCGTCGCGTGGATGCGCCACACGCCGTCGCGCTTCACGTACTGGTCGTCGTAGAACGCGGTGCCGTGCAGAAGATAGTTATCCTCGAGATTGATCGCATGATCCTCGAGAAACCACACGCCGCACGCATGCTCGGCGGACACCAGCGTGAGCTCCGGGTGATGGCCGTGATGCATCGTCAGGAAGGTCGGCTTGCCGATCAGCGCGCGCAGGCTCGATACGAAGGCGTCACGCCCGTCGTACGCATACCGGCCGCCGTACAGGCGCGCTTCGCAGTCTTCGGTCAGGCATTGCGCAAGCAGCGACCAGTCGTGCGTATCGACCGCGCGGAAATACCGGTACTTGAGCTGGCGAATCTGCTCGTATTCGTGGAGCGTGCGGGTCGTGTCGTCCATCGTCGGGTCTCGTGATGAGGTCGTTCGATGGTAGGAACGAAGCCGCCCGCATCACATCGTCTGTTCGGACGAAAGACGTGCCGCGCATCGGTGTCGTCCGAACGGGTGATGGCCGGCGCGGTGCGCGGCGGTAACGTGGCGTCGACGCGGCCGACAATCCGCGCGATCGAATCCCAGGAGACGGCATGACCCCCATCGAACGCATCGAGACGCGCATGCGCAGGCTCGAGGACGCCGACGCGATCCGTCGGCTGAAGGCGCGCTACTTCACCTGCTGCGACCGGAAGGATCCGCAAGGCATGCGCGACTGCTTCGCGCCCGGCACCGTGCAGATCGACTACGGTCGGATCGGCAGGTTCGACAACCGCGACGCGCTCGTCGAGATCTTCACGCGTCTCGGCTGCCACCCGCACATCGTCGAGATGCACCACGGCGTGAACCCCGACATCACCGTGCTCGACGACACGCATGCGCGCGGCACGTGGGGGCTGCACTACCAGATGATCGACACGAATGCGCACACGCTCACGCAGCTCGGCGCGTACTACGACGACGAATACCGGAAGGTCGACGGCGAATGGAAGATCTCGGCCACGCGCTGCGTCGTCACGTCGACGCTGTCGGCCCGCTACGACGGCGACGCGCCGGGCGTGCTGTTCGCCGGCGCGCAGCCGCCGGCCGCTTGAGCGGCGCATCGCCATACACCGATCCACAGGAGACATCGAACATGACACAGAACCAGCACGCGCCGGTGGCCGTCGTGACGGGTGCGTCGCGCGGCGCGGGCAAGGGCATCGCACGCGCGCTCGGCGCGGCCGGCATGACCGTCTACGTGACGGGGCGCTCGCAGAAGGCCGGCGATGCGCCGCTGCCCGGCACGATCCACGAGACGGCGCGCGAGATCGACGCGCTCGGCGGCCGCGGCATTGCGGTGGCATGCGACCACGCGGACGACGCGCAGGTCAAGGCGCTGTTCGAACGCGTCGAGCGCGACAGCGGGCGGCTCGACATCCTCGTCAACAACGCGACCTATCTGCACGACCAGCTGATCCTGCCCGGCCCGTTCTGGGAGAAGTCGCTCGACCTCGTGAACATCCTCGACGTCGGGCTGCGCTCGGCCTACGTCGCGAGCTGGCATGCGGCGCCGCTAATGGCGAAGCGCCGCAGCGGGCTGATCGCGTTCACGTCGTCGTTCGGCGCGAGCTGCTACATGCATGGCGCCGCGTATGGCGCGCAGAAGAGCGGCGTCGACAAGTTCGCGAAGGACATGGCGGTCGACCTGAAGCCGTTCGACGTCGCGGCCGTGTCGATCTGGATGGGACCGCTGCGCACCGAGCGCACGACGCGTGTGTGGGACGAGCATCCGGACTTGTACAAGGAGTTCTCGCTGGTCGCCGAAAGCCCGGAGTTCACCGGCCGCGTGATCCATGCGATCCACGAAGATCCGCGGCGCATGGCGCTGTCCGGCCAGGTGCTGGTCGGCGCGGAAGCGGCGCTGCGGTACGGGATCGCGGATCTCGACGGCAAGCAGCCGCCGTCGTATCGCGAACTGCTCGGCGGCCCCGTGCAGGCGCATCCGGCGATCGTCGCATAAGGGGCGCGCATGGGCATCCTGAACGGCAAGGTCGCGCTCGTGACGGGAGCGGGGCAGGGCGTCGGCGAAGGCGTCGCGCATGCGCTCGCGGCCGAAGGCGCGCAGGTCGCGGTGGTCGGCCGCACGCGCGGCAAGCTGGCGACGACCTGCGACGCGATCCGCGCGCGCGGCGGCGTCGCGGAACCGTTCGTCTGCGACGTGATGGACGCCGCGCAGATCGCGCATTGCGTCGACGCGGTCGTCGAGCGCTTCGGCGGCGTGCAGATCCTGGTCAACAACGCGCAGGTCGTGCCGCTCGGCCGCCTGCTCGACGTGACCGACACGGATTTTCTCGCGGGGCTCGAATCGGGGCCGATCGCGACGCTGCGCATGATGCGCGCATGCCATCCGCATCTCAAGGGCGACGGCGTGATCGTCAATTTCGCGTCGTCGGCCGCGGTGCGCTGGGATGCGTCTGGCTACGGCGCGTATGCGGCCACCAAGGAGGCGATACGCGCGCTGACGCGGGCGGCTGCATGCGAATGGGGCGCGGACGGCATTCGCGTGAACGCGGTCGCGCCGCATGCGTTGTCGCCGGGACTGAAGGGTTGGATCGACGCGAATCCGCAGGAGGCGGCCGCGTTCTTTCGGACGATTCCGCTCGGCCGCGTCGGCGACTGCGAGCAGGACATCGGGCGCGCGATCGTGTTTCTCGCGAGCCGCGACGCCGCGTATCTGACCGGCGCGACGCTGCCGCTCGACGGCGGGCAGGCATACTGGGGTTAAAGGCGGGGCGTCGCCTGGCTTGGCGAATCGTATGTCCGACCGCATCGATGCGCATGCGCATGGCGGCCGGTAACCGGCATTGACAGGGATACAGAATGGGACGGCTTGAAGGAAAGGTGGCGATCGTCACCGGCGGCGCACGCGGGATGGGCGAGGCGACGTGCAGGTTGTTCGTCGCCGAAGGCGCGCGCGTCGTGATCGGCGACGTGCTCGAAGCGGAAGGCACGGCGCTCGCGCGCGAACTCGGCGACGCCGCGCGTTTCATGCGGCTCGACGTCGCCGACGAAGCGAGCTGGGCGCGCGTCGCCGACGCGACCGTCGAGCAGTTCGGCCGCATCGACGTGCTCGTCAACAACGCGGCCGTGCTGATGTTCGGCGCGATCGCCGAGCTGTCGAAACGCGATTTCGAGCGCGCGGTGTCGGTCAATCTGGTCGGCACGTTCGTCGGCATCCGCACGGTCGCGCCGCAGATGATTGCGCAGCAGCGCGGGTCGATCGTCAATATTTCGTCGGTGGACGGACTGCGCGGCGTCAACGCGCTCGCTGCCTACGTGTCGAGCAAATGGGGCGTGCGCGGGCTGACCAAGGTCGCGGCGCTCGAACTCGGCCATCGGGGCGTGCGCGTGAATTCGATTCATCCGGGCGGCGTGAACACCGTGATGTCGAACCCGACCGGCGCGCCGCTCGACGAAGTCAACCAGCACTATACGAACGTGCCGCTGCAGCGCGTCGGCCTGCCCGACGAAATCGCGCGCGCGACGCTGTTTCTCGCGAGCGACGACGCGTCGTACTGCAACGGCGCGGAACTGTCGGTCGACGGCGGGATGGCCGCAGGTGCGTATTACCCCGGATTGCCGGGCGCACCTTTTTGAGCACGGATGCCCGACATGCGTTCAGGCAGGATGTTTGTGTACGCAACCTAATTCAGGGTTTGCCTGAGTAGCGAAAACACGGAGACGGCCGACGCGGGTTCGCGCCGCGCACGCGCGAACCCGCATCGGAGAATTTTGCTGCTTTCGCGAAACCCTTGGGGCACGGCCGTTCCAGCGATTTCTCCGGCCGCGGGCGAGGGCGCCGACGGCGTAAAAAGAACCTGCCTGCAACCCGCGTGCCGGTTCTTCGTCACAGTTGTTTCTTGTTGCAACGCAACCCGCGCGCAATATCGGCGATGGTATGCTGGCCCTCATGGAAGTTGTACGGCAGGTTGCTTGCATGGCGAAACTCGCGTTCGCACCCTCTAAAGAGACATCGCTTCTTCTCTCTCGCCTCGCGGCATCGACACGCGCTCCGCTCGCGCGTCCCGTCCTGCGCGTCGCCGCAACCTGCGCTCCACACGCATTCCCCATCTGGCGGGCTCGCCCCGCATCCCCCATCCCCGCCCAATAATCTGGAGACATGCTCATGTCGCAAAACACTCTGGCCGAAGCGACGCACGGCCCGCTGATCGCTCCCCCGGCTTTCGTCAAACATCGCGGGCTGATCGACTGGGTTGCGCGCATCGCCGCGCTCACGGAGCCCGATCGCGTCGTGTGGTGCGACGGTTCGCAGGAGGAAAACGACGCGCTGTGCCAGGCGATGGTCGACCAGGGCACGCTGAAGCGCCTGAATCCGGCGAAGCGCCCGAATTCGTATCTCGCGCAATCCGATCCATCGGACGTCGCACGCGTCGAGGATCGCACGTTCATCTGCGCGGAATCGGCCGACGACGTCGGCCCGACCAACAACTGGATCGCGCCGGCCGAAATGCGCGAGACGCTCGACGGCCTGTTCCGCGGTGCGATGCGCGGCCGCACGCTGTATGTCGTGCCGTTCTCGATGGGTCCGCTCGGTTCGCCGATCGCGCACATCGGCGTCGAACTGTCGGACAGCCCGTATGTCGCGGCGAACATGCGGATCATGACGCGCATGGGCCGCGACGTGTACGACGTGCTCGGCGAGAACGGCGAATTCGTGCCGTGCGTGCACAGCGTCGGTCATCCGCTCGAAGCCGGTCAGCAGGACGTGCCGTGGCCGTGCAACCCGGTCAAGTACATCGTGCATTTCCCCGAGACGCGCGAAATCTGGAGTTTCGGTTCGGGCTACGGCGGCAATGCGCTGCTCGGCAAGAAATGCTTCGCGCTGCGCATCGCGTCGACGATGGGCCGCGACCAGGGCTGGCTCGCCGAGCACATGCTGATCCTCGGCGTGACGTCGCCGGCCGGCAAGAAGTATCACGTCGCGGCCGCGTTCCCGTCCGCGTGCGGCAAGACCAACTTCGCGATGTTGATTCCGCCGCAAGGCTTCGACGGCTGGAAGGTCACGACGATCGGCGACGACATCGCGTGGCTGAAGCCGGGCCGCGACGGCCGCCTTTACGCGATCAATCCGGAGGCGGGCTTCTTCGGCGTCGCGCCGGGCACCGGCGAGAAGACCAATCCGAACGCGATTTCGACGCTGAAGGAAAACGTGATCTTCACGAACGTCGCGCTGACCGAAGACGGCGACGTGTGGTGGGAAGGGCTGACCGACACGCCGCCCGCGAAGCTGACCGACTGGCAGGGCAACCCGTGGACGCCCGAGCTCGGCAAGGAAACCGGCCGCAAGGCCGCGCATCCGAACTCGCGCTTCACCGCGCCGGCCGCGCAATGCCCGTCGATCGACGCGGACTGGGAGAATCCGGCCGGCGTGCCGATCGACGCGTTCATCTTCGGCGGCCGCCGCTCGACCACCGTGCCGCTCGTCACCGAAGCGCGCGACTGGGTCGAAGGCGTGTACATGGCCGCGACGATGGGCTCCGAGACGACCGCGGCGGCAGCCGGCCAGCAGGGCGTCGTGCGCCGCGACCCGTTCGCGATGCTGCCGTTCTGCGGCTACAACATGAGCGACTATTTCGCGCACTGGCTGAAGCTCGGCAAGCAGCTCGAAGGCGCGGGCGCGACGCTGCCGAAGATCTATTGCGTGAACTGGTTCCGCAAGGATGCGAACGGCAAGTTCGTGTGGCCGGGCTTCGGCGAGAACATGCGCGTGCTGAAGTGGATGCTCGATCGCCTCGAAGGCAACGGCGGCGGCGGCGAACATGCGTTCGGCGTGTCGCCGTCCTACGACGACCTGCACTGGGACGGGCTCGACTTCACGCGCGCGCAGTTCGACGCGGTCACGTCGATGGATGCGGCCGAGTGGCGCGAAGAGCTGAAGCTGCATGCGGCGCTGTTCGATACGCTGAAGCAGCGGCTGCCCGCCGAGCTGACCGACACGATGAAGAAGATCGAGCAGCGCATCGGCGCCTGACGGCGATCCGTCGCGCTTGCTGACGTCCCGTCGCCGGCACGCAAGGCCGGCGGCGGGACGTTTTCGTATCGGCGTGCGGTTCGCCGCGCGTGAAAGCAACGGCTAGATCGCGCCGCAGTGCGCGACGACTTCGTCGACCGCGCGCTGCACGTCGCCGCGCCGGTAGCGGAGCAGCGCGAGTTCGGCCGGATCGGGCTCGTACGACACGACGTTGCCGCGCCCGGTGTAAATCGCGATGTCGGGCAGCAGCGGATGCTCACGGTCGAGCGACGGCACCGGCTGCGGATTGCCGGCCGCGCGAAAGAATGCCGCGAAATAGTCGGCGAAGCTGAGATTCTCGTCGCCGACCAGATACGCGTGGCCCGCTTCGCCGCGCTGCAGTGCACCCCAGATTGCTTCAGACAACGACCGGGTCGAGATGAAGTTGCTGCCGCCGGCCGGTCCGTACACGGGCAGCCCCGCGAGCTTGCCCTGCGCGTAGCCGGTGTACGCGGCGAACATGTCGTTGCGCAGGCCCGGCACCGCGCCGACAACGAATGGCGCATTCACGCTGCATACCGCAAACGACGGCGTCGCGAGCGCGCGCACGCGCTGGTCGGCGAGATGGCGCGAGCGCACGTACGGCACGGTGTCGACGAGTGCCGGCGCGACCTGCGGATAGAAGCTGCCGACCAGCACTGCGCGCCCGACGCCGGCGCCGCGCGCGAGCGCGAAGAAGCGCGGCACCGCGTCGACGTTCGCGCGTTCCCAGTGCGCGGCTTCGTCGGTGCCGGGCGGCAGGTGGCGGATGTCGTTGCCGGCCGCGAACACGATCGCGTCGAACGGTGCGAGATCGTCGCGCGTGAAGTCGCCGGCCACGTAGTCGCGCAGCAGCACGTCGAACTGAGCGAGCGCGCTGCCGGCCGCGGGCGGCTTGCGCGCGGCGAGCGTCACGTGGTTGCCCTGCGCGTGCAGGTGCAGCGCGGCGTGGCCGCCGATCAGGCCGGTGCCGCCGATGATCAGGATCTTCATGAAGTCTCCGTTGGGCGCGCGGGCGCGCCGCGTTCCAGGGTCAGAAATTGAAGCCGTTGCCCGTGACGACGGGCAGGTTCGTCCAGCAGCCGTTCGGGTCGCGATACCAGCCGGCCGCCGCGAGCGCGCCGCCGTCGACGTGCAGCGTCGTGCCGGTGATCCATGCGGCGAGCGGGCTCGCGAGAAACAGCGCGGTGCCCGCGATGTCGCCGGCCGCGCCGAAGCGTCCGAGCGGAATCCAGCGCGGGATGTGGTCGCGGTGCTCGGCCGCGACCATCGTGCCGACCGGCACCTGCGGCGTCTCGGTGGTTTCCGGCGCGATCTGGTTGACGCGGATGCCGGCCGGCCCGAGTTCGAGCGCCAGGCTTTTCGTGAAGCCGGTCAGCGCGGCCTTGAACGACGCGTAGACGGTGCAGTTCGGAATCGCGCGGAAACCCTCGATCGACGACACGCCGACGATGCTGCTGCCCGCGCCGCGTCTGCGCAGCAGCGGCAGCATCGCGCGCGTGACGATGAATGCCTGTCGCAGGTTCACGTCGAACAGTCGCGCGATATCGTCGTCGGTACAGTCGTCGAACGGCTTCGCGATCTGCAGGAAGTCGCCGACGTTGTTGACGAGCACGTCGAGGCCGCCGAAGCGCGCGTCGATCGCGCGCGCGAATGCGTCGACCTGGTCGCGGCGCGTGACGTCGACGGTCTGCACCAGCGATTCGACGCCCGCTGCCTCCAGCGCGTGCCGGACGTCCTGCGCACGGGCGGCGTCGATCTCGGCCACGGCGACGCGCGCGCCGGCCGCGCCGAACGCTTCCGCGCACGCGCGGCCGATGCCCGCGCCGCCGCCGGTGATCAGCACGGTCCTGCCGGTGAATGAAATCATCGATACGCTCCTTTGAACGGGAAAACGGCACGTGCCGCGGCGACGGGCCGGCGTGTGCTCACGCGGCGTCCGGCGCGCGGCCGCCCGGCACCGCGTCGGTCAGTTGCCGCTGCGCGCGTTCGAGCGCGTCGCGGCGGCGGCCGCTCAGCACGACGGCAGCGCCGTCCGCGAGCAGCGCATGCGCACAGGCCGCGCCGATGCCGCCGGCGCCGCCCGTCACGAGCGCGGTCCGGCCGTCGAGGGGAAGCGAAGCGCGCATCGCTCAGCCCTCCAGCGGCAGGTCTTGCGACCAGTCGACATGCAGCGTGCGCGCGGCGAAACGCCATGTGCCGCCGTCGAACACGCAGCGGTCGCGGTAGCGCAGCCCCCAGTCGAGTTTGCGCCTCACGCCGTCGCGCACGTAGACGTGGCACGCGACGCCGTAGGTCTCGACCTCGGCCGCGCCGCCGTCGAGCGTGACGAGCTGGTTGTGCACATGATGCTGGGTCGTCTCGTAGTGCGCGATCGCGTTCATGCCGGCGACGATCGCGTCGCGGTCGTCGAACCGGAAGCCGGGGCCGGCGAGCTGCGCATCGGGCGTGAACAGCGTCTCGAGACGCGGCCAGTCGCGACGATCGACGGCCTGCGCATAGCGGCACGCGAGTTCGTACAGCGCGTCGCGGGGATTTGAATCGGTCATGCCGTACTCCCGTGAAAGAACGGAAAAAACGGAAAAGATCGGACGGATGCACCGCGAATGCGGGATGCCGACGCGCAGGTTCGCATCGGCCCGCACGCGGCTCATCATCCATACGGAGCAGATTGCCGGCCGGGGAAAACACCGGGGGCGCGGCGCCGCGCGGCGGGATGGTGCGATGCGGCAGCGTGCATGCCGCACGCGTTCGCCACGCGACGTGGCCGATGAAGAAAGGCACACCCGCTGCGGTCGATTCGATCGGACGAATCGGCGTGGGCGCGGCATGCTGCGATGCGCCACGACGCCGTGCATGCACTCAGCGTTTGCCCTTAGTCGAAACGGACGATGGCCCGCGGGAAGCGGATCGCTAATGTGCAGTCATCCGGCGCTGCAGCGACATGCCGGACACGCACCGCACGAGCGGCCAATCGGAGGGGACGACGATCATGAGACTCACGAATCGCAAGCTGGGCGTATTCGCGGCGGCCACGCTCGCCGCCATGGCGTTGGCGCGTTACGGAGCCGATCAGGTGCCGTCGCCGCCGTATGCGGCCGGCATCCTGCAATGCCGGTCGGTCGACCAGAACGGCCTGCCGAGCGGCTGCGTGCCGATCGATCCGTCGCACTTCGGTTTTGCCGCGTTGCGCGGCATGTAAGGCGGGCACTGCATCGCCGCCGCACGCGAACGGACCTCGCCGGACGACGGCGCAGGACGCGTGCGACGCGCACGGCTCGCGGCAACACGCGCGCGTCGCGACACGCGGCCGTCGCCGCGACGGCCGCACGTCCGTACCACCGGGTCGCGCATGCGCGGCCCGCTTTCGCGGCGTCGAGCGCTGCGCCGACGCCTCGTCATCCACGCGTCGCCCGACGTATCCGGGCGGCGCGGCTCGTCGATTCCCTTCACGCCGACTCTTTCCCATGTCATCCGAATATTCCCTGACTCGCCCCCTGAACGCCCGCGACGTGCGTCGCTGGGATGCCGAACACGATGTCGTGATCGTGGGCTTCGGCGCGGCTGGAGCGTGCGCGGCGATCGAAGCCGCCGGCGCCGGCGCCGATACGCTGATCGTCGAACGCGCCTCGAGCCACGGCGGCACGAGCGCGCTGTCGGGCGGCGAGATCTACCTCGGCGGCAGCGGCGGCACGCCCGCGCAGCGGCAGGCCGGCTTTCGCGACGAAACCGCGGACCTGTATCGCTACCTGATGCTCGCAGGCGGCCCCGATGCCGACGAAGCGAAGGTGCGGCTCTATGCGGACCAGAGCCTCGCACATCACGACTGGCTCGTCGCGCAGGGGCTCACGTACAAGAACACCTTCATCGCCGAGCGGATCGTCGAGCCCGAAACCGACGACTGCCTGATCTGGTCCGGCAGCGAGGAAGCCTGGCCGTTCAGCGAGGCCGCGAAGCCGTGTCCGCGCGGCCACACGCCGCAATGGCCGGGCTGGGGCGGCGGGCAGATGCTGATGCGTGTGCTGGCCGAGCGCGTGCAGGCGCTCGGCGTCGCGACGCGCTACGACACGCGTGCGCTCGCGCTGATCGTCGACGACGGCGGCGCGGTGTGCGGCGTCGTGCTGCGCGCGTATGGCGAGACGGCCTGCGTGCGTGCGCGGCGCGCGGTGATCCTGTGCGCGGGCGGCTTCGCGATGAATCGCGACATGGTGCGGCAGCATGCGCCGCAATTCCTGCGCTCGGACGAACCGATCGGCAGCCCCGGCGACGACGGCTCCGGCATCCTGCTCGGCCAGAGCGCGGGCGGCGCCGCGATCCACATGGACCAGGGGTTCGTGAGCCTGCCGTTCTATGCGCCCGAGTCGCTGATCCGCGGTATTTTCGTGAACGCGCGCGGGCAGCGCTTCATCAACGAGGACGGCTATCACGGCCGGACCGGCCATCACGCGTTCCACCAGGCCGGCGACCGCATCTACCTGCTCGTCGATCAGGCAACCTATCAGGAGCCGCCCGCCATCGCGCGGATCGGGATCGCGGCCGCGGGCGAGACGTGGGATGAAGTCGAGCGCGACCTGCAGATGCCGGCCGGCACGCTGACCGCGACCGTCGACGTCTACAACCGGCATGCGGCCGAAGGCGTCGATCCGCTGTTCCACAAGGCGAGGAAGTGGCTGAAGCCGTTGATCGAGCCGCCGTTCGTCGCGCTCGATTGCCGGATCGACTATGCGTTCTATCCGCACTTCACGCTCGGCGGGCTCGATACGCTGCCGACCGGGCAGGTCGTCGACGCGACGCGTGCGCCGGTGCCGGGCCTCTACGCGGCCGGCCGCACGGCCTGCGGGCTGCCGCGCTGGGGCGCCGGCTACAGCTCGGGGCTGTCGCTGGCCGACGCGACCTTCTTCGGCCGGCAGGCCGGCCGTCACGCCGCGCAGGCGGCACGCGACGCGTTGCGCAGCGCCGCTTAGCCGCGCTTCACGACCGGCGGCGACGCGCCGGGCAGCGCGGATCGCCAGTGGCGTCGTCGTTTCGGCGCGGCCAGCGTGAGCCGGTCATCAGCCGAGATCCAGTGCGTTCGTCAGGTCGCCCGGCGGCGTCGCCCCGCGCGCCGCGAACGCGCGATCGCGATGGACGACACCGTCGAGCGGCGCGAGCCCGTGCACGCGGCTGATGAAGCGCAGGATCGAGTTCGTGTCGTACATCGTATGGTCGACGTAGCCCTGCTTCGCGAACGGCGCGATCACGAGCGCCGGGATCCGCGAGCCGGGCCCCCAGCGGTCGCCGACCGGCGGCGCGACATGATCCCACCAGCCGCCGTTCTCGTCGTGCGTCATCACGATCACCGTGTGCTCCCACTGCGGGCCGCGCCGGATATGGTCGATCACGGTCGCGATGTGGCGGTCGCCCGATTCGACGTCGGCGTAGCCCGCATGCATGTTCAGGTTGCCCTGCGGCTTGTAGAACGCGACGGGCGGCAGGCGGCCCGCGTCGATGTCGGCGATGAAGCGGTTGGTCGCCGGATCGTCGCCGAGCCCCGCGTCGCGCAGATGCAGGCGGCGCGCGTCGGTGCCCGGCGCAAAATTCGCGAAATAGTTGAACGGCTGGTGGTGGTACTGGAAATCGGGCACGGTGCCGGTGTCGCGATGCTCGAGCGCGTACTGCCACGCGCCGCTGTACCACGCCCAGTCGATGTGCTTTTCCGACAGCCGGTCGCCGATCGTCGCATACGCCTGCGGCGGCAGCACGCGATGGTCGTGCGGATCCGCGAACGCGGGATTGCCCTGCGCGGGCGGCGGCACGTAGCTCGGCTGGTATGGCGGCGCCATCGTGTTGACGCCGTAGCCGTCGGGCGTGAGCGGGCCGTCGCCCGCGAATTTCGGCGGGCCGTCGAGCGCGGATGCCGGCGAATCGGCGGCGAGCTTCAGCCGAGTGCCGGTCGGATCGTCGCCTTCGACCACCGACAGCAGCTTCGCCGCGTGCGGATGCTTGTGCGCGTCCGGATAGCGCGGCGCCTGCGCGGAGATCAGGAACATGTGGTTGAGCCACGAGCCGCCGAAGGCCGCCATGAAGAAGTTGTCGCACAGCGTGTATTGCCGCGCGAGATTCCACAGCCGCAGCGTGTCGGCCGAGTTGCGGTAATGCCCCATCACGAGGCCGCCCGAATCGGCCCACGCGGCGAACTGGTTGTTGCGGCCCGCGGCGATCTGCATCTGGTTCTGGTAGAAGCGGTGCCACAGGTCGCGCGTGATCACGCCGTTGGGCAGCGGCTTGCCCTGCGCGTCGGCGATCCGGAACGGCGCGTTCGGCAGCTTGTCGATGTCGCGCTCGGCAATCATGTAGCGCTTGCCGTCCACTTCCTGCGCCTGCGGCACGAGGCCGCCCCAGATCTTCGGCAGTACCGGCAGCGGCGTCTTGCCGTCGCGGTCGAGCTGCTGCGCCTGTTCGGGACGCACGTCGCTCAGCGGATGCAGCACGCCGGGGAAGTCGCCGTACAGATTCGCGAAGCTGCGGTTTTCCGCGTAGATCACGACGATGTTGCGCACGTGATGGCGCAGCGCTTCGTCGACGCGCAGATCGGCGGCGGAGCGCGGCGCACCGGTTTCGCAGCCGCCGAGCGCGATGCCCGCGCCGAACGCGGCAAGGCCGCCGAGCACGCGGCGGCGGTCGGGATCGGCGGGCAGGTCGTCGGGGCGATCGGGGGTGTCGTTCACGTCGTAGGCTCCTCGAATGGGCGGGGTCGTTCGATATCGCGCGGCGGCGTACAGGCTGCCGCGCCGCAGGCCGGATGGCAATTGCCGCTGTGGTGGCCGGGCCGCAGCGGCGACACTGTCACGAAATTGTCATGAAGGCGACTATAACGCGTCGGCGACCGGCAGCGAAAGGCATTCGTCGGGTCGCGCGCATCCGGGCGCAGGCCGATGCGCGACGCGCGCGTGCAGACTAGACTTGGATTGACGGTCGGCGCGTGCGGCGCGCCGACCTGGCGAAAGCCGCCCGGCGGCGCTGCCGACGGCGCCGTCGCGGCGCGATTGATGCGACGAAACGAGAGGCGACGATGAATCGTGCGAGTTCCGCTTTCACGCATACTCCGATGCCGCGCACGGGTTTGCGCATGCGTGCGCGACCCCGTGAGCCGGTGGCGGGCCCGATGCCATGGACAGGAAATTCGATTACCCGGGGCTGCTGATCGCGGCGGGCTTCTTCGTGCTGTTCGCGGCGCAGTTGCTGATGCTGCATCCGGCATCGACATCGATCGCCTACAGCGATTTTCACCGGCTCGTCGCCGCGCGGCTCGTCGACGATCTCGAGGTCGGCCAGAGTTCGATCGCGGGCACGCTGCGCATGCCGCAGGCCGGCGCGATGCTGCCGGCGTCGGAGGCCGAGGCGGTCAAGGCGGCCGGCACGCCGTGGCGCTTCACGACCGATCGCGTGACCGACGACCATCTGATCGATGCGCTGACGGCCGCCGGCATCCGCTATCACGGCACGCCCGACACGAGCTGGCTGGCGTCGCTCGCGTCGTGGCTGCTGCCGCTCGCCGCGTTCGTGTTCGTGTGGACGATGCTGCTGCGCAAGCGCGGCGGGCTGCAGGATTTCGGCGGGATGGGCAAGAGCCGTGCGCGCGTATACGTGCAGCAGGAAACCGGCATCACGTTCGACGATATCGCGGGCATCGACGAGGCGAAAGCCGAGTTGCAGCAGATCGTCGCGTTCCTGCGCAATCCGGAGCGTTATCAGCGGCTCGGCGGCAAGATTCCGAAAGGCGTGCTGGTGGTCGGCGCGCCGGGCACCGGCAAGACGCTGCTCGCGCGCGCGGTAGCCGGCGAGGCGGCGGTGCCGTTCTTCTCGATCAGCGGCTCGGCGTTCGTCGAGATGTTCGTCGGCGTCGGCGCGGCGCGCGTGCGCGACCTGTTCGAGCAGGCGCAGCAGAAGGCGCCGTGCATCGTGTTCGTCGACGAGCTCGATGCGCTCGGCAAGGTGCGCGGCGTCGGCCCGATGTCCGGCAACGACGAGCGCGAGCAGACGCTGAACCAGCTGCTGGTCGAGATGGACGGCTTCCAGGCGAATTCCGGCGTGATCATCATGGCCGCGACGAACCGGCCCGAGATCCTCGATCCCGCGTTGCTGCGCCCCGGCCGCTTCGACCGGCACATCGCGATCGACCGGCCCGACCTGAACGGCCGCCGGCAGATTCTCGACGTGCACGTGAAGCGCGTGAAGCTCGCGGCCGACGTCGATCTCGGCGAGCTCGCGTCGCGCACGCCGGGCTTCGTCGGCGCGGATCTCGCGAACGTCGTCAACGAGGCCGCGCTGCATGCGGCCGAACTCGGCAAGCCGGCGATCGGGATGGCGGATTTCGACGAGGCGATCGATCGCGCGATGACCGGGATGGAGCGCAAGAGCCGCGTGATGAACGAGCAGGAGAAGGTGACGATCGCGTATCACGAGGCCGGCCACGCGCTGGTTGCGCAAAGCCGCGCGCATTGCGATCCGGTGAAGAAGGTGTCGATCATTCCGCGCGGCGTCGCGGCGCTCGGCTATACGCAGCAGGTGCCGACCGAGGACCGCTACGTGCTGCGCAGGAGCGAGCTGCTCGATCGCGTCGACGTGTTGCTCGGCGGCCGTGTCGCGGAAGAACTCGTGTTCGGCGACGTGTCGACGGGCGCGCAGAACGATCTCGAACGCGCGACCGCGATGGCGCGGCATATGGTGATGCAGTACGGGATGAGCGAGCGGCTCGGACTCGCGACCTTCGACGACGGCGCGCATCCGGGCCTGCAGGATTCGCGGCTGAGCGGCGACGGCCGCTGCAGCGAACATACCGCGCGGCTGATCGACGACGAGGTGCGCACGCTGCTGGCCGACGCGCATGCGCGTGTCGCGGCGACGCTCGACGAGCGGCGCGACGCGCTTGAACGGATCGCGCAGCGGCTGCTGCAATGCGAGGTGCTCGAACGCGATGCGTTGCAGGCCCTGATCGACGGCCGCAGCGAGCGGGTGCCGGACGCCGGCGATACGGAGGGCGGCGCGCGCGGCGGGACGGGTGGGGCGGAAAAGGCGTCGGCGGACGCGTCGGCGGTGGAGCGCGACTTCGTCGCGTACGGGCCGCCGCGCGAGCGCGATCGTTGAACGCGTGCGGCAGCGCGCAGCCGGTTAAATTGCGTCGGCGACTTCGGCCGCTTCCGCGAGCGCTTCGAGAAAGCGCGTGCGCCACCAGTGCACGTCGGTCTTGCGCAGCGTCGTCATCAGCGCCGAGTGGCGCTGCCGGCGTTCGTCGAGCGGCATCGCGAGCGCGCGCTGGATCGCCTGCGCGGTGCCCTGCGTATCGTACGGATTGACGAGCAGCGCTTCCTTCAACTGCTCGGCCGCGCCTGCGAAGCGCGACAGCACGAGCACGCCCGGATCGGCCTCGTCCTGCGCGGCGAGAAATTCCTTCGCGACGAGATTCATCCCGTCGCGCAACGGCGTGACGAGCGCAACGCGGCTCGCGCGATAGAGGCCCGGCAGGCGCTTGCGCGCGACCGTGCGGTGGATGTAGCGCATCGGCATCCATTCGAGCTCGCCGTAGTCGCCGTTGATCGCGCCGCACAGGCTGTCCATCTCGCGCCGCAGGTCGTCGTAGGCGCCGAGATCCTCGCGGCTCGGCGCGGCAATCTGGATCAGCGTCGCGCGGTCGCGGTTTTCCGGATACTGTTCGAGCAACTGGCGGAACGCATGCACGCGCTGCGGCAGGCCCTTCGTGTAGTCGAGCCGGTCGACGCCGACCAGCAACTGGCGGCGCGAATACTCGTCGCGCATTCGTTCGAACATGTCGATGCCGTCGCGATCGTCGGCCAGTGCCGCGAATTCGTCGACGTTGATGCCGATCGGAAACGCGCCGGCCGACAGCGTGCGACCGAAGGCCTGCAGGCGGCCGTCCGGCAGCCGCGCGGCGCCGGCTTCCGCTTCGACGTAATGCTCGAAGTGCAGCAGGTCCGATTCGGTCTGGAAGCCGACGAGGTCGTACGCGAACAGCGAACGCATCAGCCACTCGTGTTCCGGAATCGCCGCCATGATCGGCGGCGGCGGCATCGGGATGTGCAGGAAAAAGCCGATCGGGTTCGCGCAGCCCATCGCGCGCAACTCGGCGGCCAGCGGAATCAGCTGGTAGTCGTGCACCCACACGACATCGTCGGGCCGCAGCAGCGAGCGCAGCTTGCGCGCGAACAACTGGTTCACGCGCCGGTAGCCGTCCGCGAAGCGGCGGTCGAACTGCGCGAGATCGAGCCGGTAGTGAAACACCGGCCACAGCACGTTGTTCGAATAACCGAGGTAGTACGCGTCGTAATCCTGCGGATCGAGGTCGATCGTCGCGAGCTGGATGCCGCCGACGTTCTGGATCTGCACCTCGTCGCTGCCGGTGGCCTGGTCGTCGCCGCGCAGCCTGCCGCTCCAGCCGAACCAGACGCCGCCGGTTTCCTGCAGGCTGTCCTTCACGGCGACCGCGAGGCCGCCTGCCGCGGCTTTGCGGGGATCTGCGATGCGATTGGATACGACGACGAGACGGCTCACCAGCTCTCCTGACAATGGTTGGGGGAAAGGTTCGTGCGGCCGGGCGCGCAGCAGATGCCGCCAAAGGCGCGCTGCGCGCGATGGGCCGCAATACGATCGGACGGGAGTCAGGGCACGCGATTCGCCGTCCGAACGGGGAGTGCTTTTTTTAGGATACTCGCCATTCGCCGGTTTTAAAAGTCTGCATCTGCACGGGGTGCGGACGATGCATTGCGCGGTACGCGAAGCGCGTGCGGGACCGAAACTTGCGCATGCGCCGTGCGTGCCGCCGGCAGGCGGCGCGCTGCAACGGGCCGACGCGCGCATCGTCATGCGTCACGGCATCGAGGCGATCGATGCCGTCGTCGGCGTCGCGCGTGCCTGGCGGCCGGCGTTACGCGGTGGCGGCGTGCCAGTACGGCGTATCGGCCGCACGCGCAGGCTCGCGCTGCGACGACGATGCGTGCGCGTCGGCCGGCATCCGGAACGCGGACACGGTGCCGGACAGTTCCTGCCCTTGCGCCTCGAGCGATTTCGACGCGGCCGCGGCCTGTTCGACGAGCGCGGCATTCTGCTGCGTCGTCTGGTCCATCTGCGTGATGGTCAGGTTCACCTGATCGATGCCGCGGCTCTGTTCGGCCGACGCGGCGGCGATTTCGCCCATGATGTCGGTCACGCGCGCGACGGCCTGCGTGACGTCGGCCATCGTCTTGCCGGCTTCGCCCGCGAGCGCGGAACCGTCCTGGATCGTCTGCACCGACGCGGAGATCAGTTCCTTGATCTCCTTCGCCGCAGTCGACGAGCGTTGCGCGAGGCTGCGCACTTCGCTCGCGACGACCGCGAAGCCGCGGCCCTGTTCGCCCGCGCGCGCCGCTTCGACCGCCGCGTTCAGCGCGAGGATGTTGGTCTGGAACGCGATGCCCTCGATGATGCCGGTGATGTCCGCGATCTTCGACGAGCTGTGGCCGATCTCCGTCATCGTGTCGACGACGCGCCCGACCACGCTGCTGCCGCGTTGCGCGACCTCCGACGCGTTCGCGGCCAGCGCGCTCGCCTGTTGCGCGTTCTCCGCGTTGAGCCGCACCGTCGACGTGAATTCCTCCATCGTCGCGGCCGTTTCCTGCAGCGACGACGCCTGTTCCTCGGTGCGCTGGCTCAGGTCGAGATTGCCCGACGCGATTTCGCCGACCGCGTGCGCGATGCTGTTCGACGAATCGCGTACGCGCCCGACGATGTCGATCAGCCGCCGGTTCATCGTATGCAGCGCGTCGAGCAGGTCGCGCGTCTCGTCGTTGCCGGTGACGCGGATGTGGCTGCCGAGATCGCCGTTTGCGACCGTGCGTGCGACTTCGACCGCCGCGACGATCGGCGTCGTGATCCTGCGCGTCAGCCACAGGCCGCCGCCCATCGCGAGCGCGAGCGCGCCCAGGCAGATGCCTGCGAGCAGGTTGCGCCCGCTCGTATAGCGGTCCGCGAACGACTGCGCGATCGCGAGTTCGCGCTCGTGCGTATAGCTCGCATAGGCGTCGGTCGCGCGCACGAGCTGCGCGAGCAGCGGACGGCAATGCTCGTCGATCTCGGCAGTCGCCTCGTCCTTCTTCCCGGCCTGCGCGAGCCCGACGATGTTCAGCGCGACGGACCCGTAGCTCGATTCGATGCGTGCGATCTCGCCGATCAGTTCGCGCGCGCGGTCGGTCGTATCGTTCGCGTTCGCGATCAGGTCCTTGAGTTTCGCGAGATGGTCCTGCACGTCGCGATGCGCGTGCTGCACTTCGGCCAGTTCGAGCTCGATGTCGGACGGTTTGGTCACGAGCACGAGGTTACGCGCGGCGATCGCGCGCCGGTCGACCGCCGTGCGGATCTGCGCGGCCAGGTTCGCGCGCGCGTTGATGCCGTTCATGTACCGGGAGAACTCGTCGTTCGTATCGGACAGCGCCTTGAGCGCCATGCCCGACACGATCATGACGATCGCGGCGAGCAGGCCGAAGCCGCCAAGCAGTTTTGCTTTGATGGTCATTCTGGCGATTTTCAAGATGGGCCTCTTGCGCGAGTGGTTGACGTAGGAAATTTATTGTTCGAGCAGAGTGCGCGCTCGTGCCGTCTTTAACGGGTATTTCCAGTCGTTCTTGACTCGTCGGAAACCCTGATATTTATATTTCGATTGGGTTGAAACCGGGGCCGGGGCGGGGTTTGGCGCTGTCTGGAATCGTTTTTAAATCACCTGTGATTCGAGTGTTCATATCCGGATGATGAAGCCGGATTTATGCCGAAGATCAGAATCGGCACGCAATGAATTAGCCTTCCGGTAATTTCGATTCGATTAATTGGGGAATGGTACGGCCGAAAACGACGGGAATGCGTCCCGCCCCGCCGCAGCGGCCGCGGGACGCACTTCGGTCAGAACGTCGTCCGCAATCCGGCCATCACGCTGCGGCCGCCTTCCGGTGCGAAGCCGCGCACGACCGAGGTCGCATAGCGGATGTCCTGGTTCGTCAGGTTGTCGCCGCGCAGGTACGCGAGCCAGTGCGTCGGGCCGACGCGGAACTTGTAGGTCAGCATCACGCCGAGCGACGTATAGCCGTCGGTCGGGAAGTCGTTGTCCGGCACGCGGTGCTGCGACCACGCATGCGTGAGCTGCGCGCGCGCGCCGAACGGCCCGTAGCCGTAGTCGGCCGCGAGCGTCGCGCGCAGCGGCGCGATGCGCGGCAGCGGCTGGCCCGTGTCGACGTTGCGCGCATGCGTGTAGTCGGCCGTCAGTTCGAGGTCGACCGTATGGCCGCGCTGCGCGAACACGCGATACTTGCCGTCCAGCTCGACGCCGTAGAACTCGGCGCGCACGCCGCGATAGACGGCCTCGTCGAGCGAGCCGTCGGTGCCGCGCGCGACGGGCTCGCCGTCGTCGTCGACGACGCGGCCGGTGTTGTACTCGGTCAGGTAGTTCGAGAAGCGGTTGTAGAACACGCCGACGCTGCCGCGATTCGGACCGCTCGCGTAGCGCAGCGACAGGTCGGTCGATACCGCCTTTTCCTTCGACGCGTTCGGGTTGCCGATCAGGAACTGGCCGGTCGCATCGTGCGGGCCGTTCGAGTAAAGCTCGTAGAAGGTCGGCGCACGCTCGGTATAGGCGACGTTCGCGGCGATCGACCATACCGGCGTCAACGCAAACAGCGCGCCGGCCGACACGCTGCCCGCATTGAAGTCGCGCGGCTGCGCACCCGCGAATTTCTCGACGCCGGCCGGATCGGGATCGACCTTCACGTGCTCGAAGCGGCCGCCGAAGCTCAGCTTCAACGCCGGGGCGACCTGCCATTCCTCGAGGCCGAATAGCGCGACGCTGCTGGTGCGCGTCGACGGCACGAGCATTTCGTCGCCGAGCGCGGAGAACGTGTTCTGGCCGAACTGGATGCCGATCGCGCCTTCGAGCGGGCCGATCTTGCGGTGCCGGGCCTCGATGCGCGCTTCGTAGCCGCGGTTGCGGAACGTCGTCGCGGTCTCGCCGTTGTCGACTTCCTTGTGCCGGTAGTCGGTATACGCGAAATCGAATTTCAGCTTCGTGAACGGTCCGCTCAGGTTGCGCACCTCGGACGCGAACGCGAGACGTTCCTGGCGCATCCGCAGCCGCACGTCGTCTTCCGCGACGGAGCCGTAGTTCGATTCGTAGCCGCTGTAAGACAGGCCCGCGAAGCCGTCGCCCCAGGTGTACGACGCGCCGACCGCGCCGCCGTGCACGCGGCCGTCGCTGTTCGGCACGCTGCCGTAAGGCTGCGGCGTGTCGGGGTCGTCGAGCGCGCGTTGCTGGCTGCTGCGCGCGTAGCCGGGAATCCGCAGCTTGCCGGTTTCGCGGTCGAACGCATCGACGTGGAACGCGAAGCGGCCGTTGCCACCCTCGACCTGCGCGGCGCCCGCGCGCACCGTGTTCGCGCCGCCGTAGCGCGCGTCGAGCGCGCCCGTCACGCCCTCGATCGCTTCGCGCGGAATCCGGTTGTCGATCGTGTTGACGACGCCGCCGACCGCGTTGCCGCCGTACAGCAGCGCAGCCGGGCCGCGCACGATCTCGATGCGCTCGATCGACAGCGGATCCTGCGGCACCGCGTGGTCGTACGACAGCGACGACGCGTCGTAGGCCGCGACGCCGTTCTGCAGCAGCCGGATCCGGTCGCCGTCCATCCCGCGGATGATCGGGCGGCCGACCATCGGCCCGTACGTGGTGGTCGAGACGCCCGGCAGCCCGTTGAGCGTCTCGCCGAGCGAATCGGCCTGGCGGCGCGTGAGCGCGTCGCCGGACAGCTGCGCGGTGGGCGCGATCAGTTCGTTGTCGCCGAGCGGGTTCGCGGTCACGAAGATCGGCGCGAGCGACGTGGACGGCGATGCCGGCGCGGCGGATCCATCGGCCTGTGCGTGCGCGACGGCGGCGAACAGCATCAGCGATAGCGGCGGGAGCGGAGGAAGCGAAAGACGAGGGAGGTCGCGCATGGTTGGTGAATCGGTTGGAGTCGGATCAGGAACGGGCCATGCGGATCGTGTCTGGATACGATATATTGTTGCGTCTTGGGCGCACAACGACCCGTTGAAGCATGGCCCGGCGATGTCCGGTCGCCTCGAGTGAAACGGCGTCGGGCGGCGGAACACGCGGAATGATATGTTATATCATTTCAAATTCCAAGCTCGATGTCGGCGCGCCGTACGGTTTCTGTCGGACAAACAAAATATCGGCGGAAACAGAGGGCGGCAGGGCGACATGAATCGATACCCGTCGATCCGGCCTCGTCGCGTCGCCTTCGACTCATCCGGCGCATCGCAGCGCCTTCCTCGATGCGACATTGCGCGACAGGCACCGACCGCGCGGCATTTCCCTTCGATTGACTTTCATCAACGACGGCTGCGTCGCCGCACGGATACTGGTTCGCTCATCGACCAGACAGGAGCGACGCATGACGCAAACCATGAAAGCGGCCGTGGTGCATGCCTTCGGCGAGCCGTTGCGCATCGACGAAGTGCCGGTGCCCACGCCGGGCCCCGGCCAGATTCTCGTCAACATCAAGGCGTCCGGCGTCTGTCACACCGACCTGCATGCGGCCGACGGCGACTGGCCCGTCAAGCCGGCGCTGCCGTTCATTCCCGGGCACGAGGGCGTCGGCTTCGTCGCGGCGGTCGGCGCGGGCGTCACGCACGTGCGCGAGGGCGACCGCGTCGGCGTGCCGTGGCTCTACACGGCCTGCGGCCATTGCGAGTACTGCCACACGGGCTGGGAAACGCTGTGCCGCGAACAGCGGAACACCGGCTATTCGGTGAACGGCAGTTACGCGGAATACGTGCTCGCCGACCCCGACTATGTCGGCCATCTGCCCGCGCAGGTCGCGTTCGACGAAATCGCACCGATCCTCTGCGCGGGCGTCACGGTCTACAAGGGCATTCGCGTGACCGATACGCGGCCCGGCCAGTGGCTCGCGATCTCGGGCATCGGCGGGCTCGGGCATGTCGCCGTGCAGTATGCGCGAGCGATGGGCCTGCACGTCGCGGCGATCGACATCGCGCCGGACAAGCTCGCGCTCGCGCGGCAGCTCGGCGCGCAGCTGACGATCGATGCGTCGGTCGACGATCCGGCGCAGGTGATCCAGAAGGAGATCGGCGGTGCGCACGGCGTGCTCGTCACGGCCGTGTCGCGCAGCGCGTTCGCACAGGCGCTCGGGATGGTGCGGCGCGGCGGCACGGTGGCGCTCAACGGCTTGCCGCCCGGCGATTTTCCGTTGCCGATCTTCTCGACCGTGCTGAACGGCATTACCGTGCGCGGCTCGATCGTCGGCACGCGGCGCGACCTGCAGGAATCGCTCGACTTCGCGGCCGACGGCCTCGTGCGCGCGCATATCCATCGCGACCGGCTCGGCAACATCAACGACGTGTTCGCGAAGCTGCGCGAAGGGAAGGTCGACGAGCGCGTCGTGCTGACCGAGATGCACTGACGCGCACCGATTCGCGACCGCCGCGGGCGACTCGTCGACATCGCCGCGGCGGCCGTGCGCTCAGGCGCGCATCACGGCGCGAAGAACACGTCGGTGCGGTTCGTCAGGTTGCCCGCGTTGGTCTGCACGAAGAACGGGTGGAACGACGACGACGGCAACACGTCGAGCCCCTGGTAGTCGCCGATGAAGTAGCCCTCCGCGTACGGCGCGAGCTTCATGTCGAACGGGCCGCCGACGCGACGTTCGTCGGCGAACGTCGCGCCGCCGTCGTGCGAGATCTTGCGCCAGAACCCGGTCGGCAGCGTCGTCGTATTGCCGGCGAGCAGGTCGCGGAAGTCGTAGTAGGTGATCATCACGGCGCCCGTGTTGTCGACGCGCACCGACGGATTGAACGCCGGGCGTCCGGTCGGCGTGTTCGCCTGCATCGGTGCGCTCCAGCTTGCACCGCCGTCCTTCGACGTCGACACCGCGATCTCGTCGTACTGGCCGCCGTTGAAGCGGCTGTCCTGCCAGACGACGTACAGCTGCCCCGACGCAGGGTCGATCGCCGGCTCCGGAATGATGTCGCCGGTGCGTATCGGTTCGCCGGTATTCGGATCGGTCACGCCGGCGGTCTGCAGCCCGGCGATCACCTGCGGCTTCGTCCAGGTCGCGCCGTCGTCGGTCGATTTGACGAACGCGACCTTGCCGGCCGCCTTGCTGAACGGCGGCTGGATCAGATCGAAGAAGTCGTAGAGCGTGCCGCTCTTCGGATCGACGACGATCTGGTTGCCGATCGTCTGCTGACGCGACGGGACGTTGACGATCACCTTCGCGGTGCTCCAGGTCTTGCCGCCGTCGACCGTCTTCGAGAACAGCGTCGGCCCGCGATACGCCTGCGTGTGCAGGTTCGCGTACGGATTGCCGTTCGGCAGTTCGAGACGATCCCAGACCGCATAGGCGGTGCCGGCCTTGACCGGGTTTGCCGTGACCGATTCCTTGTCGTTGAAGAACTGCGTGGTCGGTTCGTTGTTGGCGATCAGCACGGCAGGGCTGCTCCAGGTCTGCCCGCCGTCGGTCGATACCGATGCCGCGACCGCATTGCTGTTGTTCGATTGGTTGAACGAAATCGATACCGAGTACGCGGTGCCGTCCGGCCCGAACGATACCCACGGATCGGAGGCGCGCTCGTACGCGAGCCCGCCGGGCGCGCATGCGCTGAACGGCTGCGGCGTGCGTGCCCAGGTTGCGCCCGCATCGAACGAATAGCCGGCGACCAGCCCGTGCGCGCCGCCGTTCGACCAGCGATCCTGCTGCCATACGCCGATCATGTTGTTCGGATTCGCCGGATTGACCGCGAGCCACGGTTCGACCTCGGCGTTCACGTAGTTCGTGCCTGGGCCGCCGATCGTGCATGCGGCAAACGGGCTCGGGCCGGACACCGGCACGGGTTCGGCGTGCGCGGTGGCGGCTGCGGCCAGCGCGATGGCGGCTGATAGACGGGTGACAAGCGGGTGGGACACGATAGTGCGTCGCATGGACTGCTCCTCGTTGACGTGCGGACCGCCATGGCACGGCAGGCACGCGGCGCGAGCCCGTGCGCGGCAGCGCATGCCCGGTTGCCGGAGCGTCGGTGCACCGCGCCATCCGCGCTGCGGTGCGCCGGTGCGAGTCGCCCGGAATGCCGCCTCAGCCATCGCAATCCGCGTGTGCTGGATACCGCCAGCACTTCGGTCAAGACTCCTTTTCATTCTCGTTGCTTGTCGGGTCTGTCCGCGCTGTCGACCCGACGGAAAAGCCGGCCCGGCATACGACGCGTGCGTCGAGTGGATTGCAATGTAGGCGATCCGCATGCGGTGCGCGATGCAATTTTTTGTAACAGAGCGTAGCCGGCAAGCGTTGCCGGAGGCGGGTCATGTCGGGGAAAAATTTGCCGCGACGAACGCGATCGAATCGAGAACGAGAATCGCCATCGCTTTCGATTCGCGATGGGGCGACGTTGCGGATGCGGCGAGCGAATGCCGATGGCGATACGCGGTTCAGCGTTCGCCCGGAAAGCGTTCCTGCAACGCGTGCAGCCAGCGCGCGACGACGTCGAGTTCCGTGTCGGAAAACCCGTCGCACAGCTTCGCGTTCAGTTCGCGCAGCAGCACGCGCGCCCGCTTGAGTGCCGCGTGGCCCGCGTCGGTCAGGTACAGGCGCGTCGCGCGGCCGTCGTCGGCATCGGCGTGGCGTGCGATCAGGCCGGCTTTCGCCATCCGGTCGGCCAGCCCCGTCATCGCGGACGGCGCCAGTTGCAGCGCTGCGCCGACCTCGCCGGTCAGCGCGCCGTCCTGCTTCGCGAGATAGAACAGCACGCCGGCCTGCGCGGCGCTCGCCTGCGTGTCGGCGTCCGCCTTGCGGTCGACCCAGCGCTGCACGCGGCGCTGGCCGACGTTCAACAGGAAAAACAGTCGTCGATGTTCGCTCAAGCTCGGTTCCCGGCTGCAATGGAAAGGGGCGCGTGGTCCGCGTCGCGCGGCGGCGTTTCGAGCGCCTGCGCGAGCCAGTCGGCGACGCCGGGCCACAGTACCGCGCCGGGCCGGCTGCGGAAGAAGCCCATGTGCCCGACCGGCCCGCTGCCCTCCGCGCGCGGATCGACCTGGCGGCGCTCGACCGCCGCGCGGGTCAGGTAGCTTACCAGCAGGTCGATCGCGGCCGGGTTCGCCCACGGATCGTCGTCGAAGCCGAGCGCGAGGATCGGCAGCCGCTGCTGCGCGAAGCGCTCGGCCGCGCCGAGCGTCGGATCGTCGAAGAAGTAGCGCGGCAGCGTGGTCCAGCCGCTCCATTCGCGGAACACGCCGGCCGGCAGATCCTCGCCGAGCCCGAGCCGCTTGCCGGGCACGTAGCCGAGCAGCGCGGACGCGAGCGGGCCGAGCACGCGCAGGATCAGCCGCACCTTCAAGCGTTCCGCCGCGTGCGCGATCAGCCGCGTGCTGCCCGCGTGCGCCGCGACCATCACCGCCGCGCGCAGCTGCGCGGAGCCGGCGGACAGGCCGATCGCGTGCCCGCCGACGCTATGCCCGACCGCGAGCAGCGGCAGTCCGTCGAACGCGTGGCGTGCCCACGCGGTCGCGGCTTCGACATCGAGATCGACCCAATCGCGCATCCGCGCCCGCAACGCACGCAGGCGAGCGGGCCGCGACGCGCCGATGCCGCGATAGTTGTAAGTCAGCACCGCGAAGCCGCGCTCGCCGAGGAAGCGCGCGAAGCCCGCATACAGCCTTTCCGGCACCGCCGTGGCCGGATGGATCAGCACCATCGCGCGCGGCGCGTCGGCCGGCGACCACAGCGTGCCGCGCAGCGGATAGCCGTCGGCGGCGGTAAAGCCGACGGGTTCGGCGGTAACGGACATCGTGCGCTCCAGACAGTTATTTCGTATGCGAAATATAGTCGCGAATTTATTTCGTGCACGAAATATCTGTCGAGGAATCGCTCGAAAGCGGGCGCTGCGATGGCGCTCGCTTCATAAAAGATTTGCATATTTGCATATCAGAATATTGCGTTTGTCTGATGATGCGGATCGACGTATCTTCACCGGTTCCATTCCGTTCGCCGGCCGTCGCGCCGGCGGACAACGGGCGCCGCCGCCGCGCGGCCGCCCTCGAACCTCCGGGAGATCATCTTGCTGAGCCGAATCGTCACGACGCTCCTGCTGGCGCTCGCCGCGCAGCCGGGCATCGCGAAAGACACCGTCACGCTGCGCGTCGGTGAACAGAACTACTTCAACATCCAGGCGTCGATGGAGGCGTCCGGCGTGCTCAAGGACTTGCCTTACACGATCGAGTGGAAGCATTTCCAGGCCGCCGCGCCCGTCGCCGAAAGCCTGAACGGCAATGCGATCGATCTCGGCTTTCTCGGCGATTCCGCGCTGCTCACGCTGGCCGCGCGCGGCGCGCCGGTGAAGGTCGTCGCGGTGTCGCGCCAAAGCCTCGACGGCGTCGCGATCCTCGTGCCGAAGAACTCGCCGGTGCGGACCGTGGCCGACCTGCAGGGCAAGACCGTCGCGGTGTGGCGCGGCGCGTGGAGCCAGCAGCTCGTGCTGCGCGCGCTCGAACATGCGGGGCTGCGCGCGGACTCGGTCAAGTACGCGTACCTGATGCCGATCGACGCGACCAACGCGCTTGCGAACGGCTCGGTCGATGCAGTGTCGCTGTGGGAGCCGTTCGTCAGCACGCTCGCGCTGCGGCAAGGCGCGCGGCCTGTCGTGACCGCGCAGGGGCTGATGCCGGCGCTGAGCTTCGTCGCCGCGAACGAGCAGGCCGCATCCGGCAAGCGCGCGGAAATCACCGATTTCCTGCGGCGCGTGGTTGCCGCGCGGCAATGGGTCGACAGCCATCCGCGCGAATACGCGGACCTGTGGGCGAAGCGCGCGAAGCTCGAACCGGATGTCGCGTACCGCTGGCTCGACAACGCGCACCAGCGCGTCGGCCCGGTCGACGAGACGGCCGCGAAGGACGCGCAGAACACGGCCGACTTCCTGCACAAGGCCGGCGTGATCCCGGCCGCCTACGACACGTCGAAACTGCTCGACCGCTCGTATGCGGGCGCATTCGCGCCGAGCGTGCGGAAAACCGCTGCCGCGCAGTGACCGCGCCGGCGCACACCGCTTTCCCGATTCCGACTCAGACCTACAAGGACACCGACATGCCAGTCGACATCATCGGCATGATCACCGCGACGCCCGGCGCGGAGGTCGACGTGCCCGGCGGCGCCGCCGTCCAGCCCGACTACGTGCGCCGCTTCGCGCAGGCGCACGAGGCCGCGGGCTTCGACCAGATCCTGATCGGCCATTTCAGCAATGCGGCGGACGGCTTCATCGTCGCGTCGTTCGCGGCTGCCGCGACCGAACGCATCCGCCTGCTGCTCGCGCACCGGCCGGGCGTGATCGTGCCGTCGGCCGCCGCGCGGCAGATCGCGACGCTCGACGTGTTCAGCGGCGGCCGGCTCGCGCTGAACGTGGTGTCGGGCGGCGACGACGCGGACCTGCGCCGCGACGGCGATTTCGTGCCGCACGACGCGCGCTACCGGCGTACCGGCGAATATCTCGACGTGCTGAAGCGGATCTGGCTCGCCGATGCGCCGGTCGACCACGACGGCCCGTTCTACCGGCTGCGCGGCGCGTCGCCGCTCGTGAAGGGCGTGCAGCGGCCGCACGTGCCGATCTACTTCGGCGGCTCGTCGCCGGCCGCGCTCGCAGTGGCCGGGCAGCATGCGGATGTCTACATGACCTGGGGCGAGCCGCTTGCATCGGTGCGCGAGCAGATCGCGCGCGTGCAGGCCGCCGCCGCGCCGTACGGACGCACGCCGCGCATCAGCGTCTCGTTCCGCCCGATCGTCGCGGACACCGAGGCTGCCGCGTGGGAGAAGGCCGAGGCGTTTCGCGAGCGCGTACGTGCGACGCGGCTCGCGAGCGGTCAGCCGATCGCGGGCCACGCACCGCAGAATGCGGGCTCGCAGCGGCTGATGGCCGCCGCCGCGCAGGGCGACGTGCTCGACGAACGGCTGTGGATGGGCGTCGCCAACCTGACCGGCGCGCGCTGGAATTCGACGGCGCTGGTCGGCACGCCGGAGCAGGTCGCGCGCGCGCTCGGCGAGTACTACCGGCTCGGCGTGACGACGTTCCTGATCCGCGGCTTCGATCCGCTCGACGATGCGCTCGATTACGGGCGCGCGCTGATTCCGGCGATCCACGCGCATGTCGCGGAACTCGACCGGCGGCACGCGGCGGTGACCGCGTAGTGCCGTACACGGGGCAACGGCAACGCGGACCCGCACGCGCCGCTTCAGAATGAAGGCAGGCCCGGCGGATTGGTCTCGGCGCGCGCGACGGCCTCGCTCTGCAATCCCCAGCGCGCGAGCGCCTGCCCGTAGCGGCCGCTGGCGATCAGCGTATTCGTCGCGAGCGTCAGCGCGGGCGCGAGCCCGCTGCCGCGGCGCGTCGCGATCGCGACATCGGCATTGGCCGGCCAGCCGGCATTGACGACGCCGACGCGCCGGATCTTGCCGCTGCGCGCGGCCTCGTACGCGAGCGACGCGTTCGGGTTCAGCTCCGCGTCCGCGCGGCCCGACAGCAGCGCGACGCGCGCCGTCGCATCGTCGTCGAAATACAGCAGCTCGGTCGGCTTGAGGCCCTGCGCGACATTGCGGCGGCTCCACTCGAGCAGGATGTGCTCCTGGCTCGTTCCCGCACCCGTGATGATGCGCAGCCCCGCGACGTCCTTCGGTTCCGCGATCCTCGCGATCGGGCTGCCGGTGCGCACATAGAAACCGTGCAGCCCGAGCCGATAGGTCGTGAAATCGTATTTCTGCTTGCGCTGCTCGGTGACGCCGACGTTCGAGATCACCGCGTCGTACTTGCCCGACGTCAGCCCGAGCGGCCAGTCGGCCCAGGCGACCGGCACCAGCACGAGCGTCCGGCCGAGCGCATCGGCGACGAGCTGCGCATAGTCGGGGTCGGCGCCGACCACGGTGCGCGCGTCGGTCGCATAGGTCGATACGGGCGGCGCGTGCGGCGAGATCGCGACCGTGAACGCGCCGTCGTGCACCCATCGGTAGCTGCTTGCCGCGCGGATCGCCGCATCGTCGCGCGGCGCGCGAATGCGGCCCGCCTGGCGCGGATCGAGATCCGCCGTCGCCGCGGCCGCGCTTGCCGAGCGCGACCACAGGCCGCCGGATGCCGCGACCAGCGCGGCGCTCATGAACTGTCGTCGGTCGATCATCGTGTCGTGTCCTGAATGGCGGGCAGACGGGAAGCGGGCCGCATCACAGCACCCGCGACAGGAATGCGCGCGTGCGCGGATGCGTCGGCGCGTCGAGCACGACGGCCGGCGGCCCCGCTTCGACGATGCGCCCGCGCTCCATGAACAGCACGTGGTCGGCCACTTCGCGCGCGAAGCCGATCTCGTGCGTGACGATCACGAGCGTCGTGCCGGAGCGCGCGAGTTCCTTGATCACGTCGAGCACTTCGTTGACCAGCTCGGGGTCGAGCGCGGAGGTCGGCTCGTCGAACAGCAGCACCTTCGGCCGCAATGCGAGCGCCCGCGCAATCGCGACGCGCTGCTGCTGGCCGCCGGACAGCTGGCGCGGATACGCATCGGCCTTGTCGGCGAGCCCGACGCGCGCGAGCAGCGTGCGCGCGATCCGCTCGGCGGCCTCGCGCGTCGCGCCGCCCGCCGCGACCGGCGCCTCGACGAGGTTTTCCAACACGGTCAGGTGCGGGAACAGGTTGAAGGTCTGGAATACCATCCCGACCGCCGTGCGGCGCTTCAGCACGTCGCGCTCCTTCAGTTCGTGCAGCACGTCGCCGTCGCGCCGGTAGCCGATCAGTTCGCCGTCGATGTCGATGAAGCCGTCGTCGACGCGTTCGAGATGGTTGATCGTGCGCAGCAGCGTCGACTTGCCGGAACCCGACGGCCCGACGATCGCGGTCACGCTGCCGCGCGGCGCGACGAACGATACGTTGTCGAGCACGCGCTGCATGCCGAACTGCTTCGACACATGATGCACGGCCACTTCGCCGCCGAGGTGCGGCGCGGCCGCGTCGCCGTCGGGGTGCGCATCCGATGCCGGCTTGCGCGCCGTCAGGCGGCGCCACAGCGTGCCGGCGCGTGCGAGCGCGAAGGTCAGCGCCGACGGCGGCGGATTGCGCAGCGCGCCGCGCGCGTAGTGCCGCTCGATCTGCACCTGGATCGCCGACAGCACGGTCAGGATGATCAGATACCAGACCGTCGCGACCATCAGCAGCGGAATCACTTCGAGATTGCGGCGATAGATCACCTGCACGGTGTAGAACAGCTCGGGCATCGCGAGCACATACACCATCGACGTGCCTTTCGCGAGCGAGATCAGGTCGTTGAACGCGGTCGGCAGGATCGCGCGCATCGCCTGCGGCAGCACGATCCGCATGGTCTGCCGGCCGCGCGGCAGCCCGAGCGCGGCCGCCGCTTCGAGCTGCCCCTGGTCGACCGCGAGAATGCCGCCGCGGATCACCTCGGCGGAAAACGCCGCGTGGTTCAGCGTCAGGCCGAGCACGGCCGCGGCGAACGGGCTGATCAGGTCGGTCGTCGGCACGTCGAGCCAGACGAGGCCGGTGAACGGCACGCCGAGCCGCACGTGCTCGTACAGATAGCCGAGGTTGTTCAGGATCAGCAGCAGCACGATCAGCGGGATCGAGCGGAACAGCCAGATGAAGGCCCATGCGCTGGCGGCGAGCAGACGCGAGCGCGACAGCCGCGCCAGCGCGACGAATGCGCCGAGCACGAGCCCGAACACCGCGCCGAGCAGCGTCAGCACCAGCGTGCGCGCGAGGCCGGACAGCACGGGCGGCGACAGGAACCATTCGGCGAATACCGGCCAGCCCCATTGCGGGTTCGCGAGCAGCGAATGCAGCGCGATCGCGATCAGCGCGAGCGCGAGCACGGTGCCGACGGCGCTCGACCGGTGGCGCGCCGGCACGATTCGCAAACGCGCGCCGCTGTCGCGCGGGCCGGAGGAAGAAAGCGGCGGCAGCGTGCCGCCGAGATGGGTCGTGTCGCTCATGGCGATGCAGGCTCCTGGTGGGATCGTCGGAAGCGCCGCACGATCGCGCGGCGCTTCGGCTGGGCGGAGGGCGTGAGCGGAGCCGCTCAGGCGTGCGCTTCGGCCGCCGGCGCGCGGGCCGGATCGGGCTGCGCGTAGCGGCTCGCCTTGCGCGGCAGGCCGAGATGGTCGCGCAGCGTGCTGCCCGGCAGGTCGCGGCGATAGCGGCCGCGTGCCTCGAGCGCCGGAATCACGAGCTCGATGAAATCGTCGACGCCCTGCGCCTGGACCGGGAAGCCGAGGATGAAACCGTCGCCGGCGCCCGCGTCGAACCAGCGGATCAGTTCGTCGGCGACCTGCTCGGCCGTACCGATGAAGTTCGGACGCGGCGTCGCGACGGCGAGCGCGGTCTCGCGCAGCGTATGGCCGTTGCGCTTCGCGTCGGCCTTGATCCGGTCGGTGGTCGAGCGGAAGCTGTTGCGGCCGAGGTCGCCGAGTTCGGGGAACGGTGCATCGAGCGGATACTGCGTGAAATCGTGGTGATCGAAAAAGCGGCCGAGATAGGCGAGCGCTTCGTCGATCGTCAGCAGGTCGCGGATCGCCTGGTACTTGTCCTCGGCTTCGGCGGCCGTGCGCCCGACGATCGGCCCGATGCCCGGGAAGATCTTCACGTCGTCGGCGCGGCGGCCGTGCTCGACCGCGCTCTGCTTCACGCGCTGCGCGAACGCGGCGGTCTCGTCGAGCGACGGCGAATGCGTGAACACGGCGTCCGCGTATTTGCCTGCGAGCCCGATGCCGGCATCGGACGATCCGGCCTGGAAGATCACCGGCTGCCCCTGCGGCGAGCGCTGGATGTTGAGCGGTCCCGCGACCTGGAAGAAGCGGCCGCGATGATCGAGCGTGTGCAGCTTCGCGCGATCGAAGAAGCGCCCGGTCGCACGGTCGCGCACGAACGCGTCGTCGTCCCAGCTGTCCCACAGCCCCTGCACGACGCTCAGGTATTCGTCGGCGATCTCGTAGCGCAGCGCGTGATCGGGATGGGTCTTGCCGAAGTTCAGCGCGGTGCCTTCGAGCGGCGTCGTCACGACGTTCCAGCCCGCGCGGCCGCCGCTGATCGCATCGAGCGACGCGAGCTGGCGCGCGACCGTGAACGGCTCGCTGTACGACGTCGAGATCGTGCCGGCGAGCCCGATCTTGCGGGTCGCGGCCGCGAGCGCCGACAGCACCGTCAGCGGCTCGAAGCGGTTCAGGAAGTGCGGGATCGACTTCTCGTTGATGTAGAGGCCGTCCGCGACGAACGCGAACGCAATGCCGGCGGCCTCGGCCTTGCGCGCGATGCCGATCGCGAAATCGAGGTTGATGCTCGCGTCGGGCGGGTTGCTCGGGTGCCGCCATGCGTTCATGTGGCTGCCTGCGCCTTGCAGCATCAGGCCGAAGGGAATCGGTCGTCGGGTGGTCATCGGGTGTCGGGTGCGGAGGTCGGGAAGGTCGGGGCGGCGCTCAGCTCTTCGGCAGGCCGGGCGGATTCGTGCGCGACTGGTCGATCGCTTCGGACGCGAGGTTCCAGCGATCGAGTACCTGCCGGTAGCGGCCGTTCTTGATCAGCCCGTTCAGCGCGACGGTCAGCGGCTGTGCGAGGCCGCTGCCCTTGCGCGTCGCGATCGCGATGTCGGCGGTGCGCGGCCAGCCGCCGCTGACTGTGCCGACCAGCCGCGTCTTGCCCTGCTGCGCGCTCTGGTACGCGAGCACCGAGTTCACGCTGAAGATGGCGTCCGCGCGCCCGGACTGCACCGCGACGATCCGCATCGCCTGGTCGTCGTAGTACTGGATCTGCACCGGTTTCAGGCCGTGCGCGACGTTTTCGCGATCCCATTCGAGCAGGATCTTTTCCTGGTTGGTGCCCGCATCCGTGACGATGCGCAGCCCCGCCACGTCCTTCGGCTCGCGGATCGACTGGATCTTGCTGTCGTTGCGCACGTAGAAGCCGACCTGGTCCTTGCGGTAGGTCGAGAAATCGAATTTCTGCTTGCGCTCCTCGGTGACCGTGACGTTCGAGATCACCGCATCGACCTTGCCCGACTCGAGCGCGAGCGGCCAGTCGGGCCACGACAGCGCGACGATCTTCAGCTTCCGGCCGAGCGTGTCGGACACGAGCTGGCCGACATCCGCATCGAAGCCGATCACCGTGCGCGCATCGGTGGCGTACGAACTGATCGGCGGCAGCGCGGGCGCGATGCCGATCGTCAGCGTATCGGGCTCGGCGAACCGGAACGACGCGGGCACCGCGCGCTCGACCGCCGGATCGGCGACGCCGCGCGGGCGATCGCGTTGCTCGGGGCTCAGGTCGAAGGTCGCGGCGGTGGCGATAGCGGTGAAGGCGGTCAGGCCGACCAGCGCGGCGGCCAGCGTGCGGACTGCGCGGGAAGAGAGGCGGGCGGTGCGTGGCATGAAGACGTCCAGTCGTTGTGGTCGGAGGCGGGGTCGGGCGGGAAGCGGTGCACTCAGCGCGGCAGCGCCGGTTCGGGCGCGGGCGCCCACAGGTCGGCGAGCGTCGACGTGCGCGACGGATCGACGAGATCCTTGCCGAAGCGCAGATGGAACAGCACTTCGGGGGCGATCGATGGATCGAACAGCCGCGTATAGCCGGTACGGTCGTAGAGCGCCCACGCTTCGGGCTGGCGAAAGCCGGTCGTCAGATACACGCGGCGATAGCCCTGCTGCACGGCGCGCCGTTCGAGCGCTTCGACGATGCGCCGCGCGAGCCCCTGGCGGCGCAGGCCGGCATGTGTCCAGATGCGCTTCAGTTCGGCCGTCTGTGCGTCGTAACGCTTGAACGCGCCGCCGCCGATCGTCTCGCCGTCGCGCAGCAGCAGCACGAACGCGCCTTCGGGCGGCGCAAACAGTTCGGCCGGATAGCGCGCGAGTTCTTCGCGCGCGGACGCACGGCTGTCGGGCCGGTACGCGTCGTAGCGTGTCGAATACTCGTGGATCAGCGCGTCGATCAGCGGCTGCGCGCGAACGTCGAGCGGGGTCGTGTCGATGATGCGGTCGGTCGTGGCCATGGGCATCGCGAAAGGCGCGCGATGCGGACGAGGCAGGCACGCGGCCCGGCCGTTTCGTTCGTTATCGCGACGCGGTTGTCGTGATGGCGGCGGCTACGGTGCGCGGTGCGATGCATTCGGCGGGCCGCCGCCGTTTCGGATACGTTAGCGGGGCGGCGCGCGAAGACGAACGAAGCAATTTCGATAAGGATTTCGCAGGAAGCGTCAGAAGGCTTGCAGCGAGAGTGGGGGAATGGCGCGCATGCATGCGCGTGTACGTGCGCGGCGGATCATCGCTGCGCCGCGCAGGCCGAGACGTCGGGGGAGGTTCGTTTACGCTGCGCGCACTTCGTCGAGCAGATCCGGATGACGGTCGAGAATCTTCAGCAGCTTCACGAGCGCCAGCGGCGGATTGGTCTTGCCGGTCTCGTAGCGGGAAAACGCGTTGACGCCGCCGCCGAAAATCTCGGCCGCCTCGCGCTGATCGAGCTTCAGCTTCTTGCGCACCGACGCGATGAACTTCGGATCGACGAGCGTTGCATTCACTTGCCGGTTGAATGCCGACACCGCTTCGCCGAAACGGGTCGCCTCGCCGACGTCGAGCACCGACTCGCCGCACGCCGGACAAAACTCGCCGGTGATGTGCGGGATCACGGTCGATTCGCCCTTGTAGGTGTACGGGATGTCGCGCGTGTCGCGGATCAGCCTGGCGGCACCGCATGCAGGACATTTCATCTCATCGCTCCTTGAAAGACACGATCAGCACATCGTCGACGACGGTCAGTTTCAGGTACACGTCGCCGCGCATCGTGCAAGGCCGGTAGACGTCCTGCCAGATCGTGTGGTCGGCGTAGGTCGTCATGCTCTTGTGGAATTCGAACGGCGTCAGCGCCCTCACCACGTCGATCGTTTCCGCTTCGGTGAAGCCCATCTGGCGGGCGCCGATGACGGCGCTTGCGGTCAGGCGGACCTTGCCGGCCTCGATCAGCGCCTTGACGCGCGGCAGCTTGCAGTGCGGCGTTCTCTTTTCCATGTGCATCCATGTGCGAGTCTAACCAAGTAGGTTAATTTGTCAAGTTGGTTAATGGCGCACGCGTGCCGTCCGCCACACACGGCAGACAGCACGGGGAAAGCAGAGGTCCGGAACCGGCCCTATCGGCCGATGCTCGGCGGGGCGGTGGGTTCCGCGAGCTGAAACAGGCAGTCGCCGCGCTGCACTTGCGCGGGCACGCGCTTGCATACCACTTCGCCGTCGCCGTTGAACCGGTGCAGCACCGGCTCGCGCAGCGGCGTATCGGGGAAATGCACCCATGCGGCCGGTTGTCCGGCCTTCACCTGATCGCCGAGTTCGACGAGCGGCTCATACAGCCCGCGCTCGTACGCATAGACGAAATGCCGGTCGCCGTCGACGCGCAGGAAGCGCGTGACGGTCGGCGGCGCATCGGGCACGAGCGCGCCGCGCAGCAGGCCGATATGGCCGAGGTAGTGCAGCAGCCCCTGGCGGCCCATCCGGATCAACGACGGATCGGCCATGCCGGCGCCGCCCAGTTCGGTGACGATCGAGATCGCGCCTTGCCGGCGCGCGGCCGATGCCGAATGCACGGGATTCGGCGCATGCAGCAGCGCGTTCGGCAGCCCGAACGCGACCAGCATGCCGTTCAGCTTCGCGGCCTCGTCCGCGTCGAGCGGATCGATCGCGAGCATGTTGCCGCCCTGGTACAGCAGCGAACTGCCGCCCGAATGCAGATCGACGAGATACTGCGCGCGCGACAGCAGCGCATGCTCGATGTAGTGGGCGATCATCTGCGTCGGCGTGCCGGCCGGATCGCCGGGGAAGCTGCGGTTCAGGTTGCCGTTGTCGAGCGGCGACACGCGCAGCCCCGCATCGGCCGCGGGGAAGTTCGCCATCGGCAGCAGGATCAGCTGGCCGTTGACCATCCCGGGCTCGATCTCGCGCATCAACTGCGACACGATGATCTGGCCTTCGTATTCGTCGCCGTGGTTGCCGGCCATCACGAGCGCGACCGGGCCGTCGCCGTTGCGGATCGATGCGATCGGAATCGGCAGCCAGCCATAGGCCGAACGATGGACCGAATGCGGCAGCCGCAGGTAGCCGGCGTGCTTGCCCGGCGCGTCGAGATCGATCTCGCAGTGAATGGGGTTTCGGTGTGAGGTGGGGGCGGTCATGGCGGCATCGTGCGATGAACGGGGAGCCGCCATCTTATCGGGAAACGGCGGCCGCGCGCCGGCTCGTCCGGTGCGCGGGCCGGGCGCCGGCGCCTTCGCCGTGCAGCCGATGCCGGTGTGCGCGTCACCGTCCCGATGTTTCGGCTTCGAGACGGCCTTCTTCCCACAATGCCCAGAAACGGCTGCCCGCGCGATACGGATTCGCGCGCCGCGCCGCGTAGTCGGCGACACCCTGGCGGAACGCGCCGTACAGCGTGAGCGGCGGATTGTCGACGCAGGTGGCTTCGCGCACCGGCGCGCGGCGCACGGAGACGAGTCGCCGGATCAGCGACGCGCCGTCGATCACGTCCAGTTCGTCGATCGTATCGGTGCGGCTCATGACTTCGACGGTATTCATGCGGGGCTCCCTGACAACCTGTTTCCTGTCAGTGAGCAATAAGAATGCCAGCCATGAAATGCGGTGCGCTGCATCGATCCTGCAGGCTTCGGCGGCGAACGTCGCGGGCGATCGGCCGCGATGTTACGGAACACGTCACGTGACATCGCCACGCGCGGCCGCGCGGCGGAAGCGAAAAACGTTGCGGAAATGAAACCGGCGACGGCCCGCGCGGCCGGCTGTCAGTTCGCGGTGGCCGGCGCGACGCGGCGGCTGCCGTTCGAATAGAAGCGGTACATGCCCTTGCCGGCCGATTTCGCGTCGTACAGTGCGCTGTCGGCCTGCCGGATCAACTCGTCGGGGGAGCGATGGCCGTCGTCGAGCGCGATGCCGATGCTGATCCCGAAGCTGACGGTCTCGCCGATCGACAGTGTGTACGGCGCCGAGATCTGCCGGATGATCTCCGCGGCGAGGGCCGAGCACGCGTGCGTCGTCGTGCCGTCGATCGCGACGACGAATTCGTCGCCGCCGATGCGTGCCGCGAGTTCGCCGTGCAGCAGCGCGCGGCCGAGCCGCTCGGCGACCTGTGTCAGCACCTCGTCGCCGGCCTGATGGCCGAAGCGGTCGTTGATCGCCTTGAAACCGTCGAGATCGAGATACATGACGGCCGGGACGACGTCCGGCAGCGGCGACCGCCGCGCCAGCATCCGGCCGAGTTCCGCATGCAGTTCGTGGCGGTTCGGCAGCCCGGTCAGCGCGTCGTGCCGCGCCAGGTGGCGAATGTGCCGCTCGGTGAGGCGGCGCGCGGTGACGTCCTCGACGATGATCACCGCGTTGCCGTCCGGCACGCGGTGGCGCGTCAGTTCGAGCTGGCGTCCGTCGGCGAGCGTGATGTCGAACGGCGACGACTCGCGGTTCAGCCAGTCCTCGCACCGGGCGGCGAGGCCGTCGCCGTCCGACGCGGCCGCATCCGTGCCGAGCGCGGCGACGACGTCGGGCAGCGGCGCATCGAGCATGATCTCGCGCAGCGAGCCGAACAGTTGCGCGGTGCGCCGGTTCGCGACGATCACGCGACGGTCGCCGTCGATCATGCACAGCCCGTGCGGCATGTAGGTGAGTGCGGCGTCGAAGCGCGCGACGAGCTCGGCGTTGCGCTGGCGCGCCGCGATCAACGCGACGAGCACGCGGTAGTGGCGCTGCACGACCGTGCGCATCGCGGCCAGGTAGATGACGAGCGGCGGCAGCAGCAGCCATGCGCCGGGCCGGTCGGCGAGCAGCGCGCCGACGCCGATCGGCAGCACGCCGAGCGTGACCTGCGTCATCGCGAGCCGCGGCAGCGCCGAGTTGCGCGACGCAATGCCGCCGAACACGCCGCCGGCGACCATCACCGACAGCGTGCCGAGCTCGACGTCGACCGCGCTCACGCAGCCCATCACGCCGAGGCCGAGCACGAAGCATGCGGCGAGCGACACGGGGGCGTAGCGCATCGCCCAGTATTCGGCGCGATCGTCGCCGGTGTCGCGCTGCGCGGTGTAGGCGCAAGCGATCGCGAGCCGCGCGACGAGCAGGCCGACATCGGCGACGAGCCACGCGAGACACCACAGCTGATGCAGCCGGAGCAGCGCGATCGCCGCGACGAAGCTGCTGGCGATGCCGGACAGCGCCATCGGGCGCACGTCCTCGAACAGCGTGACGAGCATCGACGGGCGCAACGCGGCCGTCACGCGGTGATTGCCGGAAGGGGGAGTGGCGAGAACGGAGTTCAGGAGAGATGCCCTGACTGCCATGGATTTTTGACCTCGGCACGATGTCGCGATTGTCGCGATGGCTGGCGGCGCCCGCACGGCACATGGCGGAAGCACCGGCAAGCCGGATGCGCACGACATTACCATGAAACGCCGGCGGCGCGGAGCAGCGTGCCAGTCTCGTAAACCACGGCTGCGAAACGCTTGCACATCGGCCGGCGCGAAGGCACGATCGTTGCCGACGGGACGATGTGCTTCGGCCGAAAGGAGATCGGTCGACGGATCCGCGGCGCTGGTTTCTGCGATCCGCGACCGCCTGCCGCAGCCCGGCTGAATCCGGTTATAAGAAATTCAATAAGTATTTCATGCGAGAAATACTATAGGCGATATATCGGAAACAATGCCAGAATGCGCGCCGCTCCGAACGTCGCGACACCCGATCGCCGTCCGAGCCGCTCAGGAGGTTCCCCCCAATGAAAAACCACGGCCTGTCACGGCGGGGTTTTCTGAAAGCCAGTGTGCTGGCGGGCGTCGCAGTCTATGTCGCGCCCCTCGGCAGCCGCGCATTCGCGGCGCTCTTCGAAGAAAAACTCCTCACTCCGGTCAAATGGGATAGCGTCACCGGCATCCCCCAATTCCGCATCGACGGCATCGCGAAGGTCACGGGCTCGAAAGTGTTCGCCCGCGACGTGCGCGCCGCTGACATGCCGCACTGGCCGCAGCAGCAGTCGCATGCGCTGATCCTGCGCGTCACGCAGGCCGACCGCACCTACGAAGGCTTCGACCTGTCGCTGCTCGGCGACGACCTGAAGCCCGACCGCGTCGTCACGGCCGACGATCTCGCGCGCGACGGCGTCGCGTTCCCGACGTTCTACGGCGAGGACATGCTGCTGCCGACGGGCAAGACGCCCGCGTATCTCGGCCATGCGGTCGCGATCCTGATCTACCACGACTTCGCGCGCTTCCGTTTCGCGAAGAACGCGCTGAAGTTCCGCGACGACGTGATCCGCTACGGCGCGGTCACGGGCCCGCTCGAGCGCGACCCGTGGGGCACGTTCCGCTACGTGCGCGTGGGCGGCAAGACCGCCTACGACGACGACGTCTATTCGAGCCTGAAGGACGCGCCGATCTTCCCGAGCCAGATGCGCAAGCACCAGCCCGTGTGGCCGGACGGCAAGGAGCACGGCAAGCTCGACGAGCAGGGGATGTTCCTCGCCGCGCAGATCGCCGGCGAGCTCGATCGTCCGTCGGCCGACTGGCTCGTGTTCGACCGCGAGTACAACACGCAGTCGATCGACACGGCCGCGCTCGAGCCCGACAACGCGAACTGCTGGTACGACGCCGCGACGCAGTCGCTGCATCTCGTCGTCGCGAGCCAGTCGCCGCTGGAGGTGGCCGAGAACGCCGCCGCGATGGTCGCGAAATGCCGCTTCCCGGTGAAGAAGCTGTTCGTGCATCCGTGCTACACGGTCGGCTACGGCTCGAAGGATCACAGCAACGTGCCGTTCTACGGGCTCGTCTGCGCGCTGTATGCGGACGGCCGCCCGGTGCGTTTCGCGAACGATCGCTACGAGCAGTTCCAGACCTCGTTGAAGCGTCACGCGTTCAAGATGCACTACCGGATCGCGGTCGACCGCAACACCGGCCTGCTGCAATCGTTCAAGGGCGACTTCGAGGCGAACGGCGGCGGCCGCTGCAACTTCTCGCCGTCGGTCGCGATGGTCGGCGCGACCGCCGCGCAATCGATCTACTACTTCCCGAAGAGCGACCTGGCCTCGGTCGCGATCGCGTCGCGCGCGATCGACGCCGGCTCCGCGCGCGGCTACGGCACGCTGCAGAGCATGGCCGCGACCGAAATGGCGGTCGACGAGATCGCCGCGCAACTGAACCTCGATCCGATCGATTTCCGGCTGCGCAACGCGCTGCGTTCGGGGATGAAGAACACGCAGGGCGCGATTCCCGCCGGTGCGCTGCGCATCGACGAAGTGCTCGAGCGCGCGAAGCAGCATCCGCTGTGGACGCGCCGCGTCGCGCGCAAGGCCGAGTTCGAGGCAGCGAACCCCGGCAAGCGCTACGGCGTGGGCTTCGCGTGCGTGCAGAAGGACTTCGGCACTGGCGCGGAAGCGTCGTTCGCGAAGGTCGAATTCGACGAGAACGGCAAGGTCACGCTGCATCACACGGCCGCCGAGATCGGCACCGGGATGTCGACGTCGCAGGCCGTCGCGGTCGCGAAGTGGCTCGGCCGTCCGGCGACCGACGTGCGCGTCGCGGTGACCGACTGGCCGGACCTGCCGGTCGAGACGAGCGGCGACCCGTACCTGATGTCGCAGGCCGACCAGGACCGGCTCAGCGCGAACCCGCGCTGGTCGCCGAGCTATGCGTCGCCGTCGAGTGCGACGAATTCGGCGTACTACTTCACGCACAGCACGCGCGAAGCCGCGCGCGCGGTGTTTCGCTACGGGCTGTGGCCGGCGGCGATGTCGATCTGGACGCGCGGCCTCGGCGGCGGCCAGGCCGCGCCGTACACGGTGCGCATCGAGGATGCGCGCTGGGTCGACGGCAAGCTGACCGCCGACGGCCTCGAGCCGCTGAGCTTCGAGCAACTGGCGAAGCAGGCGCATGCGCTCGGCCTGCCGACCGGCGCCGTCGTGCACGTGTTCAATCGCTGGCAGTGGACCGACGCCGAGTTCGAGATCGGCGGCGCCGTCGAGCGTTTGCCGATCGACGGGCTGTCGCTGCGCGTCGGCGCGCCGAAGTCGGGCGGCGACAACGGCCCGGTGCCGGGCACCGCCGCGCCGGCCGGTGCGACCGCGATGCGCGGCACGCTGCCGCCGACCGCGAACGGCTATCGCGTGCTGGACCGCAAGCGCGTGTTCATCCCGCCGATGAGCCGCAACAACGCGGCTGTCACGTATTACACGGCGGTCGGCACGCTCGTCGAGCTGGCCGTGCACGAGGCGACCGGCAAGGTCGAGCTGCTCACGCACCACTCGATCATGGAATGCGGCAACCAGATTTCGCCGCAGCTCGTGTCGGGCCAGTTGCAGGGCGGCCTCGCGATGGGCATCGGCCACGCGCTGCACGAATACCTGCCGCTGTACGAGGACGGCCCGGGCAACGGCACGTGGAACTTCAACCGCTATCAGCTGCCGCGCGCGTCCGACGTCGCCGTGTGGACGCAGACCGGCGACGTGCTGCCGCCGCTGTCCGAGACCGATCCGCCGAAGGGTGTCGCCGAAGTGGTGATGATTCCCGTCGTCGGCGCGATCGTGAACGGCCTCGCGCACGCGATCGGCCATCGTTTCACCGATCTGCCGGTGACCCCGCAAAAGATCCAGGAGGTGCTCGCATGACGACCGCCCAAACCGCCGCGTCGGCCGCGAGCGCCGGCGCGGTTGCCACCGGCGCGTCCGCGCCGGACGCGGCTTCGGCCGCGCAAACCCCGGCCGCTGCACCCGCCGCCGCCGAGCGTCCGCTCGTGCGGTTCCAGCAGAAGCCGCTGTCGATGAAGATCAACGGCAAGTCCGTCGGCCCGATGCAGGTGCCCGAAGGGCTGATGATGATCGAGTTCCTGCACGAATACGCGGGCCTGACCGGCTCGCGGCTCGGCTGCGGGCAGGGCATCTGCCATGCATGCGTCGTGATCGTCGACCAGCCGGACGGCAGCAGCGAGGAAATGCGCACCTGCATCACCGGCGCGCACTTCTTCCACGGCCGCTCGATCCGCACGATCGAAGGGCACGCGAAGCGCAACGAGGCGGGCGAGGTCGTCGAGCTGTCGCCGATCCAGCAGAAGTTCCTCGAGCACTTCAGCTTCCAGTGCGGCTACTGCACGCCGGGCTTCGTCAACGCGGCGACCGTGTTGATCGAGCGCCTGAAGCGCGAGCCGGTCGCGAAGGCCGACGTCGAACGCACGATCACCGCCGCGCTCGACGCGCATCTGTGCCGCTGCACGGGTTACGTCCGCTACTACGAAGCCGTGAAGGACGTGGTGATGAATACGCCGGGACTCGTGAAGGACGCCGCATGAAACGCACACTCGCTCATCGCGTCGCGCGCATCGCCGGCTGGTCCGCTCTCACGGCTGCCTGCGCGCTGACGCTCGCCGCCTGCGGCGGTCACGACGCGCCGGCGTCGACGGCTGCGTCGGGCGCGCCCGGCGCCGACCAGATCGCGCGCGGCCGCTATCTCGTCAAGGCCGCCGACTGCGCCGCGTGCCACACCGCGAAGGACGGCGCGCCGTTCGCCGGCGGCGCGCCGCTCGAATCGCCGTTCGGCACGTTCTACGGTTCGAACATCACGCCCGACAAGGATCACGGGATCGGCAGCTGGAGCGCCGACGACTTCTACGCCGCGCTGCACGACGGCAAGGCGCCGGGCAAGCGGCTGTACCCGTCGATGCCGTACACGTCGTACCGGCAGCTCACGCGCGCCGATTCCGACGCGATGTACGCGTACCTGAAGACGGTCCGGCCGGTCGCGCAGGAAAACCGCGCGCACGACCTGAAGTTCCCGTACAACCTGCGGTTCGGTATGGTCTTCTGGGACATGGTGTTCCTCAAGGACAGCCTGCCCGACGCGTCGACCGGGCAATCCGCCGACTGGCAGCGCGGCCGCTATCTCGCGGGCGCACTCGGCCACTGCGCGGAATGCCATACGCCGCGCGCGTTCACGGGCCAGCTCGACAGCGCGAAGCCGTTCGCGGGCGCCGCGCTCGGCCGCGTGGCCGCGCCCGACATCACGCCGGCGGGCCTCGCCGCGCGCGGCTGGACGGGCGCCGACCTGCAGACGTTCTTCGGCGTCGGCATCGCGCCGCAAGGCTCGGCGTTCGGCGAGATGTATCCGGTCGTGCACCTGAGCACGCAAACCCTCGCGAAGGACGACCTGCGCGCGCTGTCCGTCTACCTGCTCGGCGACACGCCGCCCGCGCCGCAGCCGGTGAAGCCCGTGTCGGCCGACGCCGCGCAGCTCGCGGCCGGCCGTTCCGTGTATCTCGCGGTCTGCGCGGGGTGTCACAACTTCAACGGCGAAGGCAAGCCGCACGTTGCGGTGCCGATGAACGGCAATTCGACCGTGCGCCAGGCCGATCCGCGCAACCTGCTGGTCGCGGTGCTCGACGGGATCGACGAACAGAAGTTCGCCGGCGTCGAGAACATGCAGCGGATGCCGGGCTTCGCGCGCACGCTGAGCGACGACGAAGTCGCGCAGCTCGCGAACTACCTGCGCGCGACCTGGGGCGGCCAGCCCGCGAGCGTCACGCCGGCCGACGTGAAGGCGATGCGCTGAGCGCGGCAGCGCGGTGCGCCGCGCGCGACGGGCCGGGTTACGGCGGTCGTGCGCGGCATGTCGCGTGCCGGCATCGGCGCATCAGTAGCCGCCGCCACCTCCGCCGCCGCTTCCTCCTCCCGAACTGCCGCCGCCGTACCGGCCGACGGCAGGCCCCTGCGACCCGCCGCTGCCGGGCGATGCGCATCCCGCCTGCAGCAGGAGCGCCAGCGCCGCGATCAGCACCGCGGCGAAGCTTGCCGATTTCATGTCGATCTCCTGTCGATGCGCAGGCCGCCTGTAAGGGACGGTTCACGCGAACCGGGCGTCTGCGCGATGACAAGACGCTTCGCGACGGCGATTTATTCCATGTTTTTTTCGACGGGCATGTCGCGTGGCTGCTGTTGTGGCTCGGCGTCATCGGTTTCGGACGGGGCATCCTTGCTCGGGACGGTATCGAGCCTCGTCGTATCCGCGCCGACGGTGCGCGGTGCGCTCGGACGCGACGAGACAGCCGGCCGCGACGATGGCGCGCATGAACCGGACGAGTTGGACGCCGGACGCCTGCGCGGTCGCGGCGGTCGCCGCGCGGCGCGGTCCATGCCGCCGCCGGTGCGGCGGCATGCGATCAACGATAGACGAGATCGGCGCGGCGGTTCTGCGCCCACGAATCCTCGTCGTGGCCGAGCGCGACCGGCTTTTCCTTGCCGAGGCTCACGGCTTCGAGTTGCGACGCGGGCACGCCGAGCGTTTCGAGCGCGCTCATCACCGCCTGCGAGCGGCGTTCGCCGAGCGCGAGGTTGTATTCGGACGTGCCGCGCTCGTCGGTGTTGCCCTGGATCAGCACGTGCCGCGCCGGATGGCTGCGCAGGTAGTCGGCATGCGCCTGAAGCAGCGACTGGTAGTCGGGCTTCACCGAATAGCTGTCGAAGTCGAAATACACGCTGCGCTTCGCGAGCGGGCTGTTCGGATTGTTGAGATCGTCGGCCGTCACCGTCGCGACCGACTCTCTCGAAGGCGCCGGCGCCATGCCGGCGTTTTCGGGCGTCTTCGCCGCGTGATGACAACCGCCCAACAGCGCGAGGGCTGCAATGACCGCAAACCGGTTTGTTTTGCTCATCGTTTTCTCCTGCGGTTGACTGCGTGGAAAGCGTGGGGCGCGCCCGCCGCATCGGTGCGACGTCGATCCGTAAGCCGGTGGCACGCGATATGAAAGACTGTCGCGATCGGCGCGACCAATGGCGGTGCCGCTGCAAATAGATTAGGAAAAATGTCACAGCGTGACCAGTTTCTTCGCATTTTTCGCGCGGGAGCCGACCGGCGGGCCGCGGTTTGCGTCGAAGCGTGCCGGGCGGCGCGCGCCGATATCGGGAACGCCGGGGCGGCCGGTCGCGTCAGGCTTCGCCGTGTTCGTCGCGTCCGATGACGAGCGCGGTCGGCGACGTGAACTGATAGCGCGGCACATCGAGGTTCTGCGGCGCGGGCTTGTCGCGGAATACGCGTCCCGCGAGATCGTACGTCGAGCCGTGACACGGGCACAGGAAGCCGCCGGGCCAGTCGTCGGGCAGATTCGGCTGCGCGCCCGGCTGGAAGCGCGGAGTCGGCGTGCAGCCGAGATGCGTGCAGACGCCGACGACCACCAGCAGATTGCGGCGCTCGGCGCGCGCGCGAAACGGATTGCGGCAATAGGCGGGCAGCGGCATCGAGAACGGATGTTGCGTGTCGGGGTCCGCGACCATCGGCGTGGCCTTCGTGACCGCATCGAGCATCGCCGCCGTGCGGTTGACGATGAACACGGGCTTGCCGCGCCATCCGACGGTCATCATGCGGCCTTCGCCGAGGCCGCCGATCTCGACCGTGACCGGCGCACCCGCCGCGAGCGCGCTTGCCGGCGGCGACAGCGAATCGGCGAACGGAATCGCGGCCGCGACGCAGCCGATGCCGCCCGTCACGGTCGTCGCGATCAGCAGCGTGCGTCGATGAAGGTCGACGGTTTCCAGCGGGGGTTGTGCATTCATCGCGAACTCCGCTTGCGTCGAACGGCGTGGGGTTGCCGCCCGACGCGCAGGGTCGCCGGGGCCGGCGGCCCGCGGCCGTGCAGCATTCGGCGTCGCGCGCGGGCCGTGCGGCGCGTCCTGCCGTGTGCGTGCGTTCGCGAGATGCGGCCGTCGCTGCGGGACCGCGCGAGCACGTCGCGATTCCAGCCTAGGTAGCGAGGATTAAGCGATGCTTAAAACGCCGTCGACCGCAAGCCGGATGCGACGGCGGGGCAGCGGGCATGAAAGATGCACGTACGGTCGGACAGGCTGCACGCCGCGTCGTCAGAACTTGTGTCGGATGCCCAGCGCGACGACGACCTGGTTGCTGTTGGCCGACGGCGTCAGCGTCCAGACCGTCGCGTTGAACGCGGGGTTGCCGTTGCCGCCGCTCACGCTCTGGTACACGCCTTCGAGATAGACGTCCGTGCGCTTCGAAAACGCATAGTCGGCCTGCGCGACGACCTGGTTCCATTTCGGGCGCGTCTGGCCGGTGCGCGTGTCGAAGCGACCCATCGTGAAGGTATACGCGGCGGCCAGCGTGAAGGCGGGGCTGACGAAGTAGCGCCCGTCGACCGTGAAATTGTCGAACACCAGCGATTCGCCCTTCAGCGGCGCGATGCTGCCGCCCTGCAGCACGCCGGTCACGCCGTCGGTGGTCGAGTGCGACCAGCTCGCGCCGACCGAATGGCGGCCGAATGCGTAGCGCCCGGCGACCGACCAGATCTGCTGGTTGCCGCCCGTGATCGTTGCGGAACCGTCGACCGTGCTCAGCGCGCCGTTCGGATTCGCCGCGTTGCGGTCGCGGCTGATCTTCAGATAGCCGGCGCCGAGCTTCAGCGGCCCGTTTGCATACGAGAGTCCCGCGCTCCACGCCGCGTTGTTCGAGAACGCGCCGGCCGTGTTCGAGAAGCCGTACATCGCGCCGAAGGTCAGCCCGCGGTATGTCGGGCTCGTGTACTTGACCGCGTTGTTGATGCGGATGTTGCGGTTCGAGTCGTCGTTGTCGTACGGATGAACCGCGAGGTTGCCGCCCCAGCCGGGCCCCGACGCGCCGAGCGGTGTCACGAAATCGAGGATCAGGTCGTACTGGCGGCCGAAGGTGAGCGTGCCTGCCGTCTTCGAGCTCACGCCGACCCACGCCTGCCGGCCGAACAGGTCGACGCCTTTCTGCGACAGCGCGCCGCTGGTGCCCGAGAACCCGTTCTCGAGCGTGAACACGGCGGCCATGCCGCCGCCGAGGTCTTCGCGGCCGCGCAGTCCCCAGCGCGCCGCGTTCAGTGCGCCGCTCGTCATCGCGAACGCGCCGCTGCCCGGCGAGCCGGCGCCGTGCGTGCGCTGATTGCTCGCGTAGGTGAGCGACGTGTCGATCAGGCCGTACAGCGTCACGCTGCTCTGGGCGTGTGCGCCGGTCGGTGCGACGCCGGTCAGGCATGCGGCAATGACGGTCCCCGCGACGCATGCGCCGCCATGCTTTTTCATCTGGTAGGAATGCATAGGAGTTTTTTATTGTTTGAGCGGCCCCGTGTGGCGGCCGACGGATCGAGCGGCCATTATTGGAGATCGCGCGCCGGTCGATTAAGGCGCTGCACAGGAAAGCACCTCTGCGAAATCGCGCATAATCGCCGCCGCGAGCCGAGGACCGGATGCACCGAGAGCGGGCCTTGTCTTGCTGGCGCATGCACGCAGACGCTTTCGGCGAAGCGCGTGCTCGTCGCCGTGATGGCGCCATGCGCGGCGGCGATCGGCTTGCCGTCGCCGCATGGGCGCGGCTCGATCGTCCATCCGGCGACGCGGCTGCAGGATCTCAGCGCGCGATCGTGCGTGCGTCGGCCGCATCGCCGGCCGGTTCGCGACGGGCCAGCCTGAGCGCGGCCTCGAAGTCGCCGCTGCGATATGCGGTGCGAACCGCGCTGGCCGTCGAATCGATGTCATCGGGAGCCGCGTACATGCGCAGTCGCACGCCGACGCGCGGCAGCGGCGCCAACTGATCGCGGAGCGCGACGATCAGCCGGCAACAGCGCGACGCATCGGACGCGGCATCGGCGCGTACCGCGGCATCCGCAAGCCCGGCCGCCCATTGAACGCCGCGATGGGACCGTACCGCATCGAGATGCGGCAGGTAACGCGCGTCGCCCGCGAGCGCGATCAGGAACGCGGCCCAGTGCGCGCCGTGCCATCCGCCGGGATTCGAATCCTGCGTCAGGTCGGCCAGCAGCGCATCGTCCAGCGCGCACAGGCTTTGATGGCACAGATAGTGGAAGTCGAGCGGTGCGTAGCGGACGTGCGGATAGTCGCGCAGCACGTGCGCGAGTTCGTCGCCGACCGCGACGGCGGCGTCCAGGAACGACTCGGCCGGCGCGGGACGGTTCAGCCGGAGCGTCGGCACGCACGAAAACAGGCGGTGGAGATCGTCGGGGCGGTAGTGCATGCGGTTGGCGGTCGTCGCTCGGGCTGACTGGATGCTGGTCCGGAACGTACACCAGAATGCGGCGATCGGGCGAGCCTGTCGTTATGACCTGGCCGGCGGCAATCGGAAAAATTTCCCGTCTGATACGACCGACGGCCGCCCGGCACGCGCCTCGACCGCTCGCCGCCGCTTCCCCGTTCGTAGCAGGCGTCTTGCGCAGCCGGCGCGATCGCGCCGGCGACTACGTAATTCACGCCTTTTCGACCGATTTCCGTTCGGCACAATGGACCATTGCGCGTGGCTGTCCGCCGTTTTTGCGGCGCATCACGCCGCGTCACGCAGGCCGCGGGAGAACGAACATGGTGTTGATGGCTGTGGGAGGGGGCGGATCGACATACGTGCCGCCGCCGCACAATGACAACGACCCGGCGAACCGCAATGGCGCGAGCGGCGCGCCGCCGGCGCAGACGCCCGAACAGAAGGCCCTCGCGGCGGCGCAGGCCGAGACCCAGCGTCTGCTCCGGCTGGCCCAGGCCGAGATGGCGACGCTCAAGCGCCTGCACGACCAGGGCGCGTCGCAGGCCGACCTCGACAACCAGGTCAAGAAGGCCGAATCCGCGTGGGGCGCGGTGCAGGCGGCCGTCGAGAACCAGATGCGCGTCGCCGCCGACGGCGGCGGCGATACGAACAAGGCGATCGCGGGCGTCGCAGCGGACCTGCGCAAGGCCTCGCCGAACGATCCGGTGCTCGGCGACGTCGTCGACGCCGCGCAGAAGTCGGTCGCGGCGGAATCGGCGCCGCAGCGGGCGACCAACGAGAAGGCGTTCCAGTTCGCACTCGCGGCGCAGCACGACCAGGACGCGCATGCCGATCTGACGCAGTACAACAGCTTGCCCGGCGGCGTCCGGCGCGCGGATCCCGACACCGGCGCGCAGCTTCGCCAGGCGGCGAGCACGGCCGACGCGAACCAGGACAGCGCGTACACCGCGCTGACCAATGCGCTGCGCCACGAATACAGCGTGTCGGCCGCTACGCTGCGCCTGAACGACGCGAAGGCCGATTACGCGGCGTGGCAGAAGGAACCGGGCGGCGCGCGCCGCGCCGACGAGGCCGACATTACGCAAGAGATGTCGCAGGCGCAGAGCCAGTACGACAAGGTGATCGGCGGCGACGATACCGCGCTGAACTACGTGACGGCGGACGAGCAGAAACAGGCGGTCGCGGCCGTGAAGCAGAATCACGACGGCATGTGGTACACCGGCCTCGTCGACGTGCTGGGCGAGCAGAGCCAGCTCAAGCGCACGATCGCGACGATCAATCCCGACGATCCGTCGCTGTCGCCGCAGATGAAGCAGCTCGCACAGTCCGATCCGGTCACGTTCGCGCTGCTGCAGGAGACCGGGCAGACCGTCGATCCGAACGATCCGACGCTGTCGCCGCAGGAGAAGGCGCTCGCGCAGCAGAATCCGCTCGCGGAGGCGTTCGTCAAGATGACGGGGGCCGAGGTGAACCCGGCCAACGTGAAGGACCCGGCCAAGGCCAAGGCGCTGAAGGACCAGCTCGATCAGCAGGGCGTGTTCCAGTACGCGATGGCGCACGTCGATCCGAAGGCGAAGGGCGACCCGCAGAAGCAGATCCAGCTGTTGCTCGCGGCCGCGCCCGACGTGCGGCTGCAGTACACGAAGCAGCAGGTCGACCAGGCAATGCAGGGTCCCGGCGGCGCCAGCGCGGCGCTCAAGGTGCTGAAGACCAACATGGATGCGTCGTTCTCGCTGGATGAGCGCCAGACGCTGTGGACGCAGGCCGGCCAGCCGCATTTCAACGCGAGCTTCATCCATGCGCAGATCGATCCGCTGATGAAGAAGCCCGATGCGAGCGCGACCGATACGGCCAGCGTGCAGGCGCGCAACGACGGCACGATGAACGCGGACAAGGCCGGCAAGTGGATGCAGGACATCCTCGCCGATGCGCCGCCCGAATTCGCCGGCGTCGTGCTCGACACGGTCGAGAAGGATTTCAACGACAAGTGGTTTCAGAACAACACGGGCACGCCGCAGCCGTACGGGCAGGGCACCGAGTTCTACAAGGGGCTGAGCGTCGCGGTCGGGCTCGCGGACCAGCAGCCGACTGCGAGCGGCGTCCCCGTGCAGCGCGAGGACGACGTCGCGAGCTGGCTGCTGAACGACAAGGGCAATGCCAAGACGCTGATCTACACGCTGCGCGGCAGCGACCCGGGATACGGTTTCGACGGCGTGCGCCAGGCGCTCGCGTCGGGCGTCGATCCGGCCTTGTCGAAGGCGCTGCTGTCGCAGATGCAGGGCGACGACCGGTTTCGCGCGGGCTTCGCGAACGACTTCCAGCTGCGCTACCAGCAAGGCACCGAGCATGCGCAGAACACGCGCAACCAGCAGGCCGCGACGGCCAGCTACAAGCTGTTCAATGCCGATCCGTCGAAGCAGCTGCACGCGTATTTCAGCGATTTCCAGAAGCATTTCGACGACAAGTCGTATACGTTCACGGCCGGCTCCAACCAGTTGACGAACTTCGTCGGCGCGGGCCTCGGGATGCAGCCCGACGACCCGGGCGCGGTGCCGACCGATGCGAACGACGTGCCGTCGATGGCGCTGCTCGAGCAGATGATCGTCGGCAACGGGCAGCTGCTGAACGGCACGGCCGTGAACGACAAGTCGCTGTACGCGCAGAATTCGGCCGCGACGCAGATGATCCAGACCGTGGTCGACCATATCCGCAAGGTCGGCGGCGATCACCCGGTCGTGTCGCTCGTGCCGATCTACTACGTGTCGAAGGATTCGGGCGCGAACCCGAGCGCGCTGTTCAAGGTGCAGGTCGCAGGCAGTCCGAACGAGTATCGGCTGATCGACGATCGCGGCTGGGAATACAAGAGCATCGACGACTACCGGCACAACAACGCGCTGTCCGACGACGGCACGCTGTATATCCCGAAGAACCTGACGATCGGCCCGGCGTCCGGCGGCCCGGTCGAGTACGACACGCAGTCCGCGCACGTGACCACCGGCTGGCAGCGCTTCGAGCACGTGCTCGAGATCGGCACCGGCATCCTCGCGGCGGCCGGCGGTGTCGTGCTGGTTGCGAGCGGGATCGGCACGGTGGCCGCGCCGTTGCTGGTCGCCGCGTGGACGGCGGTCGGCACCGGGATGGCGGTCGGCGTGCCGACCGCGATCGGCGACCTGCACAACCTCAGCGAACACGGTCAGTCGACCGGCTTCGGCAACGCGCAGGCGCGCGGCGACTGGCTCAGCCTGATCGGCAGCGGCGCGGGGATGGCGGGCGGCGGGCTCGGCTTCGCGGCGAAGTCGCTCGCGGAAGCGTCGTCGCTGCTGCGCACGACCGGGCAGATGTCGGACATGCTGACGCTGGCGTCGCGCGGCGACGGCGCGGTGACCGAACTGGCCGGCCTGGGCCGCTTCGCGCAGCAGGCCGACGCGTTCGATTCGCTCGCGCAGACGACCGGCCGCACGGCCGCGGTGTTCAATGTGTCGGGCGGCGCGATCGGCGGCTACCAGATGCTCGACCAGGGCGCGTCGCTGCTCAAGAACTGGGACGCGATGTCCGATTCCGATCGCGCGCAGCAGTTGCTGAACCTCGGGATCGGCGTCGCGCAGATGGGGCTCGGCTCGCACACGCTGATGGAGCGGCCGATCCGCGCGATCACGAAGACGCCCGCGACGCCGCCGGTCGCGAGGCCGACGGCGCTCGACGTGATGCACACGATGCTGTCGGACGGGCTGGTGAACCAGCGGCTCGCGGTCGGCGAGATCGGCAATCCGTGGCAGCACGCGGAGAAGCAGGCGGCCAGCTTCGGCGAGACGGCCGACGACGGCGAACCGCTCGCGCCGGCCGATGCCGGGCGCGGCTCGAAATTCGCGTCGTGGCTGCGCGCGCGCCGCACGAAGGGCTCGAACGGGATCGCCGACGACGGCGACGCGATCGCGTTGCGGCTGGCCCCCGATTCCGAAGCGGCCGGCGGCGAAGCGACGCCGGCCGTTGCCGAAGCGTTGTCCGGCGACGAGGCGGGGCCGACTGCGCCGGCCGAAACCGGCGTGCCTGCGGCGAACGCGCGCCCCGCGTCCTGGGAGATTCCCGCGCATGTCGCCGCCGATCCGGAGATTCTCGGCAAGGTCGTCGGGTCGGTTCTCGACAGCGGCAACCGGCTCGAGAACATCGAGTACTACGTGTATGCGCTCGAGGACACCGAAGGCAATGCGCGCGCGCCGGAGCAGGACGGGCTGCCCGCCACTGAAAAGGGCGACCTCGGAGACGACCTGCGCGCAGCGAACGCGGACGCGCGCCGCGCGAACGCGGGCAGCGACCCGGCGGCGGTGCGCGACGAAGACGGCACGATCGACGTGACGCGCTATGCGGCGTTCCACGACGCGTTGATGGTCGCGCAGGACGGCGCGGTGGCGGGCCGCTATGCGGTCGCGCTGGTCGACCGCAGCGCGCTGGCCGCGGACGGCACGGTGCCGCCCGAAGCGATCGCCGGACGTGTTGCCGCGAACGATGCGCGCAACGGGCTCCAGCTGTCGATGAACGGCGCGTACGACCGTCCGCTGCGCGTGTTGTATCCGCGCGGATTCGATCCCGCGAAGCCATTGATCCGCTACGAGGACGGCCGACGCATCGACGTGATCAACGCGCCGCTCGGCCTGGCCGAAACGCAGTGGGGCGCCTATCCGCGTCGCGAAGCCGATCTCGCGATCTATTCGACCAACCCGGCGCAACCCGAGAACCGGCTGCCCGCCGGCGAGCGGCCGCTGATGCCAGTGCCGCCCGGCTATTTCGCGGTGTACGCGCATGCGTGGGCCGATTCGTTCGCGAATGCGGCCGGCAAGGCGATCAGCGCCGAAGAGATGGCCGACATGGTCCGGCGCAGCGGCTGGGACGGCAAGTCGCCGGTGATCCTCTATGCGTGCGGCGCCGGCACGCGCGTGAGCCCGCTCGCGCAACTGCTCGCGAACGTGCTGGGCGTCGACGTGTACGGCGCGAGCGGCTTCGTCGCGTGGCGCTCGCCGCGCTCCCGCAGCGACGGCAGCCCGGACTCGGGCTATACGAGCAGCATCGTGCTGGAACCGGGTGCGCCCGATCGGGCCGGCGTGCCCGATCATTCGGTGCAGCATGGGCCGCGCACCTATCGTTTCTCGCCGGGGCTGCCGATCGTCGAGCAGGGCGCGCCGCGCCGGGTCGACTGGCAAAACGTCGCGCCGCGTCCGGTCTCGAACCGCTGGGGCGGCAGCGACGCGGCCGCCGAAGCGCGCGTGCCGCTCGGCGTGTACGTATGGCGCGTGCTGACGAGGCGCGGCTCGATCGTCAATCCGCGCAGCGGCCGCGCGGCGAGCGCGCTCGAGATGACGCACGCGCTCGAACAGCTGGCGTGGAACGGCTATACGCCGGGCGTGCCGGTCGCGCTCGACGGCGCGCACAGCGGCGCCGATCCGCAACTGCTGCAGGAATTCGCGGACCTGATCCAGGCGCCCGTGTATGGCCGCAACGGCAGCGGGGACGCAGCCGGCTGGCGGCGCGCCGATCCCGACCCGAACCGCCGGCTCGCGCGCTTCCAGATCGAGCCCGACACGAACGGCAAGTTCTCGCCGGGCCGCGCGCAGCCAGTGCTGCTCAATCCGCTGGAACTGCGGCCGGTGCCGGGCTCGCAAGTCGTGAACCTGCTCGGCCATCCGACCGCGCGCCGGTTCCTGAAGGTATCGGGCTTCGACATCGTCGAATCGCACGGCACGACGCCGCAGAACGTCAGGTGGGACAGCTCGACCGCCGTCACGCTCGACGGCGAGCGGATGCCGCCGAAGCTGTTCGCGCGCAAGCTGCTCGACGATCCGGCCTATACGGCGGGCAACGGCGTGCTGCTGACCGGCTGCTACCTCGGTTCCGGCGATTATCCGTTCGCGCAGGAACTCGCATACGAGCTGCAGGCGCCCGTGATCGCGTCGATCGCGTCCAACTCGGTGCGCGGCACCGGCGCGCTGGTCCTGCATCCGAACAGCGACAAGATCGTCGTGCCGGCCGACGATCCGGACGTGTCGACGCGGCTCTACCTGCATATTCCCGAAGCGCCGGACGCGAGCGATCTGCCGACGGTGTACGCGTCGCGCGGCGAAACGGTGCCCGGCGCGGCCGCGCATGGCGATGCGCCGGTCGAGCCGGTGCGCCCGATCGAGCAGCAGATCGATCCGCAGGCGGACAGCGGGCGGCGCGGCGATGGCGGCGGGCAGGGCGCGACGCCGCAGCGGCCCGCGCATCCGCGTCTCGCGGCGGAGCCGGACGGGACCGAACCGCCGGTCTACGTGCCGACGCCGCTGGCCGACGTCGGCACCGGCCGGGTTTTCAAGGCCGACGAATGGGCCGCGCGCGACGAGCAGGAAACGGAGCCGGACGACGGCCTGTCCGGCATTCCGCAGAAAACCTACCTGCCGAACAGCGGCGTCTATACGGATCGGCGGATCGTCAATGAAGGGATCGTCACGACGACGGTCCACGGCCGGTCGGTGCTGCAGCCGGGCTTCGACGACGTGACCGGCATCGACGCGAAACTGCATCCCGAATTCCTGCGCCCGGTCGATACGATGCTGATGCCGGAAAGCGACCGGCTGCATGCGATCGGCCAGCGCGGGCTGATGTCGCCGCCCGGTCATCACGTGGTGTTCGGCCACGGCATCTCGGCCGATGCGATGCAGGGCCCGGAAGGGCGGCCACTGACGCCGGACGAGGTAGCCGTGCGGGTGGCGCCGCACCTTGCGCCGGGACAGGACGTGACCTTGTATTCGTGCTTCGGCGGCTCGGCCCGGCACGATCCGCTGCGCGTCGCGCCCGCCCAGGTGCGCGCGGCGAACGCGACGTTTGCCACGACGCTCGCGCAGCGGCTGTCCGAGCTGACCGGGCGACCGACGTCGGTGTGGGCGCCGCCCGACATCCTGATGGTTCGGCCCGACGGTTCGGTTGCCGTGCGCGTGACGCGCCTGACCGGCCAGATCGACCGCGATCGTCTCGCGATGCAGGTGTTCCGCGGCGATCCCGCGCGCGCGGGCCGCCCCGCGCTCGTCGCGGACGACGCGTCGGCCGGAGCGCAGCCGGACGCGCCTGCTGCGGCGCGCCCGATGACCGATGCGGCGGCGCGCCCGACCGTGCCGCGCGTGCCCGACCCGACCTTCGCCGACCCGGCCTACGACTTCACGCCGATCCCGGACGGAACGTTCGAATCGGTGACGCTCGACCATCCATTCCGCAGCGCGCTGGCCGAACGGCCCGGCGTGATCGGCGACGCCGCGCGCGTGACACGCGCCGGCGGCACGGTAAGCCAGCACTGGCCGAGCTATTTCCTCGACGAACCCGAACCGACCCGCGTGATCGACGACGTGATGACGGCGTTCGACGCGGCGGGCCTGACGAACCTGCGCGTCGAATTCATGACGCGCGACGGCAGCATCCCGCTCGGCAGCGGCACCGACTTCGGCGCGATCGACCCCGAAGACGGCTGGTTCCGCTTCAGCGGCACCGTGCCCGAGACGAGGGTCGCGCGTGCGGGACACGACCCGTCGGCCGCCGAGCCGCGCGCATTGCCGTCCGGTGCGCAGCGCGTCGGGCATGACGATCTCGAACGCGCATTCGATTCGGCCCAGGCCGCCGCGAACGATTACGCGTACGTGCCGGCGGACGCGTTGCCGGACGAAACCGCGTTCGCGCAGCCGGACCTGACATCGCAGCAGCGCATCGCCGCACGTGTCGCCGCGAACCGGGCGGCCGTCGATGCCGCCGCGCATACCGATGCCGTGCTGCTGTCGACGCTCGGCCACGATCCGGCGAATGCCGTGCGCATTGCCACGCCCGACGGCGAACTGTTCAAACCGGCTGGCGCCGATGCGTATGTCGTGCGTACGCGCGACGCGGCAAGCGGCGACGCGTCGTATCGGCTCGTCGGCGTCGATCGCAACGGCTTGCCAGAGGGCTATGCCGCCGTGCATGCGAGCGGAATGCGTGCACTCGGCGCGGCCGACGGCACTCCGACCTGGCCGACGCTCGGCGCGGCGGGGCCGGGCGGCCGGCTCGCAGGCGCTGCGAACGAACCGGCTGGCGCGGCGTCGCCGGCCACCGTATCCGGCCATGCGGGTGCGCCGGCCGTACCCGAAGGCGGTACCTCGACCGCAGTTGCCGAAGCGCGCGAGGCGCAGGCTGCCGCGTGGCTCGACAGCCTCGACCGCCGCACGCTGACGCGTGTCGACGGCGCGCAGGCGCCGACGCTCGACGGGCTCGGGCGCAAGCTCGGCCGCAATGCGCAGGTGCTGATCACCGAGCACACGGCGCGTCCCGGCAAGAACGCCGAGCATGCGCCGCCGGCGTTCGTCGCGGTGCTCGAGACCGACGAGCATGGCGTGCCCGGCCCGGTGCGCATGCTCGACGGCCGGCGCGTGCCGCCTGCGCTGCGCAAGGCGCTCGCGAAGACCGGCGCGAAGGGGCGCAATGCGCGCCGCGGCTACGACTTCTACGTGTCGCCGGTCGCGCACGACGAGCTGATGCGATTCGGCGGCCCGTCGAAGATCAAGAGCCACGATGGCCGGTCGTCGTGGTCCGTTGCGGCGTCGGGGCGCAAGATCGACGCGACGCTTGCCGCCGACATGACGAAGCTGCACGATGCGCCGGCTTTCAAGCGACCGCGGCAGGCGGTGGCCGCGGTCGAAGGCGAGCGCCGCTGGATTCACGTGGTCGACGACGAAACCGGCAAGGTGCTCGGCTACGCGGCGCGCAATACGAACCACACATGGAAGTACTACGAGAAGGCGCCGCTCGGCGACACCGAGATTCCCGAGCAGGATCTGCGCACGGTGTTCCGGCGGCAGCGCCGCGGCGGGATTCCGGTCGGCCGCTCGCCGCGCCGCGGGATCCGCTTCGTGGTCAGCGACGTGAAGCCGGAGATCGTCGATCGCATTGGCGGCTTCAAGCCCGCGAAGGATCCCGCCGTCGACACCCCGCCGCGCCGCAAGGCCGGCGACGTGTTCCAGTCGCTCGTGCCGGTCCGCTGGTCGCCCACACGCGCGAAGGCGGGCGGGGAAGCGTCCGCCGCCTCGACGTCGCCGCTCGTCGATCCGCATTTGCTGCCGTCGGACGCGTCGGCATTCCACGCGATCGACTTCAGCGGCAACAACGCGCAGCACCTGCTGAGCGCGATCCGCAACGGCGCGGTGGACGGCGAACGCCACGTCGTCTACGTATTCAGGACCGACGGCGCGGTGGCCGAGGCACTCGGCAATCCGATCGGCGTGATCTCGGCGCGCGGCGGCAAGATGCGCTGGTTCGACGCCATCCGCCACGCGAACAACGCGAGTCACCGCGGCGTGTCGCTCGACGAGATGCCGATCGGCGACGACCGTTTCGGCGCGGACCTGCATTTCCTGCTGACGCGATTGCCGCCGCGAGCCTTCCTGAAGGCTGCGCGGCCGACGCGCGTCGCGGCGCTCGAGACGCGCGCACAGGCGCTCGCCGAACACCTGAGCGACGCGGAGGCGCGCGGGCGGCAGTCGGCACCGTTCCGCGCGCTGGCCGCGCGCACGCGGCAGACCTACAACGACGTGCGCGGCGAACTGCAGCGAATGCGCCGCGGTGCGCCGCCCGCCGGCGCGAAGCCCCGGACGCTGTCGATCGAACCGTACCAGCCGGGCCTCGCGTCGGCCACGGCCATCGAGTACAGCCTGCGCAACGGCGCGGCAGAAACCGGCGACTATTTCGAGACGTACGACCAGATCGAGGCCTTCAACAAGCAGACGCAGCGCTCCGGCGACGTGAACCTCGTGCTGAAAGGCGAGCCGCAGGCCGTGATGGTCGACGCGGGCATGTGGCGCACGCTGCTCAACAAGCTGTATGTCGCGCGCGACGTGTCGACGTCCGCGTCGCGCTTTCTGCCGATTCCCGGCAAGCTGCAGGCGCGCACGCGCCGCTTCGGCGCGGCGACCGTCGCCGACAAGCGGATTCGGCAGATCTTCACGCGCTCCGATCCGCAGTTGCAGGACCGGATGGTGCCGATGGCGCGCGCGTTCTCGCTGCGCGACGATCCGGCGCTGATGACGCAGCTCGTCGAACGCCACGGCGGCGTGATGCCGATCGTCACGCTCGTGGTCGATCCGCATTCGCTCGCGGCGGCGCTCGGCAAGGCGCACGACCCGGAATTCCTGCGCGCCGTGCATGCGCTGGGCGAGCAGGAAAACACCGTCTTCGACGGCGAAAACGGCCGGATCCTTCCGGCGCCCGGCTCGGACGGCAAGCCGCTGGCGCTCGACGATCTGGCGCACCTGCATCGCTGGCTCGACGAGGCCGCGAAATCGGGCTTCGCGATCCGGCTCGAGACCGCGCCGTCGCGCGCGCTGGTGTCCGGTTCCGACTACCGGTTCCAGTCGGGCACGAACGACACGTACCACGACTACGTGCGGCTCTTCAGCGCGCTCGAACAGTGGGCGAACGACAACCCGGATACCGTCGCGCCGAACGTGATGGTCACGTTCCACGGCTGGGACGCGGTGCCCGAGTCGGTGCCGGGCGGCGGGCACGAGACGCTGCTGCGCGCGGTGCTCGAGCGCGACGGACTCGAGTGGGTGCATATGGGCCTGTCGTACGGCACGCACGGCGCGGACTTCGTCGGCAACCAGCCGCTCACCGCGGCGCTGGCGAAGCTGATCGTCGAGTACCGCGACCGTCCCGACGTGATCGGCCGGCTGCACGGCGCGGATGCGCTGACGCGCGTGTTCGAGCGCGTCGACCGGCAGACGCTCGCGAACCAGCATCAATTGCTGTTCGCGGAAGTCGAACGGATCGGCGCCGCGGACGGGATGACGCCGGCCGACGTCGCGGCGTTGCGCAAGCGGCTCTACGAAGGCAACACGACCGTACTGCTGAACCAGGCCCGCAAGGCGACGATCGAGTATGCGACGCCGCGCTGGGAAGCCGACGGCAACCCGCCGCGCAACGGCACGGAAGAACGCGCACGCGCGTTCGGCGAGCGCTGGCTGGCGAAGTACGGCGCCGGCGTGCCCGAACGCGTGACCACGCATTCGCAAGCCCGGGTCGCGACGGCCGGCGAGCCGGTCGAATACTGGCGCTCGGTGGTGCGCGCGCCGGCGCTGATCAACGACGGCACCAAGCCGCTCGGCGCGAGCCGCCGGGAGGCCGCGCAGCTCGGCCAGGTGAAGATTCCCGACGAGAAGCGCGGGCAGGCCGAGCTGTATGCACTGCGCGTACACAAGCGGATGCTCGATGGCGACAAGCCGCAGTCGTCGCAGCAGGTCGTCGTCGATATCGGGGTGGCGGGCGCGATCGACGTCATCGGAGTCGGCGGGCTGGTCACGCTCGGGCGCGAGTCGGGGCGCACCGCGACCAATTCGCTGTCTGTCGGCATGCGGGTCGGGCGGCTGTTCCAGGCGCTGCACCACGGTACGGTGGCGAGCCTGAAGAACGGCGACCCGCGCGTGTTCGACCACGTCGTCGACCGGCTCGTGCACGGGATGCAGACGCAGTTGCGGGCGAATCACTTCGACGTGAACGGACGCGGTGCGCAACTGGAGCAGATCGCGCGCGAGGGCAAGGCCAAGGCCGCGCAGTTGCGCAAGCTGAACGCGGACAAGCTGCTGTCGTTCGACGATACGGTCACGCATACGAAGGCGATCGCCGCGGACATGCTTGCGCAGATGCAGGGCGTGGTCGGCGGCACGTCGCTGAAGCTGCTGCACCATGGCAGTCCGCGACACATGGTCGGCCGCGTCGGCCGGCTGCTCGCGCTGAGCGGATACGCGGGCTCGGTCGCGATGAACGCGACGGAGGCGATCGCGCACGGCAACTGGCTGGCCGGCGGGCAGGCGCTTGGCGGGCTGTTCTCCGGTGCCTATACGGGCGTCGTCTATGCGGGCAGCCTGCGCGGCGTGAATGCGGAGAATCGCAGTCAGATCGCGCGTACCGTGAGCGCGGTCGGCGATTACGCGACATCGGCCGCCAGCGTCGCGAGCGGCATTCACACGATGATGACGGGCGATCCCACCGGCGCGTTGACGATGGCTTCCGGCATCCTGCTCGGCGCCGGGCGCCTGCATACGCATTTCCCGAATGCGACGCCGTGGATGGAACGCGTGCCGACCGCCATCGCGCTGGCGCCGGTGGTGATTTTCGGCGTCGTGCAAGGGGTCAATCTGGTGGTGGCGGCGACCTCGGACGACAAGGACAAGTCGCCGGCGGGTTCGCCGAAGTCGACGGGGGCGAGCGGCGGTGTGACGCCGACGCCGGGGGCGTCGTTGGCGCCGTCGGGGGCGCCAGGTGCAACGGCGACTGCGACGCCAGTGGTTCCGACGACGCCCGCGACGCAACGGCCGAACGCTTCCGCGACACCGGCGACACCCGGCGTGCAGCCGTCGAACTCCTCTTCGCCATCCACGCAGCCGCCGACGAGCGCACCGCAGACCGTGACGGTGGTCGCCGGCGATTCACTGTGGACGATCGCGGAACGTCACGAGTCGTCGTTGCTCGCGGCGGCCAGGGTGCCGGCCGACGAACAGCAGCAGATGACGAGCGAGCGACGGATCGCGGTCGCGCTCGACGAGATCCTGCAGCTCAACCGGAATTTTGCGCAGAATCCGGCGCAGATCGATCCGGGACAGCGAGTGATCGTCGGGTAAGGGGGCGCAGGCGCCCGCACGCGGGCAGCGTCCCCGGTTCTCAGCGGTCGAGCTGACGAGCGGCGAGTCGTCCCAATTGCCGGACGCCGTTTTCGATGCGGCTGGTCCCCGGGCGCGAGGCTTTTGGAAAACGAGCTGCAGTAGATCGTATCGGCGCCCCCATCGACTGCGATGAAAGGCGTGGGCCGTTTGCCGCCGAAGTGGATATCGCCATAAACGTCATCCTCGATCAGCGGCACGCGATGCGCGGCCAGCAATGCGAGCAGCGCGCGTTTGTCCGTTTCCGCCATCGTCGCGCCGAGCGGGTTGCTGAAGGTCGACGACAGCACGCAGGCCGACACCGATCCCGTTTCGAGCCAGCCGGCAAGCACGCCGATGTCGATGCCGCGAGTCGGGTCGGTCGGCAGTTCCAGCGCCTTCAGGCCCAGCACTTCCAGCGTATGCAGCAGCCCGAAATACGTCGGCGACTCGACGGCGATCGTGTCGCCGGGCCGGGCCACCGCGCTGAGGGCAAGCGTCAGCGCTTCGGTGCAGCCGTTGGTGACGAGGACGTCGTCCGGCGCAAGCGCATGTCCGAACCGCATCGCACGCTTCGCGATTTCCTGCCGCAGGCGCGGGTCGCCGTACGGCGGGGAATAGACGTTGTAGCGCATGCCTTGTTGTCGCGCGACGCGTGCCAGCGCCAGGTCCAGCCGCTTCGACTCCAGCAGCGCCGGATCGGGAACCGCGCATCCGAGCGGAACCAGCGCCGAGTTGGCGGCATGTTCGAGCAGCCCCGCGACGGCGCCGCTGATCGACACCGTCGATGCCCTGGCGCGCGCACGCGGCGTCGAGGGCAGCGCAAGCGTGCCGCGTCGCGCGGTCGCGACATAGAAACCCGATTGCGGCCGGGCGACCAGGATGCCGCGATCCTCGAGCAGCCGGTACGCCTGCAGCGCGGTCGATATGCTGATGCGATGCTGTTCGCTGAATGCGCGCACCGACGGCAGGCGCGCACCGGGCGCGAGCGTGCCCTTGTCGACCATCCCGACGATGAGATCGGCCAGCTGCTGGTAGCGGTACGGAGAGGACGTTTCCATGACGTGGGTCGGTATCGGTACACGCCGCGATTATCGGTCCGGCATCCGTCGCGCGACAAGTCGAATTGTGATGGTCCATCCTCAGGAAATTGTGGCTGTTATGGTTTTCGTCGACGCGCTACGATGCATGGGTCGCGATCGCATCATCAGATGTGACGGCATCGGAATCGGCACACTTCGCGCGCACAGCCGCAGGCAGCGGATCGTGCGGCACGGTATTCAACGGAAGCGGGAGACATTCGCATGAACACGATTATTCAGGATCCCAATATGACGTTCAGGACCGGACGTGGCGGAGCCGAGGCGGGCGAGTGGAAAGGGCGCTTCCCTCGCAACGACATCATTTTGCTGCTCGACGTGAATCGGCTGTTCAACCTGGCCGAGAGCACGTCACAGGACCTGACGGTCGGGGAAGTGCTCGACCTGGCCGGCGTCGAATCGATTCGCGCGCTCAAGCTCGGCTACAGCAAGTCGGCCGGCGCCGACGCGCTTCGCGACGCGATTGCGCGAGGTTGCGGGATTCCGGCCGAGCAGGTCGTCACGACCCAGGGCGCGGCGCTCGGACTGTTTCTGCTGGCATTCGAGGTTTGCCGTCCCGGCGACGAGGCGGTGCTGGTCGCGCCGTGCTTCCCCCCGTGCCGCGACAGCCTGCTGGGCGCCGGCGTGACGGTGCGCGAGGTGCGCTCGACGTTCGAAAGCGGCTATCGGCTGGACCTGGAGAAAATCGAGGCGAGCCTGTCGCCTAAAACGAAACTGGTCAGCCTCGCGTCGCCGCAAAATCCGTCCGGCGTCCAGACTTCGCACGCCGATATCGAGAAACTGCTCGGGCTGATGGCGCGCCGCGCACCGGAAGCCGTTCTGTTCGTCGACGAAACCTATCGTGAGGCGAGCTATGGCGACGCGCGAGTGATCGACAGCGTTGCCGGTCTCGACGCACGGATCGTCACCGGCGCGTCGGTATCGAAGGCGCTCGGCGCGCCCGGCTTGCGGACCGGCTGGCTCACGGTGGCCGATCCGGATCTGCGCGCGCGGCTGATCGTCGCCAAGATGAACACGGTGATCTCGGGTTCGGTACTCGACGAGACGCTCGCGGCAGTCGTGCTGGATCATCGGGAAGCGGTGCTCGGGCCGCGGCGGCGCCTGCTTGCCCGCGCGCTCGACGAACTGGCCGACTGGTGTGCTCGCGAGGCGCGGCGGGTTGAATGGGTGAGGCCGGATGCGGGCGCGATGTGTTGCGTGCGACTGCGGCCCGATGCGCTGGACGACGATGCCGTTTCACGCTTCTGGGCGATCCTGCCCGAGTATGCGCTGCAGCTTGCCGCCGGTAGCTGGTTCGGCGAAAGCGATCGCGTGTTCCGTCTCGGGTTCGGCTACTTGCCGCCTAAGCGCCTCGGCGAGGCGTTGTCCGCGCTTTCCGCTGCACTCGACGAGGTAGCTGCCTGAGCAATGTTGACCCGCTGATTACAGGAGAGACATCATGAAAATCAGTCTCGCGTATGTCGAGGAGCCACCGTTCTACTGGACGGGAGGCGACGGATCCGCCACCGGTGCGGATATCGAACTCGCGCATGTGGTGCTGCGAGCCATCGGCGTGACGACCATAGACCATCGATTGACGACCTTCGAAGAACTGCTGCCGGGCGTCAGCGAGGGACGCTGGGACATGAATGTACCGATCTTCGTGACGGCTGCCCGTGCGCGGCAAGTCGCGTTCAGTCTGCCGGTCTGGTCGCTCGGCGACGGCTTCGTGGTCCAGCGCGGCAATCCGAAGGCGCTGTCCGGCTACGATGCGGTGGCGAAGCGGGCCGACGCGCGACTCGGGCTGATCCCGGGACAGGTTCAGGTCGATTCCGCGAAATCGGCGGGCGTCGACGATGCGCAGATCGTTCTGTTCAACGATCAGCCCGACGCCGTCGCCGCGTTGCTGGCGGGAAAGATCGATGCGTTTGCGGCGACCGCGATCGGCAACCGCAGCATTGCGGATGCAAATCCGGAACTGGAGTCGATTGCGCATGCTCCGGACGCGTCGGGAAAGGCGCCGGTGGGCGCATTTTCGTTCAGCAAGGAGAATCAGGGGCTGCTGCACGCAGTTAACGAGCAATTGCGCGCGTATCTCGGGTCGCCCGATCATCGGGCGCGCATGGCGAAATACGGGATCGCCGGGACCGAGATCGATGGGGTTGTGGGCGCAGGCGGGCTGAAGTGATTCTGGATTCAGTCAGCTTCCCGGCTAAGCGAACGGCCGGAGAGATACCGGTCTCTCCGCTCATTCCTGTCGAATTTTTTCAAGGCCCGCTTGGTAGGTGGTCACCTTGAACTCGGGAAACCGTCGCTTGAACTTCGTGGAGTCGAACAGATTGTCTTGTTCGTAGCGAGGCAGAAGCTCCCTGATTTCACGTACTTGGGGGGAGAAGAGACCCGCAATCCAAAAGGCCGATTTTCCGACGATCGAATAGGCGGCCTTTTGTCCGAATGCGTGGCTTGCCATCTCGACGAACTCCCGGTAAGTCGGGCGATCGTCGCAACACGGCAGATGCCAGGTCTGCCCGAACGCGTCCGGCGTGTTGCCGAGTACCGCGAGTGCGCGGCTCGCGTCGGGCGTCCAGACGAGCGTGCGCCGTGTGTCGTCGCGCAATGGCACCTTTGGCTTTTTGCCGGCTTTCAGCTTGTCGATGACCAGCGCATTCGTGAAACTTTGCGTCTTGCCCGGGCCATAGAATTCGGGGGCGCGGCCGATCAGGACGGGGATGTCGCCGCGCGCCATCTCTTCGAGCACCATCGCCGCCATCGCCGCACGCACCTTGCCCTTGCGGCCGACCGGCGCGAACTGGGTCGACTCCGTCTGCAGCCGGTTGTCCTGCGGGTACATGTAGGTATTGTCGAAATAGGCGAATTTGGCGCCTTCTGCGCGACAGGCGTCGAGCGCGTTCTTCAGCATGACCGGAAACTGCGTTTCCCACAGCTCCGTATCCGGCGGCAGGCCGGCCGTGAAGTAGACGATGTCACTGCCTTTTACCGCCTCGGCGGTCTGGCGCGCATCCAGCAGATTGGCCGACACCAGGGTATCGGTGTCGTTGACCTTGCGCGGATTGCGGCTCACGAGACGTATGGCGGGCGTGTCGATGCGCCGCAGTTCCCGGGCCAGTTCGGTGGCAATCTGGCCATTTGCCCCTAATATCGTTTGCATGTCCTCTGCCTTGGCGACTCTGTCTCAAATGACGATAGGCAAAAGGCTAACCTTGAAGGGAGCTTTAAGGTCAAGGGGGATGGTTTAGATTGCAGGAGTTCAGCGACCGAACGGCGTCACACGGTTGACAGTCTTGCCCCGTATCGAGATGCGCAACACGCTCGACTTGTCGCTGTAGAAGGCCCAGGCTTGCCGTGGCGTTCGATGTATGCCCGTGTCGCTTCGAAGTAGCTGAAGGTCGATTCCGTCTGCGTGAAATGCAACATCATCAACCGGCTCGTTGCGTCGTTGACGTACGCCAGTAGCGTGCAGGCCGGCGCCCGTTCCTCGAACCAGCGATGATCGCTGCCGTCGATCTGAATCAGTTCGCCCAGGCATGCACGGCGGTTGCGCGGTTGGTAGACCTTCGGCGGGCGTTGCTTGCGTGGAATCCACAGGCCGGAAGCTCTCATCAGCGTACGAACCGTTTCGACAGCCAGGTCAATGCCATGACAGTCGCGCAGCTTCTCGCACGCCAGCGTCGGCCCAAAATCCGCGTAGCGCTCCCGGATAACGGTCAGGGCACGTAACGCCAGCCCGTCGCCGAGCTTGCGGTTTGCCCGGTCGCCCACGACGGCCCGAAGCTACGCCGTCGGGCTCACGCTCGCGATACCGGATAACCAGCCGTTCCACCTGGCGCACGCTCAGGCCCAGCCGTTCGGCTGCACGTCCGGGCTTCAAGCCCGTATCCACCACAGCCTGGATCACCTTGAGTCGATCAAGCTCTCGCATCGTCAGTGTCACCAATCCGGCTGGCTGCATGGTCGGCTTCCGTGCTTGCTCAACGAGCCGTCCAGCATGCCAGCAGTCAAAAACACGACATTTCTTATATGGTCGCCTCCCATTTGCAAGGCAATTTTGATCGTGGCGAGGAGGGTGGTTGCGGAC
>NZ_CABVPP010000005.1 GCF_902499075.1 Burkholderia pseudomultivorans | reverse complement strand
CACGGACTACTCCACGCCATCACCATCATGCCCCACGCGCGCGCGAATGGGGGAAACGGTCGGGCCGAGCCGCTTACGGATCTGCGGCCCGTTGGGGCACAGGTGCGTCGAAACGAAGGTGATCGGCGCCGCGCCGCCAGGCACCTCGACCTTCAGCATCGCCATCGCGTGATGAAAATGCGTGTTGTCCACCTCGAACGACAACGCACGCAGCGGCGCGCGAATGAAGATCGCGACGTTCTGCCCGGTTCGCGGCGCCACGCCGAGAAAGCCGCGCATCGAAAGGCGACGTTCCCACTCGTGCAGCCGCGCATGCCCGTTCGCATCGAGCCCCTTCGCCTCCTGCATCAGGAACACGTCGGGGCGAAGTGCGTCGATCAGGCCAATCTGCAATTCGAAGCGCCGATCGTCGCTGCCGTCCATGCCGGCAAACAACGTGTTGTAGCTCAGAACCGAAATATTCACTTCGTAGTCCTCTTTTCTTGACCGGCACTCAACGGCAGCCGGCCTCCACTAGGTTCACGTTCATCCGGCCTTACGCGTTGCCGTTGGCCGCGAGCCGATCGCGCATCGGCAGCCTACGGCGGCGGCGCCTCGCCGACCTGATGAATCGCCCCGGACAACTATAATGTAACCATCGTTACATTACAAATAGCAAAAATGATATATGAAAATGTTCGCCCGTGATTTACCGTAACGACTTCCGCCGCTGGCTGCGGCCGGCATCGATCACCGGGACGCCCGGCGTGGCGCCGTGCCTCGCGCGTCCGGCGCACGGCGCGGAAAGCGTCCGGCACTGTGCAAACGGGTTCGCGTTTCGCTGACAATGGCCCCGGGTTCCGCCACGTCGAATGCGTCCCGCCCCTACCCGCACGCTTGCAGCGTTACCGCCGTAACACTATTATTGCGACATGAACGCTCTCAACTGGCTGTTACTCACTTACAAGGTGCCGGCTGAGCCCGCAAAAAAGCGGGTCGGACTTTGGCGCAAGCTCAAGGGAATGGGCGCCGTGTATCTGCAAAGCGGCGTCTGCCTGCTGCCCAAGACCGACGATCATGTCCGGCGGCTCAAGATGATCGAGAACGACATCGTGGAAATGGCCGGCGAGTCCGTCATTCTTGAAACGATCGCGCTCGATCGCGGCCAGGAGGAAAAGGTCGTCGCCCGGTTCCGGGCCGACCGCGACGAGGAGTATCGCGAACTGCTCGACAAATGCAGCGACTTCGATGCGGAGATCGAGAAGGAAACCGCCGCCCGCCACTTCACTTACGCGGAGTTGGAGGAAAACGACGTCGATCTGAAGAAGCTGCAATCGTGGTTCGAAAAGATTCGCAAGCTCGATTTCTACGGCGCGCCGCTGGCAGCCGAAGCCGAGGAGCGTTTGCGCGAATGCGAAGCCCACCTGGAAGGCTACGCACAGCAGGTCTTCGACGCGCACGACGAGAATCGCTGATGCCTGACGCGGCGGCAACCCGCCTTCGCGTGCGTCGGTTCGCACCAACGGCCTCCTGCCTTCGCCGGCACGACGAGGGCGGAGACATCCCGCATGCGGCTACCGTGGCGTTGCACGTGCCGCTGCGCTAGACTTCAAGCGAGGAGATGGCATTCTCCGTTGAACTGCCTCACGGCTGATGATGCCTACGGACCCCTGACGGGGCGTGGGCATCATGTTGTGTCCCGCTTCGTTGGATCACGTATCCCAGCAATGGACGCCGCCGTGATGCATACCAAGCATGATGCTGCCCGCCCCCACTCGCCGCTCCCCGCAAGATCGCCGGATCGCATCCACCGTTCCGCCCGTGGCTTGGCCGATTCCGTCGAACATTCGAACGAGCCTAACAATGACGCATGCAAATGCGTCGTTTGCGAGCAGCTCGACGACATCGACATGCAATATTTCGGGCGAGTGCTTCGCAACGATCGCGCGCGCAGCACGCTGGCGCAGACGCTCACACTCAGCATGGGATTCTGCCATGCGCACGCGGCGCGGGCTGCCACGCTGCGCGGGCAAACGTCCGACACGGTGCGTGACTCGATACGCGACGCGGAGCGCCATTTGTGCGACCTGCTCGATCGAACCGCGCTTCAGGACGAACTGATGCAGGATATCGTGTTCGGCGCGCGCGGCCGCTGCCCGGCTTGCACGTATGTCCGTCGCGTAGAAGGGCGGGTACTGGCAAGGGTGCAGCGCGAGCTCGAACAGCAGAAGCCGTTCTCACCGCCGCCGATGTGTTTCGTCCACCTGCAATCGCTGATGCAGCGCATCGAGCCCAAATTGCTCGTGCGGACGAAACGCCTGCTGCGCGCCCGCTCCCTCGCCGTGCTGGGCGAGATCGATCGTCCATGCGCTTCTCACGACGATCGCATAACACAGGTATGTCGGCGTCTCTATCCGTTCGCATTCAACAACGGCGTGAATTTGCCGGCCGCGCACTGTGACTGCCCGATATGCGAGGACGTCGCCATCGCTCAACGCCGATGGCTCGGCACCGCGATCGACAACGTTCGCCTCCGGCAACCCGGCTGGATCGCGCTGCCGACTTGCCACCGGCACCTCCTGCTGTGCATACGCCAACCGGACTCCGATCTTCAGCACGCCGCGCTCGCCCGCTATTTCGAGGCCGCGCTGCCTGGCCGACCGATGACCACCCCGACCGCACCGCTTTCGCCCAGACGCCGACGACGAAAGCACGCGCGCTGGTTCGACCCGCGTCATGACACCCGGCCCGAACACGACCCCGTGCAAGGTAACGAAACCCAGCCGCGCGAAAGCTGCCCGGGATGCGATGCGGAAGAAATCGCCGCGCGCAAGAGTGTCGCGCGCCTGATTCGCAACGTGTCGCGCGCGGAGTATGACGACGCGCTGGCCCGTGCCGTCGAAGGCGTCTGCCTCAAGCATTTCGCCGAGGCCTTCATATATGCGTCGGAGCCTCACATCGAGCAACGATTGCGCCGCGCGCTCGGCAACATGCTTCGTCGCGACCGCGAAACCGGCGAATGCGGAGCGAGCCAGCAGGCGCTAGACGAGTGTTAGCAGAAGGATCGCAACTAGCAATGCGCCGATCAGCGCCAGATAGAAGTTGAGATTGCCCGATTGCAGCGTCCGGAGCTTTTCCGCGCAGTAGCTGACGGCGCGAATCGCCGGATCGAACAGATGGCGCTCGAACAGGTCGGTGACGCCCGCGGAGAACACCAACCGCTTGATGAAATATTCTCGCTGTTCGTGCTCGCGCGTCGTCATCACGGTCGGCTGGTACACGAAGCTGTAGAACGTGCGCATCGCATTGGAAAACGTCAGTGCCGTCGTCATCGCATCGCGCGGGCTCGGCGTCATCCCGCCGAACCAGACCGGCGCCCGGCGGGTTTCCACATGCTTCGTGAACCACAGCAGCGCGATCGGCAGCAGCGACAGCAACGGCATCACGATGATCAGCTTCGACGGCGAAATGAATGCGAACGTGTCCGTCAGCGGCACGAGCAGCCAGCCGGATACCATCGCCTGCGGCGCATTCGAATCGAACAGAGCGCGCGCCCCGCTGGCGAGCGCGTTCAGCCATAGCGGCGCGCCGACGGCGACGGCCAGCACGCACATCCCAAGGATGCCCACTGACACGGCGCATGCCCTCGGCACGCGTGGCCCGACCTCGTCGTCCGGCGGTCCGAGTAATCCCAGGCCGAATACCTTGACGAAGGTTGCCAACGCAACCGCCGCGGCCAGCGCGAGCCCGGCGCCGGCCAGCACGAGCACCAGCCGGCCGATGAATGACGACAGGTGGAACCCCTGAAACACCGACTGGAATACGTACCACTCGCTGACGAAACCGGCCTGCGGCGGCACCGATGCGAGGCTCATCGCGGCAAACAGCGCGCCGACGCCCAGCAGAAAGCCGCTTCTGCGCAGCCATCCGCGCGATACGATGTCGAAGTTGCCGGATGCGGCGAACACACCGTCCGCCGCCAGAAACAGCGCGCCTTTCGCGAGCGCGTGGCCAGCCAGGTGGAGCAGCGCGACCGTCCATGCCAGGCCAGCCAGCGCCGGGAGGCCGTCAGCGCGAAAGAGCTGCGTGACGCCGAGCATCACGACGGCAACCGACGCATTTTCCGCCGACGAGTAGCTGAGCAGCGCGCGCCAGTCGTCCTGCTGAAACGCGAAGAGAACGGCCAGTATCGAACTGGCCACGCCGACGGCGATCGCGATCACGCCGAGCCCGAAAGCCGCTCCGCCGTCAACGCCGACGTCCAGCCAACCGTTCCACGATCGGCTCAGTGCGAAATACGCGGCATTCAGCACCACGCCGGAGAACAGCGCGCCTGTCGCGCCGCTGCCCGATGAATAGGCCCGCGGGAACCATTCGTAAAACGGTACGAGGCCGAGCTTCGCGCCGAAGCCGATCAGCAACGCCACGCCCGCGAACCACGAGACGACCTTGCCCGACACGCGGCCGTGCGCGATGAAGCCGTCGTAGCCGATACCGCCCGCCGCGTGGCCGAGCACGATGATCGCGAACATCAGTGCGACTGCGCCCACCTCGAGCAACGCGAGCATCAGCAACAACGACCGACCACCGTCCTGCTCCGCCCGCTCTCCCGTGAGCATCAACGCACCGCCCAGGCTCATCGTTTCCCATGCGACGAGCAACGCGATGCCGTCCTGCATACCAACAACGCCTAACGCACCGAGCAGACTGAATGCGGCGCCCGCGTGCCAGCGCCCCGACCGGGCGCCGAGCGGCGAACCAACCCAACAGGCGAACATCGCCGGCACCAGGCCAAAGCCCAGTAACCACACACCCGCTGGTTCCATCGCAAAGCTCACCGGTTGTCCGGCGAGCGCCACGTCGAGCGGCACGGGCGCAGTTCCATACGGCAGCGCCACGAGACAGGCCAGTATGCCGAGCGCGCACCCCGCCCCGAGCAGAACGCGCACGCCGCCGAGCCATGCCTGCGCGGGCGCGAGAAGCGCAGCGAGTACCCAGGCGGCGACGGCAAGGCCGAACAGCACGTTAGCGTTCAATTTCGCCTCCCCTCATCCGTTGCCTGCTTCGTCCGACGAGCATCAGCAGCGCATGCAGCAGCGCCGCGGGATTCGGCGGACAGCCGGGCAGATAAATATCGACAGGCAATACGCCGTCGAGCCCGGTTTCGCACGCGTAGTTCCCGCCGGTCATCCCGCCAGATACAGCGCAGGTGCCCGTCGCGACGACCCAGCGCGGCGACGGCATCGCGTCCCATGTCTCCAGCAATGGCTGACGCATCGCTTTCGTGACCGGCCCGGTAACCAGCAGCACGTCCGCGAACCGCGGCGAAGGCGTGAAGAAGATGCCGAGCCGATGCAGGTTGTAGAACGGATTGTTGAGCGCCTGCAATTCCGATTCGCACCCGTTGCACGATCCGGCATCCACGTGGCGGACGTGCAGGCTTCGACCGAACGCACGCCGCGTGCCGTCGGTCACTTCCCTGACGATGCGCTCGCTCATCGCGGCGTCCCACATCAAGTCCGCGCGCTCGTGCACGGCAACGGCCCAGTCTTCCGACGGCTTGAAAGCGCCGGTCGGACACGCTTCCGTGCAACGCTGGCACACGATGCAGCGCCCCCAGTCGACGACAGGGGGGGCCGCATGGCCGTCCCGCGACGGCATGAATGCGATTGCGTGTGTGTCGCAAACGCGCGCGCACGCGTCGCACCCCGGCTCGCACTTCGCCGGATCGAAACGCGGCATCCCAAGCACACCCTGCTGGCCATCCGCATCGTCCGTCAACGGCCAGCCGGTGCTCGCACGGCCTTCCTTCAACCCGAACCAGGTCCAGAGCGACATGGCGTTCAAGCCTCCCGTTCCTCAGCGGCGCTAGCGCGCACATCCCGCGATCGTGAGCCCGAAGCTTGCCTCGTTGATCGCATAGTCCATCATGTTGCTGTCGTACACCGTCGACTGAAACACGCGCCAGTTGGCGAACGACGGCGACTTGATCTTCACGCGTGCAAGACATCCAGCGTCGTCGAAATGCACGGCATACATGACCGTCCCGCGAGACGACTCGGCCCACCCCAGTCCTTCTCCCGCGGCCGGCACCGGACACGCTGCGAGAATCGGGCCGTCAGGCGCCACGCCGTCGATCGCGCGTTCGACAAGGTCGATGCTTGCGCGCAGTTCGGCGATACGCACGCGCATCCGCGCGCAAGCATCACCGCCTGCTTCAAGCGCAACGGCCGGCCGAAGCGTGCGGTACATCGCATAGGGGTGATCGCGCCGCAAATCCCGATCGACACCGGACGCGCGCTCGACCGGGCCCGTCGCCCCCTGGTCAAATGCGAGCTGCTGACTGAGCGGAGCGGTCGAGATCAATCGATCCAGATGGCTCGTCGTCCGTTCGATCAGGCCAATATAGGTTTCGATTTGCGGTTTCAAGCACGAAACCCCTTTCGCCACCGCATAGATGTCGAGCTCGCGCCGAATCCCGCCTGGCCAGAGCACATTTCGCAGAAATCGGCTTCCGCACGCTCGTGCATTGATTTGCTTGGCTAGCTCTTCCAGCAGCTTTCCCTGCGACTCGCCAACCTTGAGCGTCGTCGTATGACACAGGTGGCCGAGATAATGCAGATGGTTGTAAATACGTTCGAGTTCAGCCGCGATGACCCTGAACCACTCGGCTCGTTTCGGAACACTGCATTGCGCCGCATCTTCCACCGCTTGCACGTAAGCCAGCGCTTGAGCGAAGCTGTCGACTCCCGACACCCGTTCGGCAAGCAGCGTGGCAGCCCCGCACTCCATCCCTTCGAACTGCTTTTCCATCCCGCGATGCTTAAGAAAAAGATTGGGGTGATAGTAGAGAATCCCCTCGCCGACATAGTAGAAAACGAACTGTGCGGACTCGAGCACATCGGCCCGAACAGGCCCAAACGGGAGGAGCTGAACATGCTTGCCCGACACCGCCGGCAGCGACGGTGCGGATAGTGCGGCGACCAGCTCGCCCGTACACGCGTCGGCCGGCACGAGTGGCCCGGTCGGGGCATCCGGCAAGCAGGCGGTCACGAGCCTCTCGGGTTCGGGATGCCCGAAGAAAGCAATCCCGCTCATCTCCATGATCTCGCGCTCCTGCCAGCCGAGCAGCGGGCAAACCGCCGCCAGGCTCGGGACGGGATCATCGCCGACGTCCACCGACCATCCCAGACAGGTCTCGTATCCCGGGCGCGTTGCCACGTAGCGAAGCCTGGCCCGCCCGGACGCGGAATACCATGCATAAACGCCCTGCATTCTCCCGCCATTTGCGAGCAGCTGCTGCGCGGCCGGCTGCAGCTCGTCGAGCTTCAGCGATATCGTTTCGCAATTCTTCATCGCACGCCTCCGCCCAGATCGGCCGCGACCGTTTGAAAGAACCGCCACAGTGCGTCGGGCCACCAGATTCCGAACACGAACACGGGCACAATCGCGAGCCACATCGGCACGGTCATCCACGCACTCGCGGCGGTTGAACCATTGCTGTCGATCGGCGTGCTCTCGGGCAGCCGCGTATCGAAATACATCGACCGAAAATGATTCAGGAAGCCGATGAAAATGACGATCAACAGCGTGAGCAGGACGACGACGGCCCATGTGTGCGATGTCGCGAAACCTGCGCGCATCAGCGTCATTTCGCTCAGAAACAAACCGAACGGCGGCGCACCGGTAATCGCCACCGCGCCAGCTAACCACAGGGCGCCGGTCACCGGGAAGCGAACCCACACGCCCCGAATCGCATCAATGTTCTTCGTGCCGTAGAGGCGCATCATGTTGCCGGCGCCGAAGAACATCAGCGACTTGTTCAGCGAATGATTGAGCATGTGATAGAGCACCGCCGCGATCGCCAGCGGGCCGCCGAACCCGAACCCGAGCGCCAGCACGCCCATGTGCTCGACACTCGAATACGCCATCAGCCGCTTGATGCCTTGTTGTCTGACGATGAAAAGCGCCGCGACGAACAGCGAGCACACGCCGAACGCGACCAGTACGACGCGCGGCAGCAGCGAGGATCCCGATGCATCGGTCACCGTCAGGAAGCGCGCGACACCCAGCATCGCCGTGTTCAGCAGTGCGCCGGACAGCATCGCGGACACGGGAGCGGGCCCTTCACTATGAGCATCGGGCAACCAGGTATGCATCGGAGCGAGCCCGGCCTTCGTGCCATATCCGACCAGCACGAGCAGGAACGCCATTTGCGTGAGCGCCGGATTCATCCGCGGCGCCGCGTTTCGCAAGGTTGACCACGTCATGTCGTAGGTCGGCCCGAGCACGAGGCTGCCGGCCCAATAGAAAAGCACCGTGCCGAGCAACGCCAGACTGATGCCAGCCGACACGACGATGATGTACTTCCATGCGGCCTCGATAGCTTCCTGCCCATGCTCAAAACCGACGAGAAAGGTGCTGACGAGGGTCGTCAACTCGATCGCGATCCAGTAGACCCCGACGTTGTTCATCAGCGGACCGCAGATCATCGTTGTTGCGAACAGTGCGAACAGCGCATAAAAGCCCGGCAAGCGCGCGACCTCGTCCTTCAGCAAGCGCATGTAGCCGATCGCATAGATGGACGCGAGGCAGTAGACCGCGCACGTGCAAACGAGCGTCCACGCGGCGAGCGCGTCGAGGATCACATAGCCGGCGACGAACGTGCGCGGCCCGTCCACATGCGCGACGAGCCACAGCGCGCCGGTCACGCAGACGGCGGAGGCCGCGAGATTCGCATACTCCGCCACGCGGCCGCTGCGCCCCGCCACGGCAATGACGGCGGCCAGCAGCGGTGCGACGACGATGGCCACGAGCCAGCACGGAATCATGATTACCCCACCAGACGTCTGAGTTCACGGCTGCTCGTGCTGCCCACGTGCGCGACGAGGTAGCGAACCAGCACTCCGAAGCTCACGACGATCACCAGCAAGTCGAACAGCAGCACCAGTTCGATCAGGAGCGGCATACCTGGCACCAGGATCTGCGATCCGAGAAAAATGCCGTTCTCGAGAATCAACAGGCCGAGTACCTGGCTGATCGCCTCCTGCCGGACAGCCAGCATCAGGAAACCGATCAGCTTCATCGACAGCATGACGGTCAGCGCCAGCACCACCACCGTGCCGCCGAGGCCGAGCGCATTGCCGAGATGATTCGACACGACGAAAGCGAAGAGTACGAGCAGCGCACCGAGCACGAGGCATGAACTCGGCTGCAAAATCACGTGCAACTCCCTTTCGACGGCCAGGCGCGCAATGATCCGCCAGATCAGGTACGGCAGCACCATCCCGCGGAAAAAGGCCGTCAGCACCGCGACGAGGTAGAGCTCGTGATAGTTCCCGTAATAGCCCACCGCGCCCGACAGCGCGGCAATCAGCCACGATTCGGCGGTAAACGCGAGGAGATAGTCCTTAAGCCATCGCGAGCCGAGCATGACGAAGGCCAGCAGCAGGCTGCCGATGGCGAGCAGACTGAACAGCGAAGCAGCAAGTGGGCTGAGGTTGGCGAGGAGCATGGGAGCGATCACCTGAGCTGGTTGGCAGCGATCGCGAGGATCGCGAGCATGAACGACGCCGCAAGCGGCTCCTGATAGCGAAAGAAGCGCAACCTCGACTGCGCGGTCTCGACCAGCACGACGACGAGCACGACGACGAGCATTCTCGCGAACAGCCCTGCGGCCGCACCCAGCGCACCCAGCGCCGTTCCGTGCCGAGACAGGCCCCACGGCAGGGTGAGCACATTGCAGAAGATCGTGTAAAGGATAAATTGCTTCATCATCGACGCCCATTTCAGCAACGCCAGCAGCGGCCCGGAGTATTCGAGAATGCGTGCCTCCTCGATCATGTAGACCTCGATATGCGTGCTGGAATGAATCGGTAGCCTGTCCGTCTCGACGAGCAGTAGCACGAAGAACGCAAAAACCAGGAAGAGGTGCGCGGGGCTCCAATAGACGGATGGTTGCTGCACCAGCAGGTGGTTGACGACGAACGGCAGCATCGCCTTGGCAAGCAGCGTGATGCCGACGAGCACCAGAATCAGCGTCGGTTCGGCCAGGATGCCGAGCATCACGGAACGGCTCGACCCGATGCCGCCGTACGCACTGCCTGAATCAAGGCCGGCCAGCACGATCGCGAACGACCCAAGCGTAAGAATGAGGCCGCCGCCGAGGATATCGCCCATGTCGGACAGCGGCAGTGGGAAATCGGTCAGCACGGGAATCAGGATCGGCACCGTCAGCATGCAGGTGAACGCGACGACGGGCGCACACCAGAAGACCCACGATGCCGTGTTCGGCACGACGAGTTGCTTGCGGAACAGTTTGCGCAAATCGCGGTAAGGCTGGAAGATGCCTGGCCCCTGGCCACGCTGGACGCGCTCTTCCCATTGAAGGATCACACCCTGCAGCAGCGGCGACAACGCGAGGACCGTGACGACCTGCGCGATTTGGAGCAGGATGTCGCGCGTGCTCACGAGCGGACTCCCGCACCTGCGCCGCGGCGAACGGCGGCGCATACGATGCCATGCGACGGTTCGGATCGTCGCAATGCAATGCGGGAGCGGGAACTGACAGGGTTACGCCATGAAGGCTCGCCGGGGCATCCCATTTTTGTTCGCTTTATTCAGGCATCGATATGCCCGGGATGCTCGTGAATGCGAGCCGGCCCAAGAATGCCTACCGGCCCCGGCGCCCGGGGACTGGTAGGCATCATCAGCCACGCTAGAAGGCGCGGCGGTTTAGGGAGAATGCCATCTCCACTTGGTGCAGTATCGAGTATAGGAAACTCGTCGATACATGCAAGGAAGCAGATTTGCGCTAATGCATCCGACGACCGAAGAGCGAAAAGCGCTTCTTCCCTGCGGCGGGCGCATCGTCGCCGAGCACACCGAACTCGATCGGAGAGCGCGTATAGAACACATGCACGTGCTCGGCCTTCACCGCTTCGAGCAACCGCTCGGCCTCATCCTCCGTGACGGCGAGGATGATCTGCACGGGCTGATCGTCGAGCCGCAGCATGTGCGCGGCATGATGCGTGCCGGCATGCCCGGTTCCTTCCGCGCAACCGATGACCGTGGCTCCGTGAATGCCGAGGTGCTTAGCCTCGTGAAGCAGCCATTCGGTGATCGTATGATGGCCGTGCCGGCGATTCTGTTCGGTGTAGAAAGTAAGCTGGTAGCCGTTCATGTCTGCCTCCGTCAAACGACACCAGAACACACCGTCACGCAAGCGACGGCACTGATGGACACACTGTCCTGCCAATCATTCTAGTTCATGGATGCGCGGCTCGGACGCCGTTGCAGTGCAGGATCGACGGCACCACGCCGAGACACGATCACTCCCCATTAAGCTGCCGTTGAAAGCTGGTGCAGACATCTCGCATTGTCCCTGATTGCGTCCCGTCTCGGCATTGCCTACAGTGGGTAGAAGCTATTCGATCTACGGAGATGGCATTCTCCGCCAACCGCCGCGCCTTCTAGCGTGGCTGATGATGCCTCCAGCCGTCCGGCCATCGGAACGCTGTGGCATCGCCCGCTTCCCTCCAAGGCTGGATGACTCGCTGAATCGGCCGACTGCGCTGTCGCAAGTCCACGCTCGTGCAGCGCGCAAGGAGAAGCGGATGATCTCGATCGACATCCCGGGTTGCCATGTGCTGAACCTCGAGCATCTCGTGCTCGACTTCAACGGAACGCTTGCCGTCGACGGCAAACTGCTGGACGGCATTGCGCTGCGCATCGCCCAGCTTGCCGACAAGCTCGACATACATGTCATGACCGGAAATACATACGGGGATGCCCGGACACAACTGCGCACGTGCCGGACCGAAGTGATCTGCCTGCCGCCGGACGGGCAGGCCGAAGCCAAGCGCGATTACGTCCTGCGTATCGGCGCAGAGCACGTCGCGGCGATCGGCAACGGCCGAAACGATGCGTTGATGCTCGAACATGCCGCGCTCGGCATTGCCGTACTTGGTACGGAAGGCTTAGCGCGCGAAACGCTGGGAGCAGCGGATCTCGTCGTGCGTCACGCAGTCGATGCGCTCGGCCTGATCCTGTTCCCTAAGCGGTTGATCGCGTCGCTGCGTCGTTAGCCGGGGAGCATGTGATGAACTACGACAATATCGGTGTGGGCAGCAACGTCCCCGCCAGCTTCAATGTGATCGTCGAAATGTCTGCGCTCGGCGACCCGGTCAAGTACCAAGCTGATCCTCAGTCGGGACGATTGCGCGTCGAAACGTTCATGATGACCAGCATGCGCTACCCGGCCAACTACGGATTCGTTCCGGAAACGCTCGCGCCAGACGGCCGCCCGCTTGACGCGCTCGTGGTGACGCCGTTTCCGGTCGTTCCCGGCGCCGTTGTCGAGGCGCGTGCGCTCGGCACGATGCATCTGACCAACGAACGCGGCCCCGACACGAAGATCATTGCAGTGCCGGTCGACACCGTCTGCCCGCTCACTTCAAAGGTCCGCACGCTCGACGATCTTCCTCTGCTGGTGTTGCACGAGTTTCGCCATTTCTTCGTCAACTACAAGGTGTTCGAGTCCGGACGGTGGTCGCGCTTCGAGCGCTGGGGTTCCGATAACGACGCCCACGACGAGTTGCTCGGCGCCGTCGCGACATTCCGCGCTGCGCGCGAGCATGCCGAATAGTCCTTTTTCTCGTCGCCCCGTACGGCGCCGCCGCATGCGGTCCCGCTGCCCGCGTGCGCCGCGCAAGTTGATCGTCGCTGCCTTCGCCAAACGATTCCATTCGCGTTGCCAACACGAAATGCCGTCATTAGAATAAAACTGTCGTTACGGGAGATGGCATACCTCCGCGAACCGCCGCCGAGTCGACGCGGCTGATGATGCCTACGGTTCCTGGTCAGGAGCTGCAGGGTCATTGCCATGCCCCTGTCCAGGCTTGTGTTCGTTTCAGCCTCCCGGACAGCGCACGTGCTCTCCTCAAGTACTTCGCGATCGCCACCCGCCGGCCTCCGGCTTTCCGACGGAGAAATCGACTTCCTGTGGTGGTTCATCCAGGGCAGCATCATGGATGCCGACGTTCGAGCACGCCTCGACGCCCACTGGGGAATGTGTCCGCGTCATGCCCTTGGCTTCTTCACCGTCGAGGCTGCTTTCAGACCGCACCTGATTCACGGCAGCGCGATTCTGTACAACGAACTGATGGCGCGCGCGGTGCGCGTGCTCGCCGGCGGCCTATACGGCTTCGCACCGGCTACGATCATGCGCCGGCGATTGCAGCCTGGCGGCCCCTGCCACATGTGCAGCCTCGGCTACCACGCCGACACACCCGGCAATTCGCCCCCCGAGCGGCTCGCCCAGGGACGCGATCTCGCAAACGCCCGCTCATTCGCGCGCGATAACCGGCGCGGCTGGGTGCCGTACATTTGCGGGCGTTGCGCCGGCACCGACAACCCTGCACTGTGTCGCCTGCACCTGATCGAATCGGTCACACACAACCACGGCCAAGATCTGAAGGTCCAGCGCCAAGCGGTCATCGGCATATCGACGCACCTTGGTCGTTTCGAACATGCCTTCCGCTGGGATAGCCGGGATACCGATACCGACGAGGATCGCGGCGCGCTCGTCGCGGCGATCGGCTGGTGTAGCGGCTGGCAAGACATCCTCCAGACATTCGATGCCGATTGAAGAAGAGGCGACGAGATCATGGCAACCGACGACAGACACGGCACCTTTCCGCCAGCCTACGCGAAACGGATCACGGATGCGTTCGCACAAGTGGACGCTTGCCTCAGCGACGCGCTGCACTATCTCGATCCGGTGTCGCGCGCGTCGCCGTTTCCGACGCGCATCGCCGACGGCGTTCCGGTCCAGTATCAGCGTCTGATCGGCGAGTTCGATGAGCTCCGTGCGGTGATGCGCACGATCGCCGATCGGCACGGCATCTCTCCCACAGCACCGACTGCAAGCGCGGTGGAATGCTGCCGGTTCCGTATCAGCGAGGCGATGGTCGCCATCGCGCAGCTCGATCCGCGCATCGAATCGGGCATGCCGGCTTCGATCAACCCTGGCCTCTCAGACGACCTCGAAGACGATGCCTGCCGGCTCGTGGACCACATGATGTCGTCGCTCGCCATCCTGCAGTCGGCATTGTCCGACAACGCGGACGACGTAACGCTCCGGACATCGCACGCCGACGCCGCGCCGGACACGCGGCAGCCGACGCCCGCGCCCGATGAACCCAGCCCGCTCCTCGGCGAGCTGGAGCGTATAACCGTCTCGCATGGCCTCGGTGACCTGCACCGCCGCACCCTTGACTTCGCACGCCACCACACGTGCGGGGACATCGTTGTTGGGCTGTTCGGCGCTGTCGGCACCGGAAAATCATCGCTCATCAACAGCCTGCTCGGCGACGCACTGCTGCCGGTCGCCGCACTGCCGACGACCGTAGTGCCGGTCGAGATCCGTCATGGCGCGAGCACACGAGCAAACGTGGCATTCGCGACCGATCGGCCCGAAACGATAGGCCGGGCTCGCGTGGCGGAATTCGTCGACACTCATTTCAATGCGGACAATTATCGGGGTGTCACGCGTATCGTCCTTCAATCGCCCGCGTCCCTGCTTGCGAGCGGCGTGACGCTGATCGACACGCCCGGGCTGGACTGGGACGCCTCCGGCGCGCAGGAACGAGCTGCGTGGCCTCTGCCGTGGTGCGACATCGCCATCGTCCTGCTCTCCGCGAGCGCTCCGATCACGTTGCGCGAGGCCACGCTCGTGCGTGAGCTCGGCAGTCGAGGCGCACGCGTGATCGTACTAGTGACGAAGATCGACCTTGTCGGCGCGGACGATCGCTGGCGAATCTACGATCACGTCGTGGCAGGGCTCTGGCGCAGCACGAATCTCGAGGTCCCGGTCTACCTCCTCAGCATTCGGGAGAACGATCCGCCCTGGCACCGCGCGTGGGCCGACGGACCGCTGGCCGACGCGCTCGCCCAGTGTCGCGAACAACGTGCAACCCTGCGCCAGCGCCAACTCGGGACCCTGAGGCGCGACATCCTCGATGCACTGCAGATCCGGTTGCTCTGGCATTCTCCATCGGCCCAGTCCGACACACGGATCGTGGAAGCGATAGACGAACTGACCGCCAGCCGCAACATGATCGCCGTCGCGTTCGATTCGGCCGAGTCGATCGGCCACGCCCGTCGCCACCCCGAGCCCGTACTGGCAGCCCTGCGTACGGAAATCGCACACAATGTCGCGGCGCTATGGTCGGAAACCCGCGATACATCCTTCGATGCCACCCGCCTGATCGAGCTCGCGACGCAGGCGCATGCGCGATCGATTTGCGGTTCCACGACACGAACGATCGAATCCCTCCATGCGTGCGTCGATATCGCACTGCATCGAGCCGCCGAATCGCTCGGCCTGCCCAAGCTCGCGCCGGCCGTTCGAACATCGTGCACGGCGCCGGTCTTTACATGGGAGCGCGAGCTGCCGACCACACTGTTTCCATGCGCGATAACAGGCCGCCTGTTCGGTCGACCGGGCTTCCAATGGTCGGTGTACAAGCGCCTCCCCGAAAGCACCGCGATGCAGATTGTGCAACGCTCCCTTGTGTCCTATTTCGACGCACTCTCGGAATGGAAATGCAGCGCGCTCATGTCGCTCGCGCGTATGCTCGACGAACAGATCGAAAGCCTGCAACGCGTGCGACACGGAGCCGACGCACCGGCGAAATCGACCGCCGAGCAACTGCGGGACGACATCAACAGGCTTCGCTCATCCGAATTGAATGGCTCCTCAGGCGATCGAGCATCGACCTGATCGGCAGACGCACGCGCGGGCGCCGGTCTCGTCATGCGTCCGAGGGTGCTTCCGACTGCGAATCGCGTTCCTCGATGATGGCGGAAGGTTCGACGAAAATCTGGCGATACAAATCCTGCCCGAAGCTGGTTTGCAGCGGTTCGCCTCCGGTCAGCCTGAACGTGCGCGTGCCGTCGTCCCTGCGCTCGGCGCGCAGGAACGTCGCCGGTGCCGTCACGGTGTCGTGCAGCCCCTTGGCGAGCGTAAAGAGATGTGTGACGAGCGCGATCTTCACACGGCTTTCCAGCAACGCATCGACGATCTGCCGCCCGATGTCCGACCCTTCTCGCTCGTTCGTCGATGCAAACGATTCGTTCGACAGGAAAATCGCGTGCTCGGCCAGATGATCGACGGCGACGCTCATGCGGCGCAACTCCTCGTCGAATTTGCCACCGCGCATCGACGGATCTTCCTCCCGCTTGTAGTGGGTAACGATCATCGATGCCACGTTCGCTTCGAATGCGTCCGCGGCAACGAACGCACCGGCCTGAAGCAGAATCTGTGCGATGCCCAGACTGCGGAGGAACGTCGATTTTCCGCCCTGATTCGCACCGGTCACCACGATTAGATCGCTCCCGTTCGCGTCGACATCGTTGGCGACCGGCGGGCGGTCCATGCGCAACGCCAGAGTCGCGTCATGCAGTTGAACGAATCGATGCCGGCGCTCGCCGACGCTATGCGGAACGGGCATGCAGATCGGGATTTCGCGCCGCACCAGTTCGGCGCGCAGGTTCACGCAGCCAAGATAGAAAGCCAGTTCGGCACGCAGCATCAGGAAAAAGCTCTTGATGTGATCCGCCGACTGCGCGAGGGCATTCGCCACGTGATTGATTCCCCTCGCTTCGAGGTCGGTTAGCGCGCGCGCGCCGTTCTCGTCCCGATCGGCAATGCGGAACGTGCGCGACGGCGGGCGCGGAGCGAGCCATCGCTTGACGAGATTCGACTCCTTGTCGTGCGGCTTGCGCAGGACATAATGCTCCCCCTTGTTGCCTTTCCCCGGCTGTGCGCTGATCAGTGCGCCGTCGTTGAATTTAAGCGCCTTGAGGCACTGCGCGATCGTGACGAAGTAGTCGTCGGTCAGCGCTTCGCGGATGACCGCAAAGAACTGCCGAAATCCCGAAGACTGGAATTCACCGGTCTGACGGTCCGCGACGCGTCGCAGCTTGCCCAGCACGCCGAGATACGCCTGGACAATATTGCGCGCGCCATGCAACACGCTGCTGGCCGATCCCGAGAGTCCCCAGTAGAAATTCTTGCGCTCGAGTTCAATCGCTTCGACCGCCAGATCGTATAGCGCACGAACGACTTCCTCGTGTTCGATGCAGTCGGCGAGGACGGCCTGTCGGTACAGGATATCGTCGAGATCGAGGAGACTGACCGGCAGCACCTTCCTGGCGACGCTGTAGACATACTCGTCGCCGGCCGCCATCGCGCGATATAGCGTTTCGAGCTCGAGATCCTGAACGAGCGTATCTTCGTTCCAGAACGCTTCGCGCCCCCATGGAAAGTCGTTCGATGCGTTGAGCAGGTGTGCTTTCATGATGCAAGCCGCTCCTTGATGCGCTCGTAGGTGAGCCCGTATTGCTCGGCGACCGACACGGCATAGGCGCGGCCGTCGGCTGGCCTGCGCCGGACCCGGAACGTGCGGGCGGAAGGATTGTTCGTGCTGATCTCGCTGACCATGCTGACCGTCTGCGGTCCGATCCGCGCCAGTTCCTCGATGAAGGTCACACACACGCCAAGGCTGTCGCGCTCGATCAGCTCGCCGATGATTCGACGGCACAGGAACAGCGAATCCGACAGCGTGGTCGAGCTGAAGATCTCGTTGACCAATACGATGCTCTTCGAAGTCGCCTTCGCAAGAATGCCATGAATGCGCATCAGGTCGTCCTGAAGCTTGCCGCGCAGATCCAGCGTATTCTCCTCGCGCTCGAAATGCGTGAAGATCCTGTCGCACAGAAACAACTGAGCTTGCTTGCCGGGCACGGGAAGCCCCAGCTTCGCGAGATAGTGCAACTGCCCGAACGTCCGCGCGAACGTCGTCTTCCCGCCGTTGTTCGGCCCTGACACGACGAAGATGCGTTCCGGCCCGTCGAGCCGCAGGTCGTTGCAGACAACACCGATCTTGTCGGCACTGAGCTTGTGGGCCAGCACGATGTCATACGTGCTCTCGCAACGAATCGTCTTGCTGGTCGCGGATACCGACGGATAGCTGAATGGCAAACCCGCCTCTCGGCACGGCTGAATGTATCTGCGGAACGCGAGATAGAACTCGATCTCCCGGTCGAATGCCGCGATCGTCCCGTCGAGAAAGTGTTCGTGACATGTTCGAAATGCGGTCAAGCGTGCAAACGGATCAGGCTGCAGCTCTGCGACGCAGTCCAGTACCTGAGCCTCGACGTGGTTCATCTCGGGCCAATCGCGGAATTCGACGCCGTGATCCTTGACGGCGCCCTGCTTGAACCGATCGAAAATCTCGAGGATATAGGCGCCGTAGTCGCTTTCGCCGTCGAAGTTGAACACGGTGACGGCATTGCCATGCACACGGTAGCAGTAGCGGACCGATTCCAGCGCCGTGCGAACGGTATCGACATCCCGCTCGAGTGTCGAGAACGCATCGGATGCGACGTAGTCGGCAAGCCACGCGCCGAAGGTCGTCAACCCGCTCGAGTGCGGATGCCCGTCCAGCAGCGCCACGGAAAACACCTTCACAGCCCGGCAGTAGGCCGAGGTGGCCGCGTGAAACCACCATTGCTTCTGCCGGACGTAGTAGAGCCGCTCCGCTTCGCCGACGCACGCACGCACCTTGCGCATGGCAGCGGCGAATGCCTGAACGCTGAGCAGCAAGTCGTCGTCGTCGAGATCGCGCATGACCGCCTGACGATAAGCGACCGCGCTCTCGCGATTCAGCTCGACGTAAAAGAACGGTCCGAGATCGTACTCGTCGAATCCTGTCGTCGCGTCCTTGACGAACTGATTCAGGTTCAGGTCTTGAAAGAATTCCGGTTCGCCCGGCTGGACTGGTGGCGGTCCGTCCTCGGTGGTCTCGAAGAGGATGCTGTGAAAAACCATGGTCGTTCCTCCCGCTCATCGCTCGCGGCCGCGGAAAATCCTGCGCGATCGCATTGCAACTGGATAACGAACCGGGAAGCGCCACGAGCGTGGCCAAACACATGTAAGGCGCGCGGGATCCGTGCGCCCGCCCACAGTGCCCGTTCCCAGGCCTGTAGGCATCATTAGCCCCGAAGGGCGGTTGTCGGGAGGAATGCCATCTCCTGGGTTCAAGTCTAGGCCGGTGGCTCCTGCGTGGCAAGTCGATGCATCATTCGACGAACGACATCGACAGGCTGGTCGAATGGACCCTGAATTGGCCGGATGCGATGCAACCGGCTTCCCGATCCGCAAAGAATCGTTTCAGCGTATACGTCACTGCCGGGAAAGCAATTTCGTCCCATGGCACCTCGGATGCGGATACGATCCGCGCTTCGAGACTCTCGATACCGGGCACCAGCTGGCTCGATTGCGCAACGCCTAGATAGAACAGATATACGTGATGGACATGGACGACGTTCACGACCGAAAACAACTCACCGACCTGCACTTCCACCCCTGCTTCCTCGCGCGTCTCGCGCGCCGCGCCCTCCTCAGTCGTCTCGCCGGTCTCAAGGAAGCCGGCGGGCAGCGTCCAGTAGCCGCGCCGCGGAGCGATGGCCCGACGGCACAGGATGATGCAGTCGCCCAGTTGCGGCACGGTGCCGACGACGCTGCGTGGATTTTCGTAATGAATGAATCCGCAACCCTCGCAGACATCGCGCGCGCGACCATCGCCGTCCGGTATCCGGCGGCTCATGGGCTGCCCGCATTTCACGCAGTACATCGCATCATTTCCCCATTCCGGCACCGCCAGACGATCAGCACTGCCACTTGATCGTGCGGGAAAAGGCGTGCTTGCCCGCGAATCGCGCCTTGGATCCGAGCGCCTTCTCGATCTGCAACAGACGGTTGTATTTCGCTACGCGCTCGCCGCGCACCGGTGCGCCGGACTTGATCTGTCCGCAGCCAAGTGCCACCGCGAGATCGGCAATGCTTGTGTCGAGCGTCTCGCCCGACCGGTGCGACACCAGGCACGTATAGCCGGCGGACGAGGCCAACTTCGCAGTTGCCAGCGTCTCGCTGATCGTCCCGACCTGATTCGGCTTGATCAGGATGCTATTGCAGCATCCTTCGTCGATACCCCGCTGCAGGAACTTGACGTTGGTGACGAAGATATCGTCGCCGACGATCTGGACGTCGGCGCCCAGCTTGGCGGTCAACGATGCGAAACCCGCCCAGTCGCTGTCGGCCAGCGGGTCTTCCAGCGAGACGATCGGGTAGGCGCTCAACCAGGATTCCCAATAGGCGATCATCTCGTCGCTCGACAGGCTCAGGCCGTCGCGGGCGAGCACATAGCGGCCGTCGACGTAGAACGACGTCGCCGCCGGATCCAGCCCTATCGCGATCTGCTCGCCCGGCCGATATCCGGCGCGCTCGATCGCGGCCATGATCGCATCCATCGCGGCCGCATTGGACGGCAGGCTCGGCGCAAATCCACCCTCGTCGCCGACGTTCGTCGACGCGCTCATTTCGGAGAGCACCTCCCGCAGCGCGTGATAGGTCTCGACGCCATATCGCAGCGCCTCCCGAAACGACGGAGCCCCGAACGGCACGAGCTTGAACTCCTGGATATCGGGCCCGTCCGCCGCATGCTTTCCGCCGTTCAACACATTGAACATCGGCACCGGCAACAGGCACGCGTCCGTACCGCCTAGATACTGGAACAGCGGGACGTCCCGCGACTCAGCAGCCGCTCTCGCGCATCCAAGCGACGCACCTAATATGGCATTGGCGCCAAGGCGACTCTTGAACTCGGTCCCGTCCAGTTCGATCAGCGTGCGGTCAATGCCTTGTTGATCGAACGCGTGGTGCCCGGAGAGCGCGGACGCGATAACCGTATTAACGTGATGCACCGCACGAAGAACGCCTTTTCCGCCATACCTCTCGGAGTCGCCGTCACGCAGTTCGACCGCCTCATACTCGCCAGTCGACGCACCCGACGGCACAGCCGTCTCCCCAATACTGCCATCGGTCAACGTAACTCGGACAGCGATGGTCGGATTACCGCGTGAATCCAGGATTTCATCGGCGGCGACGGCCGCGATTCGGACAGATTCCGTCATGACGACTCCCTCGATTGATGAGCCGGTGGATGAAGGCGAACTTCACTTGCCGTTCTGGAGAGGCTCGCCATCATGACCGGCATACGCCAGAATGGCCGCTTCGATCGCGCGCTCGGCATCCTTGACGTCCCCCCATCCTTCGAACTTCACCCACTTCCCGGGTTCGAGCAGCTTGTAGTGCTCGAAAAAGAACTGAAGCTGGTTCAGCAGATACGCTCCAACATCGTCGAGGCGACGAATATGCGACGTCGCCGGGCACACACTGTCGATAGGTACCGCTATGACTTTCTCGTCGGGCCCGGCCTGGTCGGTCATGTTGAGCAGCCCAACCGGTCTGCAAGCGATCAGAGCCAGGCGTTCAAGCTCGAATGGCGCAATCACGATGATGTCGAGCGGGTCGCCGTCTCGCGCAAGCGTTTGCGGAATGAAGCCATAGTTCTGCGGATACCGAAGTCCGGCACTCATGATCCTGTCGACTCGAAGCAACCCAAGCTTCTTGTCGGCTTCATATTTCACCGGCGAGCTCTGCGCGGGAATCTCGATGATCGCATTGACTTCTTTCGGCGGTTCGGCGCCGGCCGGGATCAAATTGAAGTCCATGACATTCTCCTCACTTGTCGCCCAGCACATCGTATTCGACAGGGCACCGGGTATAGAACAAGCGAACCCCCGATCGCCGCAAGCTCTCGAGCAACGCATCGATCTTGTCGTCCTCGGCCGCGACAGTCACCGCTATCGGTTGGTCGACCAGTTCGAAGAAGCGCGCGGCGTGGTATCGACCGTGTGCATCGACGCTCTCGCTGACTTCCGTCACCGTCGCGCCGTGGATACCGGCTGTTTCGATCTCGTCAAGCAACCATTCGACGATCGTTTTGTGTTCGTACCGGTGACTCTGGTTGGCCGCATACACCGTTAGCTGACTGCCTTTCATAGATGCTCCCGTTTAGCGAGTACGACGACGGCGACAATCCGCGCAACATATCCCGGACGCGGATGGTCACCGCGACGCAAGCTGTGGCAACGCCGTTCGATCGATCTTGATGTAAGGAATGAAGCATGAAAACCGCAGATTCGAACGTATTTCAAATCCGGGCAGCAGGACGCTTGGGAGAATGAACCCACGGCTTCCCGCACCAGGAATCCGTAGGCATCATCAGCCGGAGATACCGGCGGTTTTGGAGGAATGCCATCTCCGTTCCGATCAGTCTAGCACGCACGATGTCGATTCGACCAGTCAGCCATGAGCGAGCAAGTCTCGTTGCATTTCGGCGACAAGTGCTTTGCAGTCTGCTACCAGACGGACGTAGTCGCGTCGCACCTCGCCTGCCACTACCCCATAACCGGCAAGCCGATCCGGCGTCATCTCATCCAGTGCGATATCGAAAAACTGCAGTTCCACGACCAACGCTTTCGACAGCAAGACTTCTCGCTCATGGGGGCCGAGACTCCAGCGTCTGTCGAATCTATCAAGCCGATCTCGACATCGTCGGACACCGTCGAGCGTCATTTCCAACTTCTCATGTGGAACATCTTCGCCGTAGAGCGTGTACTGCCGAGTACCGTTCGGCGTTTTGCAGAGCATAGCGATCCGCTCGAGCAGGTCATCGAGGTAAAGGACATGGGACGCGACGGCACGCGCCACACTCGCCGAAATGGAATCCATGATCGTTGCATCGTCCTATCATCAACACTGCATACCCGCAGTTAGCCGGGGTCAACATAGCGACGAATTTGCATCGGTGCTCGCCGAGTCGGCGATGACGTCGCCCCCATCGACCTCCGACCGAGTAAAAATCTAGGCAGTACCCGCTACGCCATCCTCCGCATGCCGCTCCCCGTCGCGAAGACGGGGAAATGCATCGCTACCCATGTAGCGCGCACGGGCGCCGAGTGTTCGCTCGATCTGCAGTAGACGGTTGTATTTCGCGACGCGCTCGCCACGAGCCGGTGCTCCAGCTTTGATCTGCCCACAATTCAGCGCCACCGCCAAATCGGCAATGCTCGTGTCCTCGGTTTCTCCCGAGCGATGTGATACGGGCGCTGCATAGCCGGCCATGATCGCCATTCTCGCGGTATCTAACGTCTCGGTTACCGTTCCGACCTGGTTGGGTTTGATCAACACACCATTGCAGCAATGCTCTCTCATCCCACGAACCAGAAAGGCGCGATTGCTGACGAATAGATCGTCTCCGACGATTTGGACGCGATGGCCCAATCGAGCCGTGAGGGCCTGATAGCCGTGCCAATCATCGTCCGCGAGTGGATCCTCGATCGAGACAATCGGGTAACGATCCAGCAACCGGCTGCAATAGTCGATCATTTCGGTCGCCGAGAGTACGAGACCGTCCAGCGGCAAGTAATATGCGCCATCCCGGTGAAGCGCACTGGCGGCAAAATCGAGTGCTAGGGAAATGTCGTTCCCAGGTCTGTATCCTGCCCGCTCGATAGCCATCATGATTGCGTCAAACGCGATGTCATTGGACGCAAACCGCGGCACGTATCCGCCTTCGTCACCCAGGTTTGTTGATGCATTCCAGTCGGTCAGAACCATGCGCAGTGCGTGGTAGGTCTCGACTGCTGCCCGTAGGGCTTCCTTGAATGTCGGTGCCCCGTGCGGCACGATCATGAGTTCTTGAATATCAGGCCCGCCCTGAGCGTGCATCCCACCGTTCAGGACATTCAGCATGGGTACCGGCAAGACGTGCGCACTCTCGCCTCCGAGGTAGCGAAAGAGCGGCAGGCCGCATGACTGCGCCGCCACTCTGGCGCATGCGATCGATACCCCGAGCAATGCATTTGCTCCGAGGTTGGATTTGAACTCCGTTCCGTCCAGACCTGTCAGCATGGCGTCGATGCGCCATTGATCGTCGGCGACTATCCCGCGCAATATTTTGGCAATCGGCCCGCAGATTTTGCCAACCACCCGTTGCACGCCTTTTCCGCTGTATCGCGATGTTTCGCCATCACGAAGCTCCCGCGCCTCGGACTGCCCCGTCGACGCACCGGAAGGAACGGTAGCGCTGGCGCGAGATCCGTCACTCAGAATCACGGTTGCCTCGACAGTGGGGTTGCCGCGCGAATCCAGGACTTCGTCGGCCGTCACATGAGCGATAGAGACTTGGGCTTCCATATGAGAGGTGCTCCGTCTGCCGGATCAACGGATACATAGCAATTATCGGCCGTACGAGCGTACAGTCGCGACGCCTGCATTTCGGCAGGTAGTCGGCAACGCACGTAGACGTCGATCTTAAAAGCGGATGTCATGACCCAGATCCGGAAAAGCTTCAAACCTGGGGAGCAGAACGCTCGAAGGAGCCTACGACGCCCTGAACCCAGGATCACGTAGGCATCATTAGCCGGCTTGGGCGGCGGTTTGGTGGGAGGAATGCCATCTCCTTGTGGGAGAGTCTAGCATGTAATCCTGCGTTCGACGGACGTCATCCGCTATCCGGCTCGCAGTCAAAGCAAGTCCCGGCTAATGCACATGAGTTGCCAGATCCTCTGGCATAGCTGGCGCAAACCACCTACGCCGCGCGGAGTACTCCCACGGTTCAATCTCAACCGCGTTTCCGCGCTCAGCGACGGTGGCTCGCCGACGGCTCGTACGCATTGACCGAAGTCGTGTTGACGACGGCCGAACCGGGCGGCAGGTGCGGAATGGCAGCCCGCGTGATCCAGAACATCGCGTACAGGTTGGTGCGCAGCGTCCAGTCGAACTGCTCCGTGCTGATGTCGAGGATCGAGTCGTGACTCTGCTGGCGGCCCGCGTTGTTCACGAGAATGTCGAGCCCGCCGAGCCCGGCGACAGCACGCTCGACCAGCCCGTTGCACGCGCCTTCGCTGCGAATGTCGACGGCCAGCGGCACGGCCTTGCGCCCCGCGCTGCGAATCATTTCCACGACTTCGCGCGCATCGGGTTCCTCGTCGGGCAGATAGACGATCGCGACGTCCGCGCCTTCCCTCGCAAACGCGATCGCCACCGCGCGGCCGATGCCCGAGTCGCCGCCCGTGATCAGCGCCTTGCGGCCGTCGAGCCGCCCGCTGCCGCGATAGCTGCGCTCGCCGTGATCGGGACGCGGCGTCATGCGGCCCGCGAGACCCGGCCATGGCTGCTGCTGCTGCGGAAACGGCGCATGCGGATAGAGCGGGCGCGGATCGCGCGGCGCCGTGTCGCCCGCGTCGGGCGGGCCGCCTGTCTGCGCGATCGTCGGCAGCGCGACGCTGGCGACCAGTCCGGCCGTCGTGCCTTGCATCCACTTGCGACGGGATTCGGAAACTTCGTCTGACGACATGATGGACTCCGGTACGTGTACGGGGGAATGAAAACGGGACGCGACGATGCGGCCGACGATCCCGCCGCAGCAAGCGATATGCCGCCGTCGGGATGCTCCGCCGGAACGCCGGCCGACGCATCCGCTCCACAAATTACAAGCGGCGCGTCATCCGGCACACCCGCGTCCATGCGCGTCGCAACGCCGCCGGGCGCGCCGCGCGTGGAGCGCGGAGCGCGGCACGCGCAATGCTCGACAACTGCATGCCGGCTGCGCGCCGGCGCCCTTTCGACACCGAGGAGGACGATCATGAGCGCGACTCACCCGACACCGAACGACGACGACACGACCGCCACGCCGGACCTGCCGTCGCCGGAACGCGACGACACGCGTCACGACGAGTTGCCCGACCTGCCGGATCCCGTCGAGGTGGGCGAGGACGGTTAGCCGGTCGCGCACGCGCGCATCCGTTTACCGGCTCGTCACTCGCCGCGGTTCACCGCGTGCGCCGCTTCTCGCGCGCAGCCTCGCTGGCCGGCACGGCATCGATGTCCTGCAGCGGCTCGCCCGGGATGCGGCGCTTCGCGGACTGATCGGAGGGCACTTCCGCCGCCGGTTCGGCGAGGGCGTCCGCGCCGTCGCCCTGCGCATCGAGCTGCCGTTCGGCGCGCGGCCAGTATTCGTCGGCCCTGCCGTCCGGCTCGCCGTCCGCCTGCCACAGCCGGTACGCACGCTCGCGGATCTGCGTTTCCCTGTCTTCGTTCATGGGGTTCTCCTTGTTTGCCATAACGATCAGCGATCCGGTCGCGACGGCGCGGACACCGCGCCGAGCGTCGACGACATCCCGCCGTCCGCGGCAGTGGCGAGGTCGCCCAGCGCGACGATGCCGACCAGCCGCTTCTGCCGGTCGACCACCGGGACGCGGCGAATCTGCGCGTCCTCCATCTTCTTTTGTACCGCCGAAATGTCGTCGTCCTCGTAGCACCAGTTCGCGGGTCCGCTGACGACGCCCTCGATCGCCTCGTCGGGCGGCACGCCCATCGACACCGCGCGCACGACGATGTCCCGGTCCGTCAGCATGCCGATCAGCCGCGTGCCGTCGCATACGGGCAGCGCACCGACGTTCAGCTCGCTCATCAGCCTGGCCGCCTCGCGCAGGCTCTGCGTCGGGCCGATGGTCGCGGCATCGCGCGTCATCACTTCCGATACACATGTCATGTTTCGCTCCTTGGTCAGCCGCCCATCGCGGCCTGCTGCACGAGCATCGCGCGTTCCGGCCGCCGCGCGGGTCAGTTCTCCTCGGAGCAGCGGACCGATGTCAGGCCGGCCGATTCGACGACCCGCATCAACTGCTTCAGCTTCGCGTCGGTGCGGGCCGCTTCGCGCCACTGCACGAGCAGTTCTTCCTCGCGCACCGCGCGTGCGGCCGTTTCGCAAAAGCCCCGCGTCCGGCACGTAAAACCCGCGTCGCGCAGCTTCGCGGCCAGTTGTTCGCGCGCCGCCGAGCCGAGCGGAAACTCGACCGTGACGAGCGCCGTCCTGACGCGCCGCAGGCGCTGCTCGATCCATCGCAGCGGCCAGACGACCAGCAGCGCGAGCACCAGCCCGAGCGCGCCGAGCCACAACTGGCCGCCGCCGATGCACAGTCCGATCACCGTCACGAACCACAGCGTCGCGGCCGTCGTGACGCCGGACACCAGGCCGTCGCGATGCAGGATCGCGCCGCCGCCGATGAAGCCCATCCCGGTCAGGATGCCGAGCGGCAGACGCATCAGGTCGAGCACCGAGAACGCGCCCTCCGGCTTGCCCGCCTGCAGCAGCAGCGCATTGACCTGGAGCATCGACAGGCACGCGGCGAGACAGACGAGGATCGTCGTGCGCAGTCCGGCCGTCTTGCCGGACTCGCTGCGATCGAGGCCGACCAACCCGCCCGCGACGAGCGCCAGCACGATCCTGGCGAAAACATCGTGCCACTGCAGGACGACCGGCATCAGTTCCATACGCGCCTCCCGTGCAAATCGTCGTCTGTCGGGGCGCGAGCGCCGCCCGACGACGCTTGCCCGACGCAAGGATCGGGCCTGCTGTTCTTGTACGGCGACGCGGGCGCGCGCATCGTGTAGCGGCTCGGGCGGAATTGTAGAAAGGGGGCGTTCCGAGATGCGCGCGCATGCGTCGGCGGCGTTCCGGCGTGCGCGCCGACAGTACGGGCGAATGGGGCCGGATACCGGCGCCGGGTATGGCCGATGCGCGGCGAGCGGTCGCTCGGCCGATACCCGACCACGCCATCCGACGACCATTCCGGGACGCCAGCCGGAATGCCGTGCCCGGCGCCAGCCGATCGTCATGCCGACGCCGCCGCGACGACAAGCCCGCGCTCGTCCCGCTCGATACGCCCCCTTACGAAGGAGTTCGACCATGCTCACGCAAAGAACGAAAGACATCGTCAAGGCCACGGCCCCCGTCCTCGCGCAACACGGTTACGACATCATCAAATGCTTCTACGCGCGCCTGTTCGCCGCGCATCCGGAACTGAAGAACGTGTTCAACATCGCGCATCAGGAACAGGGACAACAGCAGCAGGCGCTCGCGCGCGCCGTCTACGCGTATGCGGAAAACATCGAGGATCCGGGCAGTCTCGCGGCCGTGCTGAAGAACATCGCGAACAAGCACGCGAGCCTCGGCGTGCGTCCCGAGCACTATCCGATCGTCGGCGAACACCTGCTCGCCGCGATCAAGGAGACGCTCGGCGACGCAGCCAGCGACGACATCATCTCCGCGTGGGCGCAGGCCTACGGCAATCTCGCCGACGTGCTGATGGGCATGGAAAGCGGGCTGTACGAACGCTCGTCCGCGCAGCTCGGCGGCTGGACCGGCTGGCGCACCTTCGTCGTGCGCGAGAAGCGGCCCGAAAGCAGCGTGATCACGTCGTTCGTCCTGGCGCCGGCCGACGGCCAGCCGGTCGCGAATTTCGAACCGGGCCAGTACATCGGCGTCGCGGTTGACGTGCCGCAGCTCGGCCTGCAGCAGATTCGCCAGTACAGCTTGTCGGACATGCCGAACGGACACACGTACCGGATCTCGGTGAAGCGCGAAAGCGGCGGCGCCTATCCGCCCGGCTATGTGTCGTGCCTGCTGCACGACCACGTGAACGTCGGCGACGAGATCAAGGTGGCCGCGCCGTACGGCAGCTTCCATATCGACGTCGACGCGACAACGCCGATCGTGCTGATCAGCGGCGGCGTCGGGCTGACGCCGATGATCAGCATGCTCAAGCGCGCGATCCAGGATCCGCAGCGGCAGGTGGTGTTCGTGCACGGCGCGCGCAACAGCGGCGTGCATGCAATGCGCGACCGGCTGCGCGAGACCGCGAACACCTATGCGAATTTCAGTCTCGTCGTGTTCTACGACGATCCGCTGCCGAAGGATATCGAAGGCACGGATTACGACCTGAAGGGCCTGGTCGACGTGAACGCGATCAAGGGCGCGATTCTGTTGCCCGACGCCGATTACTACATCTGCGGCCCGGTGCCGTTCATGCGGATGCAGCACGATGCGCTGAAGCACCTCGGGATTCACGAAGCGCGGATTCACTACGAAGTGTTCGGGCCGGACCTGTTCGCGGAATGAGCGTGCGCCGCCGCGACGATCGCGCTCGCACATCGACGTCAGCCGCCGCAAAAGCTTCGCAGTACAGTAAAATACGCGCTCACTCGACGCATCGCCCCACAGCGGCTTCGCTGCAGCCCACTCTTCGACGGCAGGAAACATGGAGTTACGCCATCTGCGCTATTTCGTGGCTGTCGCCGAGGAGCGCAGCTTCACCCGCGCCGCGCAGCGGCTGCATATCGCGCAACCGCCGCTGAGCCGCCAGATCCAGCAGCTCGAGCAGATGCTCGACGTCCAGCTGTTCGAACGCAACTCGCGCCCGCTGAAGCTCACCGAAACCGGGCGCTTCTTCTATCAGCATGCGGCGCAGCTGCTCGCGCAGACGGCCGAGCTCGAATCGATGACGCGCCGCGTCGGCAAGATCGAACGCAGCCTGTCGGTCGGCTTCGTCGGCTCGACGCTGTACGGGATGCTGCCGAAGATCATTCGCCGGTATCGCCAGAAGTATGCGGAAGTCGAGCTGAGCCTGCACGAGATGTCGACGATGGATCAGATCAAGGCGCTGAAGGAAGGTCGCATCGACGTCGGCTTCGGCCGCATCCGTCTCGAAGACCCGAGCATTCGGCGCGTGGTGTTGCGCGAGGAGCAGCTGATCGCCGCGCTGCCGCTTGGCCATCCGCTGTGCGCGGCGAAAGCGGTCGTGTCGCTGCACGACCTGCTGAAGGAAACGCTGATCATCTTCCCGAAGGCGCCGCGCCCGAGCTATGCGGACCAGGTGCTGGCCGCCTTTCACGATCGTTCGCTGAAGCCGGCGCGCGTGCTGGAAACGCGCGAGCTGCAGATCGCGCTCGGCCTCGTCGCAGCGGGCGAAGGCGTGTCGATCGTGCCGAAGAGCGTGTACGGGCTGAAGCGCGACGACATCGAGTACAAGGATCTCGACGATGCGAAGCTCGTGTCGCCGATCATCATGAGCATGCGCATGCTCGACCAGTCCGAAGACCTCGAGCGCATGCTGCAACTCATCTACGACCTGTACGTGGAGCACGGCATGGAGTACCTGCCGCCGTCCGAGCCCGATAGCCAGGCCGCGAAGGACTGAGCCGACCGCCACCGGCGAGTCGGCCCAAGATGCATCGACTCAGCGATGCGCTGCCGCCACTTCCGGCCCGGCGGCGCGATGCGCGCGCAGGCTGAATGCCGCGAGCGCGGCGCCGGCCAGCGGCACCGCCAGCGCGATGAAGAAACCCGACGGCCCGCCCCACGCGAGGAACGTCCCGCCGATCGCCGACCCGGCGATCGCGCCCGCGCGCCCCATGCCGATCGCCCAGCCGGTCGCGGTCGCGCGCAACGCGGTCGGATACGCGCCGACGACCAGATAATTCAGCGCGATCTGCTGCCCGCCGATGCCGAAACCGGCCGCGCCGACCAGCACGAACGCGAGCGTCCAGTTCGTGCCGGCCTGGCCGAGGCCCACCGCAATCACAATGCCGAACGCAAACATCGCGCACAGCAGGTTCCGCGTATTCACGCGCGGCAGCACGATCGACAACGGGATTGCGCATACGATGAAGACGGCGTTGACGATCACGGTGCCGACCGGCGCCTGCTGCGCGGTCAGCCCGGCGGCCTTCAGCACGGTCGGCAGCCACGACAGCAGCATGAACCACGCAATCCAGTTGAGCAGGTAGATCGCCCAGATGCCGAGCGTCCTGCCCGCGTAGCCGTCGCGGAACAACGCGCCGACGCTCGCCTTCGCGCTCGCTTCGTCGGGCACGGTGAACAGCACATCGGCCGGCAACGGCTGCGGAACGATCCTCGACAGCGTCGCGCGCACGCGTTGCTGCGCACGCGCATCGCCGCGCGACGCCTGGTAGAACAGCGATTCCGGCAGCAGCAGCGCGACGACGGCAAGCACGACGAGCGGCACGCCGCCGCCCACCACGAAGATGCCCTGCCAGCCGAGCGCCGGCAGCATGCGTGCGGCGAGCAGGCCGCCCAGCATCGCACCGGCCGGCAGGCCGAGCAGCACGCCGGTCATCACCGCGCCGCGCAGGCGCGCCGGGCAGTATTCGGCGGCGAGCGCGAGCAGCACCGGCGTGCATCCGCCCATGCCGAGCCCGGCGACGAAGCGCAGCGCGAGAATCTGCGCCGGGTCGCTCGCCCACGACGTCGCGAGCGTCGCCGTGCCGAACAGCGCGAGGCCGATCATGATCGCGGGCCGTCGCCCGATGCGGTCGCCGACGAGACCGAGCGTCATCGCGCCGATCGTCATGCCGACGATTCCCGCGGTCAGGATCGGCGCCAGCGCACCGGCCGGCAGCCTGAACCACGCAAGAATTGCCGGGCCGGTGAAGGCGATGGCCTGCGTGTCGAAGCCATCGAGCAGCGCGATCAGCACGCACAGTGCAAGCACGCGGAACTGGAAGGCGCCCAGCAGCGCGTCGTCGATCAACGCCGGAATCGAGCGAGTGGAAGCAAGGGTCATCGGAGCGAGTCTCCAGGTCGAAACCGCAGTGCCGTTCGGAACGCGGCGGTCACGCGCGCCGCACCGCGACCGCCTTGATCTCGACGATATAGCCGGGTGCGCCGCCGAGCATGTGCGCGCCGACCGCCGTCCAGGCCGGCTTCGGATCCGTGTCGAAATAGCGGTCGCGCACCTGCATGAACAGCGGCAGGTCGCGCATGTCGGTGTGAAAGCTCGTCAGGTCGACGACGTCCGCGAGCGATGCGCCGGCCGCCTCCAGCACGTAGCGGAGGTTGTCGAACGCCTGCGCGATCTGCGCTTCGCGGCCCTCGACCAGTTGCATCGACAGGTTGCGGCCGATCTGGCCGGACACGTAGATCGTGTCGCCGACGCTGATCGCGGGCGCATACCCGATCTTCTCGTACACCGCTTCCATTCCCGGCGGGACGATGGCCTTGCGTTCATGCATGCGTGTCTCCTGGTCCGGCGTCGGGCGCCGATAGATTGTCCTGCCTCGGAACGACAGACGACGGACGAAGGCGGCGCGGCGGCCGCCCGCGTGCGCCGCCCGCGCCGTCAGCCGTTGTCGCCGCCCGCGACCGGCAGCACCGCGCCGGTGATGTAGCTCGCATCGTCCGACGCGAGGAACACGATCGGCGCGACCTGCTCGTCGAGCGTGCCGTAGCGCTTGAAGAAGGTCGATTCGGTGACCTGCCGCACCGCCTCGTTCATCCACGCCTTTTCCTGCTCGCTGTCGCCGGCCGCATTGCGCGGCACGCGTCGCGGCGGCGCGCTGGTGCCGCCCGGCGCGGCCGCGACCACGCGGATGTTGTGCTCGCCGTACTCCATCGCGAGCGCCTGCGTGAGCGCGTTGACGCCGCCCTTGGCCGCCGAATACGGCACGCGGCGAATGCCGCGCGTCGCGTTCGACGATACGTTGACGATGGTGCCGCCGCCGCGCGCGAGCAGATGCGGCAGCACCGCATGGCACGCGTACAGCGTCGGCATCAGCGAGCGGCGGATCTCCGCATCGATCTGCGCCGGCTCGAACTCGGCGAACGGCCGCATCCGGATCGCGCCGCCGACGCCGTTGATCAGCACGTCGATGCCGCCGAACCTGCGCGCGGCGAACGCCATCGCCGCGTGCGCGCCTTCGTAGGTTTCGAGGTCGGCGACGAAGCCGGCCGCCTGCTCGCTGCCCGCCTCGGCCGCCACCTCGCCGACGAACTCGGCGCGGTCGACGAACAGCACCTTGCCGCCTTCGGCGGCGATGCGCAGCGCCACGCCGCGGCCGATGCCCTGTGCCGCGCCGGTGACGACCACGACCTTGTCCGAGAATCGCGGTTTCATCATGCCGCCTTCAGCGTCGCGTTGGGCGTGAACTTCTCGTAATGGAAGCTGTTGGGCTTCACGCCGGTATCGTCGAAATGCTTGCGTACCGCGTCGACCATCGCCGGCGGCCCGCACAGATAGACATCGACGTCGCCGTCGTTCAGCGCGTCGGCCGGGATATGCTGCGTGACCCAGCCCTTGCGCGGATGGCTCGACGCATCCTCGGCCACCACCGTCGCGTAGCTGAAGTTCGGCAGCTTCGCGACGAACGCTTCGATCGCATCGACCTGCACCAGGTCGAGGTCGCGCGTCACGCCGTAGATCAGATGGATCTTCTGCTGCGAACCGGCGCGCGCGAGCACTTCAAGCATCGACAGGAACGGCGCGAGCCCCGTACCGCCCGCGAGGAACAGCAGCGGCCGCTGCACGTCGCGCAGGTAGAAGCTGCCGAGCGGGCCGTGCAGGTCGAGCGTGTCGCCCGGCTTCGCGGATTCGAGCCAGGTGCTCATCACGCCGCCCGGAATCTTCTTGATCAGGAAGCTCAGCTTCGCCTCGCCCGGCGCCGACGAGAACGAATACGAGCGGTGCTGGCCGCTGCCGGGCACGTCGATGTTCACGTACTGGCCCGGCAGGAACACGGGCGCGGCGGCGGAAGCGTCCACGTCGAGTTCGAGCACGATCGCCGCGTCGTTGTGCGGCTCGACTTTCGTCACGGTCGCCGCGAACTGGCTGTTGCCGGTCTTGCATGCGGTGGACGAGGTCGGCACCGCGATCACGCAGTCGCTGTGCGGCACCATCTGGCAGGTCAGCACGAGGCCGCCGTCCTTCTCGTCCTCGCTCAGCGCATCGTCGATGTAGTCGTCGCCGAGATCGTAACTGCCGCTTTCGGCGCGGCACTTGCAGGTGCCGCACACGCCGTCGGAACAGTCCATCGGCAGGTTGATGCGGGCCCGGAACGCCGCGTCGAGCACCTTCTCGCCGGCCTTGCAGTCGATGAAGCGGGTCACCCCGTCCTCGAAGTTCAGTGCAATCTTGTAGCTGGACATGGCAATCGCCTCCACTTCCTTTTCAATTCCGGACGCTCGACTCAGACGTGATAGACGTCGAGCACCTGCCGGATGTAGTCGTTCTTCAGCACGATCTTCTTGTACGAGATCAGCAGCTCGTCGCCGACCTTGCGCAACGTGACGAACATCGTGCCGAAGAAGTGATCCGTCACGCGGTAACGATGGTTGAGCGTGTCGAAGTTGTAGCGCACGTCCACCTCGTCGTCGCGCTCGGCCAGCACTTCCACGTTCGTCACGTTGTGGCTCGTGCGCGGCTCGGGCGTCGATGCGCCGCTGCGCTCGGTCTTGATCCGGAACACGCGATCCTCGAGACCGCCGCGGTCGGGGTAGTACATCAGCGAGATCTGGCTCTCGTGATCGTCGGTCAGACGGTCGTCGTCGTCCCAGGCCGGCATCCAGTAGGTGACGTCTTCCGTGTAGCAGGTCAGCCATTCGTCCCACTGGCGATCGTCGAGCAGGCGCGCTTCGCGGTACAGCGCCGCGCAGATGGTGCGGTAATCGAAGCTCATGACAACGCCTCCTCGCGTTCCTTCTCCAGCGCGCCGCGCATCACGCGCACCCAGTATTCGTGCTGGCACACGAACAGCCCTTCGTCTTCGCTGCGCTCGCCCGAAATGAGCGGCTTCAGCCCCATCTTCCTCGCGTTCTCGTCCGCGCCGTGTACCCACAGCGGCGCGCCGCGCGACAGGTCGTTCCACATCGCCGTAGTGCCCGCATAGCCGGACTGGCACGCGCGGAATTCTTCGAGGTCGTCCGCGGTGCCCATGCCCGACACGTTGAAGAAATCCTCGTACTGGCGAATCCGCAGCGCGCGATCCTCGGCGCTTTCGCCCTTCGGCGCGAAGCAGAAGATCGTGACCTCGGTCTTGTCGACGCCGAGCGGCCGCACCACGCGAATCTGCGTGCTGAACTGGTCCATCAGGAACACGTTCGGATACACGCACAGGTTGCGCGTCTGGTTCACGATGAAGTCCGCGCCGACTTCGCCGACGCGCGCCTTGATCTCGTCGCGATGCCGATAGACCGGACGCACTTCCGGGTTCATCGTCTTGGTCCACAGCAGGATGTGGCCGTGCTCGAAACCGTACACGCCCGCGACCGAGCGGCTCCAGCTGTTCGCGTCCACCGCCTTGGTGCCGTCTTCCTTGCGGCGGCCCATCGTCGCCGCGTAGTTCCAGTGCACGGTGCTGACGTGATAGCCGTCGCAGCCGTTTTCCATCTGCATCTTCCAGTTGCCCTCGTAGATGTACGAGGAATTGCCGCGCAGCACTTCGAGGCCGTCCGGCGCCTGGTCGACGATCTGGTCGATGATCACGCGCGCCTCGCCGAGGTAGTCCTCGAGCGGCAGCACGTCGGCGCTGAGGCTGCCGAACAGGAAGCCGCGATAGTTCTCGAAGCGCGCGACCTTCTTCAGGTCGTGCGAGCCGTTGGTGTTGAACTGCACCGGATACTCGGTGGTCTTCTCGTCCTTCACCTTCAGCAGCTTGCCGCTGTTCGAGAAGGTCCAGCCGTGGAACGGGCACGTGAAGCTGCCCTTGTTGCCGTGCTTGCGGCGGCACAGCATCGCGCCCTTGTGCGCGCACGCATTGATCACCGCGTGCAGTTCGCCGGTCTTGTCGCGCGTGATGACGATCGGCTGCCGGCCGATCCACGTCGTGTAGTAGTCGTTGTTGTTCGGAATCTGGCTCTCGTGCGCCAGATACACCCAGTTGCTCTCGAAGATGTGCTTCATCTCGAGGTCGAACAGGTCCTGGTTCGTGAAGATGTCGCGGCGGCAGCGGAACACGCCGTTTTCCTTGTCATCCTGCACGGCGGTGGACAGCAGGTGCTCGAGTTCGTTGGCTTTGTCGATAGTGGCAGACATGACTCCTCCTCCCATGCACCCTCCGCGCACTGCGGAGAAGGACTGCATCGGTATCGAATGATTCTCGCGGGAGCCCGGTCGGCGGCAGCGCGCGCCGCCGCCGAGCCGGACGGTTAGGCGGCGACCGAAGCGCGCAGGCGATTGACGATCTGGTTGTCCTCGCCTTGCACGAGCGGCGTCAGCACGATGTCGAACCGGATGTCCTGGTACGTATCGGCCTTCATGCCCAGCGCGGCGCCGCCGGTCTTTTCGACGACGTGCGGAATCAGTTCCTCGCGGGTCGCGTATGCGAAGTCGTCCCAGATCAGCGGATCGCCTTCGATGTTGAACTGCGTCGTCAGCTTGCGGTGACCATCGCCGCTCACGAAGAAGTGCACGTGCGCCGGACGGTTGCCGTGGCGACCGAGCCCGTTCAGCAGCTGCTGCGTCGCGCCTTGCGGCGGGCAGCCGTAGCCGACCGGCATCAGCGTGCGGAATTCGTACTTGCCGTCGGCGCCGGTCCGCACTGCGCCGCGCAGGTTGAAGTCGGTCTGCGCGCCGGTCGGGTCGAAGTGCGAATAGAAGCCGTTCGAGTTCGCGTGCCAGCATTCGACCACCGCGCCGGCGACCGGCTTGCCGTCCGTGCCGGTGACCGTGCCGTGAATCACGAGCGGGCCGGCGTTGGCGTCATCGTCGAGGTCGATCTTCGATACGCGGTCGCGCACCGGCGCGCCGGCGACGTACAGCGGGCCTTCGATCGTGCGCGGCGTGCCGCCGTCGAGGCCGGCTGCCTTGTCGGCGGCATCCATCCGGATGTCCAGGTACTTCTCGAGGCCGACGCCTGCCGCAAGCAGCGCCGCTTCGCCGTCCTGGCCGAGCTTGTTCAGGTAATTGACGCCGGCCCAGACTTCATCGGGCGTGATGTCGAGATCGTCGATTGCCTTGAACAGGTCGCCCAGCAGGCGGTGGACGATCTGCTGGAAGCGCGCGTTGCCGGTGTCGCCGTTCAGGTTCGAAGCCGCCTTCAGCAGGTCCTGGACTTCCTGGGTATCGAATACTTTGACGCTCATGATGTGTGTCTCCACGTGTATTTTGGGAAAAAACGACCGGCGCGCGCAGGGGAACGGGCGGTACTCCGGGTCAGGCGTCGTCGTCACGAATCGACGACGGGTGGCGACACAGCGGCGTCACCGAAATCTTCATGTACGGGAACAGCGGCAGGCCGGTCAGGATCTCGTGCAGCTCGGCGTTGCCCGCCACGTCGAAAATGCTGTAGTTCGCGTATTCGCCGGCAATGCGCCAGATATGGCGCCACTTGCCGCTGCGCTGCAGTTCCTGCGAATACGCCTTCTCGCGCGCCTTGATCTCGTCGGCAACGCCGGCGGGCAGGTCGGGCGGCAGGTTGACGTCCATGCGTACGTGGAAAAGCATCGTGATGGTCCTGTTCGGTATCGTGGGAAATCGGTTTATCGCGTGACTTTCGTCAGCCCGTCGCGCGTGAAGCGCTTGATCCTGGCCTCGTCCAGCTCGATGCCGAGGCCCGGGCCGTTCGGCACGGTCAGTTCGAAGTCGCTGTAGTCGAGCGGCGCGGTCAGGATCTCTTCGGTGATCAGCAGCGGGCCGAACAGCTCGGTGCCCCATTGCAGGTTCGCGAAGCTCGCGAACAGATGGGCGGATGCGACCGTGCTGAACGCGCCTTCGAGCATCGTGCCGCCGTACAGCTCGATGCCCGCCGCATCGGCGATCGTCGCCACGCGCTGCGCGGCGAACAGGCCGCCGTTCTGCTCGATCTTGATCGCGAACACGTCGGCGCCGTGCTGCTTCGCGATCTCGAATGCGCTGTCCGGACCCTGCAGGATTTCGTCGGCCATCAGCGCGACCGGGAAGCGGCGCATCAGACGCGCGAGCGACGCGGCGGACGCGACCGGCTGCTCGACCAGTTCGCAGCCGGCATCGGCGAGCGCCGGCAGCGCCCAGGCCGCCTGCGTCTCGCTCCACGCCATGTTGACGTCGACCCGCACTGCGCCGCGATCGCCGATCGCCTTCTTGATTTCGGCGACGTGACGGATATCGACGTCGAGCGCCTTCGCGCCGATCTTCAGCTTGAACACGTTGTGCCGGCGCAGGTCCAGCATGTGGTGCGCCTCGTCGATGTCGCGCGCCGTATCGCCGGATGCCAGCGTCCACGCGACCGGCAGGCGATCGCGCCGGCGCCCGCCGAGCAGCTCGCTGACCGGCACGCCGAGCCGCTTGCCGTGCGCGTCGAGCAGCGCGGTTTCGAGCGCGCTCTTCGCGAAGTGATTGACCTTCACCAGCTTGCCGACGTACGCCATCAGCGCCTGGATGCGCGTCGCATCCTTGCCGATCATCGCCGGCGCGAAGTACGTGTCGATCGCGAGCTTCATCGCTTCGGGGCTTTCCGGGCCGTACGCCATGCCGGCGATCGTCGTGCCTTCGCCGATGCCGGTCACGCCGTCGCTGCACGTGACCTTCACCAGCATCAGCGTCTGTCCGTGCATGGTCGCGACCGAAAGCTTGTGCGGGCGAATCGTCGGCAAGTCGACGAGCCGGGTTTCGATGCGTTCGATGGTGATCGGGGTCATTGGAATACGTCGCGGGAGTGAAGTGCTTGGACCGATTTATACGTCTCGGCCAGAGCGAGCGTCCAATACTTTTGGATACCCCTTTCCATACTTGGTGGGTATTGGATCGGCGCGAAACTCGCTGAATGACGCGCTGCACCATACTTTTTCTGATGGTCTAAGCCGACGGGAAGCCGTGCCGGTGTTGGCAGAGCGGTGACTTGGCGGATGGGATGCGGAATGCCGGCGCGAGGTGTGTCATGCGCGCGGCAACGGCGCGAAAAACGGCCTGGTTGGGGGTGGGACCTAGGGTTTTCCTGATGGAATATGGGCGTGCCCGGACAGTCTTGCCGGGCCGAGGCAAATGGCTGCGCGGCAATCGGCATCTCGCTTGAGACCGTCCATGCGAAGCTCCGGCAACGCCATGCCGCGGGAAGGGCGAACGGCCTGCCGCCGCGCGCGTGACGATCCACGTCCGTCACGCGGTATCCGTGTCCGGCAGGCCTGCGCCGCGCTGAGCGACGGCAACGGTGCGTCGGCGCGGCGAGCGACGACCGGATGCGCCTGCCCGCCTGACCGAGCCGCACACCGTGCCGGCCGATCGACGGCCGGCCCCGCACTTTGCTACGACTGCCGCTCCGACACCACGACCGGCTGCGCTGCGCCGCTGCCATTGCGCACGGCGTCCCGCTTCTCCCAGAACGTCGCGTTCGCGATGCCGAGCGCGGCCGGATCGAACGTCGGTTCGCGGCCCGCGCGCTTCTGCGCTTCGTAATCGCGCAACGCGTTGAGCGCCGGCTTCTGCAGCAGCACGATCGCGACAATGTTCAGCCACGCCATCAGGCCGACGCCGATATCGCCGAGCGCCCATGCGACGCTTGCGCTCTTCACCGCGCCGTACAGCGTCGCGAGCAGGATCACCGCGCGCAGCACGAAGGTGCCGGCGGCACTGCTGCGCGCGCGGCTCAGATATGCGACGTTGGTTTCCGCGATGTAGTAGTACGCGAGGATCGTCGTGAACGCGAAGAAGAACAGCGCCATCGCGACGAAAGCCGCGCCGAAGCCCGGCAGCACCGATTCGACCGCCATCTGCGTATAGCCGGGGCCGGCCTCGATGCCGGCCGCGCCCGAGAACAGCGCGCGGCCGCCCGGCGCGACCACGTTGTACGCGCCGGTGATCAGGATCATGAAGCCCGTCGCGGAACAGACGAACAAGGTATCGACATAGACGGAGAACGCCTGCACGAGCCCCTGCTGCGCCGGGTGCCCGACCTCGGCGGCCGCCGACGCATGCGGGCCCGTGCCCTGCCCGGCCTCGTTCGAATAGACGCCGCGCTTCACGCCCCACTGGATCGCGAGGCCGAGCACCGCGCCGAAGCCGGCCTCGAAGCCGAATGCGCTCTTGAACACGAGCGCGACGACGCCCGGCAGGCGTTCGATATCGAGCGCGATCACGACGCACGCGATCAGGATGTAGCCGAGCGCCATGAACGGCACGACGATCTCCGCGACGCGCGCGATCCGCTTCACGCCGCCGAAGATGATCAGGCCGAGCAGCAGCACGAGCGCGGCGCCCGTGACGGGCTTCGCGATGCCGAACGAGTTCTCGACCGCGACCGAGATCCCGTTCGCCTGCACGCCGGGCAGCAGCAGCCCGCACGCGAGCACCGTGGCGATCGCGAACGCCACCGCGTACCAGCGCACGCCGAGCCCCTTCTCGATGTAATACGCGGGACCGCCGCGGTACTGCCCTTCGCGCCGCTCCTTGTAGATCTGCGACAGCGTCGATTCGACGAACGCGGTGCTGGCGCCGAGAAACGCGACGACCCACATCCAGAACATCGCGCCGGGGCCGCCGAACGTGATGGCCGTCGCAACGCCCGCGATGTTGCCGGTGCCGACGCGCCCCGACAGCGACATCGCCAGCGCCTGGAACGACGACACGCCTTCCGCCGACGCCTTGCTGCCGCGCATCAGGCGCAGCATCTCGACGAAATGGCGCACTTGCGCGAAGCGCGTGCGCAGCGAGAAGTACAGCCCGGCGGCAAGGCAGAGGAAGATGAGCGCGGGGCTCCAGATGACGCCATTGATCGAATCGACGAGTTGTTCCATGAAGCGTTTCGGTTGAGAGCGGGGTAACCGGGGAGAACGATCGGATCGGTCATGTCGCGTCGTGGCGCGCACGGAACAGGACAAGTCCGAAGAACAAGTCCGAATCATTCTTTCATTGATATTACATTTCTTTCACATTCATTCGGAATTGGGGTGAGCCCCGAGCGGGATGGCGGGCGTGGTTGCCGGTGTTGCCGGCGTCTTCGACGGGCGGTCGCGCCAAGTGCTTCGCCCGGGACGAGCGGGCAACACAGCGCGGACGCAACGCACGTCGCGCGGTGGATGTCATACGGTGCGGCCGCGGGATTGTCGATTCGGAATACGGATCGACGGGATCCGCATACGAGCATCGCGCATGAAGGCGTCAGCCGGAGCGTGGCGCTTGCGAGGCGGGAGGATGGACGGGAGGGAGACGGAACAGTCCGGCATGACCGCCGTCATCGGGCGAGTATGCCATCCTGCACGAAAACGCCCGCCGCATTGCACGACGGGCGCCGACAGGTTTGCTGCAGATCAGTGCTTGTCGTCGGCCTTCTTCGGCTTCGGCGGCGCCGGCACCTTCGCGTACTGGAATGCAGGCGTGGCCTTCAGCGCGTCCTTCGTCGCGCCCGGCAGGTAGATGTTGCCGTTGCGCACGTCGAGCGACGCGATCGGCACCGCGACATCGTGCGCGGCCACGCCGAGGAAGCCGCCCGCCGACACGATCGCCGCCGACACCGAGCCGTCCGGCGCGACAATCAGGTCGCGCACGGTGCCGACCTTCTGGTTCTGGTCGTTGTAGACCGCCTTGCCGAGCACGCTTTTCTTCACGCTCCAGCCTTCGAGCAGCGCCTGCGATTGCTCGACGGTCACGCTCAGCGGCTGCGCGCCCGCGATCTGCGCGTGCGCGCCGACGCTCGATGCCAGAACGGCCACTGCGATGATGGTCTTGTAGAACGCCATGCTTGTTGCACTCCGTTGAATGATTGTCGATTCAGGCAGCGAAGCCGGACAACGCGACGGCGGCCGATTACGCGCCGCCGCAACACTGCCCGACTGCGCCGACGGATCGGCGGCACGGCCGCACCGCCCCCCATGCGCATGCCGCGGCAGTCCCTGTCGACCGGCCCGCAGCGCGTCGCATCGGGCCATCTTAGCGCCAGCGGCGCAACGCTGCATCGGACGCGATGCCGCAGTCACGCGTTGCGCGAATACACGCGCCGATGACGGACGGCTTCGGCGAGCACGTCGAGCACCGGTTCGGTCTGCGTCCAGCTCAGGCACGCATCGGTGATCGACACGCCGTACTTGAGCGGCACGCCGGGCTTCAGGTCCTGCCGGCCGGCCTCGAGATTGCTCTCGACCATCACGCCGACGATCCGGTGTTCGCCCTGCGACAACTGCCGCGCGAGATCCTGCGCGACATCGATCTGGCGTTCGTGCGACTTGTTCGAATTCGCATGCGAGCAGTCGACCATCACCTGTTCGCGCAAGCCGGCCGCGCGCAGCACCGCGCAGCTCCCCTCGACGTGCGCGGCATCGTAGTTCGGACCGTTCTTGCCGCCGCGCAGGATCACGTGCGCATCGTCGTTGCCGCGCGTCTCGAAGATCGCGGCCATCCCCATCTTCGTCATCCCCATGAACGCGTGGCTGGCGCGCGCGGCGACGATCGCGTCCGACGCGACCTGCACGCCGCCGTCCGTGCCGTTCTTGAAGCCGATCGGACAGCTCAGACCCGACGCGAGCTGCCGATGGCTCTGGCTTTCGGTCGTGCGCGCGCCGATCGCCCCCCACGCGATCAGGTCGGCGATGTACTGCGGGCTCAGCAGGTCGAGGAATTCGGTCGCGGCCGGCAGGCCGAGCGCATTGACGTCGAGCAGCAGTTGCCGCGCGGCGCGCAGCCCTTCGTTGATCCGGAAGCTGCCGTCGAGGCGCGGATCGTTGATATAGCCCTTCCAGCCGACCGTCGTGCGCGGCTTCTCGAAGTAGACGCGCATCGTGATCAGCAGGTCGTCCTTCAGCGCATAGGCGGCGACCTTCAGCCGGCGCGCGTAGTCGAGCGCCTGGTCGTGGTCGTGGATCGAGCACGGACCGACAACGATCAGCAGCCGGTCGTCGCGGCCGTGCAGGATGTCGCCGATCGCCTTGCGGGTGTCCTCGACGAGCGTTTGCGTGACGGCCGGCACGGGCAGCTCGTCCTGCAGCAGCGCCGGCGAGATCAACGGGCGCACCGCGCCGATGCGGACGTCGTCGATGCGCGTCGAGTCCTGCGTCGCGTCGGCGACGCCGACCTCGCGATCGCGTGAAGGATTGTCGAGGTTCTGCATGGTGATTCTCCGGGGGACGTCTGGAATGTTAGGCAGGCTCGATTATGGCACCCGGCCGCGACGGCAGCGATCATGCGCGGGCCGGCCGTTCGGCCGACTGTTCGCGCACGGCCGACGGTCATTACGATCGTGACTGACCCGGTATCGGAGCGGCCTCGTCTTTCGACGCGCGCCGCTCGGGTGCCGGCCCGCGCGCGGCGCTGCCAGCAATCGACCGACCGCTCCCTCCCTGCCCGAACCGATACGCCACGATGACCTTGTCCGAACTGTTCCGCGCCATCCGCCAGCCCTATATCGACCTGCTCGCGAAAGCGGCGACGCAGTTGCCGGCCCATATCGAACCGACCTACCGGCGGGCCGACGGCACGCTCGCCACCGAAGGGCCGCTCGCGCTGCCGTGCCGGGCCGACTACATCCCGACCGAAGGCGAAGCGGCCGGCCGCCCCGCGAGGGTCGACTCGGTCGAACGGCTGGAATTCGAGCCGGTCTCGTTCGAGGTCGATGCGGCGACCGTGTCGATCAGCCCGTTCGCGTGGGACCGGGCGACGATCGAGGTCGACGGTCTCGCCGAAAGCGCGGCGATCGATCTGTTCAAATCGTGGTTCTTCGCGTGGTTCGACGCCGACAACGCCAGCGCGCCGCGCGAAGACGGGCTGCACGGCGTCGCTCATTACCTGTCGGAGCCGGCGCGCATCGACCAGGGGTGGCGCGTCAACGTGGATTTCGGCTCGGCGCCGGAGACGGCCGCCGAGGCGTTGCTGTTCCGGCTCGTCGATGCGGGCGCGACGCGGATCAGCTTCGGCTGAAACGATCACGACGATGAAGCAAGCCTGCGCCGCGCTGCTGTGCTGCGTCGCGCGACGCGCATGCCTGCGCGCCGGCGACGCAATTCATCGGCCGGTCGCTCAGGACGCGTCGCCCTGCGCGTCGACGTCGATCCCGAGTTCCGCGGCCATCCGCTGAACCAGCGCGCTCAGCCGCGCGACTTCATCCGCGAGGCGCTTCTGCTCGGCCTTCAACGCTTCGAATTCGGAAGGCGGGACGGAGTCCGCTCCGCCCGCGTCCGCAGCCGCCGCGAATTCGCTCGCGTTCACTTCGCCGCACATCAGGTGCATCCAGCGGTTCTCGCGCGCACCCGGCGCGCGCGGCAGCCGGACGACGAGCGGCGGTTCGCGCGTCGCGAGTTCGTCGAGGAACGCCTCGACCGACGAGATGTCGGCGAAGCCGTGCAGGCGCGCGCTGTTCAGGCGCAGTTCGGCGGCCGTCTGCGGGCCGCGCAGCAGCAGGATCGTCAGCAGCGCGATCGCCTGGCTCGGGATGCCGAGCACGCGGTTCATGTTGTGCTCGAAACGCGGCACGCGGCTGCTGCTGCCCTCCATCACGAGACTCAGGTGCTTGAGCCCGTCGAGCGCGGTCGTCACTTCGTCCTCGGTGACGTTCATCACCGGCGAGCGTGCGGTCTTCTGGTTGCAGCCCGCGGTCAGCGCGTTCAGCGACAGCGGATAGGTGTCCGGCACCGTGTGCTGTTTCTCGACGAGCACCCCGACGATGCGGGCCTCGAGGGGCGTCAGTTCGCGAAGGGCGCGTGGCGTGGGCGTGTCCGGCGTGGTGTTCATGGTTGTCGTCGCGGCAGCGGCAAAAAAGGAAAACGGATCGCGGCCCGTCCGGCACGGCTCGACGGGCGAGCCATATGATAGCTTGCGACGCGCGGCCCGCCGCCGGTCGATACGGCGGCGGCACGGACTTCCACCGCAAGCCCGCTTCGTCCGGCGCGTCGCCGGCGTCGTGCGGCTGCCCGTTTGCGCCGCACGCAGGCCGGCGCTACGATACGCGTGCACCCGGACGCCCGCAGCGCATCGCGTGTTCACGCGCCGCGCCGCGCTTCGCCCGTTCCGCCCGCCACGCCGCCCGAGCGTGCGCACCGCCCTCCAATGCCTTTCATCCGACCGTTCACCGACATGACTTCATCCTCTTCCGTACCGAATGTGCGCGCGATCGTCACCGGCCACACGCGCGGCCTCGGTGCATCGCTTGCCGAACAGCTGCTGCTGGAAGGCCTTGCCGTGCTCGGCGTATCACGCCGCCGTCATCCGTCGCTCGGCGCGCAGGGCGGCGACCGCTTTGCCGAAGTCGAGCTCGACCTGTCGGAGCCGTCGGCCGTCGCGACATGGCTCGCCGGCGACACGCTGCGCCGCTTCGTCGACGGCGCGTCGCTCGTGCTGCTCTTCAACAACGCGGGCATCGTCGATCCGATCGGCCCGCTCGATGCGCAGGACCCGGCCACGGTCGCGCGCGCGGTCGGACTGAACGTCGCGGCGCCGCTGATGCTGTCGGCCGCGCTCGCGCAGGTCGCGTCCGATCCGACCGAATGCCGGATCGTGCACGTGTCGAGCGGCGCGGCGCGCAATGCGTATGCGGGCTGGAGCGTCTACTGCGCGACCAAGGCCGCGCTCGATCACCATGCGCGCGCGGTCGCGCTCGACCCGAACCGCGCGCTGCGGATCTGCAGCGTCGCGCCGGGCGTGGTGGATACAGGCATGCAGGCGACGATCCGCGCAACCGGCGACGACCGCTTCCCGATGCGCGAGAAGTTCGAGCAGCTGAAGGCGAGCGGCGCGCTCGCGACGCCGGAAGCGGCCGCGCGGCAGCTCGTCGGCTACGCGCTGAGCGACGCGTTCGGCTCGGTGCCGACCGCCGACGTGCGCGAACTGCCGGCGGCGTGATCCGGGATAGAATCCTTCGGTCGCCCTTCCCCCGAGGATCCTCCCGATGGTCACCAGGACCACCGCGCCGTTTCAGCAGATCAAGACGCTCGTGCGCCAGAAGACCGAATCGGGCGACTGGCGTCCCGGGGATCGCATCCCGTCCGAACTCGACCTCGCCGCGCAATTCGGCGTCGCGCGCATGACGGTCAACCGTGCGCTGCGCGAGCTGACCGAGGAAGGCGTGCTGAAGCGCATCGCGGGCGTCGGCACGTTCGTCGCCGAGGAGAAGCCGCAGTCGAACCTGCTGATGATCGCGCATATCCGCGACGAGATCCGCGCGCGCGGCCACGAATACCGCTGCCGCGTGCTCAGCCATGCGCGCGAGCCCGCGTCGTTCGACGTCGCGGCCGCGTTCGGCCTGCCGGTCAATACGCCGGTGTTCCACGTCGTCTGCGTGCACGAGGAAAACGGCCGCCCGATCCAGCTCGAGGATCGCTACGTGAACCCGGCCGCCGCGCCGGATTTCATCGACCAGGATTTCCTGACCGAGCCGCCGTCCGAATACCTGTTCAACAACGTGTCGCACTACGAACTGGAGATCGAGCACGTCGTCGACGCGTCGCTGCCGACCGTCGAGCAGGCGCGGCTGCTCGACATGCGCGCCGACGAACCGTGCCTCACGCTCACGCGCCGCACCTGGACGAACGGGCTGCCCGTCACGTTCGTGCACTTCCTGCATCCGGGCAACCGCTACCGGCTCGGCTCGCGCTTCAAGCCCGGCGCCGGACGCCACCAGACCTGAGCGCCCGGCGCGGCGCGCCGTCACATGCCGTGCCGCAAAAGACAACGGCCGCTTCGTCATGAAGCGGCCGTTGTCCGTATACCGAAGCCTGCCGACGTCAGATCGCGTGCGTCTGTCCCGCGCCCCGCGACCAGACGACCGGAAACAGCGGATGCTCGAGCGGCGCGCCGTCGGGCAGTTCGTCCGCGAGCCCCGGGAAATCGGGCGACGTCTTCCAGCGGCGCGGCGCGTGACGGATGTCGTCGCCGACGAAGCGGATCGAGAACGCGCGCCGCCGATTCTGCGTGCCGCCCGACGCATGCAGCGTGAGCATCCGGAAGCACACCATGTCGCCGGGTTCGAGCGCCCAGTGACGGATCGGGAAGGCCGCGCGATCCGCTTCGATGTCGGGCAGGTCCGCGAGGCTGCCTTCCGGAAACCATTTCGCCTCCTTGTCCATGAACGTGCGCGGCATCAGCCACGGCCCGCGATGCGAGCCCGCGATGAATTCGAGCGTCGATTCGAGCGGCACCGGATCGACGGGGATCCACATGCTGACGTTGTCGTCGCCTTCGATGTTGTAGTAGGGCTGGTCCTGATGCCACGGCGTGCGCTGCCGCGTGCCGGGTTCCTTCACGAGCAAGTGGTCGTGATGCAGCCGCACGGTCGCGGTGCCCATCAGCGCGGCCGCGACGGACGGGGCCGGCGAGCGCACGATGAAGTCGCGATACGCGTCGTTGTGCTGCCAGTTGCAGAAGTCCTCGAAGAACCAGCCCGGATCGTCGGGGCGGCTCGCGACCTTCGCGCGCGGGCTCGGCTGCGCGAGGTTCGCGTCGATGCCGGCCCTGAGCGCCGCCACTTCGTCCGGCGAAAAAATGCCCTTGATGCAGACCGCGCCTTCTTCGCGGAACGCGTGGATCAGCTCGGGCGTCACGGCTTGCGCGACACGGTCGTGGATGCTCATCGTCATGGCTTGCCTGTCGGTTGGTTGGATCGTGGAATCACGGGTTCGCGGCGCGGTGCTCACTGCTTCGCGCCGTAGATATCGAAGTCGAAGTACTTCGCGGCGATCTTCTGGTACGTGCCGTTCGCGCGGATCGCGGCGATCGCGTCGTTCAGCCGGTTCTTCATCGCGGTATCGCCCTTGCGCAGCCCCATCGCAACGCCGAAGCCGGTGATGCGCGCATCGGTAATGTCGTCGCCGGCGAACGCGAAGTGCTTGCCGCGCTCGGTCTTCAGAAACGAATAGCCGGCCTGCGTCTTGTCCTGGAACGTCGCGTCGAGGCGGCCGTTGACGAGGTCCTGGTAGACCTGATCCTGGTTCTGGTACGACACGATCGTGACGCCCTTCGGCGCCCACTCGGCCTTCGCGTACATGTCCTGCGTGGTGCCCTGGATGATGCCGACGCGCTTGCCGGCGAGCGACGCCGCGGTCGACTGCAGCTTCGAGCCGGCCGGCGCGACGAGCGCGGCCGGCGACGCGTACAGCTTGTTCGAGAAGTCGATCTGCTTGAGCCGCTCGTCGGTGGCCGTCATCGCGGACATGATCACGTCGAACTTGCGCGCGCGCAGCGCCGGGATCATCCCGTCGAAGTTCTGCTCGACCCATACGCATTTCGCGCGCAGCTGCTCGCAGATCGCGTTGCGCAGGTCGATGTCGAAGCCGGTCAGCGAGCCGTCCGGCTGCTTCGCCTCGAACGGCGGATAGGTGGGATCGATGCCCCAGCGGATCGTCGACGGATCCTGTGCGAACGACACGAGCGGCGCGCATGCGAGCGCGGTGACGAGAAGCGTTGCGATCCGTTTCATGGCAGGTCCTTGCTGGTCTCGACGCGGCGGGTCGGCGCCGGGCGTGCGGGTGGATGCGCCGCGCCGACACGTCGGCGCGGGGGAAAAATCGGCGACTTCGATGACTGTGCGATGCAGTCTAGACTGCTTGATTTTCGAGCGCAAGCAGGGGAGATGCGGATACGGAAGTGGCGGCGCCGCAGCGCTGAAGAGAATATGAAAACGGCCGACGTAGGCTATATTTAGCGATGTTTTTCGGTGAATTATGCGATCTTAGCGCGCATACCCCGTGCAATACCGGCCGTCACAGCATGCGTTTTTCCGGATTCTCGCTGCTTAACGATGTCTATACAGGAGACCGACATACGCCGTCGGCACCGCTCCGGTTCCGTCGTCGGGGCAGGCAACCTATACTGCCCCATTATTCGCCAGGCGCCGCCCCTGCCTGAAATGTAAGATATAGCTTACATTTACCGAGCCCGGTATCCGGGCCGGGGAAATCGGTCGTCAGCGCAAATGTCAGCTACGACGGTGAGCTGACCGAACGCCTGTTGGCCGACGCGCTCGCCAGCGGGGAGATTCCGGCGGGGTACGAAGCGCAACTGTCGGTGATCCTCGACGAGGTGCCGTTGCCTGTCGTGGTGAAGGCCGCCAAGGAGGCGGCCGAGCGTTCGGGTACGCCGCTTCGGGCTATCTGGAAAAACCTCGCCGCGTGGTCGCGCGATCTTCATCTCTATCGGGAAGTATGGGCATGAGCGCGCCTGTCCCTTTGCCTGCGGGCCCTTGGCAAAACCTGTTCCGCCACGCGTTGACGCTCGTCGACGAGATACGGAAGCACGGAACGTCCAACCCGTTCTGACCTTCGGCGGCGGCACGGTCCTGATGTTGCGCCACGGCCATCGCATCGCGGTGATCGTCCGACCGCACGGGACTGGTTCGTGGTGATCGAACAGGAACCGGAGCAGCTGGCGACGGCCGGCGCGTTCCTGGTTCGGCATCGCGACACCTTCCTCCGCCAGCTTCCCGCAGCCGCCCCACCGCGCATCTCCCGCACTCGCTGACCTGCTGGCGCGCGTCCGGCGAAACCGCGATTGCCCGGCGCATCCGGCCGTGCTAAAAGTCGTCGCACATTTGGAAATGAAATGACCGAATCCATAAAAGTGCGGAAATGAATAGACCCTTGTTCGACCTCGATCTGCTGCGCGCGCTCGTGATGGTCGCCGACTGCGGCAGCTTCACGACGGCATCCGCGCGCCTGCACTCGACGCAGTCGACGGTCAGCCAGAAGGTGCGGCGGCTCGAGGAGATCGCCGGGCACCGGCTGCTCGATCGCGGCACGCGCGACGTGCGGCCGACCGATGCGGGCGTCACCGTGCTGAGTTACGCGCGCCGCATGCTCGGCCTGAACGACGAGATGCTCGAAGTGCTGGCCGGCGCCACCGTCGCACTGACGATCCGGCTCGGCGTGCCCGACGACTTCGCGGCGGGCCGCACGACCCATGCGCTGGCCGCGTTCAAGCGCGCGCATCCGCAGGTAAAGCTCGAAGTGACGTGCGGGCTGAGCCGCGACATCAGCGCCGCGTACGATCGCGGCGAACTCGACCTGGTGCTGATCAAGCAGCGGCGCGACAGCCGCGAAGCCGTCGTGCGCTGGCCCGAGAAGCTGCGCTGGATCGACAGCGCGAAGCATCCGTCGATCGATCTCGACCCGGTGCCGATCGTCGTGTTTCCGCCGCGCGGGCTTTATCGCGACGACATGATCAAGGCGATCGAGGAACGCGGCCGCCGCTGGCGGATCGCGTTTACGACGTCGAGCCTGAGCGGGATCCAGGCAGCGGTCGCCGACGGGCTCGGTATCAGCGTGCTGCCCGCGCGCGTGGTCACGGACGAGCATGTCGTGCTGACCGCGAAGGAAGGGTTCGCGCCGATCGAGAACATGGATATCGCGATCCTGCACCGGCCGACGGCCGATCCGATGGTCAGCGAACTGACGAAGACGCTGGCGGCGATGCTGGAGCAGGAGCGGTAAGCGCGGCAGGCGGATCCGCCCGATCGGTCCCGCGGCTATGCCGGCCCGTTCGAAGCGCCGATCCGCCGCGCCGCGTCAGAACATCGTGTTCCCGTTCGCGGCCTGCTCGGGCACCGGCTGATTGACGTCCCAGTGCTCGACGATCTTGCCGTTCTCGAGCCGGAAGATGTCGACGATCGCGCTGCCGCGCGTGCCGGGCTCGCGCACCGCGTGCACGTGCAGGATCACGTAGTCGCCGTCGACGAACGAGCGCCTGATCTCGCTGTGCGACTGCGGATACTTGTCGCGCAGGAACGCGACGAACTTGCGGAAACCGTCGCGGCCGTCGGCCGCGTTCGGATTGTGCTGCACGTAGCGATCGCCGACATAGGCGAGCGCGGCCTCCGCGTCCTTGTCGTTCAGGCCTTTCTCGTAGAACGCGAGCACCGTCCGGCGATTCGCTTCCTGCTGCGCGTCGCCCGCGCCGCCGGCCGCTGCGGCATGCGCGGCCGTCACCGCGAACATCGCCGCGGCGATCCATCGGCATGCAGGGGCTGCTGCTGTCTTGCGTCGCATCGTCGTCGCTCCGAAAGGTCGGCTGAAAGCCGGATCTTACCGGGAACCGCGCACGCCCGTTGCTCAGACCAGCGCGCTGTTTCTCGCGACGACCTGCCCCGACGACACGACGAGCCGCCGCACCGGCCGCGCGACGACGGCCTCGGCCAGCGTCAGCGCATCGACGAGCACGACGTCCGCGCGGGCGCCGGGCCGCAGCCCGTAATCCGCGAAGCCGCAGCCGCGCGCCGCGCTCGAGGTCACGCAGTCGAGCGCGACCTCGAGCGCATCGTCGCGCCGGAAATCGTTGCGCATCCCGATCAGCATCGCGCGTTCGAGCATGTCGGGCGACCCGTACGGCGTCCACGTGTCGCGCACGCCGTCGTTGCCGCCGATCACCGTCACGCCCGCCGCTCGGCATGCAGCCACGGACGGCACCGGCACCGCGGCCGGCGCGGTCGTGACGATCGCGACGCCGAGTTCGGCCATCCGCGCGAGCAGCACGTCGCGCTCGCGCTCGGCGATATCGCCGAGGCAGAAGCCGTGGCTGATCGTGACCTTGCCCTGCATGCCGAGCGCGGCCGTGCGCTGCAGGATCAGGTCGAGCGAATACGCGCCCATCGACGCGCGCTCGTGCAGATGAATGTCGAGCCCGCGGCCGTGACGCTCGGCGATCCCGAACAGCACGTCGACCGCCTCCACCGGATCGCCTTCGATCGCGCACGGATCGAGCCCGCCGAGCAGGTCCGCGCCCGCGCCGAGCGCATCGGCGAGCAGCGCGTCGGTGCCGGGACGCTTCAGCACACCCGATTGCGGAAACGCGACGATCTGGATTTCCACCTGTCCGCGCAGCGTGTCGCGCGTCGCCAGCACGCCGTGCAGATGCCGCAGCCCGGCCTCGGTGTCGACATCGACGTGCGTGCGGATCCGCGTCGTGCCGGCCGCGAGAAATGCGCGCGCCAGCGCGAGCGACGCCGCGCCGGCGTCGTGCCCGCTCGTCGCGCGATAGTGCCGCTCGTTCTCGATGCGGTCGACGAGGCGCGGCCCGACCGCGTTGCGGTACCACGGCATTCCCCAGTGCGTCTTGTCGAGATGCGTGTGGCCTTCGACGAGGCCCGGCAGCGCGAGTGCGCCCGCGCCGTCCTCGATCGCGCAGCCGGCGGGCGCGTCGAGCGCCGCGCCGATGCGCGCGATGCGATCGCCTTCGATCAGGATATCGAGCGCGTCGGCGGCGGCGCCGGTGCGGACATTGCGGATCAGCAAGCTTGTCATGTCGATGTCGTGGGTCGGTCGGAATGAAAGACAGGGCGTCGCCAGCAACGCGCGCGCCGGTCGGAAGCGCTTATCGCGTGAAACGCAGCGCGGGCGCGATCGGCGCGGCGGTGTCGCTTTCGCCGCGGCGGAACACCCAGCGTTCGGCCGGCACGCCCGCGACGGCGGCCGCCGCATTCGGCGCGCGCACCGCGACGAACGTCGCGTCGCAGCCGACCGCGATTCCATAGCGATCCTTGCCGATTGCGCGCGCACCGGCGTGCGTCGCCATGTCGAGCGCGATGCCGAGCGCTTCGTCGGTGTAGAAGCCCGAGCGATAGCCGACCATCATCGCGCGCTGCAGCATGTCGCCGTTGCCGTACGGCCACCATGCGTCGCGGATGTTGTCGTTGCCGGCGAACACGTGCACGCCCGCGTCGCGCAGTTGCCGCACCGGCGGGAACGCACAGTCGCCCGGCGCATTGGTCAGGATCGACACGCCCGCGTCGGCCAGCGCCGCGGCCGTGCGCGCAACGTCGTCGCGGCCCACTTCGCCGAGCGCATACGCATGGCTCACGTTCACGCGCCCGCCGAGCCCCGCCGCGCGCGTGCGCGCCGCGATCCGCAGCAGTTGCGCGATGCCGGTTTCGCCCGGCTCATGCAGGTGGATGTCGATCTTCGCGCCGCGCTTCTCGGCGATGCCGAACACGATGTCGAGCTGGCCTTCCGCGTCGCCGTCGAGCGTCGTCGGATCGATCCCGCCGACCACGTCGGCACCTTCGCGCACGGCCGCGTCGAGGATGTCGGCAGTGCCCGGGCACGACACGACGCCGGCCTGCGGGAACGCGACCAGTTCGATGTCGACGATCCCGCGCCACTGCTCGCGCGCGGCCATCACGGCGTGCAGGTTCGCGAGGCCGGTCGTCGCATCGACGTCGACGTGGCTGCGCATCGCGACCGTGCCGAAGGCAGCCGCCTGCGCGATCAGCGCGTTCGCACGCTCGACGATCGGCGGCGCGGCCGCGAGCTGGCGCTTCTCGACCACGAGTCGCTCGCGCAGCGATTCGACCGGCTCGTGCGGCACCCAGCGATCGCCGACGAAGCTCTTGTCGAGATGGATATGGCCGTCGACGAAGCCGGGCAGCACGACGCGGCCGTCGAGATCGACCGTTTCCGCGCCTGGCGCGGGCGTGCAGTCGGGCCCGATCGCGACGAAGCGGCCGTCGTGAACGACGAGGTTGATGGGCTGGCCGCCGGCGTCGACGGCGTTGATGAAGAAGCGATCGGTCATGGCTCGGAATGTGGGGCGGTCGCTGCGCGACGCCGACGCGGACAGGGGAAGGAACCGCAGCCGGCGCGGCGCGACCGTTGGCAGGGAATCCGGTCACGATATCGGACGACACGGTCCGAGGCCAATTAAATGTCGCGATGCCGCGCATTCGATTTCGCGATGCGTGGCGGGACGGGCCGGCGGGTATGGAAAAAACCCGGGGTCCGATCGGAGCGGGCGGCGACAACCGCGACGAGCGAACGAGGAGGCGACACCCGATGCCGCCCCGACGTGACGATCGCATGCGGCGCGCCGACGCCCATTGCCGACCGCGGACTCACGGCGGCGATGATGTAAACGCATGCCGCGCCACGCCTCCCGCTCCTCGTTTCGACACCGCGCGCCGCCCGCGATTTACGCGGCAACAGACTTTACACGTTGTTACCCGCCTGCACCGGACTTGCCTGCGGCCATTCCTTATACTCACGCCGAGTTCGCCCTCCGCCGGCAATCCGCTGGCGGACACGTTGCCGATGCAGGAAACATCATGATGCGCATGCCCTCCACGAAGACCGTTCTGTTCGCCTCGCTCGTCGCCGTGGCGGCGCTTCCGCTGACCGCCTGCGTCGCGCCGGGCTACGCGCCGTACGGCGCGCAACCGGGCTATCCGCAGCAGCAATACGCGACGCCCGGCTATGCGCAGCCCGCGTATTCGCAACCTGGCTACGTGCAGCAGCAGCCGGCGTATCCGAACCAGGCGCCGTCGCCATACGATGCGCAGCAGCAATACGGTTCGCAACCGTACAACCAGTATGGCAATCAATACGGCGGCCAATACGGAAACGGCTACGGCACGCAGTACGGCACGATCGCGAACATCCGCCCGATCAACAGCTCGGTCGGCCCGTCGGGCGTCGCGGGCACGGTGGTCGGTGCGCTGATCGGCGGCGTGCTCGGCAACCAGGTCGGCCGCGGCCATGGCCGCGATGCGGCGACCGTGATCGGCGCGCTCGGCGGCGCGGTCGCCGGCAACCAGATCGGCCAGCAGATGGGCGCGGCCCAGCCGCCGAGCGGCTACCGGATCGACGTGCAGGTCAGCGACGGCTCGTCGCGCTCGTTCGACGTGCAGTCGCCGGGCGACCTGCGGCCGGGCGACCGCGTGCGCATCGACGGGAATCAGTTGTCGCGGTATTGATCGCCGGTTTCTGCGAGGCCGAGCGGATGACGTCGCGCACGATGCTTCGCATCGGCGCGACGCGGCTTCGATACCGCCGTTGCGCGCCGGCGTCGACATCGCGCCTCGCTGCCTCCCACGTTTCGCTCCACCCTCCACCCATACCGCTCCGACGCAACTCGATCGTCAGACGATCGGCGCGCCTGTGCGCGGTCTGCCTCTCGCGCAATTGTCCCGGTGCGACGACGTCGCGCCGACCTGCGACAACTCGCGGCGCTCACGCTCGACTTCGACACGCTGTTCTGCCGCGCTCGCCGGTGACATGACATCGGCATTCATGGCGGCCGACAGATGGCCTACGGCACACGGGACTACGCGTACGGAATGCTCGCGAGCGATCCGGCTTCGCCGATAACGTCCGGCATGGCGGCGAGCAATTCGTGTTCAGCCTGTATTTCGACAGCGGAATCGGATACGCCGCACCCGAGCCTCGGCCACATCGACGCCGACGTGCCCGCGTGCTGCTTCGACGACGACGCGCACCGGCCGCGCGATGCGATCTGAACCACGCGGCTGGCCGTATTGCGAACGACGTGCGCCGCAGGACAACTCGCGGCGCGCGTCCATACTCGCGATGTCATGCCGCGCGCCCGCTCCGCGCCCCGCGCCCGCCCCCCGCATCCCCCTCCCAGCCCCCACAGCACCCCGCCCCGTTTCCGTTTAGCATGACCCTGCCCTGCCGCGCATCGCGCCGCAGATTCCGGCCTCTGCCGCATCCTCGACACAACGACACAACAACACGATGATCACGATCCGCCTGCTCGACGCCGCCGACGCGGCCCCGTTCCAGTCCCTGCGCCTGCGCGCGGTCGACACGTCGCCGACCTCGTTCCTGCCGACCCGCGACGAAGAAGCGCTCGTGCCGATCGACGAATTCGCGGCACGGCTCACGCCGACGCACACGCAGGCCGTGTTCGGCGCATTCGACGGCGACACGCTCGTCGGCATCACCGGCGTGCGCCGCGATGCGCGCGCGAAGGTCGCGCACAAGGCGACGATCTGGGGCGTGTTCGTCGACCCCGCGTATCGCGGGCGCCGCATCGCGCAATCGCTGCTCGACAGCGCGACCGCGCATGCGGCGCAAGCCTGGGGCTGCCGCCAGCTGATGCTGTGCGTCAACGCGATCAACGGCACCGCGGAGCGGCTGTATGCATCGCAAGGGTTCGTCCGGTTCGGCACGGAGCCGCGTTCGCTGTTCGTCGATGGCCGCTTCTACGACGAACATCACATGGTGAAGACGCTCGCTTAATGCGATCGGGGCCGGCAACGAAGGTCCGATGTAGACGAGCGAGCGCCCGCTCACTCGCCATGCGAGCAACATAGGCGTCCGCCGCAAACCACGTCGAAGCCGCCGCCGCGGTACGGCACGGCAACCGGAACCACGAACCGGCCAGACTCGGCACCTCGCCAACGTGAGCGCACACCCACGTTCGATGCAACGGCCCACGCCGCCCTTCGCCGGTTTATGCGCAAAAACTTTTAAAAAAGATATCGCGCATCCCCTCCCGCGTCGGTGATTCCGCCCCTGTTCAGCCCCCCGCGCTCCGCGCTATCGTGTCCGTCATCTTCACAGCCCAGGAGCCCAACTTGCGTTCCCGTCACGGAGTCGACCTCATCCGCGCCCGCGCGCTGTTCGACCGCGAGCGCCGTGCATTCACCGAAGCCATGCCGATCTCCCGCGCCTTGTCGGCGGAAGCGGCCGAGCATCTGCTCTTCGGCGTGCCGTTGCACTGGATGCAGGACTGGTCGACGCCGTTTTCGCTGTATGTGAAGGAAGCGCGCGGCGCGACGTTTACCGATGTCGACGGTCATCGCTATGTCGACTTCTGCCTCGGCGACACCGGCGCGATGTTCGGCCATGCGCCCGAACCCGTCGCGCGCGCGCTCGTCGAGCAGGCCACGCGCGGCTATACGACGATGCTGCCGAGCGAGGACGCCGCGTGGGTGTCGCGCGAACTCGCACGCCGCTTCCGGCTGCCGGTCTGGCAGTTCGCGCTGAGCGCGAGCGACGCGAACCGCTTCGTGCTGCGCTGGGCGCGCGCGGCCACCGGCCGCAACACGATCGTCGTGTTCAACGGCTGCTATCACGGCACCGTCGACGACGTCTTCGTCGATCTCGTCGACGGCCGCCCGGTGCAGCGCGACAGCCTGCTCGGGCAATCGTACGACCTGCTCGCGAACACGCGCGTCGTCGAGTTCAACGATCTCGCGGCGCTCGAAGCGGCGCTGAAGAGCGGCGACGTCGCGTGCGTGCTCGCGGAACCCGCGATGACGAACATCGGGATGGTGCTGCCCGAACCGGGCTTCTGGGACGCCGCACGCGCGCTGACGCGCCGCTACGGCACGCTGCTGGTGATCGACGAGACGCATACGATCAGCAGCGGCCCCGGAGGCTATGCGGTCGCACACGGCCTCGAACCCGACATGCTGGTGGTCGGCAAGCCGATCGCCGGCGGCGTGCCGTGCGCGGTGTACGGATTCAGCGCCGAATTCGCGGAGCGCGCGAAGCAGGCGAAGCTGAACGCGCCGCCCGGCCATTCGGGGATAGGCACGACGCTCACCGCGAACATGCTCGCGATGCATGCGATGCGCGCGACGCTGGCCGAAGTCGCGACCGACGCGGCCTACGCGCACATGTTCGAACTCGCCGCGCGGCTCGCGGCCGGGCTCGAACAGGCGATCGCGAAACACGCGCTGCCGTGGTGCGTGACGCGCATCGGCGCGCGCACCGAGTTCCAGTTCGCGCCGACGCCGCCGATCAACGGCACGATCGCCGGCGCGCAGCTCGACAGCGAACTCGAGCACATCGTGCATCTGTATCTGCTGAATCGCGGCGTGCTGATCACGCCGTTCCACAACATGATGCTCGTGTGCCCGCAGACGACGGCTGACGACGTCGACCGCCTCGTCGCGCAGTTCGACGCGTGCCTGGGCGAACTGGCCTGAGCGTGTGCGCATCCGGCTCGCCGGTCATACGGGCCGGACGAAGGCCGGATGCGCACCGCCGCGCCGCTCACTTCGGCAGATCGGTCGGATCGACCTGCGTGCCCGGCACGCCGTCGGCGTGCGCACTCGCCGCGAGTTCCTGCCGCAACGCCGCCTGCGCGTCGTCCGACGCCTGCACGTCGGCACCGCCGTCGAGCGCCGGCAGGATGTAGCCGTTCACCATCCGGCGGAACAGCTTCACGTTCTGCGCATCGCGCAGGCCGCCGTCGATCGGCAGCACGCCCGTCATCACGACCACCGTATTGCGCTTCGGCAGCACCGTGATGAACTGCCCCTTGAAGCCCATCGCGTCGAATTCCGGCTCGCTCTCGACGATGTTGTTGATCCACCAGTAATAGCCGAAATGCGGCGACACACGCGGCGACGTCATCTGCGCGATCCACGCCTGCGGCACGACCTGCCGCCCCTGCCAGCGCCCGCCGTCGAGCACCAGCATGCCGATCTTCGCCATGTCGATCGCGCGCAGCCGCAAGCCCCAGCCGGCCGATACGAGCCCCGTGCGGTCCGCGCGTTCCCAGGCTGCGCGCTGCATGCCCAGCGGCTCGAACAGCCGCGCCTGCGCATAGCGCTCGACCGGCTCGCCGGCGGCCGCACTCAGCATCGCCGACGCGAGAATCGGGTTGACGTCGGTGTACTCGAATACGGTGCCGGGCGCGACCTTCGGCGCCGCCGACGCGGCGAGCTTCAGCCGGTCCGGCGCGGTGTAGTAGATCGGATCGTCCTTCGGGCTGAAGTCGTAATGCAGGCCGCTCGACATCGACAGCACGTGTTTCAGTTCGATGTCGCGCTTGTCCGCGAGCGCGTCGCGCAAGTCGGGACGCCATGCGGCGAGCCGCGCCGCGACCGGTTCGTCGAGCCGCACCGCGCGCTGATCGACCAGGATGCCGGCGACCAGCGACGTCACGGCCTTCGTGACCGAATACAGCTCGTAGGTCGCATCGCGCGACGCGTGCGCGCCATAGCGCTCGAAGATCAGCTTGCCGTCCTTCACGACGAGCAGGCTGTAGACGTCGAGCTTCTGTTCGCGTATCCATCGCGACAGCTCGACGAGCTTGCGCGAATCGACACCGGCCGCCTCCGGCGCGGCGACTTCGATGCCGGTTTCGTTCAGCGGCGGCGGCACGTCGGCCGGCTGCGCCGCTGCCAGCGCCGGCGCAAGCGCGCCGCTGCCGATCAGCAGCGTCGCCATTCGCGCAAGCAGCCGACGCATCATGGGCACGGCACGCGACGCACGCACACTCTCACTCGCACCCGGCACGACCATCGATCGGGCATTCATCTCTGCCATCCTCATCAAATCCCCGGCGCGTCGTTGAAAGCGGCGGCGGTGCCCGGCACGCCCTGCGTCTGCCGGCTGAGCGCCAGTTCGTCGCGCAGCGCCTGCGTCGTGGCCGCACGCTCGACCGGCGGCTGCGCGGGCGTCAGCGCGGGCAGGATGTAGTCGCCGACCATGCGCCGATACAAGTTCAGATACGTGGCATCGCGCAGGCCGCCATCGGTCGGCAGCAGGCTCGTCATCACGACGACCGCGCGCTGCGCGGGCAGCACCGTGATGAACTGCCCCTTGAAGCCCATTGCGCCAAACTCGGGCGTACCTTGCTCGACCACATGATGGATCCAGCAGTAATACCCGTAGTCGGCTGCGGCTTGCGACGGCGTCGTCATCTGCCGGATCCAGCCCGCGGGCACGACCTGCCTGCCGTTCCACTTGCCTTCGTCGAGCAGCAGCATGCCGATCTTCGCCATGTCGACCGCGCGCAGCCGCAGCCGCAGCCCCCAGCCGCCCGCCACCGCGCCCGTGCCGTCCGCGCCGGTCCAGCGGTAATGCGCGAAGCCGAGCGGTTCGAACAGCCGCTGGCGCGCGAACACGTCCTCGCGCTCGCGTGCGGCGATCGACACGGCCGCGCCGGCCAGCACCGGATTCACGTCGATATAGTCGAAACGCGCGCCCGGCGCCGTCGCCGCCCGGCTCGTCACCGCGACGCGCAAGCGGTCGGGCGCGTCGTAGTACAGCGGATCGGTGCCTTCGCGCGTCGTGTAGCGCAGCCCGCTCGACATCGACATCAGGTGCCGCAGCTCGATGTCCTGCTTGTCCGCGAGTTCTCCCGCGAGATCGGGCCGCGCGGCCGCGATCAGCGGCGCGACCTTGGTCGACGGGCCGAGCTTGCCCTCGCCGTCGAGGATCCCGGCGAGCAATGCGGTGACCGTCTTCGTCACCGAATACAGCTCGTAGTTGTTGTCGCGCGACAGGCCGTCGCCGTAGCGCTCGAACACGATCCTGCCGTCCTTCACGACGACGAGGCTGCGCACGTCCATCCGCTCGCGACGCAGCCACGCCGACAGCCGCACGAGCGGCGCCGAATCCACGCCGACCGATTCGGGCACGACGCTCGGCATGTCCTGCGGCGCGTCGCCGGCCGCCAATGCCGGGCCGGCGCACGAACCGGCGACGATCGCGGCGGCCGCGAGGCCGCGCATTGCGTGGGAAACGCTCATCGTTGCTCCTTTGAATACGGGTGCGCGCCGCCCGCGCGGCGCGCCCGCCATCAGTCGAGGCACGGCTTGCCGGCCGGCAGGAATTGCCCGCGCCCCGGCTCGGCCGCGAGCAGCCGGCCGTCCTCGACGAGCAGTTCGCCGCGCGACAGGCAATGGCGCGGCCAGCCCGTCACGTCGACGCCTTCGTACGGTGTGTAGTCGACCGCGTGATGCAGCGACGCATTCGCGATCCGCACGCGCCGGTCCGGATCCCACACGACGATGTCGGCATCGGCGCCGACCGCGATCGTCCCCTTGCGCGGATACAGCCCGTACAGCTTCGCGGGCCGCAGCGACGTCAGCTCGACGAACTGGTGCAGCGACAGGCGCCCTTTGCGCACGCCGTCGAACAGCAGCGGCAGCCGCGTTTCGAGGCCCGGAATACCGTTCGGGATATGGTCGAACGACACGCGCTGACCGCCCGGATGCTTGCCGCACGGATCGTCGTAGTTGAACGGCGCGTGATCGGACGAGAACACCGAGAACACGCCCTGCTGCAACGCCTTCCACACCGCCTGCTGGTTCGCCGGATCGCGCGGCGGCGGACTGCAGACGCACTTCGCGCCTTCGTAACCGTCATCGCCGGGGTGGCCGAGATCGGCGGCCGTCAGATACAGGTATTGCGGGCACGTTTCCGCGAGGATCGGCAGCCCGCGCGACTGTCCCCAGCGGATCTGCTCGATCGCCTCGGCGCCCGACACGTGCACGATCAGGATCGGCACGTCGACGAGCTCCGCGAACGCGATCGCGCGATGCGTCGCCTCGCGCTCGACCACCGCGGGCCGCGCGTGCGCGTGGAAGTGCGGCGCGACGTGTCCGTCGCCGAGCAGCCGCTCGGTCAGCCAGCCGATGCAGTCCGAGTTCTCCGCATGCACCATCACGAGCGCGCCGTGCGCACGCGCCACCGACAGCACGTCGAGCATCTGCCGGTCGTTCAGCTTCAGGTCGTCGTAGGTCATGTACACCTTGAACGACGTGTAGCCGTTCGCGATCAGCCGCGGCAGTTCCTCGGCCAGCACCTGCGGCGTCGGATCGGCGACGATCAGGTGAAAGCCGTAGTCGATCAATGCGCGCCCTTGCGCGCGCCGGTGATAGTCGTCGACGGCCGCCTGCAGCGACTGGCCCTTCGCCTGCGCGGCGAACGGGATCACGGTCGTCGTGCCGCCGCACAGCGCCGAGCGCGTACCGGACAGGAAGTCGTCGGCCATGCGCAGCCCGTCCGGCATCGGCTGGTCGAGGTGGCAGTGCGCATCGACGCCGCCCGGCATCACCAGCATCCCGGTCGCGTCGAGCTCGCGCGGCGCGCGCGGCAGGCCGTGGCCGAGCATCGCCACGCGCCCGGCGCGGATGCCGATGTCGCACGAGAAGCGGTCCGACGCGGTCACGACGTCCGCGCGACGGATCACGAAATCGAGATCGTTCGACATGGCGCGTCCTAGATCACTTCGCTGAACAGACGTCCCCAGCCCTTCACCTGCCGCGTGTCGTAGTCGGCAAGCTGCAGCGATTTCCACACGACGGTCGAGATCGTGTCGTAGATCGGAATGCCGGTCTCTTCCTCGAGCGCCGGCACGAGATGCGCGGCGTTCAGGTTCGTGCAGAAGATCGAGATCGCGCGCGGGCCGGCCGCCGCGACTTCGCGCACCATGTTGCCGATCTCGTCGCCGGTGACTTCGGAGAACGAGAAATTGACCTTCAGGTTCAGGTGGCGCTCGGCGATGCAGTCGAAGCCCGAACGACGGTAGTTGTCGACGATCTTCGTCTGCACGTCGTCGAGATACGGCGTGACGAGGCCGAACTCGTGCGCGTTCGACTTCTGCAGGATCTCGTTGAGCGCGAGCACGGAAGTCGTGGCCGGAATGCCGGTCGCCTCGGTGATCCGCCGGCACAGCCGCTCGTCGGCCTCGAAGCCGAGCCAGCCCGACGACGTGCCGTTCCACGCGATCACGTCGACCTTCGCATCGGCGAGCAGCATCGCGGCCTGGATGATCTTGTCGTCGTCGAACTGGCCGAGCGCCTCGCCCGTCAGCGAGATCTCGGTGACCGGAAAGCGCGCGAAATGCGCGGACACGCCCGGCAGGCCGGAGACCATCGCACTCGTCAGCGGTTCGAGCGAAGTATTCGAGGACGGCGTGAGCATGCCGAGCAGGGTACGTTTCTTCATGGGTTTTCTCTCTACCAGTGAAACGGTCGGTCAGACCGGGAGCTTGTTTTCGTAGTCGATCGCGCTGGAGCATGCGAGCAGGCCGACGCCGGCCGCCGCGAACACCATCAGCGCGAGGAAGTAGGAACCGGTGAACTGCACGATCGCGCCGACGACGATCGGCACCGTGACGCCGCCGATGTTGCCGCCGAGATTCATGAAGCCGCCGAGGAAGCCGATCTTGTCGCGCGTGCCGAGCGACGACGGAATGCACCAGTACAGCCCGCACCAGCGCAGGAAGAACAGCGTCGACGACAGCAGCGCGACGACCACGACGGGGTTCTTCACATACGCGACCGAGAAGATCGACACGGTGGCGACCAGCGCGGCGATGCCGAACAGCGTGCGCATCACGACGTTCGGGCGGCCGCCCGCGGCCTTCCACTTGTCGGCGATCCAGCCGCCGAGCAGTTCGCCGACGAAGCCGCTGAAAAAGATGATGAAGCTCGACCCGCCCATCTGCTTGATGTCGAAGCCGTGCACCTTGTGCAGGTAGTTCGGCATCCACGTGAGCAGCCCGTAGAACACGCTGTTGAAGCACATCCAGCCGAAGAACATGCACCACACCGAGCGGTACCGGAAGAAATCGCGCGAACGGCCCGACGCGTGCGCCGGCTCGGCGGCGAGGTCGCTCGCGTGCGACGCCTCGATGTACTCGGCTTCCAGGTCGTTGACGCCCGGATGTTCGCGCGGCGTATTGCGGATGTACCACCACGCGAGCAGGCCCGCGAGCACCGTGCCGACGCCGGCCACCGCGAACGCGAGGCGCCACGAGCCGAGCAGCGCGATCAACCCGGCGATCAGCACCGCGCCCAGTGCCGCGCCGAGCGGCGCGCCGCCGTCGAGCAGCGTCGCGCCGCGGCCGCGTTCCGTCTGCGTCATCCAGATCGCGTTGAGCTTGCCGCCGGCCGGATAGATCGGCGCTTCGGCCGCGCCGAGGCCGAGGCGCGTCAGCAGCAACGCCGGCGCGTTCGTGCACAGCGCGGCGATCGCCTGGAAGAAGCCCCAGAACACGGTCGCCGTCGCGATCACGATGCGCGGCTTGAAGCGGTCGGCCAGCATCCCGCCCGGGATCTGCATCACCGCGTAGGTCCAGAAGAACGAACTGAGGATCAGACCCTCCATCGCAGGCCCGATGTCGAACTCCTGCGAGATGTACGGCATGGCGACGGACAGCGACGCGCGATCGACGTAGTTGATCGCGATCAGGCTCAGCATCACGACGAATATCTTCCAGCGGACGGCGGACTTGCCGACCGTCAGGGCGGCGACACCGGAGGTTGAAGACATGGACGGACTCCAGGATTGAACGAGGATGGTCGGGACGTCGCGCAACGTTGAGCCGAGTATAGGATTAGAAATTTATAATTACACATGGTGTAAACGATTGGTTTTATTGGAATTATGTTTACGATATCGACACAGCTGGCTGCACCGTGATCGTGATAAGCTTGCACCACCATGAGCCAGACACCCCGCAATCCCCTGCTTCTGCGCACGCGCGGCATGGCCGCCGAGATCGCCGCGCGCCTGCGCGTGATGATCGACGAGGGCGAACTGCCGCCCGGCGCGCGGATCGACGAAAAGGAACTCAGCCTCGCATTCGACGTGTCGAAGACGCCGCTGCGCGAAGCGCTCAAGGTGCTCGTCGCGGAAGGGGCGGTCACGCACCGCCAGTACATCGGTTATCGCGTCGCGTCGATCGACCTCGACGATCTGGCCGCGACGTTCGAGCTGCTGCACGGCCTCGAGGCGATGGCCGGCGAACTGCTGCGGCAGCGGCTCGGCGCGGCGACGCTTGCCGCGCTGCAGGCGAAGCACCGGCGGATGGTCGAGTGCCACGAAGCCGGCAAGCGCATCGAGTATTTCCGGCTGAACCAGCAGATTCACCAGATGATCGTCGACGCGGCCGGCAATCCGGTGCTGTCGGGCATCTATGCGTCGCTGATGTCGAAGGTGCACCGTGCGCGCGGCGCGGCGAACGCGGACACGCTGCGCTGGGCCGAATCGCTGCACGAGCACGACGCGATCATGGCCGCGCTCGCCGATCCCGGCCGCGCGGCGCTGCCGCAGATCCTGCGCAGCCATTCGGAGAACACTGCGCGCGAAGTGCTGGCGATCCTGCACAAAACCACGGGCACGGCCGACGCGCCCGGCCAGCGCACGGCCGAAGCGTGACGGCCCTGCCGCGCCCGCGCGCGGCGCCCCGGAACGCGGCGCTTACGCCGCGCGCAGCGCGAGCCGCGCCACTTCCGCGAAATACCGCGCACCGACCGCCAGGATGTCGTCGTTGAAATCGTAGGTCGCGTTATGCAGCGGCACGCCGCCGCGCCCGGCCGCTTCGCCGTTGCCGATGAACACGAAATTGCCGGGCACGGCCTGCAGGAACGCGCCGAAGTCTTCCGAAATCATCATCGGCTGCACGTCGGCGTTCACCGCGTCGGCGCCGGCGACTCGCGTCGCGGCCTGCACGGCCGTGCCGACCCATTCCGGCGAATTCACCGTCGGCGCGAATTCGTGCGTGTACTCGAACGTGCACGTCGCGCCATGCGTGCGGCAGATCCCTTCGGCGATCTCGCGCATGCGCGTTTCCAGCAGCGCCTGCACGTCGCGCGAATAGCTGCGCGTGTCGCCCTTGATCGTCACCGTCGACGGGATCACGTTGCGCAGCCCGTCCGTGATGAATTCGGTGCACGAGATCACCGCCTGCGCGCCCGGGTCGAGATTGCGCGACACGATCGTCTGCAGCGCGAGCACGACCTGCGCGCCGATCACGATCGGATCGATGCCCATCTGCGGCCGCGCCGCATGCGTGCCGCGCCCGTCGATCCGGATCGTGAAGTTGTCCTCGCTCGCCATGATGCCGCCCGCGCGCGTCGAGAACGTGCCGGCGCGCATGCCCGGCATGTTGTGCGCGCCGAAGATCGCGTCCACCGGAAAACGCTCGAACAGGCCGTCGGCCATCATCGCCTTCGCGCCGCGGCCGTGTTCCTCGGCCGGCTGGAAGATGAAGCGCACCGTGCCGTCGAAGTCCCGGCGCTCGGCCAGCAGCTGCGCGGCGCCCAGCACCATCGACATGTGGCCGTCGTGCCCGCACGCGTGCATCTTGCCCGGCGTGCGCGACGCGTAGTCGCGGCCCGGCGCGTGCTCGGCGATGTTCAGCGCATCCATGTCCGCGCGGATGCCGATCGCGCGCGTGCCGGTGCCGGTCGTCAGGTTCGCGACGAGGCCCGTGCCGCCGATGCCGCGATGCACGTCGAGCCCGAGCGTCGTCAGGATGCGCGCGACGTAGTCGGACGTGTTCACTTCCTCGAAACCCGTCTCCGGATGCTGGTGCAGATGCCGCCGCCAGGTTGTCAGCCGCCCTTGCAGCGTGGTTTCTTCCGTTGCGTCCATCGTGCCTGCCTCGTCGGTCGTCATGTCGTTCGGTTCGTTCAGGCCGTCGCGGCCGCCCGGTTCAGCCAGTCGCGCTGCCGCGCCAGCACCGCATCGGCCGTGTCGCCGACGCACTGCCGGTAGACGGACGGCGCGGTCGCGCCTTCCGTGTTGATCGCGAGCACGCGCGAATGCGCGTCGAGCCCGACCTGCCGCGCGCGCGCCGGGTCCCGCATCAGCACGGCCAGCCCCGCGATGCCGGCCGCGCCCGATTCGCCGGACACGAACGGCACGTCGCGCTCGCTGCCGGCCGCGAGGTCGCGCATCGCGTGCACCGCGTCGTCGTCGTCGATCAGCATGAAGTGGTCGATGCACGGCTCGAGGAAATCCCATGCGAGCGGCGATGCCTCGCCGCACGCGAGCCCGGCCATCACCGAATCGACGCTGCCGGTCGCCTTCGACGCATGCCCCGCGAGCGCGCTCTGGTACAGGCAGTCGGCCTGGCGCGGCTCGACGACGATGAAGTGCGGCCGCCGTGCGCCGTCGCGCTCCCACAGATAGCTCGCGACGCCGGCCGCGAGTCCGCCCACGCCGCCCTGCAGGAACACGTGCGTAAACGGCCGGCCGTCGTCGTCCGCCCGCTGTTGCGCGAGCGCTTCGGCCGCGATGACCCCGTAGCCCTGCATCACGTCGCGCGGAATCGCCTCGTAGCCGTCGTACGACGTATCCGACACCACGTGCCAGCCGTTCGCGTCCGCGAGCTGCGCGGCGTGCACGACCGATTCGTCGTAATTGCCGGCGATCCGCACGATCCGCGCGCCGTAGGCGGCGATCGCGCGCTCGCGCTCCGCATCGACGTGCGCGTGCAGCACGATCACGCAGCGGCAGCCGATCGCGCGCGCGGCGGCGGCCAGCGCGCGACCGTGATTACCGTCGGTCGCGCTGATCACCGTGAGGTCGGCCAGCGACGCCGCGTAACGGCCCGTGATCAACCCTTGCGGGTCGAGATCCTCGCTGCGCCGCAGCCGCTTCACGAGCCGCATCAGCGCAATCGGTGCACCAAGCGCCTTGAAGCTGCCGAGCGGCGAGCGGCATGCCTCGTCCTTCACGCGCACACTCGCGACGCCGAGCCGCGCGGCGAGGTCGGGCAGGTCGCGCAGCGGCGTGCGCGCGGCGCCGACGAGCGGCCAGTGCGACAGCCACGCGCCGCTTTCATCGGCCGCGGCAATGTTCATGATGCGGCGCAGCGTGTCGGGATAGGCGGTGCGCGACGCGCGCGGATTGGCGATCAGCATGGCGGGATGGGGCTCCGGTAAAAGGCCGCGCGCGCGGCCCGGCGGTGGATGCGGTGCGGGCGCGTACGGGTTGCGCTCGCCGTCGGTCCGAAAAATAATATTGCGCAGGTCGGTCAATAAAATCGCCAAATCGGCGTGCCGGACGCAAAAATTTCTCATTCTTTCGAGGTCGCCGCGCCATCATGCCTACCCCACTCGATGCGTTCGATCGCAAGCTGCTGATGGAAGTCCAGCGCGACGCGCAGACGCCGCAGAACGAACTCGGCGCGCGCGTCAATCTGTCGACCGCCGCGGTGAACCGCCGCCTGCGACGGCTCGCGGAAGACGGCGTGATCGAGCGCTATACGGCCGTCGTCGCGCCGGAGAAGGTCGATCATCCGCTGACGATCGTCGTGAACGTCGAGGTCGAGAGCGAGCAGATCGACCAGCTCGACGCGATGAAGCGAACCTTCGAACGCTGCCCGCAGATCCAGCAGTGCTACTACGTGACCGGCGAATGGGACTTCGTGCTGATCCTGGCCGTGCGCAACATGGATCAGTACAACGCGCTCACGCGCGAGCTGTTCTTCGCGAACAACAACGTGAAGCGCTTCAAGACGCTGGTGAGCATGAGCCGCGTGAAGGTCGGGCTCGAGGTGCCGGTCGACTCCGGCGAATGAGCGCATGCGGCAGTGAAACGGCCGGCGCACGATCGCATGCGCCGGCCGTCTCCCATCGACGGCTACGTCAGCGGCAACTGAAGTTCGCTGCCGAATCGAGGTCGCCCGAACCGCTGTAGCGCGCGACCTGCGGATACGGGCACAGCGGCCGCGTGCGTCCCGCGCCCCACGACGCGGGCACGTCCGCGTTCGGCGCCGCACTCGTCGCATCGCGCGCGGTAGCGACGATCGCGGCGGGCGCCTGTCCCTGCTCGACCCACGCGACGAGCGGCGTCAGCAAGTCGAACTGGTCGGCCGCCGGGCCGCCCGAGCAGTGATTCATGCCGGGCACCGGATAGAAACGCGCGAAATCCGTTGCGTCGCCGCCGTTCGCCTGCGCGAGCCGGGCGTACCAGTCGCGCGTGTCGTCGAACGAGAACACCGGATCGCCGGTGCCGTGATAGACGAGCAGCTTCGCGCCGCGCGACTTCAGCGCGGACAGGTCGGTCTCGTCGGGCGGCGTCATGAACGACCACGCGGATTGCGTGTACACGCCGTTCGTCGCGAAGATCGCCGGCGCATCGTTGTCCATGTCGAAGCCGAGCGCGAAGCCGGCGAGGTTCGCGAGCGTCGCGGCGGTTTTCGGCGGCGTCATGAAGGTGAACGCCATCGCGGCCGGATCGAGCGTGACCGAATTCGACTGCTTCCATGCAGCCCAGCCGCTGCCGGCCACGCCCGGGTCGTACGGAAAGCTCGCATAGAGCGCCGTGCCCGCGCTGTTGCGCGCGCCCGCGAACACGTTGCCGAGCGCGGTTTTCTGCGCGGCGGTCAGGCACGACCCCGTGCGCGTGCCGTTCGCGCAGGTCGGGATGTCCGCGTCGATGCTGAAGTGCGCCTGGCATGCGGCGACGTCCTGCACCATGCCGTCGGCCGCGCCGTCGAGCGCATCGCACTTGTCGAGAATCCGCGCGCCGACGAACTGCCGCTCCGCATCGGTGAAGCCGCTGCGAATATCCGGCAAGCCGTTCGATCCGGTCGCCGACGCGATCTTCGCGAACTGCTGCGCGCCATACATCTCGCCGATGGCCGCCTTCGGCAAGTGAAAGCCCGGATCGCCGGCGATGATGCCGTCGTAGTCGCCCGGGTTGCGCACCGCCGTGACCATCGCGTGACGGCCGCCGTTCGAACAGCCGCCGAAATAGCTGCGATCGGGCGCCTTGCCGTACGCGAGCCGGATCACTTGCTTCGCCATCGGCGTGAGCGCATCGACTGCGTGGTAGCCATAGTCGAGCCGCGCCTGCGGATCGACGCCGAACAGCGGATTCTGCGCGGCACTGTGCCCGGAATCGGAACTGATCACCGCGAAGCCCATGTTCAGCGCGTCGGTCAGCGGGCCGCCGCCGCCGATCTCGCCGGTTGCCGTGACGACGTTGCCGTCGAGCCCGCCGTTCGCCTGGTAGAAGAAGCGGCCGTTCCACGCTTTCGGCAGGCGCATCTCGAAACCGATCGCATAGGTGTTGCCGTCCACCGGACTCACGCGCTCGTTCATCCGGCCTTCGATCACGCAGTGCTCGGCGATCGGCTTGCCGGCCACCGTCAGCGCGCCGGCGGCCGCCGTCGTCACCGTCGTGAACGACGTATCCGGATACGCGAGCTTCGCGGCGAGCGCGTCGCAGGTCTGGGTCATCGCGGCCGGCGTCGCGGCGCTCAGGTGCGTCGGCGTGGCGCCGACCGTATCGTCGCCGCCGCAGCCGGCAAGCATCGCGGCCGACAGTGGCGCGACGCAGAGGAATGCCAATTTTGCGTCCAAGATTGCTCCCGTTCGTCAGACTGCCGGATCAGAACATGTGCCGCACGCCGACCATCGCGCCGAGCTGCCCCATCCCTTCGCCGGGCGTCGTGCCGGCACCGCCGCCGCTGACCGCGTAGCGCGCATGTGCGCTGTTCCACAGATACGACGATTGCGCGTAGACGGCCGTGCGCTTGCTCAGCAGATAGGTCGCGCGCAGCGTGGCCATCGTCGCGCGCGTGTCGTGCGCGCTGTTGACGACGCGGTAGCCTTCGCCGTCGACGATGAAGTCGGGCTTGACCGCATACGACGCACCGGCGAAGAAGATGTCCGAACGCGCACCGGCCGCGGCCGGCGAACCGGTCGACACGCGCCGGCCCATCCAGCCCGCGCCGATGCGCGCGCCCGCTGCCTGCGCATACGCGCTCACGTGCACGCGCGCATCCTTGCCGCCGCTGTTCGTGAAGGCGACCGGCGCGACGCCGTCGAAGAAGTTCGCGGCCGCGCCAGTGCCGCCGCGCTGTTCCTCGTAGGACGCCGCCGCACCGAAATACGCGCTGTCGTACTTGAGCATCACCGACCAGTTGCGGCACTGCACCGCATCGCCCGGCACCTGCCCCGCGCAGGTGCCCTGCCCGGGCGAGTTGCCGGTGCCCGCGCCGTCGCGGCCGAACGAATACGCGGCGCCGAACGTCACGCCGCGATAGCTGCCGACGTAGGTCACCGCGTTGTCGGCGCGGCCGTTGGGCACATACGCATCGAACGAGCCGAGCCCGTAGATGTCGGGACCGATGATGTCGGCGCCCTGCAGCGCGAGATAGGTCATCGTGTACTGGCGGCCGAACGCGAGCGTGCCGAAGCCGCCCTTCAGCCCGACGAAGGCCTGCCGCCCGAACAGCCGGCCGCCCTGCCCGAGATCGCCGCCGCGCACGTTGAAGCCGCTCTCGAGCGTGAAGACCGCCTGATAACCGCCGCCGAGATCCTCGGCGCCGCGCAGCCCCCAGCGCGACGGCAGTTCGCCCGTCACGCCCGGCATGCGCACCACGTGGTCGCCGGCCGCGTTCGCGTGCGACACGAATTCGACGCCGGTGTCGATGATCCCGTACAGCGTCACGCTGGACTGCGCGTGCGCGCCGGTCGCGGCGAGCGCACATGCGCCGGCCGCCAGCAAGGCTTTGGTGTGCTTCATGGTAGATGTCTCCAGACCTGCGTCGATATCGCGCTCTGACGGCGCTCGGGTTGAACCGCGGGAAATTCAGTCGCGGGCCTGCGGCCGCCGGATCAGCACCAGCGCGGCGACGGCGGCGACCAGCGTCACCGGGATGCTCGCGCCGATCACGGCCGACCCGCTGCGGCCCGTCGCGAGCAGCTGCGCGGCGGCGAGCGGCCCGACCACGGAGCCGAGCCGGCCGACCGCCACCGCGGAGCCGACGCCGGTGCCGCGCATCGCGGTCGGGTAATACATCGCGGCGAGCGCATACAGCACCGACTGCCCGCCGACGACGAACATCCCGGCCGCGAACGCGGCCGCCGACAGCCACACGAGCCCCGGCGCGATCGCGAGCGCGGCGAGCGACAGCACGATCCCCGCGTACATGCCGCCGACCACGCGCGACGGCCGGATCCGGTCCATCGACATGCCGATGCCTAGCACGCCGAGCCCGCTGCCGATATTGAAAAAGATCTGCACGATGCCGGCCTGGCTGCGCGCCAGCCCCTTCGCGGCCATCAGCGACGGCAGCCAGTTCAACAGGAAATACAGCACGATCAGCGTGCAGAAGTAGCTGAGCCAGAGCGCGAGCGTGGTGCCCGTGCGCGTGCCGCCGAACAGCGTCTGCGCCACGCCCAGGCGCGCGCCGCCCGACGCGCTGACGTCGAGGAACGCGCGCGATTCCGGCAGCAGCGCGAGCAACAGCGGCGCGAGCAGCAGCGGGCCCACGCCGCCGACGTAGAAGATGTGCCGCCATTCGGCGTCGCCGGCCAGCAGCACGCCGATCACCGACGCGATCATGCCGCCGAACGGAATGCCGCAGTACATCACCGCGACCGCGCTGCCGCGCGAGCGGGCATCGACGGCTTCGGAAGACAATGCGATCAGGTTCGGCATCGCGCCGCCGAGCCCGAGGCCGGTCAGCGCGCGCACGACGACCAGCATCGCGAAGCTCGACACCTGCGCGGTCGCGATCGACAGCAGCCCGAACAGGCAGACCGATGCGATCAGCACGTGCTTGCGGCCGACCCGGTCGGCCAGCCAGCCGCCGAGCATCGCGCCCGGCAGCAGGCCGAACGTGCCTGCGCTGAACGCGAGCCCCATCTGCGATACGGTCAACCCGAATTCATGGGCCATGCGCAGCGCGGCCACGCCGACCGACTGCAGATCGAGCCCTTCGAGCAGCGCGATCGCGAAACACAGACCGAGCGTCGTCGCGACGGACGGCCTTGCGGCAACGGATGTATCCATTTCGTCTCCAGACCTTGAGTGGCGCGCCAGGCGGGAACGCATGCGCGGCATCTTTTTTCGTGATCGGATCGTGAACCGTTATTTATCAGGCTACCTGATTCATTGTCCGAAATAAAATCCGCGCGACCGGTGGAACGTGCGGACCGTCATCCCGTGCGGGACGACCGGGACGATTTAATAACAGGAAACCTGATATTTCAAGGGCGGCAAGCGCCGGTGTTAACCCGCAACGCGCGCGGCAGCCGGTCAGGCAAGGCCGTGAAGAAAGCGGAAGGCAGCGAAAGGTTCAGTCGCGCAGGTTGCGCACGAACAGTTCCAGCGTGTGCTGGACCTGCGCGACGTCGTCGGCGGCCAGGCCGTCGCCGAGCATGCGGCGCTCGAGCGGCCGCAGCACGCGTTCGCATTCCCGCAGGATCGCCGAGCCTTCGTCGGTCAGCCGCAGCAGGATCACGCGGCCATGATTCGGATCGGCCTCGCGCGTCACGAAGCCGCGGGCCGCCATCGCGACCATCACCTCGTTCGCGGATTGCGGCGTGATGAACGAGCGCACCGCGAGCTGCGCGTTGGACAGCGCCCCGCGCGCCTCGAGCACGGACAGCGCCGTGTATTGCGCGAGCGTCACGCCGAGCGGCGCGAGCGCGTCGCTCATCTGGCGGCGCAGCAGCCGTTCGAGATTGCCGATCAGGTAGGTCAGGCGCAGCGTCGCGCGCACCGGCGGCTTCGCTTCGGCGGGTCGGGCAGCGCGCTTCGCGCGGGCCGGTTTGACGGGTGTCGAACTCATGAAGGTGTCGGTAGAGATATCGCGGGCCATCTTACCTTACGCGGCGCGCACGGCGAACGCGCCCGCGCCGGCCGCGCGCCATGCCGCCGCTCTACGGCGGTATGGCGCCCTTGCCTCATGCGTTCCGACGAAAAATGCGCTCAGCCGCTCGCGTCCCGCCGCGACCGGCATCCGCGCGCGCGAACGCGCGCCGGACACCATTCCCGGCTTCGTGCGCGAACGCGCTCAAGCCGCCGCGGCCGGCAACGGGGCGCGGCACCCGGCGTCGACGAGCGTGCGCCGATGCGCAAACGCCGCGAACGGATAGTCGAAGAAATACGCGCCCGTCGCGCGCTTGTCTGCGCGAAACGGATCGTCGTCGGCGGTGGCGCCGACGATCCGCAGCGTACGCGCCCACGCGAACGCGAGCAGCAGCCATCCGAGCATCGCGAGATAGTCGTCCGCGACGCGATACGGCAGCTCCGGGTCGGCCGCGCTCGCGCGCATCACGTCGGCCGTTGCGCGCTCGACGTCCGCGCACAGCGCGGCAAGCCGCGCGCCCGCCTGCGCCACGCCCGGCGCGGCGGCGGCCGTGCAGCGCGCCGCCTCCGCGCGCAACGTATCGAGCAGCATGCGCAGCACGTCGCCGCGATCGCCCAGCACCTTGCGCACCAGCAGGTCGATCGCCTGGATCTCGTTGGTCCCTTCGTAAAGCATCGACACGCGACAATCGCGCACCGTCTGCTCGATGCCGTATTCGTGGATATAGCCGTAGCCGCCGAACACCTGCAGCGCATTCGACGCGGTCGCGAACCCGTTCGCGGTGAAAAAGGCCTTCGCGATCGGCGTGAGCAGCGAGGCCATCCTTGACGCCGCCTGCCGCGTGGACGCGTCCGGGTCGTGCGCGGCGACATCGAGCCAGTGCGCGATCCAGTAGCCGATTGCGCGCTCCCCTTCGACGATGGCGCGGGCGTCGCACAGGATGCGCCGGATCGCCGGGTGCGAAGCGATCGGCGCCGCCCCGCCGGCGGCACGCCCCTGCATGCGTTCGCGCGCATACGCCGACGCGGCCTGCCAAGCGCGCTGCGCATGCCCGATGCCCTGCATCGCGACCTGCAGGCGCGCAGCATTCATCATCACGAACATCGACGCCAGCCCGCGATGCGGTTCGCCGACGAGCCAGCCGAGCGCCGCATCGAAGCGCATCGCGCAGGTCGGGCTCGCCTTCAACCCCATCTTCTTCTCGATGCCGTCGCACCGGACGCCATTGCGCACCGGCCCCGCCGGGCCGTCGTGCCACTTCGGCACGACGAACAGCGACAGGCCGCGGGTGCCCGGAGGCGCGTCAGGCAGTCGTGCGAGCACCAGATGCACGATGTTGTCGGTCAGGTCGTGCTCGCCTCCGGTGACGAACAGCTTGCTGCCGCTGATCCGGTAGCCGCCGGCGGCCGGATCGGGCACGGCCTGCGTGCGCAGCAGCCCGAGATCGCTGCCGGCCTGCGGCTCGGTCAGGCACATCGTCGTCAGCCATTCGCCGCTCGCGATCTTCGGCAGCAGCTCGCGCCTGAGCCGCTCCGAACCGTGCTCGCGCAGGCACGCCACCGCCCCGTGCGTGAGGCCCGGCGACATCAGCCATGCATGATTCGCCGCGGCCAGCATCTCCTGCAGCGCGACGTCGAACAGGTGGGGCAGGCCCTGCCCGCCGCAGTCCGGATCGAGCGCGAGCGTCGGCCAGCCGGCGTCGACATAGTCGCGGTAGGCGTCGCGAAACCCGGTCGGCGTCGTCACGTCGCCGCCGTCGAACCGGCAGCCTTCGAGGTCGCCGTGCGCGTCGAGCGGCGCGATGCGCCCGCTCACGAAGCGCGCGGCCTCGTCGAGCACCTGACTTGCCATCGACGCATCGAGGTCGGCCCAGGCGGGCACGCGACGCCACAGCGCCGGTGCGTCGAGCCATTCGTCGATCACGAACTGCATGTCGCGCAGCGGCGCGGAATATCCGGTCGTCATGGCCCGCCTCATGCGCCGCGCGAGGCTGCGACGATCACGCCCGCATCGGCCGCATCGGCCGCATACATCGCGTCGACCAGCGCGGCACGGTGGCCCAGCACCGCGCGCTGGTTGATCGAGCCCTTGTCGGTCACCTCGCCGAGATCGAGCGACGGCGGCGTGTCGAGCAGGCACAGCCGCGTGACGAAGGTCGCGCTGCCGGTCGCTTCGCGGTTCAGCCGCGCCAGCAGGTCGGCGAAGAACGCGCGCACGGCCGGCGCCTGCAGCACGGTACGCGCGTCGGCGTCCGGCCCCGCGCCCGCGAGGCGGCGGCACTCGTCGACGCGCGGGAAGATCATCACGCCGACGTCGTCGCGGTTCATCCCCGTCACGACCGCGTCCTGCACGTAGGGCGCACCGCTCGACACGATCCGCGCGCGCATCGGCCCGACGCTGACGAAGGTCCCCGACGACAGCTTGAAATCCTCCGCGATGCGGCCGTCGAACATCAGCCCGAGCTCCGGACGCTGCGGGTCGACGAAGCGCACCGCGTCGCCGCTGCGGTAGTAGCCTTCGTCGTCGAACACGTCGCGCGCATCGTCGCCGCTCGCGCGCCAGTAGCCGGCCATCACGTTCGGCCCGCGAAAGCGCGCCTCGAGCTTGCCGTCGACCGGCACCAGCTTCGTCTCGCAGCCCGGCGCGGGCAGCCCGATATAGCCCGCGCCCGACATCGGCCCGGTCGTGAACAGGCAGGACGGCGCGGCCTCGGTCATGCCGAGGCCCGCCATGATCCGGATGCGCTCGCCGCAGTGCGCGAGCGTCACGCGGTCGAGCCGGTCCCACGCGGCCTGCGACAGCCCCGCGCCCGCGAAGAAGTACATCTTCACGCGCGAGAAGAAGGTCGCGCGCAGCGCAGCGTCGGTTTCGAGCGCGGCGGTCAGTTCCTCCCAGCCTTTCGGCACGTTGAAGTACACCGTCGGCGCGATCTCGCGCAGGTTGCGCAGCGTCTCGTCGAACCTGCCGGCGACCGGCTTGCCGTCGTCGATGTACAGCGTGCCGCCGTTGTACAGCGCGATGCCGACGTTGTGGCTGCCGCCGAACGTATGGTTCCACGGCAGCCAGTCGACCAGCACCGGCGGCTCGCTGCCGAACTGCGGAAACGTTTCGAGCAGCATCTGCTGGTTGCTGCACAGCATCCGGTGGGTGGTCGGCACCGCTTTCGGCAGCCGCGTCGACCCGGACGTGAACAGGAATTTCGCGATCGTGTCGCCGCCGATCGCGTCGTGCGCGGCGTCGACGTTGCGCGGCGCCGTGTCGAGCAGCGCCGCGAAGCGCGTGACGCCGCGCATCCCGTCCGGCGCCGACACGACCACGCGCTCGACGTCGGCCGGCACCGCCGCATCGAGCGCCGCGCGAAACGCGCCGCCGTCCGCGGCAAACACCAGCCCGGGCGTCAGCAGCGCCAGCGCGTGGCGCAGCTTGCCGTAATCGCTCGACACGAGCGAATACGCCGGCGACAGCGGCGCGTACGGGATGCCGGCCCACATCGCGCCGAACGCGAGCTGCAGATGTTCGAGGTCGTTGCCCGACAGAATCGCGACCGGCCGCTCGACCGACAGGCCGCGATCGAGCAGTGCCTGGCCGATCGCGCGCGCACGTTCGAGCATCTGCGCATAGCCGATGCCGACCCACTCGCCGTCGGCGCCTCGTCGCGCGACGAGCCAGCGGTCCGGATGCGCTTGCGCGCCGCTGACGAGCCGGTCGGTCAGCCGGCGCGGATACGCGCCGAGCGCGGTCGACGCGCGCAGGGTCCAGCAGCCGTCGCGCTGCGCGATGTCGGGCGGCGCCGCACCGATCGCGACCGGGCGGTAGCCGGCAAGGCCGGGCTGCGCGGCGGCGCGGCCGGGCAGTTGGGTCGGATCCGCATCCAAGGTATGTCTCCATTCGGTTCCGTCCGGCGCGGTCGTGCGCGCCGGCGGGCACTGCGTTATGTCGTTTTCGGGCGGGTCGCCGCGCGGCGGCGATCCGCTCAGATCGGGTAGTGGCGCGGCGCGGTCTGCACGGTAATCCAGCGCAAGTCGGTGAATTCGGCGATCGACGCCTTGCTGCCGAACCGGCCGTAGCCGCTCGCCTTCACGCCGCCGAACGGCATCTGCGCCTCGTCGTGCACGGTCGGGCCGTTGACGTGGCAGATGCCCGACTCGATCCGCTTCGCGACCTGCATCGCGCGCGCGATGTCGCGGCTGAACACCGCCGCCGACAGCCCGTATTCGCTGTCGTTCGCCGCGGCGAGCGCCGCTTCGTCGCCGTCGACGCGCTGCACGGTCACCACCGGCCCGAACGATTCGTCCGTATAGAGCTTCATCTCGCGCGTGACGCCGTCGACGATGGTCGGCTGCATCACCGCGCCGTCGACGTCGCAGCCGAGCGGCAGCGCCGCGCCGTGCGTGCGCGCATCGGCGACCAGCGCGGCGATGCGCTGCGCGGCCGCCGCGCTTTCCAGCGTGCCGAGCACGACGCCCGGCGCGGCCGGGTTGCCGGCCTTCAGCGTGCGCGCCTTTGCGACGAGCTTGTCGACGAATGCATCGGCGACCTTCCGGTCGACGATCACGCGCTCGGTCGACATGCAGATCTGCCCCTGGTTGAAGAACGCGCCGAACGCGACCGCGTCGACCGCCGCATCGAGGTCCGCATCGTCGAGCACGAGCACCGGCGCCTTGCCGCCGAGTTCGAGCAGCGCAGGCTTCAGGTGCTGCGCGGCGAGCGTCGCGACGATCCGGCCCACGCGCGTCGAGCCGGTGAAGTTCACGCGCCGCACGGCCGGGTTCGCGATCAGCCGCTCGACGATCGCGGGCGCATCCTCGGGCGCATGCGTGATCACGTTGACGACGCCGTCGCCGAGCCCCGCGTCGTGCAGCACGCTGCCGATCAGCCGGTGCACGCCCGGGCAGCCTTCGGAGGCCTTCAGCACGACCGTGTTGCCGCACGCGAGCGGCATCGCGAGCGCGCGCGTCGCGAGGATCACCGGCGCGTTCCACGGCGCGATCCCGAGCACCACGCCGCACGGCTGGCGCACCGCCATCGCGAGGCTGCCCGGCACGTCGGACGGAATCACCGCGCCGTCGATCTGGGTCGTCATCGCGGCGGCCTCGCGCAGCATGTTCGCGGCGAGCATCACGTTGAAGCCGTACCAGTTCGCCATCGCGCCGGTTTCCGCGCGGCCGGTCTCGATGAATTCGCCGGCGCGCGCGTCCATCCGGTCAGCCGCCGCCAGCAGCCGCCGCCGACGTTCGGTCGGCCCGAGCGCCGCCCACGCGGGAAACGCGCGCGCGGCCGCCGCGACCGCGGCATCCGCATCGTCTAGCGTCGCCGCCGCGGCGCGCGAGGCCACCTGCCCCGTCGCCGGATCGATCCGGTCGAAGGTCGCGCCGTTCGACGCGCCGCGCGACACGCCGTCGATCAACAAACTCACTTCATGCATTTCGCTGTCTCCGCTCCGTCCGTTCGCGTGCCGCGCCGCGCGTCAGCGCTTGTAGGCCTGCAGGCCCGGCTTGATGCTCTTCTCGTCGAGGAACTGCTTGAGCCCCTGTTCGCGTCCGCCCTCCGGATCGCGATAGTTGGCCTGATCGAGCTTCGCGTACAGGTAGTCCTCGTTCTGTTCCCACGTCAGTTCGCGGCAGCGCTTGAAGCCGTGCTTCGCATTGCGGATCACGACCGGATTCTTGTCGAGCAGCTTCGCGGCGAGCGCGCGCACTTCGTCGCGCAGCTGCGCGCGCGGCACGCTCTTGTTGACGAGCCCCATCTGCGCGGCCTGCTGGCCCGTGAAGGTGTCGCCGGTCATGATGTAGTACAGCGCCTGACGGTGCCCGACCGTGTCCGCCATCGCCTTGCTGACGAGGTTGCCCGGAGGGATGCCCCAGTTGATCTCCGACAGGCCGAACACCGCTTCGTCGGCCGCGATCGCGAGATCGCACGCGACGAGCGGCGAGAAGCCGCCGCCGAAGCACCAGCCGTTGACCATCGCGATGGTCGGCTTCGCGTACATGCGCAGCAACTGCCATTGCCAGCGGCTCGCGTCGCGGCGGATCTTTTCCTGCAGGATCTCGGGGCCCGCGTCGACTTCGCGGAAATACTCCTTCAGGTCCATCCCGGCCGTCCACGCATCGCCTTCGCCGGTCAGCACGAGCACCTGCGCCTCGGCGTCGAGCTCGACCGCCTCCAGCACGTCGATCATCTCCGCGTTCAGCGTCGGGCTCATCGCGTTGCGCTTGTCCGGGCGGTTCAGCGTGACCCATGCGATCCCGCCCTCGACTGCAACCTTCACCGTACTCCAGCGACCTTCGTAATTCATCTTCGTTCTCCAATGACAGTGCCGCCCTGCGCGACTCGCCATCAATTTACTATCAGGTAACCTGATATGTAAAGCGGAATGGAAACGTCTCGGGACAAACCCCTAAACGTGCCCGAACAGGTGCATGGCGCGGCGTGGCGCGTGTGGTTTACGTGATGAGGAGGAGCGTGCGCGGTTCGCGCACGGCAATGCGGAGATCATGATCGCGTTCGCGGGCAGCGATCCGCACAAGGGCCGCTTCGGCGCGCGGACGGCGGCCGCGCCAGCCGCCCGCATCGCCCGCTCAGCCGGCCGGCTTCCCCGCAAAGCGCGCGGTCGGCGCGCCCGCATGCCGCGTCGCCGCGACGAACACGCCGCCCGCGTGCGCGTCGTGCGCGAGCGCGTCGTCGCTCAGGCCGGCGCGCGCGCTCGTCACATACAGTCGGCCGTCGCCGTCGAGCGTCACGCAGCTCGGCTGCGCGGTCGGCACCGTCACGCGCGCGGTCTCGACACCGTCCGGCCCGTAACGCACCACGCGCCGCCCGCCCCACTGCGCGTTCCACAGGCCGCCATCGCAATCGACGGTCGAGCCGTCCGGATCGCCGTCCGCATCGGTCAGCCGTGCGAACGGTCGCACGTTCGCCACGTCGCCGCCCGCGCGGTAATCGCAGACGAAAATCTCGCGCACCAGCGAATCGCAGAAGTACATCCGCGCGCCGTCCGGCGAGAACGCGATGCTGTTCGCGATCGCGGCCGGCGGCAATGCGAGCCGCCCGAGCGTCAGGTCCGGACCGAGCCGGTAAAACCCGCCGAGCGCGCGCGGCGGCTCGCCGCCTTCGTCCTTCATGCCGAACACGAACGCGCCGAACGGATCGCAGCGGCCGTCGTTCAGGCGCGTCGGCAGGTCGGGCTCGACGTCGACGATCCGCGTGAACGCGCCGCTGCGCAGATCGAAGAACGCGAGATGCGTCGCCAGCCCCACCAGCAGCACGTCCGGCTCGTTCGTCAGCGCGAAGCACGCGAGCCGTTCGGGCATCGGCCACTGCGCGAGATCCGAGCCGTCCGCGCGGCAGCGCCACAGGCGTGCGCCTTCGATGTCCGTCCAGTACAGCGCGTGCGTCGCGTCGCACCATATCGCGCCTTCGCCGAGCGTGTTGCGGCTGTCCACCAGCAGCGCCGCCAGCGCGGCCGGATGAGTCTGTTGCATAGCGTCTCCCGATATCTGTCGCATCTTCGGGCGGCCGCGCTTGCGTCAGATCTTCATCGCGCGCCGCTGGTTGCGACGATACTGGTCGAACAGCACCGCGAGCAACAGAATTCCGCCGCGTATCAGATATTGGTAGAAGGTCGGCACGTTCAGCAGGCTCATCGCGTCCTGCACGGAGCCCATGATCAGCACACCGACCAGCACGCCGGAGATCGTCGCGACGCCGCCCGTCAGCGACACGCCGCCGAGCACGCACGCGGAGATCACGCCGAGTTCGAGGCCGACCGAGGTCTTCGGGTCGCCGAGGCTCATCCGCGATGCGAGCATCACGCCGGCGAAGCCGGTCACGAGCCCCTGCAGCACGAACACGGTGATGCGGATGCGCATCACCGGCAGCCCCGCGAGCAGCGCCGCCTCGCCATTGCCGCCGACGGCCAGCACGTTCTTGCCGAACACCGTCCGGCGCAGCAGGAAGCCGAACACGACGAAGCCGACGATATTGCTCCAGATCGGAAACGAGATGCCGAGGAACGAGCCGGAGCCGAGCTCGAAGAAGCGTTCCTCCGAAATCATCACCGCATCGCCGTTCGACGTGATGAACGCGAGCCCGCGCACGACTTCCATCATCGCGAGCGTGACGATCAGCGAATTGATGCGCCAGCGCGCGATCAGCACGCCGTTGACGAGCCCGACCGCGCCGCCCGCGAACACGCCCGCCACGGTACCGAACACGACGCTGTGCGTCGCGGTGATCAGCGTCGAGGCGACCACGCCCGAGAACGCGACGATCGACGCGACCGACAGATCGACCTCGCCGAGCGCGAGCACGAACATCATCGTCACCGCGATCGAGCCGATCAGCGTGACCGACAGCAGCAGGCCCTGGATGTTGCGCGGCGTGAGGAAGTCCGGCACGGTCAGCGACAGCACCGCGAACAGCACGACGAACACCATCACGATGCCGGAGCGGTTGATCAGCTGCCACACGCCGCCGCGCGCCCGCGCGGGCGCGGCCGTGGCATCGGGGGACGGAGAAGTGCGTTGGGGTTGCATTGCCTGGCTCATATCGATTGCATTCCGGTTGACTGCACGCCGCTAGCGCGGCAGCGCGAGCTTGATCAGCGCATCGGGCGTCGCGTGCGCCTTCGCGACTTCGCCCGCGATCCGCCCTTCCTTCATCACGACGATCCGGTCCGACACGCCGATCACCTCGGCCAGGTCGCTCGACACGAGGATCACCGTGCGGCCCGCGTCCGCGAGCTCGTAGAACAGGTTGTAGATTTCGGCGCGCGCGCCGACGTCGATGCCGCGCGTCGGCTCGTCCATCAGGAACACGTCGATGCGCTCGGCCAGCCAGCGCGCCAGCACGACCTTCTGCTGGTTGCCGCCCGACAGCGCGCCGATCGGCGTGTCGCCGTCGCGCGTCTTGATCGCGAGCCGTTCGATGTAGCGCTGCGCGAGTTTGCGCTCCTGCCGCGGGGCGAGCAGCATCCGCGCGGGACTGAAATGGCGGCGCGCGCTGATGTTCAGGTTGTCGGCCACCGACGCGATCGCGACGATGCCTTCGTGCTTGCGGTCTTCCGGGCACAGCGCGATGCCCGCGCGCACCGCGTCGCGCGGGCTCGCGAACGCGACGCGCCGCCCGTTCAGCTCGACATGCCCGGCGCTCGGCCGCGCCGCGCCGTACAGCAGCTTCATCAGCTCCGAGCGGCCCGCGCCGACCAGCCCGAAGAAGCCGACGATCTCGCCGCGCCGCGCGGCGAACGACACGGGCTCCGACAGACCGGGCCCGACCAGCCCCTTCGCCTCGATCAGCACGTCGCCGGCCGTGCGCGACCGGTAGCCGTACACGTCCTCGATCGGGCGCCCGACCATGCAGCCGATCAGCCGGTCGCGGTCGAGCTCGGCCACCGATTCGAACGTCTCGATCCTGCGGCCGTCGCGGAACACCGTCACGCGATCGCACAGCGCGTCGACTTCCTCCATCCGGTGCGTGACGTAGATGATCGCGCGGCCGTCCGCGCGCAGCGCACGGATGATGCGGAACTGCTGCGTCGTCTCGCGCGCGGACAGCGAGCTCGTCGGTTCGTCGAACGCGATCACGCGCGCGTCGCGCATCAGCGCCTTGCCGATCTCGATCATCTGGCGCTGGCCGATCGACAGGTACTTCACCGGGATGTCGGGCTCGATGTGCTCGCCGAGCCGCTCCAGCGCATCGAGCGCACGCGCGGCGAGCGCGCGCTCGTCGACCACGCCGAGCCGGCTCGGCAGCTGGCCGAGCATCAGGTTCTCCGCGACCGTCAGCTCGGGCACCAGATGCAGCTCCTGGTAGATGATCGCGATGCCGGCCTCGAGCGCGGCGCGCGTCGACGCAAAGCGCTGCACCGCGCCGTTCAGCGTCAACGTGCCGGCCTGCGGCTGGTTCACGCCGGACAGCACCTTCAGCAGCGTCGACTTGCCCGCGCCGTTCTCGCCCATCAGGCCGTGCACTTCGCCCGCGCGCACCGACAGCGACACCGCGTCGAGCGCACGCACGCCCGGGAAGGTCACCGTGATGCCGTCGAGCGCGAGCACCGGTTCGCCGGCCGGCGGCGCGCCGGCGCCCGCTTGCGCGGCATCGTGGTGGCCGGACACGGCCGTCATCGTCTGCGTCGTCATCGCGTCCTCGCTCGCGCCGCTCAGATGCCGAGCTCGGCGCGCACCGCCTGCCAGTTGCTGCGCGTCATCAGCTTGCCGCTGGTCTGCGTGTCGGCGGGCGGCATCTTGCCGTTGCGGATCCAGTCGACGAGGTTCTGCGTGCTTTCCTTGCCGTGGTTCGTCGAGCTGACCGCGATCGTGCCGTAGAAGCCGGTCGGCTCCTTCTTCTGGAATTCGGCGAAGGCCTCGCCCGCGCCGTTGATGCCGACGCCGATCACGTCGGCCGCCGGGATGTGCAGCTGCTCCGTCGCGCGCACCGCGCCGAGCACGGTTTCCTCGTTCAGCGCATAGATCACCCATTTCTTCACGTTCGGATGCCGCGCGAGCACCGGCGCCGCCGCGCTGAAGCCGCCTTCGTCGTCGGTGGTCTTCTGCGGTGCGTCGAAGATGTTCTCCTTGCGGAAGCCGTTCGCGAGCAGCGCCTGCGTCGCGCCGTCGGTGCGCAGCTTCGCGGTCGGCAGCTCGTAGTTGGTGATGCGCAGCGCGCCGACTTCCTCCGGCTTCCAGCCGCGCCGCTTCATCTCGTCGGAGATCGCCTGGCCGACCTGGTTGCCGATCTTGGTCGCCGACATCCCGAGGTGCGGCACGTTCGTCAGCGGCTTGCCGGTCGAGTCGACCAGCTGGTCGTCGACGGTCACGAACTTCATGTTGTAGCGCTTCGCGCGCGCGGCGATCGCCGGCCCGAGGCGCACGTCGGGCGCGCAGATCACGAAGCCCTGCGCGCCCTGCGAGCCAAGGTTGTCGATCGCGGCGAGCACCTTCTCGCCGTCCGGCGTGCCGATCTTCACGACCGAGAAGTTCTCCTTCTGGCCGAGCGCGGACGCCGCGTTCTGCTCGTTGATGAACCAGGCCTGCTCGGGCATTTTCACGAGGAAGCCGATCTTCAGCGGCGCATCGGCGCGGGCCATGCCCTGCATGCCGAGCGGCGCGATGCACAGCGCGGCCAGCAGCGCGCGCAACAGGGTCCTGCGATTCGTGCGAAACATGTCTTTGTCTCCTTGTATCGACTTTGTGTGGTGGTGCTCGAAGGTGGTGCGCATGCGCCCGCCGCGCTCAGCGGCCGAACGCGCCGGTGTCGACGCGCCGGCCGAACAGGAACGCGTCGGCGACGAGCCGCAGCGGCCGCACGTCGACGTCGCCTTCGCGACGTGCGATCAGCGCATGAAACTGCGCATACAGCGCCGGATACTCGCGCGCCGGCCCGAGTTCGACCGGCTCGCCCGCGATCGACAGCTTCGCGCCGCCCGCGCTGATCATCAGCATGCCGTCGGCCGTGTCGACCGCGATCTCCCATTGCTCGACCGGGCCGTGGCGCCAGTCGAATTCCGCATGCACGGGCACGCCTTCGGTATCCGCGCATTCGAGCTCGGCCGCGATCGGCGTCTGCGTGTCGCTCGGCACGACCAGCGTCGCCTCGCGCAGCACCAGCTCGCGCGGCAGGATCCGCGTGACGATCGACAGCGCATTGATCCCCGGATCGAACACGCCGAGGCCGCCCGGCTCCCAGATCCATTGCTGCCCCGGATGCCAGCGCCGCACGTCCTCCTTCCAGCGCACCTGCACCGCGCGGATCCTGCGCGTCGCGAGCCACGCACGCGCCGGCTCGACCGCGCTCGCGCAGCGCGAATGCCAGGTCGCGAACAGCGTGAGGCCGCGCGACTGCGCGAGCGCCTCGAGCGCGGCCACTTCGCCGAGCGTCGCGCCCGGCGGCTTCTCGAGCATCACGTGCTTGCCCGCGTCCAGCGCCGCGCGCGCCTGCGCGTAGCGCACCTGCGGCGGCGCGCACAGCGACACGGCGGCGAGCTCGGGCTCGCCGGCCAGCAGCGCGCCCAGATCCGGATAGTTCCGCACACCGGTGACTTCCGCATGACGGCTCGCGCATGCAGTCAGCGCGAAACCGGGTTCGGCGGCAATCGCCGGCAGATGCTGGTCGCGGGCGATCTTGCCGATCCCGACGACACCCAGCGAAACGACTTGGCTCATCGTGCGCTCCCTGATTCGTTGGATTCGTTGCTCAGCGCGCCCAGCGCAGCACGAGCGGATCGAGCCGGCGCGCGATCGCGACCAGCTCCGCGCGCGTGTCCGGATGCAGCGCCGGCATCGGATGCCGCGGCGCCTCGCACGCGATCACGCCGCCTTCGCGCATCAGCGCCTTCGCGGTCAGGATCCCGGACTGCCGGTTCTCGTGGTTGATCAGCGGCAGCCACGCCTGATAGCGCGCGAACGCATCGTCGTGGCGCCCTTCGCGATACGCTTCGAGGATCGGCCGGATGCCGTCCGGATACGCACCGCCCGTCATCGCGCCGGTCGCGCCGGCGTGCAGGTCGGCGAGCAGCGTGATCGCTTCCTCGCCGTCCCACGGCCCTTCGATCGCGTCGCCGCCGAGCCGGATCAGTTCGCGCAGCTTGTTCGCGGCGCCCGGCGTCTCGATCTTGAAGTACGCGACCTGCTCGATCTCGCGCGCCAGCTGCGCGAGAAACGGCGCGGACAGCACGGTGCCGCTCGCGGGCGCGTCCTGGATCATGATCGGGATCGACAGCGCGTCCGACAGGCGCGCGTAGAACGCGTGGATCTGCGCTTCGGGCACGCGGAACGTCGCGCCGTGATACGGCGGCATCACCATCACCATCGCCGCGCCGAGCTGCTGGGCGCGCACGCTGCGCGCGATGCAGGTGTGCGTGCTGTAGTGCGACGTCGTGACGATCACCGGCACGCGGCCGGCGACGTGTTCGAGGATCGTGCGCGTCAGCAGGTCGCGTTCGTCGTCGGCAAGCGCGAACTGCTCGGAGAAGTTCGCGAGAATGCAGAGCCCGTCCGAGCCCGCGTCGATCATGAAGTCGGCCGCGCGCTGCTGGCTCGCGAGGTCGAGCTCGCCGGTCTCGGTGAAGGTCGTCGGCACGACCGGGAAAATGCCGCGGTAGCGCGGCGTACGGCTCGATGTCATGGTTCGGTTCTGCGTCGGTCGTAATGGGGCATGCGCTCAGGATTCGCGCGCGAGCGCGCCGTCGGTGGGCTGCGGCGCGCGCAGCGCCGCGCGGACCACGAACGTGATCAGCACGGCGAACAGCAGCGTCGCCGCGAGGAAATACAGGCCGGCCGCGAGACTGCCGGTCGCCTGCTTGATCAGGCCGATCCCGTACGGTCCGAGATAGCCGCCGAGATTCGCGAGCGAGTTGATCGCGGCGATCCCGACCGCGGCGCTCGCGCCGCTCAGGAATTCGCCGGGCAGCGCCCACACGACGGCCTGGATCGAATACAGCGAAAACGCGGTCAGGCAGATGAACAGGAACTGCAGCGCCGGCTGCCGCACCCATGCGCTCGCGGCCATCGTCAGCGCGGCGGCCGCCGACACGACGACGATGTGCAGATAGCGCTCGCGCGTACGGTCCGAGTGACGCGGCACGACCAGCAGCCCGATCACCGCGAACAAGTAGGGCACCGCGGACAGCAGGCCGGTCGCGGCGTCGCCGGCGCCGAACGCCTTGATGATCGTCGGCAGCCACAGCGACAGCCCGTAGATGCACAGCGGAAACGGCAGGAACAGCGCGGCGAGCAGCAGCACGCGCCGGTCGCGCAGCGCGGCGAGCGGATTGCGGTGCGTATCGGGACGGTAGGTATCGCGATCGGCGGCGAGCTGACGCGCGATCCAACGGCGCTGCGCATCGTTCAACCAGCGTGCGCGGTCGGGCGATTCCGGCAGCAGGCGCAGCGTCGGCCACACCAGCAGCACGGCCGGCAGGCCGCTCGCGACGAACAGCGTCTGCCAGTTCGACAGGCCGAACAGCCCGTGCGTCGACAGCAGCCATCCGGCGAGCGGCCCCGTGACGATGCCGGCCACCGGCTGCGCGAGCACGAGCAGCCCGATCACGCGCGCACGGTCGCGCATCGGGAACCACTGCGTGAGGAAATAGAGGATGCCCGGATAGAGGCCGGCCTCGGCCGCGCCGAGCAGGAAGCGCAGCACGTAGAAGCTCGTCGGCCCCTGCACGCAGGCCATCGCCATCGTGATCACGCCCCACGTCGCGAGGATCCGCGCGAACCACACGCGCGCGCCGAAGCGGCCGAGCGCGAGGTTGCTCGGCACCTCGCACAGGAAGTAGCCGATGAAGAACAGCCCCGCGCCGAGCCCGTACGCCGCGTCGCTCAGGCCGACGGCCGCGTTCATGTACAGCTTCGCGAAGCCGACGACCGTGCGGTCGACGTATGCGACCACGTAGATCAGCGCGAGAAACGGCACCAGCTTGCGCGTGAGCGTGCGCATCAGGTGCCGTTCGTCGACCGCGGCCGGCGACCCGGTCGGGGTCGCGGCCGATGCTGCGGACATGTTCTGCGTGATCATCCTGTCTCCATGAGGGGCTGCGCCGGCGTCGTCGCCGGTCTGCCCTGCTTCACCTGTGTTCACCGGCGCGCTGCCGCGCCCCGCTCAATGCGAATGACTCGGCACCTCCGCGCCGCGCGTGCCGACCAGGAAGTCGAGGTCGCAGCCCTCGTCGGCCTGCAGCACGTGATCGATGTACAGCCGCGCGTAGCCGCCCTTGCCGAGCTGACCCGCGACGCCGGGCGCGGCGGACGGATCGACGTCGGACAGCCGGCGTTGCAGTTCGTCATCCGGAATGTCGAGATGCAGCGTGCCGGCGTCGCAATCGAGCTCGATCCAGTCGCCGTTGCGGACCGCCGCCAGCGGGCCGCCGGCCGCCGCCTCCGGCGCGACGTGCAGCACGACCGTGCCGTACGCGGTGCCGCTCATCCGCGCATCCGAGATGCGCACCATGTCTTTCACGCCCTGCCGCAGCAGCTTCGGCGGCAGGCCCATGTTGCCGACCTCGGCCATGCCCGGATAACCGCGCGGCCCGCAGTTCTTCAGCACGAGGATCGAGCTTGCGTCGACGTCGAGCGATTCGTCGTTGATGGTGGCCTTGTAGTGATCGAAGTTCTCGAACACGACGGCGCGGCCGCGATGCTTGAGCAGCTCCGGGCTCGCCGCCGACGGCTTGAGCACCGCGCCGCGCGGCGCGAGATTGCCGCGCAGGATCCGGATCCCGCCGTCGGCGATCAGCGGCCGGTCGAGCGGACGGATCACTTCCTCGTCGTAGTTCGGCGCGTCGCGCACGTTGTCCCACAGCGACTTGCCGTTGACCGTCAGCGCGTCGGGATGCGGCAGCAACCCGGCTTCGCCGAGCCGGCGCAGCACGGCCGGCAGGCCGCCCGCGTAATAGAACTCCTCCATCAGGAAGCGCCCCGACGGCATCAGGTCGACGATCGTCGGCGTGTCGCGGCCGATGCGCATCCAGTCTTCCAGTTCGAGCGGCACGCCGATGCGCCCCGCGATCGCCTTCAGGTGGATCACCGCGTTGGTCGAGCCGCCGATCGCCGCGTTCGCGCGGATCGCGTTCTCGAACGCCGCGCGCGTCAGCACCTTCGACAGCACGAGCCCTTCCAGCGCCATCTCGACGATGCGGATGCCCGACATGTGCGCGAGCACGTAGCGGCGCGAATCGACGGCCGGAATCGCCGCGTTGTGCGGCAGCGCGACGCCGAGCGCCTCGGCCATGCAGGCCATCGTCGACGCGGTGCCCATCGTGTTGCAGGTGCCGGCCGAGCGCGACATCCCGGCTTCGGCCGACAGGAAGTGATGAACGTCGATCTCGCCGGCCTTCAGCGCTTCGTGCAGCTGCCAGACGGCGGTGCCCGAGCCGATGTTGCGGCCTTCGAGCTTGCCGTTCAGCATCGGCCCGCCCGACACGACGATCGCCGGCACGTCGCAGCTCGCGGCCCCCATCAGCAGCGCCGGGGTCGTCTTGTCGCAGCCGGCCAGCAGCACGACCGCGTCGATCGGATTGCCGCGAATCGCTTCCTCGACGTCCATCGACGCGAGGTTGCGCGTCAGCATCGCCGACGGCCGCAGGTTCGATTCGCCGTTCGAGAACACCGGGAACTCGACCGGAAAGCCCCCCGCCTCGAAGATCCCGCGCTTCACGTGCTCCGCGAGCTTGCGGAAATGCGCGTTGCACGGCGTCAGCTCGGACCATGTATTGCAGATGCCGACGATCGGCCGGCCGTCGAACTCGTGATCGGGAATGCCCTGGTTCTTCATCCAGCTCCGGTACATGAAGCCGTTCTTGTCGTTCGTACCGAACCATTGGGCGGAGCGCAGCCTGGGTTTTGTTGCCGACATCGTCAGTCCTGTAGAGGCAAGATACCGGCGCAGTCTAGGTAGAAATTTGATAACCTACCAATGACGTTTTCGCCGTTTCCGATATCCGTTTCTATATTGATATAAACCCGTACGATGCCCGAAGCCAGTCCGTGGGGAAGCCGCGCCCGCCTGAAAACGCGCCAGCTGCTGCTGGTCGTCGCACTTGCCGACGAAGGCAGCATCCATCGCGCGGCGGCCGCGCTGAACATGACGCAGCCGGCCGCGTCGAAGCTGCTGCGCGAGCTGGAGGAATCGATCGGCGCGGTGCTGTTCGAGCGCCTGCCGCGCGGGATGCGGCCGACGCTGTACGGCGACGCGCTGATCCGTCACGCGCGCGCCGCGCTCGGCAGCCTCGACCAGGCACGCGAGGAACTGGCCGCGCTGAAGTCCGGCCATCTCGGCCGCGTCGCGGTCGGCGCGATCACGTCGCCGGGCCTGCGGCTCGTGCCGCCGGCCGTCGCCGCCGTGAAGGGCTCGCACGCGGGCATCCACGTGTCCGTCGAGATCGACACGAGCAACGCGCTGCTCGAACACCTCGCGCAGGACAAGCTCGACATCGTGCTCGGCCGCCTGTCCGCCGAGCACGACAAGCTGCACCTGCGCTACGAGCCGCTGACGGGCGAGCCGGTCGCCGCGGTGGTGCGGCCCGGTCATCCGCTGCTCGCGCACGCGCCGCTCGCGCTCGCCGACGTGCAGCGCGCCGCATGGGTCGTGCCGCCGGCCGGCAGCGTGCTGCGCCATCGCTTCGAGCTCGTGTTCCAGCGCGCGAGCCTCGCGCCGCCGGCGAACGTCGTCGAGACGGCCGCGCTGCTGTTCATCACGCAGGTGCTCGAGCAGAGCGACATGATCGCGGTGCTCGCGGAGGACGTCGCGCTGTACTACGCGCGACACGGGATCGTCACGGTGCTGCCGCTGGAGATGGATTGCCGGATGGACGATTTCGGGATCATCACGCGCACCGACCGGCTGCACTCGCCGGCTGTGACCGTGATGGCCGACGCGATTCGCGCGTCGGCGCGCGAGGTGTACGACGCCGCACCGTGACGCGCCGCCGTCATGCCGCGGCAAACTCGATCGTCGGCTCGCAGCGGATCGGGAAGTTGACCGAGTTCGCGATATAGCACTGCTCGTGCGCCGCGTGATGCAGATGTTCCGCCACGGCGGGGTCGTCGCCGGCGCGAATCGTCACGCGCGGGCGCAGCACGATTTCGGTGAAGCGGCCCGGCGCGACGCGGTCGACCATCGTCCCTTCGGCCTCGTCGACGTAGCCCAGCACGCGGATGCCGGCATCCGCGCACAGGTGCAGATACCACAGCTTGTGGCACGCCGAGACCGACGCCAGCAGCAGGTCTTCGGGGTTCCAGCGCGACGCGTCGCCGAGGAACGCCGGATCCGACGAACCGGGAATGTCCGGCTTCGCGCCCGCGCGGATCACGTGGTCCCGCCCGTACGCGCGATAGCCGGACGTGCCGGTCCCGCGATTGCCCGTCCACTGCACTTCGACACGATATGTGTGCTCGCCATGCGCCATCTCGCTCTCCTTCGCGGTAGGAATCCACGGACGCCATTTTGGCACTGGATTGTCGTTTGGTATACCATTATTCCAAAGTGAGGAACGCATGAGCATGGAAGCCAGACTCGACTCCACGGCGGACACGGTGGCCGCATCGCTGCGGGAAATGATCATCAACGGCGAACTGCAGGCCGGCGAACGGCTCGTCGAACGCGACCTGGCCGAGCGCTTCGGGATCAGCCGGATTCCGATGCGCGAGGCGATCCAGCGGCTGGAACGCGAAGGATTGCTCGATATCTTCCGGAATCGCGGCGCGGTCGTACGGATGCTGAGCGCATCGGACGTGCGGGAAATCTACGACATGCGCGTGCTGCTCGAGGGCGACGCGATCTATCGGAGCGTGAAGCGGCTCGACGACGAGACGCTCGCGCGCGCCGAACTCGTCCACCGCCTGCTCGGCGACGCGAGCGCGCCGCACCGGCAGGGCGAGCTGAACCGAGAATTCCATGCGCTGCTGTATTCGTGCTGCGGCAACGCGCGTCAGTTGAAGGCGATCGGCGAATTGCGCAGCCAGGTCGAACGCTACGAACGGCTGCAAGCCACCTTGCTCGCCGATACGCCGTCATTCCAGGTCGAGCACGAGGCGATCCTGCAAGCGTGCCGGGCGCGCAACGCGCGCGCCGCGCGCGCGATGACCGTCGCGCATCTCGATTCGGCGCGGGAGATCGTGATGCGGCTCGTCGAAGGCAGCTGAAGCCTGCGGCTGCGTTCCGCCGCTACTCCGCCTCCGCCCCGCCCCCGCCGGCCTTGATCCGCAGCAGCACATCCACCGCCCCGACGTTCTTCTCATGCGACACGAGCATCTGCGTGAGCGCATGGTGCAGGTCGGGATCGTCGAGCGTCGGCAGCAACGCCTGCAACTTGCGCACGACCCACCGCTGCCCGCGATTCAGGAACGCCAGCCGTTCCGGCAGATCGTCGATCGCCATCGCCTTCTCGTAGAACGCGCCGGTGGCATGCGTCGGCGTCGCGTCGAGCGACCGGATCGCATCGACCAGCACCGCGCACCAGTGCGCTTCGTCCTGACGGATGCCGGCGACGAGCCGATGAAGTTCGGGGTCGCCGATCGTCGCCGCCGTCTCCGACGCGACACGCGCGCCGGCGCGCTCGGCCTCCAGCAGTTCGTTCAGCAACGCAAGCAGCGCGTCGCGCTGCGCATCGGCCTGCGCCGGACTGTCGTCCGTACGCGCGGCCGAGGTTGGATCGGGACGGGCAGCGTGCCCGTCGCCGGGATTCCGGTTCGACATGCAACGTCCTCCGTATCGGAAAGGTGGCGCGCCGGCTCGTGCGCTGCCGTTCCGCGAGACGCTGCTGCGCACGCGGTCGGCACGCACCACAGGCGGGCGGCGGCAGGCCACACGAGAAATGGACCCCAGTGTGACATAGCCATGTGACGACCGCTGTCAGACGACGTGACGGGCACGACGCGCATCAAGCCGGACTGCGCCTCGCTCGCCCGCCCGCTCGTCAGGTCCAGCCTTCGAGCCTCAACGTCGACCGCACCAGCCGCTGCTCCTCCTGCTCGATCTCCCTCAGATACTCGACGCACTGGCGGATATGCTCGCTCGCGGCCTTACGCGCCTGCTCGGGCAGCCGGCCCGTGACCGCGTTGTAGAGCCGCGCGTGCTGACGATCGATCTGCTTTTTCAGCGGCTCGCGGTGATAGAGGTTGTTGACCGACGCGAACACCGAACTGAGCAGCAGATCGGTCAGCGACTGCAGCGTATTGACGAGCACCGGGTTGTGCGACGCCTCGCAGATCGCCAGATGGAACGCATGGTCGAGCTTCGCGCGCGCGGCCGGATCGAGATCCTGCGCGTCGGCCGCGGTCATCTCCTCGTAGCGGCGCGCGATCAGGATGAAGTCGGCCGGCGTGCCGCGCAGCGCGGCGAGCCGCGCGGCCTCGGCCTCGAGCATCCCGCGCACCTCGAACAGGTCGTACAGCGTGCGCGGCTGCGAGCCGAGCAGATGCATCATCGGCGTGATTTCGCGCTGCGGAGTCAGGCTCGCGACGAACGAGCCCTTGCCGTGCGTCGTGTCGATGATCCCGCGCGCGCGCAGCAGTTTCATCCCTTCGCGCACGGCCGTGCGCGACACGCCGAGCTTCTCGGTCAACCGCCGCTCGGACGGCAGCGCCTGCCCGGCCTTCAGCACGCCGTCGACGATCAGCTTCTCGATCCGCTCGGCGACGACGTCGGCCACGTGCCGCGCCGGCCCGCTATTTTCCTGCATTTCCATACTGGTATGACCACTTCGGACGGACTGCGTCGATTTTCTCACAAACGCTTGTGCCGATTCGGTTTTACGGCAATTCACACAACCGTCCCAAGGCCCATCTGGAAAAACTGGTATGACCACTCGCGCAACGTCTGGACAGGCCCACGCGAGCCGCCAAGAATGCCGTCCATCCGGCGCGCCGCGCATTGCGCGGCCGCCTGCATGGTGGAGACGGAGACACACGATGAGTTTCACCTACGACGAACGGATCGACGGCCCGCTGGCGACCGTCGACCGCGCCACGCTCGTCGCCGCGCTGCACGCGGCGGCGCCCGGCCTCGACGTGCTGCACGATCGCGAGGCGCTGAAGCCGTTCGAATGCGACGGCCTCGCCGCGTACCGCACGGTGCCGCTCGCCGTCGTGCTGCCCGACACGGTCGAGCAGGTGCGCGCGGTGCTGCGCGTCGCGGCCGCGCACGGCGTGCCGGTGGTCGCGCGCGGCGCGGGCACCGGGCTGTCGGGCGGCGCGATGCCGCTCGAAAAAGGCCTTCTGCTCGTGATGTCGAAATTCAACCGGATTCTCGACATCGACCCCGACGCCGGCACCGCGCGCGTGCAGCCCGGCGTGCGCAACCTCGCGATCTCGCAGGCGGCCGCGCCGTACGGGCTCTACTACGCGCCGGACCCGTCGTCGCAGATCGCGTGTTCGATCGGCGGCAACGTCGCGGAAAACGCCGGCGGCGTGCATTGCCTGAAATACGGGCTGACGGTGCACAACATCCTGAAGGTCGAGATCCTGACGATCGACGGCGACATGCTGACGCTCGGCGCCGACGCACTCGACGCCCCAGGCTTCGACCTGCTCGCGCTGTTCACCGGCTCGGAAGGGATGCTCGGCATCGTCACCGAAGTGACCGTGAAGCTGCTGCCGAAGCCGCCGAGCGTGAAGGTGCTGATGGCGAGCTTCGACGATGTCGGCGCGGCCGGCGGCGCGGTCGCGCGGATCATCGGCGCGGGCGTGATTCCCGGCGGCCTCGAGATGATGGACAACCTCGCGATCCGCGCGGCCGAGGATTTCATCCACGCGGGCTATCCGGTCGATGCGCAGGCGATCCTGCTGTGCGAACTCGACGGCGCGGCGACCGACGTCGACGAAGACGCGGAACGCGTCGCCGCGCTGCTGCGCGAGGCCGGCGCGTCGGAGATCCGCGTCGCGCGCGACGAAGCCGAGCGCCAGCGCTTCTGGGCCGGCCGCAAGAACGCGTTCCCGGCGGTCGGCCGCATGTCGCCCGACTACTACTGCATGGACGGCACGATCCCGCGCCGCGAACTGCCGCGCGTGCTCGAAGGCATCGCCGCGCTGTCCGCCGAATACGGACTGCCGGTCGCGAACGTGTTCCACGCGGGCGACGGCAACATGCATCCGCTGATCCTGTTCGACGCGAACCGGCCCGGCGAGCTCGATCGCGCGGAAGCGCTCGGCGGCCGGATCCTCGAGCTGTGCGTCGCGGTCGGCGGCAGCATCACCGGCGAGCACGGCGTCGGCCGCGAGAAGATCAACCAGATGTGCGTGCAGTTCGACGCCGACGAGATCGCGTTCTTCCACGCGGTCAAGGCCGCGTTCGACCCGCAGCGCCTGCTCAATCCCGGCAAGAACATCCCGACGCTGCACCGCTGCGCCGAATTCGGCGCGATGCACGTCCATCACGGCAAGCTGCCGTTTCCCGAACTGGAGCGCTTCTGATGCGACGCGAATTCGAATCGATCGACGACAGCGCGGCGCTGATCGCACAGGTCGCCGCCGCGATCCACGATCGCCAGCCGCTGCAGATCCGCGGCGGCGGCACGAAGGCGGGTCTCGGCCGCGCCGCCGAACCCGCAGGCCGCGTGCTCGACACGCGCACGCATCGCGGCATCGTCGGCTACGACCCGACCGAGCTCGTCGTCACCGCGCGCGCGGGCACGCCGCTCGTCGAGCTGGAAGCCGCGCTCGACGCGGCCGGTCAGATGCTGCCGTGCGAGCCGCCGTCGTTCGGCGGCGCGGCGACAGTCGGTGGGATGTTCGCGGCCGCGCTGTCGGGCCCGCGCCGTCCGTGGGCCGGCGCGGTGCGCGACTTCGTGCTCGGCTGCCGCGTGATCACCGGCGACGCAAAGCACCTGCGCTTCGGCGGCGAGGTGATGAAGAACGTCGCCGGCTACGACGTGTCGCGGCTGCTCGCCGGCAGCTTCGGCTGCCTCGGCGTGGTGACCGAGGTCTCGCTGAAGGTGCTGCCGAAGCCGCGCGCGACCTGCGATCTCGCGCTGGCGCTGGACGCGAGCGACGCCGTGCAGCGCGTCGCCGCGTGGCGCCGCGCGGGCCTGCCGCTCGCGGGCGCGTGCCATGTCGACCGCGTATTGCGCGTGCGCGTCGAGGGCGGCACGGGCTCGGTGCGGGCCGCGCGCGACACGATCGGCGGCGAGCGCGCGGACGACGACGCGTTCTGGTCGCGGCTGCGCGACCTCGCGCTGCCGTTCTTCGACGATCCGCGCCCGCTGTGGCGCGTGTCGGTGCCGGCCGCCGCGCCGCTCGACACGCTGCCGGGCGCGCAACTGGTCGACTGGGGCGGCGCGCAGCGCTGGCTGAAGACCGACGCCGCGCCGGCCGACGTGCAGCGGTTCGCCGCGCAGGCGGGCGGTCACGCGACCTGCTTCACCCGCGGCGTGACGGACGCGCCGTTCCAGCCGCTGCCGCCTGCGCTGCTGCGCGTGCACCGGCAGCTCAAGGCGCAGCTCGACCCGCACGCGATCTTCAATCCCGGGCGCCTGTACGCCGAATTCTGACGCCGAACGCCGAAGCGAACCGACGATGCAAACCAATCTCAGCGAAGCAAGCAAGGCCCTCGCCCGGGCCGACGAAGCGGAAGCGATCCTGCGCGCGTGCGTGCACTGCGGCTTCTGCAATGCGACCTGCCCGACCTACCAGGTGCTCGGCAACGAACTCGACGGGCCGCGCGGCCGCATCTACCTGATCAAGCAGATGCTCGAAGGCGAGGCGTGCGGCGAACGCACGCAGCAGCATCTCGACCGCTGCCTCACGTGCCGCAACTGCGAAACGACCTGCCCGTCCGGCGTGCGCTACCACACGCTGCTCGACATCGGCCGCGCGGAAGCCGAGAAACGCGCGCGGCGACCCGCGCGCGAGCGGCTGCTGCGCGCGGGGCTGCGCCATGTGGTGCCGCGCCCGGCGACCTTCGCCGCGCTGCTGAAGGCCGGCCGCGCGCTGCGCCCGCTGCTGCCCGGCACGCTGCAGGACAAGATCCCGGCCGCCGTGCCCGCGCCGGCACCGCGCCCGGCCCCGCGTCACGCACGACGCGTGCTGATGCTCGAAGGCTGCGTGCAGCCGGCGCTGTCGCCGAACACCAACGCGGCCGCCGCACGCGTGCTCGACCGGCTCGGCATCAGCGTGACGCCGGCGCGCGAGGCCGGCTGCTGCGGCGCGACCGAATATCACCTGAACGCACAGGATGCGGGCCTCGACCGCGCACGCCGCAACATCGACGCATGGTGGCCCGCGATCGAGGCCGGCGCGGAAGCGATCGTGCTGACGGCCAGCGGCTGCGGTGCCTTCGTCAAGGAATACGGCGACCTGCTGCGGTCCGACCCCGCGTATGCGGACAAGGCGCGCCGCGTCGGCGCGCTCGCGCGCGACCTCGCGGAAGTGATCGCGGCCGAACCGCTCGATGCGCTGGCCGCGCAGGCGCCGCGCCGCATCGCGGTGCACTGCCCGTGCACGCTGCAGCATGCGCAGCGCCTCGGCGGCACGGTCGAGCAGATCCTGACGCGGCTCGGCTTCGACCTGACGCCGGTTGCCGACGGCCACCTGTGCTGCGGCTCGGCCGGCACCTATTCGCTGACGCAGCCCGAACTCGCGACGAAGCTGCGCGACAACCGGCTCGACGCGCTCGAAGCCGCGCGGCCGGACCTGATTGTCACGGCCAACGTCGGCTGCCAGACTCACCTGAACGGCGCGGGCCGCACGCCCGTGCGCCACTGGATCGAGCTGGTCGACGACCGGCTCGTCGACTGACCGCGGATTGCGGAGGAACATGATGCAGACGAAACCCGAACTCGAACTCGCCGATGCCGAGCGCATGCTCGCCGCCGCCCGCGCGGAAGCCGACCGCCACGGCTGGCGCGTGTCGATCGCGATCGTCGACGACGGCGGCCACCTGCTCGCGTTCGCGCGCCTCGACGGCGCGTCGCCCGCGAGCGCGAGCATCGCGCAGGACAAGGCGCGCGCGGCGGCGCTCGGCCGTCGCGAGACGAAAGCCTATGAGGATATGATCAACGGTGGCCGCACCGCGTTTCTCAGCGCGCCGCTGACGGGCTTGCTCGAAGGCGGCGTGCCGGTCACGGTCGGCGGCCGGATTGCGGGCGCAATCGGCGTGTCTGGCGTAAAGTCCGAACAGGATGCGCAGATCGCCCGCGCCGGCACACAAAGCGTCGCGGCCTGATCCGCGCGCGCATTCTTATTCCCCGGGAGGATTGACGATGATCGACCAAGAAGGACTGCAAGTCGCACCCGCGCTGAGCCAGTTCATCGAAAACGAAGCGCTGCCGGGCACCGGCATCGACAAGGCCGCGTTCTGGCGCGGTTTCTCGGCGCTGGTGCACGACCTCGCGCCGCGCAACCGCGAACTGCTCGCCGAACGCGACCGCCTGCAGCAGGAACTCGATACGTGGCACCGCGCGCACCCCGGCCCGGTGCGCGACCTCGCCGCGTATCGCGCGTTCCTCGAAGGGATCGGCTATCTCGTGCCGACGCCGTCGAACGTCGCGGCAGCCACCGCGAACGTCGACAGCGAAATCGCGACGCAGGCCGGCCCGCAGCTCGTCGTGCCGCTGTCGAACGCGCGCTATGCGCTGAACGCCGCGAACGCGCGCTGGGGCAGCCTGTACGACGCGCTGTACGGCACCGACGCGCTGCCGGAAGACGGCGGCGCCGAACGCACCGCGACCTACAACCCGACGCGCGGCCAGCGCGTGATCGACTATGCGCGCAACGTGCTCGACAACGCGGCGCCGCTCGCCGGCGCGTCGCACCGCGACGCGCTGCGCTACCGCGTGCAGGACGGCCAGCTCGCCGTCGAGACCGGCAAGGGCGTCGTGCACCTCGCGCAGCCGGCGCAGTTCGTCGGCTACCAGGGCGCGGCCGGCGCGCCGTCCGCGATCCTGCTGAAGCACAACGGCCTGCACCTCGAGATCCAGATCGACGCGTCGACGCCGATCGGCCGTGCGGATCTCGCAAACGTGAAGGACGTCGTGCTTGAAGCGGCGGTCAGCACGATCATCGACTGCGAGGACTCGGTCGCGGCCGTCGACGCCGACGACAAGGTCCAGCTCTACCGCAACTGGCTCGGCCTGATGCAGGGCACGCTGGTCGAGGAGGTCGCGAAGGGCGGCAAGACCTTCACGCGCCGCCTGAACGCCGACCGCGAGTACACCACGCCCGCCGGCGGCACGCTGACGCTGCACGGCCGCTCGCTGCTGTTCGTGCGCAACGTCGGCCACCTGATGACCAACGGCGCGGTGCTCGACCGCGACGGCATCGAGATTCCGGAAGGGATCCTCGACGGCGTCGTCACGACGCTGTGCGCGCTGCACGACCTGAAGGCGAAGCGCAACTCGCGCACCGGCTCGATCTACATCGTGAAGCCGAAGATGCACGGCCCGGTCGAGGTCGCGTTCGCCGATACGCTGTTCGCGCGCATCGAGGATCTGTACGAGCTGCCGCGCAACACGCTGAAGATGGGCATCATGGACGAGGAGCGCCGCACCAGCGTGAACCTCGCCGCATGCATCGCCGCCGCGGCCTCGCGCGTCGCGTTCATCAACACGGGCTTCCTTGACCGCACCGGCGACGAGATGCACACCGCGATGGAAGCGGGCCCGATGATCCGCAAGGGCGACATGAAGTCGTCGGCGTGGATCGCCGCGTACGAGCGCAACAACGTGCTCGCGGGCCTGTCGGCCGGCCTGCGCGGCCGCGCGCAGATCGGCAAGGGCATGTGGGCGATGCCGGACCTGATGCATGCGATGCTCGAACAGAAGATCGCGCATCCGCGCGCCGGCGCGAACACCGCGTGGGTGCCGTCGCCGACCGCCGCGACGCTGCACGCGCTGCACTACCATCTCGTCGACGTGCAGGCCGTCCAGCAGGAACTCGAAAAGATCCCGTACGCGAACGAGCGCGACGCGCTGCTCGAAGGCCTGCTGACCGTGCCGGTCGTCGAGCGCGCCGAATGGAGCGACGCCGAGATCCTGAGCGAGGTCGAGAACAACGCACAGGGCATCCTCGGCTACGTCGTGCGCTGGGTCGAACAGGGCGTCGGCTGCTCGAAGGTGCCCGACATCCACGACGTCGGCCTGATGGAAGACCGCGCGACGCTGCGCATCTCGAGCCAGCACATCGCGAACTGGCTGCGCCACGGCGTGATCACCGAGGCGTTCGTGCTCGACGTGTTCAAGCGGATGGCGCGCGTCGTCGACCAGCAGAACGCGGGCGACCCGAACTATCGTCCGATGGCGCCCGCCTACGACCAGTCGACCGCGTTCAAGGCCGCGTGCGCGCTCGCGCTGCAGGGTACGTCGCAGCCGAGCGGCTATACCGAGCCGCTGCTGCACCGGTTCCGGCTCGCGTTCAAGGCGCAGCAGCACGGCGCGTAAGCGGGCGAAAGCCCGGACGCCGGACGCCGGATGCCGGAAGCCCGGACGCCGGCTTCATGAAAACGGGTGGCCCTGACGGCCGCCCGTTTTTTTCATTGATATTCGCGCCGGTACGGCGATTGAAAAGAATAATCGGCGCATATCGGCCGATTTCGTTTTGCGTTTCAATCCGCCCTTAAAGCGCGCGTGCAAACCGCGTCGATTCACCGTTTGCCCCGCAATCCCGCAAACCCTTGCACGACAACGCGCCGCGCATTATCCGCAAGGGCTGTATTGCCCGCAAATTGATCCACATCAACGATCCGGCGCATTTTTCGCGTGCGCCGGCATGCGCGTTATACTCGCTCCAGCGTGCGCCGCCCCGCCGATTACCGGATCACTGAATCACAACGGCGGTTGTCACCGAATGCAGGATTTGTCGGCTCGTCGCATCGGCGAATGGCGATAATCGGCGCCCGCGTGCGCCATTGACGAGGAGAACGGTGCCGAAACACGCGCGGCGTCCGCCGGGGGGCCGCTGTCGATGCATGCATGGCTGCGCGCCGGGTCGCGGTCCATACTTCATACAAACAACCGGATCGCTCCGCCACGCACGGCGGCGATGCCCCACGATCGATCGGCCATGGCAGAAACCGACTACACGATGCTCAGCGAGTCCGGCCCGGCGAGCCGCGTCGCCGCGCATCTGCGCCGGCTGCTGCTGCCCCACCTGATCTTCTATTCCGGGCTGCTGATCGGGCTGCTCCTGCTGCTGCTGTGCGCGATCGTGCTTTACGAAGGCCGCGTCGACGCGCGCGACCGCGCGCGCACCACGCAGCAGAACCTCGCGCTGATGGCGTCGTGGGACATCGAGCGCAACATCGAGATCTATTCGCTGTCGCTGCAGGCCGTGGTCGAGGGCGAGAACGACCCCGCGGTCGCCGCGCTGCCGATGCCGCTGCGCCGCCAGGTGCTGTTCGACCGCGCGACGACGGCCCGCTACCTCGGCGGCATCTACGTGCTCGACGCGAACGGCAATATTGCGGTCGACGGCAAGAGCGACGTGCCGCGCAAGGCCAATTTCGCGAACGAACCCTACTTCACCGTGCACCGCGATCACCCCGACGTCGGGCTGTACGTCAGCGATCCGTACCGGTCGAGGCTGCGCGGCGGCTCGCCGAGCATCGCACTCAGCCGGCGCATCACGCGGCCCGACGGCTCGTTCGGCGGCGTCGCCGTGATGTCGATCCGGCTCGAATACTTCCAGAACCTGTTCTCGCGACTGTCGCTCGGCGATCGCGGCTCGATGTCGCTGATCGGCACGAACGGCGTGATGTTCATGCGCCAGCCCTACGACCCGAAGATCGTCGGCCGCAACATCAGCAAGGCCAGCACGTTCCGGCAGTTCATGCGCGCGAGCGAGGGCAGCTTCTTCGACACCGCGTCGATCGACGGCGTGCGGCGCCTGTATGTATTCCGGCACCTGGCGAACCTGCCGCTGATCATCATGGTCGCCGAGGCCGAATCGAACCTCTATGCCGCGTGGTACGACCGCGCGATTCCGATCGGCTCGGCGATGGCCGTGCTCGCGCTCGGCTTCGTCGCGCTGTCGCTGCTGCTCGACGTGCAGCTGCGCAAGCGTCATCGCGCGGAAACCGAGCTGCAGGCGCTCGCGCGCACGGACGGGCTCACCGGCCTCGACAACCGCCGCATGCTCGACGTCACGCTCGCGCGCGAATGGCGCCGCGCCGCGCGCTCGCAGCACGCGCTGTCGCTGCTGTTCGTCGACGTCGATCACTTCAAGCGCTACAACGACACGCAGGGCCATCAGGCCGGCGACGACGCGCTGGCCGCGGTCGGCCACTGCATCGTCGGCTGCCTGCGCCGTCCGGCGGACTATGCGGCCCGCTACGGCGGCGAGGAGTTCGTCGTGATCCTGCCCGACATCGACACGAGCGGCGCGGTGGCGATCGCCGAGACGATCCGCACGAGCATCCTCGACCTCGGCATCCGGCACGACGCCAGCTCGTTCGGCTGCCTGACCGCGAGCATCGGCGTGACGACCTGCTACCCGGAGCGGGACGACAGCATCCAGGCCGCGCTGAAGCTCGCCGACGACGCGCTGTATCGCGCGAAGGAAGCCGGGCGCAACCGCGTCGTCGTGCAGAGCGTGCATACCTCGGTGCGGCTCGAACCGCGCCGCGCGTGACGACGACGGCTTCGCGCGACGGCCGCTTCACGACGGTTTGCCGGTGCGACGGGCATCGCGCCATGTCGCGCGCGGCCGGTTGCGAAGCGCGGCGATGCCCGCGCGCAAAATCGCCGACAATACCGGCTCGATTCGCCGGCCCGCGCCGGATGCAAGTGCTTCCGACCGGCGCCGGTTCGCGCGGCCGCGCCGCCTCATCATGAAACTCAAGGCCAAGATCTTCCTCCTCGCCATCGTGCCGTTCCTGCTCGCGATCGCCGGGATCGGCTTCGGCGTGCGCCAGCAGGCGACCTCGCTCGCCCGCACGCAGCACGCGACGATCCAGGCCGCCTATCTGTCGAGCAAGGAAGTCGAGCTGAAGCACTACGTCGAACTCGCGACCAGCGCGATCATGCCGCTCTACGACGCGAGCGGCCGCAACGCGCGCGACGACGCGATGCTGCGCACGCAGGCGCTCGCGATGCTGCAGAAGATGGATTTCGGGCCCGACGGCTATTTCTTCGTGTACGACCTGCACGGCAATGCGCTGATGCATCCGCGCGAGCCCGAGCGCGTCGGTCACAACTACTGGTCGATGCGCGACCCGCAGGGCGCGTTGACGATCCAGCAGCTGATCGGCGCGGCGACGCACGGCGGCGGCTACGTGCGCTACGTGTGGCAGCGGCCGTCGACGGGCCGGCCCGCGCCGAAGCTCGGCTATGTCGTCGCGCTCGAACGCTGGGGCTGGATGGTCGGCACCGGCATCTATCTCGACGACGTCGATACCGCGCTGCAGCGCATCGACGCGCGCGCGTCCGCGAACATCGAGCGCACGATGAGCTGGCTCACCGCGATCGCGCTCGCGGGTGCGGCGGCGATCGCCGTCTGTGCGCTGGTGCTGAACGTCAGCGAATCGCGCAGCGCCGACGCGAAGCTCAAGCAGCTCGCGCAGCGCGTCGTGGAATCGCAGGAACAGGAGCGTGCGCGGCTATCGCGCGAGCTGCACGACGGGATCAGCCAGATGATGGTGTCGGCGAAGCTGATGCTCGAATCGGCGCTCGCCCGCTTCGAGCGCGGCGCGGCGCGCATGCCCGAGGCCGAGCAGGCGCTCGCGTCGGGCGTGGTGCGGCTCGGCGACACGCTGCGCGAGGTGCGGCGCATCTCGCACGCGCTGCGTCCCGCGATGCTCGACGACCTCGGCCTCGCGGCCGCGCTCGAGCAGTTGATCCGCGAGTTCGGCGCGCAAAGCGGCATCGACATCGGCTATACGCAGGTCGCGCACAGCGGCGCACGGCCGCTGCCCGCGGCCGTCAACACCGCGCTGTTCCGGATCGCGCAGGAAGCGCTCAGCAACATCGTGCATCATGCGCAGGCGTCGCGCGCGGCCGTCACGCTCGACGTCGGCGCGCAGGCCGTCACACTGACGATCGCCGACAACGGCTGCGGCTTCGACGCCGAGCGTTCGCAGGCCGACGCGCGCGGCGGCATCGGCCTGCGCAACATGCGCGAGCGCCTCGACGCGCTCGGCGGCAGGCTGACGATCGCGTCGCAGGTCGGCCATACCATCGTGACCGCGCGCGTGCCGCTGCCGAGCGCCGCGTAACGACGCCCCCATACCAGGAGACCTTTGACCCATGAGCGCCCCCGACACCGCCCGGACCGCCGCCCGCCTGCTGCTCGTCGACGATCATCCGCTGGTCCGCGACGGGCTGCGGATGCGGCTCGAAGCAGCCGACCTGTCGGTGGTCGGCGAGGCCGGCAACGCCGACGAGGCGCTCGCGCTGGCCGCGTCGCTCGAACCCGATCTCGCGCTGATGGACGTCGGGATGAACGGGATGAACGGCATCACGCTCGCCGGCGTGTTCCACGACCGGTTTCCCGCGATCCGCGTGCTGATGCTGTCGATGCACGACAACGTCGAATATGTGACGCAGGCCGTGCGCGCCGGGGCGAGCGGCTATCTGCTGAAGGATTCGCCGGCCAGCGAGATCGTCCGCGCGATCGGCGCGGTGCTGGCCGGCCAGACGTTCTTCAGCGAAGGGCTGGCCGCGCGGATGATCCAGGCGAGCGCGGCCGCGTCGCCGCTCGAGCGCCTGACGCCGCGCGAACGCGACATCCTCGAGGCGCTGGCCGAAGGGCTGTCGAGCAAGCAGATCGCGCAGCAGACGGGGCTGTCGGTGCGCACCGTCGAGACGCACCGGCTCAACCTGAAGCGCAAGCTCGAGATCGAGGGGCAGGCCGAGCTGATCAAGTTCGCGGTCGAGCATCGGCGGCGCTAGGCGCGCCGCCCCGCCACCGCGATCGCGCGCGGCAGCGGCATGCGCCGGCCGGCGCCGCGCGCCACGTCATTCCGGCCGGGAGGAGGCCGGGCCCAGCGCCGCGCCGACGCCTGTCCGCACCGCGCTTTCCCGCTGCATCAGCAGCATCGCCGCCACCGCGATGCAAAGGATCCCCGAGCATCCCGCCGCGATCGAAAATCCGTGCGACATCGCATCCCGATACGCGCCGAGCATCTGCGGCCGGCCCGCCGGGAACAGATGCGCATGCACCGCCTGCCGCGCCAGCGTCGCGGCGTCGGTCGCGCCGGCCGCCTGCATTGCCGCCGTCATCCGCTGCACGGCGCCAACGCTCATCGCGCTGCCGAGCACCGCGATGCCGAGGCTCATCCCGGCCTGCCGCAGCGCGTTCATCGTCGCCGAGGCCATCCCCGCGCGCTCGGCAGGCGCCCGGTCCATCACGGTCATGCCGGTCGCGGGCACCGCGAGTCCCATGCCGATGCCGAGCAGCGCCAGCGCGATGCCGACCGGCAGATAATGCGTCCGTGCGCCGAATCCGGCCATCGCCGCAAGCACGACGCCGATCAGCGCGTAGCCGACCACCATCAGCCGGTGCAGCGGAATGCGCGCCGCGATACGTCCGAACAGCAGCGACGTGAGCGCCGTCATCACGAACTGCGGCATCAGCTGCCAGCCGGCCTCGGCGGGCGCTCGCCCCTGCGCCTGCTGCAGGAACAGCGACAGGAAGAACAGGCTGCTGTAGCCCGAGAAGCCGAGCGCGAACGATGCGAGATTGGCGCGCGCCAGCCGCCGGTCGCGAAACAGCCAGACCGGCAGCAGCGGCCGCGCGACGCGCGCTTCGACGCGGACGAAGGCAACGAACGCCAGTGCGGCGACCGCGAGCGTCGCCAGCACCTCGACGCGCGACGTGCCGGCTTCGCCTAGGCCGATCAACCCGTAAGTCAGCAGCCCGAGCCAGATCACGCTCAGCGCCTGCCCGATCGGATCGAACGCGGCATGCTCGGGATGGCGGCGCTCCGGAATCCCCCACGCGCCAAGCAGCACGGCCGCGAAGCCGATCGGTACGTTGACCAGGAAGATGTTCTGCCAGCCGCCATGCTCGACGAGCAGGCCGCCCAGCAACGGCCCGACGATCAACGCGAGCGCGCTGAAGGCGGACCACGCGCCGATCACGCGGGCGCGTTCACGCGCGTCGGGAAACGCATGCGTGAGGATCGGCATCGCGCCGGGAATCAGCAGTGCGCCCGCGAGCCCCTGGATCGCCCGGCCGGCCAGCAGCGGCTCGATGCTCCCCGCACACGCGCACACCACCGATCCGGCCGTAAACAGGATCACGCTGCCGAGCCATACGCGCCGGTGCCCGTAACGATCGCCGAGCGGCCCGGCCGACAGCATGAACGCCGACAGCGCCAGCGCATACGCGTTGACGACCCACTGCAGGCCCCCGATGTCGGTGTCGAGCGCCGTCTGCAAGGTCGGCAGCGCGACGTTGACGATGCTGATGTCCAGCGTGGCGAGGAAGGTCCCGAGACAGGCGGCCAGAACGAGCGCGGCGCGACGATAGCGGTGCATGACGATCGGCCCGCGAGGGACGGAAAATGAGAATGGTTCTCATCTTACATATCGACTGACCGTCGGTCAATGGAGCACATTGGCCGCGGCGGCGGGGCTGGCCTAAACTGCGGGCTCTGCATGAACAGGCATTGAGCCGCGCAATGACGGACAGGACAAGGACAGCGAAAGACGACGCACCGGCGGTCAGGACGCCGCGCACCAAGCCGGCCGAGGTCCGCCTCGACGAGTTGATGGCCGCTGCCGAAAAGCTGTTTCTGGCGCAGGGGGTGGAGGCGACCACGATCAGCGAGATCGTCGAGCATGCGCAGGTCGCGAAGGGCACCTTCTATCACTACTTCGATTCGAAGGCCGACATGCTGGCCGCGCTCGCGCAGCGCTATACGGCGTCGTTCCTCGAGCGCCTGCGGCAAGCGGTCGACGCGTGCGACGCCGACGACTGGCTGGGCCGCCTGCGCGCGTGGATCCGCGCCAGCATCGACACCTACGCGGCGACCTACCGCACGCACGACATCGTCTACACGAACCACCATCACCACGACCGCGCGAATCCCGACCGAAACGCGATCCTCGACCAGCTCGGCGCGATTCTCGAAGGCGGCGCGCAGGCGGGTGCGTGGCGGCTCGCGCATCCGCAGGTCACGGCGCTGCTGATCTACGCCGGCGTGCATGGCGCGACCGATCACCTCATCGCGGCGCCCCAAACCGATCGCCACGCGTTCGTCGAGGCCGTCGTCGGCGACTGCCTGCGGATGCTCGGCATCGAGGCCCCGGCGCGCCGCCGCGCGTAACGCGCTTGTCCGGCTCCCCAAAAAGAAAAAGACGCCGTCGGGCGTCTTCTCCTTCTCGGCATCGGTAAAACCGCCCGGCGCTCAGTTCGTCCGCGCGTTGTGCTTCTGCAGGTAGGCGATCAGCCCGTCGATCCCGCCCGATGCGAGCTGGCTCTTGAACTGGCCCTGATAGACCTGGATCAGCCACGCGCCCGACATGTCGATGTCGTAGATCTTCCAGTCGCTGCCGACCTTGCCCAGACGATAGCCGACCGACTGGCTGTCGCCCGGCGTCGTCACCGTCGACTGCACGAGCGCGTCCGCGCCCGACGCGCCGCCGGCCTTGAACGAGAACTTCGCGTCCTGGTTGCCGAGCTGCGCGAGCGACGCCGCGTAGGTGCGCGTCATCAGCAGCCGGAACTGCTTGTACAGCTCCTGCTGCTGTTGCGGGGTCGCCTGCTTCCACGCGTCGCCGACCGCGATGCGGGTCGTGCGCTCGAAGTTCGTCGCGGGCAGGAAGCGCTGCTCGACGACCTGCGTGACCTTCGCCATGTCGCCGCCGCGCGCGGCCGGATCGGCCTTCATCGCATTGACGGTGCCCTCGACCGCATTGCGGACGATGTCGACCGGCGCGCTCTGCGCGAAAGCGGAAACCGACACGGCGGCCGCCGCGACGAAAGCAAACAGATGACGTTTCATACGGATATCGCACTCGATGAGAAAAAACGGCCGACTCATTGCGCCGGCTGATGCAGCAAAGTATACCGGGCCTGACGGCGGGCTGGCGCGCGGTGACCGACTGTTACCTTTGCACCCCTTTTGTCACAGCGGTCGCCGTGCGGCAATTCCGACGATTATGTAAATATCCCCATACAAAAACGGCCGCTACCGCATCGATTCCATCGCCGCGGCGCAATTCTCATTCCGGCCCCCGAATACCCGAACGTCGCGACTCTCGCCACGCTGCGCCGGTATACTTGGCTACTTTGCCCTTGCAGCCCCTCCCCACCGCCACATGGTGACATCTCTCATCGTCCGACTCGTCGCGTGGTCGGTGCGACGCCCCGTCTGGGTCGTCGTGCTGTCGCTCGTGATCGCCGCGTTCAGCGGCGTCTACGTTGCGCGTCACTTCCAGATCAACACCGACATCAGCAAGCTCGTCGACGCGGAGCCGCAGTGGGCCGCGCTCGGCCAGGCGGTCGACCGCGCGTTCCCGCAACGCAACGGCACGATCCTCGCGGTCGTCGAGGCGCCCGCGCCCGAATTTGCGAACGCCGCCGCGCAGGCGCTGACCGAGTCCCTGCAGAAACAGACCGACGCCGGCCGCATCGGCCAGGTCGCCGAGCCCGGCGGCGGCCCGTTCTTCGAGCACAACGGCTTGCTGTTCCTGTCGCCGCAGGAAGTCGCCGACACCACGTCGCAACTCGCCAGCGCGCGTCCGCTCGTCAACGAGCTCGCGAAGAACCCGAGCCTCACGGGGCTCGCGACGACGCTGTCGACGACGCTCGGCCAGCCGCTGCTGACCGGCCAGGTGAAACTGCCCGCGATGGCCAAGCTGCTCGCACGCAGCGCCGCAACCGTCGACGACGTGCTGGCCGGCCGGCCCGCCGCATTCTCGTGGCGCGCGCTGGTCGACAACGATGCCGCGCGACAGCCCGCGCGCGCGTTCGTCACCGTGCAGCCGGTCGTCAACTACGGCGCGCTGAAGGCCGGTGCGGAAACGAGCCAGGTGATCCGCGACGCGGCCCGCGCGCTCGACCTCGAGAAACGCTACGGCGCGGTCGTGCGCCTGACCGGCGAACAGCCGCTCGCCGACGACGAATTCGCGTCGGTCGAGGACGGCGCGGCGCTCAACGGCGTGCTCACGCTGCTCGTCGTGCTGGGCATCCTGTGGCTCGCGCTGCGCTCGAAGCGGATGATCGGCTCGGTGCTCGTCACGCTGTTCGTCGGCCTCGTCGTCACCGCGGCGCTGGGCCTCGCGATGGTCGGCTCGCTGAACATGATTTCGGTCGCGTTCATGGTGCTGTTCGTCGGCCTCGGCGTCGACTTCTCGATCCAGTACGGCGTCAAGTATCGCGAGGAACGCTTTCGCGACGCGCGCATCGATCACGCGCTGATCGGCGCCGCGCACTCGATGGGCATGCCGCTCGCGCTCGCGACCACCGCCGTCGCGGCGAGCTTCTTCTCGTTCATCCCGACCGCGTATCGCGGCGTGTCCGAGCTCGGCCTGATCGCCGGCGTCGGCATGTTCGTCGCGCTGCTGACCACGCTCACGCTGCTGCCGGCGCTGCTGCGCCTGTTCGCGCCGCCGGGCGAATCGAAGACGCCGGGCTTCCCGTGGCTCGCGCCGGTCGACGATTTCCTCGACCGTCATCGCAAGCCGATCCTGATCGGCACGCTCGCGGTCGTGATCGGCGCGTTGCCGCTGCTCACGTTCCTGCGCTTCGACTTCAACCCGCTGCACCTGAAGGACCCGCACAGCGAATCGATGGCGACGCTGCTCGCGCTGAAGGATTCGCCCGAGGCGGCCGTCAACGACGTCACGCTGCTCGCGCCGTCGCTCGCAGCAGCCGACGCGGCCGCGAAACGCCTCGACGCGCTGCCCGAAGTCGGCCGCACGACGACGCTGTCGACCTTCATTCCCGCCGACCAGCCGCAAAAGCGCGCGGCGATCGCCGCGGCCGCGAGCGAGTTGCTGCCTGCGCTGACGCAACCGGCCGCGCCGCCGGCCACCGACGCGCAACGGGTGGCCGCGCTCAAGCGCGTGTCGGACCTGCTCGGCTACGCGGCCGAGGACCATCCCGGCCCGGGCGCGGCCGCCGCGCAGCACCTGTCGCAATCGCTCGCGAAGCTCGCCGCCGCCGACAGCGCGACGCGCGACCGCGCGGAGCGCGCGTTCTCCGACACGCTGCGCATCGCGCTGAACCAGCTTGCGGCGCTGCTGCAGCCGCAGGACATCACGCGCGATTCGCTGCCGCCGCAGCTCGTGCGCGACTGGATCGCACCGGACGGCCATGCGCTCGTGCAGATTTCGCCGAAAGTGCCGAAGGGCGTCGACCCGAACGACGACACGATGCTGCGCCGTTTCGCGACGGCCGTGAAAACCGCCGAGCCGGGCGCGATCGGCGGGCCGATCTCGATCCTGCACTCGGCCGACACGATCATCAACGCGTTCCTGCATGCGGCGCTGTGGTCGATCCTCTCGATCACGATCCTGCTGTGGATCACGCTGCGCCGCTTCGGCGACGTGCTGCGCACGCTGGTGCCGCTGCTCGTGTCGGGCATCGTGACGCTCGAGATGTGCGTGGTGCTCGGCATGTCGCTGAACTTCGCGAACATCATCGCGCTGCCGCTGATGCTCGGCGTCGGCGTCGCGTTCAAGGTCTATTTCGTGATGGCGTGGCGCGCGGGACAAACCGGCCTGCTGCATTCGAGCCTCACGCACGCGGTGCTGTTCAGCGCCGCGACGACGGCGACCGCATTCGGCAGCCTGTGGCTGTCGCATCATCCGGGCACCTCCAGCATGGGCAAGCTGCTGGCGCTCGCGCTGACCTGCACGCTGATCGGCGCCGTGGTATTCCAGCCCGTTCTGATGGGCAAACCGCGCGTGAAGCGCGCGAAGAACCAATCGCAAGGAATCAATGAATAAGGTGCGAATCATCGCGGCGACGGTCGCCGCAAGCGCAATGCTGGCCGGTTGCGCGACGGGCCCCAACCGCAACCCGAACGACCCGCTCGAGCCGATGAACCGGACGATGTACAAGTTCAACGACGCCGTCGACTCCAACATCGCGGTGCCGATCGCGAAGGGTTACCAGAAGATCACGCCGACGCCCGTGCGCACCGCGATCAGCAACTTCTTCTCGAACCTCGGCGATCTCGGCAACATGGCGAACAACCTGTTGCAGCTGCGCATCACCGATGCGACGCAGGATCTGATGCGCGTCGCGATGAACTCGGTGTTCGGCGTCGGCGGCCTGATCGACATCGCGACGCCGGCCGGGCTGCCGAAGCATCACCAGGACTTCGGGCTGACGCTCGCGCGCTGGGGCGTGCCGTCGGGTCCGTACCTCGTGCTGCCGGTGTTCGGGCCGAGCACGTTCCGCGACGGCGTCGGCCGCGCGGTCGACGTGCGCTTCAACCTGCTCAACTACATCGAGCCGGCCGTGCGCAACCCGATGTACATCGCGCAGTTCATCAGCGCGCGTTCGGACCTGCTCGGCGCGACCGACCTGCTGAAGCAGGCTGCGCTCGATCCGTACTCGTTCGTCCGCGACGCGTACCTGCAGCAGCGCAAGTCGCTCACGTATCACGGCCAGTCGTCGGCCGGGCTGCCGAGCTACAGCGAGCCGGGCGAAGCGGGCGCGGTGCCGGGGGCGACGCCGGCCGCGCCGGGGCTGCCGAACTACGAGGATCCGGGCGAATCGGGCGGCGGAACGGGCGCCGCGCCCGGCAATGCGCCGGCTGCGCCGGGCCTGCCGCAGTACAACGATCCGGGTGCGGACACGGCGACGCCGGCCAGCGCACCCGCTGCTGCGTCGGCCACCGCACCGGCCGGCTCGACGACGGCGCCGGCCGCCAGCGGCGCCCCGATCGCGCCGGCCGTGCCGACCGTGCCGGCGAGCGGTCCGGCAGCGCAGTAAGGTCGGCGGCCTCGACGCTCGCTACTCTCTCAAAGCCCGCTGTCAGGCATTGCCGTCAACCTGCCGTGCGGCAATCCCGGCGGCGGGCCGCTATCCGGCAGGTTGAACATCGCCATCGTGCCAGGACAGCGGAACGTCGCCAGCACATCGGTCGTCAACGGGTTGGCAACACTTCCTGCGCTTGCGACGTCGAGCGCCGCTTCGCGACCGTCGAAGCTAAACACCACGCGCGTGCGGCCCGGTGTGGCCGTCTCGATTACGCGCCCCTTCCGAAGCAAGCGCATCAGCGCCCATGGTCCGTCCGCTGCGATTGTCGATGTGTCCGGCCGGATGCTCGGGCTCGCGACGAGCCGGGCGTAGACGCCACCACGCGGTCCCGGCCAGGTCACCGTAAAAGGCGCGACCGGGCCATGTCGATAACGCGTCGTCTGTCCGTCGATGTCGAGCGACAGGCTCATGATCGTCGGATCGAGTTCAGGGATGCGGATGTCGACCTTCCAGCTCGGCCGCTTGCGGTCAACATCGTTGAAGAAAATGTCGCGGATTGCCTTGGCATGCTCGAATGGCGCGAGGTCCGGCCCTTGAACGGGTTCGGTCGCGCCGGGCAGGGTCCGGTAGCGCCACGGTTTCGCGGCGGTATCGACGAACGGGGCTAGCGTTCTCGTGAAGAAGTCGTCGATCACGCCTCCGTGCGCAAACATCCGCGTGAAATCGTCGATGCCGACGTCGCGGCTGCTATCGGGCGAGAACGGGTAGTTGCCTTCGATCGTCGTTCGACAGGTATCCCCGACTGCGGCCTGCATCTGGCGCGACAGCAACTGGCCGATGCCCTGATTGATCCCGCGCGAGCCGTCGACGGCGAGTTGATGCAGCACTGCCCGCAACGGCGCGGGCATCGTATCGGCCATCATCTTGAGCTTCGCGGCGTGCTCGCTTTCCGGCGGCATGCTGTTGTTCAGCAGCGCATTGTCGGCAATCGCGAGCGCCGAGTAGTAGTCGTTCAACAGATCGGCGATTCCGTCCAGGGCCGTTCTTCCCGCCGGCGTTTCGACCGGCTGCGTATCCGAGCGTGTATCGGCATGGCCCGTCACGACTTCGCGCAACGCCGCGAAATGACGATCGACCCACTCGCGTTCAAGCTGTTCCGATGCACGAGGCCCCAGTATCGTCTCGGCTTTCTGGTTGATCGTGTCGGTTGCTTTTGCGAGGAAGGGGCCGTCCGGCTTCGCCATTGGCTGTGTCAGCGTCGTTTCGTTTACCGCCGCCCGGACCAGACGAGTCAGCGGTGAATCTGGCGCGGCGAGGGTTCGCAGTATCTTGAGGTTGAAGGCGAAACTCGTTCCGCTCACGACACGGATGTCGCTGAGGAACGCATCCCATTGTTGCGCATACTCGAGCAGGTACCGGCGCGTAACGGCTGCCAACAGGGCGTCGTCGTGCCGGTTCGGGACGCTCAATGTGCCAGCGGAATTTTTGCCAGAGTCGCCCGACGTTCGACGTCCCATTACCCAGGCGTCATCGTCGCTTGCCGCCCGAAGGAATTCAGGCAAGCGTTTGCTGAACACCGCCTGATAGCCTTCTCGCGTAAAGATTCCCGGCACGCCGCCGGATAAGGGCGCTCCGCTGAGGCGCGTAAACACCATGCCGGCCTGCGTTCCAACCATCCGCAGCAGCGAAAATTCGTCCGGCGCGTCGTTCCACATGGCCGCCTTGGCGCGCCGGTAAAGACGTTCAACCGGGTCGCTGCGGTCGAGAAAGACACGTGCCTGCCGAATCAAGGCATCGTTACGGGACAGTGGCGAGCGCACGACATGTCCCTCGGTAAACAGCCGCTGGACGTGGCCGATCATAGCGGCGCGTCCGCCGAATGCCGCCGCGCTGTCGTGCCGCGCCCAGTCGTCCAGCACCCACATCCTGATGTCGTTCGCGTTGAACCGCCCTCGGTCGTGGAGCATCAGGTACACGCGCAACGCGTCGTAAGCGGCTTGGGCATCGCCGATCGCCACGGCGCTAACGATCGCGTCCTCTATGCGGCGGACGATGTGCGGCAACACGGCCTGTTCCGACAGTGCCGCGTACACATGGCGGCTGCCGGACGCGATCGTCTCGAGGCGGGCGGTTGCAAAACGAAACGTACCGTCAGCATCGGTGGCGAGATGCGTCGCGTCATGCAGCAAATCTTTCGCATGGTCCAATATCATCGGCACACGTTCCGGATCGTCGGAAAAGTCGTTTCGTGCGAGTAACGCGGCGAGTGACCGTGCCTTTTGTCCCAGCGTTGCAAGAGATGTTCGCTCCGCAACGAAGCCGTTCCAAAGATTCGCGCATAATCCGGCGGCAATCAGCCACACGAGCGAGTGTCCCAGCCACCGCTGCAGTCGTGCCCGATGCTCACGATTCCGGTTCGGGATCGCGAGATGCCCTTCGCGAAACACGATCCCGGACCACAAATCACGCAGGAAGTAGCTGGTTTCGCCATGCGCCGGCCGAGGGTTCCTTCGTGTTGTGCCGGATGCGTCGATCATGCGTCGCAATAGCGTTCGACGTTCCGCAGCGACCGGATGATCACCCTGGGATGCACTCGTCAGGTAAACGCCTCGGAACATCGCACGTGGTTCGGTCGGGCCACCGTTGTGGTCCCTGGCGAACACGTGCTCGATCAGGTCGGCCAACGGGTTCACCAGTGCCGCAACCGATTCGGGCAACGCCGAAAGACGGCGCCGGCGGTCCATATCGGTTTCGTTGCGAAGCAGACCGGTGACACTATCGGCCAGACGCGTGGCAAGCAGATTCAGTTCCGTTCTGATCGCGTCGTTCATCCGCACCTGCAGGTCGGACCCGAGCGCCACGCCCAAAATCTGCGCACGCTGCGTTTCCCCGAGCGAAGCGAAATAGTCGACGAAACCCGGAAGCCGATCCATTTTCGTGACAACCAGCCAGACGGGAAACCCGGTGCCGAATTCGGCTTGCATCTCCTCGACGCGAGCCCGCAATGCGCGGCTCTCGGTCGTATGTGCGGCGGGATTCGCATGCGCCAACGCAGCGACGTCGATCGTCAACAGCACGCCATTCAGCGGCAGGCGGGGCCGGATACGGCGAAGCAGCCGAAGAAATCCCTGCCACTCCGCGGCATCGGACTGTCTGCGAACGGCGGCCATGTCGGGTGGTTGATTTTTCCGCTTGCCGCCGTTCGGCCCATCCGACGACGCCACCGGCAGCGAGTAGTGCGACGTGCCGTGTTGCACGTAGTGGCCCGCCGTATCGATCAGCACCGCCTCATTGGTCAGCCACCATCCCGGCAAGGCGCGCGCGTCATTGGGTGCAAGTGAATGCTGAAGACGTGCGTCGAGCGGAAAGGGCAAGCCCGAGTTGAGCAGCATCGCGGTCTTGCCCGAACCCCTCGGGCCCAGCACGACATACCAAGGCACATCGTAGAGATGTGCTGCGCCTCGAAACAGCCGAGCCAGCCCTCCGCCGGCCCCGCGGCCGGCTTTCAACTGCGCGATCGTTGCGCGGGCCATGTCTTCGATTTCCGCCAAGCGCGACGCAGCCAGCGGCCGTGCGCCGCGCTTGCCGAGTCGAAGCAATCGTCTGAGCCGGCCCGGATGCCGGCGCATTCGCCTCCACCATCGGATCGACATGACGGCGGCATAAACGGACACAACGGCGGTCATTGCCAGAATGCGGAACGTTACCGAAGCAAACAGTGGTTCGCCAGTCAGCGTCACCAGCGGAAACGCATGCCAGATCGCGAGACAGAGCAGCACGACGATCACGATGCTCGTCGTCCAGTCGATCAGCCACAGGACCCATGCGGCCAGTACCAAGGCGATCAACGTCAGCCGAATGTCGATCGACGCGAGCGGATTCAGTCCACCGAAACTCAGCAGTGGCCCTGCAAACCAGATCACGACGACGGCAGCGATCACCATCACGACCGCCCACAGATGACGCGAACTTGGAAACGAGAGAATCTTCTTCATGTGGACGGTGGATCGAATCCGGCTTGCACTACCGCGCCGGATCGCCCTGCGGCGGGTCGATCGCGCTGTATGGCGCGGTGCGCGCGATGTTGGAAAGTTGGCGCTGCACGTCGTCGGCTTGCGCGCCCGACTCGATGCGGCAATAGACATACAGCGCGCAGAGCGCCGCTGACAGCAAGGCCGCCGACAGCCACACCGGCATTTCGAAACAGGATCTCGGTCGCGCTGGTTCGATCGTCGTGGCGTGGGGCGACAGCGCGTTCGGGACGGTGGGCAGATGCGCCACAATCGCGTTATAGATTCGCTCTCGTACGCGGTCGTGCGCGCTGAACGTCCGGCCATTCGGATACCGGCCTTCAAACCCCAGGCTGAAAATCCGGTAGATCAGTTCGAGCAACGGCCAATGGTCGGCGGCGTCATCCAACAAACGCAGCGTAAGCGCGTAGACCTTCGAGCCGCCCTGGTTATCCTCGCCGATCCGTTGGGTCAGCGCGTCTGACGCCCATGCAACGCTTCCCGACGCGTCGCCGCGCGCCGCCAGTACGCGCATCGCAGCTTCGTCCAGTGCAGTGCACAGGCAATATCGGGCGCCAATCCTGTGATCCTCGCGGATGTTGGCCCGTACGCACAGGCGCTCGAATACGCGAACTTCTTCCAGCAGCAGGTCGCGCAGGCGTGCGTCGTGGCCGGTGTCGATCAGCGCGGGCATGTCCACCAATGCTCGAAGCAGCACCCTGCCCGCTTCCAGCAAGGCGTTACGGTGCCCAAGTACCGCTGCCAGTCTCGTCGGTTCGTCCTCGGGCGGCGCAAGTGGCCCGAATGGACGATTACGGCGCGACCCAGGTTGCTGTCGTGGATCCCTGTTGGAGAGGAACGTGCCGTTTGGCCGTCGCGGTGGTGCGGACGCGCTTCTCGCCGACACGATTTTGGGCGCGCTACCGGATTGCGTCGCGCTCGAAATTCGGCTCATCGCAGCAAGGTCAGACCGTCGGACCGTCGTCGGACACGACAAGCGTCGCGCCGCAGCTCGTGCCGCTGCCGTGGTGGGCAATTTGGCGGCCGTTGATCGTACCGACGCCGCCGTTGGTGATGACGCCCGCGCCATGTAGCGGGCATGACACCGCATCGCCTACGCATGCCGCGGGACGTCCGTTGATCGCGACGCCTGCGCTCGCTGATGTGACCGAGCCACCGTGGGTGGTCAATGTGCCAAGGGTTGCAACGCGGGCTGGCATGTCTCATCACCTCCAAAAAGTAGTTGTCCTATTTCATATCCGGACACCGGATCATCAAAAGCATGAGGCCATCGTGATCGGTACGTCTATACGCGGTCGGGCCCGCTATCGACTTCGCTTCACGCTGTTCGTTGTACGGTTCCTGTGGCGTCGGCAGGTGATCTGCTACGTAACGTCGGCCACTCGGACAGCCACGTTAAAACCCTTCATAGACCCGAGAAAAGCGAAACAAAAAAACCAATCTCAACCACTCCCCTTCGATCACAACGGACAACAACAGCGATGCCACATAAACCGGTCAATAGCATTTGCATTCGTAATCTTCGATTGTCTGCCTCGGAGAATATGGCTTGTCAGGTCGCACCAACTTGCCGAACATACCGCGCTCACTACAGCTATTAACGCATTTATCCAGCATCTCGGGATACGACCGACTTCCACCAAGCATGTATGCGGAAAGCAGCCCCACCACCACAACAATCGAAAAAGCCGCCATAAGCTGAATTTTAATACTCAATTTCATAAACCAAAACCACCCCACAAATTCTACGAAGATTTATTTCTCGAAATTAGCAGATCCACAGTTTCGATCGCACGATAAAAACTATTTTTATCTATAGACGAATTTTCAAATGACGAGAGCCAAATCAGCCATCCCCTCAATACATTACATTCTTTAATTGTTAGCAACGGCCACCTCTCAACAAAGAAGTCGTCCCACCAGTCCGGATTTGGAGTTCTATCCAACATACCAACCAAATTACTTACAACAATTAAATTTGGCTCGCTGTCGTTAATGCTACTCACCATCACTCCCGGAATGTAATAACAAAAAGCTTCCGGAGAGAGCCAACTCAAGACATCGTTATATTTTTCCCATAAATCGCCTGTCGTCTCGCTCCATTCGCATGCACCAATAGCACGCACGCCCTCGACTTCATCGCAAGTCAGCTCATTTGAACCAGTAAGAATATTCGGCTTTTTTCTCCACTTAAATGATTCAAAAATCTTAAAAACCAACTGACTCATAACTTCATCCTCGCCAATCCCCATCAGTTGAAATCCGTCGTCATGCAGTTGACTGTTCCGCCTGGCGCCCTTCATGTCCGCGTTCCTTTTAACCTATGCCACTCGACCTCGGCTCCCTCAACGTTATCGTCCATCGCCAGCCTTATGAATTTCAAACCGAGCGCACGGGACTTTTTAATACCACCTGATCCGTGGTACAAATCCAATCCGTGGCTCAATTTCCCCTTCGGGTACCCTAGCTCCGCCGCCTTTTTATATAGTGCAGCAGCAATATTTTTATCCACTTCAACCAGATCACCTGTTTCATAACATACGCCCAATTCATAAATACCGGGCGCGTACCCGAGGTCATTCAGCACATGAAGTATCCCGATTCGACGCTCGTCAAACTCCGAATCGGTCTCAGAAGTTGAAATGCAGAAATGGGAATACAGAAATAACGCCGCCGGAACGCCCTTCTCAATCAACGGCCGCAACAGCGCCATAGTCTTGCGGGTATTGCCAGAGTTGAGCGCATCCTCAGCCCTAACGATAATTTCAGAATATGAGGCGTCCATATTTCCCCTCGCAGGAATTTTCTGAGTCCCCATCGCACGCCCGACGCAGACGCAGGCCGGAAGGGTTGATTTCACACAAACACCCGGGCGATCCCATCCGTCTGCGACGTATGACGCCGATGCTGTGCAAGCCAACCGTCAATTGACTCTTCGGCGACCTATGCTCTTTAGGCTCCCTTTATCGATATAAAATGGAATCTCGTCGAGCCAAATAACGCCCCCCTCTTTCTCGACAATTGGTCGCGCCGTCGGGCTTGATGGAAAGGCGGCCTGCAATCGCCGAAGCACCTCGGCCTCAGGCAAGCCGCGCCACTCTTGCTCTAATACATGCGCTAACCCGCGCAGTGCATTGTTCGCTGCGTCTTCACTTTGCCTCGAATAATCCAACGATATACTTCTATCAATCCAAAAGTATGTAATAATCAGACACAATCCTATAAGCATCAATATAATTGATGTCGCAGCTTTACTCACGATCGCCTATCCTCATGCGACGCGCGAAATCCGACTCTTCGCAAATCTTATAATTAGATCCAGATCTTTGGAATCGTATAATTTCGCATTTAACACCACATCGCCGACATCAACAACAAACACCAATCTAAACGTCGGCCCGAATCTGTCAGTATATTTTCTCATCCCACCCTCCAGTCTCACACCAACCAGCCCAGAGATCGGAATGCGCTTAGTGAAAAACAATGACCTCACCACAATCACGTCATCTCTCAAAACAATAAAATTTCGCCATATATAAGCAAACAAACAAGTTCGATCGAGATTGACAGAATCAAGAATTTATATGCCTGCCACCCACCAACGAACAAGACACACAAGGTGGCAATTATTAATGGCCACCCGCCGACCCACATCATTAACAAAATATATGCCGACCTATCCGGCACAATTTTTAGAAAAGGATCATCAGTAGCATTTCTTTGAACATGCCGATGCATCACCACTCCCGATTCCGAGCCTAGCGGCCCCAAAGCCTGCCACGGCGCCGGGAAACATCGCGGTATCAACAGCGCGGCCAGAAAACATCTTCATTGCCGTGGTGTTCATAGCCATCATCCTCCGCCAAAGAATTCAACCGGATACTAATTGATATACCACGGCACCTAAGTATCGGCGCGCCGGAAGATGCGTAGCACGACCAAGTCATAAAGTTCATACCTCGCGCCAGCGCCCGGTTCTAATTGCGTTGTCGATCATACTCATTGTTAATGCGGCATATTCCCCGCGTCGCCTTACCGCCCAGCCCAAAAATGGCACCGCCCAAAGCAATGTGCGAATGAATGGGCTTTCACCAACAAATTCGGGAGGAAAATATTCATCGAACTCAAACCCACTTATGTCGACATGATATTGTTCACAAAGAACCGTAATACACCCCTCTGCAACATCGCCATAGACATCGAGATCGTGATAAAGACGTGTACCCAGCGTACATTTCGTTATCACTCTTTTTGAAAAACCACAGCGCTTTAAATATTCACGCAATTCTGGTGATAGATCGTTTTCCATGAGCATCACTCACAAGAAACAGCATCGTGAATTTCATAGGCGGCTACGGCCATTCCAGCATACGGCAACTTGCGAAGCACACTAGTGATCCCGTTTCGGGTCGAGATGGAGTACAAACCCCGCCTTGCTGCAGCGTGGTTCATTTGACGGAACGCGATGTCGTCGAACCGGCCGCCCCCCGGCCCGCGATGGCGCCCACCCGCTCGCCAGCATGGTCATTAGCGCATTGATGCTAATAAGCGAAAAAACTCAACTGCCAATATCATTACCGTTTATAGAAGATTTACAATTCGACGCCGTTTGGGTAGCCTGCGCGTTCCACGTCACACCCTTATTGCTTCGATTTCACGAAAACAATCGACTCGTCCTCAAATTCATAATAAATCAACCCATACTTGACGGTTGACACCATGATTCCTTTCTCAGGTATACCACTCGCAACAGCACTAGATCCAGTCGCCCAGTCTTCATATCCGAGCTCATACTCCCTGCCCTCAAAATCACAAACAACAACGCCATCTACGCCATTTTCTACGAGGACAGAATCGCCAACCCGAACATTTCGATTTCCATCGCAATATTTCACACCATCTCCTACCAGAAACCAATGGCCATATAAATATTGCGGTGCGCCCCATATGCTTACCCCATAACTCAACATCACACATATGGATCAAAGTCAAACGAAGCGCCAGCCGCACCTAATTTACTAATTGTTCGTGCATCAAGATGAAATGCAGGCCGAAATCCCTCTTCATCCGAAGAGATCGACACCGACAGTTCGACATGCAAACCTCTCAACCTGTCGAGACGGCCCCCGTATTTCGCCCCCCCTTCGTCTAGAGCCACGTTAATTTTGTGCAACAAAAAATCATGACTATATTCGCTTGACTCAAATTTGAACAAACAAATATCTTCGCCTGTTTTTGGATCGACGCCGTTCAATTCAACGATCAGTCTCATATATGTTACTTCCACTTATATGCGGTTCCCGCAAAAATAGGGCCCCTTTCACTCCTACACCTTAATCTCAACTCATCCATCATTGCACCCACACAAATCACATCTTGATATTTTCGCCTTCTTGCCCATCCAGTCTTGCTTTGCTTCATGTTCTCGTCCAGCAACGCCCGCGGATTTTAGTAGCGACTTGCCAAGTTTCTTATCGCATGGATCGCAATCGTCATTCCGAGGACATTCTTTTGTCGCGCCATCCGTCCGGGAATCGGTATCAATATCATCAGTTTTTAGAATCCCCATTCCCAGAAAAATTGCGAAAGATGCACCAGAAATCACCATCGTCCACCTGAGCGCGATGCTTCGCCACTCGCCGACCGAGCGCGTCGTATCATTTGCAAATCGCCATAACTATTTATGCATTAAGCTATCTTTTAGCGTCGCAGCCTTCTCTCTCATCTTAATGTCACGAACGCGGGATCCAGCCAGCAATATGCCAAGGCCAAAGTGCGCCATTTCTCGAGAAACATCATCGGCCGCAGCGGCCCATCTCTTGAGAACGTCAAATGACTCCGTCACGTCACCATTTCTTGCCACAAAGTCTGCGGCAGCCATTCGTAAAATCTGAGATTTGTAATAAACCCGATTCTCGTCAATCGTTGCAATTATCTTAGATATCTGCCTGCCGGAGTATTTTTGAATATCACCAGTGAAATTCACGAAGACCTTATCAATACCGGGTGCAGATATAGCATTAGGGTCTGACAGCAACCACAAATAAATGTCAAAAATCTGTGGTTCAATATTATCCTCGAGAAGTTGAGAATCATCCAAAGCTATTAAAGCCGCCCGCAAGGACTTTCTGTTTCTAGACTTTACCGACCGTTTGACCTCATCAATCAACATTTGCAGCTCCATGGCCATCTCCGTTATCGCTGGCAACCAAGTTTCCCCAATGCCAACAAAACTTAGTTAAGGGGCCGCGAGATTGGCAGGGATTGTCCACCATGCCGCCGGCAATAATGACGGCAGCAAGCGGATTACCCGATACGCAGCATACGCTGCCCCAGCACCTATTCCGACTTTACATGCATTCTCCGCCACCGCAACAGAAGCCGGTGGAGTTGGCGGCTCATCTTCGCATTCGCTCATATAGCGTCGTTCCAATTGCCTGAGCCGACTATCTCTATCATTGATCAGAGTCATGTGCCCGCGCCGCGTCATGCTTAGGAGTTCGCCTGGCCCGATTCGCTGAGGAAGTTTTTGATGATCCACGGCAAAGTCGGCCCATCTCTTATCGAGATCAGTTCGAAAATTCTGCATTTTTCTTCGCAGTGCAACACAGTGCGCACTATTGGCTGAGAATTTTTTCAGACCGGCAAAGTCCGTGTACGTAGCGGGATCGCTGTCGACATAAGCGTATTGGTTTATGCTTCCGTTCAACCCAATCGGATCCTGATTGATATACCGCCCCACCATCGGATCGTAGTACCTGAACCGGTTGTAATGCAGCCCTGACTCCTCATCGCGGTACTGCCCCGGAAAACGTATCGGATTGTCAACAACACGCGTCAGCCACCTCGCCGTACGTCCATACGCGCTCAAATCCGCCGCCCACACCACTTCTCGCTGTTCGTCATACAACTCCTGCGGCGTCCCCAGGTGATCCGTCACGTAATGCCACGCCTGCCCATCCGCCAGCCGCGTCAACGGTCCTTCATGATCCGGGTGCGGCACATACGTCACAGCCCTGTCCTCATGCGACGTGCGCCCCGTGCGCACCTCCTGCATCATCCAGTCGCCGTCCCACATGAACAGCGTCGTCTGCTGCACGCCGCCCGCCGGCGTGTGATGCTTCGCCACCCGCCGGCCGAGCGCGTCGTATTCGTACTCGCTTCTCGCGCCGTCCGCATGTTCGATCGCGATCAACTGGTGGCTGCCGTCGTACCGATACCGCGTCACTTCCGGCACTTCCGACGGCTCCTCGTACTTCGGCGTCCCCGTCAGCACTTCCATCACGCGCAGCAGGTTGTCCGTCCCGCGCTGGCTGCGCTTCTCCGCTTCCGTCAGCGCCGGCTTCGGCGGCAACGGCACCGTCCGCGCAATGCGATTGCCATGCCCGTCGTACGTAAAATCCACCGGACGATCCGGGCGCGTCTGCGGCGCAAACCGCAGCAAGCGATCGCCGCTCGCCTTCCACGCCTGCATGCTTTCCACGTTCGGCGCAGCAGCCAGCAGGTTTCCCGCCGGATCGTAGTGAAACGCTTCCGGTCCGCTCGCCGTCATCACCTGCGTCAGCCGCGATAGCGCGTCGTACCGATACGCCTTCTGATCGCGCCACGCATCGTCCAGCGTCGTCAGCTGACCGGCGTCGTCGTATGCCCACGCCCGCCATGGCCGCGGACGCTCCAGCGAGCGCCCGCGTTCATCGAGGTTCTGCCAGCGATGCACCGCGAGCAGGCCATTCGCGCCATATTCGAGGTGATGCGACGCCGGACCTTGCGTACGCCGGATTTCCCGATGCAGCGCGTCGCGCTCGAAACTCGCCAGCGGATGCTCGTCGAGCAGGATGCCGTGCACATGCCCCGAGCCGTAGCGCTGCCAGACCAGCGAACCGATGTCCGGCACGTGTGTCCAGTCGCGATTCCCGATCGCGTCCACGCCGTGCGTGAGGCGCCAGACACGCCCGTGGTGTGCCTGCACCTCCGCCGTGCGGCGCCCCGCTGCGTCGTATTCGTAAGTCACCTGCACCGGCGCACGCCCGGGCGAGATCGCCTGCGCCTGCGTGAGCAGCCCGCGCTCGTCGTAGCGATAGCTCGCTTGACTCCCGTCGCTCGAGCGTCGCTCCACCGGACGGCCGAGCACATCGTAGGTCACGTGCGTCGTGATCTGTCCGTCCTGGCCGTGATCGATACGCTCGACCAGTTCGCCCGCCGCGTTGTACCGGTAGCTCTGCCGACGGCCGTCGAAGCCAGTCTGTTCGATCAACCGGTCGCGGCTGTCATAGCGGAACGTCGTCGTCTCCCGGTTCGCATTGGTCAGCTTCGTCAAACGGCCGATCGCGTCGTACCGGAACTGTTGCGTCCCGCCCGCCGGATCGACGATCTGCGTTCGCTGCCCGTATCCGTCCCAGTCCACGCGCGTCACGCGCTTGAGCGGATCCGTATGCGCAACCGCGCGGCCCGCTTCGTCGTATTCGACCTTCCACCAGCCCATGCCGGCCGGCTGCACCGCCGTCACGCGCGCAGACACGCTGCCGCTGTGGTGGCTCACCTGCCCCAGCGCGTCGGTAGTCTCGGTCAACTGGCCGAATCGGTCGTAGCGATAGGTCGTCGTGTGTCCCGAGCAATCGGTGCGCGCCACGAGCTGGCCCGCGTCGTCCCATTGCATCTTCGTCACGTTCCCCAATGCATCCGTGCGCGCGACGGGCAAGCCGTTTTCGTAGACGTAACGCGTCACGTTGCCGAGCGGATCGGTTTCGCTCCTCAGGTGACCGTGCGCGTCGTAGCCGCGCTGCCAGATCTGCCCTGCCGGGTCGGTAATCTGTTCCGGGAGGTCGTGCTCGCCATAGCTGATGCGCGTGACGTTGCCCGCCGGATCGATGATCGACGTCGGATTGCCGCGCGCATCGTTCACGATCCGCGTCGTGCGACCGAGTGCATCCGTGTAGCCGGCCACGCTTCCCGTCTCGTCGAAATGCGTCTGCTCGACGCTGCCGTCGGGATGCACGACCTTCTCGACCGCCCACAAGCCGTTGTAGTGGTATTCGGTCGTGTGCCCGAGGCCGTCCGTCACCCGCGTCGCGCGCAGCGACGGCAGGTAATCGAAGCGCGTCTCCCGCGTGACGACCCGCTGCCCGCCGGCGCTTTCGGTATAGGCGTAGGTCCGCAGGCAATATGCATTCGGCGTGTCGTCGCTCCACTCCGATACGTGCGTCGCGCCGGCCGGCGTGCGGTAGGTCGTCAGCAGATGGTTGTCGTAGCCGTAGCGCCACGTCAGGTTCTCGCGATCGGTGGCCTCGACCAGATCGCCGTGCTCGTCGTACACATAGCTCGTCAGGTGCAGCGGCTGGTTCCCGACACCCTGGTCGAGCAACACGCTCGTGATCCGGCCGGTATCGTCGAGCGCGCAGCGCACGGTATGCACATTGTTGCGAACTGTTTCCAACCAGCCCTGTGCCGTATAGCCGAGCGTCAGACACTGGCCTTCGCGCGTCGTGATGCGTTGCAACTGCCAGCGCGTCTCGTCGACCGGGTGACGGCCGTAATGCTCTTCGACGCCATTGCCGAAACGCAGCGCATAGGTGGCGCCCGACGCGTTGTCGTCACCGCGCATCAGCGTGAACTTCTCGATCGGATGGAAATGCGCTTCGCCCGCGTTCAAGGCCGGAAACTGCAACTGCCGCCCATCCGCGTCGAAGTAGATCAAGCCTGTCGCGCTCGTGCGCACTTCCGTCGCATACGGCAGCTTCCACGCCACGCCCAGACTGCCGCGGCGCTGATCCGCGCTGCGGTAGCTCCGGCTCCAGTCGATCGATACGCGGCCCGGCAACGTAAAGTCCGTATGCGACAGCACCTTCTGCCCCGTCGCCAGATCCACCGGGTTCGCACTGACGCTCTTCTTCGCGCATTCCGCGCAGTCGGCTTCGGTCACTGGCGCCAGGCCGCCTGCATTGCCGTTCGTCATGCTGATCGTCGGCGCCTGCAGGTAAATCGCCGTGCCTTTCAGATGAATGCCGGACTCGTCGATCGTCACCGTGCCGCCCGGCCCGATCAGCTGCGTCTGTTTCGCGCCCGACAGGCTGCTCTCGCCCGTATCCGCGATGCGCAGCTGGTTGGCGTTCGAGCTCGATACCGGTGCGGGCAGCTGCGGCGCGAAGTCGGGCGACGGCTCGATCGGATTCGCCTGATCGGCGGCCACGGCGTCGCCCACCGCCTTGCCGCGCACGGTCAGCGTATAGGTGTGCCCGACATCGGCCGTCCAGTCCTGCACGACGCGGTCGGTGCGGCTGCGGCCCACCGTGCTTGCCATCTGCAGCCCGACGTTGCGCAGGTACAGTCCGCCAACGTTGACGTTGTAGGCCATCCCGACGTTGAACATCGCGCCCATGCCCACGCTCTTCACCGACGCGAGCGTCACGGTCTCGAACTTGTAGCCGCCCGTCGACAGCGTCCAGTGTCGCCCGATCTGATCCGTTTCATCGTGGCCGATCCGCTTCGTGCGGTCATGCCCGACCGTGTGCGTTTCGTCGGCCTCGATCACCGCATCGAGATTGCGCTCCGCCTGGATCCAGACCTGCTCGGCTCCTTTCTTGTCCTCGAAGCGGATCGCATTGGCGTTGCCGTATCCGCCGCCCTTGGTCGAGCGCGTCAGGATCCCGCTTTGCGTCGCATGGGCCGGCAGCGTCCACGGCGGCATCGTCATCGCGTTGTAGACGCGCCCCGTCACGATCGGCCGGTCCGGATCGCCGTTTTCGAAATCGACGATGACTTCGGTGCCGACCCGCGGAATATGAATGCCGCCGAAGTTGCTGCCGGCCCACGGATAGGACACGCGCACCCAGCAGGACGAGTTCTGATCCTTCACTTCGGATCGGTCCCAATGGAACTTGAGCGTCACCTCGCCGTTCTTGTTGGTCCAGATCTCCGCGCCCGCCGGACCGGTCACGATCGCCGTTTGCGGGCCGCGCGTGCGCGGTTTCCTGATCGTGCGCGGCGGACGAAATACAACGTCGGATGGCTGCACCGTGAACCTGCTGCGAATCGCGTAGGCGGAGACGCCCGTCGTCTCCCCGGTTTCCTTCACGTCCAGTTCCGACGCGATCACCAGATACTCGCGGTTGGCGCTCGCCATCGGATGGCCGGCCAGCACGAACGTCGTGCCGCACACCACGTTGCGCAGGTTGCCCTCGCCTTGCGCTCGCGCGCCCTGCGCGTGAATCTCCTCCATACGCACTTGCGCGAATGCCTCGCCGTCCTCCGTTTCCGTATAGTCGCCGGGCCATTCGTAGCGTTCGAGCCGGTTGTGCGCCGTCTCGCGCGGCAAGCTGTTCTGCGCAGTCAGCGTCGCGCCCGGCTTCTCGAAATCGAAATCGTCGGTGGTCCAGACGCCCGACCGCAGGCGCTCCGTCGCCTCGAAGCGATCGACGTGCTCGCGGTCGATCTTCTGACCGGGCGGGTAGTACTCGAGCGTCCGATACGCGACGCTTTCCACGCTCCGGTAAGCGCCCGGACCGTCGACCAGCACCAGGCGGTGCACGCCTTGCGAATGTTCGAAGAACCACGCGATGCCGTGTTCCTCCATCAAGCGCTGGGCAAACGCGAAGTCCGATTCGCCGTACTGGACCTGATAGCGCAGCGGCCTGTAGGTGCGGCCGACGCGCATCTCGAACGAATACCAATACGAACCGAACACCTCGCGCAGGATGTCGAGCACGCTCTTGCGCTGGAAGATGCGATAGTCGGTCCGCTCGCGCGCCAGTGCCAGCCAGGGCTCCAGCACGACGCGGTAACGGCACTGGCGATTCAGCTGATCCACGTAGCTGGCCGCCGTCACGATGCCGCTGATTTCTCGCGTGCCGGCGCCCCGGTTCGCAGCGCCTGCTTGACCTGCCATCCCCGCGACAAAGCTGCCCATCCCGTCCAGCTGGATCGTGACGGTCAGTTCCTTGCCGAGCATCGCCTTGAGATCGAGGTTGGCGAGCATGTCGGCCGGCAGTCGCGGATCGGCGGGTGTCGTCAGCCACAGTTCGTACGTGTACGGCGTGGAGAGCTGTTCCGTGCCCCGCATCGCGCTCAGGTGCAGCATCGCGCCGATGCCTTCCAGGTCCGGCAGCGCCGGACCGCCGACCGAGAACGTCCGGTTCGTCTTGAAATTCACCATGCGGGCTGGCCCTCGTACGCTTGATCGTTGTTATCCGTTACCGACTGCATGAACCGCTTTCCTCCCCGAGTCAGGCTGCGCTGCGCGTCCCCATTCGAACCGGCCAGCGCATCAGCTCGCCGCGCTGCCGCGAGCGCAGTACGGACTGAGTAAAAGAATGTGTCGAAACGTGACGAGCGACGTAGTGCTCGAGGATCACGCCAAATAGAAAAGGGCTCGCGCCATCGAAGCCGGCCTCGTCCACCGTCAGCACGCATTCGATGCCTCGACCGAACCGCAACTGGCTCTGGCCTGGCAGTGTCTTCGTCACTGGACGCGTCTCGACACGGATCAGGCTGTCGATCTGTCGACGGAACCGCACGTCGTCGGCAGCGGCGAACAAAATCAGAATGTCGCGTAGCGCGCTTCCGTCCTGAGTCTCCAGCCTGCCGTAGTCGAGGTTCAGCTGACCGATCAGCCGCCATGCAGCCTCTCCCTGTGCAAGCGGCGCACGTGCAGGACTCGGCGCACGAACGAGTTCCGTCCGCCTGACGGGCGCGCTGATTTCGACAGTCAGATCGATCGCGCCCTCGGGCTCCAGCAAGTTCGGCAGATCGCCGTTCGTCAACCACGCATCTACCGACAGGTATTTCATGGCCTGTGGATAGGATTGCTCATTTTCATCGACCAGCGAAACGAACACATCGGTTCTCACGTATGGCGTACGAGCGCCGTAGCGACGGTATGACGTCTTCGCCGTTCCGTGCTCGCGGCGGATCGTGAAATAACGCCCGTGATCGGTTTCATTGTTCAGCAGCGCCCGGTGCAGCGGCCGAAATTCGAGCGATGCCGCTCCTTTGCTCACGAAGCCATGCAGTGCCTCCACCGCGAACACCTCGTAATCCGAGCCGTTCTGCCGGTCGGGCTGCAACAGAATTTCACCGCCCGTGCCCGGCACCTCGGCGGGATCAGTTTTGCGACGAAACAGGTTGATGACCGGTGTACAGAAGAGGGCGAAGCGGGAAGCATCGACGTGCTCGACCAGCGAACCGTCGAATCGATCCAGCAACACGACGACTTCGGCTTCGCGATCGGTCACATATCGCAATCCCGCATTCAGACCGGTCAGCGTGAAGAACCAGAAGCGGGCGGGACACGTCGCATATTCGTGCAGCAGGTTATGACCATGAAACTCCGGCCCGATCAGCGGCAGCAAACTTTCGTCGGCAGCGAGCCCGGTTTGTTCGACGGCTCGATCGGAGACAATGCCGAATGACCGATTCGAATCGGCGAAACGATTCGTCGTCCCGATCACGGACGCCACAGCGCCAGCGTGGATCAACTCGAACAGCCGCGATGCCACGCGCTCGTCGCCTGCCAGATAGACGGGCAATCGCTCCAGCCCGCGCAGTTCCTCGAAGCGCGCTTCGCCCGTGGTGCGAAGCCTGAGACGCAGCGCGCCGCGAATCGGCCTGTCGACTGCGCCATAGCGCTCTACCGATGGAATGTCCGGAGGCACCCCGGTCAAGCGCGCCGAAACAATCTCCAACGGATACAACGTCACATCGAGACCGCTGCGAAACGTGCAGGGCGTGCGTTCGCCATCCGGCACGCGGCTCGTGAACGCCGTGCCGCGAGGGACACGAAACCCCTCGAGCAAATTGCCTTCCTGTTCGTCGGGATAGAGGCGAGCTACCGCGATCGAAGGCGTTGGGGCGACGTAGTTTGGATAGACCGTTTCGAGCAGCCGACTGCTGAGCAGGGGGAACGCGGCATCCAGTTTCAATTGCAGCCGGGCAGTCGTGAAACTCGCCGCTTGCACCAGGCGCTCGACAAAGGGATCGGCAATCTCGCCGGCATGCAGGCCCAGCCGACGCGCGATTTTCGGATGCGCGTGGGCGAATTCCTCCACCAGCTCCTTGAAATAGAGCAGTTCTCGATTGTAGGCATCAAGGAGATGAGGGTTCATGGCAAGCGCAATCCGGGTTCCACGCCAAGCGTTCGACGGCATCGCTGTCAGCAATGAGTCGAATGCTAGCCGCAAAGACCATCTCAAAAAATCCCTGACGGAACCGAGAAACCGGATTTACGTGCCGTATCTGCGATCATGTTTTTGAGATATAGAACGTTGTCCTGATCATTTCATTGGCAACGTGATCCGCGGATACGGTGCTGCGCCCGTGCTCGTCGCCCCGGGATCTCGCGAATTTCGTTCTCTATCCCATCGTGCTGATGCACGGGTATCGAACGGTCGGCAGCGTTGCATCACGCAACGCTCGCTTTGTATGGAAGGGGGAGAAGCGGCGCCCGCCGCTCAGACGATCCGCAGCGCGCCCGCGCGCCCGAACGCATGCCGCGCCTGGATCAGCGTCGTACGCGCCGCGCGCGCATCGCCCGCGACCTGCAGCAGCGGGCCCAGCTGCGACGGCTGCTTCAGCAGCTCGCGCAGGATCGGCAGGATCGCCGTGCTGCCGTCGTCGCGCAGCCCGGCCGTCGCCGCGCGCGGCAGCGTGCGCCACGCGGGATCGACGATCGCGCGGCACACCGCGAACGGCACGCCGCGCGCCGCGGCGAATGCGGCCGCGATATGCGACTCCATGTCGACGGCCAGCGCGCCCTTCGCGCGATGCAGCGAGGTCTTGTCCTGCTCGCTGACGACCGGCGCGCCGACGGCCGCCATCGCGCCGCGCGTGACGCGCGCCCACACCGGCGTGTCGTGCAGCGCGGCGACGAGCCGCGCGCTCCAGCCGACATCGGTCGGCACGCGCCCGAACGGCCCGTCGACCGCATCGGCGATCACCAGCGCGCCGGGCTGCAGGTCGGGCGCGAGCCCGCCCGCCGTGCCGAAGCTGACGATGCCCGCGCAACCGCGCGCGGTCGCCTCGGTCAGCGCACGTTCGAGCCGGTCGGCCCGCGCGGCGAACACGGCCTCGACGCCGTCGCCGCGCGCGACGCGCGCCTCGAACGCCATGCCCGTCACCGCGATGACGGGCAGGGTGCCGGTGTGCTGCGACGTCATCCGCGTCACATCCCGACCGTCACGCGCGTCGCATTGGCGCGCTTCAGGTTGCGGTAGCGCGCGAGCGCCCACAGCGGGAAGAACTTGCGGTAGCCGTGGTAGCGCAGGTAGAACACGCGCGGGAAGCCCGTCGCCGTGAAGCGCGTCTCGTCCCACAGGCCGTGTTCCTTCTGCTCGGCAATCAGGTAGTCGATCCCGCGCTTGACCGCCGGGTTGTTCACCTCGCCGGCCGCCATCAGGCCGAGCAGCGCCCATGCGGTTTGCGACGCGGTGCTCGGCGCCTGCTCGTAGCCGCGGTAGTTGAGCTTGTAGCTGTCGCCGTCCTCGCCCCAGCCGCCGTCCTTGTTCTGGATCGACAGCAGCCACTGCGCGCCGCGCTTCACGCGCGCATCGTCCGGCCCGAGGCCGGCCGCGTTCAGCGAGCACAGCGCGGTCCACGTGCCGTACACGTAGTTCATCCCCCAGCGGCCGTACCAGCTGCCGTCCGGCTCCTGCTCCTTCAGCATGTAGTCGAGCGCGCGGCGCGCGGGCTCGCTGTTCAGCGCCGTCTCGCCGAGCTGCGACAGCATCGACAGACAGCGGCCCGACACGTCGGCCGTCGGCGGATCGAGCAGCGCGCCGTGATCGGAGAACGGGATGTTGTTCAGGTAGTACTGCGTGTTTTCCGGTTCGAACGCGCCCCAGCCGCCATCGCTGCTCTGCATGCCGACGACCCATTCGCGCGCACGCGCGATCGACTCGCGATACGCATCGTTTTGCTTGAGCTGCTGCGCGCGCTCCATCGCCATCGCAACCACGGCCGTATCGTCGACGTCCGGGTAATGCGCGTTCGCGTACTGGAAGGCCCAGCCGCCGGGCCGTACGTGCGGCCGGCGCGAGATCCAGTCGCCGCGCACGTCGAGGATCTGCAGCGGGCGCAGCCATTCGAGGCCGCGCAGCGCGGCGTCCTCGGCGCGCGTGTCGCCCGTCTCGAGCAGCGCATGCGCGGCGAGCGACGTGTCCCACACGGGCGACAGACACGGCTGGCAATACGCTTCGTCGTCGTGCACGACGAGCAGCTTCTCGATCGACTTGCGGGCGATCGCGCGATTCGGATGATCTTCCGCGTAGCCGAGCACGTCGTACATCATCACCGCGTTGGCCATCGCCGGATAGATCGCGCCGAGGCCGTCCTCGCCGTTCAGGCGTTCGTCGACAAACGCCACGGCCTGACGGATCGCGCGCTCGCGCGTGTACTTCGGGAACAGGCCGTCGACCGCGCGCAGCGCATGGTCGACCACGCGGAAGAACGCGAACCAGCCCGCGCTCTGGTGGCCCTGGCGCGGCAGCAGCCCCGCGTTGACGGGCGGATCGATGAACAGCTCGTCGATGCGCACGCCGCGCGGGTTCTTCGCGAGCGGGCGCTTCGCGTTCAGCACGAGCAGCGGCACGATCACCGTGCGCGCCCAGTACGACACCTTCGACAGGTGGAACGGGAACCACTGCGGCAGCAGCATGATCTCGACCGGCATCATCGGCACCGCGCGCCACGGAATCGCGCCGTACAGCGCGAGCTGGATGCGCGTGAACACGTTCGACATCTCGGCGCCGCCCATCGCGTGGATCGCGCGGCGCGCACGCTGCATGTGCTCGGCGTTCTCGTCGTCGCCGATCACCTTCAGCGCGAAGTACGCCTTCACGCTCGCGCTGATGTTCGGCGCGCCGTCGGTAAACAGCGGCCAGCCGCCGTCGGCCTGCTGGATGCGGCGCAGATAGCGGCCGATCTTCCGTTCGAGCTCGAGGTTCGGCGTCTCGCCGAGATAGTGGACGAGCAGCACGTATTCGGCGGGAATCGTCGAATCGGCTTCGAGTTCGAAGACCCAGTGTCCGTCGGCGTTCTGCGCGGACAGCAGCGCATCGGTCGCACGCGCGACGGCGGCTTCGAGGTCGGCCGGCGCGGTGCCGGCGGACAGGGTAGCCATATCGGTGAGATCGTTCATCGGTCCCTCTCTTATTGTGTCTGGAGCGCGTCGGCGGCCAGCTGGCCGGAACGGATCGCGCCCTCGATCGTGGCGGGCAAGCCGGTGGCAATCCAGTCGCCCGCCAACACGAGATTGGTCCAGCGCGTACGCACGGCCGGACGTTTCATTTCCTGCGACGGCACCGCCGCAAAACCCGCTCGCGGCTCGACCACGAGATGCCATGCGGGGATGGTTGCCGGGTTCGCGCCGGTCACGCGCGCGACGTCGTCCCAGATGCGCCGCGCGAGCGTGTCGTGCGGCATGTCGAGCCAGCGGGCGGCGTCGTGGATCGTCGCCGCCAGTTGGCCGTCGCCGGCCCGGACCGCATCGACGATGCCGTTGACGACGGTCGTGTCGAGCGGGCTGCCGGCCGGTGGCTCGACCGCGAAATACGCGGTCACGACCGCGCTGAAGGTGTCCGGCGCGGTCAGGTCGGGCACCAGCGGCTGCGCGACCTCGGGCGGCACGGCCAGCACGACCGCGTCGCCGGGCGCGAGTTCGATGCGCTCCGCGCCGATCGCGACCGCATCGACCGCGTTGCCGTGCGCGCCGAACTCGAACGCGTCGAGCCGCGACCGCAGCCGGATCTGCGCGCCGCCGTGCTGCAGCATGCGCAGCGCCGGATCGACGAATGCACTGCCGAGCCCGTGCCGCGCGACGAGCGGACGGCAGCCGGGGCCGCCCGCGGCGAACATTCCGCGCAACACCGCGCGCGCCAGTTCGGCGGTCGCGTGGCGCGGCTCGACGTTCAGGATCCCAAGCAAATACGGCCGCAGCCAACGATCCCACAGCACGCCGTCGCACCGCATCGTCTGTGCGAGTGAGCGGCCGGTGCGCGCGAACGCGAGCGGCGCGAGCGCGACGTAATCCAGCGGCGTCGTGCCCGGCGCGCGCGATGCGGCGTCGAACAGCCACGACGGCCAGTGTCCGGTGCCGAAGCGCAGCGTCCAGCGCTGCTGCGCGGCGACGTCGACGACCGGGAATTCAGGCAATGCAGGCCCGGCAAGCTGATCGGCCGCGCCGATCGCGCGCAGGTAGCGCTGCGTGGCGGGCTGCCCTGCGAAGATCCGGTGCAGCCCGCTGTCGACGGTCGCGCCCAGCGTCTCGTCGAACCATGAGCGGCAGCGACCGCCCGCCTGTGCGTGCGCGTCGTGCAGCACGATGCGCCGCCCGCGACGTTGCAACTCGACCGCGGCCGACAGGCCCGCGAGTCCCGCACCGATCACGTGGACGGTTCTGGGCATCGGCTCAGAACAGCGCGTAGCGCGCGGCGATCATCAGCATGCGCGCCTTCGGCTTGCGCAGCGGCGCGCGCGGCGCGGCGAAACCGCGCGCGACTGCCGCTTCGAGAATGCAGCGATAGGCGCCCGACATGATCCGCGGCGCCTTCACCTGCGCACGCGCGCAGGTGTCCATCACCGCGTCGGCCTGGCGGAAGTGGTCGAGCGCGCGCTCGACGAGCGTCGCGCACACGCGCGGCAGCGCCGGATCGCGCGCGATCGTTGCGGGATCGGTGATCGCGATGCCTTCGCGCGCGAGCAGTTCGCGCGGCAGGTAGCAGCGGTTGATCACCGCGTCGTCGTCGATGTCGCGCAGGATGTTCGTCAGTTGCAGCGCGCGGCCGAGGTGGTGCGACAGCTTGATCCCCTCGGCTTCCGGCATCCCGAAAATCCTCACCGACAGGCGGCCGGCCGCGCTCGCCACGCGGTCGCAATAGAGGTCGAGCGTCGGCTCGTCGGGCGCGCAGATGTCTTCGGCGGCGTCCATCGCCATCCCGTCGATCATCGCGTGGAAATCGTCGCGCTGCAGGTCGAACGCGCGGATCTCGCGCTCGAGCGCGGCCAGCGCGCGCGGCGGCCGGCCCGCGAAGCATGCGTCGATGTCCGCGCGCCAGCGCTCGAGACCGGCGGCGCGCTCGGTGCGCGGCAGGTCGCTGTCGGCGATGTCGTCGACCGCACGGCAGAACGCATAGACCTGGAACATCGCGTCGCGCTGCACGGCCGGCAGGATGCGCATCGCGAGATAGAAAGAACTGCCCGATGTGACGGCAGCGGCGTCGGTTTCTTGTTCGTCCACGACGAGATTGGAAACGGCCAAGACGAGCTCCACGGAGACACCCACGCGGGGCGATTGAAGAAGCCATGCCCGGCTGGGATGGTCAGGGCGTCAAATGCGTGCGAGATAGTCGAACGATCGACGCAGACAGGCACAAATTACCGGCCGGTTGCCGGAATTGGGCGGAAGTATACCAATCTTTGAAGTTCGATGGCGGCGCCTTGCAGCGCCGAAACCCGTGCGGCGGCTGGCGCGGGCGCCTCGGCCGCCCGGCTCGCGGACAGCGCCGGCGCCCGCACCGGTGCGGACGTCAGCCGTAGACGATATCGCGCTGCAGATCGAGCGCGATCAGGCCCATTTCGCGGGTCAGCTGCAGCATCGCGCGGCGTTCGAGGCGCGAGCCCATGAAGCTCGTCACGCGCCCGTCCGGCTCGGCGGTGAACTGGAACACCGGGCCGCCGGTGCCGAACCACGCACCCGGCACGTCGGACGACTCGCGCCAGTCGATCTGCTCGAACACGCGCGCGATTCCCGCGCGCACCGCGTCGCCCGGGCCGATCGGCGGCGCGACGTCGCCCAGGTCGTCGAGGGAATAGGGGCCGGGCTTATCCGGTTTCCGGTAGAAGAAGTAATCGACGTTCATGGGCGGAAGCGAAGCGAAAGCGTCAACTTAACGTGCTTTTCCGCAAATTTGAATTGCTTTCGCGCAAATTGTGGCCTCCGCGAGACATTCGGGGCCGCATCGTGGCGACGCCCGCATCGGGCTGCGCCTGCCGGCGCGGTAGCCCGCTTGGCTGCGCGCCGCTTCGTCTAAGATGACGCTTTGTCCTAAAAAAACCCAGCTTCATGGAGACGAACGTGACCGCCCCCTCGCATCCCGACCAACCGGTTTTCGTGCTCGTGCACGGCGCATGGCATGGCGCGTGGTGCTTCGCCCACGTCGCGACCGCGCTGGCCGCGCGCGGCCACCTCGCGATCGCGCGCGACTTGCCCGCGCACGGCATTCACGCCCGCTTTCCCGCGTCCTACCTCGAACGACCGATCGACAAGGACGCGTTCGGCACCGAGCCGTCGCCGGTCGCGAACACGTCGCTCGACGATTACGCGGCGCAGGTGATGCAGTCCGTCGACGACGCGTATGCGCTCGGTCGCGGCAAGGTGATCCTCGTCGGGCACAGCATGGGCGGCCTCGCGATCACCGCGGCGGCCGAACGCGCGCCGGAAAAGATCGCGAAGCTCGTCTATCTCGCGGCGTTCATGCCCGCGTCCGGCGTGCCGTGCCTCGACTACGTGCGCGCGCCCGAGAACCGCGGCGACCTGCTGGCGCCGCTGATGCTCGCGAGCCCGCGCGTCACGGGCGCGCTGCGGCTCGATCCGCGCAGCGGCGACCCGGCGTATCGCGAGATGACCCGGCGCGCGCTGTGCGACGACGTGCCGCAAGCCGACTTCGAAGCCGTCGCGAACCTGCTGAGCTGCGACGTGCCGGCCGCGCCGTTCGCGACCGCGATCCCGACCACCGCCGCGCGCTGGGGCGCGCTCGACCGCCACTACATCAAATGCCTGCAGGATCGCGTGATCCTGCCCGCGTTGCAGCAGCGGATGATCGACGAGGCCGACGCGTTCACGCCCGGCAATCCGACCCACGTGCATCAGCTCGACAGCAGCCATTCGCCGTTCATGTCGCAGCCGGCCGTGCTGGCCGGCGTGCTGGCCGATATCGCGAAGCACTGAGTACCGGGCAGCGGCTTGCCGAAGCCGCTTCTTCGCGTACGACGATGCGCCGCGCCGCCCGCTACGCGTAGCCGACCGAGCGATCGCGGCCGAGCCGCTTGGCGCGATAGAGCGCGGCGTCGGCGTCGTTGACGAGCGAGTCGCAACTCGACGCGCCCGCCTTCGCGCATGCGCCGCCGACGCTCGCCGTCACCGGCACGCTGAAGCCTTCGGCGTCGACCGGCAGGCCGCCGATCGCCGCGCGCACCTTGTCGGCCACGCGCATCGCCTCGTCGAGATTCGTGCACGGCAGCAGCAATGCGAATTCCTCGCCGCCGAAACGGCCGAACGTGTCCTGCGTGCGCACGATCGACGCGACGCGGCGCGCCGTCTCGCGCAGCACCGCGTCGCCGGCCGCGTGCCCGAAGCGGTCGTTGATCGCCTTGAAGTGATCGAGATCGAACAGCAGCAGCGACAGGTCGCCGCCGTAGCGCTGCCAGCGCGCGAATTCGGCGCTCAGGCGCGCTTCGAAGCAGCGCCGGTTCGCGATGCCGGTGAGCCCGTCGCGATTCGCATGCTCGCGCAGCTTCGCGAACGCCTCCTCGCGTTCGCGCTGCATCACGCTCACGTGCGTGACGTCCGAGATCGTCACGCATACGGCTTCGACCTCGCGCCCGCGCGCGAGCGGCATGAACGTGCAGTCCTGCTGCATGTAGTCGACGCCGCCCGTGATCGGCCTGTCGTGCTCGAAACGAAACAGGTACGGGCGCTGCTCCCACGAACTGAACGCGAAGCTGCCGAGCTGGAACACGCTGTCGAGCTTGCGCGCGAGCCATGCGCGCGGCAGGTCCGGAAAGCAGTCGAACAGGTTGCGGCCGATCACGTCGGCGGCCGGCACGCCGCTGTGGTCCTGCATGAAGCGATTCCACATCAGCACGGTCATCGCGCGATCGAGCACGAACAGCCCGAAGCCGACCCGCTCGATCACGAGATCGCTGAGCGATGCGGGCGCGGTCGTCACAGCGCGGACAGCAACGCGTCGAGCGCGTCGCCCATCAGCCGGATCGAATCCTCGGCCATCAGCATCACGAAATGAGCGCGGAACGCATGATCCTCGAGTCCGAAGTTCACTTCGAGCAGCAGCGCGATGCTCCATGCGAGCGCGCTCGGCTCGAACACTTCGTCGAACGACATGTTCGCGCCGAGCAGCCCCGGCGGAAAGAACACCGGCTTGCGGCCGAGCTCGTCGAGGATCGACGCGACGCAGGCGCCCATCAGCACGTTCGCGACGTCGAACACGAGTTCGTCCCGGGTCGTCATGCCGCCGGGCATGTCGTCGCCGAAGGTGCGCTCGACCAGCGACATCAGCCGTGCAATGCCGGCGCTGCGGCACAGCACGATCGCCTCGCCCTTGATGTCGGAGCGGAAGCCCTGACGCACGGCGGTCACGTTGTCGAGAATCCCCGTCATCTCGCTCAGCACGCGGCCCGCGTCGGCCGCCTTCACGACGCGCACGCGCGGCACCGACAGCTCGATGAAGCGCCCGAGCAGCAACGCGAGCCGCGCCGCGGCGCGGCCCATCGCGAGGTTGGCGATCTCCTGCAACGCGTCGCGTTGCTCCGCCGTGAACACCGAGTCAGGCATACAACCCATACTCCCTGAGAATGGGCAGCAATGCGTCCGGCGTCACGGGCTTGGCGACGAATGCGATCGCGCCCAGCTCGCGGACGCGCGTTTGCGCCTGCGGCTGGATATCGGCGGATACCACGATCACGAACGTGTTCAGATCCTCGTGGCGCAGTGTTTCCAGCACCTGATAGCCGCTCATGTCGGGCATCGTCAGGTCCAGAAACATCACGGAAGCCTTGCCGTCACGATAAAGCGCCAGCGCCTCGCGGCCATTCGCTGCGTACGCGACATCGACGTCCCAGTCGACCGGCAGGGCTTTCGCCAACAGTTTGCGCGCGAGCAGCGAATCGTCGGCAATTACAATCGGCAGGGACATGGCAGGCGATGCGAAGTACGGAATGGTCTCTCTCGCGTTAACGGCCGCGCGGCGCAGATCTTGAGGCGGACGACCGGCAACGCGGCGAGCGCCGTGGCGCGGCGCGGACGTCGCCGGGCATGCGCGCGATGCGTCGTGCGACGCACGCCGGCGGGCGCATCACGATCCGTGTTAGGAAAAGCAACGCGCGATTCTCTGGCTAAACCGGTGGCGGTGCAACTCGCCGATTTACCCGTTTCGAACAAAATCGATTCGGTCGCCGCACATTCCGAAAACAGCCGGGGCTATTTTCGGCATCTGGACGCAAAATTTTTCCCTGTGTACGTTTGCGCTTCCGGATTCGTCGCGTTTTCAATCCGACAGCCGGCTTGCACCGCCGCAGCCCGGTTGCGCGGCGCGGGAAGCGCCGCGGCACGCTCGTGCAACTCGTTTATGATGGGGCACCTTCGCTTCACCGCTTTCCTCGAATGACGTCCGACCGGCCCGCCGATTCCCGCACATCCGCCCCCACTCCCGCCGACGACTGGCAGGACGACGGCAACTATGCGTCCGGCGCGCCCGAGCACGATTTCGCGGTCCGCCGCGTGACGCTGATCGTGCTGCTCGTCGCGGCGATCGTGCTGCCGTGCATCTACGTGGTCGTGATGGCCTACAACGACCTGAAGGCGCGCGAAGCGGCCGCGAGCGACGTGACGATGCGCACCGTGCGCGTGGCCGAGGAGCATGCGCTCAAGGTGTTCGACCTGAGCGAAACGCTCGATGCGCGGATCGTCGACCTCGTTCAGGACATGGACGACGCGACCGTGCGCAGCAAGGAGTCCGATATCCACGAAGCGCTGAACACGATCGGCGGCGGCTATCCGCAGGTGGCCGCCGTGTCGATCTTCGGCGCGAGCGGGATGCTGCTCGCGAACAGCCTCTACTATCCGGCGCCGTATGCGTCGATCGCGAACCGCGACGACTTCGCCGGCATTCGCGACGGCAAGGTCATCGAGCACATCTCGCGGCTGATGATGGGGCCGCTCAAGCTCGAGAACATTCCCGTGTTCAACACCGGCGTCGCGCGCCGGCACAGCGACGGCTCGTTCGCGGGCATGGTGTCGATCGCGCTGAAGTCGTCGTATTTCAACGCGTTCTACCGCGACCTGCTCGGCGGCTCGAAAACGCCGATGACGATGGCGCTCGCGCGCTCCGACGGCGCGGTGATCGCATCGTATCCGCCGCCGCCGTCGATCGCGCATACCGATCGCGAAGCGACGTTCGGCAACGCGCGCAACGATCCGCGCGCGGGCGTCGTGCGCGTGCGCCACGGCAACGACGACAGCGAGATCGTCGCGTACCGGCAGGTCGGCAGCTATCCCGTCTACGTGACCTGCGCGTACCGCACCTCGGAAATCTGGCGCGAGTGGTACGAACACCTGAGCGTGCTGTTCCTGTCGATGTTCGCGCCGTCGATCGCGCTGTGGTGCGTGATCTGGCTGTCGCTGAAGCGGCTGAAGGCGGAAGAGCAGGCGTGGGATCGCTGGCAGGCGGAAGCGTCGATGCGGCGTTCGATCGAATCCGCGTACCGGCAGTCGCGCAAGATGCAGGCGCTCGGCAATCTCGTCGGCAGCGTCGCACACGACTTCAACAACCTGCTGATGATCATCTCCAGCAACGTGCAGATCGCGCGGCGGCGCGGCACCCAGCATCTCGACAAGGAGCTCGGCGCGATCGAGCGTGCGCTGAAGAACGGGCAGTCGCTGACGCGCCAGCTGCTCGGCGTCGCGCGCAAGCAGCCGCTGCACAACGAGACCATCGACGTCGGGCAGTGGCTCGGCACGTGCCGCGAACTGCTGAAGACCTCGCTCGGCTCGAAATCGTCGCTGGTCGTCGCGATCGATCCGGGCGTGTGGCCGATCCGCGTCGACGTCGCCGAACTCGAACTCGCGGTGATCAACCTCGCGGTCAACGCGCGCGATGCGATGTCGAGCGGCGGCCGCTTCACGGTCGGCGCACGCAACGTGACGCTGCGCCGCGAGGACGGTTTTCCGCTGACCGGCGATTTCGTGCAGATCTCGCTCGACGACACGGGCTCGGGCATGGCGCCCGACGTGCTCGCGCGCGCGTTCGAACCGCTGTTTACGACCAAGGCGCAGGGGATGGGGACCGGGCTCGGGTTGCCGCAGGTGTTCGCGTTCTGCGAACGCTCGGGCGGCCTCGCGACGATCGACAGCGCGGTCGGCGCCGGTACGTCGGTGCGCCTGTACCTGCCGCGCGCGCGCGCCGAGGACGTGGTGGCGCGGCCGACGGCCGCCGCGCACGAGCCGGGCGCGCACGCGGGCCTGCACGTGCTGCTCGTCGAGGACAACAGCGAAGTCGCGGCCGGCACGGAGGCGCTGCTGTCGCTGCTCGGCCACCGCGTGACCTACGCGGCGACCGCCGACGACGCGCTGCAGCTGATCGAGGGCGCGGCCGCGAACGACGCGTTCGACCTGGTGATCTCGGACATCCACATGCCGGGCCGGCTGAACGGCATCGACCTCGCCGAGGCGATCGACAAGCGGCCGGGGAAACTGCCGGTGATCCTCGTCACCGGCTATGCGGAGGAGCTCGACCGCACGCGCACCGTGAACGTGCGCGTGCTGTCGAAGCCGTTCGACATCGCGCTGCTCGACGAGATCCTGATGGGCATCCGCGACGCGCGCGACGCACGGCATACCGGCATGTGACCGGCCGCGGCATGCGCGGGCCGGTGCCGGTGCCGGTGATTCAGGCTGGTTGCGGGAGGGCGGTCAGGCCGCCTTCAGCACGCGCACCCAGGCGGCGTAGCGATCGACGAAGCCCTGCAGGAACTTGCGGGTGTCCTCGTTGACGATTTTGCCGTCATCGTCGATGCGCGACGGATCGTGCTTGATGAACATCTCCGGCTGCCCGAGCGTCTTCACGTCGAGATAGGCCAGCACGTTGCGCAGGTGCTGCTGCGCGAGCGCGGTGCCGGTCGCGCCCGGCGACGTGCCGAGCACCGCGCCCGGCTTGCCCGACCACGAATTGGAACCCCACGGACGCGAACCCCAGTCGAGCGCGTTCTTCAACACGCCCGGGATCGAGCGGTTGTACTCGGGCGTGACGAACAACAGCGCGTCGGCCGCTTCGATCGACTGCTTGAAGCGCTTCGCGACCTCCGGAAAGTCGGCGTCGTAGTCCTGGTTGTACAGCGGCAGCTCGCCGATCTCGACGAATTCGAACGAAAGATCGGCGGGGGCAAGCGAGATCACGGCGTGCGCGAGCGCGCGGTTCCACGAACCGCGGCGCAGGCTGCCGACGACGACCGCAACACGATAGGCCATGGCATTCTCCTTCCGGTGAGTGAGGAATCGAAACGATTGCTTCTGGATAGGCGACAAAGGTCTGTTTATAGGCAGGCCAGCCCGCATGCCGTCCCACGGGGCCATCCGGCCGACTTTCCACAAGGTTTTCCACAGAAATTGTGGATAACTTTGTCGTCCGGCTTCGACGCGACAGCATGCACGCCGCACTGTGCGGCGACGCGCGACGCAAGGCTTCGGCAAGCATAGCGCAGCGCGCCGACCGGTATTGTGAATTCGCGACGGAACATCCGTTGCCGGCCGGCAGCGCGGCCAGTAAGCTGCTCGCACGGCGACGCGCCCCCCTGTGCGGTGCGCCGGACCGATTCGACGACCCTTTTCCCGCCCCAGCCCATGCCGTCCGCGTACGACGATCCCGCTTATCTCGAAAAATTGCGGTACGACCTGTTGCGTTTCGCGCGCCTGCAGTTGCGCGACACCGACACCGCCGAAGATGCCGTACAGGAAGCGTTGACCGCCGCGTGGTCGCATGCGGGCGACTTCGCGGGCCAGTCGGCGCACAAGACCTGGGTGTTCGGGATCCTGCGCAACAAGCTGATCGACGTGTTGCGTGCGCGCCAGCGACTGGTGAGCCTGTCGGCGCTCGACGCGGAGCTCGACGGCGAATCGGCGCTGGACCGCGAACTGTTCAAGGAAAACGGGCACTGGGCCGCGCACACGAAGCCGCGACCGTGGCCGCGGCCGGACACGCTGTTGCAGCAGCAGCAGTTCTGGGCGCTGTTCGAGATGTGCCTCGACCACCTTCCCGAACAGATCGGACGCGTGTTCATGATGCGCGAATTCCTCGACGTCGAGATCGCGGATATCTGCAGCGAGTTGACGCTGACGACGAATCACTGCAGCGTGCTGCTGTACCGCGCACGCACGCGCTTGCGCACCTGCCTCAGCGAGAAAGGACTGACGACCGAAGATGCTACCGGGGAAATGTAAGGACGTGACGCGGCTGCTGTCGGATGCGCTCGACCGCCATCTGACGATGCACGAACGCGTGCAGGTGCGCGTGCATCTGCCGGTGTGCAGCGGATGCCGCGCCTATCGTGGACAGATCGCGCTGCTGAGGAAGGCCGCAAAAGTGGCAGCGGGGCAGGAGCCGGAAAGTGGGGAGGAAACGTGATGCGAGAGTGCCTGGGTGGCGGTGGGTGGCGGTGGGTGACGCGGGTGGCGATGCAGTGAAGACGCTGCCGGTGTTGTGCGGGGTGCTTTTGTCGCGGCGGTGACTGTGACGTGACCGGGAGCGATAGGGCGATCGTTGGGGCCCGCGCGCTGTCTGGACGTCGGCGCGCCGGTCGTTTGGCGCCGGTCGGCCCGACGCGGCCGGGCCGCGCAGGGCTGACGCAACAAGAAAAATACGCCGACGAAAAATTATTCGAACAGCGCTCGCACCGATTCCGGCGGGCGCCCGATCGCGGCCTTGCCGCGATACACGACGATCGGACGCTGCAGCAGGATCGGATGGGCGACGATCGCGGCGTAGGCCTCGGCGTCGGTCAAATCTGCGCGCCCCAGGTCAAGGGTCTTGTACGGCTCCTCGCCATCGCGAAGCATGTCGCGCACCGGGCGCCCGAGTTGGCGATGCAACGTTTCGAGCGCTTCGACCGTCGGCGGCGTCTTCAAATACTCGACGACGTTGACCGGCGCGCCGGCGGTATTCAGCGTTTCGATCAGCGCAAGCGTCTCGCGGGACTTCGAGCATCGAGGGTTGTGGTAGATCGTGATCATCGTTCTGGCCTGGATGGTGGGAGGCCGTATTGTAGCCAAGCCATGTCGGGAAGCCGGCTCGAGGCCGGGACTTGAAGCAAAGCGAGTGAGGATTCGATTCCTCATGGCAACACGGCATTCGAAGCCGCTTGTTTGAATAAGCGATCGGAAAGCGAGTGTGATTCAGCCCAGCGCTTGATGGGTTTATGCGCATAAAGCCGGTTGCTCGAAAGGGTGGGGCCTGTGCCCGTCACGAAGAAGCTGTGACGGTATGCGGGCTCTCTCGACGAAGCGGGTAGCGACGGTGGTTTATGCGCATAAAGCGATCTGTTCGCTTCCGCCGTCGGCATCTCCCGCCGCAGCGCGTTGGTACTCCTGCTGCTGCGAACCCGCTCACACATCGATGCTCGGCAACGGACGCCCCAGGCGCATCACGCGTCATGCAACTGTCCTCGCATCACGACCGCAACCCTCCGCCAATCCGTCGCCGAGTTTATGCGCACAAACTCAACGCGCGTCGGGTAGTGCGGCGCAGGACGACGAACGCCCGTCGGTTCGATGGCACTTCGTATATGTTCGGATGACCGCCAGACTGCTTCGGATGCGGCCAAGTCGACCGCATTCGGGATCAGGAGCGCGACGACCATTCGCCTCAGGAAGGCCGCCGCTCCCCGGCTCGACGGAGTTTATGCGCACAAACTTCGTCGCCGCAGTTCATCGATAGCCCCCCGCGCCACATAAGAAATGGGCGTCGTCGCAATATCGCCACGATCCGCTCGCCGATGAGCATCCGTTCCGCGCACGCCCGAGCTAAATCCGGCCGACGCGCAGACTCATCCCGAAACGCGTCCATTTGAACGGCCGCCACCGACTCCATCGCGACTACCCCGTTTATGCGCATAAACCGATAGGCCGAACGGCCAATACGTCGTTGGTGAACGACAATTTCATTGAAATATAAATATCGTCCTGTAGAATTCCAACGACCAAAAACAGGAGTGGAAATTGGCCGCGGAAATCATTGCAGTCACTCAACAAAAAGGCGGCGTCGGCAAAAGCACGATCGCCATGCACCTCGGCGCCGCGTTCCATGAAAAAGGGAAGCGCGTCCTCGTCGTCGACGCAGACGGCCAAAACACACTGGTCCACTGGTCGAGCGCGTCGGGCGACAGCGACAACGGCATTCCCTTCCCCGTCGTCAACCTCGCCGAAGCCGGCAGCCAGATCCACCGCGAGATCAAGAAGTTCATCAACGACTACGACATCATCGTCGTGGACTGCCCGCCGTCGATCACCGAGAAGGTATCGGGCGTCGTCCTGCTGGCCGCGTCGATTGCCGTGATCCCGACTTCGTCGTCGCCGGCCGATTACTGGTCGAGCGTCGGGCTCGTGAAGCTGATCCAGCAGGCGCAGGTCATGAACGAGGACCTTCGCGCGGTATTCCTGCTGAACAAGACCGAAGAGAAGCGCATGCTCACCCGCGAGCTGAAGCGCGCGCTCGAGGAACTCGGCTTCCCGCTGCTGAAGACGCAAATCCCGACCCGCGAAGCGTACAAGCAGGCGATGGCGCTCGGCCAGACCGTCCTGCAGATGAACGACCGCGGCGCGCGGCTCGCCGCAGCGGAAATTCGTGCATGTGCCGACGAAATCGTCGCGATGCTGCCCTGACTTTATGCGCATAAAGGAGTCGCATGAAACCCTCCCAATTTGCTAAAGGATTCCAGGCGCGCCCGGATATCACGACGAGCGAGAAGCGCACGGCACTCGACCGGCTCAACGCCATCGACGGCATCGTCAAGTCGGAAACCCCGGCGTCGACGCCGACCAAATCCTCGAAGAAAGACAACCCGCCGCCCCCCGCTCCGGAAGTCGTGCTCGACGCGTCGACCGACGAATCGGCGCAATATCGCGCGTGGCGCCTCGAGAACCGTTATGCGCCCGGTCAGGTGATCGAGCTGCCGCTGAAGGCCATCAAGCACAGCCCGTTCAACCCGCGGCATTTCTATCTGAAATCGTCGATCGCCGAACTCGCGGTCAACCTCGCGAAGCAAGGGCAACAGCAGGCAATCCACGTGATTCCGGACTACGACAATCCGGGCACGTATTTCGTCAGCGACGGCGGTCGCCGCGTACGCGCGCTGAAGGAAGCGAACAAGGAGTCGGTCAAGGCAATCGTGATCGACGTGCCGATCGGCATCCAGAGCTACAAGCTCGGTTACGACCTCAACGTCCAGCGCGATTCGCAGACGGTGTTCGACAATGCCGTCGTCTGGCGTCGTTTCCTCGACGACCAGCATTTCCAGAGCCAGAAGGAACTGGCCGAGCATCTCGGCCTCGACGAGTCGACGGTCGCCGTCGCGCTGTCGATCGGCAAGCTGCCGGAAGCGATCATGCAGGAGATGGTCGCGCGCCCGGATCGCTTCGGTTCGAACATGGCTTACCAGGTCGGTCGTTATCACAGCGCGCGCGGCACCGAAGCCACGCTGCGGCTGATCAACAAGATCGTGTCGGACGACCTCAGCACGCGTCAGGTGTCGGATATCGTCAAGGGCCGCGTGGCGGCGCAGGAGACGCCGAAGCCCGCGAGCCGCCAGCGCTACGCGCAACGGCTGGAGATCAAGCTCGGCGGCAAGTCGGTCGGCGACCTGAAGTCGTACGGCGAGGACCGCATCGAGCTGCGCCTGCGCGGCCTGCCGAAGGACAAGCGCGACGCGATCCTCGAGCAGCTCGAGCGGATGCTGTTGTCGGACTGATGGAAAGGGCCGGAACGGCCCGGCGACGATGCCGGGCCCGGCCACCCTCGGGCAGCCGGCCGGCGGCCCGTCAGCGGGCCTGAACGGGCCTCAGGCGGCCCGGGATTGATTCAGCGTGAACGACAGCAGATCGCCGTCGGTTGGCTCGCCCCAGGTCTTCTGGGCCAGCCAGTCGAAGAAGGCCGTCTCGGCCAGCTTGGAGTCGAGGCCGCGCTTGCGCCAGTCGTCGCGCAGATGCGAGCCCATCGTCGGCAGCGCCTCCGATTCGAACGACTCGCGCGCCACTTCGCGCTCCTCTTCGCCCTGCTCTTCGTACAGCACCTTCGCTTCCTTGCGGCGGAACGCCGCGAACTCGCTCAGCAAACGTGCCTTCAGATCGTCCGGCTGCGCCGATGCGGCCTTCGCGGACGGCGTGGCGGCCGGCAACGCGTCGACGGTATCGACCGGCGGCGCATAGCCCTTCTTCAACGCATCCTTGAACAGCGCTGCGGCGCTGCGCACCGGCGGCAGCGTCGTGCTGCGCATCCGCTGCTCGGTCATCTGCAGCGCGGCGCGGATGCGATTCTCCTCGCTGTCCGCATACAGCGTCTGCGCTTCCTTCAACGGAATCCCGAGCTTCACCATCCGGTCGACCAGCGTGCTGTCGAACACGTTCGGGTGTTCGTCGAGCGCCAGCATCGGCTGCTTGCGTTCGGTCACGCGGAACTGGATCTCGGCTACGCGTCGTCCTTCGCGATGCTCGATCAGCTCGACGAAGATGTTGGTGACCGCGTTGACCTCCGCGATCGCCGGCCGCAGATAATCGCGCTTGAAGTACTTGTACTCCCGTTTCGCCTCGTCGCCGGCTTCCGTGTCGGGCGTGCCCGACAGGATCGGCCGCCACCATTCCCACGGCTCGCGCATCGTCAGATGGCTCGGGTTCGTCAGGTAGCGCACGCAGATCTCGTAGAGCGCGAGACCGGCGCTGCTGCGCAGCTGGCTCTGGAATTGCAGGCTCAGGCGCGCGTACTGGACCGGGTCGAGCAGTTTCTTCTTGATCTTCGGCGCGAACGAGAATTCGACCCACACGCGACGGGTGGCCGGATCCTCGAGAATTTCCGCGTCGGCGATCAGCGTCGAGATCCCCCACTTGCGGCCGGGCTTCTGGCTCGACGTGCCGGTGCTCCATTCGACCTGCACCGACACCATGCGGCGCAGGTGTTCCTTCACCAGGGCGGTGTCGTTCGAATCGAAGGCGGAGTTGGCGACGATATCCGACAACAGCGCGCGATACGTATCGCCCGAGTCGTCGGCCTGCTGCGCCACGGCCAGCAGGACATTGAACAGCTTGCGAGTGAGGAGCGTGATCTTGCCGCTCTTCGGCTGAATCGCGATTGCCTCGACGGCCTTACGCAATTCGGCTGAACTGGCACTCACCACATCCACATCGGTTTTCTTGGCGCGCTTCGTGGCCATGCGTCGGGTCGGAGGAGAAGTTTCCCGGAAGGATAGCGCCTGTGGTGATGTGCGTCCAGAACGACATGCTCACCATAGCCGGTGAAGTGCGCCTGCAAAACCGCACTCACCCCAACAGCTCCCGAAAACCCTCACCGATCCGGAATTGCAGCGTTTCAGGCTCGTCCAGACATGTCGCGGGATGCGCCGATTCACAGAATTTCCGCTGTGCATGACACGTGCGGAATGTGCTCCCGTATCGGCTCACCTATCGATTTGTCGTAATTTTGCGACTGCCGAATCGTGAGCCGGCCGTCCGGTCATCCGCGCACCTCGCAGCGCGTCGCCGGCCTGTGCAAAACGGCCTGTATGCATGTACAGGCGGGGCTGACCGGGCTGGTCGCACAGTCTTTCGAATCGGAAAAGACGCGCCGGCAAGCCCGCTTATGCACTGGAACCAGGCTGTGCCGGCAGCCCGGGCGCGCATTGTACCGTGCACAAATGGTGTCCGGTCCCGAAAATTCTCACCTTGAGCACGGCCGATTGCTGTGAATGGCTGTCGATAGACGCCCGGCACAGGCGGAATCCGCCGTTCCGGTCTCCTGAAAACACTCACCTTAATGGGAAAAGCGACGCTCCAGCGGACACCCTGACAGCTCCCGAAAAACCTCACCGTAACCTTCCCGGTTTCAAAAATCTCAATCGCATCCGATACTTACGCACAGTGTGGGATGCTGCTGTGCGCCACGATCATCCCCCGAAAACCCTCACCTTTCGGCAGCGATCCGCCGTCGCAAAACCCTGTGACGCATCCCGAAAATGCTCACCTATGGCAAAAAATGGCACAGCAATTCGGATATTTCCGCCAGTCCTGGCGGGCTTTTCAGCGATTTAGGCTGTGCACAGGTCCCGAAAAGCCTCACCTTTGATCAAATTTCGGGCAAAATCGCTTCCCGAAAACGCTCACCTGTGGCGTCGCCTGGCGGCCTGTGATCCATGCCCCGAAAAAGCTCACCTCAAGAAGATCCGGGCAGGAAAACCCGGATTTCCCTCCCGAAAATCCTCACCTTTCCGCTTCCACAGGCCCCGAATGTGCTTTTTGCTGTGCAAAATGGCGTTCGCTTCCCGGAAATCCTCACAGCAAATCGTCGCGGAGTCCCGTGAAATCTCACCTTTCACAAAAATTGCCCAAAAGACAGGCAGAATCGGGGGTCGAAGTAGGTCCCGCAAATTCTCACCTGTGTCTGCACAGGCAGAAAACTGTGCGCTCTGCCATGGCGCGGGTTCCGCGGCTGTGACTCCCCGAAAAACCTCACCTTTGGAAAATCGCGCGTTTCACTGTGATCCCGAATCCGCTCACGACCTTTCCTGCAACGGCTCACGCAGCTCCCCGAACCCCATCACGTCAGCTCCTGCAGAAGATCACCTTGGCTCCCGTAAAACTTCACCTTGTCGGCCGGAAAGCCTTGCTACATAAGGCTGTGCCGTGGCGTTAACGTTTTTAACTAAGGGTTCAAAGGTGTTTACTTCTAATACTCTCAAGACTTCCGCTGAAGAGTTTTCCACAGAGACCCCCAACCCCTGAACACCCACAGCCGCACACAGCGGGCCTCATGTGAAACAAATGCGAAATTTCGGGGTCCGCTAGGAAACCGTTTTGCAACAAAGACTTGCGTTGTTTTCTTCGCTTTGTTTCACGGAATCCCCGGCCGGGATCGAACCGATAGCCTCACAGATCCGCTTTCTGTGACGGACGACGCAAATTCGCAACGCATCGCGAAAACAAGTATCGGAAGATACGTATTTCGTTATGATTGCAACACTTTAACGTCTGTGAGCTCTGTCATGACCCTGGACGAAATGCGCCAAGTCATTCGGGAAGAACTGGAATCGCTGCGCGCCACTGGTGCGCGCCGTCAGGAACTGTCGCTGCACGCATGCAAGCGGCTGTTCTTCGATCTCGGCATTCGGCCGTCTGCGGCAAATGTCCGCGATCTGACCCAGACCGGCAGTGCCAGCGACATCCCGAAAGACATCGACCATTTCTGGGAGCGCATCCGTTCCGCGTCGAAAGTCAGGCTCGATGGCGCGGCGATCCCGAAGGCGGTCGAAGAAAAAGCCGGCGCGCTGCTGGGCGCGCTGTATGAGGAAGCGCTGAAAGCCGCGCGGGACAGCCTCGACGTCGACCGCGAACAGGTTCGCGCCAATGTGGCCGACGCGGAGCAACGGTTGCGCGACGCGAGCGTTCGCCAGGAAACGCTCGAAGCGGCCCTCGTGCGCAGCGAAGCGCGAAACGAGCAGCTGCAGGCGCGCGTGACGGAGCTCGAGGTCCAGCTTGCGTCACAGACGACGCACGGTTCGGCAAACGAAGCGACGCTGCTCACCACAGTCGCGCGGCTGGAAAAGGAACTGGCGGCCGCCGCCGGCCGGATCGACGCCGAGCAGACGCAGAATGCGGCGTTGCGCGACCGCATCGACCTGCTGCAAGCCGAATTGCAGCAACGCACCGAACACTATGCGCAGCAGATCAAGGACGCCGTGGCCGAAGCCGAACGGCGCGTCAAGCCGATGCTCGTCGAGCTCGACTCGCTGCGCAGCATGGCTTCGACCTATCAGAGCGGCCTGCGTGACGTGCAGCGCAAGGAATTCGATTTTCTTCAGCAGCTGAGTGCGGCCAAGGCGCGCGCCGACCGGCTCGAAGAACAGTTGCGCAGCCAGAGCGACGAGTTGGAACGGGCAACGCGCGACGTGAACGCGCTGCGCGCGAGCGGCGGCATGAATCCGCAAATCGCCGCGCTGATCCGGCGACTCGCCGATGCGGGCCTACTCGATGCCGATGCCTTTTCCGCGATCGGCACCGCGCTGGACCACGAGATTCCGGTGCCGGGCCAGTGCCCGCATTGCGACGGTGAACCGGAGCTGTCGCATAACGAAGACGGGTTCGAAGTGTCCTGCCCCGAGTGCGAGCATGCTTCCGGTGCGTGGCCGTCCCGCTTCGAGGCGATCACCCGTTTTGCACGGCGATGAGCGCCGCCGTGCGGCCGGCGTGCACAGGTGAGAGGGTCCGGGAGGCTTGAGGTGAGGGTTTTCGGGAGCTGTGTAAGGGTGAGGCCGCACGACACAAGGCCGCTCACGGATCGTCTCGCGTGAGCGGTCTGCGCGGAATCAGTGAGTTTCGTCGTGGTCGGTTGCGTCACCTTCGATCATGTCGTCTCGCCAGTTCTTCCATGCACGGTGCAGACGGTTCGACGAGATCGGCTGCATGAAGCCGAGCCATTTGCCGACCCGCTCGGGCGGCACGTCGTTCTCGAACAGTTCGGCCGCATAGGTATTGCGCAGCGTCTGCGGGCTCGTGCGGGCTGTGCGCGACGACGAGAGCCCGGCCGACTCGACAATGGCGTCGATCGCGCGGAGCATCGTCGCCTTGTGCATCGGCCGCCCGGTATGCGACGCCGGAAACACCAGATCGCCGGGAATCTCCTGCCGCTTGCGCTCTAACAGCCACGCGTCGAACAAGGCGATCGCGAACGACGCCAGATGCGTTTCGCGCGCGAAGTCGGGGTGCGTCGACGGGATCTGCAGCGAGGTTCCGCTGGTATTGATGCAACTAATCGTAAGCACCTTCGCTTCGCCGGTCTTGATCCCGCCACCGAGAAATGCGGCGACGAGCGCGCGGTCGCGACGCTCTTTCCAGTATGCGGCGCCTGACACGCCGATCGGCGAAAACAGATAGGCGAGCAGTTTGGCGCGCTCGGCCGGCGTCAGGAAACCGGTCGGTTCGTTGTCGCGCGCCTTGCGCCAGTTCGCTTCGCCATCCTGAGCAATGAAACGGGCCGGGTTGGTCGATGCCAGTTCGGTACGGCGGATGTGATCGAGCACCCGCTCGATCAGCCGCAAATAGCGCATGCGCTGCGTTTTCTTGATCGGCAGTTCGCCGACGAAATGGGCGATCGATGCGGTATCGACGGTGGCGAGGTTTTTCTGGTGCGCACGCAGCCACGTGAGAAACGCGCCCCATTGCGCGCGATAGACGTCGGCCGACGAGCGGCGATAGTCCTGCATGGCCAGCCATGCGTCGAACGCGGCTTCGGGCGAGACGATCCAGTCGGATGCGCCTCGATCGAACAGATCCTTTTCTTCCGGGCGTGTGGATGGTGCGGCAGATGAAGGAAGGGACATGTGATTTATTCCGTTAGTTGCGTATATGGTAGCTGTTTCCGCAACATCCCGGTGAGTGTGGGGTCGGGCGGGCCGCCAGCCCGGGCGGATGGTCAGTCGCCCCAGGCCTTGGACGGCCGATGGGTGCGCACGCGCGGTGGCGTGTCGTGCGCGGCGGCTTCGTAGGCGAGCACCGCGAACGAAAACACCGCGGGCAGCGCGTTCGACCGGCCGAAGTCGATCGGATCGTCGGTTTCGGGAAACGTCATGTCCGACGGCCGTTCGAACAATTGACGCATGCCGGCGTCATGGCGGCTCGCAAAGCCGAGATCGGCCAGCGCCTCGGCTTCGATCGCGTGCAGCAGCCGCCATGTCAGCGGCACGCGCTGGCGGATGTAGCGCCCGGCAATATGGCGGACGATGTGCTCGAGGTCATGCGCGGCAGCCTTGAAGCTGAGCGCGGCCAAATCTTGTTCTTCTGTCATCGCAGGCTCCTGTCGGCCGGCGCGGACGCCTCGGTGCGCCGGCTCCGGCCATGCATGGCGGAATGTCCGTATACTGTACAAACATACAGTGTTTCATGCAACTGGCCGTTGGGACGACTGTACGCGTCGTCAGCGATGGATCACGATCAGCAGTGCCCGCGCTTCGGCCTTGCCGGGGTTGCGGATCGCGTGCGGCGCGTCGGCCGGATAGCGCGCGGTGTCGCCGGCTTTCAGGCGCCGGCTCGCCGCCGCGGCCTCGATCTCCATCGCGCCCTGCAGGACGGTCAGGTGTTCGCGCGTGCCGGGTTCGTGCGCGTTCGACACGAGTGCGCCGCCGCCCGGCAGCGTCAGTTCGTACCACTCGAACCTGCCGGCGAGGTCGATCGGACCCCACACGCGCAGCTGGTACTGGCCGTCGTGGCCGGCGAGCGTCGGAATGTCGTGCGGGCCGTCCACGCGGATCGTTTCCGCCGCCTTCGGCTGCGAGAACAGTTCGTCGAGCGTGATGCCGAGCGCGTTCGTCAGCCGCCATGCGACGGCAATCGTCGGGTTGGCCTTGTCGCGCTCGATCTCGGAGAGCATCGACTTCGATACGCCGGCCGCGCGCGACAGGTCGTCGAGCGTGAGCCGACGTTCGTTGCGCAGCCGCTGGATCTGCTCGCCGACACGCGGCGGCGTCGCGGCCGGGGGTTGCGGTGCGGCGCCGGCCGGCGCGCGCCGCGATCCGGAGGAACTTGCCATTTGGATTCCGTTCGCTTAGAGTTGTTCGGTATTTCGAATTCTAGTTCGGAATATCGGATAAATGCGGTCAACCGAACGACCGACTATAACAGTAGCAGGCCGCCGCGCCGCCGCCACGAGCGGTATGCGGCGGAGTGCGAAACCCTGTCAGGAGCTTTGCGATGCGTGATGCCTTTCTCGCCCGGGTGCGCGGGACGCTGGACCAGATCCGCGCGGACGGTTTTTACAAGACCGAGCGCGAGATCGCGAGCCCTCAAGCGGCGGCCGTGCGGCTCGCCGGCGGCGCCGGCGTGCTGAATTTCTGCGCGAACAACTATCTGGGCCTCGCGAACGATCCGCGGTTGATCGCGGCGGCGCAGGCCGGCCTCGACCAGGACGGCTTCGGCATGGCGTCGGTGCGCTTCATCTGCGGCACGCAGACCGTGCACAAGCAGCTCGAAAGAGCATTGGCGGCGTTTCTCGGCACCGAGGACAGCATCCTGTATTCGAGCTGCTTCGATGCGAACGGCGGCCTGTTCGAAACGCTGCTCGACGAGAACGACGCGGTGATCAGCGACGAACTGAATCACGCGAGCATCATCGACGGTATCCGCCTGTGCAAGGCGAAGCGCTATCGCTACCGGAACAACGACCTGTCCGATCTCGAGGCGAAGCTCAAGGAAGCCGACGCGGCCGGCGTGCGCCACAAGCTGATCGCCACCGACGGCGTGTTCTCGATGGACGGCATCATCGCCGATCTGAAAGGCATCTGCGATCTCGCCGATCGCTACGGCGCGCTCGTGATGGTCGACGATTCGCACGCGGTCGGCTTCATCGGCGCGCATGGTCGCGGCACGCCCGAGCACTGCGGCGTCGAAGGCCGCGTCGACATCATCACGGGCACGCTCGGCAAGGCGCTCGGCGGCGCGTCGGGCGGCTACGTCGCTGCGCGCCGCGAGATCGTCGAACTGCTGCGCCAGCGCTCGCGCCCGTATCTGTTCTCGAACACGCTTACGCCGAGCATTGCCGCTGCGTCGCTGAAGGTGCTGGAACTGCTCGGCAGCGACGAAGGCGCGAAGCTGCGCGAGCGCGTGCGCGACAACGGCGTGCGTTTCCGCCAGCAAATGACCGAAGCCGGCTTCACGCTCGTGCCGGGTGCGCATCCGATCATCCCGGTCATGCTCGGCGATGCGCAGCTTGCGTCGAACATGGCCGACAAGCTGCTAGGCGAAGGCGTCTACGTGATCGGCTTCTCGTTTCCGGTCGTGCCGCGCGGCCGTGCGCGCATCCGCACGCAGATGAGCGCCGCGCATACGCCCGAGCAGATCGATCAGGCGGTCGCCGCGTTCGTGCGCGTCGGCAAGTCGCTCGGCGTCGTGTGACGGAGGCGCGACCATGAAAGCACTGGCAAAGCTCGAGCGCGGCCCCGGGTTGTCGCTCACGCGCGTGAAGCGTCCCGAAGTCGGGCACAACGACGTGCTGATCAAGATCCGCCGCACGGCGATCTGCGGCACCGACATCCATATCTGGAAGTGGGACGACTGGGCGCAGAAGACGATTCCCGTGCCGATGCACGTCGGTCACGAATACGTTGGCGAGATCGTCGAGATGGGGCAGGAAGTACGCGGCTTCGCGATCGGCGATCGCGTGTCCGGCGAAGGCCACATCACCTGCGGCTTCTGCCGCAACTGTCGCGCGGGGCGCCGGCATCTGTGCCGCAACACGGTCGGCGTCGGCGTGAACCGCGAAGGCGCGTTCGCCGAGTATCTGGCGATTCCCGCGTTCAACGCGTTCAAGATTCCGCCGGAAATTTCCGACGATCTCGCGTCGATCTTCGATCCGTTCGGCAACGCGACGCACACCGCACTGTCGTTCAACCTCGTCGGCGAGGACGTGCTGATCACGGGCGCGGGCCCGATCGGCATCATGGCCGTCGCGATCGCGAAGCACGTCGGCGCGCGCAACGTCGTCATCACCGACATCAACGACTACCGGCTCGAACTCGCGCGCAAGATGGGCGCGACGCGCGCGGTCAACGTCGCGCGGGAGTCGCTGCGCGACGTGATGGCCGACCTGCATATGACGGAAGGCTTCGACGTCGGCCTCGAGATGTCGGGCGTGCCGAGCGCGTTCACGAGCATGCTCGAGGCGATGAACCACGGCGGGAAGGTCGCGCTGCTGGGCATTCCGCCCGCGCAGACGGCCATCGACTGGAACCAGGTGATCTTCAAGGGGCTCGAGATCAAGGGCATCTACGGCCGCGAGATGTTCGAGACCTGGTACAAGATGGTCGCGATGCTGCAAAGCGGCCTCGACCTGTCGCCGATCATCACGCATCGCTTCGCGGTCGACGATTACGAGCAGGGCTTCGCCGCGATGCTGTCCGGTGAAAGCGGCAAGGTGATTCTCGACTGGACAGCCTGAACCAGCTGCAGGCCGACGGGCAGCGCGACTGGTGCGTCGCCTGCCCGTCTTTATCCGGGAATCGATTTCCTGGTCGTCGTCAGGGCGGTTTCCGCTCTTGAGGTGAGAAGATTCGGGAGCCGGTTGCAGGCCTCGAATTGCCGCAGCGACGTGCGTCGGTCAGGCGCGCGACGAGCGTGTCGATGCGCGGGACACGCGTCATGCAGCGTATCGTGAGGCGATCGCGGTGCGCATGCGTTGAACGCGTGCGGTGACGAGCCAACGCCCGTCTACTTCACCTTCGACACTGCGCTCTTCAATATCGCCGTCCCACATTGCCTGACACGCGTTCCGTCAGTCGCTGCCACGTCATTCATCAGGCAATACTGTCCCCTCACGTTATTCCGCCCGATTGCACCGTCTGCCTGGCGGTGTTTCCGTGCCAGCGATGGATGCGGGCGTTCCTCGCGCTACTCTCTTGCCGCAGCAACGTGATCGAATCGGCGAGCTGCAACTCACCACATGCGGTTCACGCTTGCCACCCGACGCGTGATCGAATCACACTCCCTTTTCCTCACCCTTTCACCCCTGCCGCCGGAATGGCTTTGCGGCGACTCCATTGACGACGGAGAACGATCGTTCTACCGTTAACCCATGAACACTCATGACGACCTGTCCGGCGAGCCGGACGTACGCGCGCGGCTGCTCGACGCGGCTGAGGCGCTGATCTATTCGGGCGGCATCCATGCGACGGGTGTCGACGCGATCGTGAAGCGCTCCGGCGCGGCGCGAAAGAGCTTTTATTCGCACTTCGAATCGAAGGAGGCGCTGGTCGTCGCGGCGCTCGAACGTCGCGACGAGCGCTGGATGCGCTGGTTCGTCGACGCGACGCTGGCGCGCGGCAAGTCGCCGCGCGCGCAGTTGCTCGGCATGTTCGACGTATTGCGCGACTGGTTCGCGCAGCCCGGTTTTCACGGCTGCGCGTTTTTGAACGCGTCCGGCGAGATTCCCGATGCCGACGATCCGGTGCGCGCCGTAGCGCGTGCGCACAAGGCGCGCTTGCTGGCGTTCGTGCGCGAGCGGTTCGACGCCTACGCGGACACGGCGGGTATCGAGCGCCGCGGGCTCGCGCGCATCGCGCGTCAGTGGCTGGTGCTGATCGACGGCGCGATCGGCGTTGCGCTCGTCAGCGGCGACGCTGGCGCCGCGCGCGATGCGCGCGCGACGGCCGAACTCTTGCTCGACGCGGTTGCGCCGCCGTCGAAGGAGCCGAAGTAATGCTTTCGAACCAGCTGCGGTTGCTCGCGGCCAGAATCTTGAACAGGAGCCTCCGATGTCCGATTCGTCTGAAGTTCGCCCGCCCGTCCCGCCGTTCTCGCTCGAGACCGCGCGCCAGAAAGTCCGCGCCGCCGAGGACGCATGGAACACGCGCGACCCGCAGCGCGTGTCGCTGGCCTATACGCCGCAAAGCCGGTGGCGCAATCGCGCGGAGTTCGTGACCGGCCGCGACGAGATCGTCGGCTTGCTGCAGCGGAAATGGACGCGCGAACTCGACTACCGGTTGATCAAGGAGCTGTGGGCGTTCGGCGGCAATCGCATCGCGGTGCGTTTCGCCTACGAATGGCACGACGATGCGGGCAACTGGTTCCGTTCCTACGGCAACGAGAACTGGGAATTCGACGAGAACGGACTGATGGCGCATCGTCATGCAAGCATCAACGATCTGCCGATTCGCGAAGCGGACCGTCTGTATCACTGGCCGCTCGGCCGACGTCCGGACGACCATCCGGGGCTCTCCGATCTCGGGCTGTGATGCGCCGGGTCTCACCGACTGCGGGCCGGCGTGTGTCGATCGCGGAATGCCGCAGCCGTGTGCGAAGGTGAGGGAATACGGGAGATGATGCACTGACGGTGAGGATTTTCGGGATCGTGTGGAAGGCCGCATCGGCGCGTGTTTGTCGAACGAATCGATGCGGCGTTGCGCGTCGCGGATTGCGCATGTGGGCACATGAAGGCGGCGACCGATGACGGCATGGCGCGATGCGTGTCGTGTCAAGGCCCGTCGGTGTACCGCGACACGAGCCGCCGCTCACCGATCGAATTCGCCGAAACGTGCCAGCCGACATCGCGCAAGCACGCACAACGGTGTGCTTCACCGCAAGCGGCTTCTCACCAGTCGAACCCGACACCGAACCGCAACATCATCGCGCCCGCTCAAGACAGCGCGAATGCTCGCCTTCCGTTGCTCACCGTTCGAACCTGCGACGTGCAAGTTGGCGATCCTCGCGAACGCGTCGATCCATTGCACGGGTGCGTATCGACCTGGCGCGTCGCTCACCCCAGGCGAGCCACGCAAAACCCGGCGCGAGCCACACCACCTCGCGCCGGCCGCATCGTTCAACCCGCAATCCGTGCCGCGATCGCTTCGCCCACTTCCTGTGTCGTCGCCTGACCGCCGAGATCGCGCGTGCGCGGCCCGCTGCGCAACACGTCCTCGATCGCGGCGACGATCGCGTCGTGCGCTTCGCGTTCGCGTCCCGCGCCGTTGCCGATGAAGTCGAGCATCATCGCCGCCGACCAGATCATCGCGATCGGGTTTGCGATGTATTGGCCGGCGATGTCCGGCGCCGAACCGTGCACCGGTTCGAACAGCGACGGAAACGTGCGGTCGGGGTTGAGGTTCGCCGACGGCGCGATGCCGATCGTGCCCGTACAGGCCGGCCCGAGATCCGAAAGAATGTCGCCGAACAGGTTCGACGCGACGACGACGTCGAAGCGATCCGGCTGCAGCACGAAGCGCGCGCACAGGATGTCGATGTGCTGCTTGTCCCAGACGATCTCCGGATAGCGTTCGGCCATTTCGGCCGCGCGCGCGTCCCACCACGGCATGCTGATCGCGATGCCGTTGCTCTTGGTCGCGACGGTGAGCCGCTTCGCGCGCCGTTGTGCGAGCTCGAACGCGAACTTCAGCACGCGCTCGGTGCCGTGCCGCGTGAAGATCGACTGCTGCATGACCACTTCGCGCTCGGTGCCTTCGAACATCGCGCCGCCGACCGACGAATATTCGCCTTCGGTGTTCTCGCGCACGATCATGAAATCGATGTCGCCCGCGCGGCGGCCGGCGAGCGGCGACGGCACGCCGTCGAACAGGCGCGCGGGCCGCAGGTTGATGTACTGGTCGAACTCGCGGCGGAATTTCAGCAGCGAGCCCCACAGCGAAATGTGATCGGGCACCGTCTCGGGCCAGCCGACCGCGCCGAACAGGATCGCGTCCATGCCCGACAGCTGCGCCTTCCAGTCGTCCGGCATCATCGTGCCGTGCTGCGCGTAGTAGTCGCAGCTTGCCCAGTCGATGTGCTCGAATTCGAAGCGCACGCCGAAGCGCGCGGTCACGGCGTCGAGCGCGCGCAACCCCTCGGGCATCACTTCACGGCCGATGCCGTCGCCGGGAATCACGGCAATTCTGTAGGTCCTGTCGCTCATGCAAGTCTCCTTTGGCGGGTCGGGCCGCTGCCGATACGCGGCGCAGCGGTACATGACGCCATTCTATTTATTTCCATCCGGATAAAATCACGCGAAAGGTTAATCGACTTTCCACGAATCGTGAATAAATCGCCGAATCTCGACGACCTGCGCGTGTTCAGCCTGGTCGTTCGCCTGGCCAGCTTCAGCGCGGCCGCCGAGCAGCTCGCGGTGTCGCCCGCGTATGTCAGCAAGCGCGTCGCGATGCTCGAGGCGCAGCTCGGCACGCGGCTGCTGCATCGCTCGACGCGCCGCGTGACGGTGACCGAAGCCGGCGAGCGCGTGTACGCCCGTGCGGAAAAGATTCTCGACGACGTCGACCATCTCGTCGAAGACGTGTCGACCACCCGCACGGTGCCGCGCGGCACGCTGCGCATCTCGAGCAGCTTCGGCTTCGGCCGGCATGTCGTCGCGCCCGCGCTGCTCGACTTCACTGCCCGCTATCCGCAACTGAACGTGCGGCTCGATCTGTTCGACCGGCTCGTCGACGTCGCGGCCGAAGGATACGACCTCGACGTGCGAATCGGCGACGCGATCGCCGATCACCTGATCGCGCGCCGTCTCGCTGCGAACCATCGCGTGCTGTGCGCGTCGCCCGACTATCTCGCGCGGCGCGGCACGCCGCGTACGCTCGCGGATCTCGCGTCGCACGACTGTCTCGCGATCAAGGAGCGCGACCATCCGTTCGGCGTCTGGCGGCTGACTATGCGTGGCGAGACGGTGACGGTGAAGGTCGGCGGCGCGCTGTCGACGAACCACGGCGAAGTGGCCGTGCAGTGGGCGCTGGCCGGACGCGGGATCGTGCTGCGCTCGATCTGGGAGGCGGGGCCGCTGATCGAACGCGGCGCGCTGTGCCGCGTGCTGCCGGATGCGGTCCAGCCCGCGAACATCTGGGCGGTGTATCCGGAACGCGTCGCGGCATCGGCGAAGGTGCGCGTGTGCGTGGATTTTCTCGCGGAGGCGCTGGCCGGCCTGGATGCCGCGGCGAACGGCGATCCGGCCTGAACACGGTCAAAGGTGAGCTTTTTCGGGAGCAGGCGTCGCAGCGACGAAACGTGAGCGACGGTGTGGAATATCGATCACCGTCGCACGCGGACGGAGCGCGACATCGCCTTCAAAGACGATTGTCTTTCGCCAGCATCAGCACGCGCGCCCAGCGCTGCGCGTCGCGCTTGTCCATCATCGGCAGTTGCCATTCGCCGCGCACGGCGTCGCGCACGCGCACGACGAGATGCCAGCGATCGCCGATCGTCGCGGCCTCGCAGCCGTCGAGCTGCGACAGCGTATAGCGGCCGTCCGCGCCGTCGTGCGACAGCCACAGCAGGCCCTGTGTCGCCGACAGGCGCAGTTCGCCCCACGCGCGATGCACGATGTGGGTCCAGCCTTCTTCCTTCGTGTTCGGCGCGATGTCGCGGCGGCGCTTGATCCACCACGCGATCAGCGCGATCAGGACGGCTGCGGCGAGCACGGCGGCCGCAATCGCGACCGGCTGGCCGAACTGCGCGGCGATGACGTGAAACAGATGAACCGCGCCCCAGCCAACCGCGATGAGCGCGAACAGTGCGATGAAAATCGGCATGTCGAATCGGAAAAGAAAAACGGACCGGCGCGCGTATCGCACCGGTCCGTATGGCACACGGTCTTACCGCTTGCGGTGAATGTCGTGCGTGACGAAGCCCGCGTCGTTCTGGGGCAGCGCGAGGCCGTCCTTTGCCGCGAGCGTCTTGCGGATGTCGTCGAGACCGGCGGACCAGTGGTCGCGCATCGTCGACAGACCGAACTGATAGTCCTTGTAGTGATGCTCGTACGCCTTCTGCTGATAGATCAGGTGCTGGATGTTGTACTTCTTGCCGGACGACATCGCTTCGGCCTCGATGCACCAAGGATCCGTCTTGCGCTGCTCTTCCGGCACCTGTTCGAGCACATGGCGCAGCACGTTGCGGTAGCGCTGTTCGCGCTGCAGCGTGTCGGTGACGAAACGCGTGCGGCTCGAATACTGTACGTCCTTCGTGCGTTCGGCGACATCGGCCATCGTGCGCGGCAGCGGCCCGCGCGCGCTCCACAGGTCGACCTGGAACGCGAGCGTGTCGCGCCGCGGACGCGCGCGCAGCACTTCCATCAGCGGCGTGTTCGACACGACGCCGCCATCCCAGTAGTACTCGCCTTCGATCTCGACCGGCGGGAACGCGGGCGGCAGCGCGCCGGAGGCCATGAAGTGCTCGGGTTCGAGACGGATGCGCGTGTTGTCGAAGTACACGAAGTTGCCGGTGCCGACGTTGACCGCGCCCACCGACACGCGCGTCTCGCCCGAATTGATCCGGTCGAAATCGCACAGCTTCAGCAGCGTCGCGCGCAGTTGCGACGTGTCGTACCAGCTGATCTTCTGCGGATGATCGGACACGCCCGGCAGCGGCGGCGGGAAGCGCGGCACGAAGAAGCCCTGTTGACCCTGCATCATCGCGCTCGCGGCCTGCGACGCGGTGAAGAAGGTGCGGACCTGATCGATGCTGTTGAACAGCGCGAATTCGAACGCGGCGGGGATCGCCGGAAAGAACGCCGGCTTGCAGATCGTTTCCCAGAACTCGCGCAACCGCTCGACGCGGTGTTCGGGCGCGTTGCCCGCGATCAGCGCGGTATTGAGCGCGCCGATCGAGATGCCCGCGATCCAGTCGAGCGGAATGCCCGCTTCGTGCAGTCCTTCGAACACGCCGGCCTGATACGCGCCGAGTGCGCCGCCGCCCTGGAGGACGAGCGCGATCGTTTCGTACGGCAGCGACCGCGCAGCGGTCGGCGCGCCAGCCTCGTGGTGCAGGTCCGCCGCATCGACGGCCTGTTTTTCTGTACGGGCGTGCGGTTTCATCAGTTGCTCCGTAAAAACCCGCCATCGGTGGCGGGGAAGAAAGGCATCACGTAGACAGACGGCATGCCTTCGTTGGAACGGTTGGGGTGATTCCTGTTTGCGGCGATCGCGTCAAGTCGCACGATGGACTCCTGAACAAACGGAGCTCGTCGGCAGCGAGGAAATCGGCATTCACTCGCTGCGTTGCACATGCTTCGATGCGAACCTGCATCGCCGGGGCCAGGCGCGGGAATCGCCTCCCTGCCGGGCGGCGGCGCGGTTACTGCATGAACCAGCCGTGGCTGACGACGAACGACTGGCCGGTCAGCGCGGCGCTCGGGAACGCCGACAGGAACAGCACCGTCTGCGCGACGTCCTGCACCGTCGTGAACACGCCGTCGACCGTGTTGCCCAGCATCACCTTCTTGATCACTTCCTCTTCGCTGATGCCCAGCTCCTTCGCCTGCTCCGGAATCTGCTTGTCGACCAGCGGCGTGCGCACGAAACCCGGACACACGACGTGCGAGCGCACGTTGTGCTTCGCGCCTTCCTTCGCCAGCACGCGCGCCAGGCCCAGCAGACCGTGCTTGGCCGTCACGTAGGCCGACTTCAGCGGCGACGCTTCGTGCGAGTGCACCGAGCCCATGTAGATCACGACGCCGCCGCGATCGTCCTTGTACATGTGCTTGAGTGCGGCCTTCGTCGTCAGGAACGCGCCGTCGACGTGGATCGCCTGCATCTTCTTCCAGTCGGCGAACGAGTAGTTCTCGATCGGGTTGACGATCTGGATGCCAGCGTTCGACACGAGGATGTCGACCGAGCCGAAGGTCTCGGCCACCTTGTCGATGCCGCTGTTGACGGCTTCCTCGTTGGTCACGTCCATCGCCACGCCGATCGCCTTGCCGCCCGCCTTGACGATCTCGTCGGCGACGGCGTTCGCGCCGTCCTGGTTCAGGTCGGCGATCGCGACCGCCGCGCCCGCCTTCGCGAGTTCCAGCGCGATTTCCTTGCCGATGCCGCTCGCGGCGCCCGTGACGACTGCGGTCTTGCCATTCAGGTTGCTCATGTTCGAATTCCGGTGGTGTAAGGATTGACAGGGAGAAAGGACTGCGGACCTGTTACTGGGCCAGGTAATCGTAGACGACTTCGCCGAGGCCGAGTGTCAAATCTGCGACGAGGTGGCGCGCTTCGACGATCTCGAGCACCGGCAGGTCGGCGACCGGCGCAAGCGCGTGCGGCGCCAGCTCGAGCGACGCGGGGCCGGTCCACGCGCCCTTCATCTTGATGTCCTGCATGTAGTAGCGCACCAGTTCGCAGACGCGTGCGGTGCCGTCGACGTGCGGGATGATCTTCAGCAGGAAGTTCGGGCCGGCGAGACGCTTCGTCTGCTCGTCGATGTCGAGCTCCTTGTGCTTGTAGCCCATCGTGCCGGTCGCGACGCGCACCTTGCCGTAGTCGAGCGTGCCGAGGATGTGATCGGTGTTCACGTGCAGCGTGGGCGACGCGAGCTTCTTCGGGAAGCCCCACAGCTCGCGGCCGCCGGCGATCGGCGGGTGATCATCGAGATACATCGCGAGCGTGTAGCCGCCCGGCTGGCCGTTGTATTCGACCGGGATCACCTGGCCGCTTTCGGTGTAGTCGCCGAAGCCGGTCGAATCGGCCATGCGAATGAATTCGTAATGCACGAGCGGCTCGGTGACCTGCAGCGGTTCCGGGACGATTTCGCGCAGACGGTCCGGGTCGGTGCGATACGTGATGATCAGGAATTCACGATCGACGAATCGATAAGGACCCATCGGAAAGGCAGGGCTGGTCAACGGCATCGCAAACGCTTTCGATCGGACATCGCTGGGTTTCATGCGGACTCCTTGTTGTTGATCGTTTCGTGGATGAGTGCTCGTAAGCTCGTAATCCTATGCCTGTGCGACGCCGTTGTGCGATGCCGCAATTGGAATTAATTGTTGCGAGATTCGAAGGATTGACTGCGCAAATGTTGAGGCGAATGGTGCTAACGGCGCGTGGCGGTGCCGGGATGCTTGATCATCGCACGCGTCCATGGCGCCTGAATGTGAAAGAAGGTGAGGTTTTACGGGATAGTCGGTGAGGTTTTACGGGAGACCGTCGCGCCGGAATGTGACAACTGTGTGAACTTGTGTTGCACTGCGGGTTCTAAGCGCGTTCGTCCGCTGTGCCGACGGCGCGTTAAGCGCCGCTTAAGCGTGCCGGAGTCAACATTACGTCAGGCCGGGAACACCGGCCGAGTCTTTTCGTCCCCCTCGCAACCGCCATTCATGCCGAACCTGAATCTCGCCCTGTTTTCTGCCCTCAACGCCGGATCCGCGCCGCAGCCCGGCGTCGCCCGCCTCGCGATCTTCGCGGCCGACTGGCTCGTCTATGCGCTGCCGGCGATGCTGCTGCTGACCTGGCTGTTCGGCGAACGCCCGACGCGGCGCCAGGCGATCGAAGCCGGCGTCGGGGTCTGCGTGGCGCTCGGGCTCGCGCAGGTGATCGGGCACATCTGGTTTTCGCCGCGGCCGTTCATGGCCGGCGTCGGCACGCAACTGATTCCGCATGCGCCGGACAGCTCGTTTCCGAGCGATCACATGACGTTCGCGTGGAGTCTCGCAGCCGGCCTGCTGCTCGGGAGCACGACGCGGGCGACCGGATGCGTGGTGGCCGCGCTGGCGCTGGCGATTGCCTGGGGGCGCATCTATGTGGGCGTGCACTGGCCGTTCGACATGGCCGGCGGCGTGCTGGTCGGTACGGCCGGCGCGCTGGCCGCGCACCTGTATGGGCATCGCGTGACCGACCTGCTCGAGCGGATCGGCGATACGGTGCACGCCGTCGTAATGGCGCGTCGGCGCGCGCGGTAACCAGCAGGAGAAGGTGGAGCGGGCGCCGTCAGCCGGGCGCCTTCGCCGATTCGCCCGCCGTGGACGGGCCGGTGCCGCCGTGCAGTTCGGGCGTATCCGCCGGCTGCTGTGCGGCATCGCGTTCTAGGGCGCTTTCCTTCAGGATCGCGCACATCGCGACAAACAGCGCGAGGACAACGGCGGCGAGACTGCAATAGCCGGCGATCCTCAGGTTGCGAAGGAAAGGCGAAGCGTGGCTTTCTCTTGTCATGACCGGGCGCTCCTGGACGGGCTGCGGCGGCTGTCTCCCGACAGCGGCGCCGCTGACATATATATACCGTCGCGAGGTGGATGCCAAGCCTGTCGGAGCGGCCCGGTGCGGGCGTGCGCGGTATGTCGGTCTCTTCTGTCCCGTATGCCGGACGCCCCGACGCTTCAGTCGTCGAGCGTCTCGTGCACGGCCGTCGCGCCGCGCTTCCAGTAGGCCGATGCGCGGATGCGCGACTTGTCGACACCGCGCTCGCCGGTCAGGTGCTGGCGCACCGCCCGCATCGACAGCGCTTCGCCGGCCGCCCATACATAGCCGTCGCCGTCCGGCAGCGGCAGATCGCGCAGCGCATCCAGCAGCGCGTCGTCGTCCGCGTTGCCGGCTTCGTCGCGGAAGCGCCAGACTTCATGCACGTCGGCGCGCGTGTCGAACGCGATCTGCGCGCTGCGATCGGCCACCTCCATCACGACCGCGACGCGCGAGCCGGCCGGCAGTTCCTCGAGGCGCCGCGCGACGGCCGGCAGCGCCGTATCGTCGCCGATCAGCAGATGCCAGTCGAAACCGGTCGGCACGACGAACGAACCGCGCGGGCCGCCGATGCCGAGCCATTGACCGACACGCGCCTGGGCCGCCCATTGCGATGCGGGGCCCGGATGGTTCAGCACGAATTCCAGATCCAGTTCGCGCGCGGCGCGGTCGAAGCGGCGCGGCGTGAAGTCGCGTGCGACCGGCTTCGGCTCGCCTTCGGGGAACTCGGGGCCGTTCGCGCCGAGCGTCGGCAGTGCCGGGCATTCGGCGCCGGGCGGCGGGAAAAACACTTTCACGTGATCGTCGAACGACGCCGATTCGAAATCCTCGAGATCGGGGCCGCCGAGCGTGATGCGCAGCAGGTGCGGGGTGACCGCGTGCACGCGCAGGACCTGCAGCAGGCGGAATTTGAGCGTATGGCGCACGCGGGTCACGGTGCGCTCGGATGGGTTCTGAATCAATCCGTTCTCCTTATGGTTTGGCGACGCGGCGCGGATCACGCGCCGGTGCCGCCTTCGATCTCGGCGGTCGCGCGGCGCAGGATGGCGGCGATGCGCCGCTGCTCGTCGGCTGCGGCTGCGCTCTTGTGCAGCAACGCGCGCTTCAGCGCGACGCGCGCCTCGACGAACTCGGGCAGCCAGCCGGCCTGTGCTTCATCCTGCGCGTCGGCGCCCGCCGGTTCGCCGGCGAATGCGCGGCGCATGAATTCCATCTTGCGCGCGAGGTGCGTGAGGCGCGCGAACAGCGTGTCGACGCGCTCGCGCTGCGTGTCGAGATGGGTGCGGCCGGCGTCGGTGAGCGCGTAGCGCTTGCGATTGCCTTCCGCCTGCGACGCGACGAAGCCGACTTCTTCGAGATAGGTGAGCGCCGGATACACCATGCCGGGGCTCGGGCTGTAGAAGCCGCTCGAACGCGTGTCGAGCGCCTTGATCAGTTCGTAGCCGTGGCTCGGCTGCTCGGCAAGCAGCGCGAGCAGCAGCAGCTGCAGGTCGTCGGAGCTGAACTGTCGGCCGCGCGGCATGCCGTCGTCGCCGAAATCCCCGAAGCCGCCGCGTCCGCCGCGGCCTCCGAACGGGCCCCCGCCGAACGGGTCGTGGCCGCGCCGATGGCGGCCGATTGCGTGCCAGAGGCCGACGATCCAGTCGGGGCGGGCATGCGCACCATGACCGTCACATCGGGCATGGCCGCGGAAGTGGTTGTGTCGCATGATCCTGTCCTATATGTCGAAAAACATATCTAAAGATATATATCGAAAGATATAGAGTCAAGGGGAATTATTGGGGGTGCGATGGGGTGGGGTTGTTGCAGGTTGGCAAAAAAGCGACCTTCCCTGCCCTAACCGGATCGTGCGTGGACCATCGGACGACAACGGTCCGTCGGAAAAGTGGCCGGCGGCTCATCGTCGTTGACGGAGACCGGAATTCGACAGAGAACCGACTCAAGCGGCCATCGACCTTGCCACCGCAGTCCGGGACACGGCCTCGTGCGATGGATGGGTGAAGCCGCGCTGCCCGTGCATCACGCCGAAACGTTGATCGACGAACTGCCCGGTAACGTCAAGACGAACGTGCAGCCCTCGCCCGGGCGAGTGTGCAGTTCGATGTTGCCGCCATATCGCTTGGCGATCGTTTTCACGAAGGCCAGTCCGAGACCGGCGCCGGCTGGGTAGCGAGGCGGTTCGACCGGCAGGCGTTGAAATGGCTCGAACAGACGTTCCCGGGCTTCTGCGGAAATGCCGGGCCCGCGGTCGGAAACGGAAATGGCATATCCGTGCTCAACGCAGTACAGACGCACGGTTACCGTGGCATCCGCCGGACCGAACTTGATCGCATTGCTCACGAGATTAACGACCGCGCGCACCAGCAGGAAGGGTTCCACCCACGCGACGCAGACTTCATCGCCAATGTCCACGTCGATTCGGATACCGCGTGCTTGAGCCGGTGCCCACAATTCGTCGATCGCATCGAGCACCACGCTGCCGATATCCGTTTCCACCAGGGACCAGATCGGCGCTTCGGCGCGCGCCAGCAGAACGAAGTCGTCGGCCAACGCCAGCGTTCGGCGCGCGTACGCGGCAATTCGGTCGAGCAGGCCCTGGATGGACGGGCCCGGTTCAGCCGCTCGCTGAAGATCGATCAACGCGAGAATCGACGACTGAGGCGAGCGCATATCGTGCGAAATGAAGTGCAGCCACGCTTCCCGCCGACGCTCCGCGAGACGGATCTTTGTCACGTCGAGCACGAAGCCGATCGTTCGCTTGGTCCTGCCGTTTTCATTCCGAGGACAGGCCGTGGACTGAACCCATCGGATCTCGCCATCGGGTTGAACGACGCGGTACTCGATTCGATGATCCGTGTCGGATGCCGTGAATTCCTCCGCGGTCCGGGCGACTTCAACGGCCATATCAGCATCGTCCGGATGAATGAAGCGGCGAAACTGGTCGATCGAGGTAATCGGATGGTCGGGAGCGAGGCCCATGATTCGATACCAGTTCTCGTCACACTGCAGTGTGTCCGATTCGATGTCGTAGTCCCAGATTCCAAGTCCTCCGACACGGGCCGCGATAGCCAGTCGCTCTTCGCTGCGCCGAAGCAAGTCAAGCGCGACGCGTTCGCGCGTGACGTCCCTCGAAACGCACAGAATGGCTGTCGTTTTTCCATCGGTGTCCAGTATCGGCGTCAGCATATTGTCCCAATATTGGGTATCGCGCCCGGCGCGCTCACTGCGCCCCGGAAACCTGCCGAATGCGCCGTTCCTCGCAGATTCAAGCGCGACATTACCCTCGGGCCGGACGTCTTCGGGCAGTAGTGGTAGCCACGGCATACCGAATCCCGAGTCTTCATCGATACCTAATGCCTGGCATCCGGCGCGGTTCATGTGCAGCAAATTGCCTGTCGGCGAAATCAGTTTGATGCAATCGATGCTGACATTAAGCATGTCTGACTGTATCGACGTGTGACTCTTCAGCTCGATTTCCCTGGCCTTCAGATTATGGATATTCGTGCATGTGCAAAGCCATCCAGTACCGACTCGATGAAGATTGACGATGAACCACTGGTCGACACCGCGGGAGCCCACCAGTCGGCACTCCATCGTTTCATGTTCCGATCCGGATTGCGCGGCGCGCAGTGTCGATAGCGCGGTGTATCGGTGCTCCGCATGGAGCAGCTCTGTCCATTGGAGCCGATATAGCGTGTCGATGGAGCGATTTGCGTAGGCAAGCCACGCGTCGTTGATGCCGACGACCTCTCCGTTCCTGTCGAAATGGCATGCCGGTGTCTGAAGGGCGTTTATCAGACTGGCGATTCCAAGACAATCCGGGCCTGCGAGGCGAGATTTGTCTGGTGAAACAGCGGGAGATTCCGTTTTCGAGTGTGCGGGGGGGCGAACGATCCTGGCCGTCTATGCCGGACGTGCAATAAGTTTCATTTTCAAAACGAAATCCATTCATTTCAATTACGTTCCATGCATTGGCGACACGTTTTTCAGAATGTCAGACATCAAATAAAGCATCAATGGGCAGACGGAAATATGAGTTTGAATCGTAGCAGTGCATATTATTTTCCATGCTGGAATGGAGAAGGGGCGCCGAGTGGAATTCGGTCCCGATTGAATGTCTCGCCAGACATAGTGTCGGCGTGAGGTGTTGGATTAAAAAGCCATCGTGTCGAATGACGTGGCGAATCTGCCGCTGTCGCTGCGTCGAGCGCGTGCTGTGAAGCCAGTTGTGCATCACAACGCGTCGACGAACCGGATGGCGTCCCGGGCGCGCGACACGCCCGCACTGTCCCGATACGACTACGCAATGTCCCGTTTCGACAAGGGCAGCGCACGCCGGAACGTCCATCATCGGCGAACCGGGTGCACGAAGCCTCGTGTCCCGCGAGCGGGATGAAGGGCGCACACGCATCCCCGAAAGACATCAAGCATGCCGCACGGCCCGATCGAATCGGCGAAACGGCGGCGCGGCGCACACCGAGGAGATGACGGAATGTTCTATGAAAATGTGGCGACGGAATGCATCGACGACGCGTCGATGCCCTGGATACCGATGTCGGCCGACTTGCCGGACGTGAAGGTGAAGTATTTCAAGCTCGACCCGACGCGCGGCGAGATTATCGTGCTGCTGAAGTCGCCGGCGCACGCGCAGTTGCCGAAACATCACCATACCGGGACGGTCATCGTCTATACGCTGTCGGGTCGCTGGAAATACGTGGAGCACGACTGGGTCGCCGGCCCCGGCAGCCTCGTATTCGAAACCGCGGCGTCGCGCCACACGCCGCAGGCGCTGCCCGGCGACGAAATCGTGACGTTGAACATCGTGCAGGGCGAGCTGATCTACCTCGACGACCAGGATCGCATCATCTCGACCCAGAACTGGTCGTCGGCGCTGCAGCACTATCTGTCGTATTGCGCCGGCAACGGGATCACGCCGAAGGACATCACCGCGTTCGGCGCGTGATCGGCACGGCAGCGCGGCCCCGATGCAGCGGCATTCAAGACCGACTATGATACGGAGCCGCTATCGGCTATGCGGGCACCCTGCGTGCCGGCGTGATCGAACATGAAACAGGCTCTGCTGATCGTCGACGTCCAACCCTGCTTTTCTCCGCCATCGTGGCTGGTGGACGGCATCCGCGCGTGGGTGGGCGCGATTCCCACCGTGGCGACCGTCGAGCGGCACGACGAGCGACGCGTCCCGTTCCGGCGGCAACTGGGCTGGGCGCCGGGGCCGGCGGACGACAGCCTCGTCGCGGCCGACCGGGTCTTCATCAAGCACGGATACGCGCCGTCGGCCGACACGATCGACTATCTGACGCAGCTCGACGTCGAACGCGTGCTGGTCTGCGGCATCCAGACGGATACCTGCGTGCTGGCCGCCGGGTTCGCGCTGTTCGACGGGGGGTTGACGCCGACGCTGGTCGAGGATCTGACGGTCGGGTCGTCGCTCGATCGGTCGGGCGCGCTCGGCGTGAAGCTGTGGCGGCATCATTTCCGGCACGTCGTTCGATCCGCGCAGATTCTCCATCCATCGACGTCGACCTGAACACCCGCACGATACGGTCCATGGTGACGATCAAGTTCACGATCGCGAGGCGATTTAGCCGCGTCCGAATATTTCCTGACAGAATACGGTCACATTTGCGAGAAATCGCATTCGCTGAAACCCGCCCGGGTTTCCGTGCCGATACGCGGTGGACATTCCGCCGCCCCCACATCGCGACAAAGATCGAACGAAAGAGGAAATTTGCAATGAGTAGAACGGACAAGTCGGCGAAGGCTCGCGCGGCGCTCGACCAGTTGTTTTCGGATGTGCCGGCCGCCGGCGGCAGCGACGGCGCGCGTCCGGGCGACCCGTTCGCACCCGCGTCCACCGATGCCGGCGTTCGCGCGGGACTCGAGGTCACCGTGTCGACCCGGATTCAACTGCGCGGCTATCCGAACGCCGACGCGTTCATGAAACGGATGGCCGAAGCATGGGGGCTGACGTGGGGCGCGTACGACAATGTGCAGGCCGCCGCGACGCTGCCCTTCGGCTGGCGAGTGCGCCGCTCGCCGGGCGTCACGCAGATCGTCGATGCGCGCGACGTGCTGCGCGCGGAGAGCAGCCTGCAGGGCGGCGACCTGTCCTATCTGAAAGTTCAGCCGCGGTACTACATCGATGCGCGCAAGGGCTTCGGCTGGGGCAAGTCGTCGAGGGCGTCCGACGATCCCGATCTCGACGGCCCGGACTGGCGCTGTCTCGTGATCGACCGGGAGACCTCCGCTGAAGTGCATGAAATGACCAGTTCGCCATCCAGGGCCGACCTGGACAATGCGCGTGCGGAATTGCTGAAGTGGCTCGACGCGCACTATCCGCGTCATCGCGATCCGTTTGCGTACTGGACGGATTGCGAAGGGGGCGCATGATCCGGATGGCGAGTCGAATCCCCGTCGGGATCCGGCTCAACGGGTCGGCATGAGGCGGCGGCGAATCGCGCCTTTCATCACCGGCACGCCGATCTGCAGCAGTTTGCGGACACCGTCATCGCGCCCGACCTTGTCGGTCGCGCTGTCGGTCATGATCTTCATGATGTCGGCCGGATAAAACTCGGTGAAGAGCGCATTGGCGCCGAATTGTCCGAACACATGATGCAGGAACGAACCGACCGGCGGCCCGATCTTCTTGAACAGCCCCATTTTCACGAGCCGGTTGTTCCACAGGTGCAGCGTGTAGGAATCGGCGCACAGCGCCGCGCACTCGTCGAAATGTTCGGGCAGGAAAACCTTGTAGTAGTCGTCGTAATGCACCGGGTAGAAAAAATTCCGGGGCAGTCCTGCTTCGATTCCGTATATTTTCGTCAGCAGCAGCGGACCGGTTTCGCCCCACTGAATCGGGGTGCCCTTCATCGCCTCGATACGGCGAATCGTGTCGTGCAGGCGCGGATCGTCGGAATCCAGTCGAAGTATCGCGTTGCAGATTTTTATCGGATCTTCGCGGCCGATCAGGTTGCGCGTGTCGCCGAGGTCGAAGTCGCGCAGCAGCAGGATATCGGTGTCGACCCAGATTTCGTCCGTCTTCGTAAACATCATGAAGCGGAAATAGTCGGTGAAATGCGCCATCGACGGGACGCCATTGACCGGGAAGTCGTTCAACGTGTCGCGGGAGGTAATCGTGCTCGCATCCTTGGCGACGATGCCCTTGGGCAGATTCCTGATTTCTTCGTAGCTGTAGAGGCTCATTTCGTTGCCGTACGCAGCAAAGGAATTCAGGCAGGCGGTTTCATAGGGCGATAATTCCGGGCCATGCCAGAACGATGCAAATTTTACTGGGTTCATGATCTTTCCTGCTGCAGAATGCCGATAATCGATTCGGCATGCAGATTAACCATTCATTGTCGGCCAATCTGCGGAGACTCCGTGGGGGCAGGATATCCTTTCACGGCTCCCCTTCATTTTTTGTTCGGTAGATCACCGACGGAGGAATGAGTCGGGGCGCGATCCGATTCAAAACGCCGAAGCGGGGAAATATGCCGCGACCGGTGATTTCTTCCATCGACGACCGAATGCGAAGCGGAATCCATGCTGTTCGCGCGGGGAAGATGCCGGCATGACGCGAGGGTTCGACGGCGGCATGCCGAGCCGCCGTCCGTTCGAGATAACGCAGCGTTTCGCACCATGCGACGACCGGGGCCGGCCCCGATCCTCGGCTCGGCGCGATCAGCGATAGACCGGAAAACGCTGGGTCAGCTCGGCGACCTGCGCCCGCACGCGCTCGATCGTCGCGGCGTCTTCCGGATGCTCGAGCACGTCGGCGATCAGGTTGCCGACCTGCTCGGCTTCCGCCGGGCCGAAGCCGCGCGTCGTCATCGCCGGCGAACCCAGACGGATCCCGCTCGTCACGAACGGCTTTTCCGGATCGTTCGGGATCGCGTTCTTGTTCACCGTGATGTGCGCCGCGCCCAGTGCCGCTTCCGCCGCCTTGCCGGTGATATTCTTCGCCCGCAGGTCCACCAGCATCACGTGGCTTTCGGTGCGCCCCGACACGATCCGCAGGCCGCGCTTGACCAGCGTCTCGGCCAGCACGCGCGCGTTCTCGACCACCTTCTGCTGGTATGCCTTGAACTCCGGCGACAGCGCTTCCTTGAACGCCACCGCCTTCGCCGCGATCACGTGCATCAGCGGGCCGCCCTGGATCCCCGGGAAGATCGCCGAGTTGATCGGCTTCTCGTACTCGGCCTTCATCAGGATCACGCCGCCGCGCGGGCCGCGCAGGCTCTTGTGCGTCGTCGTCGTCACGAAGTCGGCGTGCGGCACCGGGTTCGGATACACGCCCGCGGCGATCAGGCCCGCGTAATGCGCCATGTCGACCATCAGGTACGCGCCGACCGACTTCGCGATCTTCGCCAGACGCTCGAAATCGATCTTCAGCGCGAACGCCGACGCGCCCGCGACGATCAGCTTCGGCTTGTGCTCGTTGGCCAGCTTCTCGGCCGCGTCGTAGTCGATGTCCTCGTTCTCGTTCAGCCCGTAGCTGACGACGTTGAACCACTTGCCCGACATGTTCACCGGCGAGCCGTGCGTGAGGTGACCGCCGTGCGCGAGGCTCATGCCCATGATCGTGTCGCCCGGCTTGAGCATCGCGAAGAACACGCCCTGGTTCGCCTGCGAGCCCGAGTTCGGCTGCACGTTCGCGGCTTCCGCGCCGAACAGCTGCTTCACGCGGTCGATCGCGAGCTGCTCGACGACGTCGACGTACTCGCAGCCGCCGTAGTAGCGCTTGCCCGGATAGCCTTCCGCGTACTTGTTCGTGAGTTGCGAACCCTGTGCGGCCATCACGGCCGGGCTCGTGTAGTTTTCCGACGCAATCAGCTCGATGTGATCTTCCTGGCGGCGGTTTTCCTGCTGAATCGCGGCGAAAACTTCGGGGTCCACGTTTTCGACGGTGCTGGTGGCGCGATTGAACATGTCGTATTCCAAAGCAGATTGAGAAGCGGCCTGACGGATATCGTCCGACAGGGCAGGTGTGCGTTTTTTCTGACGAATGCAGCGGAAAGGCCGACCGATCGAATCGGCGGACCGAGCGAAGCAGTGTCGCCCGGCGTCATTTGAAAAGACCGGCCGTTTTTTCGCTAGAACGATTGCGACAAACCGGTAGAACGCCGTCGGTTTTGCGATGGCGCATACGGACAGGAAAATGTCCGGGATGCGTAGGCATGCCTCGGGCTGGCGGCGGATCGGGACGCGGCCGCGTGCGTTGCGTCGTACCGGAGTGCAGGCCATTCCCGACGTGCGCGCGTACCGCGTCGGGTTCGAACGCGGCCCGGCGAACCCGCGTGGTCGCGAATACACCGGTCGCGGAACCGGTTCCTGTCATGCCGCGAATCCGTCTTCCGGAGAATTCAGATTTTCTGAATTAAATCGTGCCCGGCCTACGTTGAGCCCCTGCCGAGCCCGCTCATACAATCGTCTCCACGATCAGGAGAAGGAGAACGACATGAAAGGAACACGGTTTGAAATCATTAGTCATCCGACCTATATGGGTGCGCCGGAACACTTCACGGTCGGACAGAATCCGCATCATGAACGGATCCGCCACATCGAAATCGACGGCGACCTGCTGCGCCGATTCTTTGCCGAGACCCGGCATGTGGACAGCCAGAATCTCGAATACGTGCCGTATATGCGATTCGTTGTCGCGAGCACGCTCGAGGCCCTGGTGGGCGACACATTCCGCGCGACCCTGCGGGCGATTCTTCGGGATCGCGCGACGGGCGGCTTCACCGTCGGCGTGCAGGGTGTGACCGATCGAGCCGACGATTACGTGAAGTTCGGCACGGCGATCGCGCACCTCGTGGGGCCGGCGAATCACGACGCGATGTCAGGCACCTACTACGCACGCTTCGTGGTCAAGCATACCGACGACAGCGATTCGTATCTGCGCCAGGCGTACCGCCTGTTCACGCTGCACACGGACGGCACGTTCGTCGACGAGCCGACGGACTGGCTGCTGATGATGAAGTTCGGCGAGCACAACGCGACCGGCGGCGAATCGCGCCTGCTGCATCTGGATGACTGGGAGCAACTGCACACGTTCAGCATGCATCCGCTGGCCGCGTACAAGTTTACGTACCAATCGCCGCCGAGCAAGAACGTCGCGCAGCGGGTCGAGCGCCGCACCTTCTTCACGGTCGACGGCAAGCCGGGCATCTGCTTCATCGACCAGTTCGTGCGGCCGGAGTCGATCGAGCAGGCGCGCTACCTGCATGAGCTGTCGGAATCGATGGAGTCGTCGCGCGGCACGGCCGCGATTCCGCTGCCGACGGGCGACCTCGTGATGCTGAACAACCTGTTCTGGCTGCACGGCCGCGCGCCGTTCCACCCGCATCCGAACCTGCATCGCGAACTGATGCGTATTCGCGGCGAATTCGCGTCATTGTGACGCGTGTACGGCCGGTAAATGGCCGGACGATTTCGCGATCGCCGATGGCGGAATCGTCCGGCTCTCAGTCCGCGCGCGTACCGCCCAGTTCGAGCGCGACGTTCCGCAGGCTCGACACGAACGGCGACGCGTCGTGCCGCCTGAACACCAGATACAGCGCCGCATCGTCCTGCACGTCGGTCAGCGCGCGGAATACGAGGCCCGGCAGCGGGAGCGCGCCGATGCTCTGCGGCACCACGGCGACGCCGTGACCCGCGCCGACATGCACGAGCGCGGTGATGAAGTCCTTCGTCGGAAACTCGATGTTCGGGATGAACCCCGCGACGCGGCCGATTTCGAGCAGATGCCGTGCGAACCCGATCTCCTTGCCGAACTGCGGCGCGGTGAAGCGCTCGTTCGCGAGATCGACCGCGCGCAACGATTCGCGCGCCGCAAGCGGATGGCCGGCCGGCAGCGCGACGACGAGCGTTTCGCGCAACAGCAGGATCCGGTCCGTCTCGTCGCGATGTCCGGCATGCGTGCGCACGATGCACGCATCGAGATCGCGTTGCTGCAGCAAGCGGATTTGCGCGGGACTGTCGAGCAGGTGCAGCCGCGTGCTGACCTGCGGATACTGCTCGCCGTGCCGCGCCAGCAGGCGCTGGACGATGCCGGCATACGCGGCGGACGCGACATAGCCGACCTCGAGCGCGCCGATCTGGCCGCGCCCGGCCATCATCGCGACGCGCCGCGCGTTCTCGGCTGCGGCCAGCGTGCGCTTCGCCTCGTCGAGAAACAACGTGCCCGCAGCGCATAGCGATACCGAACGCTTGGTGCGATCGAGCAGCCGGACGCCGAGTTCGCGTTCGAGAGACTGGATCTGCATGCTGAGCGCGGACGGCGCGATGTCGAGCGCTTCGGCTGCATTGCCGAAATGCAGTTGCTCGGCGAGCGTGACGAAGTAGCGAAGCTGCCTCAAGTCCATGGCGACGAATCGGATGCGTGAGCGGGATGGGGGACGCGGGACGCGTCGGCATGCATCATACCGGCGCCGCGCGGACCGGCGATATGCGTGTTTGCGATGTATTGCTCGCGCGGGCAGTACATCGCGACGCGTGTATGGCTCAGGCAGGCAACACAGCACCCGGGCCGGCTCGTCGCGCTGTGCATTGTCCGGTCAATTTTGCGTTCTTAACCTGCGTGTCATCGATCCGGCCGGCAGCCGGTCGACCCCGACGCTTCATGCGGAACCACAGGAGAACGTAATGTCACGAGATGTCGATCCGATTACCTTGGCGGTCGTACGCGGCGTGCTGGAGACCACGCAGCGCGAGATGACGATGACGCTGGAGAAGACGGCGCGGTCGAGCGTGTTCAACGTCGCACACGACTACAGCAACGCCATCTTCAACGGCCGTCCCGAGATGATCCTGCAAGGCCAGGACATTCCGATTCACCTCGGCGGCCTGATCCCTGCGATGAAGGCCGTCGCAGGCTTCTTCGGCAGCGACATTCACGACGGCGACATCATCTACCACAACGACCCCGTATACAAAGGCAGCCACATCGTCGATTGCTGCATGTACAAGCCGGTGTTCTACCGCGGCGAACTGGTCTTCTGGACCGTCTGCAAAGGGCACGTCACCGACATCGGCGGGCCGGTTCCGGCGGGCTACAACCCCGATGCGCGCGAGATCTACGCGGAAGGGCTGCGCATTCCGCCGGTCAAGCTGTGGGAGAAGGGCGTCGAGCGTTACGACGTCGTCAACTTCATGCTGAGCAACATGCGCTCGCGGCGCGACCAGGAGGGCGACCTGAAGGCGCAGCTCGGCGCGGTGAACGTCGGCGCGCGCAATCTGATCGCGCTGCTCGACAAGTACGGGGTCGACACGGTGCGCGATTGCGTCGACGAACTGATGGACATGGCCGACCGTCACATGCGCCACATCATCCGTGCGGTGCCCGACGGCGTCTATCGGGCAAGCGCGACGCTCGAGGATGCAGGGCACGGCTACGGCGAGATCGAGATCGAGGCGACCGTCACGATCGATGCCGATACCTGCCACATCGCGATCGAGAGCCCGCCGCAGATTCCGTACTTCATCAACTCGTACGAAGGTAACTCGATTTCCGGCGTGTACCTCGGCCTGATGATGTTCGCGCAGCTCGACCCGCCGTACAACGAGGGACTGTATCGCTGCGTGAGCGTCGATCTCGGCCCGAAAGGCACGCTGTGCAACGCCGCCGAGCCGGCGCCGCACGTGAACTGCACGACCACGCCGATGGAGACGCTCGCCGACGCGGTGCGCCTCGCGCTCGAACAGGCGCAGGGCGAACGTGCGGTCGGGTCGTGGGGGCATTCGAGCGGCGTCAACATTGCGGGCCACGACCAGCGTACCGACGACGAATACGTGACGATGGTGCTCGCGTCGCTCGTTTCGGGCGCGGGCGCGACACGCTACATGGACGGCTGGCATGCGTGCGGGCCGCAATGCTGCTTCGGCGCGCTGTACTCCGGCGACATCGAGACGCTCGAATACTCGTATCCGATCCTGATCCATCGCTACGCGCTCGTCGAGGACAGCGCGGGCGCGGGCGAATTCCGCGGTGGCAGCGGCACGGTGTGGGAAGTCGAGCCGATCGGCCACGAGATGACCGTCGTCAGCTTCGGCGAGGGACGCAAGCTGCCGGCGCTCGGCGCGAACGGCGCGGTCAGTGCGATGCCGGAACGCAAGCTCGGGCGTGTCGAGCTGAAACGCCACGGGAAAGTAACGGACACGTATCGCGACAACGCGGTGATCACCGTGCGCGACGGCTATTCGCTCGCGACCTACAACCCGGGCGGCGGCGGCTGGGGTTCGCCGCTGCGGCGCGATCCGGAAAGGGTACGCGCCGATGTCCGCAACGGCATCGTGTCAATCGATGCCGCCCGCACCGAATACGGCGTCGTGATCGACCCCGAAAGCCTGCGCGTCGACTCATCGGCAACCCGGGCGCTGCGTTCCGATCGCCTGTCATCCCAACATCAATAAGGAATGGAAATGAACAGCAAGCACTACCGGCTCGGCGTGGACGCGGGCGGCACCTTTACCGATTTCGTACTCGCGGACGGCCACGGCCGGATGCGGCTTTTCAAGGCGACGTCGACGCCGGAAGACGGCACGCGCGCGATCGCCGACGGGCTCGGCCAGATCGCCGAGGCGCTCGGCAAGCCGGTGCACGAGATTTTGTCGAACCTCGATCTGTGCGTGAACGGCACGACGGTCGCGCTGAACGCGCTGATCCAGCACAAGGGCGTCAGGACCGGCCTGATCTGCACGGCGGGGCACGAGGATTCGCTCGAGATCCGTCTGGGCCACAAGGAGGAGGGGCATCGCTACGACGCGCGGTATCCGGCCGCGACGATGCTCGTCGAACGCCATCTGCGCCGGCCGGTGCGCGAACGCGTGCTGGCCGACGGCACGATTCATACGCCGCTGAACGAGGACGACGTGCGCGAGGCGTGCGCGCTGTTCCGCGCGCAGGGCGTCGAAGCGGTCGCGATCTCGTTCCTGTGGTCGGTCGCGAACGGCGGGCACGAGCGGCGCGCGGCGGAGATCGTTCGCGAGATGCTGCCGGACGTCTACGTGTCGGTCGGTCTCGAGGTGTTTCCGCAGATGCGCGAATACACGCGTACGTCGACCACGGTCGTCAACGCGTATCTCGGGCCGGTGCTGGCGCGCTACGTGAGCCGGATCGAGAATTTCTATCTCGAGAACGGCGTGACGTCGCCGGTGCGCTTCTATCAGTCGAACGGCGGGATGGCGTCGCCGAAGGCGATGGCGTCGCGTGCGGTAAGCGCGATCAACTCGGGGCCGGCGTCCGCGCCGCAGGCCGCACGCTTCGTCGCGCAGCCGTTCGGATACCGGAATCTCATCACGGTCGACATGGGCGGCACGTCGTTCGACATCACGCTGACCAAGGACGGCGTGACAAACGTCAACAAGGACATCGACTTCCTGCGTTACCGGATCGGCACGCCGATGATCCAGGTGGAGACGCTCGGCGCGGGCGGCGGGTCGATCGCGTGGATCGATCCGACGGGCCTGCTGAAGGTCGGCCCGCAAAGCGCGGGCGCGACGCCGGGGCCCGCATGCTACATGCGCGGCGGCACGGAGCCGACCGTGACCGATGCGAACGTCGCGCTCGGCTATCTCGACCCGGTGTCGCTGCTCGGCGGGCGCGTCATGATCGACGGGAACGCGTCGCGGCAGGCGATCGGCACGAAGATCGCCGAGCCGCTCGGGCTGTCGGTCGGCAAGGCCGCGTACGGCATTTACAACATCGTCAACATCAACATGATCAACGGGATCCGCCGCGTGTCGATCGAACGCGGCTACGATCCGCGCGACTTCGTGCTGATCGCGGCCGGCGGCGCGACGTCGCTGCATATCGCCGCGCTCGCGCGCGAAATCGGCGTGCGCACGGTGCTGGTGCCGAAGCTCGCGTCGGGACTCTGCGCCTTCGGGCAACTGCTGTCCGACGTCAAATACAACTACATGGCCGCGTGTCCGATGCGCGTCGACGAACACGCGAACCTCGGCCGCGTGCAACAGCAGTTCGAGCGGCTCGAGGCGGAAGCGATTGCCGCGCTGGAGAAGGAGGGGTTCACGCGCGAGCGAATCCGCATCGAACGGCAGCTCGACATGCGCTATTGCGGGCAGGTGCACGAGTGTTCGGTCACGATCGGTGCGATGCAGGTGGGCGCGGACACGATCGGCACGATCCGCGCCCTGTTCGACGCGCGCCACGAGGCGCTTTACACGTACGCGGAGCCCGACAGCCCGGTCGAGCTCGTCAACCTCGAGAGCACCGTGTACGGACTGCTCGACCAGCCGCCGCCGCAGTCGATCGAGGCCGGCATCGGCGACACCGAAATCGCCGTGAAGGCGCGGCGCGACATGATCTTCGGCAGCGGGCAGCACATCGAGACGGTGTCGGCGCCCGTGTACGACGGCACGCGACTCGGCGCCGACGACGTCGTCGACGGGCCGGCCGTGATCGAGGAGGTGACCACGTCGATCGTGCTGCCGCCGCAGTGGCGGGCGCGGCTCGACGCGACGGGCGTCTATGTGCTGACGGACACGTCGGGCGGATCCTGACACGCGCGCACCGGACGGCGGCCCGACGGGCCACCGTCCGGCGCTTGCGCCGGCACGGCCCCGATGCCATCGAAGCCCGGCCCGCCAGGCCGATTCATTTGTCTTATTTATTCAGGAAACCATATGGAACTCAGGAAAAGCGAAGGCGTCCCGGACCCCGGCTATGCGACGACCGCCGTTCCGGCCGACGCGCGCATGTCGAAAGGCGCGCTGACGATGGCGTGGTGGGCGATCTGCAGCGCGATGTTCTGGCTGGTGGTGTCGGCCACGCTCGCAATCAACTTCGGCACGGTCAATACGCTGATCGGTCTCGTGCTGTCGGTGTCCGTCTACAGCGTCGTCAACCGCGTGATCGTGCGTTATGCGATTTCCAACGGCCTGTCGGTCGCACTGTTCTCGCGCGTCGTGTTCGGCCGCTTTGGCGCGTCGCTCGCGACGCTGATCTTCTTCGCGACGGCGATCTATTACGCGCTGTTCGAAGGCTCGGTCATCGCGATTGCGATCAATGCGTACTTCCCGACGGTGTCGCTGCATGCCGCGTACCTGATCGTCGTCGTGTACAGCGTGCTGCTGGTGTTCGGCAGCGTGCAGACCTGGCTCGACAAGTTCAACGGCGTGCTGCTGCCGTTCTATCTGATCGGCCTTGCGGCGGCGGTCGTCGCCGCGCTGTCGAGCGATACGGGCGGCACCGCGTGGCTGCATCTCGGGCCGGCGGGCGGCCCGCCGGCATATGGCTGGTGGCACTGCTTCACTGCGTTCATGGGCGTCTGGATCCTGATGATGTACACGTGGGACTACGCGCGCTTCGGCCGGTCCGAGGATGCGCGCTATCACGCGAACGTCAATTTCGGCTGGGCGTTCTACGCGTTCACGTTTGTCGTCAACGGCGTGGCCGGCATCTTCCTGGCCAGCACGGTTGCTGCGCACGGCGCGCTGAGCGAAGTATCGGTCGTACTGGCGCTGCTGAAGCTGATGGGGTTCGGCGGACTGCTGTTCGTCTGGGTGAGTCAGACGCGCATCAATACCGCGAACTTCTACCTCGCATCGACCAACATGCATGCGTTCGTCGCGAGTGCATTCGGGTTGCGCTGGCCGAAGTTCGTGTGGTCGATCGTCGTCGGCGCGATCGTGTACGGGCTGATGCTCACCGACGTTTTCGGCTTCATCCTGCAGGCGCTCGCGTACCAGGGAATTTTTGTGGTCGCATGGGTGGCCATCGCGGTCACGCATATCGTGTCGCCGCACTACGGCGCGATTTTTGGCGGCGACATCGAGTACCGGACGGAGCGCGTGGTCGCCTTCAATCCGTGCGGGCTGATCGCATGGTTCGCGGCAGCGGCGCTCGGCATCGTACTGCTCGAGGCCGGCGGCACACTTGCGACGTTCTCCGCGCCGGCGGCAGCGCTCGGCGCGGCGCTGATCTATCGCGCGGCGCTGTCGGTGGCCGGAAAACGGACGTTCGTCCGCGATGTCGCGTACTGAATGCGCGTTCGCGGTCCGCATGACAGGTCGCGCGCCGCACCGTTCGACCGCGGCGCCGAACCGATGCGCAATCCCCTTTCCGCTCCGGACGGAGCGATTCGATCGACGATCAGGAGGAACATGATGAAGAAAATTGCAGCGGCGGGCGTGTCGCTCGTATTGTTGTCGGCAGGCGCGTACGCGCAGAGCAGCGTCACGCTTTACGGGATCGTCGATCTGGGCGTCGACTATGCGAACAATGTCGCGAATGCGACGAACGGCAGCGCGGTGCCGGGCAGCGGCGGCAGGCTGTTCCAGATGCAGAGCGGCGTACCGCTCGGCAGCCGCTGGGGGCTGCTGGGCAGCGAGGACCTCGGTGGCGGGCTGCGCGCGGTGTTCCGGCTCGAGAGCGGCTTCGATGCGGCGACCGGTTCGTCCGGCGGGCTTGCGTTTTCACGCAATGCATATGTCGGGATCGCATCCGAGCGTTTCGGGACGCTGACGTTCGGCCGGCAGTGGGATGCGAACGTCGACCTGCTGGAGCCGTTCACGCTGAACGGCCAGTACGGCGGCTGGTATTTCGCGCACCCGAACGACATGGACAATCTCGACAACGGGTTCTCGGTGCCGAATGCGATCAAGTACGTGAGCCCGACGATCGCCGGCGTGACGGTCGAAGGCCACTACTCGCCGGGCGGTCGTGCCGGACAGTTTTCGACCGACTCGACTTTCAGTGCGGCGGTTGCCTACAGGGGCGGCGCATTCAGCGCGGGCGTCGGCTATCTGCAGGTCAACGATCCCGCGACCGCCGTGGCCGGCTATGCGTCGGGCGGCGGCTACGCGAACGCCGTATACGGCGACGCGCTTGCGGCCGCGCGCAGCCAGCGCGTCATTGCCGCCGGCGCCGCGTATGCGGTCGGCGCGTTCAAGGTGTCGGCCGATTTTTCGAACACGGTGTTTCGCCCGGCGGCCGGCGGCGGCAACCTGTCGTTCCAGAACTACGAGGTGTCGGGAACCTGGCAGGCGACGGGCGCGTTGCTGTTCGGTGCGGGCTTCACGTTCACGGTCGGGCATGACGATGCGGCCGGCAAGTCGCCTCGCTATCAGCAGCTGAACCTGATCGCGCAATATGCGTTGTCGAAGCGCACGTCGGTCTATGCAATGGTGGCCGGGCAGAACGCGTCCGGCGATGCGCCGGTCGCGCAGATCGCGGGGTTCAATCCGTCGAACACGACGCGTCAGGTCGTGGGCCGGGCGGGGATTACCCACCAGTTCTGATGGCGCGACGGCATGCGTCTCGCGCGCATGCCGTCGCGTTCACGCTTTCGCGAGGAATTCGAACAACGCGTCGGCGTCGCAATACCCGACGTTGAACCGCAGCCACGGCGTCGTCGTCTCGTCATGCGTGAACAGATGCCCCGGCGCGAGATAGATGTCCTTGTCGAGCGCGAGGCTCGACAGCGTTCTCGCGTCGTCATGACCGGGGTGGCGCGCCCACACGAAGGTCCCCTCCGGCACATCGTTGAACAGGATCATGCCCGACTGCGTCAGCCGCTGCCGCGCGCGGGCCTGCGCGAGCGACAGCTGTTCACGCAGCGATTTCAGATGTTTGCGGTGCCGGCCGTCGGTCAGCACCTGGTAGACGAAGCGCTCGCCGATCTCCGAGCTCGTCAGGCCCGTCGCCATTTTCAGTTGCGTGAGATCCTCGACGAGATCCGGATGCGCGGCGATGTAGCCGACGCGCAGGCTCGGCGAAACGGTCTTCGAGAAGCTGCCGATATAGATGACGCGCTCGAGCTGGTCCAGGCTGGCGAACGGCCGCCGCGACTGCGTGTCGAGATCCGCGCAGACATCGTCCTCGACGATCAGGAAGTCGTGCCGCGACGCAAGCTGCAGGATCTTGTGCGCGATCGCGGCCGAGCACGAGACGCCGGTCGGATTGTGCAGGCGCGGGTTCGTGAAATAGGCCTTCGGCCGGTGCTGCTCCAGCAGCCGCGCGAACACGGCGAGGTCGGGGCCGGCCGGCGTCAGCGGCACGCCGACGATCTCGACGCCGAGCCGCTTCAGATGCGTGAACAGCAGGCTGTAGCCGGGCGAATCGACGAACACGGTCTCGCCCGGCTTGATCAGGTGCTGGATCAGCAGGCTCAGCGCATGCGCGGCGCCGTGCGTCATCAGCAGCTGGTCGGGCGGGCAATAGACTTCCTGCTGGTTGAGCCAGTCGGAGATCTTCCAGCGCAGCGGCAGATACCCCTTCGGCATCCCGTAGCCGCCGATCGACGCCAGCGCATGCACGGCCATGTTGCGCATCGCGCGGCGCAGCCCTTCGTCGTCGAGCCAGCGCGACGGCAGCCATCCGCAGCCGGGGTTGATCTCGACGTGATGGCTTTGCCAGATCCGGTTGAGCATCCACAACGAATCGAACGATTTGGCGTCGTGCTCGGCGGCTTCCGGGCTCAGATACGCGGCATGCTGGAAGCTGCGGACGAAGAAGCCCGAGTTCTGGCGCGGCACGAGGCAGCCTTCGGCCACGAGGCGATCGTATGCGTCGACCACGGTCGATACGCTGACGCCGTGCGATTCCGCGAAGCTGCGGATCGAAGGCACCTTCATCCCGGATTGCAGCTTGCCGTCCGAGATCAGCGTGTGGAAGTGATCGACGATCTTCTGGGTCAGCGATCGCGACGCGTCGTGAGTCAGGGATAACACGAGGCCACTCCTTTCGGTCTTGCGGGGCGCCCGATCGCCCACCCCGGCGGGTCGCGAATCGTCCGACGGACGACGGTGTCCGCGTGCGCCTGCCCGCCGTCGGCGAGCCGTCTCCATGCGGTCACTGTACAAAGCGGAAAAAAATCGTTCTTGACCGTCGGCGTACAAAACCTTGGACGTCTGCGGCCTGGGGCGGAGCGGCGGGAACAGGCGGGCGCGTCGCGTACCCGTTACGCGACTGGCGACGCGGGCGCCTCGTATCGAACGGGCGCGACGCCCGTTTCGCGGCGGAACACGCGGCTGAAATGCGCCGGATCGGAAAAGCCGACGATGAATGCGATCTGCGTGACGCTCAGGCCGTTTTGCCTGCGCTCTCCGAGCAGGCGTTTCGCTTCCAGCAGGCGCCGCTGCCGGATAAGCGATGTGACGGTTTCGTGCCGATCGGCCAGAATCCTCTGAAGATAGCGCTCGGAAACGCCGATGGCGCGCGCAATGTCGGCCGGCTGCAGCGTCGCGAGCGTGAAGCGTTCCTCGATACAGCGCAGCGCGCGCTGCCGGTGCGCGCCTCGCACCGACGATTCGCCGCTTTCGGTGTCCGCACCGATCAGCGCCATCACGAGCAGGTCGAGCAGGTGCTGCTCGATCCTGCGCTGGGCGTCGGGCGGCAACGCGAGCGCATGCCTGAAGTACGACGTCGCGAAGTCGAGGAACAGCGGCGTGCAGGGCTGCGCGCCGGCGCAGGTGCTCGCGACCTGGTCGTCGAGACCCGGCAGCCGCTGGCGCAGCGCGCGGCTCGGAATGCGCAGCGTGCGTACGGTATTCGGCCGGAGCGTCGTGAACACATAAGGTTCCGCGCCGTTGACGATCGTGAAGTCGCCGGGCTGCACGCAGTTTTCCCGGCCGCGCTGCCGGATCTGCACGGGTTCGAGCTGCGGAATCTCGACGACGTAGAACTCCTGTTCGTCGGCGGCGGTCAACGACCGGTGCCGTTCGGCGGTCATCGGATCACATTGCAGCGTGCACGCGCGGATGCCGCCGATGTCGACGCGCTCGATCACGCCGGAACGGAAGTCCGGCCCGACCTTGATGTCGAGCGGGAAGTACGCGAGCCGCAAGATGTCGGACCAGTCGCGCGCATTGCGAGACACGTGCCCGGCCGCCGCGGATTCGAAGCGGAAGGCCGATGCGGGCTCGAGCCGTGCCGTGGACGGGGGAAAGGGGGTCGACATGCGGGCATACCTCGACGAAATCGACGCTCGCACCGCGCAACGCGGGAGGCCGGGCCACACGCCGTTCGGGGCGCGATACGCTCGCGAGTTGCCGCGACTGTACCGCGCCGATAAGTGGCGCACAACACGGGTTGTTCGGGAGGCGCGCGCCTGTCAGCCCCGACGCGCGCGCGCCTTGTCCTGCGCCGGCGCGGCCGGCTTCGCGCTTTTCGTCGCACGCTTGCGCGCCGGCGCCGGCGCCGGCGCCGCGCTTGCGTTGCGCAGCGCTTCGGCGTGCGCTTCGCCCATCGAGCCGAGCGCGTCGGTCAGCTGTGACATATACGTCGTCATCGAGTAATCGTCGCGGGACTGCAGCGACACGAACGCGCCGTCGAACCCGGCCATCCCGAAGTGCGCGAACCGGTCTGCGACTGCCGCCGCGATCGCTTCGCCTTCGGTGCTGAACGCTGCACGAATCATCTGCCGCATGTAGTCGCGGCCCTCGTTGCGAACGGTCGCGACGATTTCCATCGCCTCGGGCGCGTCGGTGGCCTCGCTGGTCATGACCATCACCATCAGCAGGCGCAGGAAGTTCTCGCGATGCACGAAGACTTCGCCGGTGCGCTGCAGATACCAGCCGAGCCGTTCGCGGGGCGTCCCGCTTTGCGGCGGATCGCGGTGCGCGTCGCGCATCGCCTCGAAGAAGCCGTGCGCGCCCTGCGCCATCACCTCCGCCAGCAGCCCCGCTTTCGATCCGAAGTGGTGGTAGATCGCGCTTTTCGGAATGCCGGTCGCCTCGACCAGCGCCGACATCGACGTGCCGGCATACCCGTACGCGGACATCACGCGCGACGCCGCGTCGAGGATCTCCTGGCGCGACTGCTGGCCGCGCCGGTTGCCGGTGGATTGGGAATTTTTCATGGCCGAAGTATACCGTTCCCCATTTATGGACCGATCGGTCCAATACTCGTATTCCCTAGTTTTTAGTTTTGGACCTATCGGTACAATTCCGTCGCATCGATGGCGGGTTCGCGACGACGCGGCACACGCCGGGCGACCGATCCGCCGGACAGCGGATGAGAGACAGGAGACAACGAATGACCCAGCACTACGATGCGGACGTCGCGATCGTCGGCTATGGCCCGACCGGCGTGATCGCCGCGCTTGCATTGGCGAAGCACGGCATTTCCACCCTTGCGTTCGAGCGTCACCGTGACATCTATCCGCGCGCGCGGGCAGTGACCGTCAATGACTGGACGATGCGCATCTTCCAGAACCTCGGCGTCGACGAGCCGGTGCTCAAGCAGATCGACCCGCAGCGCGCGCTGCGCTGGATGCGTTACGACGGCACCGAGATCCTGCGCATCGAGCACCCGCCGTCGACGCTCGGCATCAAGCCGCGTTTCTTCAACATCTACCAGCCGACGATGGAAGCGACGCTGCGCGAATGCGCGGCCGCGCACGGCGAGCGCATCGACGTGCGCTACGGCAGCGACGTGGTGGCGCTCGAACAGGACGAAGGCGGCGTCACGGTGACCGCGAAGGACGCGACGACCGGCGAGCTGAGCAGCGTGCGCGTGCGTTACGTGATCGGTTGCGACGGCGGCAGCAGCGCGACGCGCGGCATGATCGGCGTGAAGCTGCTGGGCGACACGCTCGACGTGCAGTGGATCGTGATCGACTGCCGCGTGAAGCGCTGGTGGCCCGACCGCAACCTGCTGACCTTCTGGTCCGACAAGGAACGGCCGGTGGTCGACATTGCGCTGTCCGGCGGCAATCACCGCTGGGAGCTGCCGCTCAAGCCGGGCGAAACCGAGGCCGATTTCAGCACGAACGAGCAGGTGTGGCCGCTGCTCGAAGCGCTCGGCGTCAGCGAGGACGATGTCGAGATCCATCAGCACGCGTTCTACCGGCACCACACGCGGATGGCGGACCGGTGGCGCGTCGGGCGCGTGTTCCTGGCGGGCGACGCGGCGCACCTGATGCCGCCGTGGGCCGGTGCGGGGATGCAGACCGGCATGCGCGACGCATTCGATCTCGGCTGGAAGCTCGCGGGCGTGCTCAACGGCAGATTGCCCGCGCACTTCCTCGATACGTACGAGACGGAGCGCCGCCCGAACGCCAGCTTCTACACCGACCTCGCGGTGCAGTTGGGCCGCATCATCAAGCAGGAACTGAGCGACGAGGAGCAGGCCGCGCTCAACGCACCGCCGGCGCCGGATGCGCCGGAAGCGCCGCTGATCGCACCGCCGGTGCTGGCCGCCGGCTGGCTGCGCGGCCCGCTCGGCGAAGGCAGCATCGTCGGCCGCATGGTGCCGCAGCCGGTGGTCGGCGACAACCGCGGCGTGATGGCGCGCCTCGACGAGCTGCTCGGCGACGGCTTCGCGCTGCTCGGCGACGACGTCGATCCGGCCTCGCTGCTGACGCCGCAGGAAAAGGCCGCATGGGACAGGCTCGGCGCGCGCTATATCGCGCTGCGTCAGCAGGACCAGCGCACGCAGGGCCACGACGAACTGATCGATCTGGATGGCGTGCTGCGTCCGTGGCTGCGCAAGTACGGCGTGCGGGCAGTCGCGCTGCGGCCCGACCGCTTCGTCGCGGCCGCGGACGTCAGCGGCCTCGCGGTGCCCGCGTGAGTGCGGGCGCGTCGCCGGACGAAACAACGAAGGAGATTTCACGAATGAGCACTGTGACCGAACTCGGTTACGTCGGCATCGAGGCGAGCGATCTCGCCGAATGGGAGCGATTCGGTGTCGAGCTGCTGGGCATGCAGCGCGCGAGCCGGACCGATACGTCGCTGAGCCTGCGCATGGACGGCAAGGCGCACCGCTGGATCGTCGAGGCCGGCAGCGCCGACGATCTCGCGTTCACCGGCTACGGTTGCGAGAGCGACGCCGATCTCGACGCGATCGTCGCGCGGCTGCGGGCGGCCGGCACCGAGGTCGACGAAGGCGGCGCGGCGCTGGCCGCCGCGCGCAAGGTGCGGCGCATCGCTGTCACCGCCGACCCGCTCGGCAACCGCGTCGAGCTGTACGTGGGGCTGGCCGACGCGGACACGCCGTTCGCGTCGGACCGGCTGGTATCGGGCTTCGTCACCGGCGCGGGCGGCGCCGGCCATCAGGTGCTGATGGAGCGCGGGATGGACCGGCAGGTGCTGGTCGACTGGTACGGGCTGCTCGGCTTCCGGATCACCGACGTGATCGATCAGCAACTGGCGCCCGGCATCGTCGCGAGCGTGACCTTCATGCGCTGCAACGGGCGTCACCACACGGTCGCGCTCGCCAACATGCCGTTTCCGAAGCGGATGCATCACTTCATGGTCGAGGTCGCCGACATGAACGACGTGGGCCTCGCATACGACCGCTGCATGGACGCGAAGCAGCGCTTCGAGATGACGCTCGGCCTGCACCCGAACGACCGCATGTTCAGCTTCTACGTCCGCACGCCGTCGGACTTCAACGTCGAGGTCGGCTGGGGCGGCCTGATGATCGACGACGCAACCTGGCAGGTCCAGCATCTGGACCGGCTCAGTACCTGGGGGCACCGTCCGCCGCACGTCGTGGCCGACCTGCTGCGGCCGTGACGGCGGCAAACGCCGGGCACCGCCTTCCTGCGCGATGCACTACCGCATCCGCGATTTTTGAACGAGGACCGAAATCATGGCACTGACTCAGGCTGGAACGAGCCGTACCGTCAAGACGCGCGACTGGCAACTGCACTATCAGGAGGCCGGCGCCGGGCATCCGCTGATCCTGCTGCACGGCAGCGGCCCGGGCGCAACGGGCTGGAGCAACTTCTCCGGCAACATCGAAGCGCTGTCGAAGCAGTTCCACGTGTATGCGGTCGACATGCCGGGCTGGGGGCAGTCGGATGCGGCGACGGTCGAGCAGCTCGATCACGTCGACGCGGCGATCCAGTTCATGGATGCGCTCGGCATCGACAAGGCCGCGTTCGTCGGCAACTCGATGGGCGGGCAGACGTCGCTGCGCCTCGCGACCGAGCATCCCGACCGCATCACGCACCTCGTGACGATGGGCCCGCCGGTCGGGCGCATGCCGACGCTGTTCGGCGCGGGCGACGGGCCGTCCGAGGGGCTCAAGGTGCTGATTCAGGCGTATCGGGACCCGAGCGCGGAGAACATGCGCCGGCTGGTGGAGATCATGGTGTACGACAAGGCGCGCTTCGCGACGCCCGAGCTGTGCGAAGCGCGTTCGAACGCCGCACAGGCGCGTCCCGAGCATCTGCGCAACTACGTCGCGGGACTGCCGAAGGGTGCGCCGCTGCCGAAGTGGGTGAAGCCCGAACTGCTGCCCGCGATCGAGGTGCCGACGCTGCTGATCCACGGCCGCGACGACCGCGTGGTGTCGTACGAGACTTCGCTGTTCCTGCTCGCGAATATCCCGAATTCGCGTCTGGTGTTGCTCAATCGCTGCGGGCACTGGGCGATGATCGAGCACCCGGAAGAGTTCAACCGGCTGGTCGCCGATTTCGTCGCGAACAATTGACGAATGGAGCGCGCGTGCCGGTGCGGGTTTCCCGTGCCGGCACGCGCCGGTCCGACGGACGGTCGGGCGCAACGCGGGCCGCAGGCACGGCCATGTCGTTCGCATCACGAATTGACCCAATAACCGAAACGGAGGCCGCGATGACGGACCCGAATACCGTGCGTGAGCTGGCGGCGCGACTGCGCGAAGCCGAGGCGTCGCGCCGGACCATCGAACCGGTGCGCGGCACGATCGCACTGGACGACATGGCTACTGCGTACGCCGTACAGCAGGCCAACGTCGACGCGCGCGTCGCCGCCGGCGAGCGCATCGTCGGCCGCAAGATCGGCCTGACGTCGCGCGCGGTGCAGCAGCAGCTGGGCGTCGACCAGCCCGACTTCGGCGCGCTGTTCGCATCGATGGCATACGGCGACAGCGAGCCGATCCCGCTGTCGACGCTGATCCAGCCGAAGGTCGAGGCCGAGATCGCGCTGGTGCTCGA